>NC_015291.1:405000-1605000 GCF_000253155.1 Streptococcus oralis Uo5
CTGCAGGAAGAGAAAGCAAAAGCGATTGCCTTAGTAGCGGCGAGCGAAACGGCAGGAGGGCAAACCGAAGAGTTTACTCTTCGGGGTTGTAGGACTGCAATGTGGACTCAAAGATTATAGAAGAATGATTTGGGAAGATCAGCCAAAGAGAGTAACAGCCTCGTATTTAAAATAGTCTTTGTACCTAGCAGTATCCTGAGTACGGCGGGACACGTGAAATCCCGTCGGAATCTGGGAGGACCATCTCCCAACCCTAAATACTCCCTAGTGACCGATAGTGAACCAGTACCGTGAGGGAAAGGTGAAAAGCACCCCGGGAGGGGAGTGAAATAGAACCTGAAACCGTGTGCCTACAACAAGTTCGAGCCCGTTAATGGGTGAGAGCGTGCCTTTTGTAGAATGAACCGGCGAGTTACGATATGATGCGAGGTTAAGTTGAAGAGACGGAGCCGCAGGGAAACCGAGTCTGAATAGGGCGCCTTAGTATCATGTCGTAGACCCGAAACCATGTGACCTACCCATGAGCAGGTTGAAGGTGCGGTAAGACGCACTGGAGGACCGAACCAGGGCACGTTGAAAAGTGCTTGGATGACTTGTGGGTAGCGGAGAAATTCCAAACGAACTTGGAGATAGCTGGTTCTCTCCGAAATAGCTTTAGGGCTAGCGTCGACATCAAGATTCTTGGAGGTAGAGCACTGTTTGGGTGAGGGGTCCATCCCGGATTACCAATCTCAGATAAACTCCGAATGCCAATGAATTATGGTCGGCAGTCAGACTGCGAGTGCTAAGATCCGTAGTCGAAAGGGAAACAGCCCAGACCACCAGCTAAGGTCCCAAAATAATTGTTAAGTGGAAAAGGATGTGGGGTTGCACAGACAACTAGGATGTTAGCTTAGAAGCAGCTATTCATTCAAAGAGTGCGTAATAGCTCACTAGTCGAGTGACCCTGCGCCGAAAATGTACCGGGGCTAAAACAATTTACCGAAGCTGTGGATACCTTTATAGGTATGGTAGGAGAGCGTTCTATGTGTGAAGAAGGTATACCGTGAGGAGTGCTGGAACGCATAGAAGTGAGAATGCCGGTATGAGTAGCGAAAGACAGGTGAGAATCCTGTCCACCGTAAGACTAAGGTTTCCAGGGGAAGGCTCGTCCGCCCTGGGTTAGTCGGGACCTAAGGAGAGACCGAAAGGTGTATCCGATGGACAACAGGTTGATATTCCTGTACTAGAGTATGTAGTGATGGAGGGACGCAGTAGGCTAACTAAAGCAGACGAATGGAAGAGTCTGTCTAAGCAGTGAGGTGTGATATGAGTCAAATGCTTATATCTATAACATTGAGCTGTGATGGGGAGCGAAGTTTAGTAGCGAAGTTAGTGACGTCACACTGCCAAGAAAAGCTTCTAGCGTTTAAACATACTCTACCCGTACCGCAAACCGACACAGGTAGTCGAGGCGAGTAGCCTCAGGTGAGCGAGAGAACTCTCGTTAAGGAACTCGGCAAAATGACCCCGTAACTTCGGGAGAAGGGGTGCTGACTTTACGTCAGCCGCAGTGAATAGGCCCAAGCAACTGTTTATCAAAAACACAGCTCTCTGCTAAATCGTAAGATGATGTATAGGGGGTGACGCCTGCCCGGTGCTGGAAGGTTAAGAGGAGTGCTTAGCGTAAGCGAAGGTATGAATTGAAGCCCCAGTAAACGGCGGCCGTAACTATAACGGTCCTAAGGTAGCGAAATTCCTTGTCGGGTAAGTTCCGACCCGCACGAAAGGCGTAATGATTTGGGCACTGTCTCAACGAGAGACTCGGTGAAATTTTAGTACCTGTGAAGATGCAGGTTACCCGCGACAGGACGGAAAGACCCCATGGAGCTTTACTGCAGTTTGATATTGAGTGTCTGTACCACATGTACAGGATAGGTAGGAGTCTAAGAGATCGGGACGCCAGTTTCGAAGGAGACGTTGTTGGGATACTACCCTTGTGTTATGGCCACTCTAACCCGGATAGGTTATCCCTATCGGAGACAGTGTCTGACGGGCAGTTTGACTGGGGCGGTCGCCTCCTAAAAGGTAACGGAGGCGCCCAAAGGTTCCCTCAGAATGGTTGGAAATCATTCGCAGAGTGTAAAGGTATAAGGGAGCTTGACTGCGAGAGCTACAACTCGAGCAGGGACGAAAGTCGGGCTTAGTGATCCGGTGGTTCCGTATGGAAGGGCCATCGCTCAACGGATAAAAGCTACCCTGGGGATAACAGGCTTATCTCCCCCAAGAGTTCACATCGACGGGGAGGTTTGGCACCTCGATGTCGGCTCGTCGCATCCTGGGGCTGTAGTCGGTCCCAAGGGTTGGGCTGTTCGCCCATTAAAGCGGCACGCGAGCTGGGTTCAGAACGTCGTGAGACAGTTCGGTCCCTATCCGTCGCGGGCGTAGGAAATTTGAGAGGATCTGCTCCTAGTACGAGAGGACCAGAGTGGACTTACCGCTGGTGTACCAGTTGTCTTGCCAAAGGCATCGCTGGGTAGCTATGTAGGGAAGGGATAAACGCTGAAAGCATCTAAGTGTGAAACCCACCTCAAGATGAGATTTCCCATGATTTTATATCAGTAAGAGCCCTGAGAGATGATCAGGTAGATAGGTTAGAAGTGGAAGTGTGGCGACACATGTAGCGGACTAATACTAATAGCTCGAGGACTTATCCAAAGTAACTGAGAATACGAAAGCGAAGGTTTTCTTGGTATTTGATAGATATTCAATTTTGAGTAGGTATTACTCAGAGTTAAGTGACGATAGCCTAGGAGATACACCTGTACCCATGCCGAACACAGCAGTTAAGCCCTAGAACGCCGGAAGTAGTTGGGGGTTGCCCCCTGTGAGATATGGAAGTCGCTTAGCTCGAGGGAGTTTAGCTCAGCTGGGAGAGCATCTGCCTTACAAGCAGAGGGTCAGCGGTTCGATCCCGTTAACTCCCATAGGTCCCGTAGTGTAGCGGTTATCACGTCGCCCTGTCACGGCGAAGATCGCGGGTTCGATTCCCGTCGGGACCGTTTAAGATAACGGAAGTTATTTTAGACTCGTTAGCTCAGTTGGTAGAGCAATTGACTTTTAATCAATGGGTCACTGGTTCGAGCCCAGTACGGGTCATATTTGCGGGTTTGGCGGAATTGGCAGACGCACCAGATTTAGGATCTGGCGCTTAACGGCGTGGGGGTTCAAGTCCCTTAACCCGCATAATAGAAATCAGCCGGCTTAGCTCAGTTGGTAGAGCATCTGATTTGTAATCAGAGGGTCGCGTGTTCAAGTCATGTAGCCGGCATTTTTTTATATAGAATAAGAGGTCAATGCGAACGTAGTTCAGTGGTAGAACACCACCTTGCCAAGGTGGGGGTCGCGGGTTCGAATCCCGTCGTTCGCTTAGAGAGGCCGGGGTGGCGGAACTGGCAGACGCACAGGACTTAAAATCCTGCGATTGGTAACGATCGTACCGGTTCGATTCCGGTCCTCGGCATATAATGATGAGCACCCTTAGCTCAACTGGATAGAGTACCTGACTACGAATCAGGCGGTTAGAGGTTCGACTCCTCTAGGGTGCATTTTTTTATTTAACGCGGGAAGTAGCTCAGCTTGGTAGAGTACTTGGTTTGGGACCAAGGTGTCGCAGGTTCGAATCCTGTCTTCCCGATTTATGGCGGTGTAGCTCAGCTGGCTAGAGCGTCCGGTTCATACCCGGGAGGTCGGGGGTTCGATCCCCTTCGCCGCTATATTGATCTTGTTGGACCTTTAGCTCAGCTGGTTAGAGCTCTCGGCTCATAACCGAGTGGTCGTAGGTTCAAGTCCTACAAGGTCCATTGTAAATAATGGAGGATTACCCAAGTCCGGCTGAAGGGAACGGTCTTGAAAACCGTCAGGCGTGTAAAAGCGTGCGTGGGTTCGAATCCCACATCCTCCTTTTTATATTAACGCGGGATGGAGCAGCTCGGTAGCTCGTCGGGCTCATAACCCGAAGGTCGTAGGTTCAAATCCTGCTCCCGCAATTTGGCTCGGTAGCTCAGTTGGTAGAGCAATGGATTGAAGCTCCATGTGTCGGCGGTTCGATTCCGTCTCGCGCCATATTTTGTTTTATTAAGCGGGTGTAGTTTAGTGGTAAAACTACAGCCTTCCAAGCTGTTGTCGCGAGTTCGATTCTCGTCACCCGCTTTGAACGAAAGTTCATACCAAGTTTTTGAACTTGGGCGCGTAGCTCAGGTGGTTAGAGCGCACGCCTGATAAGCGTGAGGTCGGTGGTTCGAGTCCACTCGTGCCCATTAATAGGAGAATTACTCAAGAGGCTGAAGAGGACGGTTTGCTAAATCGTTAGGTCGGGTAACCGGCGCGGGGGTTCGAATCCCCCATTCTCCGTACGTTAAGAGAGCTTCTAGGCTCTTTTTTGTATGTAAATCCCCCTTCTAAATCGTTAAAAGGGGGATTTGTTTATTACCAATTTGTTAGTGATATTTCTCCGCTATTTAGCCAGATAGTATGTTTATCTTCAAGTTCGACTTGAAGTTGACCGGATTCTGAGATTTCTTTTGCAAGACCTTTTGTCAATTTTCCTTCTAGCTGGAAGGTAACTTCTTTTCCAAGAACGATTGATCTTTCTTTATAGATATAAAGTAGTTCATCTGAATCCGTATTGTAGAAACAATTCCATATTTCGCTGATGAGCTCATTACGACTAATTGATGCAGGTGGCATAAATAGGCTGCCTGCTTTTTCTTTTAGGTCATCTGGGAAGTCTGCTATAGAAAAATTTATACCAAGTCCGATAATGACGTCTGTAACCAAGCCTGTCTCAACTGATGTCATTGCTTCGGTGAGAATACCTGCTATTTTTTTATTTTTAAAGTAGATGTCATTTACCCATTTGATATCTACTTCTATCATAGTTAGATTTTTAATGGCTTTGTAGACTGCTGCAGCTACAAGGAGGGTATAGGAAGGGAGTTTTTCATAGGGAAGATTAGGTTGAATATGCAGGGACATATAGATCCCACCCTGAGATGGAGAATAGTAGGGACGCTGAAAGCGGCCACGACCTGCTGTTTGACAGGTTGAAAGATAGAGTGTATTTCCTTTGTTTCCAGCTTCAATCCCTTCTTTTGCATCTGTTTGTGTTGATTTGGTCTCAGGTTTGTAGCGAATGGTTAAGTTGGTTTTCTCCTGAATCAAATCAGGCAATATCAGATCGCCTTGAATAAGCTTGTATCCTCTATTTTTGATACTGTCAATTTCTAGGCCTTCTTGTTGAAGACGTTGGATCGCTTTCCATATGGATGTACGGCTTAAATTCAGTTCTTCTCCGATTTTTTCTCCGCTAACATAATCGTTTTCTCTAGCTAATATTTGGTAGACTAGTTGGTGTGATTTCATTGATTTTCCTTTCTAGCTAAGAGGGAGTGAGAGTATTCATTTCGAGTTTGACTAGGTGTTTTATGAAAAAACTGCTTGTAGGCTTTTGAGAAATGTAAAGGATCTGAAAAACCCACAGAATACGCAATGACTTTGATTGTTTCATTGGTGTGTTCTAGTAACTGTTGCGCACGCTTCATTCGAACGAAAAGTAAATACTCTTTTGGAGAGAGTTGGTGAAATTCTTTAAACACACTAGTTAAGTAACTTCTATGAACCGATAGCTCTTTAGCTAAATCTTGAATGGTGAGCGATCGTGGATAGTGACTATCAATTAATCGTTTGCAGTCAAGATAGAGTTGGTGGGTTGATGAAATATTCTCTTTTTTCTGATTGGGAGCAATCGTTCCTAGATGAAACATTAGTTCATGGAGTTGTCCCATGATGTGGAGTTGAGCCAATTCATTTGATTTTGTAATCTGAGCGAAGCGGACAATATCTGAGATGAGTTTTGCAGTTGTCTGTGTATGACAGTGCTCTGATTGAATTAAGTAGGATTGGTCAGAAATTTGAGATAGAGCAAAGTAGTCAGGTGCCCTCCCTCCAGTGATCCCCAACCAGTAGTAAGCCCAAGGATCCTGGTTATCTGCTTTATAGAATGTTAATTCATCTGGTTTTAGTAAAAAGAAATCTCCTGCCTTTAAATCAACAATTTTCCCCTTATAATGGAATTGACCTTTTCCTTTAGTAATGTAATGGAGTACATAGGTATCTCGAATAGCTGGGCCAAAAGAGTAGTTAGGCGTGCATTCTTCATAGCCGTAAAAGCTAAGAGAAAGATCAATTGTTCCAGTCTGGTATTCTGAAAAAACGAGCATGGGCCACCTCCTACCTAACATTTTACCATACTTTGTATACATTTCTCTATTTTAGAAAGCGCTTTTATGTGATAAAATTTTATCAAGAAATGGATGAGGTACAATTTATGGGAATTCGGATAGAGAATAATCTATTTTACGTTGAGAGTAAAGGTTTAAGTTTGATTATTGAAAATAGGGATGGGTACTTATTATTAAAACATTTAGGAAAGACTATTAAGAACTATAGAGGGGCTAATAGTATTTACGAACGCGATCATGCTTTTTCTGGTAATCCCATAGCTACTAATCGAATCTTTAGTTTGGATACGCAACGTCAGATTTTTGGACAACATGGTTTGGGTGACTTTAGAAATCCAACTTTACAGATTCAACATGATGCAACTGAAGTAACAGACTTTCGATTTGTAGAAGCAAAGATTTTAAAAGGTCAGAATGGTCCACAGGGCTTACCTTCTCCTCACAGCATGGATGCTACAGAGACGCTTGCCTTGATTTTAAAAGATCCTCAAGCTAAACTTAGTCTGACTTTGTATTATACTGCTTTTGATAATGATGCGACAATTGCTAGTTATAGCAAATTGGAAAATAATAGCAATCAGGAAGTTGTCATTCATAAGGACTTTTCTTTCATGGCTGATTTTCCTGCTGCAGCTTACGAAATAGTGACTTTACAGGGAGCTTATGCTCGTGAAAAGACTGTTCGACGTCAACAGGTTGAGCAAGGAATCTTTTCGATTAGTTCGAACCGTGGTGCTTCTGGTCATGCTCAAACACCATCTCTTCTATTATGTGATCAAGGAGTCACAGAGGATGCTGGGAATGTGTTTGCTATTCAGCTGATGTATAGTGGAAACTTCGAAGCTTTTGTCCAAAAAAATCAACTGAATGAAGTTCGGGTGGCTATTGGGATTAATCCAGAAAACTTTTCTTGGAAGTTAAATCCTGAGGAAAACTTTGAAACACCGGTAGCTTTAGTGACCTTTTCAGATCAAGGATTAACTGGTATTAGCCATGAAAGTCAAAATTTTGTACTTAAGCACATTATGCCAAGTCAGTTTTCTAAAAAAGAACGACCAATTCTAATCAATAACTGGGAAGCTACTTACTTTGACTTTCAGAGAGAAAAACTGTTAGAACTAGCTGATGAAGCTAAGAAAGTTGGAATAGAACTATTTGTATTAGATGATGGGTGGTTTGGAAATCGCTTTGATGATAATCGTGCTTTAGGTGATTGGGTTGTGAATGAGAAAAAACTGGGTGGAAGTCTAGAAAGTCTGATTTCAGCTATCCATGAAAGAGGTTTGCAGTTTGGGCTTTGGTTAGAACCGGAGATGATTTCTGTTGATAGCGACTTGTATCGCAAACATCCTGACTGGGCTATTCAGGTTCCAGGTTATGAGCATACTTACTCTCGAAATCAATTAGTTCTTAATCTTGCCAATCCACAGGTAGTAGAATATCTGAAAAATGTTTTAGATGAACTCCTCTCTCATCATAAAATTGACTACATCAAATGGGATATGAACCGCAATATTACTAATCTGGGGAATGGTTCAGCCTACTTGGAAACCCAGATGCAGTCTCATCAGTATATGTTGGGGCTTTACGAACTCGTTTCTTATCTGACAGAGAAACACAGTCATATTCTCTTTGAGTCCTGCTCTGGTGGTGGTGGACGAAATGATCTTGGTATGATGCGCTATTTCCCACAAGTCTGGGCTAGTGATAATACTGATGCTATAGCACGTTTACCAATTCAATACGGTTCATCCTATCTCTATCCAACCATTTCTATGGGGGCTCATGTGTCAGCAGTACCAAATCATCAGATGGGACGAATGACACCATTGGAAACTCGTGGTCATGTAGCAATGATGGGAAATCTGGGTTATGAGCTTGATTTGACAAGTTTATCAGATGATGAGAAAGCTGAGATTGCTAATCAGGTGAACTTGTACAAAGAATTGCGACCAGTAGTCCAGTTGGGAAATCAGTATAGGTTAATCAATCCCGATGCTCCATCCAATGAAGCAGCTGTACAATTTAACTATGGAAATCAAACGATTGTAACCTACGTCCGAGTCCTATCAGTTGTGGAAACAATGGAAACCACCTTGAAACTGAAAGACTTAGAGGTGGAAGGGCTTTATGAGTTGGAAGGGACAAACATTGTTTACTCGGGTGCAGAGCTCATGTATGCAGGTTTAACTGTTACCTTATCACCAGGAGATTTTTTGAGTAGACAGTATAAATTCAAGAGACTATAATAAAAGCGTATAAATTTATCAAGGAGGCATTCCAATGAAATGGTATAAGAAAGCAGGTTTTCTTTTAGTAGCTGGGGCAAGTTTACTATGCCTAGTGGCTTGTGGTCAGAACAATCAATCAGCTGATGGTAAGGTAACGATTGAGTTTTTTAACCAGAAGACCGAGATGGCAGATACCTTGCAAAGGATAGTGGATGATTTTGAAAAGGAACATCCTAATATTGATGTGAAGCTGACTACAGTACCCGCAGCTGGAATTGTTCTAAAGACTCGGATTTTATCAGGAGATGTTCCAGATATTATTAATATCTATCCTCAAAATATGGATTTTCAGGAGTGGGCGAAGGCAGGCTATTTTGCAGATATGACAGGAAAATCCTATCTTGAGAATATCAAGAATGACTATGCCGAAAAGTATGCAATCAATAACAAGGTTTATAGTGTGCCTTTAACGGCCAATCTTTATGGAATCTATTACAATAAAACGAAGTTTAAAGAATTAGGACTTGAGGAACCGAAGACTTTTAAAGAGTTTCAAGAGATTGTTAAAAAAATAAAAGATAGTGGGAATTCTCCATTTGCAGTTGCAGGCAATGAAGGCTGGACACTAAATGGTTACCACCAACTTTCTCTCATTACTATTACAGGTAGTGGAGATGCGGCTAATAACTACCTTCGCTTTTCAAAACCAAACGCTATCTCTGCTGATGATGCTATTTTAAAAGCAGATGCGGAACGACTCGATTTATTAGCAGATAATGCTCAAGATGGTTGGCGTGGAGCCTCTTATAATGATGCGGTGGTATCATTTTCGAGTGGAAAAGCCTGGATGATGCCACAAGGATCATGGGCATTAGCGGCAATTAATCAACAGGATCCAAAATTTGAGGTGGGGATGTTTGCCTTTCCTGGAGAAGAAGTAGGAAAAGAAGTTACTGTTGGTGCAGGGGACATGGCATTATCAACTTCAGCTACTACTAAACATCCTAAAGAAACCGAAGAATTTATCAGCTATATGACTAGTCCAAAAGCTATGCAGTCATATTATGATGTAGATGGATCACCAGTTGCTGTAAAAGGTATACAAGAAAAAGAAGACTCAGCGCTTACAGAGATTTCTAAACTGGCATTTACTGACAAACATTATGTTTGGTTGGGCCAACACTGGAATTCTGAAGAAGACTTTTTTAATCTAAGTGCAGGTTACTTGATGGATAAAAATCTGAAAAATATGGCAAACAATCTCAATGCTTTCTTTAATCCAATGAAGGCAGATTTGGACTAGAATAGGAGTTAAGATGATATGGCTATTCGAAAATTTTTAAATAAATACTGGGGTTGGACTTTTTTGCTCATCCCGCTTGCTTTACAAGCTATCTTCTTTTACTTTCCAATGGTACAAGGTGCTTTCTATAGTTTGACTAACTGGACTGGATTAACCTATAATTATAAATTTGTTGGTTTGAATAACTACAAATTGCTTATGATTGATGGGAAATTTTTCACAGCAATAGCTTTTACTTTGATTTTAACTCTGGCATTGATTGTTGGAGAGATTACAATTGGGATGGTTGTGGCACGAGCCTTAAATTCTAAGATGAAGGGACAGACCTTCTTTAGAGCATGGTTCTTTTTCCCAGCTGTTTTGTCTGGTTTGACAGTTTCCTTGATTTTTAAACAATTTTTCAACTATGGTCTTCCAACGATTGGAAGAATTTTAGGGATTGGTTTTTTACAAGAGAGTCTATTAGGGACACCTGTCGGAGCGGTAGTGGCAACTATTTTTGTTCTTCTATGGCAAGGAGTAGCAATGCCAATCATTCTCTTTCTCGCTGGTCTTCAGAGTATTCCAAATGATATTTTAGAGGCAGCATCAATTGATGGTGCAACAAGTAAACAAACTTTTTGGAAGATTGAATTGCCCTATTTGCTACCAACGATTTCTATGGTTTTTATCCTAGCTCTTAAGTCTGGTTTGACTGCCTTTGACCAGATTTTTGCCTTGACGAGTGGTGGTCCAAATAATGCTACAACGTCTCTTGGACTTTTAGTCTACAATTATGCCTTCAAGAGTAATCAATATGGATATGCAAATGCAATTGCCTTGATTTTATTCTTAATTATTGGAATTGTTTCTCTTATCCAAATCAAACTATCAAAGAAATTTGAAATCTAATAGAGGAGTCCTACACATGAAAAAAGAAGAAAAATTGAATCAGTTTTGGAAATATGTCCTCTTGATAGTCGGTGGTATCCTTATACTTGTTCCTTTATTGGTAACAGTATTTAGTTCTTTCAAAATAACTAAGGATATCATGAATCATTTCTTTAGTTTGCCCAATCCTTTTACCTTAAGTAATTATGAACGATTAATTTCGGATGGAATTGGAGGCTATTTCTGGAATTCAGCTGTTATTACGGTGTTATCATTGATTGTAGTAGCTTTCTTTATACCAGCTGCAGCTTATTCCATTGCTCGAAATATGTCCAAGAAAAAAGCCTTTGCCATTATGTATTCGCTCTTGATCTTAGGGATATTTGTTCCATTTCAGGTGATTATGATTCCCATCACAGTTATGATGAGTAAACTCGGTCTAGCGAATATGTGGGGGCTGGTAATACTCTACCTAACTTATGCTATTCCACAGACTCTCTTCTTGTATGTTGGTTATATTAAAATCAGTATACCAGATAGTTTAGATGAAGCTGCTGAAATTGATGGGGCTGATCGTTTTACAACTTATCGCCGAATTATCTTTCCAATGTTGAAGCCCATGCATGCGACAACTTTGATTATCAATGCCCTCTGGTTCTGGAATGACTTTATGTTGCCACTCTTGATTCTGAATAAGGATTCCAAGATGTGGACTTTGCCTCTCTTCCAATACAACTACCAAGGTCAGTACTTCAATGACTATGGCCCAAGTTTTGCATCCTATATTGTGGGAATTGTAACGATAACCATTGTCTACCTCATCTTCCAGAAACATATCATTTCAGGAATGAGTAACGGAGCAGTGAAGTAAGAAGAGACTAGAGAATCTATAGTTCAATACACAGATGAACGGTTTAGCTTATTGACAATTCTATGTAGAAAACAAGAAAGTAGTACTTAATTGCTTGCAGTCTATATTAGTACGAGTTCAATATGAACAAAAATCTAAAAATATCTTTCATTTACGAAGCCAGGTCATATAAGACTTGGCTTTCATCAGAAAAAGGGGAACATCTATGACCATTCAAAATAAAACTATGTTGATTACTTACTCAGATAGTCTTGGAAATAACCTTAAAGACCTGTATGAGAATTTGGAAGAGCATTTTGGTGATGCTATTGGAGGAGTTCACCTTCTACCATTTTTCCCATCAACAGGTGATCGTGGATTTGCGCCAGTTGACTATGATGAAGTGGATTCAGTTTTTGGTGATTGGGAGGACGTTAAGCATTTAGGTGAGAAATATTATCTTATGTTTGACTTTATGATTAATCATATTTCTCGTCAATCTAAGTATTATAGGGACTATCAAGAAAAACATGAAGCCAGTGAATTTAAGGATCTCTTTTTAAACTGGGATAAGTTTTGGCCAGAGAACCGTCCGACACAGTCTGACGTAGATTTAATCTACAAGCGTAAGGATCGTGCACCAAAGCAAGAGATTGTTTTTGCAGATGGTTCAGTGGAACATTTGTGGAATACCTTTGGTGAGGAGCAGATTGATCTTGATGTGACCAAAGAAGTAACGATGAGATTCATCCGTAAGACGATTCAACATCTAGCAAGTAACGGGTGTGATTTGATTCGTCTAGATGCCTTTGCTTATGCAGTGAAGAAATTGGATACCAATGATTTCTTTGTGGAACCAGATATTTGGAATTTATTGGACAGAGTTCGAGATATCGCTGCTGAGTATGGGACAGAGCTCTTACCTGAGATTCATGAACACTATTCGATTCAGTTTAAAATAGCAGATCATGATTACTATGTTTACGATTTTGCCCTTCCAATGGTGACCCTTTATACTCTTTACAGTTCTAGAACAGAGCGTTTGGCAAAGTGGTTAAAGATGAGCCCGATGAAGCAATTTACGACACTAGATACTCATGACGGGATTGGAGTGGTGGATGTCAAAGATATCCTGACTGATGAGGAAATTGACTATGCTTCAAATGAGCTCTATAAGGTTGGAGCGAATGTCAAACGTAAGTACTCTAGTGCAGAGTATAACAATCTAGATATCTACCAAATCAATTCAACCTACTATTCTGCGCTTGGAGATGATGATGTCAAGTATTTCCTCGCTCGTTTGATTCAAGCTTTTGCTCCAGGCATTCCTCAGGTTTACTATGTGGGTCTATTAGCAGGAAAAAATGACTTGAAATTGTTAGAAGAAACCAAAGAAGGTCGAAATATTAATCGCCATTACTATAGCAATGAGGAAATAGCAGAAGAAGTTCAACGTCCTGTGGTGAAGTCTCTTCTCAATCTATTTTCTTTCCGTAATCAATCAGAGGCCTTTGACCTAGAAGGGACTATTGAGATAGAAACACCAACAGCTCACAGCATTGTAATCAAACGTCAAAATAAAGATAAGTCCGTAACAGCAGTAGCAGAAATTGATTTGCAAAGTCAGACCTATCAAGTAGTGGAAAACGGCAGAAAAATTCAGTTCTAATGCTATATTAATGAAAGAGTTTTTTTGTGGCGAAAACGTGTTCATTGTTCCCAAATGACGGAAAAAATGGTAGAATATAAAGATAGTTTAGCATTTATCTTCTGGAGAAATCCAGAACAGAAAGGATCCGTTTTGAAATCAATTGGATTACTGGATAAGATAAGAGGGCTTTCGAAAAAAGATTTCTTTTTGTATTTGATAATCATGAGTATCTTTTTACCTTTTTATTTATTCTTAGCGCTCTTTGCTTTATATTTGATAGGTTTACTTGTTACTGGGGAGATGAAGGGAATAATCAAAGGATTGGCAAAACATCCTGTACTTCTCTTTTTTATTGCCTACAGTAGTATCATCTCCATCGTCGCCAAGAACTGGCTTGGATTGGTTGCATCTTTACTGATGTTTCTCTTCCTCATTTTCTTTAGTTTCTACCAGAAACGTCTGACGCATGCTTTCTTTCGACTGATTCTGCAGACAATCTTGTTTGGTAGTGTGCTCTCTGCTATTTTTGCTACTTTGGAGCATTTTCAAATTGTAAAGAAATTTAACTACGCCTTTCTTTCGCCCAATATGCAAGTATGGCACCAAAACCGTGCAGAGGTGACCTTCTTTAATCCTAACTACTATGGGATCATTTGTTGCTTCTGTATCATGATTGCCTTTTATCTCTTTACAACGACGAAGTTAAGATGGTTGAAAGTCTTTTGTGTGCTAGCAGGTTTTGTGAATCTATTTGGTTTGAATTTTACGCAAAATAGAACAGCCTTTCCTGCCATCATCGCTGGTGCCATCATTTATCTCTTTACAACCATTAAAAACTGGCGCGCCTTCTGGCTCAGTATTGGAGTTTTCGGGATTGGCCTTTGTTTCCTCTTCTCAAGCGATTTGGGTGTCCGTATGGGAACGCTAGATTCTTCAATGGAGGAGCGCGTTTCAATCTGGAATGCGGGTATGACTTTGTTTAAGCAAAATCCGATCTGGGGTGAGGGTCCGCTGACCTATATGAATTCTTTCCCGAGAATCCATGCACCTTACCACGAACACGCGCATAGTCTTTACATCGATACTATTTTAAGTTATGGTTTGATTGGAACTATTCTCCTATCCATTTCTTCGGTTATCCCAGTTCACATGATGATGGATATGAGTCAGGAGTCTGGCAAACGACCAATTATCGGTCTTTATCTCTCCTTCCTTACAGTAGTCGCTGTACATGGAATTTTTGACTTGGCTCTCTTCTGGGTTCAGTCAGGATTTATCTTCTTGTTGGTTATGTGCAGTCTACCACTGGAACACCGAACCTTGGTGTCCGAAATGACAGATTAAGTTAATAAATAGTGAAGATCTTCTACTTTAGGTAGGAGGTCTTTTTTGTTGGTGGAAATTATTTCTAAATCGAAATAGTTGACAGATGGAACGATAAGTATTACAATGGAATATAATTCGATATCGAAATAAATTGGAGGGATCATGAAGGATAGTCATTTGGTAGCTCATCATATTCGTTTGTTGAATGGGAGGATTTTTCAAAAGTTACTGAGTCAGGATCCTGAGGCTCTTTATCGGAGTGAGCAGGGAAAGATTTTAGCGGTTTTATGGAATAGTGAGACAGGTTGTGCAACTGCGACAGATATTGCGCTGGCGACTGGTCTTGCTAACAATACGCTCACAACCATGATAAAGAATCTTGAGGAGCAAAACCTGGTCATCATTAGCCCATGTGGAATAGATAAGAGAAAGAAATATGTTAAGCTAACGGAGCAAGGTTGGTCCCAAAAAGAAGTTGGCAATTGCATCAGTCAAAAGTTGGATGATATTTTTTATAAAGGATTCTCTGAGGAAGAAATTCGCCAGTTTGAAAGTTATCAGGAACGCATTTTGGACAATCTGAAAGAGAAAGCAAATGAGGAATAAAATATGTCAAAACAAGTTGAAAATGCACGAAATCTATATATTCATGCTATTCAAGACGGGCGAGTTGCTGAGGCTCAGGCCCAGTCTGTAGGAGATACCTACATTCAACACTCGACAGGTGTGCCAGATGGGAAAGAAGGGTTTGCAGCTTTCTTTGCAAATTTCTTTGAGCGCCATCCCGAGCGTGAGATCAAGATTGTCCGTACTATTGAGGATGGCAATCTGGTCTTTGTTCATGTTCATCAATATCTCAATGGCGGGGGAGCTCAATGGGTGACAACGGATACTTTCCGTGCGGATGAGAATGGTCGTATCGTGGAGCATTGGGATGTTATTGACTACTATCGAACACCTGAAAACGGCCAATTAGATCAGATTTTTGGTGATTTTGAAATCACAGATTTGGATAAGACAGCAGAAAATAAAAAGTTAGTTCGCCGTTTCTTGACAGAAATTTTCCAAAATGGGGAACTGGAGCAGTGGAGTGATTTTGTGGCAGACGATTTGATTCAGCATAATCATGAGATTGGCCAAGGAAGTGATGCTTATAAAAACTATGTGGCTGAGCACGGGGTTACTTTCGACTTTGTTTTCCAGCTTTTGGGACAAGGAAACTATGTGGTTAGCTACGGCCAGACTCAGATTGACGGAGTTGCCTATGCCCAGTACGATATCTTCCGTTTGGAGAATGGCTTGATTGTGGAGCATTGGGATAATAAGGAAGTCATGCCTAAGGTAGAAGACTTGACTAATCGAGGAAAGTTTTAAATAGAGGACAAAGAATGATTGAATATAAAAATGTAGCGCTACGCTATACAGAAAAAGATGTTTTGAGAGATGTTAATTTACGAATTGAGAATGGAGAGTTCATGGTTTTAGTTGGACCTTCTGGGTCAGGTAAGACGACCATGATTAAGATGATTAACCGTCTCTTGGAACCAACTGATGGAAATATTTATATGGATGGCAAGCGTATCAAAGACTATGATGAGCGTGAGCTTCGTCTCTCTACTGGTTATGTTTTACAGGCCATTGCTCTTTTTCCCAATCTAACGGTTGCGGAAAATATTGCTCTCATTCCTGAGATGAAGGGGTGGAGTAAGGAAGAAATAGCGACGAAAACAGAAGAGCTTTTGGCTAAGGTTGGTTTACCGGTAGCTGACTATGGGAATCGACTTCCGAGTGAATTATCTGGTGGAGAACAGCAACGGGTTGGTATTGTCCGTGCTATGATTGGTCAGCCTAAGATTCTCCTCATGGATGAGCCCTTTTCGGCCTTGGATGCTATTTCGAGAAAACAGCTACAGGTTCTGACGAAAGAATTACATAAAGAATTTGGGATGACAACGATTTTTGTGACCCACGATACGGATGAAGCTTTGAAATTGGCGGACCGTATTGCTGTCTTGCAGGATGGAGAGATTCGTCAGGTGGCGAACCCTGAGACGATTTTAAAAGCTCCTGCAACGGACTTTGTAGCAGACTTGTTTGGAGGTAGTGTTCATGACTAATTTGATATCAACTTTTCAGGATCGTTTTGGTGATTGGGTAACAGCTCTATCTCAACATTTGCAGTTGTCACTGTTGACCTTGTTACTAGCTATTTTTATCGCGATTCCTTTGGCTGTTTATCTTCGCTATCATGAAAAGATGGCGGACTGGGTCTTGCAAATTGCAGGAATTTTCCAGACCATACCGTCACTGGCCTTGTTGGGGCTCTTTATTCCTTTGATGGGAATTGGAACCTTGCCTGCTTTGACTGCTCTGGTGATTTATGCAATTTTTCCAATTTTGCAAAATACCATTACTGGACTGAAGGGAATTGATCCAAGTCTACAAGAGGCTGGGATTGCTTTTGGGATGACCAGGTGGGAGCGTCTCAAGAAGTTTGAAATTCCACTTGCCATGCCTGTCATAATGTCTGGTATTCGGACGGCAGCGGTTTTGATTATCGGTACGGCAACCTTGGCTGCCTTGATTGGTGCGGGGGGACTGGGTTCCTTTATCCTTTTGGGAATTGACCGCAATAATACCAGTCTGATTTTGATTGGGGCCCTTTCTTCTGCAGTGCTGGCCATTGCCTTTAACTTTCTACTAAAAGTGATGGAAAAAGCAAAATTGCGGACGATTTTCTCTGGTTTTGCCTTGGTGATCATATTGCTCGGTCTGTCTTATAGTCCAGCCCTTTTGGCTCAAAAAGAGAAAGAAAACTTGGTGATTGCTGGGAAATTGGGACCAGAACCCGAAATTTTAGCCAATATGTATAAGTTGCTGATTGAAGAAAATACCAGTATGACTGCGACTGTTAAACCGAATTTTGGGAAAACAAGTTTCCTCTATGAAGCTCTGAAAAAAGGGGATATTGATATCTATCCTGAATTTACTGGTACGGTGACTGAAAGTTTGCTTCAACCAGCACCTAAAGTAGGTCATGAACCAGAGCAGGTTTATCAAGTGGCGCGTGATGGCATTGCCAAACAGGATCATCTGACTTATCTCAAACCTATGTCTTATCAAAACACATATGCTGTAGCTGTTCCGAAAAAGATTGCTCAAGAATATGGCTTGAAGACCATTTCGGACTTGAAAAAAGTGGAAGGACAGTTGAAAGCAGGCTTTACTCTTGAGTTTAATGACCGTGAAGATGGCAATAAGGGTTTGCAGTCTCTCTACGGACTCAATCTCAACGTAGCGACCATGGAGCCAGCTCTTCGCTATCAGGCAATTCAGTCAGGCGATATTCAAATTACGGACGCCTATTCGACCGATGCGGAATTGGCGCGTTATGATTTACAGGTCTTGGAAGATGACAAGCAACTCTTCCCACCTTATCAAGGGGCACCACTTATGAAAGAAGCTCTTCTCAAGAAACATCCTGAGTTGGAGACAGTTCTCAATAAATTGGCTGGTAAAATCACGGAAAGCCAGATGAGCCAGCTCAACTACCAAGTCGGTGTTGAAGGCAAGTCAGCAGAACAAGTAGCCAAGGAGTTTTTACAAGAACAAGGTTTGTTGAAGAAATAGCTTGAAAATGCTAAACTCAACTTTGTTAAACGACCATATAGAAAAATGCTCAGACAATCTTGTCTGGGCTTTTTTGATATTAGAGTTACTGAATGTCTTTCAAAATGGAAAATAAGAGGAAATTTTTAGGATTTTCTAAAATTTTACTGTAAACACACTTGACTATTCACAAAATAGGTGTATAATGTGTTGTGAACTACTTAACAAATAAGGATTTCCAGCTCATGTCGACTAAGGATGGAAATCTTGTGTATAGACAGTTCAGTAGATATATAATAGAGCGTTGCGTCCGAAAGTCTATCCAGACACGGCTCTTTAAAAACAAAAGGAGAAGATTATGAAAACAGAACCGATTCATCGTACCAGTATGTGGAAATTTAAGTTAAGTGCTGCCACCATGACTTTGATTCCCGCTGCCGTGGGGATTAACTATGTTGCCAAAGCCTTGGCAGAGGGGTTAAAGTTGCCCGTTTGGCTGGGGTCTTTGGGAACCTTTCTTACCAGCATGTTGGCTGGGCCGGTTGCCGGTGCCATTAGTGGTTTCATCAACAACGTGATCTATGGGCTGACCTTATCGCCAATTTCAACCGTGTATGCGATTACCAGCATCGGAATTGGGATTGCTGTCGGAGTTTTGCACGCCAATGGGTGGTTCTCGTCAGCGCGAAGAGTATTTGTTTCTGCTATTATTATTGCCATCGTTTCAGCTGTCATTTCAACGCCACTCAACGTCATCTTTTGGGGGGGTCAGACCGGTATCGCTTGGGGTGACTCATTGTTTGCCGTAATGGTCGCCAATCATGCACCAGTGTGGCTGGCCTCATTTACCGATGAGTTTGTCTTGGATATTTTGGATAAAGTCTGCGTGGCCTACCTGGCATTCTTCATCTATCGTCAGCTTCCGAAGCGGATGGTGCACTTCTTTAGAGATGATAAATGATGACTGATAAAACATTGATTTCTGGAGCGCCACGGGTCAAGCTCAAGTGGTACCAGGTGATCGATCCGATTACTAAGCTCTTGTTCATCTTGGACATGACGTTGTTGAGCTTTGCCAGTATGAATTTATTGCTTCAGGCCGGATTAATTCTTGTCGCAACACTGCTATTGTTATTTTCCAAATTGAGTTCTACCACCTTTAAGGCGCTGGGATTCAGCCTGTTTCTGATTTGCACCATGCTGATCATCCAAGGGTTATTTTACAGTCGGAATCAAACTGTGCTGTTTTCTGTGCTTGGGGTGTCGTTCTACAAAGAAGGCCTGATTTACGCCACCACTCTGGGTTGTCGAGTATTGGTGATTATTTTGACCAGTGGCTTTTTTATGGTGACCACGAGTATTTCAGAAAACGCGGCCTATTTGGAACTGTCCGGATTGTCTTATAAAACCGTCTACGTTCTGATGTCGGTGTGTTATATTTTGCCGGAAATGATGCGCAATATGCGGAAAATCCAGCAGGCACAAAAAGTTCGCGGAACCAATCCGCAAAAAACGTTGATTCAGAAATTAAAGTCAGTCCTGCCGGTTCTAATTCCATTGGTGATTAAGACCTTGGATCAATCGATGACGCGGTCGATTTCTCTCCAACTGAGAGGTTTTGATAATCTCAACCGGACTGTCAGAACCTCCCAGCGCGTGTATCGCCTGTCGCGGACGCTGCACATTGGTCTGACTGGATTGGCAATTTTATTGATTGGGTGGAAGATATGGACGAAGATAAACGGATTGTAATTGAAAATTTGACCACCCGTTATCCGGGTACTGAGCAACCACAACTGCGTCAGATTAACGCGGAGGTTCATACCGGCCAGGTGGTTGGGATTATCGGGAATAGCCACTCCGGCAAATCGACTTTGTGCCGTGTGCTGGCAGGGGTCATTCCCAAAATTGTGTCTGCTGAGATTGAGGGCGATTGGCACATGTTTGGCCAGCGAGTGTCTGACAATTGGCCCGTTTATAATGCCATGAATGGAGTTGTACTGCAAAATCCAGCTGGCCAACTAAGCGGGTTGGCAGACACGGTTGCCGATGAAATCGCCTTTGACTTGATTAATCAGGGAATGGCTGAAGGACTGATTCAAAAAAGGGTTGAAGAAGTTGCCACGCAAATGGGGCTGATTGAACAGCTGAATTTGCGTCCCGAGAGCCTTTCCGGTGGTCAGATCCAGCGGTTGGCAATTGCCACGGCGATTGTGGCTAATCCGGCTGTTTTGATTATGGATGATCCGACCAGTGAGATGGATCCCCTTGGCCGCCGGCAATTTTTCCAATGGCTGGCCCAAGTCAAAGAGACGACTGTCTTCATTGTCACCAGTGAAATTGACGATTTGTGCGAAGTCGCTGACGTTGTGTGGGTGCTGCACGAGGGTCAAATGGTAGCCCAGGGCAGGCCGGGTGAGGTGTTTAATCATTTGGCAGCTGACTGGCAGATTCCAGCCCCGACAATCCAGCAACTTGCTCAAAAAATGGATTGGCACTTGGCTGATGGCCGGTATCCAGTGAATTACGCTGATCTGAAGGAGGTTCGTTATGTCCACAATTGAACTGAGCCACCTGACGTTCACTTATCCGGAACGGTCCTTTAGCTTGGATGTTGAAGACAAACACTTCGCCGATCCGATGGTGGCGATTGTCGGCCAAAATGGTGCCGGCAAATCAACGCTCTTCAAATTGTTGACGGGTTTGCTGACACCACAAACCGGTGTGATTAAGATCGATGGAGAAAATTTTAATGATCTTAAACCAGTCGAAAAGTTACTGAAGGTTGGGATTACTTTTCAGAATCCTGACGATCAGCTTTTCAACCCGACCGTTCAACGAGAGGTGGAGTGGAATGTCGCGCAGGTCATGGATGACCACGACACGATTACGAGGCGGGCTTTAGCGGCTCTAAAAAGAGTTGGCTTGGATGATAAAACAGCTGAAAGTCCATATGACCTGTCATTGTCGGAACGCAAGCTGTTGAGCGTTGCCACAGTTTTGGCAGTGGATCCGGCGATTTATTTATTTGATGAGCCGATGATGTCGCTTGATTGGGAAAGTCGGCGCAAGTTGACCGCAATTTTCCATCAGTTGGCTGATTCGGGCCACCAAGTTGTGACCATCACCCATGACATGGATTGGGTCGCCGCCGAGTTTGAGTCGGTGTATGTTATGGAACACGGGAAGTTTGGCTTCGCCGGCAGTCCACGGGAATTGTTCAGCAATCACGAACTTGTCCAGCGAGTGGGATTACTACCACCGCGGATTATGGACATAGCGGAGTCGCTGGGTGATTCACAGACATATTTATCGGTTAATGATTATTGCCAGAAAAATCGAGATGTATAGAAAAAGTCACCTCTGCGGGTTTTCCAGGTTGAAGGATTAACTTCAGCTTCTGGAAAGAACTCACATGGGTGACTTTTGTGTTTAATAACGTTTCATGATCATCGGGTGCTTCCTCAGATCACTCGGTTTGATTTTACTTTGTTTCATGGTCATAATCATATACCATTTCTTTTGGATTTTTTGTTTGACTAATACAAAATAGGTCTTCATAGGTCTTCGCATTTTTAGCGCCCATTAGGATCATCAGTATAATTTTCTGAATTAGGAGACTGTCCCATCACTATTCGAACTTCGTCTCCCAACTTACGCTGTTCCTATTCATCCGTGAATACTTTAAATCGCAATTCTGGAACTTTCTTTTTAACTGAATCATCTATTTTCGCCATAGTCCTCACCATTTTATTGGTTTTTCTTGTTCTTCTATCCTTTTTTGATCTTTGATTTGTTCCTGCAAATTTTCCAACTTCTCTTTAAGAGCGTTCACTTCATCTTTATATTGATTGTCTAAGTGTTTGAATTCTGTTTCCTGTGAGGGCATTTTGAGGGCTTTTAAGTTATCATTTTCCGCCTTGTATTCTTCTAGCAACTTTTTATCTTGCAAGGCTAATCGTTGTTACTGGTCTAACAAATTAGTTAGTTTTTCTATTTGTTGGTCTTTGGTATTTGATTTGCTACTACTTTCTACTTTATCTAAAATTATTTTTTCTGCTTTAGAATTTATTAGATTAGACCCATTGGAACTTTTAAGCTGTAATTCTTTTGGTAACCTTTGGTAGTGATATTGAATATTTTGTTTTGTAACACTCAACTCATCCGCCAGCTCTTTGATCGTTTTTAAGTCTTCACTCATGGTTTAAGTCCTGCCTTTTAACCGTTGGTAGATATTGTTCAATGGCTTTTTTGAGGTAGCGTGCGATATTATGCTTAGAATATTCTTCACGTCTGCTGGCAACATAAGACAAGTGGTCTTTGACACTATTTAGCCCTCTTAATTCTTTCAGTTCGTCATAGAGGGGGTAAACATGGACTTGCAATCCTGCCATGATTTTTGTATCTTGCATTTCAAACGGACTTAGCAACATATTTTCTCGCAATAGCGTGGTGTACTTGCTTTTCATTGCTTCAATAGCTAGCTTATCTTCGGTTTCTGCTTTGCGTGCTTTATCTTCTTGATAGGCGGTATCTTCTAACTTATAGCTGTTATCGTCTGCTCGGCGTTTCTTTCGTAACCAGATATCCAATGTTAAACCGTCCGCATCAATCGCTCGATAGAGATAATGCCAACGCCCCTTAATTTTGATATAGGTTTCATCCATTTTCTACGAATAGAAGGACTGTTTATTTTTCTTTTTCCAGAGATGATAGAGGATTTTACTGTATTCTTGAACCCACCGATAAATCGTAGTGTGGCAAACATTTATTCCACGGTCATAAAGCAATTCCTGAACTTCACGATAGCTCAGATTGTAACGTAGGTAATAACCAACAGCGACAATGATGACGTCTTGTTGGAATTGTTTGCCTTTAAAATGATTCATCTCTCAAGCCTTACTAACCTTTTTTCTGCTCTTTGAGAAGCTGAAGGTCGTGCTAGTAACTACCTATTTGGTTTGATTAATTCCATCATTTATCTGGTACTTGCCCTTCAAAAAGGCTTCTATGGTGAGGTTTTAACAACTCTCTATTTTACAATTATGCAGCCAATTGGTCTCTTGGTTTGGATTTATCAAGCCCAGTTTAAGAAAGAACAACAAGAGTTTGTCGCACGTAAACTAGACGGCAAGGGTTGGACAAAGTATCTTTCTATTAGTGTTCTTTGGTGGTTGGCCTTTGGGTTCATTTATCAGTCTATCGGAGCCAATCGTCCTTATCGCGATTCCATCACCGATGCGACCAATGGGGTTGGGCAAATCCTCATGACAGCTGTTTACCGTGAACAATGGATATTCTGGGCAGCTACCAATGTCTTTTCAATCTATCTCTGGTGGGGAGAAAGCCTGCAAATCCAAGGGAAATACCTAATTTATCTCATCAATAGTCTAGTTGGGTGGTATCAGTGGAGCAAGGCAGCAAAAAGCTCTTAAAAAAGTAAAAAAGGATCAGATGATCCTTTTTTGTATTAGAGCAAAATGAATAATACCGTAATGACAATAGCGCTCGTTATACGAACGATATGGTGCGAGATATGTTGGTTTCCTTGCTGTTGGCCGTTCCAGTAGGCACCATAGCAGACGATACTCGAACCCACAATCCATAGTAGAATGGTTGCCAGTGGGACGAAGTAAAAGATAGCTAGAGCCAGAGAAGTGATGCAACTGCCGACCAAGATGCACGTGTTTCCCAGACTGTAGTTCTTTTGTTTCATGGCTGAAAAAGCAGCAGCAAGGTGAAGTAATGAGAATGCGAGAGCTAGTACGATTGTTAGTATTCCTAGAATCATCGAAGTTAACATAGTTGGTTCCTTTCTGAGTTACAGGCTTAGTTATCAAGTGGAGTTGTAGAGGTCATCTCCATTACATCAAGGTAAAATCTCACCACTTGCTCTTCGGTATAAGATTTTCCTTTTTTTAGCCACCAAGTCAGGGTCTCGATAAAGTTCGTCACAACAAAATGTTTGAGGTAGGAGGCCGGTATGCTCGGATAGGCCTCTTGCAAATCCTCCGCTACCATGGGGTAAACATGGTGTTCAAGTTCCTTGTGTAGTTGGCGGAGAAAGTAGTCGTTTTTGGAAAAAAGAAGACTAGTGACATGGTCCTGGTTTTTCTGAAAATGTAAAAAGATATGTGCGAGGTAGTTCTCGGTAGTAAAGTGTCCTTCCCTTTCAAAGAGATGATGAAAGAGGTAGCGACAGAGTTCATCCAAAAGCAGTTCCTTGCTCTCGTAGTGACAGTAAAAGGTCGAGCGCCCAACATCTGCCAAGTCAATGATATCTTGGACAGTAGTAGCATCATAGCCCTTGTCGTTCAAAAGTTGTAAAAAAGCTTGATAGATGGCTTTTTTCGTCTTGCTGACTCGACGGTCTCTTTTTGGCATATAGACACTTGAGACAAACTGTTCAGAACTGAATAAGGCTGACAGTTTGCTTCTATCCTTTCTTTGGATTTTATTAGATAATACAAATGAAGGAAGTATGTATATACCCATTATACCAAAGGAGGGAGATAAATGAGTTCTAAAACATCTATCTGGTTAGCTTTTTTCTTAAATTTAAGCTATGCGATAGTCGAGTTTATCGCAGGAGGAATCTTTGGTTCGAGTGCAGTTCTTGCTGATTCTGTTCATGACCTGGGGGATGCTATAGCCATTGGCATCTCAGCCCTTTTAGAAACAATTTCAAACCGTGAAGAAGATAGACAGTACACCTTGGGTTACAAGCGTTTCAGCCTTTTAGGGGCCATGCTAACGGCTGTGATTCTTATGATAGGGTCTGTCCTAGTGATCTTGGAAAATATCACAAAGATCGTTCACCCGCAACCCATCAATGAGGAAGGCATCCTCTGGCTAGGAATCATTGCAGTAGCTATTAATGTGCTAGCTAGTCTAGTAGTTCGTAAGGGAAAGACAAAGAACGAGTCTATTCTTAGCCTGCATTTTTTGGAAGACACTCTTGGTTGGTTGGCTGTCATTCTAATGGCGATTATCCTCAAATTTACAGATTGGTATATCCTTGATCCACTCTTATCTCTTGTCATTTCTATCTTCATTCTAACAAAAGCCATTCCTCGCTTTTGGAGTGCACTCAAGATTTTCTTGGATGCTGTGCCAGAAGGGGTAGAGACAAGTGATTTGGAGAAAGATTTAGAGGCTCTGGCTAATGTCAAAAGTGTCAATCAACTTAGCATTTGGTCCATGGACGGTCTAGAGAACAATGCTGTTGTCCACATTTGTATCAAGGACTGGGAGCAGATGATGGAAACAAAGAATCAAGTACGTCAGCTCTTAGAAGAAAGGGGCGTACAGAATATTACGATCGAAGTGGACAGCAGTCAAAGCAATCATGCGCAACATAAGCGGAGGGTGAGAGAGTTAGAGCAGAAGCATGGGCATCATTAGTAGAAAAACGACCTCGCTAGAGGTCGTTTTGTTATCCTATTCATTCCTTGTACTTTCTCTCAAAGTCAGTTTGGTTCCCAGCATGGTCAGGCTAGGGATTTTGCGACCGTGTAGGACTTCCTTGTTAAGAATATCCATCCCTGCTCGGCCCATTTCTTCGGTATAGACAGTGATGCTTGAAAGAGGAGGATAGACCTGCTTGGTCAGGCTAGTGTCGTTAAAAGAAATGAGGCTGACGCGATCTGGTAGGCTGATTCCTGCTTCTTGGAGGGCACGGAGGGCACCGATGGCTAAACTATCGCTGGCTGCGAAAAAGGCTGGTGGGAGTTGGTCTCCTAAGCTCTGAATGGCCTCCTTCATCAAGTCATAGCCAGACTGGGCAGTAAAGCTCCCTTGAAAGACCAGTTCTTCATGGTAGATTCCTTTTGCTTGGGTAATGTCTTTGAAATTTTCTAGCCGCTTATCCTGGATGATTTCTTCTTGGTCGGTTGTTTCCTCAAGGCCTGTTAAAATGCCAATCCGATCCAGTCCCTGACTGAGGAAATGGTCTACAACTTGTTTCACAGCAGTGTAAAAGTCGGTGATAATACAGGTATGACCTAGTGAGAGGGTGTCACTGTCTATAAAGACTAAAGGTTTTTGGTATTCTTCAAAGGCAGAAATCTGAGCACGGCTAAATTTTCCGATGCAGAGAATGCCAATCACTTCCTCGCTCAGTGTAAAAGGATGGTCATTAAAATAGCGCAAGATGTCATAGTCCAACTCTTGGGCTCTTTTTTCAATACCGAGACGAATCTGGTAGTAGTAGAGGTCGTCCAACTCCCCTTGTTCGCTGACCCATTGGATAATGGCAATCTTTTGCTTGGGTTTGTGGGATTCGCCTGTCTTGAGGTGCTTAGTATAGCCCAGCTCTTCAGCGACAGTTAAAATACGGTGTCTGGTTTCTTCTGTAACAGATAGACTCTGGTCGCGATTGAGGACACGAGATACGGTCGCGATAGAGACAGAGGCTAGCTGTGCAATGTCTTTTAAGGTAGCCATAAATCCTCCTCCTTTTAGGTTAGTATATCATATTTTTCTGCTTTTTACTGATAGTTTAGTAAAAGTTTAGTAAAAAGGATTGACCTTGGTAAATCCCTTGGATACAATAGAAGAAAACGATTACACGTTAAGGTGACTTAACGGACAGTCAAAGGAGAATTTATATGACACAAGATCTTACTACTGAAGCCCTTCGCAAAGACTTTCTTGCCGTTTTTGGTCAAGAAGCAGACCAAACTTTCTTTTCACCAGGTCGTATCAATTTGATTGGTGAACACACGGATTACAATGGTGGACATGTTTTCCCAGCAGCTATTTCCTTGGGAACTTATGGGGTGGCTCGCAAACGTGACGACCAAGTTTTGCGTTTCTACTCAGCCAACTTTGAGGACAAAGGTATCATTGAAGTTCCTCTTGCTGACCTCAAATTTGAAAAAGAGCACAGCTGGACCAATTATCCAAAAGGGGTCCTCCATTTCTTGCAGGAAGCTGGCCATGTTATTGACAAAGGGTTTGATTTCTATGTCTTTGGGAATATCCCAAATGGTGCAGGCTTGTCTTCATCAGCATCTTTGGAACTTTTGACAGGGGTCGTGGCAGAGCATCTCTTTGGTTTAAAACTAGACCGTTTGGATTTGGTTAAAATCGGAAAACAAACAGAAAATTACTTTATCGGAGTCAACTCTGGTATCATGGACCAATTTGCCATCGGTATGGGGGCAGACCAACGTGCCATTTACCTAGATACCAATACGTTAGAATACGACTTGGTGCCACTTGATTTGAAGGACAATGTCGTTGTTATCATGAACACCAACAAACGTCGTGAACTGGCGGACTCTAAGTACAATGAACGCCGTGCTGAGTGTGAAAAAGCTGTGGAAGAATTGCAAGTTGCCTTGGATATTCAGACCTTGGGTGAATTGGATGAGTGGGTCTTTGACCAATACAGCTATCTGATTAAAGATGAAAATCGCTTGAAACGTGCTCGTCATGCTGTGCTTGAAAACCAACGTACCCTCAAAGCGCAAGCAGCTCTTCAGGCAGGTGATTTGGAAACCTTTGGTCGTTTGATGAATGCTTCTCACGTTTCTCTAGAACATGACTATGAAGTAACTGGCTTGGAATTGGATACCCTTGTTCACGCAGCTTGGGTACAAGAAGGTGTTCTCGGTGCTCGTATGACAGGAGCTGGTTTTGGTGGCTGTGCCATTGCCTTGGTGCAAAAAGATGCTGTTGAGGCCTTTAAGGAAGCTGTAGGCAAGCACTACGAGGAAGTCGTTGGATATGCTCCAAGCTTCTATATCGCTGAAGTTGCAGGTGGCACTCGCGTCCTTGACTAGTTAAAAGGAGGCTCTATAGTGACCTTAGTAGATAAATTTGTAACACATGTCATTGCTGAAAGTTCATTTGAGGAAATGGATCGCATCTACCTGACCAACCGTGTTTTAGCACGGGTGGGCGAAGGAGTTTTGGAAATGGAGACGGATCTAGATAAATTGATTGACCTCAAAGACCAGTTGGTTGAGGAAGCGGTTCGATTAGAGACGATTGAGGATAGTCAGGCTGCGTGTGAAATCCTCGGTGCTGAACTAATGGACTTGGTAACGCCTTGTCCAAGTCAGGTCAATCGTGACTTCTGGGCAACCTATGCCCAATCTCCCGAACAGGCAATTGCGGACTTCTACCAACTTAGCCAGAAAAATGACTACATCAAACTCAAGGCCATTGCAAAAAATATTGCTTATCGTGTTCCATCTGACTACGGAGAACTTGAGATTACCATCAACCTCTCTAAGCCTGAAAAGGATCCAAAGGAGATTGCAGCAGCCAAGTTGGTGCAAGCTAGCAATTATCCCCAGTGTCAGCTTTGTATAGAGAACGAAGGCTACCATGGTCGGGTTAACCATCCAGCTCGCAGCAATCACCGCATTATCCGTTTTGAAATGGCGGGTCAGGAGTGGGGCTTCCAGTATTCGCCCTATGCTTATTTTAATGAGCACTGTATTTTCTTAGATGGCCAGCATCGTCCCATGGCCATTAGTCGTCAGAGTTTTGAGCGTTTGTTGGCTATCGTAGAGCAGTTTCCTGGCTATTTTGCAGGCTCTAATGCCGACCTTCCGATTGTGGGGGGCTCTATCCTGACTCATGATCACTATCAGGGAGGTCGTCACGTATTTCCTATGGAATTGGCTCCCTTGCAAAAGGCTTTCCGATTTGCTGGTTTTGAGCAGGTCAAGGCTGGGATTGTCAAGTGGCCAATGTCAGTGCTACGTTTGACCTCGGATTCTAAAGAGGATTTGATCAATTTGGCGGACAAGATTTTGCAGGAATGGCGTCAGTATTCAGATTCTAGTGTGCAGATTTTAGCAGAGACAGACGGGACACCGCATCATACCATCACACCCATTGCTCGTAAACGCGATGGACAGTTTGAGTTGGATTTGGTCTTGCGGGACAATCAGACTTCGGCAGAGCATCCTGATGGTATCTATCATCCCCACAAGGATGTCCAACATATCAAGAAGGAAAATATCGGCTTGATTGAGGTCATGGGCTTGGCAATCTTACCACCTCGTTTGAAAGCAGAAGTGGAGCAAGTCGCCAGCTACCTCGTAGGAGAAGAAGTCTCAGTTGCCGACTATCATCAGAAATGGGCAGACCAGCTCAAAGTCCAACATCCAGACCTAAAAGATAAAGAAAAAGCCCTTGAAATCGTCAAGGACTCTGTGGGTGCTATCTTTGCACGTGTTCTGGAGGACGCGGGGGTTTACAAGCAGACGGAACAAGGACAGGCAGCCTTTATGCGCTTTGTAGAACAGGTCGGAATTTTGCTGGATTAGGAGCCTTTTCCTTGCACAGTCCTATAAAAAGTAGTATCATAGTGTCGTTTGAACTATCAGGAGGAAACGATGAAAGATTTTCATTTTGACGCTATATCTGCCTTTGAAAATTACGAAATAGAAAAAATGAGAGATGGTCATGTTGCGGTGACGACAAAAGTAGTGGACTCGTCGCTCAACTACTATGGCAATGCCCATGGTGGCTATCTCTTCACCCTTTGTGACCAGATTAGTGGTTTGGTGGTTATCTCGCTAGGGCTTGATGGAGTGACACTCCAGTCCTCTATCAACTACCTCAAGGCAGGAAAACTCGACGATGTGCTGACCATTAAAGGAGAATGTGTCCATCAAGGTCGCACAACTTGTGTCGTGGATGTGGATATCACCAATCAAGAAGGCAGAAATGTCTGCAAGGCAACCTTTACCATGTTTGTCACAGGTCAGCGATCAGAAGACAGACAGGTGAGGATATAGATAAACAAAAAAGAGGCTCGCACCTCTTTTTCTTATTTCTTTTTCCGGTTTAGGACGGCATTGAGTACAATGGCAAGTAGGCTGGCTACGACGATTCCGTTTGAGAAGAACATTTGGAAGGCTGTTGGCATGCTGACAAAGAGATTGCTATTGTTGAGTCCGACACCTGCAGCGATTGAGACAGCTGCGATAAGGAAGTTGTGCTCATTGTTAGCAAAATCAACGCGGGCGAGGATTTGCATCCCTTGAAGGGAAACAAAACCAAACATCACCAGCATGGCCCCTCCAAGGACAGGGCTTGGAATGATTTGGGCGAGGGCACCAAACTTAGGAAGGAGTCCAAGGAGGACTAGGAAACCAGCTGCGTAGTAGATTGGCAGACGGGTCTTGATACCTGATAATTTAACCAAACCAACGTTTTGTGAAAATCCTGTGTAAGGGAAGGTGTTAAAGATTCCTCCGAGAAGTACGGCCAGACCTTCTGCACGATAACCGTTGCGCAGGCGCGTGCTGTCGATTGGGTCATTGGTGATATCAGACAAGGCTAGGTAAACACCAGTGGACTCCACCATAGAAACCGTTGCGATGATACACATCATGACAATAGATGAGATTTCAAAGGTTGGCATTCCAAAGTAGAGAGGAGTTGGAACATGGACAAGCGGTGCTGCCGCAACAGGGGAGAAATCAACCAAGCCCATGGTAGCAGCAATGGCAGTTCCAACAACCAGACCAATCAAAATGGAGATAGACTTGATGAATCCTTTGGTAAAGATGTTGATCAAGAGGATGATTAGAACAGTGATGGCTGCAAGCAGAAGACTTTGACCAGTTGGCTCTGGGACGTTATTTCCCATATTTCCAATAGCGACAGGAATCAAGGTTAAACCAATCGTGGTAATGACAGAGCCTGTTACGATAGAAGGGAAAAGATTAGCTACTTTTGAGAAGATGCCTGAAATCAGAACCACATAAATCCCTGAAACGATAAGGGCACCAAACATAGCACCGCTACCGTGGCTTTGCCCAATCATAATCAAAGGAGCGACGGATTGGAAGGCAACTCCGAGAACGACTGGTAGTCCAATTCCAAAGTATTTATTGAGTTGGAGTTGGAGGAAGGTGGCCACCCCACACATGAAGATATCTGTGGAGATTAGGTAGGTCAACTGCTCAGTTGAATAGCCAAGAGCTGTCGCAATCATGATAGGAACCAGGATAGAACCTGAGTACATGGCTAATAAGTGTTGCAAGCCAAGAACGGCTGCTTGCGAGTGTTTTTCTTGTTTTTGCATTAGAGATCTGCCTCCTTAAATACGACCTGACCATTTTCAAAACGATCCAAGCGAGCCAGTGATAGGACTGGATACCCTGCTTTTTCAAGCAAATTACGACCATCCTGGAAAGATTTTTCAATCACGATACCAATCGCTTCGACTTTTGCTCCAGCTTGTTCGATGATTTGGATCAAGCCTTTGGCAGCTTGGCCATTAGCAAGGAAATCATCGATAATCAAGACCTTGTCCTCTGGTGAGAGGAATTTTCCAGCGATAGAAACGGTGCTGGTCACCTGCTTGGTAAAGGAGTAGACTTCTGCAGTTAAGATGCCTTCGTTCATGGTGATGTTTTTAGCTTTCTTGGCGAAAATCATGGGAACATTCAAGGCTTCGGCAGTAAAAACGGCTGGGGCAATACCTGACGCTTCAATGGTTACGACCTTGGTAATGCCAGCAGAAGCGAATTTTTCCGCAAATACCTTACCAATCTCTCGCATCAAGCTAAAGTCAACTTGGTGGGTTAAAAAGGAATCTACCTTGAGGATGTTGTCACCCAAGATATGCCCATCTTCGAGGATGCGCTCTTCTAATAATTTCATAAGACCTCCTAAAGTCTAAAAGATGCTTCATTTGCTTGTCTAGAGTTTCTAGCAAGAAATAGAAAAAGGACCTACTTAATCCCCTAAGTAAGTCCCCAAAATAGGTATGGTCAAAACCATACCTTCAGCTGACATACTCATTGTTAGGTGTTCCGGCACCTTGTAGAAACGTCGTGCCAATTCACGACATAAACAAGTAAAATGGTACTATTATCAAATGCAATAGCGTTAATGTCATTATTTTACACTAAATAGCTTTAGAAATCAAATGTTTTGTTAGTGTTTCGGTGAAAAAAACGAACAAAAAAAGAAACCTACAACGAGATGCAGTATTGTAGGGTTCTATTATTCTATTCGCTAAATCTTAAAAAATAACCATCTGGATCCAAGACTGCAAATTCGTGAGGATAGATATAATGATCCCCAACACGAAATGTTCGTTTAGTCAAAGGACGATAAATAGGATAGTTGGCCTCGGTCACTTTTTGATAAAGTTGTGGGACATCCTTTATACCAAAGGATAGGTTGACACCTTTTCCAAAAGGGTAGGTAAGGTTAGCCAGTTCCTCGGGGGTTCCTTCCTCTAGCATTAGCTGACAATCTTCAAGAGAAAGAAAGAGAAAGTTTTCTTCTGGGCGCTCGTATTCGATCCTAAAACCGAGTAAATCGCAGTAGAAAGAACGGGACTGTTCTAAATCACTTACAACAAACTCGGGAATGACTGCATTGTAGTTCATAGTGAAAATCCTTAAAGTTCAATTTCCAATACAATCGGCGTATGGTCTTGACGCGCACCCGAGTCAATCATGTCAGACTTGGTCACTTTGTCAGCCACGCGATTGCTAGTGAGCCAGTAGTCGATTCTCCAGCCTGTATTGTTGATTTTAGAAGTCTTGCTGCGTTGCGCCCACCACGTGTAGCACTCTGGGACATCGCCGTGAATATGGCGGAAGGTGTCAGTAAATCCAGTTGCCAAAAGGTTGGTAAAGCCAGCACGTTCCTCGTCTGTAAATCCTGGTGAACGGCGGTTGCTGGCAGGATTTGCAAGGTCGATTTCCTTGTGGGCTACGTTGTAGTCACCAGTTGCAAGGACTGGTTTTTCTTTGTCTAACTCAGCTAGATACTCAGCATATTTGACGTCCCAGACTTGACGCTCATCCAAGCGTTTCAAACCATCACCAGCGTTTGGAGTGTAAACTTGGGTCACGAAAAATGTATCAAATTCCAAGGTGATGATGCGGCCTTCCAAGTCCATGGTAGAAGGAGCCCCGATTTCTGGGAAGCTAATCGTTGGTGTGAGTTCTTTCTTATAGAGGAACATAGTTCCAGCGTAGCCTTTGCGAGCAGGTTCTTGAGAGGAACGCCAAGTGTTTTCATAACCTTGGAAGAGTTCTTCTAAAATTTCCAAGTGTTTTTTTGTAGGCCCTTTTGCAGAAAGCTTGGTTTCCTGAATAGCGATAATATCAGCATTTTCGGCTACCAAGGTTTGTAGGACTTCTTGGGACAATTTTGCACGAGCTGAGTCACTCGTTAGGGCTGCATTGAGGGAATCAATATTCCATGATATGAGTTTCATAAAGTTACCTTTTTCATTCAGATTACAGACTATATTATACCAAAAAATGGCGCATTTCCCCAACGTATGGTTTGAAAAATCACCCTCTTTCGTTTATAATTAAGAATGATTTTATGAAAGGGAGTGAAAATACATGAAATTCTATTCTTATGACTATGTACTCAGCCAAATCGGTCAGCAAAATGGCATCATGATTGGTTTAGGGATTGTCCTATTAGCTGTGACAGGATTTTTAGCTTTCAAGGCTTATCATGATAAAAAGGGGACCAAATTTCGTGAGTTGGTCATGATTTCAGCTTTGACCTTATTAGCCCTCCTTTTGGTCAGCATCACAACTTATCAAAACAATCAAGTATCTAATAATAAATTTCAAGCTTCACTTCATTTCATCGAGCTTGTTTCCAAAGATTTGGGAGTTGACAAGTCGGAAGTTTATGTCAATACTTCTGCAGAAACGGATGGAGCACTTCTCAAGGTCGGAGATCGCTATTACCGTGCCTTGAACGGAAGTGAGCCAGACAAGTACCTGCTAGAGAAAGTCGAATTGTATAAAACAGATGCAATTGAACTGGTGGAGGTGAACAAATGACACTCAATTATATCGAAATTTTAATTAAACTAGCCTTGGGTCTCTTTTCTCTGGTTTTTGTAATTAATGTGACAGGAAAGGGTAACCTAGCGCCTAACTCAGCAATAGATCAAATTCAGAACTATGTACTCGGGGGTATCATCGGTGGGGTGATTTACAATAGTGCCATCAGTATCCTTCAGTATGCAGTTATCCTGATTATGTGGACCATTCTGGTCTTGACTCTCAAATGGCTCAACAACAATGTTCACTTTGTGAAACGTTTGATTGATGGGAAGCCAACTCTGCTCATCAAAAATGGAAAGATTGATCCAGAAGCCTGCCGTTCGGTTGGTTTATCAGCAGCGGATGTAGCTCTTAAGCTCCGTAGCCAGGGAATTTTCCAAATGAAACAAGTCAAACGCGCTATGCAGGAGCAAAACGGTCAACTCATCGTAGTCCAAATGGGAGATGAGAATCCCAAGTATCCTGTTGTCACAGACGGTGTTATCCAAGTCGAAATTTTGGAGTCCATTGGTCGGAGCGAAGAATGGCTGCTTGATAACCTCAGCAAACAAGGGTATGACAATGTTGCCAATATCTTTATTGCTGAGTATGACAAGGGTGTCGTCTCAGTCGTAACTTATGAATAAGAAAAACCTGAGGTCCTTGCCTCAGGTTTCCATTTGCAATCAGAAAGGGATTTTATGTCCATTATTCAAAAACTCTGGTGGTTTTTCAAGTTAGAAAAGCGCCGTTATTTAGTCGGGATTGTGGCCTTGGTCTTGGTTTCCGTCCTCAATCTCATTCCCCCCATGGTCATGGGACGGGTGATTGACGCCATTACGTCGGGGCAACTAACTCAGCAGGCCCTCCTTCTTAATCTATTTTATCTGCTGCTGGCAGCCTTTGGGATGTACTATCTGCGCTATGTTTGGCGCATGTATATTCTCGGAACTTCCTACCGTCTGGGGCAGATTATGCGCTCTCGCTTGTTTGAGCATTTTACAAAAATGTCTCCAGCCTTTTATCAGACCTATCGGACGGGGGACTTGATGGCGCACGCTACCAATGATATCAATGCCTTAACCCGTTTAGCGGGTGGCGGAGTCATGTCAGCAGTGGATGCTTCCATCACGGCGCTGGTGACTTTGCTGACCATGCTTTTTAGCATTTCGTGGCAGATGACTCTGGTTGCCATTCTTCCCCTGCCTTTTATGGCTTATGCGACCAGTCGTCTAGGGAGAAAGACCCACAAGGCCTTTGGCGAGTCACAAGCTGCCTTTTCCGAACTCAATAACAAGGTGCAGGAGTCTGTATCAGGTATCAAGGTGACCAAGTCTTTCGGTTATCAGGCTGATGAGCTGGAGTCTTTTCAGGCGGTGAATGAATTGACCTTCCAAAAGAACCTGCAAACCATGAAATACGATAGTCTCTTTGACCCCATGGTTCTCTTGTTTGTTGGTTCGTCCTATGTTTTAACCCTTTTGGTCGGCTCTTTGATGGTTCAGAAAGGGCAAATCACGGTTGGGAATCTGGTCACCTTTATCAGCTACTTGGATATGCTAGTTTGGCCTCTTATGGCTATCGGTTTCCTCTTTAATATTACTCAGCGAGGCAAGGTATCTTACCAGCGGATTGAGGAACTTTTGTCTCAGGAATCACCTGTACAAGATCCTGAATTTCCTCTGGACGGTATTGAAAATGGACGTTTGGAGTACGCCATTGACAGCTTTGCCTTTGAAGATGAGGAGACACTGAATGCTATTCACTTTAGTTTAGAAAAAGGGCAAACCCTAGGCTTAGTCGGTCAGACAGGCTCTGGGAAAACGTCCTTGATTAAACTTCTTCTACGTGAGTACGATGTGGATAAGGGAGCTATTTACCTAAATGGTCACGATATTAGGGATTATCGTCTGACAGATCTTCGTAGTCTCATGGGCTATGTCCCTCAGGACCAGTTCCTCTTTGCGACCTCTATCTTAGACAATATCCGTTTTGGCAATCCTAACTTGCCTCTTTCAGCAGTTGGGGAAGCGACTAAGCTAGCTCAAGTTTATAAAGATATTGTGGACATGCCTCAGGGATTTGATACGCTGATCGGTGAAAAAGGAGTTAGTCTATCAGGTGGGCAAAAGCAACGTCTGGCCATGAGTCGGGCGATGATTTTAGACCCTGATATCTTGATTTTAGATGATTCCTTGTCAGCCGTGGATGCCAAGACAGAGTATGCGATTATCGACAATCTCAAGGAGACGCGGAAGGATAAGACAACTATCATCACAGCCCATCGTCTCAGTGCAGTCGTCCATGCAGATCTGATTTTGGTTCTGCAAAATGGTCAAATTATCGAACGGGGTACACACGATGACTTGCTAGCCTTGGATGGCTGGTATGCCCAAACTTATCAGTCTCAGCAGTTGGAAATGAAAGGAGAAGAAGATGCAGAATAAGCAAGAACAATGGACTGTATTGAAGCGCTTGATGTCTTATCTCAAGCCCTATGGCCTCCTGACCTTTTTGGCACTCAGTTTTCTCCTCGCGACGACGGTTATTAAAAGTGTCATTCCTCTTGTAGCCTCCCACTTTATCGACCAGTATCTCAGCAATCTTAACCAACTCGCTGTGACGGTTTTGCTGGCCTACTATGGTCTCTATATCCTACAAACACTGGTCCAGTATGTTGGCAATCTTCTCTTTGCGCGGGTGTCCTACAGTATTGTCAGAGATATTCGTCGCGATGCCTTTGCCAATATGGAAAAACTGGGTATGTCTTATTTTGACAAGACGCCAGCAGGTTCCATCGTCTCTCGTTTGACAAATGATACCGAGACCATCAGTGATATGTTTTCGGGAATTTTATCCAGCTTTATTTCAGCAGTTTTTATCTTTCTGACAACTCTGTATACCATGTTGGTGCTGGATTTTCGTTTGACAGCTTTAGTCCTGCTCTTTCTCCCCTTGATTTTCCTTTTGGTCAATCTCTACCGAAAAAAGTCAGTGAAAATCATCGAAAAAACCAGAAGTCTCTTGTCGGATATCAATAGTAAGCTGGCAGAGAATATCGAGGGAATCAGGATTATCCAGGCCTTTAATCAAGAGAAGCGCCTGCAGGCAGAATTTGATGAAATCAACCAAGAACACTTGGTCTATGCCAACCGTTCTGTAGCCTTGGATGCCCTCTTTTTGAGACCTGCCATGAGTTTGCTGAAACTCCTAGGCTACACAGTTTTGATGGCTTACTTTGGTTACCGTGGTCTTTCTATCGGGATAACAGCCGGAACTATGTATGCCTTTATCCAGTACATCAACCGTCTCTTTGATCCCCTGATTGAGGTAACGCAAAACTTTTCAACCCTGCAAACGTCTATGGTTTCTGCAGGCCGTGTCTTTGCCTTGATTGATGAAACGACCTATGAGCCACTTCAAAACGATGGGCAAGCTAAAGTCCAAGAGGGCAATATTCGTTTTGAAAATGTATGTTTCTCATATGACGGCAAACACCAGATTCTGGATGATATTTCCTTTTCTGTTAAGAAGGGCGAAACCATTGCCTTTGTAGGTCATACAGGTTCGGGGAAATCTTCGATTATCAATGTCCTCATGCGTTTTTATGAATTTCAGTCAGGGCGCGTTCTCTTGGATGGTGTGGATATCCGAAACTACAGTCAGGAAGAGCTGAGAAAGAACATTGGTCTGGTCTTACAGGATCCCTTCCTCTATCATGGAACCATCAAGTCCAATATCGCCATGTACCAAGACATTAGTGACGAAGAGGTCCAGGCTGCGGCTGCCTTTGTTGATGCAGATTCCTTTATTCAGGACCTTCCTCTGGGCTATGATGCACCTGTGTCTGAGCGTGGTTCGAGCTTTTCTACTGGCCAACGCCAGCTTCTTGCCTTTGCTAGAACTGTCGCCAGTCAGCCTAAAATCCTGATTTTGGATGAAGCGACAGCCAATATTGACTCTGAAACAGAAAGTTTGGTTCAAGATTCCCTAGCCAAGATGAGACAGGGGCGGACAACCATTGCTATTGCTCATCGTCTTTCGACCATTCAGGACGCCAACTGTATTTATGTCTTGGATAAGGGGCGCATCATCGAGAGTGGAACCCATGAGGAACTCTTGGCCTTGGGAGGAACCTATCATAAGATGTATAGCTTGCAGGCTGGGGCCATGTCCTAATACTCTTTGGAAATCTCTTCAAACCATGTCAGCTTTATCTGCAACCTCAAAGCTGCACTATGATTTTCATTGAGCACCAGAAGGAAATTCTTCAAATCACAGATTTCTTGCACCGCCTTTTCCATTTTGTGGTATAATGAAAAATGTTGACAAATAGTATAATAAAAACAAAGGAGAAACAGCATGCTGAAATGGGAAGACTTGCCCGTGGAAATGCAATCAAGCGAGGTTGAGTCTTACTACCAGCTTGTCTCTAAAAGGAAGGGTTCGCTGATTTTCAAGCGTTGCCTGGATTGGGTTCTGGCCCTGTTTTTGCTAGCTTTGACTTCTCCCGTCTTTCTTATCTTGAGCATTTGGATCAAGTTGGATAGCAAGGGACCTGTCATTTACAAGCAAGAGCGCGTGACCCAGTACAACCGTCCGTTCAAGATTTGGAAGTTCCGTACTATGGTAACGGATGCGGATAAAAAAGGAAGTCTGGTGACTTCTGCTAACGATAGTCGCATTACCAAGGTTGGAAATTTCATCCGCCGTGTGCGCTTGGACGAACTGCCTCAGTTGGTCAATGTCCTTAAAGGTGAGATGTCCTTTGTTGGAACAAGACCTGAGGTGCCACGTTACACCGAGCAGTATAGTCCTGAAATGATGGCGACCTTGCTTTTGCCAGCAGGAATCACCTCTCCAGCCAGCATCAACTACAAGGATGAGGATACGATCATCAGTCAAATGACGGAGAAAGGTCTGTCAGTTGACCAGGCCTATGTAGAGCGTGTCCTTCCTGAGAAGATGCGCTATAATCTCGCCTATCTCCGAGAGTTTAGTTTCCTTGGAGACATCAAAATCATGTTTCAAACCGTGTTTGAAGTGCTAAAATAATGTAGTCATGAGAAAATGAGTACAGATAAAAGGAGCAAATCAATGCCAAATTACAATATTCCATTTTCACCACCCGATATTACCGAAGCTGAAATTGCTGAAGTAGCGGATACCCTTCGTTCTGGTTGGATCACAACAGGTCCTAAGACAAAAGAACTAGAGCGTCGCTTGTCCCAATACACACAGACACCTAAGACTGTCTGCCTCAACTCTGCGACAGCCGCTCTTGAGTTGATTTTGCGTGTGTTGGAAGTGGGACCTGGGGATGAAGTCATCGTTCCAGCTATGACTTATACAGCTTCATGTAGTGTGATCACTCACGTAGGAGCGACCCCTGTCATGGTGGATATTCAAGCAGATACTTTTGAAATGGACTATGACTTGCTTGAGCAAGCCATCACTGAAAAGACTAAGGTGATTATTCCGGTTGAGCTTGCAGGGATTGTTTGCGACTATGACCGTTTGTTCCAAGTCGTGGAGAAGAAATGGGATCTCTTTACAGCTGCTAGCAAGTGGCAAAAAGCCTTTAACCGTATCGTGATTGTCTCTGATAGTGCCCATGCTTTAGGATCTACTTACAAAGGGCAGCCAGCTGGTTCTATCGCTGACTTTACTTCCTTCTCATTCCACGCCGTTAAAAACTTTACAACTGCTGAGGGAGGAAGTGCCACTTGGAAGGCCAATCCAGCTATTGACGACGAAGAGATGTATAAGGAATTCCAAATTCTTTCCCTTCATGGTCAAACAAAGGATGCCCTTGCCAAGATGCAACTGGGTTCATGGGAATACGATATCGTTACACCGGCCTACAAGTGCAATATGACGGATATCATGGCTTCGATTGGTTTGGTACAATTGGACCGTTACCCAGCTTTGCTACAACGTCGTAAGGACATCGTGGACCGCTATGATCGTGGTTTTGCGGGTACTCGTATTCACCCACTGGCACACAAGACTGATACTGTCGAATCTTCACGCCACCTCTACATCACCCATGTTGAAGGTGCTAGCCTAGAAGAGCGTAACCTCATCATCCAAGAATTAGCCAAAGCAGGAATTGCAAGTAATGTACACTACAAACCGCTTCCTCTTTTGACAGCCTATAAGAATCTTGGCTTTGATATGGCAGATTATCCAAGAGCCTATGCCTTCTTTGAAAACGAAATTACCCTCCCTCTTCACACTAAACTAAGCGATGAAGAAGTAGACTATATCGTTAAGACTTTGGTGAGAATTTCCGAAGAAATCCTTGGTTCTGGAAAAAAATTATAAAAAAATCTTGACAAAGATAGAACAATAACATATAATATTCTCAATAAATCAGAAAAGTAACTATATTTGATCTTCAGGGAGCCTGTGGTGATTGTGAACAGGTGGTTGGAAGTAGTGAAAGTGGGCTGATTTTAAAAATGAATTTGAAACAATGAAAATTCGGTGCGCACACCTTACAGTGCAACTTGTTGTTAGACAAGGCAGAGATGTAAAGGGGAATAGTCCCTTTATAATTGAGGTGGCACCGCGTTACCAACGCCCTCACACGGAATAATTTTCTGTGTGTGGGCTTTTTCTTTCGGTCATTTTGTTTATCTTTTATTAGGGCGTTAAGTCGCTTTGATGAACTTGAGTTCTATCTGCAGCTCCTTGCCTACTACTAAAAGCGAACAAAAAGCCGAATTAATATGGAAAGAGGAAAAATTTTATGACAACTAAAGGTTATTTTGGACAATTTGGTGGTAGTTTTGTACCGGAGCCGATTCAGGCTTTGTTGGATGAGTTGGAAGTGACATTTGACAAGTACAAGGATGATCCAGAGTTTTTGGCAGAATTTCGCCATTACTTGAAGGATTATTCTGGTCGCGAAACACCGCTTTATTTTGCGGAAAGTTTGACAGACCACCTAGGTGGAGCTAAGATCTATCTCAAGCGCGAAGATCTTAACCACCTTGGTTCTCACAAGCTCAACAACGTTTTAGGACAAATCCTTCTTGCCAAACGTATGGGCAAAAAACGAGTGATCGCAGAAACAGGAGCTGGTCAGCACGGTGTTGCGACTGCAGCTGCTGCAGCCAAGTTTGGTATGGCCTGTGATGTCTATATGGGGGGCAGAGGATGTTGAGCGTCAACGTCTCAATGTTTTCCGTATGGAGATGATGGGAGCAACTGTTCACGCAGTTGAAACGGGAACGCGAACTCTCAAGGATGCGGTTGATGCAGCCTTTGGAGCATGGATGAATGACCTTGAAGCATTCTACGTTTTGGGATCTGCTGTAGGACCTCATCCTTATCCTACAATTGTTCATGAATTCCAAAAGGTCATCAGTGAGGAATCTCGTCGTCAAATCTTAGAAAAAGAAGGCCGTTTACCAGACTACGTCATTGCCTGTGTAGGTGGTGGTTCCAATGCTATCGGTGCTTTTTCACAGTATGTGGCTGATGAAGAAGTCAAATTGGTTGGGGTCGAAGCTGCCGGTCACGGACTTGACACAGACAAGCATGCAGCCACTATGACAAAAGGTAGTGTCGGAATTGTCGATGGTATGAAGACCTATGCAGTCTTTAAGGAAGACGGAGAGCTAGCGCCAGTTTACTCTATCTCAGCTGGTTTGGACTATCCAGGGGTTGGCCCAGAACATGCCTACTTTAAAGATTCAGGTCGCGTGGAATATGTGGCAGCGACAGATGAAGAAGCTGTTCAAGCCTTGCTCCTTCTCAGCAAGACTGAAGGGATTATCCCAGCGATTGAAAGTTCGCACGCCATCGCAGAAGCGGTTAAACGTGCGCCGAAACTAAGTAAAGATGAGATTATCATCATCAATGTCTCTGGTCGTGGAGACAAAGACGTAGCTGCGATTGCAGACTACCTAGAAGCTAAAAAATAAAAGATGGAAAAATTACAGTCTTTTCTCTCACAGAGAGCTTGTGGTTGCTGGAAACAAGCAGAGATAGCTGTAAGGTTGGGTCCATCTGAAACGAGAGAAGAAAACATAATTCTCAAGGGAGTGCCCTTTATCGCACAGCCTGTTACAGGAGCTTTCTGAGACAGGAATGAGAGATAGGAGAAATCCTATAATTGAGGTGGCACCGCGAATTTCGTCCTCACGCAAGTTATTTTGCGTGGGGATTTTTCATACAGTCGCCACGGACTAGAAGTAGAACTGAAAGGGAAATTACAATGGAACGAATCATTCATGGAGATGTCTTATCACCAATCTTGGCTTATATGCGCCTAAAGGGGCAACACAAGGTTATTTTAGAGAGTATTCCGAGAGACAAGGAAACAGCTCGTTTTTCTATCCTAGCCTATAATCCAGTTTTTGAGATTAAGTTTGAAAATGGAATCCTTTATCAAAATGGTCAAGTGATTGATCGGGATCCTTTGGATTTCCTTTATGAAGTGACTCATAAGAGACAGCACCATTCAGATCTACCTTTTGGTGGGGGAGCTATTGGCTTTGTCGGTTACGATATGATTTCGCTCTATGAAGAAATTGGTCAAATTCCTGAGGATACCATTGGGACGCCAGACATGCATTTCTTTGTCTATGAGAGCTATATGGTCTTTGACCACAAGAAGGAAAAAATCCATGTCATTGAGGATGCTCTTTATAGCGATCGCAGTCAAGAAGATTTGGAAAAAGCCTTGAACCAAGTGCTGGAGGAGTTACGCATCCCTGCTCCAAATGAATTTGAAGACTTGGATCTATCTCCGCTGAACTTCAAACCGCATATCGCTCCTCAGAAGTTTGAGGAAATGGTGGAAACAGCTCGCGACTTGATTCGTAATGGTGATATGTTCCAATGTGTGCTCAGTCAACGCTTCTCAGCAGAAGTTACTGGAAATCCATTTGACTTCTACAGAAATCTCCGCGTGACCAATCCATCTAATTACCTCTATTTCTATGACTTTGGGGATTATCAAATCATCGGTGCCAGTCCAGAAAGTTTGGTTTCAGTTAAAAATGGCATCGTGACAACCAATCCGATTGCCGGTACACGGCCAAGAGGGGCTACGGATGAAGAGGACAAGGCCTTGGCGACAGACCTGCTTTCTGATGAGAAGGAAACAGCAGAACATCGAATGTTAGTAGACTTGGGGCGTAACGATATCGGTAGAATTGCTGAAACGGCAAGTGTCCAAGTCACCAAGTATATGGAAGTGGAGCTTTTCCGCTATGTCATGCATTTGACCAGCGTGGTCAAGGGACGTTTGCTTCCAGACCTCACTGCCATGGATGCCTTGAAAGCTACACTTCCAGCTGGAACAGTTTCAGGAGCACCAAAGATTCGGGCCATGAGACGAATCTATGAACTGGAAACAGAAAAACGGGGCGTATACGCAGGAGCAATCGGCTACTTGTCTGCGACGGGTGATATGGATTTCGCCATTGCCATCCGAACTATGATTCTCAAAAATCAAACAGCCTATGTGCAGGCTGGGGCAGGGATTGTCTATGACTCTATTGCCCAAAACGAATACCAAGAAACCATTAACAAGGCTAAATCTATGACTAGAATTGGAGAACTAAGACCATGATTTTATTGATTGACAACTATGATTCTTTTACCTATAACTTGGCGCAGTACATTGGGAATTTTGCAGAAGTGCAGGTCTTGAGAAATGATGATCCCAAGCTGTATGAAGAAGCTGAAAAAGCAGATGGTCTGGTCTTTTCTCCCGGTCCTGGTTGGCCGGTTGATGCTGGAAAGATGGAAGACATGATTCGTGACTTTGCAGGTAAGAAGCCAATTCTAGGGATTTGTTTGGGTCACCAAGCTATCGCAGAAGTCTTTGGTGGGAAGCTAGGCTTGGCTCCAAAAGTCATGCATGGGAAACAGAGCCATATCAACTTTGAAGCGCCATCTGTTCTCTATCAAGGCATTGAGGATGGTCGTCCAGTCATGCGTTATCACAGTATTTTGATTGAAGAAATGCCAGAAGAGTTTGAAGTGACAGCTCGTTCGACTGATGACCAAGCTATTATGGGAATTCAACACAAAAACCTTCCAATTTATGGATTCCAGTACCATCCAGAAAGTATCGGAACGCCAGATGGCTTGTCTTCTATTCGGAATTTTATCGAGAAGGTTGTAAAGTGAGGAAACTAGGATGAAAGAGATTATTGAAAAATTAGCAAAATTTGAAAATTTATCAGGTGTGGAAATGACGGATGTCATTGAGCGTATCGTAACTGGGCGCGTAACGGAGGCACAGATTGCTTCTCTCCTCTTGGCTCTTAAGATGAAGGGAGAAACACCTGAGGAACGCACAGCTATTGCTCAAGTCATGAGAGGGCATGCCCAACACATTCCAACTGAAATTCATGATGCCATGGACAACTGCGGTACAGGTGGAGACAAGTCCTTCAGCTTTAACATTTCGACAACTGCAGCCTTTGTCTTGGCTGGTGGTGGCATTCATATGGCCAAGCACGGTAACCGCTCGATTTCTTCTAAATCGGGTTCGGCAGATGTCCTTCAAGCCTTGGGCATCAATCTTGACCTCAAACCAGCTGAACTAGGTAAGGTTTTTGATAAAACTGGCATCGTCTTTCTCTTTGCTAAAAATATGCACCCAGCCATGAAATACATCATGCCAGCTCGTTTGGAACTAGGAATTCCAACGATCATGAACTTGACTGGTCCACTGATTCACCCAATGGCCTTGGAAACACAGCTTCTTGGTATTAGTCGTCCAGAACTTCTAGAAAGTACAGCTCAGGTTTTGAAAAATATGGGTCGCAAACGTGCCATCGTGGTTGCTGGACCAGAAGGGCTGGATGAAGCTGGCTTGAACGGAACAACCAAGATTGCTCTTCTTGAAAATGGCGAAATCACCTTGTCAAGCTTCACTCCAGAAGATTTGGGGATGGAACGCTACGCTATCGAAGATATTCGTGGAGGGAATGCTCAGGAAAATGCAGAAATTTTGCTCAGCGTTCTTCAAAACGAACCAAGTCCATTTTTGGAAACGACAGTTTTAAATGCAGGTCTTGGTTTCTATGCTAATGGTAAGGTAGCTAGTATCAAGGAAGGTGTTGCCTTGGCCCGTCAAGTGATTGCTAGTGGTAAGGCCCTTGAAAAACTCAGACTGTTACAGGAGTACCAAAAATGAGTCAGGAATTTTTAGCACGAATCTTAGAACAGAAGGCGCGTGAAGTCGAGCAAATGGAGCTGGAGGAAATCCAGCCCTTGCGCCAGACCTATCGCTTGGCAGAATTTTTGAAGAATCACCAGGACCGTTTGCAGGTAATTGCTGAGATCAAGAAGGCTAGCCCTAGTTTGGGAGATATCAATCTCGATGTGGATATTGTGCAACAGGCCCAGACTTATGAAGCGAACGGCGCAGTGATGATTTCGGTTTTGACAGATGAAGTTTTCTTTAAAGGGCATTTGGATTATTTGCGTGAGATTTCCAGTCAGGTAGGAATTCCGACGCTCAACAAGGACTTTATCATCGATGAAAAGCAAATCATCCGTGCTCGCAATGCCGGTGCAACAGTTATCTTGCTCATCGTCGCGGCCTTGTCAGAAGAACGGCTCAAGGAACTGTATGACTACGCGACAGAGCTTGGTCTGGAAGTCTTGGTGGAAACTCACAATCTAGCTGAACTAGAGGTAGCCCACAGACTTGGTGCTGAGATTATTGGGGTTAATAACCGCAACTTGACCACCTTTGAAGTCGACTTGCAGACCAGTGTAGACTTGGCCCAGTACTTTAAGGAAGGTCGCTATTACATTTCTGAATCTTCTATTTTCACAGGGCAGGATGCAAAACGAGTAGCACCATACTTTAACGGAATTTTGGTGGGAACAGCTCTCATGCAGGCAGAAGATGTAGCCCAGAGAATCAAGGAGTTGCAGATTGACAAAGGTTAAGATTTGTGGATTGTCGAACAAAGAAGCGGTAGAGACAGCCGTATCAGCAGGGGCAGACTACATCGGTTTTGTCTTCGCACCCAGTAAAAGACAGGTGACCTTGGAAGAGGCTGCTGAGCTGGCAAAGCTTATTCCTGCAGATATAAAAAAGGTTGGTGTATTTGTTTCACCAAGTCGAGCAGAATTGCTAGAAGCGATTGAAAAGGTTGGCTTGGACCTAGTTCAAGTTCACAGTCAGGTGGCGGATGAGTTGTTTGAGGATTTACCTTGTGCCAGCATTCAGGCTGTGCAGGTGGATGGAGAGGGGCATGTGCCTAATTCTCAGGCGGATTATCTCCTCTTTGATGCCCCTGTGGCTGGGAGTGGTAAGACCTTTGACTGGGGTCAACTGGATACGTCTGGACTAGCCCAGCCATTTTTCATCGCAGGTGGGCTTAATGAAGACAATGTAGCAAAAGCAATTCAACACTTTACTCCCTATGCAGTAGATGTATCGAGCGGAGTGGAGACAGATGGACAAAAAGATCATGAAAAGATTAGAAGATTTATAGAGAGGGTAAAGCATGGCATATCAAGAACCAAATAAAGATGGATTTTACGGAAAATTCGGCGGACGTTTCGTCCCAGAAACATTGATGACAGCAGTTTTGGAGTTGGAAAAAGCTTATCGTGAAAGTCAGGCAGACCCAAGCTTCCAAGAGGAATTGAACCAACTTTTGCGCCAGTACGTAGGACGTGAAACTCCCCTTTACTACGCAAAAAACTTGACCCAGCATATCGGCGGAGCCAAGATTTATCTCAAACGGGAAGACCTTAACCATACAGGTGCTCACAAGATTAACAATGCCTTGGGACAAGTTCTTCTGGCTAAACGAATGGGCAAAAAGAAAATTATCGCTGAAACAGGTGCTGGTCAGCACGGTGTGGCAACTGCAACAGCTGCGGCCCTCTTTAACATGGAATGTACCATCTACATGGGTGAGGAAGATGTTAAACGCCAAGCCCTTAATGTCTTCCGTATGGAGCTTTTAGGAGCTAAGGTTGAGGCTGTGACAGATGGTTCGCGCGTGCTTAAGGATGCGGTCAATGCAGCCCTTCGTTCTTGGGTAGCGAATATCGACGATACCCACTATATCCTTGGTTCTGCCTTGGGGCCTCATCCTTTCCCAGAAATCGTTCGTGACTTCCAAAGTGTTATCGGACGCGAAGCTAAACAACAGTACCGTGACTTGACAGGTCAAGATTTGCCAGATGCCCTAGTAGCTTGTGTTGGTGGTGGTTCGAATGCTATCGGTCTCTTCCATCCATTTGTAGAAGACGAGTCAGTGGCTATGTATGGAGCTGAAGCAGCAGGACTTGGTGTGGATACGGAGCACCACGCAGCTACCTTGACCAAGGGTCGTCCGGGTGTCCTTCACGGTTCTCTCATGGATGTACTCCAAGATGCCCATGGTCAAATTCTTGAAGCCTTCTCTATCTCAGCAGGTTTGGACTATCCTGGTATCGGTCCAGAACATTCTCACTACCACGATATCAAACGTGCCAGCTATGTTCCTGTGACGGACGAGGAAGCCTTGGAAGGATTCCAACTCTTGTCTCGTGTGGAAGGAATTATCCCAGCCTTGGAATCTAGCCACGCCATCGCTTTTGCAGTGAAATTGGCCAAAGAACTTGGTCCAGACAAGTCAATGGTTGTCTGCCTATCCGGTCGTGGGGACAAGGATGTAGTTCAAGTCAAAGACCGCTTGGAAGCAGATGCAGCAAAGAAGGGAGAAGCCCATGCCTAAGACACTAACAGAAAAATTGAACGCTATAAAAGCGACTGGAAAGGGAATTTTCGTTCCTTATATCATGGCTGGAGACCACGAGAAAGGTTTGGATGGTCTCGGTGAAACAATCCACTTTTTAGAAGATTTGGGTGTTTCAGCCATTGAAGTGGGTATTCCCTTTTCAGACCCTGTTGCAGATGGCCCTGTTATCGAAGAAGCTGGCTTGCGCAGTCTAGCTCACGAAACTTCTACCCAGGCTTTGGTTGAAACCTTGAAAACCATTCAGACTGAAGTGCCACTGGTCATCATGACCTACTTCAACCCCATCTTTCAGTACGGTGTGGACAAATTTGTCAATGATCTGGCAGATACAGCAGTTAAGGGCTTGATTATCCCGGATCTGCCTCATGAGCATGCCAACTTTGTAGAGCCATTTTTGGTAGACACAGATATCGCCTTGATTCCCCTAGTTAGTTTGACCACAGGACTTGAGCGCCAAAAAGAGTTGATCAAGGGAGCTGAAGGATTCGTCTATGCCGTTGCTGTCAATGGGGTGACAGGGAAATCAGGAAATTACCGTGCAGACTTGGACAAGCACTTGGCGCAATTGCATCAAGTAGCTGACATCCCAGTCTTGACAGGTTTTGGTGTGTCTAGTCAGGCTGATGTAGAACGCTTCAATGCGGTGTCAGATGGCGTTATCGTCGGTTCGAAAATTGTAAAAGCTCTCCACCAAGGAGAGCCGATTGAGGACTTTATCAAACAAGCAGTAGATTACCAAAAATAATCAAACAAGCAGCAAGTAAGAGGAAAGGCACGAAAGGAAGTCTTTCCTTTTTCTTTTGCAGGAGAAAGGCCAGAATGCCTGCCGCAGAAGCGAACTGAATCAAGATGAGTAATTCTGTCGCGCTAAAGATGAGAGCACAAGAAGCCAGAAATAGAAAATCCCCTGCTCCCATGCGGATATCGATAAAATGAGCTAAAATTCCAAGGGCAAGAAAGAAGACCATATCCAGATTCCAACTAGTACAGGCCATGAGGATTAGGTGGAACGTCAGCCAGACTAGTAAGGGATATTCCTGATGACGAAGGTCGTAGATACCTAAGGTCAAGCCAGCAGTTATGAGGATGACTTGCCCCAAGGAAATCCAGCCCCATGACCAAGCTAGAAAGAGGAGTCCTAAGCCGAGTTCAAAGAGGGCATACCAAACAGGATAGCGAATCTTGCAGTAGCGACAGCGAAAGCGATTGAAGACCTGCGAGAGAATAGGAATCAAATCTGAGGGACGCAAGCGAGTCTGACAGGAATCGCAGTGACTAGCTGGTCGAATAATGGATTGCTCAGGAAAACGGTCAATGACCAAACCTAGAAAGGAAGCGAGAATGCTCCCGACAAGAAAAAAATAAAGATCAATCATACTTATCTATTCGTAAAAAATAAGAGAAGTAGTATAATAAAGAAACATTGATAAGATGGTGAGGTCAAGATGATGATTCGTTTTGAAGAAAATGTGAGCACAGAAAATGCTCAGCTCGTATGCCAATGGTCCAACTCCCTTGGCAAATCCTTTCAAGAACAATGGATGGGAACAATGATTCCTTTTCCCTTAACAATTCAAATCTTGCAAGATTTGGAAGGAATCTTTTCAATCTTTGATGGACAAGAGTTTGTGGGGCTTATCCAGAAAATCAGGCTAGAAGACAGGAATCTTCATATCGGGAGATTTTTTATCAACCCCCAGAAACAGGGGCAGGGCTTAGGTAGCCTGACTTTAAGGAATTTTGTTAGTTTGGCCTTTGAAAATGAAGACATAGATACTGTCTCTCTAAATGTCTACGAGGCAAATCAAACAGCTTACAAGCTTTACCAAAAAGAAGGATTTGAAATCGTTCAAATGGTTGAAACACCTATACGAAAATACATCATGAAAAAGGGTAGATAACAGTCACGGGGGACTGGAGTCCCAAGGATTTTCAAGGATAAGGAAGTTATCTTTCAAAGTTAGAAACAAGACTTCTATGATTTCTTAGATAGAGGAGATAAACATGTCGAGACCTAGAAAAATACGAATCTTGCTCGCTTCTGTACTTGCCTTAGTTGTTGGTATCACTCTTTATTTTCAGTATCAAAGTCACCAAGAACGGTTCCAACTAAAGGCTTCCTTTGAAGAACAAGACAATATAGCTGTCTTACAACATTTAATGGATTCAGGGAAATATGCACCTGACATCCGTAAAGCGGGCTATGTCGTTCCTCCCGATGGAGCTATTCGATTGGATGGAGGAATTGACTCCATAGGGATAAAAGGAGACATCGATTTGAAAATGTTGAATCCTAGTAGGGATGAAGTCTCGGTTTTATTTGAAACAATGGTAAATGAGGAAAAAATAAATGTCTACTATATTTTAGATAATCAATTAACCCTAAAACGTAGTTACTATTCTCATATTAGGAATCAAAAAAAAGAGAGTGTGACTATCCCCCAAGCCGAAGAAGAACGCCTATTAAACATTGTTCAAACAGAGCTGAAAGCTTTTCTAGATAAGATGTATCAGACTTTGTATGCTTGAGGTTACTAGTGAGAAATGAACGCGAGACCTTGTTTAGAATGTCAACGATGATAAGAAAGGGGGGACAAAATGTTTACAGAATTGCTCTTTATTGTCTCTTTACTGTTACTTTTACGTTTTTTTAAAAGTAGGCGCTCACGAATGATTATAGGAGTCTTGTATAGTTTGCTGCTAGTCTGGTTTGTCTTTTCAGTTTTGAACTATGGCAAATATACTCTTCAACCAGGTCAATCCGCCAACTTAAGAGTAAATCCCAGAACACAAGATTTGGAATACTATTCAATCTTCATCTTGAAGAAAAACGATTCAAGTAAAATTAAATTAACTGGCTCTAGTGTTTGGAGTGAGAGTAATGGTGATGTTTACTATGAAGTAGAGGGACAAAAAATTATAAAAAGCCATGGTTTCGACAAGGAGGATGAAGAACTTCCAAACAACCAAGCAGATATTTATTTAGAAAAAGATGGAGTTGTTGTGAGTTACCAAGGTGAAAAAGTATTTGATGCCACCAATAACAAACCCTACACGATCACCATTACCAATGTAGACAACCAACCAGCCCAATTTGAGGCTCAAGTGGTGGATAAATAAGCTAGTCTAGTAGTGTGCAAGCTTTTCAATTTTCTTTCTTTAAAAGGGAGCTCTTATTTTAAATATGCAAAAAAGCCTTGAAACCAAGGCTTTTCCTGTTGACATTACCTTTTAACGAAAAATGGGAAGCGTGTTTAGAATCCGATCTACAAAAAAAAGAGGACATTTACGGTCCTCTTTTTGACTACTATAGATGAAAAGGTCAATTAAGGTTTAGCCTTATTTTTCATCTTTGTGAAGCATGTTTTTAACACCTTCAATAGCGCCTTCGACAGCATCTTTAGCATCTTCAGCAACTTCTTTTACTTTAGAAACAACTTTTTCAGCTGTTCCTTCTTTTTCCATTTTTTCATCGCCGATCATTTTGCCGACACCTTCTTTAATGGAACCTTTTGCTTGGTTTAATTTTTCTTCTGTTGACATGATTCTGCCTCCTTTAAATTGATTAATTTTGATCAGATGAATTAGTGTACGCGAGCTTTTTCATTTGTTTCGCCCTTAACGGCTTCAACACCTTCGCCTACTTTTTCTTGAACAGCAGCTACACCTGAACCGATACCAGATTTCACTTTTTCAAATTGTTCTGAAGCAAATTCTCCTGTTGAAGAAGCCACGTCAGTTACTCGGTCTTGGAGGCTAACTGAATCTGCTTCATGCTGTTCCTTCGTTTTGATATCAACAACATTCACATTGACTTCAACAACTTCTAGATCAGTCATTTTTGTAACTTGTGATACCACAACATCTTTGATTTCTTTGTACAAAGCTGGAACATTCTTTTGGTATTCAACAACAATGTTCAAGTCAACTGCGACTTGTTCTTTCCCAACTTCAACATTGACACCATGAGTGACATTATCTGTATTGATAATTTTTTCTGTTAGATTAGAGAAGAATCCTCTATCCACATCCAAAAGTCCAGGTACTTTTTCAAGTGAAAGACCAATGATTTTTTGGATTACTTTATCCTCATAAGTGAGTTCCCCTTTAACATCTTGAGAAACAACAGCGACATCTTTTTTTTCTACATTTTTATCTACGTTTGACATACGAGACTCCTTTATTTATTTAAATATTTTTCCTTAACATAGTATCCTGCAAATGCTCCTAAGGCTCCACAAATTAGTACAAATAGTGTTTTGAAAAAGCCAAAGGATAAGATAAAGCAAGCGAGAATGACACCTACTAAACCTGCAATAATTGGATACTGATATTTTTTAAACCATTCCATTTTTACTTCCTTACTTTACACGACTAACAGTCTTTTTGGTCGTTTTTCGAGGTTCAACTTCTTTAACTTTAACTTCAAGTTTTACCTCACGTTCAATACCAAAGAACTGCTTTAATCCATGAGTTATTTCATTCTGAATGACTAGACATCGATTTGAGATGTTGTCTGAAGGAAGAATTTTCCCTTCAACAGTAACGAAACATTTATTTTTGCGGCTATTTACATGGACCGTTGGTTCTTTCATCAACTGATGATCAATGACCAAACATCGAACAAAGCCTTCGATGGCTGAATTTTTTAGTTTTAATGTATCTTCTTGAGTTTCTAATTGAATCTCTAGATATTGTTTAGGATAAAAGAGTATCACTAACATTGAAATTAAAACTAAAACAGATAGGACAAGTGTCCCCCAAAAGACATATCTAGCAATCAGGAATTCAGCGTAGAGTTCTCTCCAACTGAATAAGTGGATATCTAAATCACTGACCTGATGATAATCTATGAGAATAGGAAGGAAAATAGTCAAGATTAAGATACAGAAAATAAGTAACAATATTTTCTTTGATTTTGACATATTAAATCCTTTCAAATGAAAAGCTTTAAACCATAATTTTACCCGTCTACAGTATTCAAAATTATGGCTTATCACTTTTAATTTCTTATTAGGTAATGCTTATTTTTTACCAAATAGAAATGAAACGACTGCAACAACAATCACAGCACCAACGATTGACGGAATAATAGCCATTCCAGCCAATGAAGGTCCCCAGCTTCCGAGAAGAGATTGCCCTACAGACGAACCGATAAGACCTGCAAAGATATTTGCAATTATTCCCATTGAACCACCTTTTTTAGTGATTGCACCAGCGATGAGACCAATAAGACCTCCTACAATAATGGACCACAACATAGTGTATCCTCCTTTTCTATTTCTAAATCAAAGAGTCAATTTCTTTGATTGAACTAATTATATAGTATTTCAACTTGGAAACATAATAGTTTGTCTTAAAAACCGTACTGTAAACATGTACTTTAGATACAAATAAATAAGAAAATGTTGATGCTACTGGGTTTCTAAGGGATTAGACTGGTCTTTTTATGACAAGCAAAAGTCGTTGTAAGAGGATAAATGGACTCCATGTGGTATAATTGCATGAAGATTGAAAGACAATCGTTTAGTTTATTATAAAGAGAGAAAAGCTATTCATGAGAGATTTATTATCGAAAAAAAGTCACAGACAATTAGAATTATTAGAATTACTATTTGAAAACAAACGCTGGTTTCATATTTCAGAACTAGCAGAATTATTGCACTGTACAGAACGTTCTGTAAAGAATGACTTGTCCCATGTCAGGTCTTCCTTTCCTGACTTGATATTTCATTCCTCAACAAACGGCATCCGTATCATTAACACCGATGATAGTGATATTGAGATGGTCTATCATCATTTTTTTAAGCATTCAACCCATTTTTCAATTTTAGAATTTATCTTCTTTAATGAAGGATGTGATACTGATAGTATTTGCAAAGAGTTTTATATCAGTTCTTCCTCTCTTTACCGTATCATCAGTCATATTAATAAAATTATTAAGAAACAATATCGTTTTGAAATTAGCCTCAATCCAGTTCGAATCACTGGAAATGAAATCGATATCCGTTACTTTTTTGCCCAATATTTTTCAGAGAAATATTATTTCCTTGAATGGCCCTTTGAGGATTTTTCTGTAGAACCTTTATGTAAGCTGTTGGCACTGGTCTATAAAGAAACTGCATTTCCAGTCAATTTCGCTACTCAACGAATGTTAAAGTTACTCCTCGTAACAAATTTATATCGCATAAAGTTTGGTCATTTCATGGAAGTTGAGAAAAATTCTTTTAACAATCAATTGTTGGAATCTTTCATGCAGACAGAAGAAATCGAAGAGATTGTAGCGAGCTTTGATTCTGAATATCATATCTCTCTGAATAAAGAAGTGATAGGTCAACTGTTTGTATCCTATTTTCAAAAAATGTTTTTCATAGATGAAGAAGTATTTCTCAACCATGCAAAAACAGACAGCTATGTAAAAAAATCGTATCAGTTATTGGGGGATCTAGTAGATCAGGTATCAAGAGAGTATAATCTCCAAGTAGACAATAAGGACAATCTGATTTGGCATCTGCATAATACAGCACATCTGCATCGCCAGGAATTATCGACAGAGTTTATCCTATTTGATCAAAAAGGCAATACAATCAAAAACTTTCAAAATATTTTCCCTCGCTTTGTTTCAGAGGTGAAGGAAGGGATTGAACATTATCTAGAGGCTTTGGATATGGATCGTAATTCAATGAAGGTCAATCATTTGTCTTATACTTTTATCACTCACAGCAAACACTTAGTGTTAAATCTTTTACAAAATCAACCTAAATTAAAGGTTTTGGTCATGAGTAATTTTGATCAGTATCATGCAAAATCAGTAGCTGAGACACTTTCTTACTATTGCAGTAACAATTTTGAACTGGAAGTTTGGAGTGAATTAGAGTTATCCCTTGATGCTCTAAAAGAATCACCTTATGACATCATTATTTCTAATTTTATTATTCCGCCGATTGAAAATAAGAGACTGATCTATTCCAATAATGTCAATACAGTCGCTCTCATCTCTTTGCTTAACGCAATGATGTTTATTCGATTGGACGAGTAACTAAGAATAAAAAACGCTATCTAGCGTTTTTTCTTATAAGAAAAGAATTTCATATATATTAGACTCAGAATATCCTAAAAATCTTGTCATTTCTTAGTTCAGAATAAACAAAAAACAAGGCTTTTTCTGTTGATGTTTCTTTCCTTACACGAACTTTTACATTGAGAATCAACTAGTTTTGAAGCACCTTAACTTAGCCATTAAAGGAAAATAGAGTCAGACTACTCACTGTTTGGTTTGAAACAATTTGATTTTATCGTCACAGTAAGCGATTAAAGCTTGTGCTTTCTCAAAAGTATAGCCTTTTTCAGAAGCTAACTTCACTTTCTTTTCATCAAAATAGTAGCCAGTCAAGCCCCTGATTTCTTCTGATAAGGTGAGGTAGTAGCCTGTTTCTATTCCCTCGTCTAGATCTTTTGAAAAAGACTTCATCAAGCGTCCAAAGAGAGACTTTTTCGTTTTTTCATCACTGGAATCATTACCCAAATTGGTTGAAATCAAGCCTGGATGGTAAGAATTGATGGTGATGTTTGAACCTCTTAAAAAGAAGTCCCTTGCCAAATAACGTGTCATCCAGATGGTATAAAGTTTAGAATTATTATAGGCCAATCCGGGATTATAGTTGTTCTCAAATCCAAAGTCCAAATCCTTGACCTTGGCAAAATGATGCATATAGGAAGAAGTATTAATGACACGGCCGTCAGCCGCTTTTTCTAACAAGGGACTTAGCTCAGTTGTTAAAATATAGGGAACGAGAACGGATAACATAAAAGTCAATTCGACATTTTCAGCACTCGCTTTTCGTTCTTTCCCTCCATAAAGTCCTGCATTATTAAACAAGACATCGATACTTTGAAAGTCTCGCTTGATTACCTCTACAAATCGATAAACATCGTCTAATTTTGAAAAATCTGCAAGGTAGCTAGAAACTCTGCCTCTCAAGGAAACTGCCCGAACCTCTTGAAGCGTCAACTCAAGTTTTTGAAGCTTTCGACCATGGAGGATGACCTGATGACCTTCACTGGCCAGTTTCTTTGCCAAATGTTTCCCAATACCGTCAGTAGCACCTGTAATCAGAATCGTTTTGACCATCTTAGTCCTCCAAGAAAGCAATGAGTTCTTTTGAAAATTCCTCTGCATATTGGAAGATCGAACCGTGGCCAGCATTCGGATAGATAATCAGCTTACTATTTTCGATTTTTTCATGCATGTCATAGGAATTTTCCGTTGGAACTTGCATATCCTTGTCCCCGTTGACAATTAAGGTTGGTTGAGTGATAAATTTTTGGTCGTCTTGAGGAGCTTTCCCCCAACGTTTAATAGCTTTGAGTTGAGTTAGGAATCCTAGTACGTTCATGTCTTTATCCGCAAATTTCTTTGTTCTCATACCCATTCTTCCTAGGACTTTCAAAGCTTCGATTTTCCCTTGTTCATCATGATTATAGAAGATATAGCGTTTAGGATCGATGCGCTCGAGTCCCGCTTTAAACATAAAACTAAACGTTTTCCCTGTGACCTTATCGACCTCTTTTCCACCTCGAGGTCCTGTTCCTGCCAAGATGAGACGGTTGACCAAATTAGGCTTGATTCGGATGATTTCTTGGGCAATCATCCCTCCCATTGAAAGACCTAGGAGGTTGATTTTATCGTAACCAAGGGCTTGAATAAAGGCAATTGTCTGCTCAGCCATTCCAGGAATCGTCGGAGCCACTTTTCCTTGACTAGCACCGACACCAGGAAGGTCGACTACAATCACATGGTGCTTTTCAGTAATCAAGTCCAAGAGTTTTGGATCCCAGTTGTCGAGGGTTGCTGCCAAATGGACCAACATCAGAAGTGGTAGTTTTGATTTGCCTTTGCTGAGTTCGCGATAGGCAATTTGATTTCCTTGGACAGTGATGTATTGATTTTTAGTTGTAAGATATGACATTGTATTTTCCTTTTTATTTCTTAAAGCTGAGGACTGTTTTTCCACGTGAGCGACCATTAGCGACCTTGTCTAAGGCGTTATTCACTTCTTCAAATGGATAAACTGTATCGATAGAGGGCTTGATTTCTAATTTGCTAAAGAGGTCAGCTATTTCTTGTAATTGAGCGCCATTGCTTTCTACAAAGATAAAATGGTAGTGGACACCATATTTTTCCGCCATCTTATCAAATTTGCGACCTGCTAAGCCAAGAATCATCTGTTTCCATTTTGGTAGATTCATGCGTTTGGCAAAGGCACCATTTGGCATAGCACGGAGGGAAACAAGCTGACCACCTTTTTTCATGATAGACATTTGTTTTTCAGTTTCTGCACCACCGAGAGTATCAAGGACATAATCAACCTGGCTAACAGTTTTTGTATAATCCTCTGTTTTGTAATCGATAAAGCGATCTGCTCCAAGGTTTAACACCCGCTCAGCGCTAGCTCCATCCCCATTGGTGATGACCTTCAAACCTTTGGCCTTGGCAATCGGAATGGCCATTCCACCGACACCTCCAGTACCACCAGAAATAAAGATCGTTTTCCCAGTTTGAGCTCCCATGAGTTCCAAAGCTTGCATGATGGTCAAGGCAGTAAGCGGAACAGCAGCAGCTTCTTCGTCTGATAGATAGTCTGGAACCTTGGCTAAGGCTTGGCTATCGATAGCAACGTATTCTGCAAAAGCACCAATTTGGTCAAGCGGTAAACGGCCAAAGACACGGTCTCCTACTTGAAAGTTGTTAACTTGGTTACCAATGCTTTCAACGACTCCAACGACCTCATTACCTGCAGTTTGAGGAAGTTTGTAAGGAACAATCATCTTAACCTCACCACGAGAGATCATGTTATCCAGAGGATTAACACCAGCTGCGGTGACTTTGACCAAGACTTGTTTGTCTGTAATACTTGGTTTAGCGACTTCTGTGATGTTCAGTGTGATATTGTTTTTGTTATAAGTAGTGTGTTGTGCGACTTTCATAAGTTTCTCTTTTCTTTTTAATATGATTTTATATACTTGTATTAGATACAAGTATATGTTATTCCCAGTAAAAACTGACTTGTTATCAAATCAGTTTCGGACTTGTTTAGCTTGTTTATATAGATTGTCAATGACATCTTCTAAAGTTTGATTTGCTAATTTCTTCTCTAATTGAGATTCGGAACTAGCGAAAAGCGGTGAGACTGCTCCTTGGATATGTTTTCCAACGGGACAATCGGGATTACTATTTTGATGAACAGGAAATAAACTAATATGTTTGATTTCTTGAGTAGCATAGTAGATCTCTAGTAAAGTCATTTTCTTTGGAGACTTACTGAGTTGGTAGCCCGTTTTTCCTTGATGTGAAGTAATTAGTCCAGCATTTTTCAATAAGGCAATCACCTTACGAATATAACTAGCATTGGTGCCAACACTCTCAGCCAGAGCTTGTGAACTTAAGGTATCCTTGCTCTCACTAATCATGGTTAGGATATGTAGAGCAACTGAAAATTTCGTATCCATATAAACTCCTTTGATTAACCTGTATCTGATACAAGAACAAGTATATCACAACAAAAAAAGAAAAGCAATACTTTTGTTTCAAATTTAAAAAAATTTTTTAAAGAATGTCATAAGATTAAAGATGTTTGGAAAGGAAGTTCATAAACAAATGATGGGGTAAATCAGTTATAGACAAGCAAAAAAGCCTTGATTTCAAGGCTTTTCCTGTTGTATTTAGATGCCCCCTGCAGGGCTCGAACCTGCGACCCATAGATTAAGAGTCTACTGCTCTACCAACTGAGCTAAGGAGGCAAAGAAAAAGCTGTATTGGTGCCGAAACTTCACGGTTTGTATTGAACCCGCGCAATTAAGCAGGTGGGCAACTCGCTCTAACTGAAGCTGTTTCCGTGTGAGACGGCCTACATGCTGTTAGAAGACTTTTGTTTCCCTAATAATACAAAAAATAGTCGGTCAACACTTAAGTGTGAAGTCGTACACCACAGCGTTTCTATGTTTATATGATACCACTTTTTCAAAAAAAATCAAGAGGAAAATGCAATTATTTGAAAAGGATTTCACAAGTCCCTTAATTTATCAATGGTTTCCTTGCGTTGCGCCAAGGCCCGTTCGTACTTGCCAGTATCTTCCGGAGTGAAGTAGTGCTGATCACGTATTTTTTCTGGCAAATAGTCTTGTTTGACCCAGTGTCCAGAATAGTTATGGGGATAGAGATAATCTTGGGCGTTCCCTAGTTCCTTGCTTCCACTGTAATGACCATCACGCAGGTGCCGAGGGATAGGCAAATGCCCTGATGTTTTGAGATCAGCAAGGGCCTTATCCATCGCCACATAGGCTGAGTTGGACTTGGGTGAAAGAGCCAGATCAATGACGACATTAGCAATGAGGATGCGGGCTTCTGGGAAACCAATCCTTTGTGCAGCCTCTAGAGCAGTTACGGTATGAATTTGAGCCTCAGGATTGGCCAAACCAATATCCTCATAGGCAATTACAGTCAAGCGACGAGCTAGACTAGGCAAATCCCCAGCTTCAATCAAGCGAGCAGCGTAATGAAGACTGGCATCCACATCCGAGCCGCGGATAGATTTTTGCAGGGCTGAGAGGACATCGTAGTGACCGTCCCCATCCTTGTCCATAGTGATGTAGCTTCGTTGCAGGCTATTTTCCATGATATCAAGAGTGATATGGCGGGTGCCCTTGTCATTCTCAGGAGTAGAGAGAACAGCCAAATCTAGTGAATTAAAGGCAGAACGTAGGTCTCCGTTTGTAGAGGTTGCGATGAAATCCAGCGCATCCTCATCTAGCTCTACTGGGAAATCAAAACCACGCTCAGGTTCGCTGAGAGCTGTTTGAAGAGCTTTTTTAACATCTTGATTGGACAAGGGTTCCAATTCAAAAATCTGAACACGGCTACGAATGGCAGGAGTGACAGAAAAGAAGGGATTTTCAGTCGTTGCGCCAATCATGATAACCAGACCACTTTCCAAAAGTGGCAGAAGAAAGTCTTGCTTGGTCTTATCAAGACGGTGGATCTCATCCAGTAGTAGGACCAATCCACCAGAGAATTTAGCTTCTTCGGCGATTTCTTGGAGTCGCTTTTTACTATCCACTGTCGCGTTAAAGGTCCGAAAGGCATACTTGGTCGTTCCAGCGATGGCTGAAGCGATACTGGTCTTGCCGATTCCTGGAGGTCCGTAGAGAATCATGGAGGACAGGCGGTTGGCCTCCACCATGCGACGGATGATTTTTCCTGGTCCGACCAGATGTTCCTGACCGATGACCTGGTCGATGGTTTTAGGGCGCATGCGAAGTGCGAGATTGTCAGGCATAGCAGTCCTTTCTAACATGGATTTTCTGATGTATATGTGGTAAGATGGTAGTATCTATTTTAGCATAATTCCGAGTAATCGGGGCGATTTAAGAGTCGCATAGAAAGAGGACAAAATGGCAACATACGGATTTTTAGATGTTTTAGAGGAAGAGTTGGACAAGAACTTTCCATTTGACTATGAGATTAGCTGGGACAAGCGCAATCACGCGGTTGAAGTGAGTTTTCTCTTGGAAGCACAAAATGCTGCAGGTGTGGAGATGGTGGATGAAGACGGAGAGGTTTCTTCGGATGACATTCTCTTCGAGGAAGCAGTCCTTTTCTACAACCCTGCTAAGTCAACCGTCAATGCGGAAGACTATCTGACTGTTATTCCTTACCTGCCTAAAAAAGGTTTTTCTCGCGAATTTTTAGCTTATTTTGCGCTATTTCTCAAAGATACTGCAGAGGTTGGGCTGGATGCCCTCATGGACTTTTTGGAAGACCCAGAAGCAGAGGAGTTTGTCATGGAATGGAACCAAGAAGTCTTTGAAGAAGGAAAGGTTGGCTTGGAAGAAGGAGAATTTTATCCTTATCCGAGGTATTAGAAACTAGCGAGGAAGTATATGAAGAAAATAGGTTTGTCTTTTATCTCTGGTCTGTCCTTTGTTTTTTTGATGCTAGGATTTGCTTTTGGGACAATTGCCTTTAAAGAGTTAGATTTTTCGTTTGTCTTTGTTCCAGGCTACCTATTTACTTTTTTCAGCATCTATCTGATATTTATCCTTCATGAGCTGGGACATGCATTTTGCGGTTACCTGACAGGCTATCGACTGGTGGCTTTTGGATTAGGGAATTTTCTTTTGACCAAAAAGTTAGGCAAGTTTTCTCTTAGCCGAACAGCTGTTCTGAAAAATGTTGGCGCTCAGTATATTGGATTGAAAGAAGATGAAAGCGACCAAAGAATCATCCTGATGCTTGCAGGCGGCTTGATAGTTCATCTTAGCTTGATTTTATTGGCGATATTGTATGGATTTTTGACAGCTAACTGGTATTTTGCAGCTACTTGGATTTGTCTAAATCTATCTTTTCTTCTCATCAATGCAAAGCCAGTTGGGATTACCGATGGAGCGAAAATTTGGGAATTGCTACAACAGCCTGAAAATACCAAATACGCCTACTCGGTGTTGAGGCATTCTGCCCAGACCTTGCTAGCTCCTCAAGAATATGATTTGAAAGACTTTATCATGCCTGTTGCTGAGGATGCGAAAGGGAGTTTTGCAGAAAGCATTCAGATTTTTCAGGGACTAGTTTTCATATTCGATAGTCAGATAGAGACTGCCAAAAAACACTTTCAGTCTTTATTAGATAGAACTGATAATCCAATGTCTAAAACTCTTTCTCAATTATACCTTCTTCAAATTGCCTTGCTTGAAGGAGATCATGAGAAAGCGGAGCAATATGCAAGTATTCGAAGCGTTAAATCCTTTTTGTCTCTAAAAATGACAGATACGCAGATAATGCAAGCCTGGTATCAATTTCTGGTAAAGAAAGATATGGAACAGACTGACAAGGCTATAAAAATTGCTAGAAAAAACAAGGTGACCAGCCGTTTGGTGCGGGATGAGAAACGTTATTATGAAAGCTGGTTAGCAGAGTTGGAGAAAGAATTATCCGAAGGAGTTTGATATGGAAATAGAAATTTCTGATTTCACAGGTTGCAAAATTGCCCTCTTTTGTGAGGATAGGATTTTAACTATCTTACGCGATGACAAGCCCAGCATTCCTTGGCCCAATATGTGGGAGTTACCAGGTGGTGGCCGTGAGGGGAATGAAAGTCCTTTTGAGTGCGCGGCGCGTGAAGTTTACGAAGAACTAGGAATTCATCTGACTGAGGATTGTCTGCTTTGGAGTAAGGTTTACCCAAGTATGCTTTTTGAGGGAAAAGAATCCGTCTTTCTAGTTGGCAAGTTAAGGCAGGAACAGTTTGATAGTATCGTCTTTGGTGATGAAGGACAAGGCTATAAACTGATGAGCATTGAGGAATTTCTAAATTCTAAACAGGCAGTACCTCAGTTGCAAGGAAGATTGAGGGAATATTTGGAGGAAGTAAAATGATTTTTGCAATTGCAACAACGACGTTAAACAAGGAAGTTAAACGCAAACTAAAAACTGGACAATATTCTAGAGAAGAAGCTACATTCATCTATATGGAATATTTAAAGTTAAAAAAACAAAGGGAAGGTGGCATTAAAGTAGCAGGAATTTCTATGGCTGTTATCTGGGGGTTACTGTATGTTCTGTCTTTACAAGTTGAGAATACTCAACCACTTTCATTTTCAGTATATTTTTTATTTTTGATACTGCTTGCAGGAATTGTTCTATTTGTTTATTATCTTACGTTTGGTATTTTTAAACAGCAGATTCATAGCGCAATGAAAGAACACTATACAGATGTGATTGAGGAATTTAAGGGTCAGTAAAACAGCGTGTGGAAGAGCGTAGGAAGCGAGTTGAGAGAGTGAATTTGGAGGTATTAGTATGATTCAGATTATCCGAGCAGGAGCAGAGGATTTAGAAACCGTAATTGCAATTCAAAGAGCTAGCTTTAAGGCTGTCTATGAGAAATATCAAGATGAGTATGATCCCTACCTAGAGAATCGTGAACGAATCAAGTGGAAATTGGTTGAGCGTCCCAATAGCTATTACTACTTTGTGAAAGAAAAGGACGAAAATATCGGATTTTTACGAGTTCAGACCAATGAGGAATTGACGGAGGCTTGGTTGGGAACGGCAGCGATTTTGCCCCAGTATCAAGGAAAAGGTTATGGTTCTGGGGGATTGAGATTACTGGAAAAGGAATTTCCAACGATTAAACAGTGGGATTTGTGTACGGTATTACAGGATGCGGGCATGGTCGCCTTTTATGAGAAAAATGGCTACCGTCAAACCCATATCGAGCCTGAAAAAGAAGGTATGGATATGGTTTACATGAAAAAATTGATTGACAAATAGAAAGGATGGTTCGGTTACATTTCTAAACTGAACCCGCCCTAAACACTGTGCCAAAAAGATAAACTTCTCTTAGACACAAGCGTCTTCAGAGAGTTTCCTATTTTGGCTTTGTGTTTTACGGGCTTGGTATCTTAATGATGGAAACATGGCAAGAGTTAAAAGTTACAGTGAAGCGTGAGGGAGAGGAGCTGGTCTCCAATCTCTTGATTGAGTTAGGTGCCCAAGGTGTTGCGATCGAAGACAGCATGGACTATGTGGGGAATGTCGACCGTTTTGGTGAGATTTTCCCAGAGGTCGAGCAACAAGAAGAAATCGTAGTGACCGCCTACTATCCTGATACGGTTGATGTAGCAGTGGTTGAGGCAGATTTACAGGCTCGTCTCTTAGAATTAACAGATTTTATGGATCTAGGAGAGGTCAAGATTGGGACGACTGCCTTGGCTGAGGAAGACTGGGCAGACAACTGGAAGAAATATTATGAACCAGCTCGCATTACCCATGACTTGACCATCGTGCCGTCTTGGACGGACTATGAGGCGACTGCGGGAGAAAAGATTATCAAGCTGGACCCTGGTATGGCCTTTGGGACTGGAACACACCCTACGACCAAGATGAGTCTTTTTGCCTTGGAGCAGGTCCTTCGTGGTGGCGAAATAGTGCTAGATGTAGGGACCGGTTCAGGGGTTCTTTCTATTGCAAGCTCACTCCTAGGTGCCAAGGAAATTTTCGCCTATGACCTGGATGATGTGGCGGTTCGGGTGGCTCAAGAAAATATTGAGCTCAACACTGGCATGGAAAACATCCACGTTGCTGCTGGAGATTTGCTCAAGGGTGTGGAGATTGAAGCAGATGTCATTGTGGCCAATATCTTGGCGGATATTCTCATTCATCTGACAGACGATGCTTATCGTTTGGTCAAGGACGAAGGCTACCTGATCATGAGTGGGATTATAAAGGACAAGTGGGACATGGTGCGCGAGTCAGCTGAGTCAGCTGGATTTTTCCTTGAAACCCACATGATTCAAGGGGAATGGAATGCCTGTGTCTTTAAGAAGACCAAGGATATTTCTGGTGTGATTGGAGGCTAGCATGCAGCAGTATTTTGTCAAAGGCAGTGCTACATCACCTATCACCATTGAGGACAAGGAAACCAGCAAGCATATGTTTCAGGTTATGCGCTTGAAAGAAGATGATGAGGTGACCTTGGTCTTTGAGGATGGTATCAAGCGTTTGGCGCGCGTGTTGGATGTGGAAAATCGTCAGTTTGAATTGGTTGAAGAATTAGCTGACAATGTGGAACTGCCCGTTCAAGTGACCATCGCATCTGGCTTTCCCAAGGGAGACAAGCTGGAGTTTATTACTCAGAAAGTAACCGAGCTCGGAGCTAGTCAAATCTGGGCCTTCCCTGCAGACTGGTCAGTTGCCAAGTGGGACGGCAAGAAATTGGGCAAGAAAGTCGAAAAACTAGAAAAAATCACCCTTGGAGCGGCAGAACAAAGCAAGCGGAATCTGGTCCCAAGTATCAAACTTTTCGAGAAAAAAGCAGATTTTCTAGCCCAGCTAGACCAGTTTGACTCTATCGTAGTGGCCTATGAAGAATCAGCAAAAGAGGGAGAAGCCGCTGCGCTCTTACAAGCAGTCACTGGTCTTGAAAAAGGAGCCAAATTGCTCTTTATCTTTGGCCCAGAAGGCGGTCTGTCACCTGCAGAAATTGAAAGTTTTGAAGCTAAAGGAGCTGTTCTTGCAGGACTTGGCCCTCGCATTCTAAGAGCAGAAACAGCCCCGCTTTACGCCTTATCAGCCCTTAGTGTTTTAGTAGAATTAGAAAAATAAGAGGAAGAAAATGGAACAAAAACACCGTTCAGAATTTCCAGAGAAGGAACTTTGGGATTTAACCGCCCTATACCAAGATCGTGAGGATTTCTTGCGAGCAATCGAAAAGACTCGCGAAGATATCAACCAATTTAGCCGTGATTACAAGGGCAATCTTCATACTTTTGAGGATTTCGAGAAGGCCTTTGCAGAATTGGAACAAATCTATATCCAGATGAGTCATATCGGCAATTATGCCTTCATGCCTCAGACGACAGACTATAGCAATGAGGATTTTGCTAATATTGCCCAAGCTGGGATGGAATTTGAAACAGATGCCAGCGTAGCTCTTACCTTCTTTGATGATGCCTTGGTAGCAGCAGATGAGGAAGTCTTGGATCGTTTGGGTGAACTGCCATATTTAACAGCTGCCATTCGTCAGGCAAAAATCAAAAAAGCCCACTATCTCGGGTCAGATGTAGAGAAGGCTTTGACCAATCTCGGTGAAGTTTTCTACAGTCCACAGGACATCTATACTAAGATGCGAGCTGGAGATTTTGAAATGGCTGACTTTGAAGCTCATGGCAAAACCTACAAAAACAGCTTTGTGACTTATGAGAATTTCTACCAAAACCACGAGGACGCTGAGGTTCGTGAGAAATCTTTCCGTTCCTTCTCAGAAGGACTTCGTAAGCACCAAAATACAGCTGCAGCAGCCTATCTAGCTCAAGTCAAGTCTGAAAAACTCTTGGCAGATATGAAAGGCTATGACTCAGTTTTTGATTATCTTTTAGCTGAGCAGGAAGTAGATCGTGCCATGTTTGATCGCCAGATTGACCTCATCATGCAAGAATTTGCGCCAGTTGCTCAGAGGTACCTCAAGCATGTTGCCAAGGTGAATGGTCTTGAAAAGATGACCTTTGCTGACTGGAAATTGGACTTGGATAGCGCCCTCAATCCTGAAGTCAGCATTGATGATGCCTATGATTTGGTCATGAAGTCGGTAGAACCACTGGGTCAAGAATACACTCAAGAAATTGCCCGCTACCAAGAAGAGCGCTGGGTGGACTTCGCTGCTAATAGTGGCAAGGATTCTGGTGGGTATGCGGCGGACCCATATCGCGTGCACCCTTATGTCCTCATGAGCTGGACTGGTCGTTTGAGCGATGTCTATACCTTGATTCATGAAATTGGGCATTCTGGTCAATTCATCTTTTCTGACAATCACCAAAGTTACTTCAATGCCCACATGTCAACCTACTATGTCGAAGCGCCATCAACCTTCAATGAATTGCTTCTCAGTGACTACTTGGAGCACCAATCGGACGACCCACGTCAAAAACGATTTGCCCTTGCCCACCGCTTAACAGATACCTACTTCCATAATTTCATCACCCACCTCTTGGAAGCAGCCTTCCAGCGTAAGGTTTATACATTGATTGAAGAAGGGGAAACCTTTGGAGCAAGCAAGCTCAACAGCATTATGAAGGAAGTTTTGACAGATTTCTGGGGAGATGCTATTGAGATTGATGACGATGCAGCCTTGACTTGGATGCGCCAAGCTCACTACTACATGGGCTTGTATAGCTACACCTACTCTGCTGGCCTTGTCATCTCAACAGCTGGTTACCTTCATCTGAAACATTCAGAAACCGGAGCTGAAGATTGGATCAATCTCCTTAAATCAGGTGGTAGTAAGACACCGCTTGAGTCAGCCATGATTATCGGAGCGGATATCTCAACAGACAAACCACTCCGTGATACCATCCAATTCTTGTCTGATACAGTTGACCAGATTATTGCCTACAGTGCTGAGTTGGGAGAGTAAGGGTATCCAGTGTCGGATTTAAGACGGTTTATCGATAAGATGAATACACAAAAATCACCTGTTTGAGGTGATTTTTTTATGCTTTAAAGATTTATTCAAATTTTCCTTTATTGGCCTCGTTTGAAGCCTTCATGCTAATTTGTAAAAGGTTGGCGAGATTTTCATTGTCAAGGCTAGCTTCACCATTATTATCCACTTTTATGGCAAGGTAATGGGTGTTACGATCAAGATAATCCATGCCCTCTAGGTCTACGTAGTTGTCAGCTTTAAAATCAAGCGCCGCTAATTGATAAACAAATCGAATATTTAGAGCCTTAGCATAGTCGGACTGACCAACCTTTTGTTGCTCTTCCACCAGTCCTTGAAAGAAGTCTTGGAAGTTATCATGATAAGTAGCCTTGACTTCGTATTGGTAGGTATCAACAGATGGGGACATAAATTTCAAATAAACCATGTCGCCCTCCACCTTATAGTCCTCAAGAGTATAGGCACCTGCTTTTCCTAATGCATTGGTGTTGACCTTGAAAAACATAGGAGCATAAATTTTGAGAGGATATTTTTCTCCTTTATATTCAAAGACGGTATCATTTGAAAAATTCGGACGGATTTTAGTTAACTCAGGGACTAAATATTCGTTCCAAATCTTATCAAATAACTCTTCTTGATTGCTAGCACCCGCTGATTTCACAACTAGGTCAAAATTTTCTTGATTGACAAAGACAGCATCCACTAATTTGAGGGCTGTTTGAACCTTAGGATCAGAAATTTCCTTTTTCTTTTTTTCAAGATTCTCAGCCGCCTCTTTCGTGCGATCTAAAGTTTTATTAAATTGACTGCCACTGTTGGTTTCAACAAAGGTTCTCTCATAGTTGGTAGGTTCAACTTTGGCATTCCAGTCAAATGAAGCAGCAGGACCAGTTACATCTTTCTTATGGTAGGTTGTTGTCTCTGTATTTGTAGTACCTTCTGTATTGCTTGTAGCAGTGGTTGATGGTTTAGATGAACAGCCGACGAGGCCAAATGCTAAAATCGTTGCAGTGGTTAGAAAATAAACTCTAAACTTTTTTCTCATGGTAGTCTCCTTTTCCATTGTTTTTATTTCATAATCCATTATACCATGAATATAGGATTTCTATATCTCAAATTGAAAGTGATATAACTTTTAACATGAAAGAAAGGTAAGTCAAACAGAATTACTTTGGTTTCTCGGAATCCAAGTGTCATACTAGCAAATAGCGTGTTTATATTTATGGTAAATATAATTTTATCTTTCGGTATAAACTAAGAATAGATTTTCTTCTGTTTACTAGATTTAGTTTTAAAAGTTACTTTTTGATATACTATAAATGAATTAAAGTTAACTGTTTTATTGAATATCACAAATAAGGAGAAGGTTATGAAAAAACGCATTTTTTAAGCAATATTAGTTTTAGTAGGATTGATCATGATTGGATTAACAGGATGTGGAGAAAATAAGAACAGTCGAGCATGGATTGAGAATAAAGTCTCTGAGGTCAGTCGTGTTTACCCAACTGAAAATCTCTTTGATTTGTTTAAGCAATTTCCGGAAGGGTTTAATATTACTCAAACATTCTATAAGGATTCGCTCAGAACAATAGTTTCCTTAGATGGAGATGAAGAAAGTCAAACCATAAAAGGAAAGATAGATACTATACAAATCTCTACTGATCCATATAAAGAAGAAGTGAAAGAGCATGTTGATGTAGAATATAAAGATGGTGAATTTATATTTTCTAACAATGAGGTAGCGGAAAAAATTTGGGATTATAAAGGTTTTCTATTCCAAAAATTAAGTTTGAATAGAGATGTTTTATCTCAAATGAAGCTTGAAAAGTTTCAATATTTTTCAAATCGCAATGTGTTTGAAATCTATTATTTTAGTGATGACTCTACGATAAATAATTTCCTTAATTCAAAAGGAGAACACATGTTATCAATAAGTGGAGCGGAATCTTATAATAATACAAAAGGTTATCGATTGAATGTTAATATTGCTTTTAAGGATAACCCAAATGATGGAATGAGTGAGATAGTTTCAAGTTGGATAGATGATAGAAATAGTGTTTCTAATTAATTTGATAACATTTTAAATATCCTGATTGAACTGATTATAAATAAGGAGAGGGTTATGAAAAAACGCATATTTCTCACAATGTTACTTTTAGGAGGATTGTTAATGATAGGATTTACAGGGTGCGGAGAAAATAAGAACAGCCGAGAATGGATTGAAAACAAAGTCTCCGAGGTTAGTCGTGTCTATCCAACTGAAAATCTCTTTGACTTGTTTAAGCAATTTCCGGAGGGGTTCAAAGTAAATCAAGTATTTATAAAACGTGGAACCTATATCATCGAAATAACTTTACAAGGAGATAGTAGTAATCAAACAATTTCTGGAGTACTAACTAAAACACGTGCTTCTGATGATATTACTGAAAAGCCAGAAGAAACTATAAAAGTAGATTATATTGATGGGAAGTTTATCTTTTCTGATGAGAAGAAGGCGAAAGAATTATGGCCTTTTGATGGATTTTTATTTCAAAAGTTAACAATTAATCACTCTTTTCTATCTTCATTATCTATGAAATCTAAAAATTATAATGGCAATAATGGTGCATTTGATATTGATTATTTGGTTCGGAATCAAACTATCAATCAGTATTTTAAAAAACATGAAAACGAACAGGCAATATTAGGTTTTGGAAGTTCATACCGAAACGACGATTATTACTATTATTCAGTAACTATCAACTACGACAATGTTTATTCATTTAGAGAAACCGTGTCAAATTAAAAGGAGACTCAATGGTGGATAAAAAATTTGTTAATAGTGGAATTCCAACTTTAGATGCGTCTAATCTGACTTAAGAATTTGAACAAGATGCAAGGAAATGTTGCTTTTATGGTATAGTATAAGGGAACTATGATTAGTTGTTTAATTGAATGTTATAAATAAGGAGAAGGTTATGAAAAAAAGCACTTTTCTCACAATATTACTTTTAGGGGGATTGATAATGATAGGAATAACAGGATGTGGAGAAAATAAGAACAGTCGAGAATGGATTGAGAACAAAATATCTGAGGTTAGTCGAGTTTATCCAACTGAAAATCTCTTTGACTTGTTTAAGCAATTTCCGGAAGGGTTTGAGATTAGAAGTACTGATACTTACGATGAGACGAAGGACTACTCTCGTTACCAGAAGATTGATCTCGTAGGAAACGCAGAAACACAAGAAATAACTGGCACTTTTAAAAGAATAGAAGCTCGAGGTAATCCTTATGAAGAAAAAATGCTTTTAGAAAGCCGTATTGTGTACACTGAAAAAGGATTAGAATTTTTGAATCCAGAAGTTTCTAAAGATGATTTGTTTTATGATGGGTTTTTATTTCAAAAGTTAGAACTAAATAAAGCAGTTCTATCTCGATTTGAACTCAAAAAAACGTACTATAATTGGGAGACTGGTGATGCTTCTATTACTTATAAAAATGTAAATAGTAAAATTATTCAGGACTACTTCCATATACAATCAAGTGAGTCGTTAGACCTTTTTATTAGTGCAGATCACTCTGCAACTATTGGCTATGAATACGGTTATCCTGTGGTTTTTGACGGAGAAAATATATCTCATTCAGAACTTATAACAGGAAAAAGTAAGAGTATAGAGAAGATAGATGACAAATAGTAATGTACTGACCTTGGAGACGTCTAATCTGACTTACGAATTTGAATAAGACGCAAGGCAATATTGCTTTTATGATATCCTACAAGAGAATGATGGTGGCTATCTTATTGAATATTATAAAAAAGGAGAAGGTTATGAAAAAACGCATGTTTTTCGAAATGTTACTTTTAGGAGGATTGATAATGATGAGCTTGGCAGGGTGTGGAGAAAACAAGAATAGTCGAGAATGGATTGAGAATAAAGTCTCTGAGGTTAGTCGTGTCTATCCAACCGAGAATCTGTTTGATTTGTTTAAGCAATTTCCGAAAGGGTTTAATATTACTCAAACATTTTATAAGGATTCTCTCAGAACAATAGTTTCCTTAGATGGAGATGAAGAAAGTCAAACCATAAAAGGAAAGATAGAGACTATGCAAATCTCTACTGATCCATATAAAGAAGAAGTGAAAGAGCATGTTGATGTAGAATATAAAGATGGTGAATTTATATTTTCTAACAATGAGGTAGCGGAAAAAATTTGGGGTTATAAAGGTTTTCTGTTCCAAAAATTAAGTTTGAATAGAGATGTTATATCTCAGATGAAGCTTGAAAAGTTTCGATATTTTTCAAATCGCAATGTGTTTGAAATCTATTATATTAGTGATAACTCTACGATAAATAATTTCCTTAATTCAAAAGGAGAACACATCTTATCAATAAGTGGCTCGGAATCTTATAATAATACAAAAGGTTATCGATTGAATGTTAATATTGCTTTTAAGGATAACCCAAATGATGGAATGAGTGAGATAGTTTCAAGTTGGATAGACGATAGAAATAGTGTTTCTAATTAATTTGATAACATTTTAAATATCCTGATTGAACTGAACATCAATAAGGAGAGTATTATGAAAAAACGTATGTTTTTCGCAAAGTTAGTTTTAGTAGGATTGATCATGATAGGATTGGCAGGATGTGGAGAAAATAAGAACAGTCGAGAATGGATTGAGAACAAAGTATCTGAGGTTAGTCGTGTCTATCCAACCGAGAATCTGTTTGATTTGTTTAAGCAATTTCCGGAAGGGTTTGAGATTGAGCAGGTCTATTTTAAAAAGAAAAGTGATGGAATTGACAATTTTATCACAGAAATTAAGCTGAAAGGTGATGCAACATCGCATACAATAACAGGTACCCTTGCTAAAATTCCAGCGAAGGATGATGCACCAAAAAGCGAAGAGGAGTTAGTAAGTGTTCAATATGTAGACAATAAATTTATTTTTTCTGATGAAGAAACTGCTAAAAAAATGTGGAATTTTGATGGTTTTTTGTTTCAAAAGTTGACTTTAAATAAAACAGAATTTTCTAAGTTAAGATTAAAAGAGAAATCGTATAATAGCGTGACAAATGGTTTTAGTATTTTATATTTTACAGAAAATGAAGTAGTTAATAATTATTTTCATAAAAATGATTCTGAAACATCTGTACTGGAGATTGGAAGTTCTCTACAAAATGAGGGTTATTACTACTACTCAATTTTACTAGATTACAATGATGGCTATTATTTTAGAGAAACGGTATCAAATGCGGAGGTATATAACGGCCAAGAGTGGAATTCCAACTTTAGATGCTTCTAATCTGACTTACGAATTTGAATAAGATGCAAGGAATTGTTGCTTTTATGGTATACTATAAGTGAACTACGGTTAGCTATTTTATTGAATATCATAAATAAGGAGAGGGTTATGAAAAAAAGCTCGTTTTTCGCAATATTACTTTTAGGAGGATTGATAATGATAGGATTAACAGGATGTGGAGAAAATAAAAATAGTCGAGAATGGATTGAGAACAAAGTCTCTGAGGTCAGTCGTGTCTATCCAACTGAAAATCTGTTTGATTTGTTTAAGCAATTTCCGGAAGGGTTTGAGGTCTATCAAGTATACATGAATGATAAAGTTAGCATAAAAATATACTTAACCGGAAATAGTCAGTTCAAGACGATAACTGGTAAATTAATTCGAAAAGATTTAAAGTTAGAAAAAAAGACAGACATTATAGATGTTAATTACATAGAACAGCAATTTATTTTTTCAGATGAAGAAAGAGCGAGGGAAATTTGGGAACTTAAAGGTTTTCTGTTTCAAGAATTAACGATTAATAAAAGTATTTTATCTGAGTTTAAATTAGAAAATAAGAGTTATAACAGTGTAACTAATGGTTTTGACATATCTTATAGTGTGAATAATCCAATAATAAACAAATTTTTAAAAAGGATGGTCTTAAAAATGGCGTATTAGAATTTGGAAGCTCTTTGCAGAGTAATGATTATTACTATTATTCTGTAGTTGTTGATTACAAAGACGGTTATTATTTTAGAGAAACAGTGTCTAATGGAGAGTTGAACAATGGTGAGTAGTGGTATTCCAACTTTAGATGCGGCGAATATGACGTATGAATTCGAGAATGTTAGAGTAAATAAATCTAATATAAGAGACAATGAGCAGCTACTTGAAGAAGTAAATAAACGAAAAGTTCTCCCCTCAAACCTCCAATATTTAGATGATTTTCATGATGATTCCGCTGGCACAAGTGGTACAGCCTTCCTAGATAAGGACAGTGGAGAGGTGATCATTGCCTATACGGGAACGAATCCTAATGCGGATATAGTCAAGGATGTCGCTACAGATGTCGGTAGTATAGCCATGGCGCTCGGTTTTCATTATGATGAAGCTTTCAAATTTTATGAAAGGATTCGACAGAGATATGGGGATAATATTACTCTAACTGGACATTCTTTAGGAGGTAACATCGCTCAGAGGGTGGCCTTAGAGTATAACGCTCCCCGTACTGTGGTATATAACTCAGCGCCCCTCTATTTAGAAGGTCTTATCGAATCTAAAGATAAAATTATAGATTACCTAACTCCTTGGGATTCGGCAAGGGAGAAGATAATCAATAAACAAAAGACATTCACAGGTCAAGTGGTACGAATCCGGACTCAAGATGACTTTCTTAACAATATCTCAAAGCCTTTTTTAGGTGTATACTTGGGAGAAGATTACCTGCTTGAAAATTCTGGTGGGCACAGTATTGATCCAGATATTACGGGTGATAAAGATCAAATTAACCAAATCAAGGATATTTTGGAAAAACAGAGTCCAGAGAAGATGACTGGACTTGAAAAGAAGAACTATGAGACCCTGAAGAAACTACAAGGTGTCAAAAACGGACTTCTAAAGCAGTTGAATACTCAATTTTTATCAGATGGTAGTATAAGTAGCCATGAGATGTTTTTCTTGGATAGCATCCAAGCAACAGCTGTTGCGACAGCAATGACAGAGAGTGTCAGCAACGGACACAGCGAGATTGAGGCAGTGGCTAAAAAAGCAGTTGCGGATGCTGAAACACTCTATGATAAAAGTAAGGAAGTTCCCTGGTTCGTCACAGAATTAACTTATGATGAGATAGAGGATGTCTATGCAGAAGCTGGGGTAACGTATGATAGTATTGTGGGGGAGACTCAGAGACATTTTGATAAAAAAGTAAGTAAATCAGCTGAGATTGTAAAAGCCTTTACGGATCTGGGAACGAATATTCAGAAGGGTATTGAACAAGCAGTTGAAGGAGATGAAAGCTTGGCAAGGGATATTAATCAATGGACAAACTAGAAGAAATCCAAGTGAAAATAAAAAAGCAAGAAGAGGGACTTTGGTCTTTGGAGGATGACTATAGAACTGCTAAGAGGAAAATAGAAGAATCTTATGAAAATTTGGATGATAATCGTTCTCAGTTGACTAGACTATATGAGGAGTTTGAGAACATCGCTTATGATTTTGGTAGACAGAATTCTGGAGATGATGGGGAACACCACCAATTTCTGATGTTATTGGAATCTTATGCAGTTGAGACCAGGAGTGAGTATTTTCGTCAATATGCTAAAATAGAAGCAAAAGATGAAGAGTTGCAGACTCAGTACCGAAAAGAGCGCTCTCGCTTAGAAAAAGAGTTAGAAGAGAGTTATAGTCGAAGAAGAAATCTATACGAGTTAGAAAGGGAGCAGAAAAAATGTTAGTGGATTTAGTCATAGATGCTTTGATTGGACCCATGTCAGAATCAGCCAGACGAGAAATCAAAAAAACATTAGAAAGAGCAGCTATCAAAGCATTTTGTGCTCCTCCTATAAAATCAGGTAGAAAAGGTATTGTAGATAAGTACGATGAGGAGATAGGGGTTCTTGCTATGACAAATAAGACTGCTGTAACGACTTTAGCAGCTCAAATGGATAGCTCAATTAATGGGTTGGGACAAAAAGCAATTAGCGAGACTATTAGTAAAAATAGTACATCTTTTGAAGATTTAACTCCGAAAAAGAAAAAATAGTGCTTTAACTATGCTCTATTCCTTTCCAATTTTTCCAAATATTCCTCTTCAAAGACATCTGCGGATGACTTTTTGATAAGTTACTAGAAATGTAGAGGTACTTGAGATGCGTCGAAAATTACAAAGAAAAGTGATAGAAGAAAAACCAAGCTATAGCCAAGAAGAAATTCAGTGGTTGCTTGAGCATTTAGGAGATGCCTCTCCAGAAATTCGAGACGAACTTGTTTTTACGAGTTTGGCTAGAGGGATTCAAGAAGAGTTGTTTTCCCTTGAGCAGTTTCAGTTTATCTCAGAAGAAGTCTCATCTGATGAAGGTCTATACAAAGAGATTGATAGTAGAGGGGTTTCAACTCTTAAACGTTCTTTTAGGGCGCTTATTTATGCAAATCTATTGTCTGCGGATGCCAACCAGAAATCGATTTTTTATCAGGGGTTGAAATCAGAAATTCGTAATATCCTTTTAAATCAAGGCTTGCACTATCTTTCAAAAGAAAAGGATACAACAGGTTTTTCAAGTCAGTATGGTTGGGTTCACGCTTTTGCGCATGGGGCTGACCTTTTGACTGAAGTCGTTTGTCATCCAGACTTTCTTAAAAATAGAGATCATGAAGTATTTGATGTACTTGACCAACTATTTAAAAGAATTACCATTCGTTTTACAAATGATGAGGATTGGCGGTTAGCGAGAGTACTTTATGAACCCATTTTGCAAGGGAAATTAGGGCAAGAACAAGTAGCTTCTTGGATAAAAACTATTGACTTTCCGATAGAAGACAGGGAAGATTTTTATAAATTTTCCAACTTCAGATCCTGTCTGTTGGAAGTCTATATCCAACTTGACCAGAAAAATAGTTTACAAGATGCCTTGAAAGAAGCCATTCAATCTTTTCAGTACTAAGGATAAGCGAGTCGTTTCATGTTTTTCAAATAACTTTCCAATCAATTTTCTTGAAACCCTTTCCTTCTTTTGATAGACTAATACATAGTTTGAAAAAAGGAGACTTATCATGAAAAAATTTGTTGCTGAATTAATCGGTACATTTATGCTTGTGTTCATTGGAACAGGAGCTGTTGTTTTTGGAAATGGTCTTAATGGCCTTGGACACCTTGGAATTGCTTTTGCCTTTGGTTTGGCAATTGTGGTTGCAGCTTACTCAATCGGAACTGTTTCAGGTGCTCACTTGAACCCAGCAGTTTCGATCGCTATGTTTGTAAACAAACGTTTGTCATCTTCAGAACTTGTAAACTACATCCTTGGACAAGTAGTTGGAGCTTTCCTTGCGTCAGCTGCAGTATTCTTCCTCTTGTCTAACTCAGGCATGTCAACTGCTAGTCTTGGTGAAAATGCCTTGGCAAACGGTGTCACTGTCTTTGGTGGATTCTTGTTTGAAGTCATCGCAACTTTCTTGTTTGTCCTAGTTATCATGACTGTAACATCAGAAAGCAAGGGAAATGGCGCGATTGCTGGTTTGGTAATCGGTTTGTCATTGACAGCCTTGATCCTTGTGGGATTGAACATTACTGGCCTTTCAGTAAACCCAGCTCGTAGTTTGGCTCCAGCTGTCTTGGTCGGTGGCGCAGCCCTTCTACAAGTATGGATTTTCATCCTTGCACCAATCGTTGGTGGCGTTCTTGCAGCACTTGTTGCGAAAAACTTTCTTGGAACAGAAGAATAATTGAAATTCAAAAAGCCTTGCTCCTCAGTTTGAGGAGCAGGGTTTTTTCGTATGATACTCTTCGAAAATCTCTTCAAACCACGTCAGCATCCATCTGCAACCTCAAAACACTGTTTTGAGCTGACTTCGTCAGTCTTATCTATAACCTCAAAGCAGTTCTTTGAGCAACCTGCGGCTAGCTTCCTAGTTTGCTCTTTGATTTTCATTGAGTATGATTTTAGCGGTTGTCAATTTTCTCTGGATAAAGGTCGTGTTGAAAGAGACGTTGTTCTGCCAAGCCTTCATACTTAGTTCCAGGTCTACCGTAGTTGTAGTAGGGGTCAATTGAAATGCCACCGCGCGGAGTGAATTTTCCCCAGACTTCTAAATAGCGAGGGTCTAGCAAGTTGACCAAGTCTTTCCCGATAGTGTTGATACAGTTTTCGTGAAAATCCCCATGATTTCGGTAACTAAAGAGGTAGAGTTTGAGGGATTTTGACTCGACGCAGAGCTTGTCAGGAATGTAGGAAATATAAATCGTCGCAAAGTCTGGTTGAGCCGTAATAGGACAAAGAGAGGTAAATTCAGGACAGTTGAATTTGATGAAATAGTCATTTTCAACATGACGATTGTCAAAGGATTCGAGGACTTCTGGTTGATAGTCAAAAATATAGTTGGTTTCTTTGTTGCCGAGGAGGCTAAGGTTTTTCATTTCTTCTTGTTGTGACATGATTTTTTCTTTCTAATTTAAACACCACGTTGGTTGTCGTAGAGGAGGGTATGAAGTTGAGGAAGGACGCGAACATTGCCCCAGCTATCGTCAGTAGCGACGCGTTCCCAGAGTTCTTTGAGGCGGTTTAGTTGGTCTTGAACAATATTACCTGTAGCCTTGGGCTCAGGATTTCCAGCCGATAAGAAGAGAACATCTGGTTGGTAGCGTTCTTGAATCCCTTTGGCAAAGGCCAAATCGGCATCGTCAAAGACAGGGATTTTAAAGGTGACCTTGTCTGGATCTAATTGGGAAACGATAAAGTCTAAAGTCTCGAAGTTGACTTCCATCTTGGATGAAGGAGGTTTGGGACTCAGAGTGACCTGATCGATATCTTTTAACCAATTTTGCCAGCGGGAGCCTTGGGTCTCAACGGCCAGAGTGACTCCACGTTCCTTGAGCTTGGTGACGAGTTGAGCCATGTTGGCTGCTAGGATAGCAGGATTTCCCCCAGACAGGGTGACGTAGTCGTAGCTTCCTAGCTTATCTAAGGCAGCAATAACTTCATCAGCTGTCATACGAGTAGGTTTTTCAGAACCATCCCAAGTAAAGGCAGAGTCGCACCAGTCGCAGTGGTAGTCGCAACCAGCAGTGCGGACAAACATGGTTTTCTGCCCGATAGCACGACCTTCACCTTGAAAGGTTGGGCCAAAGATTTCCAGAACTGGTAGTTTGAGGACACGTTCCCTAGTCATCTAACCACTCCCGTATAAACTCCGCAAAGGCAGTCGGAGTCTCATAGAGGCGAACGTATTCCAAACGGAGACCGCGCTCGTCAGGCAACTCTTGACTCATGGTTTGGAAAATCCAGTAAACCATATTTTCAGCAGTCGTGTTCATATAAGGCAGAGTTTCATTGAGATAGCGATGATCCAAATGGGGCTCTAAGTAGTTCTTGTAGATGGCTTTGATATCTCCGAAATCGTAGGTCATGCCCCGTTCATCTAAAAATCCACTGACAGCAACTTGCAGATGATAAGTGTGGCCGTGCAGGGACTTGCATTTTCCCTCATAGTGAAAGAGGTGGTGGGCAGCATCAAAGGTAAATTCTTTTGATACCAAGGTTCTGTGAGGATTGTAGACGAGAGACTCCCCAGTTTCCTGTTTGATTTCTTTAGGTGCGAAAAACATTAGCCCTCTCCTTTCTGTGAAAGATAAACATCTAAACCATGCTGACGTAGATGGCAGGCTGGACAATCTCCACAGCCACTTCCGATAATCCCATTGTAGCAGGTCAGGGTCTTTTCACGAACATAGTCAAAGGCACCGAGTTGGTCGGCTAATTCCCAAGTTTCAGCCTTGTCTAGCCACATGAGAGGTGTTTGGATAACAAAGTCGTAATCCATGGCAAGGTTGAGGGTGACATTGAGAGATTTGACAAAGACATCCCGGCAGTCAGGGTAGCCTGAGAAATCTGTCTCGCAAACACCTGTCACGATGTCTTTAATACCAAGTTGTTTGGCAAGAACTGCCGCAAAGGACAGAAAGAGGTGGTTGCGACCGTCAACGAAAGTATTGGGAACCTCTCCCTCTTTTTGCTCGATTTCCATGTCAGAGGTTAGGGCATTTTCAGTGATTTGTCCCAGCAGAGACATATCTAAGATGTGATGACGAATGCCTTGTTCCTTAGCGATTTCTCTAGCAACTTGAATCTCGAGATGATGGCGTTGGCCGTAGGCAAAGGTGACGGCTTCGACTGTTTTATAGTGTTCTTTAGCCCAAAAGAGGCAGGTTGTGGAATCTTGACCGCCACTAAAGACGACCAAGGCTGATTGACGTTTCATAGTACTCCTTCCAAAATGGGAAATGTTCAGAGCACGCAAAAAGCTCCCTTGAGGGGAGCTAAAAAATACCAAGTAGAGGTTTTTTTTAGCGATGGCATGTCCCAAACATCGTAATATTCTACATACAGTCTAGCATATTTTTTGAAAAATGGCAAAGGGCAAGAAAAAAAGAGACCAAATAAAGCACTTGGTCTCTCGTGTGATTAGCTCAATTCAGCAACGATAGCCTTGATTTGTTCTGCAGTGTGTACTCCAGCAACTTGTTTCACCACTTGGCCGTCTTTCTTGAAGAGAAGGGTTGGGATAGACATGATTCCAAAAGAACGAGCTGTGTTTGGATTTTCATCAACGTCCATTTTAACGATTTTCAAGACATCTTCTGAAAGTTCTTCAGACAATTTATCCAAGATTGGACCTTGCATACGACATGGACCACACCAAGTTGCCCAGAAGTCTACCAAGACCAAACCGTCTTTTGTTTCTTGTTCAAATGTTGCATCTGTAATTGCTTTTGCCATTGTATTTCTCCTTTTTTAGTTATATTGGCTTAAATCTTGTTTCATGAGATAGAAGAAGACATCTCCATAAGTCCCATGGTAGTCCAAGTCATGACCATTGTAGGTTAATTTTTGAACTGGGTAATAGTCTGCGACACCGATAAGGCAGGCGTGTTGAGAACGTTCAAAGTCTTGGTAAGACTCGAAAGTCATGGTTCTCTCTTGCTTACTGGCGTCTAGATAAGTAATTTCGATCATATAAAACTCCTTTGTTGTTAGATCTTGACTTTATTTTACTCCTTGAAAAGAGGAATGTCAAGAAAAATGATTGCGCACGCAACCTTTTTTAAAAAACCTGATTACGAAATGAAATCAAGACTCGTCTCCAGCCTTTCTTCGACGGCCTTTTGCAGGTAAGCTAGGGTTGTTTGTCCCTCGTCAGTCAGGCAGATAAAACTAGCCCGTCTATCCTGATCGCAACACCGGCGACTAAGCAAACCGCAGTTTTTCTCTTCCAGGCGAGCCACCATTCGAGAAACAGCGCTCGGGCTGAGATGGAGTTTATCTGGCAGGTCAATCTGACGTAAAGATTTTTCATTAGCTAGGTCCAGATAGTAGAGCAGGTAAAACTCCTTCAAGGTCAACCTTTGTTCACTCTGCTGGGCGATGGTTTCTTCCAACAAGGCTTCCATTTCCTTTTGACGGCGATTGTAGTCAAACCACTTTTCCAAATAGGTCATTGCTTTCTCCTTTCTTTTCAAAGTAAAAATCACAAAGTCATTACTGACTGTCTCTCTAACACAAGATGATTGCGCATGCAATGATTATACTACTTTTAACTAATCCTTGCAAGAGAGAAGAATTGCGATATTTCCTTGATATTTTCTGAAAAAAGAGTAAACTGGTATGCAAGAAGTCTATTTCGTGGAGTTTAGGATGAAATTATATGTTCAATTAATGATTCTCTTTGTGATTTCTCTTATCGGAGAGGGAATTTCTAGTTTCTTTCATCTGCCCATCCCAGGCAGTATTATCGGCTTGATTATTCTCTTTCTAGCCTTACAGTTCAAGTGGCTAAGGACCAGGCATGTCAACATGGTCGGGAATTTCTTGCTGGCCAATATGACCATTCTCTTTTTACCGCCAGCAGTGGGAATCATGGAGAAGTTTGATGTGATTGCTCCTTATCTTTTGCCTATTGTTTTGATTGTCTTTTTTGCGGCTGTCATCAACATTATCCTCATCGCCCTAGTGGTTCAGTTTATCAAGCGACGATTTGAGGGAGATTATGAGAAAGGAGATGCCAAATGAACGAATTTGTATCCAATCCCCTGTTTGGGCTTGCCCTATCTATCCTAGCTTATCTAATGGGGATGTTGATTTACAGACGTTTTCCCCATCCATTGACAACACCCTTGCTGTTGTCGGCTATTTTTATCATTATTTTCCTTAAGGCGACGGGTATTTCTTATCAAGATTATTACCAAGGTGGGGTTTATCTGAACAACTTGATTGTTCCATCGACCGTGGCTCTAGGGATTCCGCTTTATAAGAGTTTTCACTTGATGAAGCACCATGCTCGGAGTATTCTCTTTGGTAGTCTGTTAGCAGTAGTTGTCAATACTTGCTTTACTGCCATAGTAGCGAAAATATTTGGTATGGATTTTTTCCTAGCCATTTCTCTCTTTCCCAAGTCAGTGACAACCGCCATGGCAGTGGGAATCACAGAAAAATTGCAAGGATTAACAACTGTAACCTTGGTCGTCGTAGTAGCGACTGGGATTTTGACAAGTGTGATTGGACCAACTCTTTTGAAGTGGTTGAAAATTGATGATCCGGTAGCAGTCGGGCTTTCCCTTGGAGGAACGGGACACGCTGTCGGAACGGGAACAGCCTTTCGATACGGCTCGGTAGCAGGAGCCATGGGTGGTTTGGCTATCGGTGTAACCGGTATACTCTACGTATTTGTCAGCCCCATCGTAGCCAGTTTGATATTGAGTTAAAGAAAAACCCAGCTTTCTAGCTGGGCATTTTTTATTGCAAGTTAACCTTGTTTTTCAAGATGTAGTAGGTACCAAGATAGTAGATAGCTGATAAAAAGAGATCGCGCAGAATTTCTGTACCAACCATCACGTTATAGTCATTGTCAACTCTTAAGAAGAAAGTGATATAACCAATAACGATTGAAATGACGATATAGGCTAGAATCCCCATGGCTGTTCGATACTCGTTAAAGAGTTGCCCGATAGAGATGGAGAGGTAAATGGACAAAATCCATGCGATTGACCCGACAAACAGTGATAGGGCATACAGCCAGCCGTAGCTGAGATAAGGGGAAATGAAGTTGTAGAGGGCAGTGAAGTCTTTTTCAATTGGTGTTAAGAAGATGATAATCAATATACTCAAGATAAAGACGATATAGCCTAAGATGGACCAGACAAGACCACCTAAAAGTTTTGCGATGATGATTTGGTGCTCGGAGACAGGCAAGGTCAAGGTCAAGTACCCTTGGCGGTCATAAACACTCCCCTTGAATCTTCGGATGATTAAAAAGATTGTTGCAATCCAAAGAGTGACGCTGAGTCCTCCAAAGACTAGTACTAAAAAGAAGATGAAATAAGCAGCATTGTTAGGATTGTAACTCTGGCTAAGACTGCTAATAAAAGCTCCAATCAAAACTGAAATTGCAAGTACAGCACCATAGAGTGCCAGATACCATTTATTGACATTTTTAAATTCATAACGAACTAGATTCCAAAACATAATAATCTCCTTTGCTTAGGCTTTAAATTCCTGGCGGAAGAGCTGGTCAATTGATTCACCTGACTCGTAACGAATATCATCAACATTTCCTTGGCGAACGACTTTTCCGTCTTTGAGGAAGATAATCTCATCCAAGATTGGCTCAATATCTGAAATCAAGTGGGTTGAAATCAGTACCGTAGATGTTGGTGAGTAGTTGTTGATGATGGTATTGAGGATATAATCACGGGCAGCTGGATCCACTCCACCGATCGGTTCATCGAGGACATAAAGACGAGCTTCGCGGCTCATAACCAATATGAGTTGGACCTTTTCCTTGTTCCCTTTTGATAGTTTCTTGAGGCGACTGTTTTCATCAATGCCAAGATCAGCTAACAGGTGTTGGGCTCTTTCGAGATTAAAATCCTGATAGAAGGTTTTAAAATAGGTTAGAGCATCCTTGACCTTCATCTCTTCATTGAGATAAGTTGTGTCAGGTAGGTAGGAGACGATCGCCTTGGTAGCAGGACTTGGATCCTGTCCGTTAATGAGGACACGTCCTTTATTTGGTTGAAGGAGGCCATTAATCAGTTTGATCAAGGTTGTTTTTCCGGATCCGTTTGGTCCAAGGAGCCCGACAATCTTTCCGGCTGAGACCTCTAGTGAGATATTGTCAAGTGCCGCAGTTGCTCCATATGATTTTGTTACATTTTCAAGTGCTAGTAGTGTCATAGTCTTAAACTCCTTTAATATAGTCGCTTAATACATTTGGCAGTTCTTCTTTTTTGTAGCCAAATTGAAGCATGCAAGAGACGAATTGTTGTAGCTGCTCCTCGGAAAGTTGTTTGCGGGACTGAAGGATGAGGTCTAAATCCTCGGTGACAAATCGACCAGTTGTCCGCTTGCTGTATACAAATCCTTCACGTTCGAGGTCAGACAAGGCGCGCTGAATGGTATTAGGATTAACCCCAGCCTCGCTCGCCAAATCTCTCACGGTAGGGAGCTGTTGGTTGGGTTCCAGTTCATGGGAAACAATCTGTAATTTGATTTTTTCCATAATCTGTAAATAAATCGGTTTTGTATTATCAAATGACCAGGACATCATAGTCTCCTTTCTTTGTCTTTGTTGTTCTAATCAAATAATACAATAAAACAAAAACTTGTCAAGTAAAAATAAGAATTGTTTTGGGAATTGCTCAAAAAATGGTATAATGAAAAGAAAACGACAAGGAGGGAAATGCATGCGTTGTCCAAAATGTGGGGCTACCAAGTCTAGTGTTGTTGATAGTCGACAAGCCGAAGAAGGAAATACCATCCGCAGAAGACGTGAGTGCGACGAGTGTCAGCATCGTTTTACAACCTATGAACGAGTAGAAGAAAGAACGCTGGTTGTCGTCAAGAAAGACGGTACGCGAGAGCAGTTTTCGAGAGATAAAATCTTTAATGGGATTATCCGCTCAGCCCAGAAGCGTCCTGTGTCAAGTGATGAAATCAACATGGTGGTCAATCGTATCGAACAAAAACTCCGTAGTCGCAGTGAGAATGAGATCCAAAGTGAATACATTGGGTCCTTAGTCATGGAAGAATTGGCAGAGCTTGATGAGATTACCTATGTTCGTTTTGCCAGTGTTTACCGTAGCTTTAAGGATGTGAGTGAGTTGGAGAGTTTGCTCCAGCAGATCACTCAGTCCTCTAAGAAGAAAAAGGAAAAATAGATGAAACCAAATGACCGTTTTTCTTTTCTAAAGAATAATCGGGTGTCGCAAGATACCTCTTCTCTGGTGCAGTGCTACCTCCCGATTATCGGTCAGGAGGCACTGAGCCTCTATCTATATGCCGTTACCTTTTGGGATGGAGGGCAAAAGGAGCATCTCTTTTCCCATATCCTCAACCACTTAAACTTCGGCATGCCGACCTTGCTCCAATCCTTTAAAATTTTATCTGCTTTGGATTTGTTGACCCTTTATCAGAAGGGAGAAACCTATGAATTGCAGCTTCATTCTCCCCTAACTAGTCAGGATTTTTTAAATCATTCTGTCTATAGTAGATTATTAGAGAAAAAGATTGGTGATGTAGCTGTTTCTGTTATGAAACAGGCACCAAGTGAGGGAGAAGCACTCTCTGTTTCTTTGAGCCAAGTATTTCCAAATTTGACCGAAGAAGTGACTCCAACCGAGTCTAAAAGCAAGTTAAAAAATGATTTTGACTTGGAACATTTCCAGCGTCTGATGGCTCGAGATGGCTTGCGTTTTGAAGACGAGCAGGCAGATGTTTTGGAATTGTTTGCCATCGCAGATGAAAAAAAATGGACCTGGTTTGAAACCTACCAATTAGCTAAGGAGACAGCGGTAGCTCAGGTTATTTCAGTCAAACGCATGCGTGAAAAGATTGCGCAAAAGCCAGCATCTTCTGACTTTAGCCCCAAAGAAATGACCATTATCAGGGAAGCCAAAAATAAAACTCCCCTAGAATTTTTAGCGGAAATCAAGCAAACGCGTAAGGGGAACATCACCCAGAGCGAAAGAGAACTCCTTCACCAGATGGCGTCTTTAGGCTTGTTGGACGAAGTCATCAATATCGTCTTGCTTCTAACTTTTAACAAGGTTGATTCGGCTAATGTCAATGAAAAATATGCCATAAAGGTCGCAAATGACTATGCTTACCAAAAAATTCGAACAGCAGAAGAAGCTGTACTTCGGATTCGAGAGCGTCAGCAAAAAGGCCAGGAAGACAAAAAATCAAAAGCTAGCTCAACTAAGACAAATGTTCCCAAGTGGAGCAATCCAGAATACAAAAATCAAACCAGTGAGGAAACTCGCCTGGAACTAGAACGCAAAAAACAAGAAATGTTAGCCCGATTAGAAGAAGGAGGAGACTAGATGGAAAGTGTTGGTGATGTAATCAAACGTCAGACAAGTCGTTTCCAGTATCAGGACTTGGTCCAGCAGATCATGAAGGACCCCGATGTAGCGGCTTTTATCCAGAAAGAATCCCTCAGCCAAGAGGAGTTGAATCGTAGCATCTCCAAGTTCAACCAATATATCACAGAGCGGGATAAGTTTCTTCGCGGGGATGCTGACTATATAGCGCGTGGCTACAAGCCTATCTTGGTCATGAATCAAGGTTATGCGGATGTGTCTTATGAAGAAACACCCGAACTAATCGCGGCTGAAAAAGAGGCGGCAATTAAGAATCGCCTTAAGTTGATCAATCTACCAGCAAGTCTCAAGAAAGCGAAATTAGCTCAGATTGACCTAGATGATCTAGGACGGTTACCGATTTTTGAGAGACTCTATTCCTTTGTTGACCTTTACCCAAGCATCCGAAAAGGCCTCTATCTTTACGGAGATTTTGGTGTTGGTAAGAGTTTCATGATGGCAGCTTTGGCTCACGACCTATCTGAAAAACGTGGTGCTTCAACGACGATTCTTCATTATCCAAGTTTTGTCATTGATGTGAAAAATGCCATCGGTGAAGGATCTGTGAAGACCTTGGTAGATGAGATTAAGTTAGCAGAAGTCTTGGTTTTGGATGATATTGGAGCAGAACAATCCACCCCTTGGGTGCGTGATGAGATTCTCCAAGTCATTCTCCAGTATCGTATGCAGGAAGATTTGCCGACCTTCTTTACTTCCAACTTTAATTTCCAAGATTTGGAAAAACATTTTGCCAAAGGAAAGAATGGAAATGATGAGACTTGGGAAGCTAGACGAGTCATGGAACGAATTCGTTATTTGGCAGAGGAGACAAGACTAGAAGGAGAAAATCGCCGATGACAGAAACCATTAAACTGATGAAAGCTCATACTTCAGTTCGTCGTTTTAAGGAACAAGAGATTCCTCAAGCAGACTTGGATGAGATTTTGACTGCTGCCCAAATGGCGTCTTCTTGGAAAAATTTCCAATCCTACTCTGTGATTCTTGTACGCAGCCAAGATAAGAAAGATGCCTTATATGAATTGGTTCCTCAGGAAGCCATTCGCCAGTCAGCTGCTTTCCTACTTTTTGTCGGTGACTTAAACCGAGCTGAAAAGGGAGCAAGCCTTCATACGGACACTTTCCAACCCCAAGGAGTTGAAGGTCTTCTCATCACCTCTGTGGACGCTGCGCTTGCTGGGCAAAATACCTTGCTTGCGGCTGAGAGTCTGGGATATGGTGGTGTGATTATCGGTTTGGTCCGTTACAAGTCGGAAGAAGTGGCAGCGCTTTTTAATTTGCCTGACTATACCTACCCCGTTTTTGGGATTGCCCTTGGTGTGCCAAATCAACAACATGATGTCAAACCAAGACTGCCTTTGAACCAAGTGGTATTTGAAGAAGAATACCGAGAACAGCCAGTTGAAGCGATTTTGGACTATGACCAAGTACAGGCAGACTATGCTGGCGCGCGTGCGACAACCTCTTGGAGTCAGCGTTTGGCAGAGCAGTTTGGCCAAGCCGAACCTAGTTCAACTCGGAAGAATCTAGAACAGAAAAAGTTATTGTAGAAAGTGAGAAAACATGGCCTTACCAACTGTTGCCATTGTAGGGCGTCCCAATGTTGGGAAATCGACCCTCTTTAACCGAATCGCTGGTGAGCGAATCTCAATCGTAGAAGATGTCGAGGGTGTGACACGTGACCGTATCTATGCAACGGGTGAGTGGCTCAACCGTTCTTTCAGTATGATTGATACTGGAGGGATTGACGACGTCGACGCTCCCTTTATGGAGCAAATCAAACACCAGGCAGAAATTGCTATGGAAGAAGCAGATGTCATCGTCTTTGTCGTTTCTGGTAAAGAAGGGATTACAGATGCGGACGAGTACGTAGCTCGCAAACTCTATAAAACTCATAAGCCTGTTATCCTAGCAGTTAACAAGGTTGACAATCCTGAGATGCGAAATGATATCTTTGATTTCTATGCACTAGGCTTAGGTGAACCGTTGCCAATTTCATCTGTCCACGGTATCGGGACAGGAGATGTGTTGGATGCTATTGTAGAAAATCTGCCACATGAAGTCGAAGAAGAAAATCCAGATGTCATTAAATTTAGCTTGATTGGCCGTCCTAACGTTGGAAAGTCAAGTTTGATCAACGCTATTTTGGGAGAAGACCGCGTGATTGCTAGTCCAGTAGCTGGAACAACGCGTGATGCCATTGATACCCATTTTACAGATACGGATGGACAAGAGTTTACCATGATTGATACAGCTGGTATGCGTAAGTCTGGTAAAGTCTATGAAAATACGGAGAAATATTCTGTCATGCGTGCCATGCGTGCCATTGACCGTTCTGACGTGGTCTTGATGGTCCTCAATGCCGAAGAAGGTATCCGTGAGTACGACAAGCGTATTGCAGGTTTTGCCCACGAAGCCGGTAAAGGGATGATCATCGTGGTCAATAAGTGGGATACCCTTGAGAAAGATAACCACACCATGAAAAAATGGGAAGAAGATATCCGTGAGCAGTTCCAATATCTGCCTTATGCACCGATTGTCTTTGTATCCGCTTTGACCAAGCAACGTCTCCATAAACTGCCTGAGATGATCAAGCAAATCAGCGAAAGCCAAAACACCCGTATTCCATCAGCTGTCTTGAACGATGTCATCATGGATGCCATTGCTATCAATCCAACACCGACAGACAAAGGCAAGCGCCTTAAGATTTTCTACGCGACTCAAGTGGCAACCAAGCCACCAACCTTTGTCATCTTTGTCAACGAAGAAGAACTCATGCACTTCTCTTACCTTCGCTTCTTGGAAAATCAAATCCGCAAGGCCTTTGTCTTTGAGGGAACACCGATTCACTTGATCGCGAGAAAACGCAAGTAAGTCTTGCTTGTTCTTCTACAAAAGCAAACTAAAAGAAGGCTTTATAGTCTTCTTTTTTCTATCTAAAAGGGAAGAAAAGAAGCTATCAAATTGGAGGAGAAATCTGTCATCAAAATTCAATCATTTTCCTAGCTTTTGTAATCTATTTGTAATGAAAATGCACTTTCTTTGTAAAAATCAAAATGCTATAATTCCTTAAATCAATTTTCCTTTATCAGGGAGGTTATTATGAAAAGAAGCAGATTATTTAAACATAGTTTGTTGGTTCGCTTGCTTGGGTTGTTGATGGTTTTTCTCTTCTTGTCAGCATTCACAGCACCTGAAAAACCTGAGTACGGGATCTATGACCCGGATCATTATTTAACGGATGAGACTATAAGTCAGATACGAGAATTGAATAATGTCAATAGTAAAAAATCAGAAAAATTCCAAATGGGTGTTTACGTTGTGAAAAGCCTAGATGGAGAAACAATCGAAACAGTTGCCAATGAAACAGCTAGAGCTTGGAAGATTGGCTATTCGAGCGACAATCACGGTGTCTTGATTGTGGTAGCAGTCCAAGATAGAAAATCACGGATTGAAACCAGTAATAATGTGGCCAGTAAGATCACGGACTATCAGACTCACAGGTTCTTGACAACAGCACGCCCTTACTTTAAAAATGGTGACTATAACAAGGGTGTTCTCTCAATAGTCAATAATCTCAACTACATGTTCTATAGTGGATCGAGTACAAGTGCTTCAAGTTCTAAAAGTAGCTACGGCTATACTACCAACTCTAGTCGCTTAAGGGAACTTGAAAGGTATGCTGGTGAGAGCAGTTCTTCGAGACGGCATCGAAAAAGCAGTTCGAGTGATGGAGTTATCGGATTTGGAATTCTCATTTACTTCATCGTGATGATTATCGGATTTCTATTTGGAGGTCGTGGTGGTGGTTCACATGGCGATGATTCTGGCGGTGGCTGGTGGGGCGGTGACTCATCAGATTCAGGATCCTCTTGGTCTGACTCGGGTTCTGATTCATCTGGTGGCTGGGACGGCGGTGGTTTTGATGGTGGCGGTTCGTCTGATGACTGGTGAGTGATCATATATTGTTCAAACCGATTTCTCCATGCAGTAAGGTGACTCCTTTGCAAGAGTTCACTCCTTAATTAAAAATAAAAGCAAAGTTTGGGAAATTGATTTAAAATCTGAGTATTTTCTCAGAAAAGTTGATAAAAGAAAGTGTTAAGGTTTTGATATGAAACAAAATAAAGTAATTCTCTCAATAGTGGCGATTTTCTTTGGACTACTAGTTCTGGGAAGTTGTTCCGCAGTGACGACCTATAATGGTCTGGTTGGTGAACAGACTAAAGTAGAGCAGGCTCAGGCCGATGTCTCAACAGCCCTCCAACGTCGTTCGGACTTGATTGGTAACTTGGTGGAGTCCGTTAAAGGACAAATGAATCATGAAACCGAAGTCTTTACCAAGATTGCGGATGCTAGAGCTAAAATCGGTAGTAGCTCAGTAACCTCGGAAGAAAATCAAAAAGCTCAGGGAGAATTGAGCTCTGCTCTTTCCCGCTTGATTTCCTTGACGGAGAATTATCCAGAACTCAAGAGCAATCAAAATGTTGAGCAACTAATGGTCGAACTCTCAGGAAGTGAAAATCGTATCTTTGTAGCACGCAAGGATTATAATAAAGTCGCTGCCGAGTACAATCAAAAGTTGAGAAGTTTTCCAACCGTGCTTTTTGCGAATATGATGAACTTTAAAGAAGCTGAAACCTTTAAAGAAACAGAAGAAGCCAAGACAGTTCCTAAGGTCGATTTTGGAACATCTTCATCCAGTCAATAAAGTGAATCAGCCTATGAATAAAGGAATTTCTCTAGCATGACTAGTGATTTCAAATCCGAACCTGGAAAGCTGTTTCCAGGTTTTTTTGGTATAATAAAAGGGAAGATACAGTGACTGAAATGGAGGTTTGCTATGGAGAAAACAAAAGCCTTTCTTGAAGCGCACTACAAGAGATATATTCTTACGATTTGCTTTCTCTGGTTCCTCATGTTTTTCCTTCCTTGGGATTGGCAAATAGGAGGAGTTTCAGTATATTATTTTGTTATGAAAAAGCTCTTTGTGGTTTTTGGAGTTTTATCCATCCTATACTCCGTGCTGATTAAAAAAATCAGTCTTCTCATCTTTGGAATTATCTTTTGCTTGGCCTTCTGGATCAATCTCTTTTGGTATTTTGGGATATTGCCTGTATTCTTGGGAAATTAAACATAGAAAAATGAAGGGCTAGACTAGTTTCTAGTCCTTTTTTCTTCCTTGTTAAAATAGTTGGAGATATAAAAATAATTTTGTTGACGGGCTATCTGTATGATATAATAAGTCCCGTAAAACGAAGATTAAGGGATTTGAAAAATGGCGAAGAAAGTAAAAGATTATTATGACTTGGCTTATGCTAGGGATTTGAGTCAAAGGTTGCAAGAAGCGTCCCTTGACTTTGATGGACAAAAATTTAGCTTATTGCTGGAAAAAGACTTGGAAGAGTTGGAGTTTAGCCAGCGTCAAGAACTTTTGGCTAAAAGTATCAAAGATTGCCTTCCCCTATCTTATCAGGACTCTCTCAAAGTTTTTGAGAAGATTTTGGGTCCTGAGTTAGAGGGTGGTTTAGGCATGTTTTCAGAAGGTTATTGGCTTTGGCCAATCGGCAAATATGTAGAGCTATATGGAGACAAGGAATTTGAATTGAGCGCGGCCTTTAGTAAGGAACTCACCAAGCGATTTACTGGAGAATTTTCCATGAGACCCTTGCTGGCTCGTTATCCTAAAGATACAATGTCTTTGCTGTTAGAATGGAGTCGGGATGAAAATTTGCGTGTTCGCAGACTTGCCAGCGAATGTATGCGTATCCGTCTGCCTTGGGCTAAGAGACAAACCGTGGTATTGGATTATTTTGAGGATTTCACTACTATTCTGACCAATCTAAAGGATGATAGAGACAAGTCCATTCAAAAAAGCGTAGCCAATAATTTAAATGATTTATATAAGGAAGTCCCTGATAAGTTTGAAAGGATTCTTCAAACTTGGCAAAAGGAGGAGCTGAGTCCAAGTTGTGCTTGGATCATCAAGCATGCATCTCGAACAAAAAACAAAAAGGTAGCCACAGAAGATTTATGCAAAAAAAGCTGAATTTTGGCTGGGCTTTTCCGTTGTAAATTAAGGATTCTTTCTTGAAAAATAATGGTAAATATGCTAAAATTAAAAGAACATTCTAAAATATTCAGAATAAACAGTAAGGAAAATCATGGCTAATATTTTAAAAACGATTATTGAAAATGATAAAGGAGAACTTCGTCGTCTGGAAAAGATGGCTGATAAGGTTCTTAACTATGAGAGCCAAATGGCTGCGATGTCAGACGAAGAACTAAAAGCAAAGACTGACGAATTTAAAGAACGTTACAACAAGGGTGAATCACTTGATTCATTATTATATGAGGCTTTTGCGGTAGTTCGCGAAGCTGCAAAACGTGTCCTTGGGCTTTTCCCTTATAAGGTTCAGGTCATGGGTGGGATTGTTCTTCACCATGGTGACGTTCCAGAGATGCGTACCGGTGAAGGGAAGACCTTGACAGCGACCATGCCAGTGTACCTCAATGCCCTTGCAGGTAAAGGAGTTCACGTAGTTACAGTCAACGAATACCTAACAGAACGTGACGCGACTGAAATGGGTGAATTGTACTCATGGCTCGGTTTGTCAGTAGGGATTAACTTGGCAGCTAAATCTCCAATGGAGAAAAAAGAGGCTTACCTTTGCGATATTACCTACTCAACCAACTCAGAGATTGGTTTCGACTACCTTCGTGATAACATGGTCGTTCGTGCAGAAAACATGGTGCAACGTCCACTCAATTATGCCTTGGTCGATGAGGTTGACTCAATTTTGATCGACGAAGCTCGTACACCATTGATCGTTTCAGGCGCCAATGCAGTTGAAACAAGCCAACTCTACCATATGGCGGACCACTTCGTGAAATCTTTGGACAAGGACGACTATATCATTGACGTTCAGTCTAAGACGATCGGTTTGTCAGACTCTGGTATTGACAAGGCAGAAAGCTACTTCAAACTAGAAAATCTCTACGACATTGAAAATGTAGCTCTTACTCACTTTATCGACAATGCTCTCCGTGCTAACTATATCATGATTCTCGATATCGACTATGTGGTTAGTGAAGAGCAGGAAATCTTGATTGTCGACCAATTTACAGGTCGTACCATGGAAGGTCGTCGTTACTCTGATGGTTTGCACCAAGCGATTGAAGCAAAAGAAGGTGTGCCAATCCAAGACGAGACCAAGACTTCAGCTTCTATCACCTACCAAAACCTCTTCCGTATGTATAAGAAATTGGCAGGTATGACAGGTACTGGTAAAACAGAAGAAGAAGAATTCCGCGAAATCTACAACATTCGTGTTATCCCAATCCCAACCAACCGTCCAATTCAACGTATCGACCACTCAGACCTTCTCTATGCAAGTCTTGATGCGAAATTTAAAGCTGTAGTTGAAGATGTAAAAGCTCGTTACCAAAAAGGTCAGCCGGTCTTGGTAGGTACAGTTGCCGTTGAAACGAGTGACTTCCTTTCTAAGAAATTGGTAGCAGCAGGTGTTCCTCACGAAGTCTTGAATGCGAAGAACCACTACAGAGAAGCGCAAATCATCATGAACGCTGGTCAACGTGGTGCCGTTACCATCGCAACCAACATGGCCGGTCGTGGTACCGACATCAAGCTTGGTGAAGGGGTTCGTGAACTTGGTGGACTTTGTGTTATCGGTACAGAGCGTCACGAAAGTCGCCGTATTGATAATCAGCTTCGTGGACGTTCAGGACGTCAAGGAGACCCAGGTGAGTCACAATTCTACTTGTCTCTTGAAGATGATTTGATGAAACGTTTCGGTTCAGAACGTTTGAAAGGTGTCTTTGAACGTCTCAACATGTCTGACGAAGCCATCGAATCTCGCATGTTAACGCGTCAAGTTGAAGCAGCTCAAAAACGTGTCGAAGGAAACAACTACGACACTCGTAAACAAGTCCTTCAATACGATGATGTTATGCGTGAACAACGTGAGATCATCTATGCGCAACGCTATGATGTCATTACTGCAGATCGTGACTTGGCACCAGAAATCCATGCTATGATTCGTCGTACCATTGGACGTATCGTGGATGCACATGCTCGTTCGAAAGAAGATGAAAAATTGGAAGCAATCTTGAACTTTGCTAAGTATAACTTGCTTCCAGAAGATTCAATTAGCCGTTCAGATCTTGCAGGTCTGTCAGACCAAGCTATCAAAGATGAACTTTTCCAACGTGCCTTGAAAGTCTATGACAGCCAAGTTGCTAAGCTTCGTGACGAAGATGCAGTGAAAGAATTCCAAAAAGTCTTGATTCTACGTGTTGTAGACAACAAGTGGACAGACCATATCGATGCTCTTGACCAGTTGCGAAATGCTGTTGGTCTTCGTGGATATGCTCAAAACAACCCAGTTGTAGAATATCAAGCAGAAGGTTTCCGCATGTTTAACGACATGATTGGATCGATTGAATTCGATGTGACCCGCTTGATGATGAAAGCACAAATCCATGAACAAGAACGTCCGCAAACTGAACACAATATCAGTACAACTGCGACTCGTAATATCGCAGCGCAGCAGGCAAGTCTTCCAGAAGATTTGGACTTGAGCCAAATCGGACGAAACGACCAATGCCCATGTGGATCAGGTAAGAAATTCAAGAACTGTCATGGAAAGAGACAATAATATGAGATAAGATACAGGCGGATACCTGGTAAAAATCATTTTTTGCTTGGTGTCCGTTTGCTTTATAAGGATATGAATCATGGTATTTAAAGCTAAAAGTCCTAAAATTAACATTGAAGAAGTTCGCGCCTTGTCTAAATTAGAGGGAGCGGCTCTTGCGAGAAAAAATCAACGTGATCAGGAATTGGAAGCCATCATTCGTGGGGAAGACCAGCGTATTCTCTTGGTGATAGGACCATGTTCATCTGATAACGAAGAGGCGGTTCTCGAGTATGCCAAGCGTCTATCTGCTTTGCAAGAAGAGGTCAAAGACCGTATTTTTATGGTCATGCGTGTCTATACAGCTAAACCTCGTACCAATGGGGATGGCTATAAGGGCTTGATTCATCAGCCAAATGCGACAGAAGCTCCTAGTTTGATCAATGGGATCAAGGCTGTTCGCCAGCTCCACTATCGTGTAATTACCGAGACGGGAATGACAACAGCGGATGAGATGCTTTATCCTGAAAATCTTCCGCTGGTGGATGATTTGATTTCTTATATGGCTGTTGGGGCTCGTTCAGTTGAGGACCAGCAACACCGTTTTGTAGCGAGTGGAGCAGGCTTTTCGACAGGATTTAAAAATCCAACATCTGGAAATCTCAATGTTATGTTTAACGGGATTTATGCAGCGCAAAATAAACAGAGTTTCCTTTTCCTTGGTAAAGAGGTGGAAACAACAGGGAATCCATTGTCCCACGCCATTCTTCGCGGTGCCTTGAATGAATATGGGAAAAATATTCCTAACTACTACTATGACAATTTGATGGATACCATTGCCCAGTATGAAAAGATGGGCTTGGAAAACCCCTTTATCATCATTGATACCAATCATGATAATTCAGGCAAGCAGTACATGGATCAAATCCGTATCGTTCGTCAGACCTTGATTAACCGTGACTGGAATGAGAAAATCAAGAAATATGTTCGTGGTTTTATGATTGAGTCCTATCTAGAAGATGGACGTCAAAATGAGCCAGAAGTTTTTGGCAAGTCTATCACGGATCCTTGTCTAGGATGGGACAACACAGAAGCACTTGTTCGCGAAATTTACCAAACGCTAGGAGAGTAAGATGGCATTTATCGAAAAAGGTCAAGAAATTGATATTGAAGCAATCAAGGCTGTGACCCAGTTGTCACCTGAAGCCTTGCGAAAGAAAGAAGCCCGCGATAGAGAGTTAGCAGCTATCATCTCGGGTGAGGATGATCGAATCCTTTTGGTGATGGGGCCTTGCTCTTCTGACAATGAAGAAGCAGTACTCGAATATGCTCGTCGCTTAGCAGACTTGCAGAAAAAAGTTGCGGATAAAATCTTTATCGTGATGCGTGTCTATACGGCTAAACCTCGTACCAATGGAGATGGCTATAAGGGAATGATTCATCAACCAAATACCAGCGAAGCGCCTAGTCTCATCAATGGTTTGCAGGCTGTTCGTCAGCTACACTACCGAGTGATTACCGAGACGGGCTTGACGACAGCTGATGAGATGCTTTATCCGTCAAATCTCGTTTTGATAGATGATCTAGTCAGCTACCATGCTGTAGGGGCTCGTTCAGTGGAAGACCAGGAACACCGCTTTGTAGCCTCTGGGATTGATGCTCCGGTTGGGATGAAAAATCCAACATCTGGAAATCTTGGGGTCATGTTTAATGCCATCTATGCGGCTCAAAACAAGCAAACCTTCCTTTACCACGGTCAAGAAGTGGAAACTTCAGGAAATCCCTTGGCCCACGTTATCCTTCGTGGTGCCATGAACGAATACGGCAAAAATGAACCCAACTTCTACTATGAAACCCTCTTAAATGCCATCAATCGTTATGAGACCATGGGGCTTGAAAATCCCTTCATTATCATCGATACCAATCATGACAATTCAGGCAAGCAGTATATGGAACAAGTTCGCATTGTTCGTCAAGCCTTGCTGAATCGTGACTGGAATGAAAAGATTAAAAAGACGGTTCGAGGCTTTATGATCGAATCTTACCTAGCAGATGGGCGCCAGAATCAACCAGAGGTCTTTGGTTGCTCCATAACTGACCCTTGTCTAGGTTGGGAAAATACAGTAGCTTTGGTAGAAGAAATTTATACTACCTTAACAAAATAAGTGAAAAGGATGGAGTTGGGGGAATCTCAGCTCCTTTTATGAGTATGATAGTTGGACACGGAATTGACATCGAAGAATTGGCTTCGATAGAAAACGCAGTTACACGACGTGAAGGCTTTGCTAAGCGCGTGCTGACCCCTAAAGAAATGGAGCATTTTACCAGTCTCAAAGGGCGCAGACAGATCGAATACTTGGCAGGTCGCTGGTCAGCTAAGGAGGCCTTTTCCAAGGCTATGGGAACTGGTATTGGCAAACTGACCTTTCAGGATTTGGAAGTTTTGAACAATGAACGGGGGGCTCCCTATTTTAGTCAGGCACCATTTTCAGGAAAGATTTGGCTATCTATCAGCCATACAGATCAGTTTGTGACAGCCAGTGTCATTTTGGAGGAAAATCATGAAAGCTAGTCCACATAGACCAACCAAGGCTCTGATATGTCTAGAAGCTATTCAACAAAATATCCATCAAATGGGGGTTCATATCCCTGAAGGAACGCTCAAGTGGGCAGTGGTCAAGGCCAATGCCTATGGTCATGGGGCTGTTGCCGTTGCCAAGGCCATTCAGGATGATGTCGATGGTTTTTGTGTTTCCAATATTGATGAAGCTATTGAACTGAGACAAGCCAGACTCAGCAAGCGAATCCTCATTTTAGGAGTTTCTGAAATAGAAGCTATTGGCCTAGCTAAAGAATACGACATCACCTTGACTGTGGCTGGACTGGAGTGGGTTCGAGCATTGGTTGCCACTGGGGCTGATTTATCTGGCTTATCTGTTCACCTCAAGATTGACTCAGGGATGGGTCGGATTGGTTTTCGAGAGGCCAGTGAGGCTGAGCAGGCTCAAGACTTGCTCAAGCAACACGGTGCTCGCGTTGAGGGGATTTTTACCCACTTTGCTACTGCAGATGAAGAATCAGATACCTATTTTAATAACCAGTTAGAACGATTTAAAGCTATTTTGGCAAGTATGAAGGAAGTTCCAGAGCTGGTTCATGCCAGCAATTCGGCAACGACCCTCTGGCATGCAGAGACTATTTTCAATGCAGTGCGTATGGGAGACGCTATGTATGGTCTCAATCCTAGTGGAGAGGTTTTGGACCTGCCTTATGACCTGACACCAGCCTTGACCTTGGAATCTGCCCTAGTCCATGTCAAGACAGTTCTAGCTGGAGCTTGCATGGGCTATGGAGCAACTTATCAGGCGGATAGTGAGCAAATCATCGCGACTGTGCCAATCGGCTATGCGGATGGTTGGACACGAGATATGCAAAATTTTTCCGTCTTGGTAGACGGACAAGCTTGCCCAATCGTCGGCAGGGTTTCGATGGACCAAATCACTATTCGATTGCCTAAGGTTTACCCGCTTGGAACAAAAGTAACACTGATCGGCACCAATGGGGACAAGGAAATCACAGCTACTCAGGTAGCGGCCTACCGTGGAACTATTAACTATGAGGTGGTTTGCCTCCTCAGCGACCGCATTCCGAGAGAATATCATTAAAAAGAAAGGAGTGGAGCATGAATCTACACCAACCCTTGCATGTCTTACCTGGTGTGGGACCAAAGTCAGCAGAGAAATACGCCAAACTAGGAATTGAAAACTTGCAAGACCTCTTGCTCTACTTTCCTTTCCGTTATGAAGATTTCAAGACCAAGCAGGTGCTAGAGTTGGAAGACGGCGAAAAGGCGGTTCTGTCTGGTCAAGTCGTGACTCCTGCTAGTGTCCAGTATTATGGTTTTAAGCGCAATCGCCTGCGTTTTAGCCTCAAGCAGGGAGAAGTCGTTTTTGCGGTGAACTTCTTTAACCAGCCCTATCTGGCTGATAAGATCGAGTTAGGAGCAACCCTTGCTGTTTTTGGAAAATGGGACCGTGCCAAGGCCAGCCTGACAGGGATGAAGGTTCTGGCTCAGGTGGAAGATGACCTCCAGCCTGTCTATCGTCTGGCTCAAGGAATCAGTCAGGCCAGTCTAGTTAAGGTCATCAAAACGGCTTTTGATCAGGGATTGGATCTCTTGATTGAGGAAAACCTTCCCCAGTCTTTACTTGATAAATACAAACTCATGTCCCGTTGCCAGGCTGTTCGTGCCATGCATTTTCCTAAGGATTTAGCAGAATACAAGCAGGCCCTTCGTCGGATCAAATTTGAGGAACTCTTTTATTTTCAAATGCAGTTGCAGTCACTCAAGTCTGAAAATAGAGTTCAGGGAAGCGGTCTGGTTCTGGATTGGTCTCAGGAAAAAGTGACAGCCGTTAAAGAAACTCTTCCTTTTACCCTGACTCAAGCTCAGGAAAAGAGTTTGCGGGAAATATTGGCCGACATGAAGTCGGACCACCACATGAATCGTCTCCTGCAAGGAGATGTAGGGAGCGGAAAGACGGTGGTCGCTGGCTTAGCCATGTTTGCAGCGGTGACGGCTGGCTACCAGGCGGCTCTCATGGTTCCAACAGAAATCCTAGCAGAGCAACACTTTGAGAGTTTGAAGAACCTTTTTCCAGACTTGAAACTAGCTCTCTTGACAGGTTCCTTAAAAGCTGCAGAAAAGAGAGAAGTCTTAGAGACCATTGCCAAGGGTGAGGTTGACTTTATTATTGGGACTCATGCTTTGATACAAGATGGGGTGGATTATGCTCGTCTTGGCTTGATTATCATCGATGAGCAGCACCGTTTTGGTGTGGGGCAAAGACGTGTTTTGCGGGAAAAAGGGGACAATCCTGACGTCCTCATGATGACGGCGACTCCCATTCCACGAACCTTGGCCATCACAGCCTTTGGTGATATGGATGTTTCTATTATTGACCAGATGCCAGCAGGGCGGAAGCCTATTGTTACTCGCTGGATTAAGCATGAGCAGCTGCCTCAGGTCTTGACTTGGTTAGAGGGAGAAATTCAAAAAGGTTCTCAAGCCTACGTCATCTCTCCCTTGATTGAAGAATCAGAAGCCCTGGATCTGAAAAATGCCATTGCCTTATCAGAGGAGTTGACAGCTCATTTTGCCGGCAAGGCTGAAGTAGCTCTTCTACATGGTAAGATGAAGAGTGATGAAAAAGACCAGATTATGCAGGAGTTCAAAGAGAGAAAAACAGATATTCTAGTATCTACAACTGTTATTGAGGTTGGAGTCAATGTCCCCAATGCGACAGTCATGATCATCATGGATGCCGATCGCTTCGGTCTCAGTCAGCTTCACCAGCTCAGAGGTCGTGTGGGTAGGGGAGACAAGCAGTCTTATGCTGTTCTTGTGGCTAATCCCAAGACGGACTCTGGGAAGGATCGCATGCGCATCATGACAGAAACGACTAATGGATTTGTCCTTGCGGAGGAGGATTTGAAAATGCGTGGTTCGGGTGAGATTTTTGGAACCAGACAGTCAGGCCTACCAGAGTTCCAAGTGGCTGATATTATCGAAGATTTTCCAATTTTAGAAGAAGCCAGGAAGGTTGCCAGCTACATTAGTTCTATAGAAGGTTGGAAAGAGGACCCAGAATGGCGCATGATTGCTCTCCACTTAGAAAAGAAAGAACATCTAGATTAAGCCTTTTCTAAGAAATCTATAAGCTAGCTTTTAGGTTTGGATTTTATACTAGAGTCATCAAAAAGAAACGAGGACTCTCACATGACTATTAAAGTAACCTACCAAAAGAAATTCCAAACCGTCAAACTTGAGAAAGGAGCTAGCACCTATTGATACACGAAGAGCGGAAACGCTCTTTTTATTTTTAAAACTACTTTCAGACGATAGGTTTGAGGAAAGAGAATCTAAAATCACTTTCTATTTAGCATTCTTTCTTGCATTGCTTTCCTAGATATGCTAGAGTTATGATAGCGATTACAAAACTAAAGGAGCATGCTATGAAAAATCCAGCTTTACTAGAAGAAATCAAGACTTATAAAGGACGGGATGAGGTGCCAGAAGACTTTGATGCTTTCTGGGATGAAGAGGTCAAAAAAGTTTCAGTCCTTCCTGCCTACCAGTTGGAGGAAAGAGATTTCCATATTCCCCAAGTCAAGTGCTATGAGCTCACTTTTGAAGGAACCAATGAAGGCAAGGTTTATGCACGTGTCGTTCTTCCAAAGACTGAGGGTAAAGTTCCGTTAATTTTCCATTTCCATGGTTATATGGGACGTGGCTGGGACTGGGCCGACATGCTGGCCTTCACTGTGGCTGGTTACGGTGTTGTTTCCATGGATGTCCGAGGCCAGTCGGGCTATTCGCAAGACGGCTCGCGCTCTTCACTAGGAAATACGGTGAAAGGGCATATCATCCGTGGTGCTGTTGAGGGTCGTGAACATCTCTTTTATAAGGATGTTTATCTGGATATTTACCAGTTGGTTGAAATTATTGCTAGTCTGCCACAGGTGGATGAGAAGCGACTTTCTAGCTATGGTGCCTCACAAGGCGGTGCTTTAGCTCTGGTTGCAGCAGCGCTCAATCCTCGGATTCAGAAAACAGTTGCCATCTATCCTTTCTTGTCAGACTTTAGACGAGTGCTTGAGATTGGCAATACCAGTGAAGCCTATGATGAACTCTTCCGTTATTTCAAGTTTCACGATCCCTTCCATGAAACAGAGGAGGAAATCATGGCAACCCTTGCCTATATCGATGTGAAAAATCTTGCCCATCGCATTCAAGGTGAGGTCAAGATGATTACGGGCTTGGACGACGATGTTTGCTATCCTATTACCCAGTTTGCAATTTATAACCGTCTGACCTGCGAAAAGGCCTATCGCATCATGCCTGAGTATGCTCACGAAGCCATGAATGTTTTTGTCAATGATCAGGTTTATAACTGGCTCTGTGGTAGTGAAATTCCTTTTAAGTACGTAAGATAATGAATGAGAGAGCCCAGAAGCTCTCTTTTTTATGTCCAAAACCTGAAAGTACTTTTAGAAAATTTAAAATATTAAAATATTCTTAAAAGTAAAATCTATTCTGTGGGAACACAGATATAAATATAAGACTTTATTGTATAATAAAGGAAAAGTCACTTGTGAAAGGAGGAAAAAGGCTGCCGGGTGGTTAAAAACTCGGGCTCAGCAGAAAATGGGAGAGGATTGGGAGCTCTCATTAAGTTGGATACTTTCTTGTAAAACTTGTCTCTTGAGCGACAATAAAAATTTTTAAAGAAAAAGAAAGCGCTTTATTTTATGAAAAATGAAAGGACAAACATGAATTACAAATCTTTAAATCGGAAACAGCGATACGGAATTCGAAAATTTGCAGTCGGTGCAGCATCGGTAGTGATTGGTACAGTGGTATTTGGAGCAAATCCAGTCTTAGCTCAAGAGCAAGCCAATGCAGCAGGAGCCAATACAGAAACTGTCGAACCTGGTCAAGGTTTATCAGAATTGCCAAAAGAAGCGTCCTCGGGAGATCTTGCTCATTTGGATAAAGATTTGGCTGGCAAATTGGCAGCAGCTCAAGACAACGGCGTTGTGGTGGACCAAGATCATTTGAAAAAAAATGAGAGTGCAGAATCAGAAACTCCATCCTCTACGGGAACCCTTGCAGAAGAAACAAATAAGGAAGAGGAATCAGAGGATCAGGGGGCTATTCCTCGTGACTATTACTCAAGAGATTTAAAAAATGCTAATCCTGTCCTTGAAAAAGAAGATGTTGAAACCAATGCAACAAATGGTCAGAGAGTTGATTTATCAAGTGAACTAAATAAACTAAAGCAACTAAAAAATGCTACAGTTCACATGGAGTTCAAACCAGATGCATCAGCTCCACGTTTTTACAATCTCTTCTCTGTATCCAGTGACACCAAGGAAAATGAGTACTTTACTATGTCGGTCCTTGATAATACAGCTCTTATTGAAGGGCGTGGCGCTAATGGAGAGCAGTTCTATGATAAGTATACAGATGCTCCTTTGAAAGTTCGTCCTGGACAATGGAATTCAGTGACCTTTACTGTCGAACAACCAACAGCAGAGTTACCTCATGGTCGAGTTCGTCTCTATGTGAACGGTGTCTTATCTCGAACAAGCCTCAAATCTGGTAACTTTATCAAAGATATGCCAGATGTTAATCAAGCTCAACTTGGAGCAACCAAACGGGGCAATAAAACAGTTTGGTCATCAAACCTACAAGTACGAAACCTAACCGTTTACGATCGTGCTTTAAGCCCAGATGAAGTTCAAACACGGAGTCAATTATTTGAAAGAGGTGAATTGGAACAGAAACTTCCTGAGGGAGCAAAAGTCACTGAGAAAGAAGACGTCTTTGAAGGTGGTAGGAACAATCAACCAAATAAAGATGGTATCAAGAGTTATCGTATCCCAGCTCTTCTCAAGACAGATAAAGGAACGCTGATTGCAGGAACGGATGAAAGACGTTTGCACCATTCTGACTGGGGAGATATTGGGATGGTTGTTCGTCGCAGCTCAGATAATGGAAAAACATGGGGAGACCGAATCGTAATCTCAAATCCTCGTGACAATGAGCACGCTAAACATGCAGAATGGCCATCTCCAGTTAATATTGATATGGCCTTGGTGCAAGACCCTGAAACAAAGAGAATTTTTGCAATTTATGACATGTTCCTTGAAAGTAAGGCAGTATTTTCATTGCCGGGGCAAGCTCCGAAAGCTTATGAACAAGTGGGAGATAAAGTTTATCAAGTTTTATATAAGCAAGGAGAATCAGGTCGCTATACGATTCGAGAAAACGGAGAGGTTTTCGACCCTCAAAATAGAAAGACAGATTATCGTGTTGTCGTTGACCCTAAAAAACCAGCCTACAGCGATAAGGGAGATTTGTATAAAGGGAATGAGCTAATCGGAAATATTTATTTTGAATATAGCGAAAAGAATATTTTTAGAGTTTCCAATACCAACTACCTATGGATGTCCTACAGTGATGACGATGGGAAGACTTGGTCTGCACCAAAAGATATTACTCATGGGATTCGGAAAGATTGGATGCACTTCCTAGGAACTGGACCTGGTACTGGGATTGCCTTACGTACAGGACCTCATAAGGGAAGACTGGTGATTCCAGTTTATACAACAAACAACGTTTCCTACCTAAATGGTTCACAATCATCTCGTGTAATTTATTCAGATGATCATGGTGAAACATGGCAAGCAGGGGAAGCAGTTAATGATAACCGCCCAGTAGGCAACCAAACCATTCATTCTTCAACTATGAATAATCCAGGTGCCCAAAATACGGAGTCGACTGTTGTTCAGTTGAATAATGGGGATCTCAAGCTCTTTATGCGTGGGTTGACTGGTGATCTTCAGGTTGCGACCAGTCATGATGGGGGAGCAACGTGGGATAAGGAAATCAAACGATATCATCAAGTAAAAGACGTTTATGTTCAAATGTCCGCTATTCACACCATGCATGAAGGAAAGGAATACATTCTACTCAGCAATGCTGGTGGCCCTGGACGCAACAATGGTTTGGTTCACCTGGCCCGTGTTGAGGCGAATGGTGAGTTGACGTGGCTAAAACACAATCCTATACAAAGTGGTAAGTTTGCGTACAACTCACTCCAAGAACTCGGAAATGGCGAATATGGTTTGCTTTATGAGCATGCGGATGGCAATCAAAACGATTATACTTTATCCTATAAGAAATTCAACTGGGATTTCTTAAGCAAAGACAGAATTTCTCCTAAAGAAGCAAAAGTAAAATATGCTATCCAAAAATGGCCAGGTATTATTGCCATGGAGTTCGATTCGGAAGTATTGGTCAACAAGGCTCCGACCCTTCAATTGGCAAATGGCAAGACAGCAACCTTTATGACCCAGTACGATACAAAAACTCTCCTATTCACAATAGATCCAGAGGATATGGGTCAAAGAATTACAGGTCTAGCTGAGGGTGCAATTGAAAGCATGCACAATTTACCAGTTTCTTTAGCTGGCTCTAAACTAAGCGATGGTATTAATGGCAGTGAAGCTGCTATCCATGAGGTGCCGGAGTTCACAGGTGGTGTTAATGCTGAGGAAGCCCCAGTGGCAGAGATACCAGAGTACACTGGACCATTGGCAACAGTAGGAGAAGAACCAGCTCCAACAGTAGAAAAAAACGAATTCACTGGTGGAGTCAATGCTGAGGAAGCCCCAGTGGCAGAGATGCCAGAGTACACCGGTCCATTATCAACAGTAGGAGAAGAACCAGCGCCAACGGTTGAAAAGCCTGAATTTACAGGTGGGATCAACGCTGTTGAGGCAGCAGTCCATGAACTTCCAGAGTTTAAAGGTGGCGTTAACGCGGTTCTAGCAGCCTCAAACGAGCTTCCTGAATATAGAGGAGGTGCTAACTTTGTCTTGGCAGCTTCAAATGACCTGCCAGAGTATAAGGGTGGCGTCAATGGTGCTGAGGCGGCAGTTCATGAACTTCCAGAGTATAAGGGAGAGATCAAACCAGTCTTAACGGCTGCAAATGACAAACTATCTCTAGGACAAGATGTGACCTATCAAGCGCCAGCAGCTAAACAAGATGAACTTCCGAATACGGGAAGCAAGGAAACAAGCTCACTGCTTTCCCTTGGTCTTGCAGGTGTTCTTTTATCCTTGTTTGCATTTGGCAAGAAGAGAAAAGAATAATAAGTAAAAGCTATTTGAGTAGGTCTCGGAAGAGGTAGCAGGTTCTCAAGCCTGCTATCTTTCTTTATTAAATTCAGCTTGATTCGAAATCATAAGAAGTCTGAAACTACTTTCAGGATAGTCTGTTCTATAAAATAGTTTTGAAACTGAAATCTATTCTACTATAAGCTATTGAAAGCGCTTAACAAATGATATATAATAAGCCCATAAGAACAAGAAAGGGAGGAAAGAGGATGCCACAGATTAGCAAAGAAGCCTTGATTGAACAAATCAAAGATGGAATCATTGTCTCTTGCCAGGCACTTCCTCACGAACCGCTTTATACAGAAGCGGGAGGAGTCATTCCCTTGCTAGTCAAAGCGGCTGAGCAAGGTGGAGCAGTCGGTATCCGAGCAAACAGTGTTCGCGATATCAAGGAGATTAAGGAGGTTACGAAACTCCCGATTATCGGGATTATCAAACGTGACTATCCGCCACAGGAGCCTTTCATTACAGCTACGATGAGAGAAGTTGATGAACTGGCTGAACTAGACATTGAGGTCATTGCTCTGGATTGTACCAAACGTGAACGTTACGACGGTTTGGAAATCCAAGACTTTATTCGACAAGTCAAAGAAAAGTATCCGCATCAACTCTTAATGGCTGATACCAGTACCTTTGAAGAGGGAATAGCAGCGGTCGAAGCAGGGATTGATTTTGTTGGAACAACCCTATCAGGTTATACCTCTTATAGTCCTAAGGTAGATGGTCCAGACTTTGAACTGATCAAAAAACTCTGCGATGCCGGCGTGGATGTCATCGCTGAAGGGAAGATTCATACACCAGAACAAGCCAAACAAATCCTTGAATATGGGGTGCGAGGCATCGTTGTTGGTGGTGCGATTACTAGACCAAAAGAGATTACGGAACGCTTTGTTGCCGGTCTTAAATAACACAATCTCAAAAAAGAGGAGAGTGGTCGATGCGTCGGATAAAATGAAAACGTATACAAATCTAAAGAACTCATTATCCAATATGGATACGCTTATCAATTAGGAGAATACAAATGAAATTTAGAAAACTAGCTTGTACAGTACTTGCGGGTGCTGCGATTCTTGGCCTTGCGGCTTGTGGTAACTCTGGTGGAAGTAAAGATGCTGGAAGCTCTAGTAGCGATAGCGGAAAAACTGAAATCACTTGGTGGGCATTCCCAGTCTTCACACAAGAAAAAACGGGTGACGGTGTTGGAACTTATGAAAAATCAATCATCGAAGCTTTTGAAAAAGCAAATCCAGATGTAAAAGTGAAATTGGAAACCATCGACTTCAAGTCAGGTCCAGAAAAGATTACAACAGCTATCGAAGCAGGAACAGCGCCAGACGTACTCTTTGACGCACCAGGGCGTATCATCCAATACGGTAAAAATGGTAAATTGGCTGAGTTGAACGACCTCTTCACAGACGAATTCGTCAAAGATGTGAACAACGAAAATATCGTACAAGCAAGTAAGGCTGGAGACAAAGCTTACATGTATCCAATCAGTTCAGCTCCATTCTACATGGCTATGAACAAGAAAATGTTGGAAGATGCTGGAGTTGCAAACCTTGTAAAAGAAGGTTGGACAACTGATGACTTTGAAAAAGTTTTGAAAGCGCTTAAAGATAAAGGCTATACACCAGGTTCATTGTTCAGTTCTGGTCAAGGGGGAGACCAAGGAACACGTGCCTTCATCGCAAACCTTTATGGCGGTTCTGTAACAGACAAAGACGTAACCAAATATACAACAGACGATCCTAAATTCGTCAAAGGTCTTGAAAAAGCTGCTAGCTGGATCAAGGATGGTCTATTGAACAATGGTTCACAATTTGACGGTGGGGCAGACATCCAAAACTTTGCGAACGGTCAAACATCATACACAATCCTTTGGGCACCAGCTCAAAACGGTATCCAAGCGAAACTCTTGGAAGCAAGTAAGGTAGACGTGGTAGAAGTACCATTCCCATCAGACTCTGGTAAACCATCTCTTGAATACCTTGTAAACGGATTTGCAGTATTCAACAACAAAGACGATAAGAAAATCGCAGCTGCTAAGAAATTCGTTCAATTCATCGCAGATGACAAAGAATGGGGTCCTAAAGACGTAGTTCGTACAGGTGCCTTCCCAGTTCGTACTTCATTTGGCAAACTTTATGAAGACAAACGTATGGAAACAATCAGTGGCTGGACTAAATACTACTCACCATACTACAACACTATCAACGGATTTGCTGAAATGAGAACACTTTGGTTCCCAATGTTGCAATCTGTATCAAATGGTGACGAAAAACCAGCGGATGCCTTGAAAGCCTTCACTGAAAAAGCTAACGAAACAATCAAAAAAGCTACAAAACAATAAGCACTAAGTCAGATTGATTCCCCCCTTTTCCCTGTGCACTATGGTGTAAGAAAAGGGGGACTTTTGTTTGAAATGGTAGGAACTGTCACGAAATTAAAATGAAGTTCTTACATAAGCGAATCTTAAAAAATTTCATTTTGGTTTTAAAACAGTTCAAGAAAATCAAAAACTATTCTATTTGAAAGAGAGGTGCCGACTGTGAAAGTCAATAAAATTCGTATGCGGGAAACAGTGATTTCCTACGCTTTCCTAGCACCAGTGTTATTCTTCTTTGTCATCTTTGTCTTGGCTCCTATGATTATGGGATTCATTACAAGTTTCTTTAACTACTCCATGACTAAATTTGAGTTTGTGGGCTTGGATAACTACATTCGCATGTTTAAAGACCCTGTCTTTGTGAAGTCTTTGATCAATACCGTTATCCTGGTTATTGGATCTGTTCCGATTGTGGTACTCTTCTCGCTCTTTGTAGCATCTCAAACCTATCATCAAAATGCCATTGCCCGTTCTTTTTATCGTTTCGTCTTCTTCCTTCCTGTAGTTACAGGTAGTGTTGCCGTAACGGTTGTATGGAAATGGATCTATGACCCCCTATCAGGGATTCTAAACTTTGTCCTTAAGTCAAGTCATATTATCAGCCAAAACATTTCTTGGTTGGGTGACAAAAACTGGGCTTTGCTAGCGATTATGATCATTCTTTTGACAACATCTGTTGGTCAACCGATTATCCTTTATATCGCTGCCATGGGAAATATTGACAACTCACTTGTTGAAGCAGCGCGTGTAGACGGTGCGACTGAGTTTCAAGTCTTCTGGAAGATCAAATGGCCTAGCCTTCTTCCAACAACTCTTTACATCGCAATCATTACGACCATCAACTCATTCCAGTGTTTCGCTTTGATTCAGCTCTTGACATCTGGTGGTCCAAACTACTCAACAAGTACACTGATGTACTACCTTTACGAAAAAGCTTTCCAATTGACAGAATATGGCTATGCAAATACCATCGGTGTCTTCTTGGCGGTGATGATTGCCATTGTCAGCTTTGCTCAATTCAAGATCCTCGGAAACGACGTAGAATACTAAAGAAAGGAGACAGTTATGCAACCTACACAAAAGAAACCTTTAACAGCTTTCACTGTTATTTCAACGATTATCTTGCTCTTGTTGACCGTACTGTTCATCTTTCCATTCTACTGGATCTTGACAGGTGCCTTCAAATCACAGCCTGATACCATTATGATTCCGCCACAGTGGTTCCCTAAAATGCCAACCATGGAGAACTTCCAACAACTCATGGTGCAAAACCCTGCTATGCAGTGGATGTGGAACTCTGTATTTATCTCACTGGTAACCATGTTCCTAGTGTGTGCAACCTCTTCTCTAGCAGGTTATGTCTTGGCTAAAAAACGTTTCTATGGTCAACGCATCCTCTTTGCAGTCTTTATCGCTGCCATGGCTCTTCCAAAACAAGTTGTCCTTGTACCATTGGTACGTATCGTCAACTTCATGGGAATTCACGATACTCTCTGGGCAGTTATCTTGCCTTTGATCGGATGGCCATTCGGGGTCTTCCTTATGAAACAGTTCAGTGAAAACATCCCAACAGAATTACTTGAATCAGCTAAAATCGACGGTTGTGGTGAGATTCGTACTTTCTGGAGCGTAGCCTTCCCAATCGTGAAACCTGGATTTGCAGCCCTTGCAATCTTTACCTTCATCAATACTTGGAACGACTACTTTATGCAGTTGGTTATGTTGACTTCACGTCAAAACTTGACTATCTCACTCGGGGTTGCGACCATGCAGGCTGAAATGGCAACCAACTATGGTTTGATCATGGCGGGTGCAGCTCTTGCAGCTGTTCCAATCGTAACAGTCTTCCTTGTCTTCCAAAAATCCTTCACTCAGGGTATCACTATGGGAGCTGTCAAAGGTTAAGATCTTGCGAAAATCGAATTCAAACTACTTCAGCATCACCTTGCCATACTTAAGTATTGCCTGCGGTTAGCTTCCTAGTTTGTTCTTCGATTTTCATTGAGTATAGGAAAAACTGTCTATCAAAATTCAGAAGAATATGTTATAGACTAAGAGAAATATAGTTTCATAAGTGTCTACAAAATGGAGAGTATGCAGTTACTTCGTGAAGTTTTGTCAGACACTTATAAACTTAAGAATGAACTCTTTTCATGATACTAGTTAGAGTAGGTTCGTTTTATGGTGTCTATTTCCCGCTTTAGTGGTATCTAAGATAAGCGTCTTACGCTTATCTTAGACGGAATTTTTGAGACTGACGATGAAAGAGCAACAGGCTCAAAAATTAGGAATGAAATTCCGAAGGAATTTGCTTCTGTCCGCACTATTACAGGGAAATAGAGAAAGAACATTCGAAACTGAAAAATAGTAACTATCAGAAACGAAGGAAACAGTATGATTTTTGACGATTTGAAAAACATCGCCTTTTACAAGGGAATCCATCCCAATCTAGACAAGGCTATCGCCTATCTCTATCAGCACCGTAAGGATTCTTTCGAACTCGGTAAGTATGAGATTGACGGGGACAAGGTCTTTCTAGTTGTGCAGGAAAATGTCCTCAATCAAGTTGAAAATGATCAATTTGAACACCATAAGAACTATGCAGATTTGCATTTGCTGGTAGAAGGGCATGAATATTCGAGCTACGGTTCACGTATCAAAGACGAGGCGGTAGCATTCGATGAAGCGAGCGACATTGGTTTTGTCCATTGTCATGAACGCTACCCACTCTTGTTGGGTTATCACAATTTTGCGATTTTCTTCCCAGGAGAACCGCATCAGCCAAATGGCTATGCAGGTATGGAAGAGAAGGTTCGCAAATATCTCTTTAAAATTTTGATTGATTAAAAGAATCAGGAGGAGCAAACATGGCACAAAAAGGAGTAAGCCTAATCAAGGCAGCATTTGATACAGATAATTTTCTCATGCGTTTCAGTGAGAAGGTCTTGGATATCGTGACAGCCAATCTTCTTTTTGTCGTCTCTTGTTTGCCCATCGTGACGATTGGAGTGGCGAAAATCAGCCTCTACCAAACCATGTTTGAGATTAAGAGAAGCAGGCGGGTACCAGTCTTTAGAACTTATATAAGAGCCTTCAAGCAAAATCTGAAACTGGGGCTTCAGTTGGGTCTGTTAGAGTTGGGCATTGTGTCATTAAGCTTTCTAGATCTCTATCTTTTCTGGGGACAGACAGCTTTGCCTTTCCAGATTGTGAAAGCTATTTGTTTGGGGATTCTCATCTTCCTCACTCTGGTGATGCTGGCTAGTTATCCCATCGCTGCGCGCTATGATCTGTCTTGGAAAGAAGTGCTGCAAAAAGGGCTTGTCTTGGCAAGTTTTAACTTTCCATGGTTCTTCCTCATGTTAGCCATTCTCTTTCTCATTGTGATGGTTCTTTATCTGTCCGCCTTCACTCTCCTTTTGGGTGGGTCAGCTTTTATCCTCTTTGGTTTTGGTTTGCTAGTCTTTCTCCAAGCAGGTTTGATGGAGAAAATTTTCGCCAAATATCAGTAGGATGAGGTGTTTCTGAAACTACTTTCAATCGTTACAGTTTCTAAAATACAAGTAGAAACTAAAATCTAAGTGTATACAAGATATTGAAAGCGATTTTCACAAGGTGTATACTAAACTTGTAAAAATAGAACTGCTATCAGCAGAAAAAAAGAAATCTTAGGAGAAAATCTATGTCAGATTTGAAAAAATACGAAGGTGTCATTCCAGCCTTCTACGCATGTTATGATGATCAAGGAGAAGTCAGTCCAGAGCGTACGCGTGCCTTGGTTCAATACTTCATTGATAAGGGAGTTCAAGGTCTCTATGTCAACGGTTCTTCTGGTGAATGTATCTACCAAAGTGTAGAGGATCGCAAGTTGATTTTGGAAGAAGTCATGGCAGTTGCTAAAGGTAAATTGACCATCATCGCCCATGTTGCCTGCAACAATACCAAAGATAGTATGGAACTTGCTCGCCACGCAGAAAGTTTGGGTGTAGATGCCATTGCAACGATTCCACCGATTTACTTCCGCTTGCCAGAATACTCAGTTGCCAAATACTGGAATGATATCAGTGCTGCAGCTCCAAACACAGACTACGTGATTTATAACATTCCTCAATTGGCAGGAGTTGCTTTGACTCCAAGTCTTTATACTGAAATGTTGAAAAATCCTCGTGTTATCGGTGTTAAGAACTCTTCTATGCCAGTTCAAGATATCCAAACCTTTGTCAGCCTTGGTGGAGAAGACCACATCGTCTTTAATGGTCCAGATGAACAGTTCCTAGGTGGTCGCCTCATGGGTGCTAAGGCTGGTATCGGTGGTACTTATGGTGCGATGCCAGAACTCTTCTTGAAACTCAATGAGTTGATTGCTGAGAAAGATTTGGAAACAGCGCGTGAATTGCAGTATGCTATCAATGCAATCATTGGCAAGCTCACTTCTGCACATGGAAATATGTACGGTGTGATCAAAGAAGTCTTGAAGATCAATGAGGGACTTAACATTGGATCAGTTCGTTCACCATTGACGCCAGTGACTGAAGAAGATCGACCAGTTGTAGAAGCAGCTGCAGCCTTGATTCGTGAAACCAAGGAGCGCTTCCTCTAATTCATAAGGAGGTATTTATGACACACTACGTTGCAATTGATATCGGTGGAACCAACATCAAATATGGCTTGATTGACCAAGAAGGCCAACTTGTTGAATCGCATGAAATGCCAACCGAGGCGCATAAGGGTGGACCTCATATCTTACAAAAGACAAAAGATATCGTAGCCAGCTATTTAGAAAAAGGCCCAGTAGCAGGTGTTGCCATTTCTTCTGCAGGAATGGTGGATCCAGATAAGGGTGAGATTTTCTATGCTGGTCCTCAGATTCCCAACTATGCAGGAACCCAGTTCAAGAAGGAAATCGAGACGAGTTTTGCGATTCCTTGTGAGATTGAAAATGATGTCAACTGTGCAGGTCTGGCTGAGGCAGTATCTGGTTCAGGCAAGGGAGCGAGTGTCACACTTTGCTTGACCATTGGAACAGGTATCGGTGGTTGCTTGATTATGGATGGGAAGGTTTTCCATGGATTTAGCAATTCGGCCTGCGAAGTCGGTTACATGCACATGCAGGATGGAGCTTTTCAGGATCTTGCTTCTACGACAGCCTTGGTAGAATATGTAGCAACAGCTCATGGCGATCCAGTTGATCAGTGGAATGGCCGACGCATTTTCAAGGAAGCTACTGAAGGAAACAAGATTTGTATGGCTGGTATTGACCGCATGGTAGACTATTTAGGAAAAGGTCTGGCAAATATTTGCTACGTTGCCAATCCAGAAGTGGTCATTCTCGGTGGCGGGATCATGGGGCAAGAGGCTATTCTCAAACCGAAGATCCGCACAGCCTTGAAGGCGGCCTTGGTGCCAAGCCTAGCTGAAAAAACACGATTAGAATTTGCCCATCACCAAAATACAGCAGGAATGTTGGGAGCCTATTATCATTTTATACTCAATGAAAATCAAAAAGCAAAGTAGGAAGCTAGCCGTAGGCAGTACTTGAGTACGGCAAGGTGAAGCTGACGTGGTTTGAATTTGATTTTCGAAGAGTATCAAAACAAAACAATCCTAGTTTGGAACTATAGAATTAAGAAAAACACTGAATCACTATTTGAGTGAAAACTGTTTTGCTTAATTCTTTTTTTATTGAAAAATTTGAGCCAAAGGAGGTAATCGTGAGAAACTAGGAGAAAATAACCGCCTTGTATGAAAGGTTAATGCGAGATGATGAACTACAAGGCGAGAGCAATTCTATCATCCATTTAATTGATATTTAGCTTGACTAAATGGGAAAATGTGGAAAAATGATATAATGAGATGGACGAAAAATTGACAAATTAGAATTTGTAGAGGTGAGAAAAATGTAATGGCAACCTATTCACCTGAAGTCGAAATCATATAAAATTACGAGGAGATTGTAAGATGAATAATTATATAAAATTAAATGAAGATAGATGGAATAATGTAAAAAATGACTACACTGAGCCATTGACACATGAAGAATTGGAAGAAGCTAGAAAGCATCCAATTTCTGTTGCTTTAACTGTTGGGAAAAAAGTTCCGATAGAATGGTTTGAAAAAGCCAAGGGAAAAAAGATATTAGGGTTAGCTTGTGGTGGTGGTCAGCAGGGTCCCGTTTTTGCTCTAAAAGGTTATGATGTCACCATCATGGATTTTTCTAAATCACAATTAGAAAGAGATGAGATGGTTGCAAAAAGAGAAGGCCTAAAAATCAATACGGTTCAAAGCGATATGACAAAAGCATTTCCATTTGAAGATGAAACTTTTGATATTATTTTTAATCCGGTTTCAAATGTATATATAGAAGATTTAGATAACATGTATAAAGAAGCCTCTCGCGTATTGAAAAAGGGCGGTTTGTTAATGGTTGGATTTATGAATCCTTGGATCTACATGTATGATGCTGACACTGTATGGGATAAACCCGATGAGGAATTACTGTTAAAGTTTTCACTACCTTTTAATTCAAGAGAGCTTGAAGAGGAAGGCAAAATCACCATCAATCCAGAATATGGATATGAATTTAGCCATACCTTAGAAACACAGATTAGAGGACAACTAAAAAACGGTCTCGCTATGATCGATTTTTATGAATCATGTGATAAAAGACATCGATTATCACGGTATGGAAATGATTATATCGCTACACTCTGCATTAAACTATAAACTTATAGAACATACTTCAGGAGAATAGCTCGTTTTATTTTACGATTAGAATTTGCCCATCACCAAAATACCGCAGGGATGTTGGGTGCCTATTATCATTTCAAAACAAAACAATCCTAGTTTGGTTCAACCAAACTAGGATTTTCTAACGCGTTTTTGTCTACGATAGCCGTTGAGCTTTTTATTTTCCCAATAGCTGTTAAAGATTTTTTCCTTGCTCTCGCGATTGATTTCCAAAAAGTAGGCATAAATCAAATCTATTAAAATGAGCATAGGGAGTTGAGCGGAAATACGCTGGATGTAAGAAGATTGACTATGGCTTGCCACAAGGACTGTTTCGTTATAGGCCTGACTGTTTTTGTTTGGAGCGCTGGTAAAGAGAATGGTCTTGGCCCCCATTTCCTTGGCATCCAACAAACTATCGAGGACGGATTGGGTAGTGCCTGATAGGGAAAAACCAAGTACCAGACAATTTTCATCCATGATACTGGTCGTCCAAGCAAAGCCATCCTGGTCGGTCAAAGCTTCACAGACCACACCTAATCGCATAAAGCGCAATTTCATCTCACGGGCAATCAGACCAGAACTTCCCGTCCCGAAAAAGTAAACTCGTTCAGCGTCATCGATTAATTGGGCGACGCGTTCCAGTTGTTCTTCGTCGATCAAATCCTGTGTTTGTTCTCGCATGATACTGTAGCTTCTCAAAACACGTTTGGTCAAAGGACTGTGTTTGTGTGAATGAGTGTCCGGTTTACTAGCCTGGTGCTGGTATTGAAAGACGAACTCTCGGTAGCCTGTAAAACCACACTTTTTGGAAAAGCGGGTCAAGGCTGCTTGGGAGATATGTAATTTCTGGGTAACTTGCTGAGAAGAGAGATCATCTTGGATCGTTTCAGCTTGCAAAAAATAGCGAGCGATTTCTTGCTCGAGCTCGGTTAATTCTTCAAAATGGAGGTCGATTATGGTTGCGATATCTGGCTTGTTCATGAGGCTCCTTTTTATGAGTCAAAGTCTTAAAAGTTAACGCTTTCCTAACTATTACTATCATTATATCATAGAAAATAGGATAACCAAATAAAAAGGCATTTTCAATTAAAAGTCAAAAAATGCTTCGACTTTTCCAAGAGTTTCTCCGTAAAATATGGTACAATGAAATATACTGAGCTTCACCTGTTTGCTCTATTATTTTAGGGAAAATAAAGGTAGAAATCGGGAATTTTTCTAGAAAAGAGTCTTAGTTGTATGAGAAAATTTAATAGCCATTCGATTCCGATTCGGCTTAATTTACTATTTGCGATTGTCATCCTGCTCTTTATGGCCATTATTGGTCGTTTGTTATACATGCAGGTACTCAATAAAGATTTCTATGAAACAAAATTGGCCTCAGCCAGCCAAACAAGGGTAACAACCAGTTCAGCTCGTGGACAGATCTATGATGCGGCAGGGAAACCCTTGGTAGAAAATACTGTCAAGCAGGTTGTTTCTTTCACACGAAACAATAAAATGACGGCAGCTGAATTGAAGGAGACAGCCAAGAAACTCCTCACGTATGTAAATGTAACCTCCCCTGATCTGACTGATCGACAGATTGCAGACTATTACTTGGCGGACCAGGATATTTACAAAAAAACAGTCGAATCCTTGCCAAGCGATAAACGCCTGGATTCAGATGGGAACCGCTTATCGGAAGCGACACTTTACAATAATGCGGTTGAAAGCATTGACGTGAGTCAACTTAATTATACAGATGACCAGAAAAAGGAAATCTATCTCTTTAGCCAGCTCAATGCTGTTGAAAATTTTGCAACGAGCACCATTTCTACGGATGCCTTAGATGATACCCAAGTTGCTCTCGTTGCATCGGCATCCAAGGAATTACCAGGTATCAGCATTTCAACCTCATGGGATCGTAAAGTACTAGATACATCTTTATCGACAATCGTTGGTAGCGTTTCAAATGAGAAGTCAGGACTTCCAGCTGAGGAAGTTGATGCTTATCTCAAAAAAGGCTATTCTCTCAATGACCGAGTGGGAACTTCCTATCTTGAAAAGCAATACGAAGAAGTCTTGCAAGGAAAACGTACCGTCAAGGAAATCCATTTGGACAAGCACGGAGACATGGAGAGTGTAGAAAATATCGAAGAAGGAAGCAAGGGTAAAAATATCAAATTGACCATTGATTTGGCCTTCCAAGATAGCGTAGACAGTCTCTTGAAGAGTTATTTCAACTCAGAACTTGCCAATGGAGGAGCCAGATATTCTGAAGGTGTCTATGCAGTAGCCCTCAATCCTAAGACAGGTGCTGTATTAGCCATGTCAGGAATGAAGCACAATGTAGAGACTGGAGAACTGACCACAGACTCACTCGGAACTGTCACCAATGTCTTTGTTCCAGGATCTGTCGTTAAGGCTGCAACTATCAGTTCAGGTTGGGAAAATGGGGTCTTGTCAGGCAACCAAACCTTGACAGATCAACCAATCGTCTTCCAAGGTTCTGCCCCTATCAATTCCTGGTATACCCCTTATTATGATGGTTCTTTCCCAATTACAGCCGTTGAGGCCTTAGAATATTCATCCAATGCCTACATGGTTCAAACTGTCCTCGGGATTATGGGACAAACTTATCAGCCGAATATGACAGTAGGGACCAATAATCTTGAGTCTGCCATGGGAAAACTCCGTTCAACCTTCGGTGAGTATGGTTTAGGAGTTTCTACTGAGATTGACTTGCCAGATGAATCGACAGGATTTATCCCCCAAAAATTTGACTTGGCTAATTATTTAACTAATGCTTTTGGCCAGTTTGATAACTACACACCGATGCAATTAGCCCAGTACGTTGCAACTATTGCTAACAATGGTGTTCGTCTAGCTCCACATATTGTCGAGGGAATATACGACAACAATGATAAGGGTGGCCTTGGGGAATTAATCCAAGCAATAGATACCAAGGAAATCAACAAGGTCAATATTTCTGAATCAGATATGGCAATCTTGCACCAAGGATTTTACCAAGTATCGCATGGAACTAGTCCCCTTACGACAGGACGGGCGTTTTCAGATGGCGCCACTGTTTCTATCAGTGGTAAGACCGGTACAGGTGAAAGCTATGTAGCTGGTGGTCAAGATGCTAATAATACCAATGCTGTGGCCTATGCTCCAACAGAAAATCCTCAAATTGCAGTTGCAGTAGTCTTTCCTCATAATACCAATTTAACTAAAAATGTTGGGCCAGCAATTGCTCGCGATATTATCAATCTATACAACCAACACCATCCAATGAACTAGAAAGGAAGCCATGCTTTACCCAACACCTATAGCTAAGCTGATTGACAGTTATTCTAAACTTCCGGGTATCGGGATTAAGACAGCAACCCGGCTGGCCTTTTATACTATTGGAATGCCGGATGATGACGTCAACGAATTTGCTAAAAATCTTCTGGCAGCTAAACGAGAATTGACCTATTGTTCAATCTGCGGACGTTTGACGGATGATGATCCTTGTTCCATCTGTACCGATCCTAGTCGAGATCAGTCAACGATTCTGGTTCTGGAGGATAGCCGCGATGTCGCTGCTATGGAAAATATCCAAGAATACCACGGACTATATCATGTCTTGCACGGTTTGATTTCCCCTATGAATGGGATTAGCCCAGATGACATCAATCTCAAGAGTCTCATGACGCGTCTTATGGATAGCGAGGTTTCAGAGGTCATCGTCGCGACCAATGCCACTGCTGATGGTGAGGCGACCTCCATGTATATCTCTCGGTTACTCAAACCTGCAGGGATTAAAGTCACTCGTCTAGCAAGAGGTCTAGCAGTCGGAGCTGATATCGAATATGCGGACGAAGTAACGCTCCTAAGAGCTATTGAAAATCGGACAGAGTTGTAGGAGTCAGTAAAAACGTAGCTCATTTTGACGTATAAGACAAGCCCTAGGAATTTTTCTTAGGGCTTTGTTTTTTTCTGTTTCTCACGAGAGGTGAACAAGCCTTGCTAATAAGACTACTCAAACTATAAGGCATCAAAAAACGGGTTTCCAAAATGACTAGTGACGTCTTTGTCAAACTCATTCACTGAGCGATAGAGTTTATTCTAAGGAGATGAGCGCATTTGCCCTTAGGGTTTGTTTTGAAATCGTACTATTTTTGTGTTATGATATGGTCAATATACAATGAATAAAGGGAGTTTGAAGTATGGGTGGAAAGATAAAATCTAGCACGATAGCAGCAGAGGCAGCTATTAATGAATTGGTCGGGTATGACACGAGCAAGAAGCAAAATCAGCAAGTAGAATTTTCGTATACTTCTGAAATTGCTGGGATGGAAGCTGGACGTCAGGCATGCAACCAAATGCTTCAGGCGGTCAGTGATTTCAGCTCGGCTGTTTTGACCCAAGCAAATAAGTTTCCAGAAATTGCTCATAAGATTGAAAAACGCGACGTAGAGCAGGCTAAGAGGTGGAAACATTAAAAATGGCAGATAAGAACGAAGAAAAACGCTACAAACTTTGGAGAGAAATTGTCAAGATTGACGATAAAGAAGAAAGTCTTCAGACTCTAAAAAGACAATATGAACAGCAGCTAACTCACTTTCACTCAGAAATCCAGAGCATCCACCATCGTATGGCGACTCTATTGGCTCTCTCGCCTAGTTCTCGTCAGGTGATAGAGCAAATCGAAAGTGAAAATAGAACCATTCAGCGACAGGTCAACTCCTATGTAGATGAGGAACTGGATGAATTGGGAAAACAAACGAAGAAGGCTCGTCGGTCTTTCGATGAAGCCAGAGAAGAACTGATATCAGAAAGGAACCGGCTACCATGGGAGTAAAATACAGTGCACAAGAATCCCAAGAATTGATTCAAGCCATGACTAACAATCTCCAGGTCGCAAATGAAGTTACGGACCGTTTATCCAGCGGATGTGACCACTTAATCTCCTCTTTAGACTCAGGTGAGCTGACAGGAGCAGCCTACACAGCTGGGAAGGGTCTCTTTACAGAGATTATCATCCCCAGCATCAAGAAGTTACAAGCAGCGATAGATGATATCCAACTAGAGTTGACCTCCTACAAAAATGCGGATGCTCAGGTCTCAGGATATGGTGATTTGGACCTGGACCAGCTCAAGGAACTGAAAAAATTGAGGGAAGAGCAGTTAGCTATCGTAGAAGCTCAGATTCAAGCGAGGGAGAACTGGCTAAATCAAATCAAAGATCTCTTTACACTGAATTGGGGGAAAGCCTTCTCTGAGAAGACCATCCTCTACAATACTAAGTCTCAAATCGAGTCAGGTATTCAGGATTTGGATGATAAGATTGAAAAACTAGAATTCTTTGTCTCACAGGTTTCCCAGTATTTCAGCGATAGTCTAGAAGTCCTTGGCCTAGCGATTCAAGGAGCTACGCAACTAAGTAAAGTCATTGTCGATAGCGATGGCAACTACTATGCGGACGGTGTGGACATGAGCTGGGTGCAAAAGATGAAGGATGTGAAGATTGTTTCGCATGCCAAAAGAGATTTTCAAGACTCTGAAACTCGTGCCATCCATAAAGCTTCTAGGGATATGATGCTATCGGAAGATGGTGATACCTACTATCGTGCCGAATTAAAGAAGCGCTTAAAAGGCCACGACAAGTCCGAATGGGATAAAATAATTGACGACTACAATCACACTCTTAAGATTGATGAAACAGGGAATATCATTGAAATTTCCCCCTTGGAACAAGGCTATGTCGTTTCAAAAAACGGGAAATACGATGCTGACTATACTCATTTGGTTAACAAAAAGTTTGATGAACTAAAAGCCCAAAACTTTGAAGCAAATTCAGTCGAATTTTGGAGTGGAGTAGCTCAAATATTCTCTGGATTGGGAGTTTACTTTGCGAGTGGTGCCCTTGAAGTCTTGAGTATCATGGCTGGTCCACCAACAGCAGGGACAAGTATCGTAGCTGGTACGGCAGCATCTGTATCAGGGGTACAATATGGGAATGTACTGATAGCTAGTGGAGCAGTAACTAGCTTATCAGCTATCACAAAGACAGCCTTACAAAATGGCGAAATTCAGGTTGATTATTCTAGCAACTACGATAGCTGGAAGGCTAATAAACCGACGAGTAAGACCATTTCTGGTAAGGGTGGTAAACTAATTGAAGCTCGAGTAGGAAATCGAAAAGTGAAGCTTCGTGTAGACTGGGAGCCAACGAGTGGTTCGAATGGTGAAGGAGTATTCCAGGTTCAATCTGGAAGTGGGAAGTCAGGGTATTCGCTTGATGAATATATTGAAGTAAACTCAATTTCCGGAAGAAAATCTATAGAAGATTGGGTAAATACTAATCGCCAACTAAGGAAACTTGATACAAGTACAAAGGAAGAGATAATTAATAGGATTTTTAAGGGTTATCGAATTTATTACGGGAACTAGGTGGACAATATGCGACTATACATCAAAGGTGATTATGCTAAAAAAATAACATTTACTACTAGAGAACTAGTTTGGAAGATGTGGTTTAAAGAACGGAATGGCAAGAAAATAAGTTACTCCAACGTTGGTGATGATGAGATGCTGCAAGATGATTTTTATTTCGGAGCAGAGTTGCGCAAATGGGCTTCAGTTGATGAAAGATGGGATAAGGCTCCTTTTATAATTCCGAGCAATCCTTGGTTGTCCTTGCAATATGAAGATATTGAACTTGAATTTGAACATGCCTTTATTTCCGACGACCGCGAAAAAGGGGAGTTTCTTCGAATTGCCTCAACTCATGTAGATATTTTAATGGTTGACAAGCGCGCTTTATACGTTATGGCTATTGAAGTAGCATCTGCCATTGATGGTCAGATTAGCGAAGACGGTAAGCAAAGTTGGCTAAGTGTAGAAGAATTTAAGGAATATCACAAGGATGTTCTTTCACTGACTTATGATGAAGCTGTTGAAATCAGTTTGGAAGAATTAAAGACAATGGTACCGGTAAGAGATCCTCTATGGGGAGAGGAGGAACGCCTTCGAGAAGAATACATTGCTATCCATGGCGAACGTGTTTATGACGATGAGGAAGACGATTGAAATTATATTTAAAAGGCGATTATACTAGAAAAGTGACATTTGGCTACAGAGAACTCGCATGGAAAATGTGGTTTAAAGAAAGAAATGGTCAAAAAATAAGTTTTTCAAATGTCGGGGATGATGAGATGCTACAAAATGACTTCTATCTATCTTTACGTTTAGATAAGTGGGGAGCAAGTGGCTCTCGTTGGAAAGAGGTCAAGGTTAAAGGTGGCAGTGCAATCAATTCCCAAAAATATGAAAATATTGATTTAGATTATGAAGGAAGTTATGAAAGCGATGGTAGAGAAAAGGGAAAGTATCTAAGAATCGCTTCTAATTATTTGGATGTCTTAACAGTTGATAAACGTGCTATGTATATTATGGCGCTTGAAATTGCGATTGCTATTGATGGACGAATCAGTGAAGATGATAAGAAAACATGGCTAACAGTCGAGGAATTCAAGGAAAAGCACCAAGATATCTTATCTCTAACTTTTGATGAAGCAAATGAGATGAGTTTGGAAGAAATTCAGACGATTGACGCTATTGACGAACCCATCTGGGAAGAATTGGATAGGAAGCGTGAAGAATACATAGCTATCCATGGCGAACGTGTTTATGATGATGAGGAAGAGGAGTGAGACTATATCTTAAAGGTGATTACACCAAAGAAATTCCATTTGATTACATGGAACTAGCGAAAAGGATGTGGTTTGAGGAAAAAGATGGAATAGAGCCAGATTTATCGTATGCTGGGTATCTAGATTTACCAATCGATAAACTTTCTATTCACTTAGAATTAGACAAGGAAACTCATGATGTTAGATGGAGGAGTGTCCAAATAAAGGAAGGGATAAAATATGATTTTTTATCCCATAAATGTGAATATATACATCTAGATTACGAAGATGCTATCATGTCGGACTTTCGTGAGAAAGGCGAATGTTTAAGAATTGCTTCTAAGCACCTTGACCTTCTCACTGTTGATAAACGAGCTATGTATATTATGGCCATTGAAATTGCGACTGCTATTGATGGTCAGATTAGCGAAGATGATAAAGAGAGCTGGTTAAGTGTGGAGGAATTTAAAAATCGACATGAGGATATCCTTTCGATGAGTTATGAACAGGCTAATGAGCTGAGTCTTGAAGAAATTCTATTTATGGATGATGTGAGAGACCCAGTTTGGGAAGAAGATGATCGCAGAAATGAAGAATACATAAAAATTCATGGAGAAGTGGAGTTGGACGAGGAGGAAGACGAGTGAGAATTTATAATCCTACCTATTTGAAAGAGAGTGTTGACGAATGTCAGATAAAGTAAAACAGTTTAAGTGGTTGATTGTATTGTCCTTGTTCCTATTAGCGATTCCTTTATATTTTACTTACAATCATTTCCAACAATCTAGTGCTTTAAAAGAAGCTTTTGAAAAAAATGAAAGAATTGAAGTTCTTCATCGCTTGACGGCATCAGAAAAATATGCGTCTGACATCCGCAAGGCAGGATATACTATTCCTTCTGACGGAGCTATTCGATTAGATGGAGTTATTTATCCATTAGAAATAGAAGGAGATTTACATTTGAAAATTAGCCCTCCAAAAGAGGATGCTAAGGATTTTCAGTTATTTTTCATCACACAGGTTAATGAAAAACAAACGCATGTAGCTTTTATTTTAGATAAAAATCTGAATTTAATTGATTCTAGTTATTCTCAGCAAAATGATAACGGGAAAAGAGAGATTGTTTCTGTCTCACAATCCGAAGAAGATTACTTGTTGAGAAGTGTTCAAAGCGAGATTGATGACTTCATGAAAAAGATGTATCAAACCTTGTATGGATAGTTTACCAGAGAAAGAAGCTTCTTGCTCAACGCAATGCTGTATGAACAAGACTTCTATGATAACTTAGACAGAGGGGGTGAAAAAATGTCAGGACTTAAAAAAATACTGATCGTGATTGGTTCTGTAATTGTCTTAGCTACTGGCTTGAATCTTTATTTTCAGTATCAAAACCATCAAGAACATATGCAATTAAAAACCTCCTTTGAAGAGAGGGACAATATAGCCGTCTTACAACGTTTGATGGCATCAGGGAAATATGCGCCTGACATCCGTAAAGCGGGCTATGTCATTCCTCCCGATGGAGCTATTCGCTTGGATGGAGGAATTGCTTCCATCGAGATAAAAGGAGACATCGATTTGAAAATATCGTATCGTGGACGGGGGGTTACTGCTTATTTTGAAATAGAGATAGATGGTAAAATAACTAGTGTACTATATGAATTGGATAAGAACTTGGATATAGTTTCTAGCGCCTATTTTCAAACAAACGAAAAAAATAAAAATGAGAGAGTGAACATCTCTCAAGCCGAAGAAGAGCGACTATTAAACATTGTTCAAAAAGAGCTTGAGGCTTTCATGAAAAAGATGTATCAGACTTTGTATGGATAGTTTACCAGAGAAAGTAACTTCTTGCTCAACACAATGCTTTATGAACAACGGGGTGTGTTGAGGGATTTTACTAGAAAAAGATACCGTAGATGAGCTACAAAAAAATTACCCAGGTACTGATAATTTCATTCGAAATATTGAAGCTGGTAATCAAGAGTTGACAGAGATGAGGTGATTAGATGAAGAAGAGAAAATTTGTAATTTTTTCGTTGCTAATAGTTCTATTATTATCTTTCTCTGGTTTTCAGTACTATAAATATCAGAGAGTTCATAATATTTTTGATGAAATATACTACGAAGAAAGTGATTATCACAATTATACATTTCTCTGGAAAGGACGAGCTTTTTATAAGTTAAAAAGTTTAAAATTTGTGGACAACGATTCTCAAGAAATTTCTATTCATTCTATTGATTATAAAAGTGTAGATTTACCAAATACTATTCAATCTCTAGGTTATTATTTTTAATTTGGATTTCAGGAGATGACGAAAGTTGGGATAGAGATGCGTTTGAGACTGCCAGATACAGAGACAACCATAAATGTAGATTACCTGTACGATGTAAACAATCGGCAATTAGAACGGTTTATGTGGTACTATGATGATGAGAGTACAGGATATTTTCAGTAGTCTCAAGTAGAGGACTTTCTTGCCAAACGCGGTAAGACTGTTGATGAGATTCGCAAGGAAGCAGACAATGTACTCCGTAATAAAGTCCTTAAAGACTGGACCACTATCTACTCTAGTCGTTTTAGCCCAGATAATTGGGGAGAAGTGACAGTTAAGGATATATGGAGAACAGAATAACAAACGAAACGGCGAGGCAATAGTGTTATACAGGTGGGGTGCTATGACAGAGTTCTTAAGAATATTTTATTTTATTCGATAGCTTTGGTCTGCTTTCTTTTGGTGTGACGAAAGAAACTCCCTATACTATCACCATCACCAATGTAGACAACAAGCCAGCTTACTTTGAAGCTCAAGTGGTGGATCGGTAGATTTAGGAACCGTAAACTAGGCCTCAGTTGTTGTAATTGTTTGGTAAAGGAGACTTATTTGCTTTGAAAGTAACAATCAGCTTGTTTCTTTCGAATATGCAAGAGAGGCTCTAGTGGCGAATACTAGTCAAAATGTCAAAAAAGATTTAGATAAACCTAATCCCGCAGTTGGAGAGTAAAATGTTAAAAAGAATAAGAAACTATTATAAAAACAAACCAACTCAAGCTGTCCTAATGCTCATAGTTCTTATTTGGTCAGTATATGAGATTGGTGCGACCAGCTTGGCAAGTAACTCGGCATTAACTAAGGAATTCATGCATAGTCGGTATGTTATAGTTTGGCCAATGGTAGATAAGAAAATGAAATTATACCATTATGCGGAAGAATGGACTAATGACGTTTTAGTTGGAATGATGCATTTAGACTATGGAAATATAAGAATAACTAGTTTTCCTAAAAAATGGGAGAGTGAAGCTGAAGTTTACTATACGCTGTCTCAGGATGAGTATGCTGATAGAGTATATTTTTTCTTAGACGAGCCAATTTCCAAAGCCTATATCAGCAGATTAGAACAAAATTATTATTTGATTTCAAAGAATGCAGTTGCTATTAAAGAGGAAACAGGTAAAACGGTTGAACAGTTAGTTCAAGAAGTGGGGAATGCAAGGAAAACCTTCTTATCAGCTCTTGGAAAGATGAAAATCCTTCGTTTGGTCTATTTGATTCTTCGTATGATAGTATTGTTGCAGTGTATCAGGTGGTCGGGTCAGCGTAGAAAAAGGAAAGAGAACGAAATTTTGCAGAATAGATAGAGCTCCAAAAAGGTATGATGATAAAGAGCTTCCAAACAATCAAACAGATATTCATTTGGTAAAGAATGGAATTGTTGTCAGTTACAAAGGGGAAAAAGTTTTTAATGTGACTAATAACGAGTCCTACACGATCACTATCACCAATGTAGACGACAAACCAGCTTACTTTGAAGCTCAAGTGGTGGATAGGTAACATTTCAGCTCTTAAATGAGGGCTTTTTTAGATACAAGTTTCAAAAAAGAAGCAAATATGATATACTAAAGAACGAGTATTCTATTAGAATTAGGACAAGCAATATGAAACAAACGATTATTCTTTTATACGGTGGACGGAGTGCAGAGCGTGAAGTCTCTGTCCTTTCAGCTGAAAGTGTGATGCGTGCGGTCAACTACGACCGTTTCACAGTCAAGACTTTCTTCATTAGCCAGTCAGGTGACTTTATCAAAACGCAAGAATTTAGCCAGACCCCAGGTCAAGAGGATCGTCTCATGACCAATGCAACTATTGACTGGAACAAGAAAATAGCGCCAAGTTCCATCTATGAAGAAGGTGCAGTGGTCTTTCCAGTTCTTCATGGCCCAATGGGAGAGGATGGCTCTGTTCAAGGATTCTTAGAAGTTTTGAAAATGCCTTACGTTGGTTGTAACATCTTGTCATCCAGCCTTGCCATGGATAAAATCACGACCAAGCGTGTCTTGGAGTCTGCAGGGATTGCCCAAGTACCTTATGTGGCTATCGTCGAAGGAGACGATGTGACTGCTAAAATCGCTGAAGTTGAAGAAAAATTGACTTACCCAGTCTTCACGAAGCCGTCAAACATGGGTTCAAGTGTCGGTATTTCTAAGTCTGAAAACCATGAGGAACTACGCCAAGCTTTGGAGCTTGCCTTTCAATATGACAGCCGTGTCTTAGTAGAGCAAGGGGTGAATGCTCGTGAAATCGAGGTTGGTCTCTTGGGCAACTACGATGTGAAGAGCACGCTTCCTGGTGAAGTGGTCAAGGATGTTGCCTTTTATGACTATGATGCCAAATATATCGATAACAAGATTACCATGGACATCCCAGCCAAGATTAGTGATGATGTAGTAGCTGTCATGCGTCATAATGCAGAAACTGCCTTCCGTGCGATCGGTGGCCTCGGTCTGTCTCGTTGTGATTTCTTCTATACAGATAAGGGCGAGATTTTCCTAAACGAGCTTAACACCATGCCAGGTTTTACCCAGTGGTCTATGTATCCACTACTTTGGGACAATATGGGAATCAGCTACCCAGAACTAATCGAGCGTTTGGTTGACCTTGCTAAGCAAAGTTTTGACAAGCGCGAAGCGCATTTGCTATAAAAATGAAAGAGAGGGTAGAAGCCAGAACTATCACTGCATGGTGACTAGAGTTCTTGGACTTCAACCCTTTTTAAAGGAGTAGAAATGAAATTAACAATCCATGAAGTTGTCCAAGCTGTTGGAGCTAAAAATGATGTCAGTATCTTTGAGGATGCCCAGTTAGAAAAGGCTGAGTTTGACAGTCGTTTGATTGGGACGGGAGATTTGTTTGTGCCACTTAAAGGTGCGCGTGACGGTCATGACTTTATCGAAACAGCTTTTGAAAATGGTGCAGTAGTAACCTTGTCCGAGAAAGAGGTTGCAAATCATCCCTACATTCTAGTAGACGACGTGCTGTCTGCCTTTCAAACCCTCGCAGCCTACTATCTTGAAAAAACAGCTGTTGATGTCTTTGCGGTTACGGGTTCAAATGGCAAGACAACCACTAAGGATATGTTGGCGCATCTACTGTCAACAACCTACAAGACCTACAAAACTCAGGGCAATTACAATAACGAGATTGGCCTTCCTTACACAGTTCTCCACATGCCTGAAGGAACAGAAAAGTTGGTCTTGGAGATGGGGCAGGATCACTTGGGAGATATCCATCTCTTGTCAGAATTGGCCCATCCAAAAACAGCCATTGTGACCTTGGTTGGAGAGGCTCATTTAGCCTTTTTCAAAGACCGTTCAGAGATTGCTAAAGGAAAAATGCAAATTGCTGATGGTATGGCACCAGGTTCTTTGCTTTTGGCACCAGCTGACCCGATTGTAGAGGACTACTTGCCTACAGATAAAAAAGTAATCCGTTTTGGGCAAGGAGCTGAGTTAGAAGTCACAGACTTGATTGAGCGCAAGGATAGTCTGACCTTTAAGGCTAATTTTTTGGAACAAGCCCTCGATTTGCCAGTGACAGGTAAGTACAATGCCACCAATGCTATGATTGCTGCTTATGTGGCTCTACAAGAAGGAGTTTCAGAGGAGCAAATTCGTCAGGCCTTTCAGAACCTAGAATTGACCCGCAATCGTACTGAGTGGAAGAAAGCAGCCAATGGAGCAGATATTCTGTCTGACGTATACAATGCCAATCCAACTGCTATGAAGTTGATTTTGGAGACGTTTTCTGCTATCTCAGCCAACGAAGGAGGCAAGAAAATCGCTGTCTTGGCAGACATGAAGGAACTCGGCGACCAGTCTGTCCAACTCCATAATCAGATGATTTTGAGCCTATCGCCAGATGTGCTGGATACCGTTATTTTCTATGGAGAAGACATTGCCGAATTAAGCCAACTTGCTAGTCAAATGTTCCCAATCGGTCACGTTTTCTACTTCAAGAAAACAGCTGACGAGGACCAATTTGAAGACCTTGTCAAGCAAGTCAAGGAAAGCCTCGGTGCCAATGACCAAATTTTGCTTAAAGGCTCTAACTCCATGAATCTAGCCAAGTTGGTAGAAAGTTTAGAAAATGAATGCAAGTGATTTTGCCAAGTATCTGCAAAGAATGTTAGCCATTACGGATACTGGATTAACCTTTACAAAAGATCCTTTCGACCGTGAGCGCTACGAGGACTTGCGAATCCTGTTATCTGAAATGTTGAATCAGGTATCAGACCTCGATGCAGAAGAAGTGGCAGAAGTCTTGAAACCAACGTCCGCTTATACAACTCCTCTGATGGACGTCCGTGCTTGGATTGTTGAGGATGAAAAAGTCTGTTTAGTTAGAGGAAAAGGAGAGGATAGTTGGGCTTTGCCAGGTGGTTTTGGTGAAGTCGGCTACTCTCCAACCGAAAATATTCTTAAAGAAATTGAAGAAGAAACCGGTTTTACAGCAAAAGCTGAAAGGTTACTTGCAGTTTTTGATACCAATCGTTTCCAACTACAGAGCAAACAATATGCAAAGTTTGTCTTTGAATGTAAGCTTCTTGATGGACAATTTCAAGAGAATCAAGAAATTGCTGAGCTTCAATTTTTTGCCATTGACCAATTGCCAGTCTTATCTGAAAAACGCATCACCAAGGAGCAAATGGAGATTATTTGGCAAGTTTATAAAGGACAAAGAGACCAATATATCGATTAGTTTATGCTAGAGAAGTCGACAAATCAAAAAAGGGTATCTACAAGGTGCATTTCTGCAATACAAATGATATAATAGGTTGCGAATTTAAGACTCAAGTATTCTATGCATGGCATAGAATCAAGTTTTTTCAAAAAATTTAAAAGCTGGGGGGAGTGAATTTTTTTTACTGCCTCTAGCTAGATGAACGAGGAATAGAATATGAATTTGTGGGATAAATTATTTACCACACAGATATCAGAACCGCCCCAGTTTGAACTTCACTGGTACATTGGTTTGTTATGTTTATTGGCTCTTACTTTTTATGCTTCTTATCGTTTTCGCGACAAAGTTGCTTACCAGCGTTTTATTCAGATTCTTCAGTCTGTTCAACTGATTGTTCTGTATAGCTGGTATTGGGGGAATCTCATGCCTCTGTCAGAAAGTTTGCCCTTCTATCATTGCCGTATCGCCATGTTTGTGATGCTCTTAATTCCAGGGACATCCAAGTACAAACAGTACTTTGCCCTTTTAGGAACTTTTGGAGCAACAGCAGCACTGGCTTACCCACTCTTTGATCCCTACCCATTTCCACACGTGACCATTTTGTCCTTCATTATCGGACATGTTGCCCTTTTAGGAAATGCGCTCCTATACTTGTTTAGAAACTATCAACCTTCTCTTCTCGATTTGAAGAATGTGGTGGTGATTACCTTCGCCTTAAATGGCTTGATATGGGTTGTCAACTTAGTTGTAGGTGGAGATTATGGATTTTTAAACAAACCACCACTTGTTGGAAGCTTCGGCCAGCCCTTAAATTATCTCATTGTTTCGACTGTTATCGTGATAGCAATTCGCTTAACAGGGAAATTAGTAGAAAATTTTTTACAACAAAAATCGGAAGAATTTATTCAAGAGAAGATCTAAAATGATCTTCTCTTTTTTTGGTTTTTAAGAAACAAAAAGGAAATTGTGAACGTTAACTTCAAGAAATCTCTTAGAAGAAGAATTTTTCTAGAATTTTCTCAAAAAACATGCAGGAATTTTATCAAAAACTAAGCACGATTGGATTTTTTGTGTTATAATATTCTTTGAATAGCTATGCCCAAACATAGTTATTAAATAGAAGTGAGAAACTTGGAAGACAGAGAGGATGCGATGTAATGACTAGAGATGGTTTTTTTACAGGCTTAGATATCGGAACTAGTTCGATTAAAGTGCTAGTAGCTGAGCATAGAGATGGCGAAGTAAATGTAATTGGTGTTAGTAATGCCAAAAGTAAAGGTGTCAAAGACGGAATTATTGTTGATATTGAAGCAGCTGCTTCAGCAATTAAATCTGCAATCACACAGGCAGAAGAGAAAGCGGGTATTTCTATTAAGTCTGTTAACGTTGGCCTTCCAGCAAACCTCTTGCAGGTTGAACCAACACAAGGAATGATTCCTGTAACTTCAGATACCAAAGAAATCACAGATCAAGATGTTGAAAATGTTGTCAAATCAGCTTTGACAAAGAGCATGACTCCTGACCGTGAAGTGATTACCTTTATTCCAGAAGAATTCATCGTGGATGGATTCCAAGGCATCCGTGACCCTCGTGGTATGATGGGTGTCCGCTTGGAAATGCGTGGTCTGCTTTACACAGGTCCTCGTACGATTCTACACAATCTTCGCAAGACGGTTGAGCGTGTAGGTATTCATGTTGATAACGTGATTATTTCACCTTTGGCAATTGTGAACTCCGTTCTCAATGAAGGCGAACGCGAATTTGGTGCAACTGTTATTGATATGGGTGGAGGTCAGACTACTGTGGCGACTATCCGCAACCAAGAATTGCAGTTCACTAACATCTACCAAGAAGGTGGAGATTACGTTACTAAAGACATTTCTAAAGTCTTGAAAACTTCTCAAAAAATTGCAGAAAGTTTGAAACTGAACTATGGTGAAGCTTACGTTCCACTTGCAAGTAACGAAACTTTCCAAGTTGAAGTAATTGGTGAAGTAGAACCTGTTGAAGTAACAGAAAGCTATTTGGCAGAAATTATCTCAGCACGCATCAAACATATCTTTGACCAAATCAAACAAGAGTTGGAAAGAAGACACTTGTTAGATTTACCTGGAGGTATCGTCCTTATCGGTGGAAATGCAATTTTGCCAGGAATTGTTGAATTAGCCCAAGAAGTATTTGGTGTTCGCGTAAAACTTTATGTACCAAATCAAGTTGGAATTCGCAACCCTGCATTTGCGCACGTGATTAGCTTGTCTGAGTTTGCTGGTAAATTGACAGAAGTCAATCTTCTTGCACAAAAAGCAGTTAAAGGAGATGAATTCCTTCGTCAAAAACCAATTAACTTTGGCATTCCAAATCAACGTTTGAATCCAGTAGCGCAACCAAGTCCAGCACAAACAGCTCCAGCTGAAACTGTGCAGGAAGCTCCAGTTGCTCCCAAGGAAGAATTCCAAGCAAGTTCTCAAAGTAAACCGAAGCTAACAGAACGTTTCCGTGGTTTGATCGGAAGCATGTTTGATGAATAAAAGAGGATAAGAAATTATGACATTTTCATTTGATACAGCAGCAGCTCAAGGCGCAGTTATTAAGGTAATTGGTGTCGGTGGTGGTGGTGGTAACGCCATCAACCGCATGGTTGACGAAGGTGTTGCTGGTGTAGAATTTATCGCAGCCAACACTGATGTACAAGCCCTTAGCAGTACGAAAGCAGAAACAGTTATCCAACTTGGTCCAAAATTGACTCGTGGTTTGGGTGCTGGAGGGCGTCCGGAAGTTGGACGTAAAGCTGCAGAAGAAAGTGAAGAAGCTTTGACGGAAGCTATCACTGGAGCAGACATGGTCTTTATCACTGCTGGTATGGGTGGTGGATCTGGTACAGGTGCAGCCCCTGTCATTGCACGTATCGCTAAAGATCTTGGTGCTCTTACAGTTGGTGTCGTGACACGTCCTTTCGGATTTGAAGGAAGCAAACGTGGCCAGTACGCTGTAGAAGGAATCAACGAACTTCGCGAGCATGTTGATACTTTGTTGATTATCTCTAACAACAACTTGCTTGAAATTGTTGATAAGAAAACGCCACTTCTTGAAGCTCTTAGCGAAGCAGATAACGTTCTTCGCCAAGGTGTTCAAGGGATTACTGACTTGATCACGAACCCAGGATTGATTAACCTTGACTTTGCTGACGTGAAAACTGTAATGGCCAACAAAGGGAATGCCCTTATGGGTATCGGTATCGGTAGTGGTGAAGAACGCGTTGTTGAAGCGGCTCGTAAAGCAATTTACTCTCCACTTCTTGAAACAACAATCGATGGTGCAGAGGATGTCATCGTCAATGTTACTGGTGGTCTTGATTTGACCTTGATTGAAGCAGAAGAAGCTTCAGAAATCGTCAACCAAGCAGCTGGCCAAGGTGTAAACATCTGGCTTGGAACATCAATTGATGAAAGCATGAAGGATGAAATCCGTGTTACAGTTGTAGCGACAGGTGTTCGTCAAGAACGAGTGGAAAAAGTAGTTGGAGCTCGTAACAACCAACCAGTTGGACGTCCATCAACTAAAGCGCCACAAGCACACACATTTGACCGTCAATTCGACTTGGAAGAGACAGCAGAATTGCCTAAATCAAGCCCACGTCGTTTTGAAACAAACCAAGCCTCTGCTTTTGGAGACTGGGATTTGCGTCGTGAGTCTATTGTTCGCCAAACAGATCCAGTTGTTTCACCAGTAGAACGCTTCGAAACACCAGTTTCACAAGATGAAGATGAATTGGATACACCTCCATTCTTCAAAAATCGTTAATCAATGAATTTGAAAAAAAATACTGAATTAGTTTTTCAGCAAATAGCTGATGCTAGTCAAGAAGCCAACCGTGCTCTAGATGCTGTTTCAGTAATCGCAGTGACAAAGTATGTAGATGTACAAACAGCGGAAGCCTTGCTTCCGCTTGGTGTCCGTCATATAGGTGAAAATCGAGTCGATAAATTTTTAGAAAAATATCAGGCCTTGAAAGATTACCCAGTTACTTGGCATTTAATAGGAACACTACAGAGACGGAAAGTGAAAGAAGTAATCCCATATGTGGATTACTTTCATGCTTTAGACTCCTTAAAGTTAGCCCAGGAAATTCAAAAGAGAACAGATCATGTTATCAAGTGTTTCTTGCAGGTCAATATTTCTGGGGAAGAAAGCAAGCATGGGTTTTCAAAAGAAGAATTGCTAGAACTTTTGCCAGAATTGGCTAAGTTAGATCAGATTGAGTATGTTGGTTTAATGACCATGGCTCCTTTTGAGGCAGACAGTGATGAATTGAAAGAAATTTTCAAGGATACGCAGGCTCTGCAAGCAGAAATTAGAGAAAAACAAATCCCTAATATGCCGATGACAGAGCTAAGCATGGGAATGAGTCGTGATTTTAAAGAAGCGATTCAGTTCGGCTCAACCTTTGTTCGAATCGGTACAGCATTTTTTAAATAGGAGAGAGCTATGTCTTTAAAAGATAGATTCGATAAATTTATAGATTATTTTACAGAAGACGGAGAAGAAACGACTAACTACCAGACTCAACAAGAGGAAACAGTTAGCCCAGCCATCTCATCTTCTAAAGAATTACCAGCACCTGCTCAGTCAGGATCAGCAAAAGATGCAAATATTACCCGTCTTCATGCGCGACAGCAAGAATTGGCAATGCAAAGCCATCGTTCAGATGAGAAAGTGACAATTGACGTTCGCTATCCAAGAAAATATGAAGATGCAACTGAAATTGTAGATTTGTTGGCTGGAAATGAAAGTATTTTGATTGATTTCCAATACATGACAGAAGTACAAGCCCGTCGTTGCCTTGATTACTTGGACGGAGCCCGTCATGTCTTGGCTGGAAATATGAAAAAAGTTGCGAGTACGATGTATCTATTGACTCCTGTCAACGTTATCGTGAATATTGAAGATATCAAACTTCCAGATGAATCACAAAGCGCTGAGTTTGGTTTTGATATTAAACGAAATAGAGCAAGATAATGATTTTCTTAATTCGTTTAATCCAAAATGCGGTTAGCATTTATTCCATCATTCTCGTTGCATTTGCTCTTCTTTCATGGTTTCCAAATGCCTATGAAAGCCAACTAGGTCGCTTAGTTATCAGACTTGCTCGCCCAGTTATTGAGCCACTTCGTAAACTCAATCTACAATTTGCTGGTCTTGACTTTACGGTTTGGGTAGCGCTGATTCTGATTCAGTTTGTTGGAAATCTCTTAACACGACTGGTCTTATTACTATGACAGCAAATCGAGCCATTTATCAGCATTTTTCCCAAGATGATATTCCCTTTATTGATAAGGGTTTAGAGTGGTTCAAGCGGGTAGAAGATACATATGCGCCGGTACTTACTCCTTTTATCAATCCCCATCAGGAACAGATTTTGAGGGTGCTAGCTGGGACATATGGACTGGGTTGCCAAAGTAGTGGTGATGTTCTTCCGACAGAGTCGGTTCGTGTTCTTCTCTATCCCGATTACTTTGAACCGGAGATATCAGACTTTGAAATGGCCTTGTTGGAAATTTGCTATCCGAGTAAGTTTGAACAACTGAGTCATGGAAAAATATTGGGAACAATTATCAACCAACTAGGAATTGACCGTAAATTATTTGGTGATATCTTGGTAGATGAAAAGAGAGCACAGATTTTTGTCAATCGTGCTTTCATTCCTCTTTTTCAGGATGGAATAAGAAAGATTGGCAGACTTCCTGTATCGCTGGAGGAACGTCCTTTTACCGATAGGATTTTGTCTAAAATTGATTATAGAGAACGAGAAATTTTAGTTTCGAGTTTTCGATTGGATGCCCTCTTATCAAGTGTCTTGAAATTATCTAGAAATCAAACTAGTCAACTGATAGAGAAAAAATCTGTTCAGGTAAATTATCATCTGGTTGAAAAATCTGATTACCAGGTTGCAGTTGGAGATTTGATCAGTGTGAGAAAGATTGGTCGTCTAAAAATTGTCAAAGACAATGGACAGACCAAAAAGGATAAGAAAAAACTAACAGTCCGGCTACTTTTAAGCAAGTGAGAAAAAATATGTCGATTACACCACAAGAAATAAGTGATAAAGCTTTCTCAAGAACATTCAGAGGCTACAATCAGGAAGAAGTTGACCTCTTTCTAGATAAGATTTACTTTGAATTAGAGGAGATGATTCGATACAAAGATGAAACTGAACTCTATATCAAAAAACTAGAAGAACGTCTTTCCTATTATACGAATGATATTCCTAAGAGAACAGTAACAAGCGAGCAAGAACCAGAAGCAATTAATGATTCTATTTTTTATTAAGTAAGTGAGGAAAAGTATGCCAATTACATCGTTAGAAATTAAAGATAAAACCTTTGGTACAAGATTTAGAGGTTTTGACCCAGAAGAAGTAGATGAATTTCTGGATATCGTTGTTCGTGACTATGAAGACTTGGTTCGTAGCAATCACGACAAAGAAACGCACATCAAGAACTTGGAAGAGCGTTTGTCTTACTTTGATGAAATGAAGGATTCCTTGAGTCAGTCAGTTTTGATAGCCCAAGATACTGCTGAGCGTGTCAAACAAGCTGCTCAAGAACGTTCAAACAATATCATTCAACAAGCTGAACAAGACGCTCAGCGTTTGCTCGAAGAAGCGAAATACAAGGCAAACGAAATTCTTCGTCAGGCAACAGATAATGCGAAGAAAGTTGCCGTTGAGACAGAAGAGTTGAAGAACAAGAGTCGTGTATTCCATCAACGCCTCAAATCTACGATTGAAAGTCAATTGGCTATTGTCGAGTCATCTGATTGGGAAGATATTCTTCGCCCAACAGCTACTTACCTTCAAACAAGTGATGAAGCCTTTAAAGAGGTGGTTGGTGAAGTTCTTGGTGAATCAGTATCTTTACAACCAGAGGAAGAACCAATTGATATGACTCGTCAATTCACACCAGAAGAGGTTGCTGAATTGCAAGCTCGTATCGAGGCTGGCAACAAAGAATTGGCTGAATTTGAAGCCCAACAAAATCAACAGACAGAAGAAATTGTCCAGCATGAAGAGTCAGTTGAAGTAGAAGCTACTGCAGCAACTGAGGAAGATGCAAACAAAGAATCTGTTCTTATCCTATAAGAAAATGTGAGAATAAGATCTAACCAACTATATTTTCAGCGAGCGGGAGATGGTGCGAGTCCTGCAATCCCTAGTGGTTAGATTATCCTCTCAACAAATCCAGTCCGAAACCAGTAAGACTAGACGTCCCCCACGTTACGGGAAAAGAGGAAAAGAGACCCTGTCTTTTTTCGAACAAAGGTGGTACCACGATTTTCGTCCTTTTTGCGAATCGTGGTTTTTATTTTGTCAGTTTAAATTAAAGGAGTAACAATGAAACTTAAAGAAACCCTCAATCTAGGGAAAACAGACTTTCCTATGCGTGCTGGTCTTCCAACCAAAGAACCAGTTTGGCAAAAAGAATGGGAAGAAGCAAAACTTTACCAACGTCGTCAAGAATTGAACCAAGGAAAACCACATTTCACTTTGCATGATGGACCTCCGTATGCAAACGGAAATATCCATGTTGGACATGCCATGAACAAGATTTCCAAAGATATTATTGTTCGTTCTAAGTCTATGTCAGGATTTTACGCTCCTTATATCCCAGGTTGGGATACACATGGTCTGCCAATCGAACAAGTTTTGGCAAAACAAGGTGTTAAACGTAAAGAAATGGACTTGGTTGAGTACTTGAAACTTTGCCGCGAGTATGCTCTTTCTCAAGTTGATAAACAACGGGATGACTTTAAACGTTTGGGTGTTTCTGGTGACTGGGAAAATCCTTATGTGACTTTGACTCCAGACTATGAAGCAGCTCAAATCCGTGTCTTCGGTGAAATGGCTAAAAAGGGCTATATCTATCGTGGTGCCAAGCCAGTTTACTGGTCATGGTCTTCTGAGTCAGCTCTTGCAGAAGCGGAAATTGAATACCATGACTTGCTTTCAACTTCCCTTTACTATGCTAACCGTGTCAAAGACGGAAAAGGTGTGCTTGATACAGATACTTACATCGTTGTTTGGACAACAACTCCATTTACCATCACTGCTTCTCGTGGGTTGACTGTTGGTACGGATATTGATTACGTAGTCGTACAACCTGCTGGAGAATCTCGTAAGTTTGTGGTTGCTTCAGAATTGTTGAACAGTTTGTCTGAGAAATTTGGCTGGGCTGATGTTCAGGTCTTGGCGACCTATCGTGGGCAAGAACTCAACCAAATCGTGACAGCTCACCCATGGGATACAGCAGTAGATGAGTTGGTAATCCTTGGTGACCACGTTACAACAGACTCTGGTACAGGTATTGTCCATACAGCTCCAGGTTTTGGTGAGGATGACTACAATGTCGGTGTTGCCAACGGTCTTGAAGTTGCTGTAACAGTTAACGAACGTGGTATTATGATGGCAAATGCAGGTGCTGAGTTCGAAGGTCAATTCTATGACAAGGTTGTACCAACTGTTATCGAGAAACTTGGTAATCTTCTCCTTGCCCAAGAAGAAATCTCTCACTCATATCCATTTGACTGGCGTACCAAGAAACCAATCATCTGGCGTGCTGTTCCACAATGGTTTGCCTCAGTTTCAAAATTCCGCCAAGAAATCTTGGACGAAATTGAAAAAGTCAAGTTCCACTCAGAATGGGGTAAAGTCCGTCTTTACAACATGATTCGTGACCGTGGTGACTGGGTCATCTCTCGTCAACGTGCTTGGGGAGTTCCTCTTCCAATCTTCTACGCAGAAGATGGCACACCAATCATGACAGCTGAAACGATCGAGCACGTGGCTCAACTCTTTGAGGAACACGGTTCTATCATCTGGTGGGAACGTGATGCCAAAGACCTCTTGCCAGAAGGATTTACGCATCAAGGTTCACCAAATGGCGAGTTCAAGAAAGAAACAGATATCATGGACGTATGGTTTGACTCAGGTTCATCATGGAATGGAGTGGTGGTCAACCGTCCAGAACTTAAATACCCAGCAGATCTATACCTTGAAGGTTCTGACCAGTACCGTGGTTGGTTCAACTCATCACTTATCACATCTGTTGCTAACCATGGCGTTGCTCCTTACAAACAAATCTTGTCACAAGGATTTGCGCTTGATGGTAAAGGTGAGAAGATGTCTAAATCTCTTGGAAATACCATTGCTCCAAGTGATGTTGAAAAACAATTTGGTGCGGAAATCTTGCGTCTCTGGGTAACAAGTGTGGACTCAAGCAACGACGTGCGTATCTCTATGGATATCTTGAGCCAAGTCTCTGAAACTTACCGTAAGATCCGGAACACTCTTCGCTTCTTGATTGCCAATACATCTGACTTTAACCCAGCTCAAGACGCAGTAGCTTACGATGAGCTTCGTTCTGTTGACAAGTACATGACCATTCGCTTTAACCAGCTTGTGAAAACGATTCGTGATGCTTATGCCAACTTTGAATTCTTGACAATCTACAAGGCCTTGGTGAACTTTATCAATGTTGATTTGTCAGCCTTCTACCTTGATTTTGCCAAAGACGTTGTCTACATCGAAGGTGCCAAATCACTCGAACGCCGTCAAATGCAGACTGTCTTCTATGACATTCTTGTCAAAATCACCAAACTCTTGACACCAATCCTTCCTCACACAGCAGAGGAAATCTGGTCATATCTTGAGTTTGAAGCTGAAGACTTCGTTCAATTGTCTGAATTACCAGAGGCTCAAACTTTTGCCAACCAGGAAGAGATCTTGGATACATGGGCAGCTTTCATGGACTTCCGTGGACAAGCTCAAAAAGCCTTGGAAGAAGCGCGTAATGCAAAAGTAATCGGTAAATCACTCGAAGCCCACTTGACAGTTTATCCAAATGAAGTGGTGAAAACTCTTCTTGGAGCAGTGGATAGCAATGTAGCTCAACTTTTGATCGTGTCAGAATTGACCATCGCAGAAGGACCAGCTCCAGAGAGTGCAGTAAGCTTTGAAGATGTTGCCTTTACAGTTGAACGCGCTACAGGTGAAGTATGTGACCGCTGCCGTCGTATCGATCCAACTACTGCAGAACGTAGCTACCATGCAGTTATCTGTGACCACTGTGCAAGCATCGTAGAAGAAAACTTTGCGGACGCTGTCGCAGAAGGATTTGAAGCCAAATAATCAGATTAGAAATATGTCTTCTCATAGTTTAAAATGAGATGAAAAGGAAAAAGAGAGGAAGTCATTTCTCTCTTTTTTGTTGGATTCTAGTCTTCTTATATCTAAAACAAAGATGTATAAAAATACGATTTTTGGCTATATTTTCGGAAAGTTTTTATAAGAATCATGAAAATCTTTAGTGCTTGATAAGAGTGCTTTTAGAAGAATTAGTTTCCTTAAAAATTGTGACAAATAAATTGAATAATCTAGTAAATTTCGGTAGAATAGAGGGGATTCAAATCATGATGAAGGAAAGATTAGGAATGAAAAGAAATTATTTAGGAGAAAAGCACCAGCGTTTTTCATTGAGAAAAGTTTCGGTTGGTTTAGTTTCTGCTTTGGTAGGGGTTTTCTACCTTTTTAGTGGAGGAGGTTCTCTTTCAAATGTAGCAGCCAGTGAACCGACGCCATCCGTCACAAAACAGATCCACTATAAGTACGTGACAGAAAGTGAGCTCTCAGACCAAGAGAAGCAATTGGTAGTCAAAGAATTGCCACAGTTTGCTGAGGAAACAGATGATACTTACTATTTGATTTATCGTCCGACGAGACAGCTGCCTGCAACTGGTCACAGCCAACTTATTAGCTCAATTGCAGCAGGGGCAGGCATTGTGCTACTGGTCGTAGCGATTAAACTGGGTAGAGATGATCGCAAGAAACTTGCTTCATTCATGCTTTTGACCAGTCTAGGAAGTCAGCTGATTGCGCCAACTTCCTTGGCTTTGACAAATCAAATGCTGGCAGACTATAATCAGGAATTGACTGTACAGGTCGGGGAAACATTGCAATCCCCACTTACGATTGAAGGCTACCAATATGTAGGCTATTTGAAATCTCAAAAAGAAGTGAAGCCTTCAGTTGATGGCAAAAAAGAGTTGAATCATTCGGCTCCTATTGATACTCCAGTTCAAACTTCAAACGGAAGCCAAGCGCAGGAAGAGTACCGTGCTCAGAAACCAAGTGATGCTCCTGTATTTGAACAACCAGAGTTAAAGGTTGAAAGTAAAGATACGAGTCGTACAGAGATTATTCCTTTCCAAGTGGTGGAAGTAGAGGCAGCTGATTTGCCGCAAGGTCAAACTGAGGTGATTCAGGCAGGGAAAAATGGTAGTCGTACCATCGTGACCCGCAGCTACATTTTAAATGGTCAGGTGATCCATACAGAGGAGGTTTCCAATCAGGTAACGACTGAGCCGACTTCTGAGATTAGAAAAGTCGGAAGCAAGGTCCTTTCTCCTACAAAACCAAGCCCAGAGGAGTCCGTTAGTGAAAAACCAACAGACGCTCCTGTAAATGAAGTTCCAAGCTTAAACGTTGAGGAAAAGGATGTTACTACGACGGTAGCAGAACCCTACACTCGAGAACGAGTTGAGAGTGATAGCTTGCCAGTTGGCCAAATCAAGATAACTCAAGCTGGTCAAGATGGCGTGCGTACAATCGTCACCCGTCAGTACATGGTAGATGGAAAAGTAGAGAGAAGCCAGGAACTCTCTAACGAAGTGACGACTCCAGCGGTCTCAGAAATCGTAACAGTTGGTACAGGCCCTGTTAGCGAGAAACCAACAGATGCTCCTGTAAATGAAGTTCCAAGTCTAGAGGTTGAAGAAAAGGATGTTACTACGACGGTAGCAGAACCCTACACTCGAGAACGAGTAGAGAGTGATAGTTTACCAGTTGGCCAGACCAAGATAACCCAAGCTGGTCAAGATGGTGTGCGTACTATCGTCACCCGTCAGTACATGGTAGATGGAAAAGTAGAGAGAAGCCAGGAAATCTCTAACGAAGTGACGACTCCGGCGGTCTCAGAGATCGTAACGTTTGGAACTGCTCCTGTTAGCGAGAAACCAACAGACGCTCCTGTAAATGAAGTTCCAAGCTTAAACGTTGAAGAAAAGGACGTTACCACAACAGTGGCCGAACCCTATCCAACTAAGGAAGTGGAAAGTGCAGACCTGCCATTGGGGCAAAGAGAAGTTAGCCAAGCTGGTCAAGATGGTGTGCGTACGATTGTCATTCGTCAGTATTTAGTAGATGGAAAAGTCGAAAATACAGAGGAAATCTCTAACACTATCACAAAAGAAGCAGTTCCTCAGATTATCAAAGTCGGTACAAAACCAATTTCTACAAATGCGGATCACGCACCTGTGGAACCAGAAAAAGGAACCCTCGACCTCGAACCCTTGCACCAATTAGTGGAAGAGGCCGACAGCATCCAGAAAACGCATCAGTATTTCAATGATACCACTGCAGATCAAGAGTCTTATAAACAGGCAGTTGCAAATGCCCAAGCTCTCTTTGAGACATCTCATGCCAGTCAAGAACAGGTTGATTCTTTGAAAAAAGCCCTTGAAACTGCTAAGAAAAACCTAGACGGCCAACCTGTTGATAAGAAAACTCTTGGTGTTGAATTTGACATGAAGGATGTGACTCAGTCTACAGTTGCTTACCAGTATGCTGATGAACAAGCCAAACTCCGCTATCGCCGTGCTCTAGATCAGGCCAAGCTCGTTTTGGACAATCCTTTCGCCAATCAAGCCTTGGTCGATCAAGTTCGAACGGATCTCGAGGCCGCTCGTCAAGCTCTGGATGGTGTCAAGAGAAAACCAACCCTCTCTCTAGTCCGTGTCGAGAAGGAAGAAGATAAGCGCCAAGTTTCTCTTAGCTATCACTTGACGGATGCTACAGCTAGCTATCAATCAGCCAAAGCGCAACTATACAAGGGCGAAACGTTGATCAAGGAAGTCGACCTTGTGGATCTCGCTCAAAAATTGACACTTGATGACTTGGATTACTATACTCCTTATACTCTCAAAACTGTCATGAAGTATGACCTAGGTCAGGGGGAACAAACTAGTATAGAGGATCAACGTCCAGTTCAGCTAGATTATAAGAAGGTTGAAATCAAAGATATCGACCGCATCGAACTGTACGGTAAAGATGGCAGTCACTACCGACGTTACCTATCCTTGTCAGAAGTGCCGTCTGATTTGAACAACTACTATGTCCGAATTCAGTCAGACAAGTTCAAGGATATGCTCTTACCCGTTTCTAAGGTTACAGATAAGGGCAATGCCTACTCCGTAACTGTATCAGCCAATCAGCTTGTTGAGGGAGAAGGGGACCATTATCGTCCAGATTACTCCTTTGATTTTCCGAAAACGCCTCTTAGCCAAGAAGGAATCTATACGTCCTTCAAAGCGCTCATAGAGGCCATGAAGTCAAACCCGACTGGAAACTTCAAACTAGGAGCGGATGTTTCAGCGGATGAGATTCAGTTAGAACATTCTGCGACAAGCTATGTACCAGAAGAATTTTCAGGTAGTCTAACTAGCCGAGTGGATGGCAAAGATTATACCATCTACAACTTGGCAAAACCACTCTTTGCAACCTTGAAAAATGCCACCATCCAGCAACTGACCTTGAAATCGGCTGCAGTTACAGGCAAGGACTCTATAGGGACCTTGGCTAGCAACGCTCAGAATGCAACGATTACGGATGTTTCTGTAAGTGGTAGTCTATCTGGTAACAAGCATATCGGTGGACTCGTAGGAGTTTCCCAAAACACCAAACTAACCAATGTTGCCTTTAAAGGGTCTATCACCAGCACCCAAGATGGGGGGCAGGAGTACAATATTGGTGGCCTGGTCGGTAATTTCCACGGCAACCAATCATTGGCGCAGAAGAGTCAGGCGGATGTATCTATCCAAGTAACAGGTCGAAATGGAGACCAGCGTGTTGGTGGCTTGATTGGTCGCTTGCAAAATGGAGCTAGATTAGAAACTTCTTATGTGACTGGTTCTATCCAAAATGGAGGTCATTCTGGCCAAGTCGGTGGAGCGATCGGATCTACTTGGAACAATGGACAGGTCCGAAATGTCTTGACTAGTGTCAAGGTTCAAAATGGTCATGCGATGACAGGAGATCCGTATCCTGAGGCCTCTGTTCGGGACTCTTATGTTCTTGAAGGAACTACAGCAAATCGAAAAGATGAGCGTTTTGTCCGTTCTATTTCAGAAGCCGATGCGCAAGCCAAACGTCAGTCCTTTGGAATCACTTCAAACTTGACGGACCAAGAGTCATTGCAGCAAGCTTACCAGCATCAAACAGACTATAGTCGAGTGAGGGGAGCCCAGGAGTCCAGAAAGCAAGCCTACGAAAATGTAGAAAAACTATTACCATTCTACAACAAAGACTTCATCGTTCATACAGCCAACCAATTAGCTGAAGATGATAAACTCAACAAAGTAGCCCTGCTAGATGTGGTTCCGATGAAAGATGAGACACTGATAACGGACGTCAACAGCCATAAGGGTGAAATCAATAGACTGATGCTGCATTATGCAGATAAGACGATCGCTTATCTTGATCTGACCTACAAGGGTGATTTTGCCAATGGCCAGATTGCAGAATATAGCATCGCTGATAAGAATTTGCTCTATACGCCAGAAGTCTTCCTATCTGACTATCAGTCCATTAAAGCGAGTGTCTTGGAAGAACTCAAAGCTGTGACCTATGACTCAGCTGCAGTTCGAAAGGTCCTTGGAATTGGTGAAACAGCTTCCTTAGATGATCTTTATCTAGAAAAAGCCTTTGAACAAACCAAAGCCGAACTAGGTCAGGAACTCCTTAAGGTGCTTTCAGTTGATAAGTCGATCAACACCCTTGGCCCTGCTGTAGCGGATGCGATTAGCCAAAAGATTCTGCAGAACAAAGAGGCCTTCATGCTTGGTCTGACCTATCTCAACCGATGGTACAATGTCAACTATGGCACGTTCAATACCAAAGATCTTAATGCCTATAAGTTTGATTTCTTTGGCAATCAAGCAGCTTCGACACTGGATACTATCATCGCTCTCGGGAACTCTGGAATGGGCAATCTTCGAGCGCAAAACAACTTCAATGCTTACCGACAATCTCTAGCCAAGGAAAAAGGGAAAGGAGACCTCTTTGCTTACTTAGAGAGTCTGCGTGAACTCTTCTTGCCACACAAAACCAATAGTGAGTGGTTTAAGGAAAATACCAAGGCTTATATCGTAGAGGCTCGTTCAAGCCTGCCAGAAATTCAGGCTAAGCAGGACAATGCAGATCGTAAGAGTAAGTATACAATCAAGGTCTACGACAGACTGACTCAGGGAGATTGGGGCTTCAAGCAAATGGTCCTCCAACTTCTGACCTTACCTGAAAGAGATGTCTTTATCATCAGCAATATGTCGACCATTGCCTTTGGTAGCTTTGGAAGCTACAGGAAAGAAGGTGGCAGAGTTCTCTCAGGCGAGGAACTCCATCGACACGTTGAAAAACTTGTGGATCAATCAGCTGAATGGCAACGAAACCACTATGATATGTGGTATAACATTCTAAGTCCAAACAGGAAAGACACTCTATTCAGACGGGTGATCGTTACAGACGGTTTCTTTGTTTACAATGATAAAGGCCATCAATATTGGGCTCCGCGTAATGATAAGACATCTGTTGCTATGTACAATTTCTTTGGTCCTGCTGGCAAGTATCACGGAGACAATGGACTAGGGGCCTTTGCTAATGGTTATGAAGTCTTCTACGTCTATGACCAGATGCTGGGAGCTTCTGGAACCATGGTGTATACCCATGAAATGACCCACAACTCGGATGGTTCTATCTATTTTGAAGGACATGGTCGTCGTGAGGGTGAAGGACCGGAGAGCTTTGCTACAGGAATGTTAGAGTCTGTAACCAATGTTAGCGAAAAAGGTCTCGTTCTCAATAGTTTCTATCAAGGAGATAAAGATTCGACCTCTCGTTACCATACCTATGATCCTGTTGCTCGATTCTCCTCAGCAGATGCACTTCGCGATTACATGCATGGAGTTTTTGACGTACTGAACCTTCTGGATTATGTAGAAGGGGATATTGTTACTGGAGTTCTAACTGATCAGCAGAAAATGAAATGGTACCGTAAGGCTGAAAATTATAAATTTGAGAATACGTCTTATGGTAAACAAGCTCACGCTGATGATCGAATCGTTCCAATAACAGCTGAAGAAGCATCCAAACTAAAATCTGTCGATGCTCTGGTTGATCATAATATCATTGGACGTCGGGACGGTTGGGATACCGCTAGCTTTGGACGAAATGGCTACTACATCGTCAATATGTTTGCTTCCTTCTATGCAGCTCTGGACAATCCAACTGGTGCACCTGGTGGACTTATGTTCCGTCGTAGAGCCTATGAATTGCTCGGAGACAAGGGTTACCAACAAGGATTTGTCCCATATGTATCTGGCCAATACTCCGGCCAAGCGCTTAAAGAAGGTCATAAGACCTACTCAATCTGGAACAGAGGAGATGTCGGTGTAATTGGAGATGATCTAATCCTTAAAAACCTCTACGGTAGTCAGTATGAATCATGGAAGGATTTGAAGAAAGCTATGCTAAATGAGCGATACAACAAGGCTCAAAACTTCCTTCGCCCTATCACCATCGAGTTTGAAGCAGGAAAACTAGATAGCAAACGACAAATTACGATTTCTTCTTATGAGGAATTGCAAGATTATATGTACTTAGCAGTACTAGCGGATGCCTCAGCTAAGAACATTGATCGTGCCTTATCAGACAGCTCTAAGAGCAGTGTCGCCCAACTCAAGTATCGTATTTTCAACGCTTATCTACGTGCCACAGACGACTTCAGACAGTCCATCTTTGAAAGATAAGCTTTTTGCAAAGATAGACACGAAAAAAGAAGATCCAAGTGATCTTCTTTTTTTAGGTGAATGGCTTGCTTAGTACAAAAACGAATGAATTTACAAACAATCTGATACATGACCTATTTTTTACTCTAAATTTCTGGAGAGAAATTGGAAATCATTCACCATCTAGTATACTCATTTTGAAATTTCTTTTGTTTTTCATGAAAATATGGTAAAATGATAGTTGTAAAAATTTTTTTAAGGAGATTCAGATGAAAACAAAAGCACTTGCTCGCGTAAATGCGATTTTTGGTCTTATTTCAGGTATCGTCTTGCTGTTGGCACCTCTTGTTATGTTTATGATAGCTGTCGGGGCTGCTGCGGCGACGGAGGACTCTGATGCAACAGTTGGTATATTGACGATTTTTTCAATTATTTTGTCATTGGTAAAAATTGCTGTCTTGGTTTTAGGAATTGTGTCTATTGTCTATTACAAGGACGATGAACGTGTGACGCCTGCACCCTCTATCTTGTTTATCGTGGGTGGTTCTGTTGGATTGATCCCATTCTTGGGATGGGTAGGAGGAATTCTGACAATCATTGGTGGATCCCTCTATTTTGGACTTTTGAAAAAGTTCGAGATTCAAGAATAATGACTTTTTGTTAGGATTATTTTGAAATAAGAGAAGGCGATTAGCCTTCTTTTTTGTCATCAAGCAGGGGTAAATTTGACAGGATAAATAAGCTTTAATAATCGTAAAATCTAGAGTATTTATTGGAGACAAGGAACTCTTTTTATAGTATAATGATGAATGTAAATTCCCTATATCAAAATATAATTCTAGTTATTTTCTTGATAGAAGGTAAAAGTTGAGAGGATTTAGAATGAAAAAGTTTTTTGGAGAGAAGCAGCATCGTTTCTCCTTACGAAAATTAGCAATTGGTCTTGTATCAGCTTCGATTTCAAGCCTATTTTTTGTGTCCATTGCTAGCAGTGGTACCGTATTTGCTCAAGAAAATGTAGCTGTTCACTACAAATATGTGACGGATACGGAGTTGAGTGAACAAGAAAAAGACTTGATTGTTAAGGACATTCCTAAAATTGTTGAGGATAGTGAGAGCACCTATTATCTAGTCTACCGTATGGATGAGAAAGCCCAGCTAGGTCAGTTGCCCAATACAGGTGGGCAGCATAGTCTTACTAGTGTTTTATCAGGTGGAGCCCTAGCTTCAATTGGCCTTCTTATTTTTGTTGTATCCAAAAAGAAAGGCAAAAAGAAAGCCCTCTTGAATGTGATTTTGCTAACAGGGATGAGCAGTGGTTTGGCTTCTTCAGTTCAGGCTATTGAAAATCAACTTTTGCTCCAGTACAATCAGGAATACCAATTATCCCAAGGAGATAGTCTGCCTTTGCCACGCACCCTATCGGGTTATACTTACCTAGGCTATATTAAGCAAGACAAGGACGCTAGTCTGCAAGAAACTGCTGCTAGAGATCAGAAACTTGACTACACGGTTCAACCTCATTTTCAGACCAATGTAGGTGGGCAAAAGGCAGTAGATGAGCAGAAAACTCCGTCTCCAACAAGCCCTGCTGACAAGCCAATCCCATCTCAAGATTCATCCAATCCAAAGCCGTCTGGTATTGCTAGTGTAGATCCTCAGGACGAAGTCTTGGCTGGTCGCGTGAACAAACCAGAGCTCCTATACAAAGACCAAGAGATTGTAACCAAACTAGACTTTTCAGAAGTGGTTCAGGAAAATCCAGAACTAGCAGAGGGGACCATCCATGTCAAACAAGAAGGTCGTGCTGGGAAGAAGATTGAACTTGTTCGCATTTTCACTGTTGAAAACCAAGAAATTTCCCGTGAAGTTCTCTCAACCAAGGTAGAAGAAGCCTTACCACGTATAATAGAAAAAGGGACTAAGAAGGCAGTTGTACCGAGTGAGGCACCTCAGTCTGCAAGAAAAGGAGAGCCTGAGACTCAGGCTTCCTTACCAGAATATAAAGGTGAGCAAGCGGGAGCGATTGTAGAGGCTGAGATAGCCGAAAAACCAGAATATACAGGCACCCAAGCAGGAGCAGTCGTTGAACCTGAGCAAGTATCTCCATTACCTGAGTATCAGGGAACCCAAGCTGGTGCCATCGTTGAACCGGAAAAAGTTGAACCAGAGGTTGGGGGCGTCCAGTCTGGAGCAATCGTAGATCCTGAACAGGTGCCACCAACACAAGAGTATACAGGAACTCAAGCGGGAGCGATTGTAGAACCAGAACAAGTCGCTCCACTACCTGAGTATCAGGGAACACAGGCTGGTGCTATTGTCGAACCTGAGACTCAGTCTTCCCTACCAGAATATACTGGTGAGCAAGCAGGAGCCGTCGTTGAACCGGAACAAGTCACTCCTCTTCCAGAATATACTGGCAATACCGAGCAAGTAAAACCGGAAGCTCCGACAGAAAAACCAAAAGAAAAAGATCCAGAAAAAACACTTGAATTAAGAAATGTTTCGGATTTGGAGTTGTATAGTCAGACCAATGGTACTTACAAACAACACGTTTCTTTAGACGGTGTCCCAAGTAATCCAGACACTTACTTTGTCAAGGTTAAATCCTCGTCATTTAAAGATGTCTATCTACCAGTCGCTTCAATAACGGCTGAAACGAAAGATGGTCAGCCAGTTTATAAAATCACAGCCAAGGCTGAGAAACTCCAGCAAGAGCTAGAAAATAAATATGTTGATAATTTCACCTTCTACCTAGCTAAGAAGGCTAGAGAGGAAACGACAAACTTCACTTCCTTTAGTAATCTCGTCAAAGCTATCAAGCAGAATCTCTCTGGAATTTATTATTTGGGAGCTAGCTTGAACGCCAATGAAGTAGAGTTGGGTCCTGATGAAAGATCCTATATCAAAGGCACCTTTACTGGTCAGTTGATCGGTGAAAAAGATGGCAAGCAGTATGCTATTTACAACTTGAAAAAGCCTCTGTTTGAAACCTTGAGTAGTGCCACAGTAGAAAAATTGAGTCTGAAAAATGTCTCCATTTCAGGGAAAGATGCTATCGGTTCACTGGCCTATGAAGCTCAGAATGGCACAAAGATTCAGCAAGTTCATATCGATGGTGTTCTGGCTGGTGAACGTGGTATCGGTGGTTTGCTGGCTAAGGCGGATCAATCAAGAATCACAGAGAGCAGTTTCAAGGGAAGAATTATCAACACTTATGAAACGACTGCTGCTTACAATATCGGTGGTCTGGTCGGTCATTTGACAGGAAACAGGGCTTTGCTTACCAAGTCAAAAGCGACAGTAGCCATTTCATCTAACACAAATAGTTCAGATCAGACTGTGGGTGGTCTTGCAGGTCTAGTAGATCAGGATGCACAAATCCAAGATAGCTATGCTGAAGGCGATATTAACAATGCCAAGCACTTTGGTAGAGTAGCGGGAGTAGCAGGCTATTTGTGGGACCGAACTTCTAATCTAGAAAAGCATGCTGGAAGATTGACCAATGTTCTCAGTGATGTCAATGTAACCAACGGGAATGCCATTACCGGTTACCACTACAATGGAATGAAGGTGAAGGACACATTCAGTAGCAAGTCCAACAGAGTCTACAATGTCACCTTAGTCAAGGATGAGGTCGTCAGCAAGGAATCCTTTGAAGAAAGAGGAACAATGCTAGATGCTTCCCAAATCGAAAGCAAAAAAGTAGCCATCAATCCTCTTACTCTACCAACAGTGGAGCCTCTCTCAACAAGTGGCAAAAAAGACAGTGACTTTTCTAAGGTGGCTCATTATCAAGCTAAGCGCGCCTTGGCTTATAAAAATATTGAAAAATTACTACCTTTCTACAACAAGGCAACCATCGTCAAATACGGAAATCTAGTCAATGAGAACAGTCTGTTATATCAAAAAGAACTCTTGTCAGCAGTTATGATGAAGGATAACCAAGTCATCACAGATATTGTTTCTAACAAACAGACTGCAAACAAACTCTTGCTTCACTACAAGGATCATTCATCTGAGAAGCTCAATCTCAAGTACCAGGCTGATTTTGCCAAATTAGCAGAATATAGTCTAGGAGATACTGGCCTTCTCTATACGCCAAACCAATTCTTGTATGACCAAAGCTCTATCATCAAGCAAGTCTTACCTGACTTACAAAATGTTGATTACCACTCAGAAGCCATCAGAAAGACGCTCGGTATTTCTCCAAACGTCAAGCAAACTGAGCTCTATCTAGAAGACCAGTTCGCCAAAACAAAAGAACAACTGGAAGATAGTTTGAAAAAACTCTTGTCAGCAGATGTTGGACTTGCCGGTGATAACCCAGTCACCAAGGGCTATCTTGTAAATAAAATCAAGCGCAACAAAGAAGCCTTGCTACTTGGTATGGCGTATCTGGAGCGTTGGTACAACTTCAGCTATGGTCAGGTGAATGTCAAAGACCTGGTTCTGTACCATCTGGACTTCTTTGGTAAGGGGAATACTTCACCACTAGATACTCTGATTGAATTGGGTAAATCTGGCTTTAACAATCTTCTAGCTAAGAATAATGTCGATACTTATGGTATCAGTCTTGCCAGTCAACATGGAACGACAGATTTGTTTAGCACGCTGGAACATTACCGAAAAGTCTTTCTACCAGTGAAAAGCAACAATGACTGGTTTAAATCACAGACCAAGGCTTACATCGTCGAAGAAAAATCCACTATCGAAGAGGTGAAAACAAAGCAAGGACAGGCTGGTAGCAAGTATTCTATCGGTGTCTATGACCGCATCATTAGTGCCACATGGAAATACCGCAATATGGTCTTGCCTCTCCTAACCTTGCCAGAGAGATCCGTCTTTGTCATCTCAACTATGTCTAGTCTAGGATTTGGAGCTTATGATCGCTACCGCAATAGCGAGCATAAAGCGGGCAAGGCTCTCAATGACTTTGTTGAAGAAAATGCGCGTGAAACAGCCAAACGTCAGCGAGATCACTACGATTATTGGTATCGTATTTTAGATAATGAGGGACGTGAAAAACTCTATCGTACGATTCTCCTTTATGATGCCTATAAATTTGGGGATGACACTACATCTGGAAAAGCTACAGTGGAGGCTAAGTTTGATAGCGCCAATCCAGCTATGAAGAACTTCTTTGGACCAGTTGGCAATAAGGTAGTACACAACCAGCATGGAGCCTACGCAACAGGGGATGGTGTCTACTATATGTCTTACCGTATGCTGGACAAGGATGGAGCCATTACTTATACCCATGAAATGACCCATGATTCCGATCAGGATATCTACCTTGGCGGCTATGGTCGAAGAAGTGGCTTGGGACCAGAGTTCTTTGCAAAAGGTTTATTGCAAGCCCCTGACCAACCAAGTGACGCAACCATTACCATCAACTCCATCTTGAAACACTCAAAATCAGATAGTGCAGAGGGCTCCCGTCTGCAAGTATTGGATCCGACAGAGAGATTCCAAAAGGCAGCAGATCTTCAGAACTATGTCCATAACATGTTTGACCTTATCTACATGTTAGAATATCTCGAAGGACAATCAATCGTTAACAAGCTAAATGTTTACCAGAAAATGGTGGCTCTCAGAAAAATTGAGAACAAGTATGTGAAAGATCCAGCAGATGGAAATGAGGTTTACGCCACTAACGTAGTCAAAGAATTGACAGAAGCAGAGGCCCAAAACTTGAATAGTTTTGAAAGTTTGATTGACCACAACATCTTATCAGCTCGTGAGTACCAGACTGGCGACTATGAACGAAATGGCTACTATACCATTAAACTCTTTGCCCCAATCTTTTCTGCTCTCAGCAGTGAGAAAGGCACGCCAGGGGACCTGATGGGACGCCGGATCGCTTACGAACTTTTGGCTGCCAAAGGCTTTAAGAATGGAATGGTACCTTATATCTCAAATCAATACGAAGAAATTGCCAAACAAAAAGGTAAAACCATCAATCTATATGGTAAAGAACGCGGATTGGTGACAGATGATCTTGTATTGGACAAGGTGTTTGAAGGCAAGTATGCATCTTGGGCAGATTTCAAGAAAGCCATGTACAAAGAACGTGTGGATCAGTTTAAAAACTTGAAACAAGTGACCTTTAAAGATCCGACAAAACCATGGCCAAGCTATGCGACCAAGACCATCAATAGTGTGACTGAATTGCAGGCCCTCATGGACCAAGCTGTTCTCAAGGATGCAGAAGGTACGCGTTGGAGTAACTATGATCCAGAAATCGACAGTGCCGTTCATAAGTTGAAGAGAGCAATCTTTAAGGCTTATCTTGACCAAACAAAAGACTTCAGAACCTCTATTTTTAAGAAATAAGGGTTGGAAAATGAAAAGGGAGGATCGACAGATCTTCTCTTTTTATATTCGGCTATCTGGAAGCAGGTAGGCGATTTGTTTGTGACTGAGAAGGTCTTTTGTTTCTGGGGCAAATATGGTAGAATGATAGCTACGAGAGAAGGAGGTTTTTATGGAGAGAGATAGATTGGTTCGACTCAACTGGAGACTGGGTATGGTGGCAGGAATGACTTTACTTTTGGGACCCGTCCTACGATTTTTGCTATCCTATACTGGAGCCCTCGTCTATAAAGATCCTTCAAATATGCTGATCGTCACGGTTGCCTTTTCTTTACTCCTGACATTTTTTAAGATTTTGATAATTGCATTAGGAACCTTTATGCTAATCTATTTCGAAGAGGATCAACAACTTCGAATGCTGCCATCTATTTTATTTATCATTGGTGGCGTGCTGGGCTTTCTTTCAGCGACCGAGTGGATAGGAGGATTTCTAATCATTAAAGGAGCTGTTTCTTTTGCCAAATTTTTGAAAGAAGTCCGTGGTCTTGGCTGATAATTTAGTGAAACAATCCGTTTGAGGGTTGTTTTTTATTTAAAGAATTATCTAATGATGCAAAATTCATTTATCAGAGGATTAATATTAGCTGCTTATGGTGCATTAACAGTGCTAAGTGCTTTTCAAACTCTACTAGTTTTGCATCTTACTTCTGGTGGAACACATGTTGTCAGTGTGGTTGTATTTGAAAAAGCTAATCTTGAAAATTGCAAAGAAACAATTGAAGGTCTAATTCATAATCGTTACAATGATACTAATGTAACTAAGAATACTGATCGTTTAATTGATGCTTTAAATAACAAATAATTGCAATCGTTTCTTGATTGAATATCGCGAATTAATAATAACTAGATGAGAGGACACTGTTATCTCTTTTTAGTTGATTTTAACTAGCTTTTTTGTGAAAAATTGTGTAAAATAGAATAGATAAACGAGGGAAACCTCGAAAAATAAAAGGAGAATCCATCTAATGGTAAAATTGGTTTTTGCTCGCCACGGTGAGTCTGAATGGAACAAAGCTAACCTTTTCACTGGTTGGGCTGATGTTGATTTGTCTGAAAAAGGAACACAACAAGCGATTGACGCTGGTAAATTGATCAAAGAAGCTGGTATCGAATTTGACCAAGCTTACACTTCAGTATTGAAACGTGCGATCAAAACAACAAACTTGGCTCTTGAAGCTTCTGACCAATTGTGGGTTCCAGTTGAAAAATCATGGCGCTTGAACGAACGTCACTACGGTGGTTTGACTGGTAAAAACAAGGCTGAAGCTGCTGAACAATTTGGTGATGAGCAAGTTCACATCTGGCGTCGTTCATACGATGTATTGCCTCCAAACATGGACCGTGACGATGAGCACTCAGCTCACACTGACCGTCGTTACGCTTCACTTGATGACTCAGTTATCCCAGATGCTGAAAACTTGAAAGTGACTTTGGAACGTGCCCTTCCATTCTGGGAAGACAAAATCGCTCCAGCACTTAAAGATGGTAAAAACGTATTCGTAGGAGCTCACGGTAACTCAATCCGTGCCCTTGTAAAACACATCAAACGCTTGTCAGACGACGAAATCATGGACGTGGAAATCCCTAACTTCCCACCATTGGTATTCGAATTTGACGAAAAATTGAACGTAGTTTCTGAATACTACCTTGGAAAATAATCTATAAACAGAAAGCCTAGGAATCCTAGGCTTTTTTGTATCTAAGTTTAAAAAAGACGATTTAGCTAATTGAAAAAGTATAAAATGAGAGGATAGAGCTTATGCTGTAGCAGGTTGTATGAATTAATCTTCTTTTGATGCGTAGCTCCAGTATTCGTAGTTATAGGTTGATAAAATCATATCCGTGATTTCTTCTGGTTCTTCTTGAGCTCCCCCAGCAATCCAAAGAGAAATAATCCCTTCAATACTTGATAAAAAGATTTCCAAAGCGTATTTGTGAGGAATTTGGAAGTTTTCTGATAAGAAATGACGAGTCCTTTCTTTTTGATTTTCAGTTAGAATAATGCTACTTAGAAATTCACGAATTGCACCACGAAAGTCTATGTAATGACTTTGGGACAAGGCGTTGATAAGGCGTTCGTTCGAACGTAATATATAGAAATTTGCTAACATAAACTTTCTAGGCGATTCTCTTTCTTTTTCTAAAAAAATGTAGAGCTGGGAAATAATTTCACTTTTAAAACTATCAATCATTTGATATTTATCTTCATAGTGTAGATAGAAAGTTCCCCTATTAATTCCTGCCCGTTTGCAGAGCTTACTAATTGATATATTTTCAAATTTCTCCTCTGATAGCAACTGAATCAAAGCTTCCTTGATGTCTTCCTTAGTAGTAGTTTTTCGTTTCTGAACCATTTTTTCTTCCTTTTTATTAAATCAACACTTTGTTGATTTTTGATTATTGCTTTTTGACTTAGCCCATTATATAATATTTGTGATTTAGAATCAACATCTTGTTGATTTAAGGAAACGAGCTTCGAAAAGGAGATAAACGATATGGCTTATATTGAAATGAAACACAGCTACAAGCGTTATCAGGTTGGGGATACGGAGATTGTGGCTAATCATGATGTGAATTTTGAAATTGAAAAAGGGGAGCTGGTTATCATACTTGGTGCTTCAGGTGCTGGAAAATCAACCGTTCTCAATCTCCTAGGAGGTATGGATACCAATGATGAGGGGGAGATTTGGATTGATGGTGCCAATATTGCCAACTATAGTTCGCACCAACGAACAAACTATCGTCGTGAAGATGTAGGTTTTGTTTTTCAGTTTTATAATCTAGTTTCCAATCTGACAGCCAAGGAAAATGTGGAACTGGCTTCAGAAATCGTGACAGATGCCTTAGAACCTGAGCAGGTCTTGACAGATGTAGGTTTGGCTTATCGCCTCAATAACTTTCCAGCCCAGCTTTCTGGAGGGGAGCAACAGCGAGTCTCCATTGCACGCGCTGTAGCCAAAAATCCTAAAATTCTCCTCTGTGATGAACCGACTGGTGCCTTGGATTATCAGACGGGGAAGCAAGTCTTGAAGATTCTCCAAGACATGTCTCGTCAAAAAGGAGCGACGGTGATTATCGTGACCCACAATGGTGCGCTAGCCCCTATTGCAGATCGCGTGATTCATATGCGCGATGCTACAGTTAAGGGCATGACGATCAATGATCATCCGCAGGATATCGATACATTGGAGTATTAGCATGAAAAAAACATATCGAAAAGACCTATTTCAGTCAGTGACGACTTCAAAGGGACGCTTTGTTTCTATCTTGACCTTGATGATGCTGGGTTCTTTAGCCCTAGTAGGTCTCAAAGTAGCCAGTCCAAATATGGAACGTACGGCAGGGGATTATCTCCGTAAAGTCAATACCCTGGATCTGGCCGTAATAGCTGATTATGGCTTGGACAAAGAAGACCAAGACGAACTAAAGACCCTTCAAGGAGCAAGTGTTGAGTTTGGCTATATGGCAGACCTAACCGTTGAAAATGGTGAGGAAGCAGTTCGACTTTATTCCAAACCAGAGAGCATTTCAACCTTTCAAGTGACAGAAGGGCGACTGCCAGAAGCTGATGGGGAAATTGCTCTAGCCGACTTCTGGAAAGACCGCTATCAGATTGGGCAGACCATTACCTTTACTAAGAAAGAAGAAAAGTCCATCGTAAAATCCCAAACTTTTACAATTACTGGATTTGTTCAGTCGGGTGAGATTCTTTCTAAAGAAGATTTAGGAAGTGCTAGTAGTGGAAATGGCAACCTGACTGGCTATGGAGTAATTTTACCCAGTCAGTTTGACTCAGATGTTTATAGTATTGCGCGTGTGCGCTATGACGATTTAAAAAATCTGGATACTTTTTCATCAGACTATAAGACCAAACGAACCCAACACCAGGAAGAGTTGCAAGAATTGCTGGCCGATAATGGTCAAAAAAGATTAGCAAGTATCAAAACAAATGGGCAAAAGAGCCTGAAAGATGGGAAAGAACAGCTCCAAACTGCTGAAAGCAACCTTGAAAATGGCAAGAGCCAGTTAGAGCAGACCGAAAGTCACTTGAAAATGCAAGAAGAACAAGCGACCGCTTTACCAGAACCACAAAAGAGTCAAGCCGAGGGACAGCTGACAAAAGCTAAGGAAGAACTGGCGACAAAAAAAGACAAACTGGCTCAGACAGAGAGTGATTTAACTAAGGAAAAAGAGAAGCTAGAACAGCGTCAGAAAGAGCTGGATGAACTGGCAGAGCCGAAATACCACGTATACAATCGCGAAACCATACCAGGCGGACAAGGTTACCTCATGTACAGCAATGTATCAACAAGTATCCGTTCTATCGGAAATGTTTTCCCAGTGGTGCTTTATATGGTCGCTGCAATGGTGACCTTTACAACGATGACTCGCTTTGTAGACGAAGAGCGCACCAACGCCGGTATTTTTAAGGCCTTGGGTTACAGGAACAGAGATATAGTTGCAAAGTTTGTCCTCTATGGTTTTCTTGCAGGAACTGTGGGAGCCATTATAGGAACGCTTCTTGGACATTATCTCCTTGCAGGCGTCATTTCGGATGTTATAACAGCTGGAATGGTCGTTGGGAAAAGCCAGGAGTATTTTTACTGGTCTTATAGCCTCCTTGCCCTAGCCTTGAGTTGGGTATCCAGTGTCTTGCCAGCTTATCTGGTGGCGCGGAGGGAATTACACGATGAAGCAGCCCAACTCTTACTCCCAAAACCTCCCGTTAAGGGATCAAAGATTTTGCTGGAACGCCTGAGCTTTATTTGGAATCGTCTGAGCTTTACTCATAAGGTTACGGCAAGAAATATTTTCCGTTATAAGCAACGGATGTTGATGACCATTTTTGGAGTTGCAGGTTCGATGGCTCTCTTATTTGCCGGTCTTGGCATTCAGTCTTCTGTAGGAGGAGTTTCCGAGCGCCAATTTGAACAAATCCAGCAATACCAGATGATTGTAGCAGAAAAGAGCAGTGCGAGTGAGCAAGAAAAAGCAGATTTAGAAAGTGCCTTGCAAGCTGAATCGATCCATGCTTATCAAAAGATTTACTCTAAAACCATTGAAAAAGATTTCAAAGGAAAAGCAGGACTTCAGACTATCACCATAATGGTCACAAGAAGAGAAGACTTCAAGCCTTTTATCGCATTACAGGAAAATGGGCAAGAGGTGGAGTTCACTGATGGAGCTGTCGTGAGTCAAAAACTAGCTCAACTAGCAGATGTTAATGTTGGAGATAAGCTAGAGCTTGATGGGAAAGAAATCAAGGTCTCGGCGATTTCTGAAAACTACGTTGGACACTTTGTTTATCTCAACCGAGCGACGTATGAACAAGTCTACGGCACCAGTCCGAAAGACAATACCTACCTAGTGAAATTAAAAGAGCCGACACTATCCAATACGGAGAAAGAAGCTGCTGTCTTTATGAAAAAAGCTGCTGTTTCTGGGGTGGTCCAAAATGCAACGGCTATCCACCTCTTTGAATCTGTAGCCAATTCTCTCAATAAAACCATGGCAATCCTTGTCCTTGTTTCCGTCTTACTAGCCATTGTCATTCTTTACAATCTCACCAATATCAATGTGGCAGAACGTATCCGCGAACTTTCCACTATCAAGGTTCTCGGTTTCCACAATAAAGAAGTGACCCTCTATATCTACCGCGAGACCATAGTGCTATCCCTTGTGGGGATTGTTCTCGGTTTGGTAGCAGGCTACTATTTACATCAATTTTTGATACAAATGATTTCACCTGCCACCATACTTTTTTATCCACGAGTCAGCTGGGAAGTCTATGCTCTTCCAATCGTCGCAGTGACTGTAATCTTAGCCTTACTGGGCCTCTTTGTCAATCACCACTTGAGAAAAGTAGATATGCTCGAAGCCCTGAAATCAGTAGAGTAATTCAAGGTTTTAAACAGTAAATCAGTTGACAAAGTCTCTGCTTCTTGGTAGAATAAGAACTGTCGTAAAGACAAATAACTTCTTCTTGGTCACAGGCATGCCAACCTGTCACTCGGATGAAGCCAAATAAAAAGGAGAAACATCATGGCAATCTCAAAAGAGAAAAAAAATGAAATCATCGCACAATATGCACGTCACGAAGGTGATACAGGTTCAGTAGAGGTTCAAGTTGCTGTCCTTACTTGGGAAATCAACCACCTTAACGAACACATCAAACAACACAAAAAAGACCACGCTACTTACCGTGGATTGATGAAGAAAATCGGTCGCCGTCGTAACTTGCTTGCATACTTGCGTAAAAACGACGTTAACCGTTACCGTGAGTTAATCAACTCTCTTGGACTTCGTCGTTAATCTTGCGTCTAAAACGTTTCTATACTTCGTTGCCTTCGCCTCGATGTACCATCAGTACAATCTTCGGCTTGTCGCCTAGTCTATAAACGTTTTATCCAGCAAGAATCAAGCTCTCTGATTTCAGAGGGCTTTTTATGTTGTCACCTTATCTCGATATACTCAAGTATAATCTTTGGTTACGGTTCCTAGCACTGTAAGGTAAAATAAACCAGATCATCTCCCTTCGGGGAGATTTTTTTGTTTTACTAAAAATTTTGTACAATCTTCGGCTTGCCGCTTAGTCTATAAACGTTTTATCCAGCAAGAATTATGATGCTAAGGGCGCCAAAAATCCGTATGAAAATAGGGAAAGGACACAGTGTTCGATGAACACAAGGAGTTTTATCTTTTTCACTAGGATTTTAGCCCGAGCTCAAATCAGCTCTCTGACTTCAGCGAGCTTTTTTATTGAGGTTTTATCGGTCATAATTTTGGAGACTACAAAAACAATGGAGCCGTTTGTGTTCTAGCTGTGACAGGTTTTATCGGTCACAATTTTGGAGACTACAAAAACTAGCTCCGTCATCATCACGAATAGATGACCGTTTTATCGGTCACAATTTTGGAGACTACAAAAACCACATCCCTTCACTAGAGGGTTGGACCTTTGTTTTATCGGTCACAATTTTGGAGACTACAAAAACCTTGGCGTAGGTGGGCGTAAAAGGCAGCAAGTTTTATCGGTCACAATTTTGGAGACTACAAAAACTAAGGCATTTGTTAGCTGTAATGGTATTAAGTTTTATCGGTCACAATTTTGGAGACTACAAAAACCTCAAATGGTATCAGCTAATTACACCATAAAGGTGCGCAGCTACTCGGCTTGAAAAGTCGAGTAGCTGTCTGCAAGCCCCCTCGGAGAGCCCACACTTTACGAAGTAAAGTATAGTATGTTATACTTTACATGGAAGTAGTCACCGAATTCCAGTTAGAAATTACTTTGTAACTACGTTTTGAGGAGGAGTAAAATGCTTTCCTACGTTCGACATTACCCACTAGCGATAGCTAAATTAATGTGTCTGTGCTCTCCTAAAATCTGCTGATTTATTACTAACTAATACAGGAGGTTTTTATGGGACAGACAATCATATCTGCTATTGGTGTTTATATTTCCACCAGTATCGATTATTTAATTATTTTAATTATTTTATTTGCACAGCTATCACAGAATAAACAGAAATGGCATATTTATGCGGGGCAATATCTAGGAACAGGCTTACTTGTAGGGGCGAGTTTAGTTGCTGCTTATGTCGTTAATTTCGTGCCTGAAGAATGGATGGTTGGATTGCTTGGTTTAATCCCTATCTATTTAGGGATTCGCTTTGCAATTGTTGGAGAAGGTGAGGAAGAAGAGGAAGAAATTATTGAAAGATTAGAACAAAGCAAGGCAAATCAACTGTTTTGGACAGTTACATTGCTGACAATTGCGTCTGGCGGAGATAATTTAGGTATCTATATACCTTATTTTGCTTCGTTAGATTGGTCACAGACCCTCGTGGCGTTGCTTGTGTTTGTAATCGGCATAATTATCTTTTGCGAGATTAGTCGGATGTTATCCTCTATTCCGTTAATATTCGAGACAATTGAAAAATACGAGCGAATCATTGTGCCCATAGTATTCATTCTACTTGGACTATACATCATGTATGAAAATGGCACGATAGAGACTTTTCTGATCGTGGAGATTTTTTTTCACTAGGATTTTAGCCCGAGCTCAAATCAGCTCTCTGATATTCAGAGGGCTTTTTATGTTGTCACCTTACCTCGATATACTCAAGTATAATCTTCGGTTACGGTTCCTAGCACTGTAAGGTAAAATAAACTAGATCATCTCCCTTCGGGGAGATTTTTTGTTTCACTAACATTTTTGTACAATCTTCGACTCGTCTATATATGTCTCTATCCTTGTTCATCTAGTAGAAATATGGTATACTTTTTATGAGAATTTTCTAAATTTTTTAATTTTGTCTAAGGAGGTTTTCATGCTTTCCAAATTTTCTGGAAGCCGACAGAACGTAAAATTTGTGTTACTTTTAGGTGTTTTGCTAGGTATTTTAGGGATTTCCCTTTTTCTAGCTGTTTCTATGGGGTCCGTTGCGATTGATCTAGGAGATACCTATCGGATCATTTTGAGCAGATTGGGATTTCCTCTTGAGATAGGAGAGGTTTCCAAGTCCACTCTTGCCATTGTATGGAACATGAGATTCCCTCGAGTATTGTTAGGTCTGATAGTAGGGGCTGGTCTTTCTATGTGTGGTAGCGTGATGCAGTCCACAGTGAACAATCCCATCGCAGAGCCCTATGTCTTAGGAATTTCTGCGGGTGCAACTCTAGGGGCAACTTTGAGCATCATTCTTGGTTTAAAATTGGTGATTAGCCTTGGAGCTTTCCTTGGAGCTATTTTGGCAACAATTGCTGTCCTCATCATTGCCTCTATGCAGGGAAGGATGACGACTTCTAGTCTGATCTTATCAGGAACGGTGGTCAATGCTCTCTTTCTGGCATTTTCCAACTTTATTATCTCAGTTGGCGCTAATGCGGACAGTGTGATGACCATTAAGTTTTGGACCATGGGTTCGCTTGCCGGGACTACTTGGTCTGACATAGTCCTGCCAACTATAGTAGTAGGAATGGCCTTTCTATTTTTCGCTACTCAGTATCGTGTTTTTAATGCGATGATGATGGGAGATGAGGCTGCTTTAACTTTGGGAATTCCCTTACGCTTCTATTGGTATCTTTACGTGACCGTGGTGGCTGTGCTGACAGCTGTCTTGGTGGCTACTTGTGGGATTATTGGATTTGTTGGTCTGATTACTCCTCACTTAGCTCGAGGGTTAGTAGGAACGAATTACAGGAGGCTTTTTCCCGTTGCGACCTTACTGGGTGCCCTCTTTGTCATCTGGGCAGATGTACTCTCTCGTATCATCATTCCAAACGCAGAGTTGCCGATTGGTATTTTCACAGCCTTAGTAGGTGCTCCCTTCTTTATTTACATTGTTGGAGGTAGGCGAAGGGAGGTGAGGGTCTGATATGGACTTGATTTGTCAGGATGTCCACTTTGGACTAGGAGAGAAAAAAATTCTCAAAGGAGTTTCTCTTAAGGTTGAGGGGCATCAATTTCACACGATACTAGGACCAAATGGAAGTGGAAAGACCAGTCTGCTTAAACTCCTCTATCGTCAGGAAAAGGCGGACAAAGGCTTGATAAGATTAGATGGAAAGCCACTGGAGCATTGGTCACTCAAAGAAACAGCCAAGCAAATGGCAGTTGTAACCCAGTTTAATCAATTGCAGTTTGATTGTACAGTTGAGGAAATCGTCTTGCTGGGAAGAACTCCCCACCTCTCTTTTTTACAGAAGGAAAAGGAAAGGGATTATGCCCTCGTTCAAGATGCTCTCGTCAAGGTGGATATGCTCGAGAAGAAAACTCGTCTCTATTCGTCTCTGTCAGGGGGGGAGAAACAACGAGTCTTATTAGCCCGCGCCTTGGCGCAAGAACCGACTCTCTTGCTCCTGGACGAACCAACCAATCACCTGGATATCAAGTATCAGCTAGACTTGTTGGCCATTGTGAAGAATCTCAAGGTCAATGTTCTAGCTGTCCTACATGATATTCAACTTGCTTGTCGCTATTCGGATTATCTCTATCTGATGAAAGAGGGAGAAATCCTTTATCAAGGGACTCCAAAGGAGACCATCACCCCTGAGTCATTGCAAACTGTATACGGAGTTCAAAGTCAGGTTACTTGGACCGAGGATCAGCAAGCTATGATTCACTATTTATAAGAAAGAAAAGGAAAACAAGATGAAAAAAACACTAAGCATTTTACTAGTAACAGTAGCTACCTTAACCATGGCAGCTTGTGGCAATACTACTACAGAAAAAGCTACCACACAGTCTAGTACAGAAACAAGTCAAAAGGCCAGCACAGAGACGACTTATCCGTTAACGGTCAAGACCTATGATGCTAAGGGAAATGAAGTCGAACAAGTCTTTGACAAGGCACCTGAAAAAGTTATCACCAACAATCTGTCAACCACTGAAATCTTATTGGAGTTAGGCTTGAAGGATAAAATTGCTGGCATGCTTAACCCTGATAATGCTGTGACTGACAAATACAAGGACGCGATTGCGACGATTCCTCAAATTGGGGATAAAAAAACAGTCTCTCAAGAGACAGTCCTTTCTTATGAACCAGATGCGGTGATGGGTCGAAACATGATGTTCTCTGAAAAATCCTTGGGGACAGTTAGCACTTGGAATGAAAACAAAATCCCAGTCTATACGCAAAAAGCTTCTCTCTCAACGATTCAGCAAGATTTGGGAAATATTGTAGAAGATGTTAAAAATCTTGGAATGATTTTTAATGTTCAGGACAAGGCTAATGAATACGCAACCCAATTACAAGCTAAAATTGACGCTGTTAAGAAAGCAAATCCAACAAGCCAAGGTGAAAAGAAAAAGGCTTTGATTATGGTTGCTTATAATGACGAAACCTTCGGTGCTTACAAGTCTGCTTTGCAAGAGAGCCTGCTAAATCAACTTGGTTATACAAACGTTGCAACGGGAACATCAGGCTTGACCTTGGAAAATCTCGTGTCAATGGACCCTGAGTTGATTATCTATGTGACCAGCGACCGCAATAAAAAATTGGATGCCAACGCAGTAGAGTTGATGAAGGCAAATGAAGTTTTGGAAAACGTTCCTGCTATTAAGAATCAAAAAATCATGACCATTTCTTACGATGAGTTGATGGACTATGGTCCAGCAGTAATTGATTCCCTTGAAAAAATCAATGACTTTATCAATAAATAATGAGTTTGATTGGGAAGGGATCCAAGTCAAGATCAGCCTTCCTTCAACCTATGATCCCAGTCAAATCTATCCAGCGATTCTTTTGAATGATGGAAACTTGGATTTTCTATCTTCTCTTTCAGAATCTGTGATTTTAGTGGGCTTGACCTCTAAAAATCGCCTAGATGACTACACTCCATGGAAGGCAGCTGCTCTGAGAGATGGAGCTCCAGATTTTGGCGGTCAGGCAAATGCCTATCATGGTCATTTATTTGGAGGTCTTTTAGACAAGTTGCAGTCGCTTTATCGCCTGGACAAAAATCGCCTTGCCTATGGAGGATACTCACTAGGTGGACTGGCGGCAGTCTACAGTCTATTCAGCTTTGACAAGGTCTCCTGTATCTTCTCTATCTGTGGTTCCTTTTGGTATCCTGATTTTATGACTTATTGCAAGGAAGAAAAGATGAGAAATTTAGATTGTTTACTGTATTTACAGAATGGTCAAACAGAAGGAGCCCATCATACCAATCGCTTGGCTCAAGCACCAGTCTATGCTGAACAGATTCATACCAGTCTTCAGAAACACTATCCGACTAGTCAGTTTTTCTTTGATCCCTATGGGCATCATGAGCAAGTGGCTGAACGATTCCTAGCCTTTTCCAGCTGGTTGGCCCAAAAATGGAAAATCGAATAAAAGAATTATCCCTTGGCTTTTGCCAAGGGATAATTGTATTTTTTAACCAAGAGACTCTCTCTTCTTATCTGGATTCCAGATAAAACTTGCGATGAAGGTAAAGATAATCGTTAGGATACCAACAATCACAGCAAGGATAAGGGCAGGGATGCGGACAAACCACCAGAGTGGATTTGGTTTTTTATCATTGTGCCATTGATTGGTTTCTTCGTCTAAACGTTGGAATTCTGCTTGGATACGATCTGCAACCATTTCAATCCCTTCATCATTCATTTTCTTGATGTCTGAGATATCGATAGGATTTCCAAAGTTCATATCCACACGTTCACGGCTAACCAAACCTTTTAAGGTCATGGGACCGGTGTAGGTGACAGGCATGATACGGACCTTGGCCATTTTGGCAATCAAGGCAACTCCACCCTTGACATCATTTGAGTGACGGCTCCCACTTGGAAACATGATGAGAGAGCGGTCGCTTTTTTTGAGGACGTTGATAGGGTACTTGATGGCAGAGGCACTAGGTTTTTCCCGGTCAATAGGAAAGGCGCCACACATACGGATCCACCAGCCAAAGATGCGGTTGTTAAACAGCTCTTTTTTGGCCATAAAGATGAACTGTTTTGGCTTGGTCGCAAAAGCCATGTAAACTGGATCCCACCAGGTACGATGAGGAGCGACGAGGATATAGTTTTCATCTTGACTAGGGATTTTATCCGTATTGTGATAGTGGGCATTGCCATTGATGGACCACAAGATCAGCATGACTAGTCCACGTAAATAAGTATAAAACATGAGATCTCCTTCGATTGTATTGCTTTTATTATTATACCTTATCGAAAGACTACTGGCAAACTTTTTCAGTTATCAGCCAACAGTTTTAGATGGGATTAGAATTCTTTTAAAAAAATGATATGATAGAATTTATGGATAAAAATATAATAATGGGATTAACCCAAAGAGAAGTCGAGGAAAGACAGGCTCAAGGTTTGGTCAATGACTTTACCGCATCAGCCAGCACTAGTACTTGGCAAATCATCAAACGAAATGTTTTTACACTTTTTAACGCTTTAAACTTTGCCATTGCTTTGGCGCTAGCCTTTGTGCAGGCTTGGAGCAATTTGGTCTTCTTTGCTGTTATCTGCTTTAACGCTTTTTCTGGAATTGTGACCGAGCTAAGGGCCAAACACATGGTGGACAAGCTCAATCTCATGACCAAGGAAAAGGTCAAAACCATCCGTGATGGTCAAGAAGTCGCTCTCAATCCAGAAGAGTTGGTTCTAGGAGATGTCATTCGTTTGTCTGCGGGAGAGCAAATCCCTAGTGATGCACTGGTTCTGGAAGGATTTGCGGAAGTCAATGAAGCCATGTTAACGGGAGAGAGTGATTTGGTGCAAAAGGAAGTGGATGCCTTGCTCTTGTCAGGGAGTTTCCTAGCTAGTGGTGCAGCTTTGGCTCAAGTCCACCATGTCGGGGCAGACAACTATGCTTCCAAACTCATGCTGGAAGCTAAGACAGTGAAACCGATCAACTCCCGTATCATGAAATCGCTTGACAAGCTAGCTGGTTTTACTGGGAAGATTATCATTCCCTTTGGTCTAGCTCTCTTGCTAGAAGCCTTGATGTTAAAAGGCTTGCCCCTCAAGTCATCCGTTGTAAATTCGTCAACAGCCCTTTTGGGAATGTTGCCCAAGGGAATCGCCCTTTTGACCATAACTTCGCTCTTAACAGCTGTAATCAAACTGGGTTTGAAAAAGGTCTTGGTGCAGGAGATGTACTCTGTCGAAACCTTGGCGCGTGTGGATATGCTTTGTCTGGACAAGACGGGCACCATCACCCAAGGAAAGATGCAGGTGGAGGCAGTTCTTCCGCTGACGGAAACTTATGGTGATGAGGCAATTGCTAGCATTCTGACCAGCTACATAGCTCACAGTGAGGATAAAAATCCAACAGCTCAAGCCATTCGCCAGCGTTTCCAAGGAGAAGTTGCTTATCCTAAGATTTCCAATCTGCCTTTCTCTAGCGACCGCAAGTGGGGGGCTATGGAGTTGGAAGGACTAGGGACAGTTTTCTTAGGGGCGCCTGAGATGTTGCTGGACTCTGAAGTCCCAGAAGCCAGAGAGGCCTTGGAGAGAGGTTCTCGTGTCTTGGTCTTGGCTCTCAGTCACGAAAAACTAGACCACCACAAGCCACAAAAACCATCTGATATTCAAGCCTTGGCACTGCTGGAGATTTTGGACCCTATTCGAGAGGGAGCAGCAGAGACGCTAGACTATCTTCGTTCTCAAGAAGTGGGCCTCAAGATTATCTCTGGGGACAATCCGGTCACTGTATCCAGCATTGCCCAGAAAGCTGGATTTGCAGACTATCAAAGCTATGTTGATTGCTCTAAAATCTCCGATGAGGAATTGATGGCCAAGGCGGAGGAGACTGCGATTTTCGGTCGTGTTTCCCCTCATCAAAAGAAACTCATCATCCAAACGCTGAAAAAAGCGGGGCACACAACGGCCATGACAGGGGATGGAGTCAATGATATCCTGGCCCTTCGTGAGGCGGATTGTTCGATCGTAATGGCTGAAGGGGATCCGGCGACTCGTCAGATTGCCAATCTAGTTCTCTTGAACTCAGACTTTAATGATGTTCCTGAGATTCTCTTTGAAGGTCGTCGTGTGGTCAATAACATTGCCCATATTGCACCGATTTTCTTGATTAAAACTATCTATTCCTTCCTGTTAGCAGCCATCTGTATTGCCAGTGTTTTATTAGGACGGTCTGAGTGGATTTTGATTTTCCCTTTCATTCCGATCCAGATTACCATGATTGACCAATTTGTGGAAGGTTTCCCACCATTTGTCTTGACTTTTGAGCGAAATATCAAGCCGGTTGAGCCAAATTTCCTCAGAAGGTCTATGCTTCGTGCCCTACCAAGTGCACTTATGATCGTCTTCAGCGTTCTTTTTGTGAAAATATTTGGGGCTAGCCAAGGTTGGTCAGAGTTAGAAATCTCAACCCTACTTTATTATCTCCTTGGGTCTATCGGTTTCTTATCCGTATTTAGAGCCTGCATGCCATTTACCCTCTGGCGTGTCCTCTTGATTGTTTGGTCAGTAGGAGGTTTCCTGGCTACGGCCCTTTTCCCGAGAATTCAAAAACTGCTTGAAATTTCGACCTTGACAGGACAAACATTCCCTGTTTACCTTGTCATGATGGCTGTCTTTACTGTGATTTTCATTCTAACCAGTCGCTATCAAGCTAGAAAATAAAGAAAGGCTGCAATCTGTGGATTGCGGTCTTTTTAGGTGCAGGAGTGCTAGCCGAAATATGGTATAATAAAAGGTAATAGAATTTTGGGAAGTGAGAGAAGATGATTTCAAAGAGATTAGAATTGGTGGCGTCCTTTGTACCACAAGGTGCCATTTTACTAGATGTGGGGAGTGACCATGCTTATCTGCCAATCGAGTTAGTCGAGAGAGGCCAAATTGAAGGTGCTATTGCAGGGGAAGTGGTGGAAGGACCCTACCAGTCCGCAGTCAAGAATGTTGAAAGTCACGGTCTAAAGGAGAAAATCCAAGTTCGTTTAGCCAATGGCTTAGCAGCCTTTGAAGATGTCGACCAAGTATCGGTTATCACCATTGCAGGTATGGGAGGTCGTTTGATTGCTACCATATTGGAAGAAGGCTTGGACAAGCTGGCTAATGTAGAACGTTTGATTCTCCAGCCTAATAATCGTGAAGACGACTTGCGCATCTGGCTACAAGACCACGGATTTCAGATTGTAGCAGAAAGCATCCTAGAAGAAGCCGGCAAATTTTATGAGATTTTAGTGGTGGAAGCTGGACAAATGAAGCTATCAGCCAGTGATGTTCGCTTTGGTCCCTTTTTGTCCAAAGAAGTCAGCCCAGTCTTCGTCCAAAAATGGCAAAAAGAAGCTGTTAAGCTAGAGTTTGCCCTCGGACAAATCCCAGAAAAAAATCTGGAGGAACGTCAAGTTCTAGTAGATAAAATTCAAGCCATCAAGGAGGTGCTCCATGTTAGCAAGTGAAGTGATTAACGCATATGAAGCCTTCTGCCCTCAGGAATTTTCAATGGAGGGCGACAGTCGTGGCCTGCAAATTGGAACTCTAGACAAGGATATCCAAAGGGTCATGGTTGCTCTGGATATTCGTGAAGAGACAGTGGCTGAAGCCATTGAAAAGGGTGTGGACTTGATTATCGTTAAGCACGCGCCGATTTTCCGTCCCATCAAGGATTTGGTCGCCAGTCGTCCGCAAAACCAGATTTACATTGATTTGATTAAGCATGACATTGCAGTTTATGTTAGCCATACCAATATTGATATTGTTGATAACGGCCTTAATGATTGGTTCTGTCAGATGTTAGGTATCGAGGAAACGACTTATCTTCAGGAAACAGGCCCAGAACGTGGGATTGGGCGTATTGGTGACATTCAACCACAGACTTTTGGAGCATTTGCTCAGCATGTCAAGCAAGTTTTTGGTCTAGATAGTCTTCGCATGGTGCATTATCAAGAGAGTGATTTGAAGAAGGAAATTTCAAGAGTTGCCATTTGCGGCGGTAGTGGTCAGTCTTTCTATCCTGATGCTTTGGCAAAGGGGGCGGATGTCTATATTACTGGTGATATCTACTACCATACAGCACAGGATATGTTGTCTGATGGTCTGATGGCATTGGATCCAGGACATTATATCGAAGTGCTTTTTGTGGAAAAAATCGCTGACCTCCTTAATCAATGGAAGGCAGAAAAGGGCTGGCCTATTGAGATTTTGCCTAGTCAAGCATCGACCAATCCTTTCCACCATATCTAGTTAGGAAGTGAAGACAATGAAAAAAGTTGCCATTATCGGAGCAGGAATTGTGGGGGCAACAGCTGCCTACTACCTCGTGAAAGAAAGCGACCTAGAGGTGACCGTTTTTGACCATGGACAGGGGCAAGCAACCGAGGCTGCAGCAGGAATTATCAGTCCTTGGTTTTCCAAACGCCGCAATAAAGCTTGGTACAAGATGGCGCGCTTGGGGGCTGACTTTTATGTGGATTTGTTGGCTGATTTAGAAAAGTCAGGACAGGAAATCGACTTTTACCAGCGTTTGGGAGTTTTTCTCTTGAAAAAGGATGAATCCAAGCTAGAAGAACTTTATGAACTAGCACTCCAGCGTAGGGAAGAATCTCCCTTGATAGGTCAATTAGCCATTCTAGACCAAGCGTCTGCAAATGAATTATTCCCTGGCTTGCAGGGATTTGACCGCCTGCTCTATGCTTCTGGTGGAGCGAGAGTAGATGGCCAACTCTTAGTGACTCGTTTGCTAAAAGCTAGTCAAGTCAAGCTGGTCAAAGAAAAAGTGAGTCTGACACCTTTAGCATCAGGTTACCAGATTGGTGAAGAGATGTTTGATCAGGTTATCTTGGCGACAGGAGCTTGGTTGGGGGACATTTTGGAACCTTTAGGATATGAGGTAGATGTTCGTCCCCAAAAAGGACAACTCCGAGATTATCAGCTCTCTAAAGACCTAGCATCTCACCCTGTTGTCATGCCAGAAGGGGAGTGGGATTTGATCCCTTTTACAGGTGGGAAATTGTCCTTGGGCGCTACCCACGAAAATGATATGGGATATGATTTGACGGTGGATGAAACCTTGCTCCAGCAAATGGAGGATGCGGCCTTGCCATACTACCAAGCCTTGGCTGAAGCTACTATAAGAGGTGAGCGAGTAGGAATCCGTGCTTACACCAGTGATTTCTCCCCTTTCTTTGGACAGGTACCTGGCTTAGCAGGTGTCTATGCGGCTAGCGGACTAGGGTCATCCGGTCTCACAACTGGGCCTATCATTGGTTACCACTTAGCTCAACTGATCCAAGACAAGGAATTGACCTTGGATCCAGTAAACTATCCAATCGCAAACTATGTCAAACGAGTAAAAAGCGAATAAGATTTTACTGAAATTTTAGCCTCCCCTCTAGGATGGCAAATGACATTCCCTATTAAAAATGATAAAATAAAGAAAAAATAATCCGAGAATCGAGGAAAAAAGATGCAAGAAAAGATTTTGGTAACTGGCGGTGCCGGATTTATCGGAACCCACACGGTTATTGAATTGATCCAAGCAGGTCATCAGGTTGTAGTGGTGGATAATCTTGTCAACAGCAACCGTAAAAGTTTAGAAGTTGTTGAAAGAATTACAGGAGTTGAGATTCCTTTTTATGAGGCAGATATCCGTGACACAGATACACTCAGAGATATTTTCAAGCAGGAAGAACCGACTGGTGTGATTCACTTTGCGGGTTTGAAGGCTGTTGGCGAATCAACCCGTATCCCTCTTGCCTACTATGATAACAATATCGCTGGAACTGTCAGCCTTTTGAAAGCTATGGAAGAAAATAACTGTAAGAACATCATCTTCAGTTCTTCGGCGACAGTTTACGGAGATCCTCACACTGTTCCAATCTTAGAAGATTTCCCACTTTCAGTGACCAACCCGTACGGTCGTACTAAGCTCATGCTAGAGGAAATTTTGACGGATATCTACAAGGCAGACTCAGAATGGAATGTGGTCTTGCTTCGTTACTTTAACCCAATCGGAGCACATGAGAGTGGAGACTTAGGAGAAAATCCAAACGGCATTCCAAACAACCTCTTACCTTATGTTTCACAAGTAGCAGTTGGCAAACTAGAGCAAGTACAAGTTTTTGGAGATGATTACGATACAGAAGATGGAACTGGGGTTCGTGACTATATCCATGTTGTAGACCTAGCCAAAGGTCACGTTGCAGCTTTGAAAAAACTCCAAAAAGGTTCAGGTCTTAATGTTTATAACCTTGGAACAGGTAAAGGTTATTCCGTTCTTGAAATTATCCAAAATATGGAAAAAGCAGTGGGACGTCCTATTCCTTACCGCATCGTAGAACGTCGCCCAGGTGATATCGCTGCCTGCTACTCAGACCCAGCAAAAGCCAAAGCAGAGCTCGGATGGGAAGCAGAACTCGACATCACCCAAATGTGTGAAGACGCATGGCGTTGGCAAAGCAAGCATCCAAATGGATTTGAAGACTAAGATGATGATTTCAATCATCGTCCCTTGTCTAAACGAAGAGGAAGTACTTCCTCTTTTTTATCAGTCTGTGGAAGCTCTGCTTCCTGACTTGGGAGCAGAGGTCGAATATGTATTTGTAGACGATGGCTCAAGTGATGGGACCTTGGAGCTTTTGAAGACCTATAGGGAGCAAAATCCTGCGGTCCGTTATGTCTCATTCTCACGAAATTTTGGGAAAGAGGCAGCCCTATATGCAGGCTTGCAGCATGCAACTGGAGACTTGGTGGTCGTGATGGATGCAGACCTTCAGGATCCTCCTAGTATGCTACTTGAGATGAAAGCCTTACTAGACCAAAATGCAGATATAGACTGTGTTGGGACACGGAGAACTAGTCGGGAGGGAGAACCCTTTTTCCGCAGTTTCTGTGCGAACCTCTTTTACCGCCTCATGCAAAAAATTAGCCCAGTGGCTCTACCCTCAGGTGTCCGTGATTTTCGTATGATGAGAAGGTCTGTGGTAGATGCTATTTTGACCCTGACCGAGTCCAATCGTTTTTCTAAAGGACTCTTTGCCTGGGTGGGTTTTAAAACGCACTATCTTGATTATCCAAACGTTGAACGACAGGCTGGCAAGACCAGTTGGAGTTTTAGACAACTCTTTTTCTACTCGATTGAAGGGATTCTCAATTTTTCAGATTTTCCCTTGAGTATAGCTTTTGTAGCGGGACTTCTATCTTGTTTTCTTTCTTTTGTGATGACAGTTTTTGTAGTGTTTCGGACTCTTATCTTGGGAAATCCGACATCTGGTTGGACGTCTTTGATGGCTGTCATTCTCTTTCTTGGAGGGATTCAACTCCTGACAATTGGGATTCTTGGTAAGTATATCAGTAAGATTTATCTGGAAACCAAAAAAAGACCACTCTATCTCGTCAAAGAAAAAAGTGACCTTTCTATTGTTGAAGGAAAAAATAACCAAAAAAGACTATAATTTTACCTAGAAATATGCTAAACTAGTAAGTGTGGGAAAAATGAGAAAAAATTAATAACATTCATTCCCTGCTTTCTACGATGGATCTTTTAGAAGTGCTCTTGTAGGACAATTTTTGATGGCCTCCAGAACATCGCTGGTCTCAGCGATTTCTCTTTGCAATTCAACTGGATCATCGTAAAATCGAACGATTCCATTATCATGGTAATCAAAGAGTTCAGAATAGGTTTGGCAAAGCCCGCAGGCGATGCACCGTTCGGGTATAAGTGTGACTTTCATATTTATATTGTAATAAGAAAATGTAAAAAAAACAAGGAGTAAGGTATGGAAAAAGAACCGTGGCAAGAAGATATCTACGAAAACAATGAGGAAGAAACAAGATCAGAGCGTCGACACCGGAAACAAAAAGGGAAAGGCGTTGTTGCCAATCGTGTCTTGACGGTTCTAGCTAGCCTCTTCTTTGTAATCGTTGTAGCAATGGTAGTTGTATTGATTTACCTATCAACCGGAGGAAGCAATCGTACTTCATCTTTGAAGGACTTCTATGATGCATCGTCTCCTTCTACAAGTTCAAGTTCTAAAGTAGAAGCATCATCATCTTCAAGTAGCAAGGTAGAGGAAACAGCTTCTTCTGAATCAACACCTTCAGAAAGCAGTTCGGAAGAACATGCAGAGGGTGAAGGAACACTTACAGTACAGCCTGGAGAGGGAGAGGCAGCTCTTGCTCAGCGTGCAGGGATTTCCATTGCCCAGCTAGAATCCCTAAATCCTTCTCATATGTCATCTGGATCTTGGTTTGCCAACCCAGGTGATGTGATTAAGACAAGATAGGAGTCGGTCATGAAGACAATTCAAATTGCTATCGATGGTCCAGCTTCGAGTGGCAAGAGTACGGTTGCAAAGATTGTCGCTAAGGATTTTGGTTACACTTATCTCGATACGGGTGCTATGTACCGTGCTGCGACTTATATAGCGCTTAAGAACCAGTTGGATGCAGGAAATGTAGATCAACTTCTCGAGCTTCTTAACCAACACCCCATTAGTTTTGGTCGTTCAGAAACAGGTGAGCAACTTGTTTTTGTAGGGGATGTTGATATTACCCATCCGATTCGTGAAAATGAAGTGACCAACAAGGTTTCAAGCATTGCTGCCATTCCTGAGGTGCGTGAGAAACTGGTTTCTCTCCAGCAAGAGATTGCTCAGCAAGGTGGTATCGTCATGGATGGGCGTGATATCGGGACAGTTGTTTTACCACAAGCTGAACTTAAAATTTTCCTAGTGGCTTCTGTTGAAGAAAGAGCAGAGCGTCGTTACAAGGAAAATATTGCTAAAGGGATTGAAACAGACCTTGAAACGCTGAAAGAAGAGATTGCGGCGCGTGACTACAAGGATAGTCATCGTGAAACCTCACCTCTCAAACAGGCTGAGGATGCAGTTTATCTTGACACAACTGGACTAAGTATCCAGGAAGTGGTCGAAAAAATCGAATCAGAAGCAAAAAAATATATGTCCTAGGGACGAGAGGAGCAGGCTAAATGAAGCCTGCTCCTTTTCTCTCTTTTGCGCGCGTTTCAAAACAGTCTTTTTGGGAGAATTTTGATAAAATAGTAGTATCAATAAAAAGGACGGAAGCATGACAAAGAAAATCATAGCCATTTGGGCCCAAGATGAAAAAGGTGTGATTGGGAAGGAAGATCGTCTCCCTTGGCATTTGCCAGCAGAGTTGCAACATTTTAAGGAAACAACTTTAAATCATGCTATACTGATGGGGCGAGTGACCTTTGATGGCATGGGACGTCGTCTGCTTCCAAAACGGCAAACCCTGATTTTAACGCGCAATAGCGAAGAAGTCATAGATGGGGCGCTCGTATTTCAAGATGTGGAGTCTGTTTTAGCGTGGTATCAGAGTCAGGAAAAAAATCTCTATATCCTTGGCGGAAAACAGATTTTTCAGGCTTTTGAGCCCTATTTAGATGAAATCATCGTGACACAGATTCATGCTCAGGTGGAGGGAGATACCTATTTCCCTGAGGAGTTTGACTTGTCTCGTTTTGAGACAGTAGCAAGCAAATCTTACACCCGAGATGAGAAAAACGACTATGATTTTACTATCGAATACCGAGATAGAAAGGAAGTCTAATGGAGCGCAGTATATTTGGATTTTTTACAGCTTTTTTGTGTGTGATCTGTATTTTGACTGGAGCACAGGCTTTTCGTAAGAAGCGCTATGGACTGTCTGCCTTACTCTGGTTGAATGCTTTTACCAATCTGGTCAACAGTGTCCACGCTTTTTATATGACCTTATTTTAGATAGAATGATAAATTAGAATGGAAGGAAATCATGCCTACAAATAGGAAAAATGATATGATGGTTTATTGCTCATTTTGTGGCAAAAGCCAAGAAGAAGTAAAGAAAATAATCGCTGGGAACAACGCCTTTATCTGTAATGAATGTGTGGAGTTGGCCCAGGAAATCATTCGGGAGGAGTTGGCCGAGGAAGTTTTAGCAGACTTGTCTGAAGTACCAAAACCAATCGAACTCCTAAATATCTTAAACCACTATGTGATTGGTCAAGATCGTGCCAAACGTGCCTTGGCAGTGGCTGTATACAATCACTATAAACGCATCAATTTCCACGATACGCGTGAAGAGTCAGAAGATGTGGATTTGCAGAAGTCAAACATCCTGATGATTGGTCCAACTGGTTCAGGGAAAACTTTCTTGGCTCAGACTTTGGCTAAGAGCTTGAACGTGCCTTTTGCCATTGCAGATGCGACAGCTCTGACTGAGGCTGGGTATGTGGGTGAGGACGTGGAAAATATCCTCCTCAAACTCTTGCAGGCTGCTGACTTTAACATCGAACGTGCAGAACGTGGGATTATCTACGTAGATGAAATTGACAAAATTGCCAAGAAGAGCGAGAATGTGTCTATCACACGTGACGTTTCGGGTGAAGGTGTGCAACAAGCCCTTCTCAAGATTATCGAGGGAACCGTTGCTAGCGTGCCGCCTCAAGGTGGACGCAAACATCCACAACAAGAGATGATTCAAGTAGATACCAAAAATATCCTCTTTATCGTGGGTGGTGCTTTTGATGGCATCGAAGAAATCGTTAAACAACGTCTGGGAGAAAAAGTCATCGGTTTTGGCCAAAATAACAAGGCGATTGACGAAAACAGCTCCTACATGCAGGAAATCATCGCTGAAGATATTCAAAAGTTCGGTATTATTCCTGAGTTGATTGGGCGCTTACCTGTCTTTGCAGCTCTTGAGCAATTGACGGTCGATGATTTGGTTCGCATCTTGAAGGAGCCAAGAAATGCCTTGGTCAAACAATACCAAACCTTGCTTTCTTATGATGATGTTGAGTTGGAATTTGACGATGAAGCCCTTCAAGAAATTGCCAATAAGGCTATCGAACGCAAAACTGGTGCGCGTGGTCTTCGCTCAATCATTGAAGAAACCATGCTAGATGTTATGTTTGAAGTACCGAGTCAGGAAAATGTGAAATTGGTCCGCATCACAAAAGAAGCTGTCGATGGAACGGAAAAACCCATCCTAGAAACAGCCTAGAGGTGACTATGGAAATCAATACACACAATGCTGAAATCCTGCTCAGTGCGGCAAACAAGTCCCACTATCCGCAGGATGAACTGCCAGAGATTGCCCTTGCAGGGCGTTCAAATGTCGGCAAGTCTAGCTTTATCAACACCATGTTGAACCGCAAAAATCTTGCTCGTACATCAGGAAAACCTGGGAAGACCCAGTTACTCAACTTCTTCAACATTGATGACAAGATGCGTTTTGTGGATGTACCAGGTTATGGCTATGCCCGCGTTTCCAAAAAGGAACGTGAAAAATGGGGGCGCATGATTGAGGAGTATTTGACCACTCGGGAAAATCTCCGTGCCGTGGTCAGTCTGGTGGATCTCCGTCACGACCCGTCAGCAGATGATGTGCAGATGTACGAATTTCTCAAGTATTATGAGATTCCGGTTATCATCGTTGCGACTAAGGCAGATAAGATTCCCCGTGGTAAGTGGAACAAGCATGAATCAGCAATCAAAAAGAAATTAAACTTTGACCCCAGTGACGACTTCATTCTATTTTCATCTGTCAGCAAGGTAGGGATGGATCAGGCTTGGGACGCAATATTAGAAAAATTGTGAGGGAAAGAAATGGCAAAAACAATTCATACAGACAAAGCTCCAAAAGCAATCGGACCTTATGTTCAAGGGAAAATCGTTGGCAATCTTTTGTTTGCTAGCGGTCAAGTTCCCCTATCTCCTGAAACTGGAGAAATTGTAGGAGAAACGATCCAAGAACAGACAGAACAAGTTTTGAAAAACATTGCTGCTATTTTGGCTGAAGCAGGAACAGACTTTGACCATGTTGTCAAAACAACTTGCTTCTTGAGCGATATGAACGACTTTGTTCCTTTTAACGAGGTTTACCAGACTGCCTTTAAAGAGGAATTTCCAGCTCGTTCAGCTGTAGAGGTTGCACGTCTTCCTCGTGATGTAAAAGTCGAAATTGAAGTGATCGCAGAGATTGGATAAGCTAGTTGAAGTTTGGCTCTGCCAAACTTTTTTTGATATAAGGAGAGATAGATGACAAAGAAACAACTTCACCTGGTGATTGTGACAGGGATGAGTGGCGCAGGGAAAACGGTAGCCATTCAGTCCTTCGAAGATTTGGGATATTTTACGATTGACAATATGCCACCAGCCCTCTTACCAAAGTTCTTGCAGTTGGTTGAAACTAAAGATGATGACCACAAACTGGCCTTGGTTGTGGACATGCGTAGCCGTTCCTTCTTTTCAGAGATTCAGGCAGTTTTGGATGAATTGGAAAATCAGGATGAATTGGATTTCAAAATTCTCTTTTTGGATGCAAAAGATAAGGAATTGGTGGCACGCTATAAGGAAACTAGAAGAAGTCACCCTCTAGCAGCAGATGGTCGAATTTTAGATGGCATCAAGCTGGAACGTGAACTTTTGGCACCTTTGAAAAACATGAGCCAAAATGTGGTGGATACGACAGAACTCACTCCGCGTGAACTTCGTAAAACCATTGCTGAGCAATTTTCGGACCAAGAACAAACCCAGTCTTTCCGTATTGAGGTCATGTCTTTTGGATTCAAGTATGGTATCCCTATTGATGCAGATTTGGTCTTTGATGTCCGTTTCTTGCCAAATCCATACTACCTCCCTGAACTCCGTAATCAGACAGGTGAGGATCAAGCAGTTTATGACTATGTGATGAATCATGAAGAGTCTGAAAGTTTCTATCAGCACTTACTCGCCTTGATTGAACCCATTTTGCCAAGTTACAAAAAAGAAGGCAAGTCTGTTTTAACTATCGCAGTAGGATGTACGGGTGGACAACACCGTAGTGTTGCCTTTGCCAAACGAATCGCTGAGGACCTTGCTAAAAACTGGCCTGTCAATGAAAGCCATCGTGACAAAGACAGAAGAAAGGAAACGGTAAACCGTTCATGAGAAAACCAAAGATAACGGTAATTGGTGGAGGAACTGGTATCCCCGTCATTTTGAAAAGCTTGCGAGAAAAGGATGTTGATATCGCAGCCATCGTAACGGTAGCTGATGATGGCGGATCTTCTGGTGAGCTAAGAAAGAATATCCAACAGCTGACACCACCAGGCGATCTTCGCAATGTTCTGGTAGCCATGTCGGATATGCCTAAATTTTATGAGAAGGTTTTTCAGTACCGCTTTTCAGAAGACGCTGGTGCTTTTGCGGGTCATCCTCTAGGAAATATCATTATAGCAGGACTTTCTGAAATGCAAGGGTCCACTTACAATGCCATGCAGCTGCTAAGTCTCTTTTTCCACACAACAGGAAAAATCTACCCATCAAGCGATCAGCCTTTGACACTGCATGCAGTCTTTAAAGACGGTTCTGAGGTGGCAGGTGAGAGCCACATTGCAGATCATCCAGGTATGATTGACCATGTCTATGTGACCAATACCTTGGATGATGAAACACCGCAAGCCAGCCGTCGAGTGGTCAATACTATCCTAGAGAGTGACATGATCGTCCTGGGGCCTGGTTCCCTCTTTACATCGATTTTGCCGAATATTGTCATCGAGGAGATCGGGCAGGCTCTCTTGGAGACTAAGGCAGAGATCGCCTATGTCTGCAATATCATGACCCAGCGTGGGGAAACAGAGCACTTTTCAGACAGTGACCACGTGGAAGTCCTCCATCGACACTTAGGTCGGCCATTTATCGACACGGTCTTGGTTAATATCGAAAAGGTTCCTAGAGAATACATGGATACCAACCGTTTTGATGAATATTTGGTTCAGGTAGAGCATGACTTTGCTGGTCTTTGCAAGCAGGTCCCTCGTGTGATTTCATCCAACTTCCTTCGTTTGGAAAATGGAGGTGCCTTCCATGATGGCGATTTGATTGTAGATGAATTGATGCGCATTATACAGGTGAGAAAATGAGTTTTACAGTTGCAGTAAAAGAGGAAATTCTTGGTCAACACCATCTCAGTCGTCATGAATTGTCTGCCATCATCAAGATGTCTGGCAGTATTGGTCTCTCGACTTCAGGCCTGACCTTGTCCGTCGTAACTGAAAATGCCAAGTTAGCTCGGCACCTTTATGAGTCCTTTCTCCATTTTTATGAGATCAAGTCAGAAATTCGTCACCATCAGAGAAGCAATCTTCGCAAGAATCGTGTCTACACGGTCTATACTGATGAGAGGGTGCAGGAGCTTTTAGCTGATTTGCGGCTTGCGGATTCCTTCTTTGGTTTGGAGATGGGTATTGATCCCGATATTTTAGCAGATGAAGAAGCTGGTCGTGCTTACTTATGTGGGGCCTTTCTGGCAAATGGTAGTATCCGAGATCCTGAGTCTGGCAAGTACCAGTTGGAGATCAGTTCCGTTTATCTGGACCATGCCCAAGGATTGGCCTCTCTTCTTCAGCAGTTTTTGCTGGACGCCAAGGTTATTGAACGCAAGAAAGGTGCAGTTACCTATCTTCAACGTGCAGAAGACATCATGGATTTTTTGATCGTGATTGGGGCTATGCAGGCGCGTGATAACTTTGAGCGCGTCAAGATTTTGCGTGAAACCCGTAACGACCTCAATCGCGCCAATAACGCTGAAACAGCCAATATCGCTCGGACGGTTTCTGCTAGTATGAAGACCATTAATAATATCAGTAAAATCAAAGATAGAATGGGTTTGGAAAATTTACCCGTGGATTTGCAAGAGGTAGCGCAGTTGCGGATTCAGCATCCAGACTACTCTATCCAGCAGTTGGCAGATAGCCTGAGCAATCCTCTGACCAAAAGTGGCGTCAACCACAGACTTAGAAAAATAAACAAGATCGCAGAAGAACTCTAAAACCACGAATCGTTGATCCGTGGTTTTTTCTTATAAACTGGTCGAGTGTTTGGGTTGAACTTTTTGTTCTGGGTCAATGTAGTTAATGGCATTGTTAACAGCTGTTGGAGCTTCACCCAGTCCTGTAGCGATCAAATCAATCTTACCTTCATAGTAGCAGCAGTCCCCGATGGCATAGATACCTGCTTGGCTAGATTCTTGCTTGCTATTGACGATAATCTTGTGACGGTTGAGGTCCAGCCCCCAATTTTTAAGATTGCCAACAGATGATTTGAAACCATAGTTGACAAAGAGATGGTCTGCCTCGATAGTTTCGGTTTCATCTGATTTGACTTTGGTGATTTCTAGTTTGTCGAGTGTTTTACCATCTCCAAGGAGTTGGCTAGGGACGAACGGTGTCTTGATGGTCACAGATGATTCTTGCAGGGCTTGCACACTATGTTCCAAGGCGCGGAAATTATCTCGACGGTGAACGAGAGTAGTTGGGGCAATCTTTTCAAAAGCCAGAGCCCAGTCCACTGCTGAGTCCCCACCACCAAGGATGGTCACTTTCTTACCAGCGTATTGTTGGATGTTGGAAACGTGGTAGTGGATGTTTTCATAGTCCTCAACACCGTCTAATTCGAGTGGCCGTGGTTTAAAGGCACCGCCACCCATGGCAATGATGACTGTTTTAGTCAGGTGGCTTCCCTTATTAGTTGTGATGGTAAATCCTTGATCTTGTTTCTCGATTTCAAGAACAGTTTCGTTGAGGTGAACAGGTGTTTCAAAGCCGTTTAGCTGTTCAATCAAGCGATTGGTCAACTCTTCTCCGGTTAAGTTTGGAAAACCTGGCACATCAAGGATTTGCTTTTCAGGGTAGAGGATGGCAGGTTGACCACCGAGCTGGGGAAGGGAGTCGATGATTTGGACTTTGGCTTGGCGTAGGTGAGCGTAAAAGGCAGCAAAGAGCCCAACAGGACCGCCACCTACAATGGTAATATCATAGAGTTGAGACATGATTTCTCCTTCGTTTTTTCTAATCAGTTTATTTTATCATATTTTTGCTTAATTTAAAATGAGGTAGGATAGGGAAAAAATGGGCAAAAAATGGTATAATGGTACAGAAAGTGTTTTGAAGGGGAGGAGGCCAGGGATGAATTTTCAACAATTATCCAATTTGCAATACTGGACGAGTTTGTTTTCAAGTCCTTGGACAATAGTCACCAATCTGATTGATATTCTCATTGTGACTTATATTTTATATCATTTTACCAAAGCGATTGCAGGGACCAAAATCATGATTTTGGTGCGGGGTGTTCTGGTCTTTATTTTAGGTCAGATTCTGTCCAATATGATTGGTTTGACGACCATTTCCTGGTTGATCAATCAGATCATCACCTACGGGGTCATTGCAGCGGTAGTTATTTTTTCACCAGAGATTCGGACTGGTTTGGAACGATTGGGTCGGGCTACGGATTTCTTCTACAATGCCCCTATTAGTGCGGAAGAGCAAATGGTTCGTGCCTTTGTCAAATCAGTCGAGTACATGAGCCCTCGTAAGATTGGTGCTCTTGTAGCTGTTCAGCGAGTAAGAACCTTGCAGGAATATATCTCGACTGGGATTCCTCTGGATGCTAAGATTTCCTCTGAGTTATTAATTAATATCTTTATCCCTAATACACCCTTACACGATGGAGCGGTTATTGTCAGAGAAGATCGGATTGCCGTAACTTCAGCCTACCTACCCCTGACTGAAAATACTGGAATTTCTAAGGAGTTTGGGACACGTCATAGGGCAGCAATTGGTTTGTCAGAAGTATCGGATGCTCTTACCTTTGTGGTTTCAGAAGAAACCGGTGGAATCTCAATCACCTATAATGGAGTCTTTAAACATGATTTGACCTTGGAAGAGTTTGAATCGGAGTTAAGAAGAATCTTACTTCCAACATCAGAGAAAAAACAAGGTCTGAAGGAGCGTTTGCTAGGAGGATTGAAACATGAGAAAAAATAGTCTTTATATTATTTCTTCCTTCTTTTTCGCCTGCATCCTTTTTATCTATGCGACTTCAACAAACTATCAGAATAGCAATAGCGCCAGACAAGTGCGGACAGAAACCTATACCAATACGGTACTCAATGTCCCAATCGATATTCAGTACGACAGCGATCAGTATTTTATCAGTGGCTTTACTTCTGAAGTGACGGTCTTTCTGACAGGGTCAAACAGAGTTGCATTGGCGAGCGAAATGCAGGAAAGCACTCGGAAATTCAAGGTCAAAGCTGACTTAACCAATGCCAGTGTAGGGACCATCGAAGTTCCTCTAACCATTGAAAATTTACCGAGTGGTTTGACGGCTGTTGCAACTCCGCAAAAGATAACAGTCAAGGTCGGCAAAAAAGCAAAACGAGATAATGTAATCGTTGTGCCGGAGATTGACCCTAGCCAGATTGATTCTCGTGTGAAAATTGATACAGTCACTGTGTCAGATGAAAAAGTAACGGTTATCAGTGACGAGGAGACTCTCTCTAGAGTAGATCGTGTCATTGCCATCTTGCCGACGAGTGAACGGATAACGGGTAACTACTCGGCCTCTGTTCCACTACAAGCAGTTGATAAAAATGGAAATGTCTTACCAAGCGTCATTATGCCATTTGACACTACAATGAAAATTACAACCAAAACAGTATCGTCTAGCTCGAGTTCTTCGTCAACGACCTCGTCAACGGGCTCTTCAACCAGCAGTTCGTCTTCAACGAGTTCAGAAACGAAACCAGACTCGTCTAAACAGGACTAAATAAAATAGTAGAAAAGGATGATAAATAAAATGGGTAAATATTTTGGGACCGATGGAGTCCGTGGAGAAGCAAACGTAGAACTGACGCCAGAATTGGCCTTTAAACTGGGACGTTTTGGTGGTTATGTTCTTAGCCAACACGAAACAGAAGCCCCTAAAGTCTTTGTAGGACGTGATACACGTATCTCAGGAGAAATGTTAGAATCAGCCTTAGTGGCAGGTCTCCTCTCCGTAGGGATTCACGTCTACAAACTCGGTGTCCTTGCAACACCAGCAGTAGCTTACTTGGTCAAAACTGAGGGAGCCAGTGCAGGTGTCATGATTTCCGCTAGTCACAACCCAGCCCTTGATAATGGAATTAAATTCTTTGGTGGGGATGGCTTCAAACTTGATGATGAAAAAGAAGCAGAAATCGAAGCCTTGCTGGATGCTACAGAAGACACCCTTCCTCGTCCAAGTGCCGAAGGCTTGGGAACCTTAGTGGACTATCCAGAAGGTTTACGCAAGTATGAAGGCTACCTTGTTTCAACTGGAACTCCTCTTGAGGGAATGAAAGTGGCCTTGGATACAGCCAACGGTGCAGCATCTACAAGTGCCCGTCAAATCTTTGCAGACCTTGGGGCTCAAATAACTGTTATCGGTGAGACACCAGATGGTCTTAATATCAACTTGAATGTGGGTTCTACACATCCAGAAGCTCTTCAAGAAGTGGTCAAAGAAAGCCAGTCAGCTATTGGTTTGGCCTTTGACGGAGACAGTGACCGTTTGATTGCTGTTGATGAAAATGGTGACATCGTCGATGGTGATAAGATCATGTATATCATCGGTAAATACCTTTCTGAAAAAGGCCAGTTGGCTCAAAACACCATTGTGACAACGGTTATGTCTAACCTTGGCTTCCATAAGGCCTTGGAGAGTGCTGGCATTAACAAGGCAGTGACTGCTGTTGGTGACCGCTATGTCGTTGAAGAAATGAGAAAATCAGGCTACAACCTTGGTGGTGAACAGTCTGGTCACGTAATCTTGATGGATTACAACACAACTGGTGATGGTCAATTATCAGCTGTCCAATTGACTAAAATCATGAAAGAAACAGGCAAGAGCTTGTCTCAATTGGCATCAGAAGTGACGATTTACCCACAAAAACTGGTCAATATCCGAGTGGAAAATGCCATGAAAGAAAAAGCCATGGAAGTACCAGCTATTAAAACGATCATCGAAAAGATGGAAGAAGAGATGGCAGGGAACGGTCGTATCCTTGTCCGCCCAAGTGGAACAGAACCCCTCTTGCGTGTCATGGCAGAAGCGCCAACAACAGAAGAAGTGAACTACTACGTAGATACGATTGCTGCTGTTGTTAAAGATGAAATCGGAATTGACTAAAGCCTAGAAAACTAGATGAAATGATAAAAATGTGGTACAATTGCATAGTAAATTGTAGCAAAGGGAGAGAAAAATGAATCTTAAAAGAGAACAAGAATTTGTTAGCCAGTATCACTTTGATGCTCGTAACTTTGAATGGGAAAATGAAAATGGAGCTCCTGAAACCAAGGTAGACGTGAACTTTCAGTTGCTCCAACATGACCAAGAAAACCAAGTGACTTCGCTTGTCGTTATCTTGAGTTTCATGATTGTCTTTGACAAATTTGTCATCAGCGGAACGATTTCTCAAGTTAACCACGTGGAAGGTCGCATTGTCAACGAACCAAGCGAATTTAACCAAGAAGAAGTTGAAACTCTGGCACGTCCATGTTTGAACATGCTCAATCGTTTGACGTATGAAGTAACAGAAATCGCCTTGGATCTTCCAGGGATCAATTTGGAGTTTTAGTCATGAAATTAGCTGTCATTACAGATTCTTCAGCCTATTTAGAGGAGAAGACGCTGCAAAGAGAGAATCTATTTATCTTGGATATTCCTGTCAATATTGATGGAGAGGAGTATGTTGAAGGTGTCAATCTGACTGCTGAGGAATTTTATCAAAAAATGGCTCAGTCTGTAGAATTGCCTAAAACTAGTCAACCAAGTATTGCCAAATTGGATGAGATTCTTAGTTCTTTGAAAGACGAGGGTTATACCCATGTCTTAGGACTCTTTCTTTCGTCAGGAATTTCAGGCTTTTATCAGAACATCCAATACATGTTGGATGAGTATGATGGCTTGACCATTGCCTTTCCAGATACCCATATCACAAGTTCCCCTCTCGGATTTATGGTGGAGAGTGCCTTTGAATGGGCAGAACAAGGTGATGATTTTGCCCAGATTCAGGAGAAGTTGGGGATTCAAATTGCTGATAATTCAGCCTTTATCATAGTAGATGACCTCGATCACCTGGTTAAGGGAGGACGTTTGTCAAATGGAGCAGCTATCTTAGGAAATCTCCTCAGTATCAAGCCTATCCTTTACTTTAATGACCAAGGAGTGATTGAAGTTTACGAAAAAGTTCGTACAGAAAAGAAAGCAATCAAACGTTTGGTGGAAATCATCAAGGAGTTGACAAAAGATGGGGACTACCGTATAACAGTCATTCATGGGAACGCTCCTCAAAAGGCAGCGGATTTACGTCAGCTTTTGATGGAGAGTGGTGTGACTGCTGAAATTCCAATTGAAACCTTTGGTAGTGTCATTGGGACCCACCTTGGAGAAGGTAGTATCGCCTTGAGCTATACACCAATCGTCTAAATTGTTCTTACAGGCTTTGTATCTTAGCAATTGAACACGGCCTACCTGCCTCTTGAAAAAAGATGCCTGTCTTGCCTTTCGTAGAAAGTCAGCGCCATTCCCTATTTTTCATGGGCAGCTAACGTCCTTTGTATCTTGATAATTGAACACGCCTGGAACCCTGTGTGAAAAAGATAGTTCTTCCAAGGAGTAGACACTCCTTGATCAGAACTCCTATTTTCACTTTGTGTTCTTACAGGCTTTGTATCTTAGACAGGAGTAGAGATGAGTATTCGAGTAATTATTGCCGGTTTTAAGGGAAAGATGGGCCAAGCTGCTTGTCAGATGGTCTTGGCTGATCCAGACTTGGACTTGGTCGCAGTTTTGGATCCTTTTGAGTCTGAGTCAGAATGGCAGGGAATTCCTGTCTTCAATGATAAGGCTGACTTGGCTGGTGTTGAAGTGGATGTCTGGGTGGATTTTACTACACCAGCCGTTGCCTACGAAAATACACGCTTTGCTCTTGAAAAAGGCTTTGCTCCAGTAGTTGGAACAACAGGATTCACTAGTGAAGAAATTACAGAACTAAAAGCATTTTCTCGTGAACAAGATTTGGGTGGCTTGATTGCCCCTAACTTTGCCTTGGGAGCTGTCTTGCTCATGCAATTTGCGGCGCAGGCTGCCAAATATTTCCCAAATGTGGAGATTATCGAGCTCCATCATGACAAGAAAAAAGATGCTCCGAGTGGAACAGCCATTAAAACGGCTGAGTTGATGGCAGAAGTTCGAGAGTCTATCCAACAAGGTGCGCCTGATGAGGAAGAATTGATTGCTGGTGCCCGTGGTGCTAACTTTGATGGCATGCGGATCCACTCAGTTCGTTTGCCAGGCTTAGTAGCTCATCAAGAAGTCATCTTTGGCAATCAGGGGGAAGGATTGACCCTTCGTCATGACTCCTATGATCGCAGCTCCTTCATGACAGGGGTCAATTTGGGAATCAAAGAAGTTGTCAAGCGTCATGAGCTTGTCTATGGATTAGAACACTTATTATGAGATTAACGCAAATGCCTTCTGAATTTCAGAAGGCTTTACCAGTATTAGAAAAAATTAAAGAAGCAGGCTTTGAGGCCTATTTTGTTGGGGGCTCTGTTCGAGATGCCCTCCTCAATCGCCCCATCCACGATGTGGATATTGCGACTTCTTCCTATCCAGAAGAAACCAAGCAGATTTTCCCTCGCACAGCTGACATCGGAATCGAGCACGGAACCGTCTTGGTCCTAGATGGGGACGAGGAGTATGAGGTAACAACCTTTCGAACAGAGGATGTCTATGTGGACTATCGTAGACCCAGTGCGGTTTCCTTTGTGCGTTCGCTAGAAGAGGACCTCAAGCGCCGTGATTTCACAGTTAATGCCTTTGCCTTGGATGAGACAGGCGAAATTATTGACTTGTTCCATGGTTTAGAAGATTTGAAAAACCAAGTCTTGCGAGCAGTTGGAGTGGCTAGTGAACGTTTCAACGAAGATGCTTTACGTATTATGCGTGGTTTTCGTTTTCAGGCCAGTCTCGGTTTTAAACTTGAGTCAGAAACTTTTGTGGCGATGAAGACTTTGACGCCACTCTTGGAGAAAATTTCTGTGGAGCGTACCTTCGTTGAGTTTGATAAGCTCTTGCTGGCACCTTTTTGGCGAGTTGGTCTGGCTTCCATGATTGAGAGTCGAGCTTATGACTATCTTCCAGATATGGCAGGGAGCCAGGACAAGCTCAACAGACTGTTTGATTTGGAGACTGAGTTCACTTTTGAATCTTCTGAACAAGCCTGGGCGGCTCTATTGTGGGCTTTGGAGATTAAAGATGCACAGCCATTTTTGAAAGCTTGGAAAACCTCACGCCAGTTTGCCAAGCAGGTTCAGGATTTGCTGACCATTTTGGCTTTGCGAGAAGAAGGAGAGCTGAGCAAGCGCGATTGTTACCGCTTTGACTTGGATTCCCTTCTACAAGCTGAAAATCTTCGTCAGGCCCAAGGAAAAGAAGTCAACCCACAAGCTATCACAGAAACTTACCATAGTTTGACCATTCATGACAAGAAAGAAATTCAGATTAACGGTGGAATTTTGATTAAGGAATATGGTTACCAGCCAGGACCAGACTTGGGAGAGATTTTAACAGAGATTGAGTTTGCCATTGTCGATGGAGAGTTGGAAAATGATCGTCAAGCAATCCATGCTTACCTGAGGGAGAAAAAATGAGTGATTTTATCGTTGAAAAACTAAGCAAATCCGTCGGTGACAAGACCGTTTTTAAAGATATTTCTTTTATCATCCATGATTTAGATAGAATCGGTCTCATTGGTGTCAATGGCACGGGTAAGACCACCCTTTTAGATGTTTTATCAGGTGTTTCAGGCTTTGATGGGGATGTCAGTCCTTTTTCAGCTAAAAATGACTACCAGATTGGCTATTTGACCCAGGATCCAGAGTTCGATGATAGCAAGACAGTTTTGGATACGGTCCTATCCAGCGACCTCAAGGAAATCCAGTTGATTCGTGAGTATGAGTTGATCATGCTCAACTATAGCGAGGACAAGCAGACTTTTTTGGAACGGGTCATGGCTGAGATGGATTCTCTCCAAGCCTGGGAAATCGAAAGTCAGGTCAAGACCGTTCTCAGCAAGTTGGGTATTCAGAACTTGTCGACTCCAGTTGGTGAATTGTCAGGTGGTCTGAGAAGACGGGTTCAGTTGGCGCAAGTTCTTCTTGGAGACCACGATCTCTTGCTACTGGACGAGCCGACCAACCATCTGGACATTGCGACCATCGAGTGGCTGACCCTTTTCTTGAAAAATTCCAAGAAGACGGTTCTCTTTATCACCCATGATCGCTATTTCCTAGATGCACTGTCAACACGAATTTTCGAGTTGGACCGAGCAGGCTTGACCGAGTATCAGGGCAATTATCAGGACTATGTTCGCCTTAAGGCGGAACAAGATGAACGCGATGCTGCTCTCCTTCACAAAAAAGAACAACTCTACAAACAAGAACTGGCTTGGATGCGCAGACAACCGCAGGCGCGTGCGACCAAGCAGCAGGCTCGTATCAATCGTTTCCATGATTTGAAAAAAGAAGTTTCAGGCGGCGTTGCTGAGGCAGACTTGACCATGAACTTTGAAACCAGTCGGATTGGGAAAAAAGTCATCGAGTTTCAGAATGTTTCCTTCGCCTATGAGAACAAGCCTATTTTGAAAGATTTTAACCTTTTGGTGCAAGCTAAAGACCGTATCGGTATCGTTGGGGACAACGGTGTTGGGAAGTCAACCCTGCTCAACTTGATTGCAGGAAGTCTTGAGCCAACTGAAGGACAAGTTGTGAGAGGGGAAACTGTTCGCATCGCCTATTTCTCTCAACAAATCGAAGGCTTGGATGAAAGCAAGCGCGTTATCAATTACCTGCAGGAAGTGGCAGAAGAGGTAAAGACCAGTGGTGGTTCCACAACTTCTATCGCTGAGTTACTGGAGCAGTTCCTCTTCCCACGTTCGACGCATGGAACCTTGATTGAGAAATTGTCTGGTGGCGAGAAAAAACGCCTCTATCTTCTCAAATTGCTTTTGGAAAAACCAAATGTTCTTCTCTTGGATGAGCCGACAAATGACTTGGACATTGCAACTTTGACAGTTTTGGAGAATTTCTTGCAAGGTTTTGCAGGGCCAGTATTGACAGTTAGCCACGACCGTTATTTCCTGGATAAGGTAGCGACCAAGATTCTAGCTTTTGAAGATGGCAAGATTCGTCCTTTCTTTGGTCATTACTCCGACTACCTTGACGAGAAAGCCTTTGAAACAGAGATGGCCAATCAAGTGCAAAAGGCCGAAAAGGAAAAAGTAGTCAAAGTCCGTGAAGAAAAGAAGCGAATGACCTATCAAGAAAAGCAGGAGTGGGCAAGCATTGAAGGCGATATTGAAGCCTTGGAAAATCGTATCGCAACCATTGAAGAAGAAATGCAGGCAAATGGTTCTGATTTTGGTAAACTGGCCACTCTTCAGAAAGAACTAGACGAGAAGAATGAAGCCCTCCTTGAAAAATACGAACGCTATGAATATTTAAGTGAGTTGGCATGATGGAAGAAAAAGTCATTAAACGTAGTCCCAAGAAAATCATTTGGAATGCCTTGTTTGGCTTGGCTTCAGTGCTTTTCTTCTTGTTGCCTCTCTCTTATCTCCATTCGTACTCGCAAAAGGGGACTCAACTGCATACGATAAGCCTTTTGTTAATGTTGCTTGTACTTTTTTGCGCTGGAGTAGTCGTTTATCAGACATACAGAATGTTAAGCTCCGATAAGGAATATTTGAAATGTACTGTCGAGGGGTTTTACTACAAACCAAACCCAAAGAAACCCAGTCATTTCTATGCTTGGGCTGATGTAGAGGACTTTTTCTTCTCTCGAATTCGAGGGAAGTATAGGGACTCCTATCGGATTGAAGTTGATTTTAAAAACAAGGAAAATGTGAAATCCCAATCCTTTCTAGCTCTGTTGAAGAGAAGGATTCTCCCTTTTCATCCGTCAGCAGATTTAATTATCCCTATCTTTCTACTAGATGTAGGACTTCCTGAAAGGGTCTATGAGGCAATGAAGTACTATGAAAGAGAATGGCGCATCGAGCAAAATCGCCAAGCAAGAAAAGAGGCAAAACAAGCTTCGAAAAGCAAATCTTCCAAACCGTCATAGTCTGTCTTTGCTTAAAGTAGCATAATCAAAAAGGCCCTACCCATTGGATAGGGTCACGTCACTGTTTGTCTTCTTTTTTAGTTTCCTGGTGGAAAATATTTTGCCAAGTCTCATGGCGACGCCAGATACTGGTATGGACGATACCATCCAGCTCATAGCAAATGAGCTTGGTTTTCTGACTAATGGAAGTGATTTGAATATCCTTAATAGTAGCTTTAAGTTCTTTTTCAGACTTAAAAGCCTCTTTATCCATCTGCTCTCCATCTTGACGGATATAGTGAAAGTCCTCAGCAAGGAGTTCTTCGAGTTGATTGCCTTGGTCAATCAATTGCTCGCGCATGAGTAGTTTTTTATAGACATTGTCTAAAATCTCGTCCTCAGGTATAGGAGCAGGTTCGATATGGACATCGGTATCAAATACTCCAAATCGTTCTTCTAGCATAGACTCAACCTGGTCTGCAATTTCGTGACTTTCATAGACTGATAGATCAGGATTCATCTCCAGCGTGATATCAAGGTAGATATTGCTACCGTAGGTACGTCCTCTTTGGGACTTGACCTTACTAATCTTTGGAATCTCCATGATGGCCTTTTGGTAGTCCTCTAGCAGACGGTCATCAAAACCATCTGAAAGACTGAAGGAAGACTCGATAAAGATATCATAGGCTGTCTTTAAGATAAAGAAAGTGATAATGATAGCGACCAATTTATCCACGATTGGATAATTGAAACTGCTGGCTAGGATGGCAATGGAAGTCCCAAGCGAGGTGACAGCATCGGAAAGATTGTCCTTGGCGGCAGCCTTGAGAGCCTTGGATTTGGATTTCTTACTGAGGCGAGTATTATAGAGATAAACTGCGAACATGACTGCCGCAGAGATGACTCCTAGAGTAGCACCCAGAGGGTCAATAACAGTCTGTTCCCGACTGAGAATTTTTTGAATGGTGTCCCGAAGAACATCAAAGCCAACGTAGAACATGATGATGGAAGTAATCAAACTAGCCAAATCTTCAATTTTCCAGTGACCAAAGCGATGGTCACGATCTGCGGGCTGGCGCGCCATCCGAATGCCAATCAGAAGAGCAACATTTCCGATAATATCGGATACGTTGTTGAAACCATCCGCTACCAAACTGGAAGAATGTAGGAGATGGCCAGTCGCTAATTTTGCCGCAGATAAGAGGAGGTAGGTCGAAATGCTGATAATGGCACCACGTTCCGCCAACTTGAGATTTGACATGGATTGGTTCATCGGACTTCCTTTCTAGTGCTGAGATTCTGTTTTCATTATACTGGTTTTCATGGGAAAATTCAAACGATATAGGCTCACAAGGTTGGAAGTAAGCTAGTTTTTTATAAGGAAATGTGGTAGAATTGAAGGGTAATATTTATTCGAAAGAGAGCTTGTAATGATAAATAAAAATATGGTCAGTAGGCTACTTAGCTTAAGTTTTTTGCCATTTTATTTTTTTATCTCTATATATCATTTAGAGGTTTTGAATATCCTGTTGTAGATGATATCATGGTAAACCAAACCATATTATCTGGGGAAAATATGTTATTACCCTACATAGGAATTTTATTATCTTCAGGTTTGGTTTGGCTTCAACAAATGGTTACAAACTGGAATATTTATTTTATTTTTTTAGTTAGTATTTACTGTATTAGTTTTAGCGTATATACATCATTTTTTTATAAGAAAAAACTGTATCTTTTGCTTCCAATAGTGTTTTTAGCCCAATTGATACTTATTAAATATTTTTCTTTTTCCGTTATTGCATATTTATCAGCTACAGCAGCAACTTTTTTTCTATTTGACAAAAGGTACATTTCTGGACTATCACTATTATTCATTGGTTTATCAATTAGGCCTCAGATTATATCTAGCTTTATTTTACTGTTATTCCCTTTTCTGCTCTTTGAGTGGATATCTTCTAAAAAAAGAAAAGAAATTATTTTATTATTTAGCGTCATTTTACTGATTTTTGCTTCCAATAAACTATATACACTAGGTAAAGCTGACGTACAGGAGTATTTGACATGGAATGCCCTAAGTACGAATTTGAGAGATTATCCTGCTATTGATTATCAAAGACATGCGAATGAATTGGAAGCTTTGGGGGTAAGTGAAAATGATTTGAATGTCTCCACCTACTGGTTATTTGCTGAAAAAAAAGCCTTAAGCAATGCTCTTTTAACAAACATTCAATCTGTTCGTTCCCTTTCAGAAAAATACTCGTTTAATCTGCCTCGGATGATATCAGATTTTTTTAAGAATAGTATTCTGACAACCTTCTCTTTAATGCTGATTAGTTGGTTTTTGATTTTTAAGCCTAAGAAACTATACGGATGGTTTGTACCGATTTTCCCATTACTTTTAATTGGAGCTCTCTTTGTTAGACAAAGGGTAGTAGAGCGCGTATATATCCCTCTAATAGTATGTTTCTTATTAGTATTTATTTTCTATGCTCGATCATTTTATGAAAAAAGAAGTTTATTTGATAAGAGAAAGGTGTTCCTTAGCATACAAATAATGGGAATACTAGGAGGAGCAGTATGGATAAATAAGCTTGGACAAGAACTGTATTGGTTTCCCTATATTCAATCGTCAATAGTCTCAGAGTACCAAAATCTTGTACAGAGGAATTCGGATAAACTTATTGTTTTCGGTGGATATGGTACTTTGGTTTCTTCACAGCCTACATTATCGACTTTTAAATTAAGATCCAATCAGTTAGTGACAAATACGACAACATTAGGAAATTGGCAAACTTTTTCTCCTCATTATTATCAACAAATGAAGAGATACGGAGTTGAAGAACCTGAAAATCTGTTATCTTCTGCAATCAACAATCAGAATATTCTCTTCTTTTGGTCCACTTCATCAGGGAATATGGATAGTGTTAAAAAAATCATGAAAGAACATTATCAGAAGGATGTTTACTTTGAGGAAGTTGAATCTGTAACTTCAGATATGAGCGTTTATCGATTAAAATTAGGAACAGGAGGATAGTATGAAGAACCGAATTGGTTACATAGATATGTCTAAAGGGTTAGCGATTATATTAGTTATCATTGGACATAGTAGCTTCGTTCCAAATAATGCAAAGTTGCTTCTCTATTCATTCCACATACCGTTGTTCTTTTTCTTATCTGGTTTTACTTTGAATGTTAGAAAATATGAAACCTTCTCAGGCTATTGTTTAAATAAGGTAAAGAGTTTAGTTATTCCTTTTTTCTTGCTAAATAGTTTTGTTTTTTTGTTTCAACTTTTTGTCATGTACCCTGATCAGGCTCTGAGTTTTGATATTCTTCATTTTATAAAACAGTTACTGATTTCAGATCGTTTGCATATTTATTTTCAATTATGGTTTTTGAATGTGATGTTTTTGGCTCATGTTTTCAGTTACTTTATTTTAAAGAGAAGATGGAATTTGAGCCAGTGGGTGATAATAATCCTATCTCTCTTGGTTTTAGTCTATCTCGGACAGAAGGTATATGAGAGGGAGTATTATTTAATTTGGAATATTGATTTAGTTCCTGTTGCTCTGATTTTCATCTTGCTGGGAGTATGGACTAATAATAATTTACATCAATTAGAAAAGTATTTTTCAATTTACCTTTTGCCGATTGGACTTATTCTGACCAATTACAGTAGTAAACTAAACTATCGAGTAAGTGGCTATCAGATTGTTGATTTGTATTATCAGCAAATTGGAAATCATTTCTTATTTTACTTGGCAGCTATTTCAGGGATTTGGAGTGTTCTTATATTTTTTAAAACACTTCCAGAGAGTTCCATTATGAAATCAATCGGACAAAAAACATTGATTTATTATGGAGTTCATTCGCCGATAGTTCTGGTGTTAGTAGAAAAATTAGTTAAAGAATTGTCTACGAAATATACTGGAATTTTTGTTAATCAATATATAACGACAGTTTTTGTAGCCATATTGACAATTTTGGGCTGTGAATTGATAGTCAGGATGTTTAGAGGAACTAACTTTCCTTTTGGGATAAAAAGATTAGGAGAAAGAGATGAGTAGACACAAGCCAATTTTATATATAGTTGTTCCATGTTATAACGAAGAGCAAGTCTTACCACATACTAATCCAATGTTTGTTGAAAAAATTGAACAATTAGTAAAGAAAGAAGAAATCCATCCTCTTAGCAAAATTATGTATGTAAATGATGGTAGTAAGGATCGGACTTGGGAACTGATAGAAAGTTATGCTAAAACCATCCCTTCTGTAGTTGGTGTGTCACAAAGTCGTAACAGGGGGCATCAAAGTAGTGTCCTTGCAGGTATGTATGAGGCCATTCAGTTTGCTGATATTGTCATTACCATTGATGCCGATGGACAAGATGATATCAATTGTATGGATAAAATGATTGAAGAATATAAAACCGGTTCTGAAATTGTCTACGGTGTACGTGATAACCGTGATACGGACTCTGCTTTTAAACGAATTACAGCTGAAGGTTTTTATAAAGTGCTACGCCTATTTGGAGCAGAAGTCGTTTTTAATCATGCTGACTATCGATTGGTTTCTAAAAGATTCTTGAAGGAATTAGATAAATTTACTGAAGTCAATCTTTTTCTTCGTGGTTTAATGCCTTTAGTTGGTTTTAAATATTCTTACGTTTCGTATAAGCGACATGAACGAATTGCTGGTGAGAGCCATTACCCACTGTCTAAAATGCTTGGTTTGGCTATGGATGGTATTACAAGTTTATCAATCAAACCGATAAGGTTGATTACAAGTCTGGGAGTCCTGACCTCTCTCTTTAGTTTTTTGTTGATTATTTGGGTTGTATGGAGTAAGTTTGCTGGTACAGTCGTGGCTGGATGGGCAAGCACCTATGCAATAGTTAGCCTACTTGGTGGAGTTCAATTGATTAGTTTGGGCGTAATTGGTGAGTATGTTGGAAAAATTTATCTGGAAACAAAACGTCGTCCTAGGTATATTATCAGCGATCGTACTTTTGATACAGATAGTGTTTCATCAGATTTAAACCCTTGAAAATTGTTCAAATTTTGATATAATAGTACTACTCAAGGGAGTAGCTGGCAGAAACCTGTGATAGTGTCGTCATTCCGAATTGTATACTGAAAAGTATGTTTTCCGGCGCTATCTTAAACAGCGAGACTTGTTATGATTAACAGGTCTCTTTTTGTTTGTCGTGAAAAGATAGGACAGAAAGAGAGTCTGTTTTGCACACAATGTCAAGGAGGAGACACATGTCAAAAGAACAAAAACGCCAAGCGTTTTATACTCAAAGTCCTGAAGAGGTCTTGAAGTCGGTTGAAGCAACTGAGCAAGGGCTTTCGTCAAGCGAAGCGCAAAAACGTCTAGCTGAATATGGACGCAATGAACTGGAAGAGGGTGAGAAAAAATCTCTCCTAGTCAAGTTTATCGAACAGTTTAAGGATTTGATGATTATTATTTTGGTTGCTGCAGCCATCTTGTCTGTCATAACTTCTGGTGGGGAAGATATTGCAGATGCTATCATTATTCTAGCCGTTGTTATCATCAATGCTGCTTTTGGTGTTTACCAAGAAGGAAAAGCAGAAGAAGCCATCGAGGCCCTCAAGTCTATGTCTAGTCCAGCTGCTCGCGTTATTCGTGATGGACACATGGCAGAGATTGATTCCAAAGAATTGGTACCAGGAGATATCGTTGCCCTTGAAGCAGGTGACGTCGTACCAGCAGACCTACGTTTGCTAGAGGCTAACTCTCTCAAAATCGAAGAAGCTGCTTTGACAGGTGAGTCTGTTCCAGTCGAAAAAGACTTGACCGTCGAGCTCTCTGCAGATGCTGGTATTGGTGACCGTGTCAATATGGCCTTCCAAAACTCAAACGTGACTTATGGTCGTGGTCTTGGTGTTGTTGTCAATACAGGTATGTACACGGAAGTGGGGCATATCGCTGGCATGCTCCAAGATGCGGATGAGACGGATACACCACTCAAACAAAACTTGAACAACCTTTCTAAGGTCTTGACCTATGCAATTTTGGTCATTGCCCTTGTTACTTTTGTAGTCGGAGTCTTCATTCAAGGTAAAAATCCACTTGGTGAGTTGATGACCTCTGTCGCGCTTGCTGTTGCAGCCATCCCAGAAGGACTTCCTGCTATCGTGACCATCGTTCTTGCCCTTGGTACTCAAGTTTTGGCTAAACGAAACTCTATCGTTCGTAAGTTGCCAGCAGTAGAAACACTTGGTTCAACTGAAATCATCGCTTCTGATAAGACTGGTACACTTACTATGAACAAGATGACAGTCGAGAAAGTCTTCTATGACGCAGTCTTACATGACTCAGCTGATGATATTGAACTTGGCTTGGACATGCCACTACTTCGTTCAGTTGTCTTGGCCAACGATACCAAGATTGATGCTGAAGGAAACCTGATCGGGGATCCAACGGAAACAGCCTTCATCCAGTATGCCTTGGACAAGGGCTACGATGTCAAAGGATTTTTAGAGAAATATCCTCGTGTAGCTGAGTTACCGTTTGACTCAGATCGTAAACTCATGTCAACAGTTCACCCATTGCCTGATGGTAAATTCCTCGTAGCAGTCAAAGGGGCTCCAGATCAACTCTTGAAACGTTGTGTTGCTCGTGATAAGGCTGGAGATGTTGCTCCGATTGATAATCAAGTCAATGACTTAATTCACACAAATAACTCTGAAATGGCTCACCAAGCCTTGCGTGTCCTTGCAGGTGCTTATAAGATTATTGATAGCATTCCAGAGAACTTGACTTCTGAAGATCTTGAAAACAACTTGATCTTTACTGGTTTGATTGGGATGATTGACCCAGAGCGTGCCGAAGCGGCAGAAGCTGTTCGTGTCGCTAAGGAAGCGGGAATCCGTCCAATCATGATTACGGGTGACCATCAAGACACAGCAGAAGCCATTGCCAAACGTTTGGGAATCATCGATGAAAATGACTCAGAAGACCATGTCTTGACAGGTGCTGAGCTTAACGAACTTTCTGATGAAGAATTTGAAAAAGTCGTTGGTCAATACTCTGTCTACGCGCGTGTATCTCCAGAACACAAGGTTCGTATCGTGAAAGCTTGGCAAAACCAAGGTAAGGTCGTTGCTATGACAGGTGACGGTGTTAATGACGCCCCAGCTCTGAAAACAGCCGATATCGGTATCGGTATGGGAATCACTGGTACAGAGGTTTCTAAGGGAGCTTCTGATATGATTCTTGCGGATGATAACTTTGCGACCATTATAGTCGCAGTTGAAGAAGGACGTAAGGTCTTCTCAAACATTCAAAAGACAATTCAATATCTTCTTTCTGCCAATACGGCTGAAGTTTTGACCATTTTCCTAGCAACCCTCTTTGGATGGGATGTCTTACAGCCAGTTCATCTCTTGTGGATTAACTTGGTAACCGATACCTTCCCAGCCATCGCTCTTGGTGTTGAGCCAGCTGAGCCAGGTGTTATGACCCACAAACCACGTGGACGTAAGTCAAGCTTCTTCTCAGGTGGGGTCTTGAGTTCCATTATCTATCAAGGTGTACTCCAAGGAGCACTGGTCTTGACCGTTTATGGTCTTGCTCTTACCTATCCAGTCCATGTAGGAGACAACCAAGCCATTCACGCAGATGCCCTCACCATGGCCTTTGCAACACTCGGTTTGATCCAGCTCTTCCATGCCTACAATGTCAAGTCTGTTTACCAATCCATCTTAACAGTTGGACCATTCAAGTCTAAGACCTTCAACTGGTCTATCTTGGTATCCTTCATTCTCTTGATGGCAACGATCGTCGTAGAACCGCTTGAAGGAATCTTCCACGTAACCAAACTAGACTTGTCACAATGGGCCATTGTTCTAGCTGGAAGCTTCTCAATGATTCTTATCGTAGAAATCGTTAAGTTTGTTCAACGTAAACTTGGTCTTGATAAGAACGCTATTTAAAAAGAAAGTCATCTTCGGATGGCTTTTTTGCATTTGAGGGAAAGGACTATAAGTCGCTCCCTTTTGTGCTATAATAAAGTAAAGTAGCAAGGAGTGAAAGAGAATGGAAAAGAAAATTGTCCGAGATGTCTTATTTTTGTCGCAGGTTTCGAAACCTGCAAGTCAGGAAGACCTTTATCTGGCTAAGGATTTGCAGGATACCCTGCTTGCCAATCGCGAGACCTGTGTCGGTCTGGCAGCCAATATGATTGGCGTGCAGAAGCGCGTGATTATCTTTAATCTTGGCTTGGTTCCCATAGTCATGTTTAACCCCATTCTCCTTTCCTACGAAGGACCTTACGAGACAGAGGAAGGTTGTTTGTCTTTGACTGGGGTGCGACCGACAACTCGTTTTGAAACGATTACGGTTTCCTATCGTGATAGTAAGTGGCAGGAACAGACCATTACGCTGACAGGTTTTCCAGTTCAGATCTGTCAACATGAACTGGATCATTTGGAAGGTCGGATTATTTAGGAGGAACTCAGATGAAACGCATACTTTTTGAACTTGTTTTTATCGCAACGACCTGGTATATCTTTTTGCCTCCCTTCAATCTGACTAGTTGGGAATTCATCTTCTTTCTCTGTGGGCATCTGGTGGTGACGGGGATTTTGTTTAGTTTCCGCAAGGATTCCAATATCATCAAAACGGTTCATGTACGACATGGCAAGCCTGCCAACGAGCTCAATCTAGAAGGACTCCATTTTACCAAACTCAGTAGAGGATTGTTACTAGCTGCAGGCCTTATCTTTGCCCTTGCTGGTCTGGTTAGCTTAGTGACATCAAGCTTTTTCCAAGCAAAAAACTATGCTAATGTAGTGTCTATCATCGAAAAAGACTTTAAAGATTTTCCTAAGAGTGATACCAGTAAGGTTCCGATTTTAGATCGTAGTACTGCTGAAAAGATTGGAGACCGTTATCTGGGCTCTCTGACAGATAAGGTTTCCCAGTACGTAGCGGCAGATACCTATACCCAGCTGACGGTTGATGGCAAACCCTATCGGGTAACTCCTTTGGAGTATGCCGACCCGATCAAATGGTTCAACAATCAAGCCAAGGGAATTGGCGAGTATATCAAGGTTGATATGGTGACAGGGAATGCGGAATTGGTAGATTTAAAAACACCGATGAAGTATTCGGACTCCGAGTATTTTAACCGTGATGTCAAACGTCATCTTCGGATCAAGTATCCGACCAAGATTTTTAAAACGCCCTCCTTTGAGGTGGATGATGAAGGCAATCCTTTCTATGTGGCAACCGTTTATCAAAAACAGTTTGGTCTAGGAGTACCTCGTCCTTCGTCTGTTATTATCTTAGACGCCACCAATGGAGAAACCAAGGAATACAGCTTGGATGAAGTACCAGAATGGGTGGATCGTGTCTATCCAGCAGAAGAAACCATCGAGCAAATCAACTACAACGGCAAGTACAAAGACGGCTTCTGGAATGCCTTGATTTCTAAGAAAAATGTTACCCAAACGACAGAGGGCTATAACTATCTTTCTATCGGAAATGACATTTATCTCTACACGGGGGTGACTTCAGCAAATGCTGACGAAAGTAATTTAGGATTTATCCTTGAAAACATGCGCACTGGTGAAATCACCAAGTACAATCTAGCATCAGCAACCGAAGAATCTGCCCGTGCTTCCGCAGAAGGAGCCGTGCAAGAGAAGGACTATAAGGCTACCTTCCCTATTCTTGTCAATCTTAACGACAAACCGCTCTACATCATGGGCTTGAAGGACAATGCAGGCTTGGTCAAGGAGTATGCATTGGTCGATGCAGTGGAGTACCAAAACGTCATCGTAGCAGCTACGGTAGATGAACTCCTCAGCAAATATGCCAATAAAAACGACCTAGACCTGGATAACGAAACGGTGGAAAGTATCAAGGGAGTGGTTTCAGACCTTAAATCAGCTGTTATCAAGGGTGATACCGTCTACTTCTTTAAAGTTGATGGCAAGATTTATAAGGTCAAGGCCTCAGTGTCAGACGATCTTCCTTACCTTGAAAATGGCCAATCCTTTGAAGGTCAAGTTGGAAAAGATAACTATCTTAAGACCTTTAAAGTCAAGTAAAAGAAACCTCGGTATGAACCGAGGTTTTTAAGATGAAATTCTTGGTCGTGATTGAAAAATATGCTACACTAACAATATGAAAATTTTAATCCCAACAGCAAAAGAAATGAACACAGACCATCCTTGTATCGAAGCGCTCCCCTTGAGGGAAGAAAGTCAGGCAGTCCTTGACTCACTTGCGCATTACTCAGCTAGTGAATTAGAGACTTTTTATAAGGTATCTGCCGAGAAAGCAGAAGAAGAGTACGCTCATATTCAAGCTCTAAAAAATCACAGGGCTAAATATTATCCAGCCTTGAAACTCTTCGATGGTCTCATGTATCGCCACATCAAACGAGATGGGTTAACCGAGGCTGAACAAACCTATCTTGAAAATCATATCCTGATTACCTCGGCTTTATACGGTGTTGTCCCTGCCTTATCTCCCATGGCTCCTCACCGTTTGGATTTCTTGATGAAGTTAAAAGTTGCTGGTAAGACTTTAAAGAGTCATTGGAAGTCAGCCTACGATGAGGCACTTCAGGATGAGGACTTGATATTCTCCCTCCTATCATCAGAGTTTGAAACCGTATTTTCTAAGGAAATTAGAGAAAAGATGGTGACCTTCAAATTTATGGAGGACAAGGAAGGCCAGTTAAAAATCCACTCAACCATTTCAAAAAAAGCCCGTGGTGCCTTTTTGACCGCCTTGATAGAGGGGCAAGTTCAAACTGTTGAACAAGCTCGCAAGCTCAGTTTTGCAGGTTTTGATTACCGACCTGATTTATCAAGTGATTTAGAACTCGTCTTTGTGAAACAAACATAAAACCAGCTCATTCGAGCTGGTTTTTACTAGATTAGTTGATGGCTGCAAGAAGGTCGTCAGCTTGTTTTTCAAGTGATGAAGCAGTTGCTTCTTCTAACACCAATTTTCCGTCTGCCCAAGCAGAGTCATTGACACGAGCGGCAGTAAAGTTACCAACGACTTGTGTACGGATAAATGGCAAGAGGTCTTTATAAATCGCAAAGAGTTGTTCGTGACCGGCATTGGCTACAGATGAGACAGTAACAAACTTGTCTTGGAGGGCAGAAGCACCACGTGTATCAGACAAATCAATGGCACGAGAGAGCCAGTCAAGCAAGTTTTTCACTGTTCCAGGGATAGAGAAGTTGTAGACTGGAGAGAAGATCCAGATAGCATCCGCAGCAAGGACTGCTTCACGAGCAGCATCTACAGCTGGATGAGTTGGAACTTCCAAATCTTGGCTGAAGAGAGGAACAGCTGAGTAATCAAGATAGCTAACTTCCGCTTTTCCAGCAAGTGCTTTTTCAGCTTCGAGGGCCATTTGGTGGTTGAAAGAACCTTGGCGAAGTGAACCGACGATAAATAATACTTTTTTAGACATGATATGTCTCCTTTAGTTTAAAATTCAAAGAGCGAACCCTTTTGTTACCATCTATGTTACAACAAATGATACTAATTAGCAATAATTTTGCTCACAAATTTTTAAATTTTTTTAAAATGCGGATTAAATCTTCCTTTTCACCATCTTCCAAGATGCTGAGTGCTTCTACGATCGAATCGATATGGTCAGGAAGAACCTCTTCGATTTTTCTGCGTCCTGCAGGTGTTAATTTCAGGAAAAAAGAGCGACGATCCTTGGGGTCACAAGTTCTAGAAATCCACCCATCTCGAACCATATTTCGAATGACAACAGTCATATTTCCAGAAGTGGCTAGCATTTTTTCAATCAAATCCTGAATGCGTAGTTCCCCCTTGCTATAGAGGGTTTCCAGAACGGAAAATTGGGTGGGTGTTAGCCCGTGTTCTTTAGCAGCCTTAGCTTCATATGGTTTAAAAGTCCGTATGACTTTATTGAGGATGATAGCTGTTTTTAAGTCTAGTTGATTATCGGAAATTTTCTCTTTCAAATATTGTTTCATAAGGTTATTTTATCAATAATGAGAGAGAAAAACAAGAACTTATATTTTACAGGAAAAGAATCTTAGAATGTTCCTATCTTCACTTGTAATAAAGGAGGAGAGATGGTAAAATAGACGAGTGAAACTAAGACAGAAAAAAGCAAAAAACAAGCTACTTATACAGTATGGAATCGGCATTGCTCTGGTAGTACTAGTCATGACGACTTCCTTCCTTTATCTGATATCACTCAGCATGAAACCCTATCAAGATGCTAGACTTGAGGGAGAAAAACTAGCCAAGCAGTATGCAGAATTGGAACAGGTAGATCAGGTTGATTTCTACAATGGTCTAGAGGGCTATTACAGTGTTCTGGGACATAATAAAAAGCAAGAGGCCATTGCCGTACTGATTGAAAAGAATGACCACAAGATTTATGTTTATCAGCTTGATAAGGGGATTTCTCAAGACAAGGCAGCGACGATTTCGAGGGAAAAAGGAGCTAGCGACATTGATAAGATCACCTTTGGTCGTTATCAGGACAAGCCGATTTGGGAAGTTAAGTCAGGAAACCAGTACTATCTGGTCGACTTTGAAACAGGAGCAGTGATCCAATAAGGAGGGCATATGAAACTATCCAAACGTGTACTAGAGATGGAAGAAAGCGTCACTCTAACCAGTGATGCAAGAGCCAAAGCATTAAAAGCTCAGGGAAAAGATGTTCTTTTCTTAACCTTGGGACAGCCTGATTTTCATACTCCTGAAAACATTCAGGATGCAGCGATAGAAGCGATTCGTGATGGACGAGCTTCCTTTTATACAGTTGCTTCAGGTCTGCCAGACTTAAAGGCTGCGGTTAATACCTATTTTGAACGCTACTACGGGTATTCCGTAGCGGCTAACGAGGTTACCTTTGCCACTGGTGCTAAGTTCTCTCTCTACACCTTCTTTATGGCTGTGGTCAATCCAGGTGATGAGGTCATCATTCCTACACCATACTGGGTCAGCTATGGAGACCAGGTCAAGATGGCAGAAGGTGTGCCAGTCTTTGTCCAGGCTAAGGAAGACAATCACTTTAAAGTAACAGTAGAGCAGCTAGAAGCAGCCCGAACAGATAAGACCAAGGTCTTGGTTCTCAATTCACCATCGAATCCGACTGGTATGATTTACTCTCGTGAGGAACTCATGGCTATCGGAAATTGGGCTGTTGCGCATGATGTCCTTATCCTAGCAGATGATATTTATGGACGTCTGGTTTATAACGGGAACGAATTTGTTCCAATTTCTAGTCTGTCAGAAGCCATTCGCAAGCAAACCATCGTGATTAATGGTGTATCTAAGGCCTATGCCATGACTGGTTGGCGGGTAGGTTATGCTGTGGGAAATCCTGAAATTATCGCTGCTATGAGCAAACTAACAGGACAAACAACCTCTAACTTGACTGCCGTATCGCAATATGCTACCATTGAAGCCCTGACTGGACCGCAAGACTCTGTTGAAACCATGCGCCAAGCCTTTGAAGAGCGTTTGAATACCATTTATCCACTCTTGTGCAAAGTGCCAGGATTTGAAGTTGTCAAGCCCCAAGGAGCCTTCTATCTCTTCCCGAATGTTAAAAAAGCGATGGAGATGAAGGGGTATACCGATGTGACAGAGTTTACAACGGCTATTCTCGAAGAAGTCGGCCTTGCCTTGATTACAGGAGCTGGATTTGGAGCACCAGAAAATGTTCGTCTCAGCTATGCCACAGACATGGATACTTTAAAAGAAGCTATTCACCGTTTGCATCGGTTTATGGAAAAATAAAACTTAGAATCTTCGCCTTTTTAGCGAAGATTTTTTGTAACGAAATTCTCTCGAATTTTCTCCAGTAGAACCTAGCTATCAGAGTCTATTTGTGGTAAAATAATGAGTAATGACGTCTTCGGACAAGTTAAACGAAAAAAGGAAGATAGATTATGACAAAACGTGTAACAATTATCGAAGTAAAAGACTACGTTGGTCAAGAAGTGACCATTGGGGCCTGGGTTGCCAACAAATCAGGAAAAGGAAAAATTGCCTTCTTGCAATTGCGTGATGGAACTGCCTTCTTCCAAGGTGTAGCCTTTAAACCAAACTTTATTGAAAAATTTGGTGAAGAGGTAGGTCTTGAAAAATTTGACACCATCAAACGCTTGAGCCAAGAAACTTCTGTTTATGTGACAGGAATTGTCAAAGAAGACGAACGTTCTAAGTTTGGCTATGAGTTGGATATTACAGACATCGAAGTCATCGGTGAATCTCAAGACTACCCAATCACACCAAAAGAACACGGAACAGACTTCTTGATGGACAACCGTCACTTATGGCTCCGCTCTCGTAAGCAAGTAGCGGTTATGCAAATCCGTAACGCGATTATCTATGCGACTTATGAGTTTTTCGACAAGAACGGCTTCATGAAATTTGATAGCCCAATTCTTTCAGGAAATGCGGCAGAGGATTCAACTGAACTCTTTGAAACAGACTACTTTGGAACGCCAGCCTACTTGAGCCAATCAGGTCAGCTTTACCTAGAAGCAGGAGCTATGGCTCTTGGTCGTGTCTTTGACTTTGGTCCAGTATTCCGTGCTGAAAAATCAAAAACGCGCCGTCACTTGACTGAGTTCTGGATGATGGACGCTGAATACTCATACTTGACACACGATGAGTCCCTTGACTTGCAAGAAGCTTATGTAAAAGCCCTTCTTCAGGGTGTTCTTGATCGTGCGCCTCAAGCCTTGGAAACCTTGGAACGTGACACAGAGCTCTTGAAACGCTACATTGCTGAGCCATTTAAACGCATCACTTACGATCAAGCCATTGACCTTTTGCAAGAGCATGAAAATGATGAAGATGCTGATTACGAGCATCTTGAGCATGGCGATGACTTTGGTTCACCACACGAAACATGGATTTCAAACCACTTTGGTGTGCCAACATTTGTTATCAACTATCCAGCAGCTATCAAGGCCTTCTACATGAAACCAGTTCCTGGAAATCCAGAGCGCGTGCTTTGTGCAGACTTGCTTGCACCAGAAGGATATGGAGAAATCATCGGTGGTTCTATGCGTGAGGAAGACTACGATGCCCTTGTCGCTAAAATGGAAGAACTTGGAATGGATCGTACAGAATATGAATTCTACCTTGACCTTCGTAAATACGGTACAGTACCACACGGTGGATTTGGTATCGGTATCGAGCGTATGGTAACTTTCGCAGCAGGTACAAAACATATCCGTGAAGCTATTCCATTCCCACGTATGTTGCACCGTATCAAACCATAAACTAGGAAAAAGAAGATATTTTCATCTTCTTTTTTTCACTTTTATCTTGCTATCTATCAGTTTTTCTAGTATAATAGTTTATTGTGAGCAAACCTCACTTACCCCTTGCAAAGTCTAGGGGTCATTAGACCAAAAGGAGGAACATATCAATGGCTAAATACGAAATTCTTTATATCATTCGTCCAAACATTGAAGAAGAAGCGAAAAACGCTTTGGTAGCACGTTTTGACTCTATCTTGACTGACAACGGTGCAACTGTTGTTGAATCAAAATCATGGGAAAAACGTCGTCTTGCATACGAAATCCAAGATTTCCGTGAAGGACTTTACCACATCGTTAACGTTGAAGCAAACGATGACGCAGCTCTTAAAGAGTTTGACCGTCTTTCAAAAATCAACGCTGACATTCTTCGTCACATGATCGTCAAACTTGACGCGTAAGAAGGTAAATTATGATTAACAATGTTGTACTTGTAGGGCGTATGACACGTGACGCTGAGTTGCGTTATACCCCATCAAATGTAGCAGTTGCGACTTTTACTCTTGCAGTAAACCGTACATTTAAGAGTCAAAATGGCGAACGTGAGGCTGATTTTATCAATGTCGTTATGTGGCGTCAACAGGCTGAAAATCTTGCTAACTGGGCTAAAAAAGGCTCTCTTATCGGGATAACAGGCCGTATCCAGACTCGTAGTTACGATAATCAGCAAGGACAACGTGTCTACGTAACAGAAGTCGTGGCTGAGAATTTCCAAATGTTGGAAAGCCGTGGAGTGCGTGAAGGACATACAGGTGGAGCTTATTCTGCACCAACTGCTGGTCAATCAGCACCTGCAAACCCAGTACCAGACTTTTCACGTTCTGAAAATCCATTTGGAGCAACCAATCCATTGGACATTTCAGATGATGATTTACCATTCTAATGGACAATTAATACTATAAAGGAGAAAAAACATGGCTCAACAACGTCGTGGCGGATTCAAACGCCGTAAAAAAGTTGATTACATCGCAGCAAACAAAATTGAATATGTTGATTACAAAGATACTGAGCTTCTTAGCCGTTTCGTTTCAGAACGTGGGAAAATCCTTCCTCGTCGTGTAACAGGAACTTCAGCTAAAAACCAACGTAAAGTAACAACAGCTATCAAACGCGCTCGCGTAATGGCTTTGATGCCTTTCGTAAACGAAGATTAAAAAAAAGACCCATAAGGGTCTTTTTTTCACGAGCTTTGAAACGAGGGAGCGAGTTGAGTCTAGTGGCCCTTTTTTTCATGAGCTCGGAAATAAGAAAGCGAGTCAAGACCCCAACAGGTCTTTTTTTCACGAGCATGGAAATGAGAGAGCGAGTTGGGTCCAGTGGCCCTCTTTTTTATGAGCTCGGAAATAAGAAAGCGAATTAAGACTCCAACGGGTCTTTTTTCACGAGCATGGAAATGAGAGAGCGAGTTGGGTCCAGTGGCCCTTTTTTTCAGACTTTTCCAGGACTCTGTTAGAATGGAGTCCCTTTTGACCTAGTAAGATTCTTTTGTCTTACTAGGTTTTTTCTTTTAATCTCTATTATCGTGCTATAATAGTGGAAGAAGGCTTTTAAGGAGTACCTTATGGAAACAACATGTCTGATTAGAAAAATGCAAACATCTGATGTTAAAGAACTATCCCAAGGTTTTACCAATCAAGGTTGGCCGGGTAGAGAAGAAATTTTGGCTAGGTATTTTCTTGAACAAGAATGTGGGGAGAGAGAAGTCTTAGTTGCAGAGGTTGGGGGTGCTTTAGCGGGTTATGTTACAATTTTGCCTTGCGCTAAGCAGGGGCCTTTTGCAGAAATCTATCCAGAACTATCAGATTTCAATGTCTTTGAGCCCTTTCAAAATCAAGGTATTGGAAACCTCTTGATGGAAGAGGCAGAAAATCGAGTTAAGCTTTTTTCAGACAAAGTGACGTTGGGTGTAGGTTTGCACTCAGGCTATGGACCTGCCCAGAGATTGTACATCAAACGAGGCTATATTCCAGATGGTTCGGGCGTCTGGTATCAAAATCACAGACCGGCTATGGATGCTACTTGTGAAGATATCGGTGACCTTGTTTTATATCTGTCAAAAGATTTGATTTAAGATAGATCTTATAAGGTTTAACTTTAAAATGGCAAGAAGTCGTAACCTCCTTTTTCATTCGAAAAAGGAATTTTTTGTTTGAAATTGTTTGATTTATTCCTCAAAGTGGTAAAATATAATTGTTTGAAATATCAATACAAATATAAATATCAAAAAAACATATAAGGTTTAGTTTTTTTAAATACGGATTCTTTTGAAAAGTCTTAAAATTTCCTAAAATAAGGCTTTTCAAAGGTTGTAAATAAAATTATTACAAAAAGGTTACAAATTGTTAAAATTAAATTAAATGCAATAATATAATTTGGAAAAAATTTGACATATAAATTAATTGACGGTAAAATAATTAAGATAATCAAATTAATTGATTTGCGCAATAATTCGATATAAAGATTAATCTGATGTGTCAAATTTTATTATAGTAGAAGGATAGCATAATGAAGAAACTGAAAGTGATGGTTGTTTTTGGAACACGACCAGAAGCTATTAAAATGGCCCCTTTAGTGTTGGAATTGCAAAAACATAGTGACAGCATTGAGACAATCACAGTTGTGACAGCCCAGCATCGTCAAATGCTGGACCAAGTTCTTGAAACGTTTCGCATCGAGCCACATTATGACCTGGATATTATGGGGAAAAATCAATCTCTTTTAGATATTACTGGAAAAATTTTAGAAAAGTTTGATCCAGTTGTTAAGCAAGAACTTCCAGATATGATTCTTGTTCATGGAGATACAACAACAACTTTTGCAGCCAGTTTAGTTGCTTTCTATAATCAGGTACGTATCGGCCACGTTGAAGCTGGTCTAAGGACCTTTGATAAGTATTCTCCTTTCCCAGAAGAGATGAATCGTCAGATGACTGACTGCCTTGCGGATCTCTATTTTGCTCCAACTAGTGAGAGTAAAGAAAATCTCCTCAAGGAAAATCATCCTGAGTCTGCTATTGTCATTACGGGAAATACAGCCATTGATGCCTTGAAACTAACCGTTCAATCGGATTACTATCATGAAGTTCTAGATCAATTGGATCCAGATAAGAAACTTGTATTGGTGACCATGCACCGTCGTGAGAATCAAGGTCAACCAATGAGAAATGTCTTTGCAGCTTTACGTGAGATGGTCGATCTTCATCAGGAAATTGAAGTTGTTTATCCTGTTCACCTTAGCCCCGCCGTGCAAGAAGCAGCAAAAGATATCTTAGCCGGTCACGATCGTATTCACTTGATTGAGCCTTTAGATGTACTTGATTTTCATAATTTGGCTTCAAGAAGCTATTTTATCATGACTGACTCTGGCGGAGTTCAGGAAGAGGCGCCTTCTCTCGGCAAACCTGTCCTTGTCCTTCGTGACACGACGGAACGTCCAGAAGGAGTAAGAGCAGGTACTTTGAAGCTAGTTGGTACGGATCCAGTATGTGTGAAAGAAGCGATGGCAGCACTTTTAACAGATGAAACTCTTTATAGACAAATGTCTCATGCACCAAATCCTTATGGAGATGGCAGAGCTTCTGAACGAATCGTACAATCCATTCAACAGTACTTTGGGGCAGCGACTTCTGTATCTGAATTCAAAGGGGGGGGAATAAGATAAAATGAAAAATTGGAGTCAATTTAAAAACTGGCTTATGGCTTTGCTTGCTTGTGAGGTCATTCTTTTGGTGCTTTGTTTTTTGTACGCTCGAGCAATCATTTTAGAACAAATCTTGTTTTTAGCTTTAGCCTTGTTTGCAGTGTTGGTATTATCTGACCTTTTGCTTACTTGGACCCTCATCTTAGCATTTGGTTTTGGACTTATCGTTTTGGTTGCGGGTGTGGTTTATATCCCAATCATTCAACTGGTCTTCTTATTGATCAGTTTTCCACTTTTGATTGGGATACTACTTAAAGTTCGTTATTATTTCTTCAAGGTGACCTCAAAGGTCCAAGAACAGGAAGACGAAGCTCGAGCAGATTACCAAGCTATGGTAACTGAACAAAGTGATGTGACGGTACAATCTCTATTGATTCATTGGGCACATGAAGATTTGTTCTTCCAGATTAAACCGAAAGAACATAACCAGATGCTCAGTCGTATTCAAGAGGTAATTGCTCAGGAATTGAGTTACAATGATAAGCTCTATTACGTTTCGGATGGTAATTTTCTTGTTCTATCGAGTAGTAACCAACATTCTTTGAAGGAACTTTATTTGAATGGTTTGCAGGAGAAACTAAGCAGTTTAGTTTTTCATGGAGAAGAAGGTAATCAAGAAATTCAGTTCCAAACAGGCTATTTGGTGATTAACTCTGATAATAAAGATAAATACCAAGACTACGCAGATGTAGCCAGTCATCTCAAACGTCAACTAGAGACAGATGTAATTGTAGAATATTAGGAGGGAAACATGACTTTAACCGAACTATTTTTTGGTATTGCTTTGGGACTCAGTCTCGCCTTTGGCATTTGTTTTATCATACTATTTATTGCATACAATATTCTTTATCATCGAGTGAACAAAAATTTTAAGGCGGTGAATCATGATTAGTCAAATGTTAATGATTTTTACCTTGCTTACAATTTGGATTTCTCTAGCTTGGGGCTTGGTAATTCTCTTTTCGGCAGTACACTTTTGGTTTAAACACAGTGATTTTCGTGTAGATACTTCGCCGCTACCTTATTACCCGAAGGTTACCATTGTTGTTCCTGCTCATAATGAGGATGTGGTTATTGCCCAAACAGCAAAAGCTATCTTGGATATGAACTATCCTCACGACCGTGTGGAATTGCTTCTATTCGCAGATAACTGTTCAGATAACACCTATGCAGAATGTTTGTCAGTACAAGCCATGCCTGAATATGCAGAAAGAAATCTGACTATTATCGACCGTACTGGTACGGGAGGAAAAGCAGGTGTTCTAAACGATGCTTTGGAGATGGCAACAGGCGAATATATCTGTGTCTATGATGCGGATGCCATGCCTGAAAAGAACGCCCTTTATTTCCTTGTCAAAGAAGTGATGAAGGACCCAGAACGTCACGTGGCATCTTTCGGTCGCAACAAGACTCGAAATGCTAATCAAAATTTCTTGACTCGTTGTATCAACCAAGAAATCGTTGTTACTCAGCGCGTGCACCACGTTGGAATGTGGCATCTCTTTAAAATTGGGCGTATTCCAGGAACCAACTTTATCATTCAAACCGACTTTGTAAAGAGTATCGGTGGTTGGAAAAATGGTGCCTTAACCGAGGATACCGATATTTCCTTCAAAATCATGCAGAGTGGTAAATTGATTGCCCTTGCCTATAATTCAGAGGCTTTCCAACAAGAACCTGAGACCTTAAAGAGTTACTATATGCAACGGAAACGCTGGGCAAAAGGAAATTACGAAGTTGTTCTCTCGAACTTTAAGCATTTATTTGGCAGAGCAAACTGGCGTGTTAAATTAGAAGTTTTTAACTATTCGTGTGTTTTCTTTTGGTTTAACTTTGCCATTGTTCTATCGGATTTGATTTTCCTAGCGAATGTGCTAGCAATCTGCCTTAATCTTTTCTTCCCAGATGTCAGGGTTCCATTTGCTTTTGATGCGGACAATATCTACATTGCACAGCTCATGCTTTTTAACTGGATACTCATGATTGGTCTCTATTTGATGCAAATTATGACAGCATTGGCAAGTCAATTTGGACAAGCGACGACAAAACAAATCTGGTTAGCCTTGGCAGCATATTTCTCTTACGCACAGATGTTTATCGTTGTATCCGTTGATTCCATTTCTTCAATAGTGCTGGATAAAGTACTCCGACGAAAAGAAACCAAGTGGGTTAAAACTAAGCGATTTGCAGGATAGGAGGATTTATGAAAACGAATAAATTAAAATATGTCTGGTTTGTGCTCATCCTTTCTATCTTTTGTTTAGCCTTGTTTTTAGCAAGAGGAAGGACTAAAATCGAGATGCGTAATCGAATTTACAGCCAATGGAGCCAACAGTTCCTTGTTACAAAAGGCGATCAGTCTTATGTTCGTACGACGAATGATTCGGAGGGAACAACAGTTCTATCTGAAGCCCAAAGTTATGGCATGCTCATAACGGTTTTAGCAGCCCAAAAAGGGCAAGCGACACAAGCAGATTTTGAGAATCTTTATCGCTATTACCAAAATCATCGTATCGAGGGAACGCAGTTGATGTCTTGGAAGCAAGTGATCACAAATAGTAGTGAAACGGTTGAGAAGCAAAACGCAACTGATGGAGATCTCTACATCGCTTATTCTTTGATTGAAGCTGCCAAGCAGTGGCCGGATAAGGCGCAGGAATACCAAGAGCAAGCTAAAAAAATCTTAGAAGATATTCTTCGATACAATTACAATGAAGAGACAGGTGTTCTGACAGTAGGGAACTGGGCCAACAAGGATTCCGATTATTATTACTTGATGCGGACGTCTGATATTCTTCCTCGCTATTTCCAATCTTTCTATGACCTGACTGGAAACAAACAGTGGTTAGACGTTAAGGATAAGATGCTTGGGCAACTGGAGCAAATTAGTTCTCATTCTGATACGGGTCTCTTGCCAGACTTTATCTGGGCTGAGAAGTCAGGGGCGCGTCTTGTTGATGCCAACACTATCGAATCTCAGTATGATGGAGCGTATTCTTATAACGCTTGCCGTTTGCCTTATCACTTGTCTCAGAGTCAGGATGAAAGAAGCCAAAAACTCGTTCAAAAGATGATGGATTTCTTTATGAAAGAGCAACGCATTTATGCGGGATATGACTTGAACGGAACTGCCCTCAATCAATACCAGGCAGGTAGTTTCTTGGCACCAATTACCTATGCATCTGACAAGGGAGAAGGTTATCTGAAACTTCTTCAGCAAAATAAATACATTTTCACACAAGATTTACCTTTGGACAACTACTATGATGCAACGATGATTACCATGATTGCTCTAGAGATGTTCTAAGATGAAAAGAGAGGGCTAGTTCAACTGGCCCTCTTTTTGATAGGTTTTCATCTTTTTTCAAGAAAGGAAATTCCTAAGGTTTATGGTATAATGGAAAGAGTGATGGAAAAGAGGTAGAGAGATGGATGCGAAATTAAAATACAAGGCAAAGAAGATTAAAATCGTCTTTTTTGATATCGATGATACCTTGCGTACGTCAAAGACAGGTTTTATTCCAGCTACAATTCCCACTGTCTTTAAACAGTTGCGTGAAAAAGGAATTTTGACAGGAATTGCCTCTGGTCGTGGTATTTTCGGTGTTGTTCCAGAGATTCGTGAGCTTAAGCCGGACTTTTTTGTAACTCTGAATGGGGCCTATATAGAAGATAAAAAAGGTCAGGTCATTTATCAATATCAGATTGACAAGTCAGATGTTGAGGAGTATATCTCTTGGACTAAGCGAGAGGGAATTGAATATGGCTTGGTTGGTAGTCATGACGCCAAACTCTCTACGCGAACAGAACTGATCAGTGAGGCTATTGACCCGATTTATCCAAACTTGGATGTGGATCCTGACTTCCATGAAAAAGTAGAGATTTATCAGATGTGGACCTTTGAAGATAAAGGAGATGCCTTGCGCTTGCCAAAGTCTTTATCGGATAAACTTCGCATGGTGCGTTGGCATGAACATTCATCTGATATCGTGCCTATTTCAGGTTCAAAAGCCACAGGTGTAGCCAAGGTGGTGGAGCATTTAGGCTTGAAACCAGAGAATGTCATGGTCTTTGGGGATGGTCTCAATGACTTGGAACTCTTTGATTATGCTGGAATCAGTATTGCCATGGGAGTTTCCCATGAAAAAATCAAAGAAAAAGCAGATTATATTACAAAAACAGTAGAAGAAGATGGCATTTTTGGTGCCTTAGAAGGATTTGGTATGGTAGAAAAAGAATTGCATTTCCCACAAGTAGAAATTGAAACAGTAGAAGGCCCTCTTGCGACCATTAAGACAAATCACGGAGACTTGCGTATCAAGCTCTTCCCTGAACATGCCCCTAAAACAGTGGCTAACTTTGTTGCTCTGTCAAAAGACGGTTACTATGATGGTGTCATTTTCCACCGAATTATCAAGGACTTTATGATCCAAGGTGGAGACCCAACTGGTACTGGTATGGGGGGAGAATCAATCTACGGCGACTCTTTTGAAGATGAATTTTCTGAAGAACTCTATAATGTTCGTGGCGCTCTTTCTATGGCCAATGCGGGTCCAAATACCAATGGAAGTCAGTTCTTTATCGTACAAAACCAACACTTACCGTACTCTAAGAAAGAGATTGCGCGTGGTGGTTGGCCTGAACCAATCGCTGAGATCTATGCCGAGCAAGGTGGAACTCCTCACCTTGATCGTCGCCATACTGTTTTTGGACAATTGGTAGATGCAGAATCTTTTGCGGTCTTGGATGCCATTGCAGCTGTTGAGACTGGTGCAATGGACAAGCCAGTTGAAGATGTAGTAATTGAAACGATTGAAATTGAGGACTAGAATGAAAATTGGTGATAAGCTAACTGGGCGTATTACAGGAATTCAGCCCTATGGTGCCTTTGTTGAGTTAGAGACAGGGGTGACAGGGCTGATTCACATCTCGGAGATTCGGACGGGATTTATTGAAAATATCTATGACATTTTAAAAATTGGCGATGAAGTCCAAGTTCAGGTGGTGGATTTTGACGAATACACTGGGAAGGCCAGTCTTTCTATCCGTACCTTGGAAGAGGAAAAACATCAATTGCCAAGACGGAGACGTTTTTCAAATGATCGGATCAAGCACGGTTTTGCGCCCCTTGCTCGAATGATGCCTGTTTGGACGCGTGAGGCACTGGAGCATTTAAAGAAGAAGCCATAAATACGATTATCTAAATCATTTGTTATGTTAAAATAATTTGTTATAATAAAAGTATGAAAGAAGAACAATTATTAAAACCAGGAGAGCGAATCAATCAGCTCTTTTCAACAGATATCAAGATCATCCAAAATAGAGAGGTGTTTAGCTATTCGGTGGATAGTGTTCTTTTATCACGCTTTCCTCGCTTCCCTAAACGGGGTTTAATTGTGGACTTTTGTGCTGGAAATGGTGCAGTGGGACTTTTTGCTAGTTCACGTACTCAGGCGCGGATAATATCTGTAGAGATTCAGGAGCGTTTGGCGGATATGGCAGAGCGTTCGGTTCAGTTGAATGGCTTGGAAGAGCAGATGCAGGTCATCTGTGATGATTTGAAAAATATGCCTGCCTACATTCAGGGAAGTAAGGTGGATATGATTTTGTGCAATCCGCCTTATTTTAAGGTGGATCCGCATTCTAATCTGAACGAGAGTGAACATTACCTTCTGGCCAGACACGAAATTACGACTAACCTAAAAGAAATTTGCCGTAGTGCTCAGAGTATTCTCAAGTCTAATGGCCGTTTGGCCATGGTTCATCGTCCAGATCGGCTCTTGGATATCTTAGACATGCTTCAACGCCATAATTTGGCACCCAAGCGCCTGCAATTTGTCTATCCTAAACGAGAGAAGGAGGCTAATATGCTCTTAATCGAAGCTATCAAGGATGGATCGACAAGTGGCTTTAAGGTCTTGCCACCACTCATTGTTCACAATGATGATGGTTCCTATACACCAGAAATTCAAGAGATTTACTATGGATCATAAGGCCTATATGTATGTGCTGGAGTGCCGCGACGGTTCTTACTATACGGGCTATACGACTGATGTGAGAAGACGCCTCGCTGTCCACAATAGTGGGAAGGGAGCCAAGTATACCCGAGCTCGCTTGCCAGTCAAACTCATCTATGTAGAGGGGTTTTCCAGTAAGGAAGAAGCCATGTCTGCCGAAGCTCTCCTCAAACGAAAGAAACGTTCACAGAAAGAACGATTTCTATCCGAAAATCAAGAGAAAAATCTAGTTAACGATATTGATGTCTAATGAGGAGTCCTTTGACTCCTCTTACTTTTGTCAAAAGAAGAAAAAAGTGCTAAAATAAGATGAATAAATTTAAAGAGGTATTATCATGTCTAAGATTCTAGTATTTGGTCACCAAAATCCAGACTCAGATGCCATCGGGTCATCTGTAGCCTTTGCTTATCTTGCAAAAGAGGCTTATGGATTGGACACAGAAGCAGTAGCACTTGGAACTCCTAATGAAGAAACAGCCTTCGTTTTGAACTATTTTGGTGTAGAAGCCCCACGCGTCATCACATCTGCTAAATCAGAAGGTGCAGAACAAGTCATCTTGACTGACCACAATGAATTCCAACAATCAGTGTCAGATATCGCTGAAGTAGAAGTTTACGGTGTTGTGGACCACCACCGTGTGGCTAACTTTGAAACTGCAAGCCCACTGTACATGCGTTTGGAACCAGTTGGATCAGCTTCATCTATCGTTTACCGCATGTTCAAAGAACATGGTGTGGCAGTTCCTAAAGAAATCGCAGGATTGATGCTTTCAGGTTTGATTTCAGATACTCTTCTTTTGAAATCACCAACAACTCACCCATCTGATAAAGTCATTGCTCCTGAATTGGCTGACTTGGCTGGTGTCAACTTGGAAGAGTACGGTCTTGCTATGCTGAAGGCTGGTACGAACTTGGCAAGCAAATCTGCTGAAGAATTGATCGACATCGATGCTAAGACCTTTGAACTCAACGGAAATAAGGTCCGTGTTGCCCAAGTAAACACAGTTGATATTGCTGAAGTCTTGGAACGTCAATCAGAAATTGAAGCTGCAATGCAAGCCGCCAATACAGCAAATGGTTACTCTGACTTTGTCTTGATGATTACAGACATCGTTAACTCAAACTCAGAAATTTTGGCTCTTGGTGCTAATATGGACAAGGTAGAAGCAGCTTTCAACTTCAAACTTGAAAACAACCATGCTTTCCTTCCAGGTGCCGTTTCACGTAAGAAACAAGTGGTGCCTCAGTTGACAGAAAGCTTTAATGGTTAATTCTTAATGAATATTTGGAACTGTTAATTTGACTATTTATAGAAGGTGATAGCATGATGCGATTGATTGAAGGACTGCGCTTTTTGGTTGAGGTTGTGGCAATCCTTGGTCTTTTCTCCGTATCTGTGATACAAATTTCTTGGCTGGAAAAATTCCTATTTTTTCTTCTAGCAGTTCTATTAATCTTATTTTGGGCACGATATATGGCGCCAAAATCTCCACATGCTTTTAAAAAATGGCGTCGCCTCGTTGCTGAGACATCGATTTTTATTTTGGTTAGTGGTAGTTTTTGGTATTTGTATGGATTGCAAATAGGGATCCTCTACTTAGCTCTGTCTTTTGGAAGTTTGGTGCTACTTTATTATTTTCAGCTAGAGTGATTCTTATAATATAGTTAATGAATTATTTAAATGGTAATTATTTGACTGGAGATTGACACGAGAAAACGATGTTTTCCATATAGCTAAAGGGGTTTCGGCTCCTTTTTTTCTAGGAGAGAAAGATGTTAGAAAATGGTGATTTGATTTTTGTGAAGGATCTTTCAGATATGGGGCAGGCTATCCAGGCTTCTACTGGGAACTATAGTCATGTAGCCATCTTTTTGGACGGTTTCATCTACCATGCTAGTGGGCAAGCAGGTGTCATCTGTCAAAAACCGGCTGAATTTTTTGAACCAACTCATCTCTACGATCTTTATGTCTATCCAGAGCTGGAAGCTGACTTGGTAAAGGAGAAGGCTTGCCAGCATCTAGGTGCTCCTTATAATAGCTCGTTTTACCCAGATGGGTCTGGCTTTTACTGCTCCCAGTACATCGCTGAAATCCTACCGATTTTTGAAACTATTCCCATGAAATTTGGGGATGGGGAGCAGGAGATTAGTGATTTTTGGAGGGACTATTACAGGAAACTCGAACTTCCTGTGCCTCTCAATCAACCAGGGACCAATCCTAGTCAACTAGCAACATCCCCTCTATTAGAATGTAAAGAAAGGAAACTTCATGATTCAGATTTTTAATCCATCTCGTTTGACTCGACAGCCATTTTTTATAGATTTGGTGGACTATCTGGACCAGCATGATGATGTGATCCTCCGAGAAATCAAGGCTCGGTTTCCAGATGTGGCAGTCGATAAACTAATGGAAGAGTATATCAAGGCAGGCTTGATCCTAAGGGAAAACAAACGCTATTTTCTCAATCTCCCTTTTTTAGAATCTACGGATAATTTAGCCCTTGACCAAGAAATTTTTATCAGAGAGGACAGTCCAGTTTATCAAGCCTTGCTAGAGAAGACTTTTGAGACAGAATTGCGCAATCAAACCAATGCCGCCATTTTAGTCGAATCTACGGACTTTGCAAGAGAAAAGATGACCCTATCCAACTATTTCTACAAGGTCAAGCACCAATATCCTTTGACGGAAAAACAGCAGGAACTCTATGCCATTTTGGGAGATGTCAATCCTGAGTATGCTCTCAAGTATATGACGACGTTTTTACTCAAGTTCCTCAAAAAGGACCAGCTCATGCAGAAACGGCGTGATATTTTCGTTGAGAGTTTAGTCGTCTTAGGCTATATTGTTCAAAACGAAGAAGGGAAGTATGAGTTGGCTGTTGATTTCGACAAGGAACGCTTGACTTTCTATTTGCCTTAATTGCTTGCTTTTGAGCAGATTATTTGACTTTGCTAAAGAATAAGCATAAACTAAATGTAAGCGATAACGTTTATCGTATTAAAAGCAAAGGAGACAGAACTATGTCACTTGAAAATAAATTGGATCAAGCAACTGGTGCTATCAAAGAAGGATTTGGTAAAGTTACTGGTGATAGCAAGACAGAAGCAGAAGGTACTGTTGAAAAAACAGTTGCCAAAGCAAAAGAAGTTGTTGAAGATGCTAAAGGTGCTGTAGAAGGTGCCGTTGAAGGTCTTAAAAATTCATTTAAGAAAGAAGACTAAAAAAATCAAGGGAATGTTTCCCTTGATTTTTTTATAGATAACATTCTGCGATAGCTGCGTCTCCAGGATAGTCTTCTTTCTTTCCTTGGACGATTTGGTAACAATCAGCTCCCTTACCAGCAATAATCACGGCATCTAGTTCTTGATTTGTGATGGCCATCGCTGCCTTGATGGCTTCTTCACGATCGGCAATCTTTTCAACAGGATGATTGATGTAGCTGCTGATTTCTTCAGCAATGGCCATTGGATCTTCATAGTTGGGATCATCAGCGGTGAGAAAGACTTGAATCTCAGGATGTTGATTGAGAAGGATTCCAAAGTCTTTGCGACGACTTTCACCCTTGTTTCCAGTCGAACCGAGAACCAGAGCAATCTTTCCAGTTTGATGAGTTTCAACAACAGAAATGAGTTTTTTCAGACTGTCCCCGTTGTGGGCATAGTCGATGAAGACCTTAGCGCCATTTTTCTGTGTGAGGACTTCCATACGTCCAGGGACGCGGGTTGCAGCGATTCCTTTTTTGATGTCCTCCAGACTGGCACCTAGACGGAGGCAGGCAAGTCCTGCAGCGACTGCATTTTCTTGATTGAAGTGACCTATGAGTTGGATATCATAATCACCAGCGAGTTTACCTGTAGCGGAAAAGCTAAAGGCTTTGGAATTCTCGATTTGGTTACTTGACTGGCTACCATAGAAGTCATGTTCTTGATCTTCCACTTGTTCTTTCAATACAGAAAAGTGGTCCATGTCGCTGTTAATGACAACTGCTCGGCTATTTTTCATCAAGAGACGTTTGTGATAGAAGTAGTCTTCAAAGCTAGGATGCTCAATCGGACCGATATGGTCAGGAGTGATGTTAAGAAAGACACCTACATCAAAGGTCAGGCCATAGACTCGATGAACAAGATAGGCTTGGCTAGAGACTTCCATTACAAGATGGGTTCGACCATTCTGAACAGCCTGAGCCATCATGTCGAAAAGATCGATATTTTCAGGTGTTGAGAAGGAAGATTTAAAGAAGGTCTCGCCATCCAGAGTTGTGTTCATAGTTGACAAGAGAGCTGTTGGGTAGCGTTGAGATAGGATGTGGTAAGCAAAGTAAGCTGCTGTTGTCTTTCCTTTTGTCCCTGTGAAAGCGAGAATTTTGAGTTTTTCTTGTGGATTGCCATAAAATTCCATAGCAATCAAACTCATGGCTTTTTTGATATCGTTCACAATGATGACGGGGATACCGACTTCGTAGTCCTTTTCTGCGACATACCAAGCTAATCCTTGCGTTATAGCGGATAGGAGGTATTCTTTTTTAAAGGCAGCACCTTTTGCAAAAAAAAGAGTCCTTTCTTTTACTTTTCTGCTGTCATAACTGATGCTGTCAAAAACAACTTCACTGTAGTTGTAGTGGTAATGACCTTGGTCAATAATCTCACGAAAAAGGCCATCTTTCTTTAAAATATCTAATACGGTTTCAATCTTAATCATACTTTCTATTATAAACTTCAAGCCCGAATTTTACAAGTAACAAGGAAAAGTTTATAATGGAAGATAAGGAACTTTTCCTAGTTATCAAAATTGAATGAGGAAGCTATGTCTAACGAAAACAATCACCAGCAAGCCCAGATGTTGCGAGGGACTGCTTGGCTAACAGCTAGTAACTTTATTAGTCGCCTCCTTGGTGCTATCTACATTATTCCCTGGTATATCTGGATGGGGACTTATGCCGCTAAGGCAAATGGACTCTTTACTATGGGTTACAATATTTATGCTTGGTTCTTGCTGATTTCAACAGCGGGTATCCCAGTTGCGGTCGCCAAACAAGTGGCTAAGTACAATACCATGCGGGAAGAAGAGCACAGCTTTGCTTTGATTCGGAGTTTCCTAGGCTTTATGACTGGCTTGGGATTAGTCTTTGCCTTGGTCTTGTATCTCTTTTCTCCATGGTTAGCAGATTTGTCAGGTGTGGGGAAAGACCTGATTCCCATCATGCAGAGTTTGGCTTGGGCGGTCTTGATTTTCCCATCTATGAGTGTCATCCGGGGCTTCTTCCAAGGGATGAACAATCTGAAACCCTATGCTATGAGTCAAATCGCTGAGCAGGTGATCCGTGTTATCTGGATGTTGATGGCAACCTTCTTCATTATGAAGATGGGTTCTGGTGACTACTTATCAGCCGTTACCCAATCGACCTTTGCGGCCTTTGTGGGGATGGTGGCAAGTTTTGCAGTTTTGATCTACTTCCTTGCTCAAGAAGGTTTGCTTAAAAGAGTTTTTGAAACACGGGATAAAATCAATAGTAAGCGACTCTTAGTCGATACGATCAAGGAAGCCATTCCCTTTATCCTGACAGGATCAGCCATCCAGCTCTTCCAGATTTTAGACCAGATGACCTTTATCAATAGTATGAAGTGGTTTACCAACTACAGTAATGAAGACTTGGTTGTCATGTTTTCTTATTTCTCTGCCAATCCTAATAAAATCACCATGATTTTAATCTCTGTAGGGGTTTCGATTGGGAGTGTCGGCTTGCCGCTGTTGACGGAAAACTATGTAAAAGGCGACTTGCAGGCAGCGGCTCGCCTAGTCCAAGATAGCCTCACCATGCTCTTCTTATTTCTACTACCTGCAACAGTTGGAGTGGTCATGGTAGGGGAGCCTCTTTATACAGTCTTTTACGGTAAGCCAGATAGTCTGGCCATGGGTTTATTTGTCTTTGCAGTTTTGCAGTCTACTATCCTAGGCTTGTATATGGTCTTGTCTCCTATGCTTCAGGCTATGTTCCGCAACCGCAAGGCAGTTCTTTACTTTATCTATGGTTCCATTGCTAAGCTCGTCTTGCAATTGCCAACCATTGCTATTTTCCACAGCTACGGTCCCCTGATTTCAACGACTATCGGCTTGATTATTCCAAATGTCCTGATGTACCGAGATATCTGCCAGGTAACGGGTGCTCGTCGAAAGATTATCTTGAAGCGAACCATTTTGATTACCATCTTAACACTTGTCATGTTTATCCTAGTTGGCTTCTTGCAGTGGCTACTCGGTTTTGTCTTCCAACCAAGTGGACGTTTCTGGAGTTTCCTTTATGTGGCTCTCATCGGAGGGCTTGGAGGAGGCCTTTATGGTTTGATGAGCCTACGGACACGACTCCTGGACAAGATAATCGGCAAAGCTCAAGCAGACAGACTACGTACACGATTGAAAATATCGTAAAAAGATTTATAAATAAAAGTAATAAATTTAACCTTTCTGTAATAGAAAGGTTTTTATACTACATTTTTCTTAAAAAAAGAGAACTTTTTCTAAAATCAAGAGCAAAAAATATGCTTTTTTAAGTTTTTCTTCAGAAATTACTTGACTAAATAAAACAAAAGCTGTATAATAAGACAAAACTTTTAAACAGGAGGTTCTGGAAATGAAAAAGTCTAAGGCCAAGTATCTGACACTTGCAAGTGTCGTGTTAAGCGCAGGTATCTTACTGAGCGCATGTGGAAATTCAAGTAGCGCTTCTAAAACATATAACTATGTTTATTCGAGCGATCCATCTAGTTTGAACTATCTTGCAGAAAACCGTGCAACAACTACCGACATCGTGACCAATTTGGTGGATGGGTTGATGGAAAATGACCAATACGGTAACTATGTTCCATCATTGGCAGAGGATTGGACTGTTTCTCAGGACGGTTTGACCTATACTTACAAATTGCGTAAGGATGCAAAATGGTATACTTATGAGGGTGAAGAATATGCCCCTGTAACGGCCCAAGACTTTGTGACAGGTTTGAAATATGCTGCTGATAAAAAATCCGAAGCCTTGTACTTGGTTCAAGACTCTGTAGCAGGTTTGGATGACTATATCAACGGGAAAACAACTGACTTTTCAACTGTCGGTGTTAAGGCGATTGACGACCAAACAGTTCAGTATACTTTGACACGTCCAGAACCTTATTGGAATTCTAAAACAACTTCAACCATTCTCTTCCCTGTCAATGCAGACTTCCTAAAATCAAAAGGGGATGATTTTGGTAAGGTAGATCCTTCTAGTATTTTGTATAGTGGACCTTTCTTGATGAAATCTTTTGTTTCAAAATCTGTTATCGAATACAAGAAAAATCCAAATTACTGGGATGCTAAAAATGTCTTTGTGGACGATGTGAAATTGACTTACTATGATGGTAGTGACCAAGATGCCCTAGCTCGTAACTTCGTAGAAGGAGTATATAGCTACGCGCTTCTCTATCCAAATAGCTCAAGCTTTGAAGGCATTAAAGAGAAGAACAAGGATAACATCATCTATAGTATGCAAAACGCAACTTCTTATTACTTGAACTTCAACTTGGACAGAAAATCTTATAACTTCACGTCTAAATCCTCAGATATTGAAAAGAAATCAACCCAAGAAGCAGTTCTGAATAAAAACTTCCGTCAAGCCTTCAACTATGCTTATAACCGTACAGCCTATGGAGCACAATCTCAAGGGGAGGACGGAGCAACAAAGATTATTCGTAACTTGGTTGTACCTCCAACATTTGTAAGTATCAACGGAAAAGACTTTGGTGATGTTGTTTCAGAAAAGATGGTCAACTATGGCCAAGAATGGCAAGGAATCAACTTTGCAGATGCGCAAGATCCATACTACAATCCTGACAAGGCTAAAGCTAAATTTGCAGAAGCTAAGAAAGAATTGGAAGCTAAGGGTGTGCAATTCCCAATCCACTTGGATGTAACAGTTGACCAATCAGCTAAAAAAGGTGTACTTGAAGCAAGTTCTTTGAAACAATCCATCGAATCTGTTCTAGGAGCTGAGAATGTGGTTATCGATATCCAACAATTATCAACAGATGACTTTGACAACTCTAGCTACCTAGCTCAAACTGCAGCTCAAAAAGACTTTGATATCTATAATGGCGGTTGGAGTGCTGACTACTTGGATCCATCAAGCTATCTTGATATCTTAAATGTCAATAACGGTGGTATATTGCAAAACATTGGTCTAGAACCAGGTGAGGTCAATGACAAGGCTAAGGCAGTTGGTCTGGATACTTACACTCAAATGTTAGAAGAAGCGAACAAGGAGCAAGAACCAGCGAAACGTTATGAAAAATATGCTGAAATTCAAGCTTGGCTCGTTGATAGCGCCCTTGCAATTCCAAACGTTTCTCAGGGTGGAACACCGACCTTGAGAAAGACAGTTCCATTCTCATCGCCATTCTCACAAGCTGGAAATAAGGGTGTCGAATCATACAAGTATCTCAAGTTACAAGATAAGACTGTAACGGCTGATGAGTATGAAAAAGCGAAAGAAAAATGGCTAAAAGAAAAAGAAGAATCAAATAAAAAAGCCCAAGAAGAACTGGCAAAACACGTTAAATAACCAGTCTATTCAACAGGAAAAACGATAGTTTCTCAAGGAACTATCGTTTTTATATAGTTTGAAACTATAGCTAGCTCTTGAAAACAAGAAAATGAGTTAGTGAAAATAAGTGGTACAATAGTTACTATAGATTTGGAGGTATTGTATGAGCAAAGAACTACACATCAACACAATTTTGGCCCAGGCGGGAATCAAGTCAGATAAGGCAACAGGTGCCTTGGTGACTCCACTTCATTTTTCAACAACTTATCAGCATCCAGAGTTCGGTCAGTCTACGGGATTTGACTATACCCGTACTAAAAACCCAACTCGTAGTAAGGCGGAGGAAGTCTTGGCGGCAATCGAATCAGCAGACTATGCCCTAGCGACAAGCTCAGGTATGGCTGCGATTGTACTAGCTTTTAGTGTTTTTCCAGTAGGAAGTAAAGTCTTGGCTGTTCGTGATCTGTATGGGGGTTCTTTCCGTTGGTTTAACCAAGTCGAGCAGGAAGGCCGTTTCCATTTTACCTATGCCAATACAGAAGAAGAGCTGATCGCAGAGTTAGAGAAAGATGTGGATGTTCTCTATATTGAAACACCAACTAATCCCTTGATGTTGGAATTTGATATTGCCAAACTAGCCAAACTAGCTCATGCCAAGGGTGCCAAGGTAGTGGTGGACAATACCTTCTACAGTCCGATTTACCAACGTCCGATTGAAGATGGTGCGGATATCGTTCTTCATTCAGCCACCAAGTATCTAGCAGGGCACAATGATGTCTTGGCTGGGGTAGTTGTGACTAATAGTTTAGAACTATATGAGCAACTGTTCTACAATTTGAATACGACTGGTGCGGTCTTGTCACCATTTGATAGTTATCAGTTGATTCGTGGTCTTAAAACTCTACCTCTTCGTATGGAACGTTCTACAGCCAATGCCCAAGAAGTGGTTGCTTTTTTGAAGGATTCACCTGCTGTCAAGGAAGTGCTCTATACAGGACGTGGAGGCATGATTTCCTTTAAAGTAGTGAATGAAAAGCGTATTCCTCATATTTTAAATAGCTTGAAGGTCTTCTCTTTTGCGGAAAGTTTGGGTGGGGTAGAGAGTCTGATCACCTATCCGACAACTCAAACCCATGCGGATATTCCAGCAGAAGTGCGCCATTCCTATGGCTTAACAGATGACCTCTTGCGTTTATCCATTGGGATTGAGGATGCTAGAGATTTGATTGCGGACTTGCGCCAAGCTTTGGAAGGATAAGATAGATATGGGAAAATATGATTTTACAAGCCTGCCCAATCGTTTGGGACACCATACTTATAAATGGAAAGAAGCGGAAGCTGATCGAGAAGTTCTACCAGCCTGGATAGCAGATATGGACTTTGTGGTTTTGCCTGAAGTTCGACAAGCTGTACAAGCCTACGCAGATCAGTTGGTCTATGGCTATACCTATGCCAGTGATGCTTTGATTGAGTCGGTTTTGGAATGGGAAGCCAGCCAACACGGGTACCACTTTAACAAAGATGCTCTCGTCTTTATCGAGGGAGTGGTGCCAGCTATTTCAACAGCCATTCAAGCCTTTACAAAAGAGGGGGAGGCTGTTCTAATCAACACACCAGTCTATCCGCCTTTTGCCCGCAGTGTCAAACTCAACAATCGCCGATTGATTACCAATTCTTTGGTGGAAGAGGATGGGCTGTTTGAGATTGACTTTGACCAGCTGGAGAAGGAATTGGTAGAAGAGGATGTGAAGCTTTATATCCTCTGCAATCCTCATAATCCTGGTGGCCGTGTCTGGGAAAAGGAAGTGTTAGAAAAGATTGGAACTCTCTGTCAAAAACATGGTGTATTGCTGGTTTCGGATGAGATTCACCAAGATTTGGCCCTCTTTGGTCACAAACACCAGTCATTCAACACCATTGATCCCGCCTTTAAAGACTTTGCCCTTATCTTGAGCAGTGCCACTAAGACCTTTAATATTGCTGGGACCAAGAATTCCTATGCAGTTATTGAAAATCCAAAGCTTCGTGTTGCTTTCCAAAAACGCCAGTTGGCCAATAACCAGCATGAGATCTCAGGCTTGGGGTATTTGGCGACAGAAGCTGCCTACCGTTATGGCAAGGACTGGTTAGGAGAACTAAAAGGAGTCATAGAGGACCATATTAACTATGTAGTGGATGTTTTGGGCAACGAAACCAAGATTAAGGTCATGAAACCACAAGGTACCTACTTGATCTGGCTGGATTATTCAGCCTATGAACTAACGGATGACCGCTTGCAAGAGCTTTTGAAGAATGAAGCCAAGGTCATCTTGAACCGAGGTTTGGACTTTGGGGAGGAGGGAACTCTTCATGCCCGCCTCAATGTAGCCATGCCGAAGTCAGTACTAGAAGAGGTTTGTCAACGCATCGTGACCACTTTTGCTACACTTTAAAATCGAGCCTTCTAGGAGAAAAGTCTTCCTAGAAGGCTATTTTCATAGGGGAAAATGTGGTATAATGAAAAGATAAGATAAAGGGGTTACTATGACTAAATTGATTCCAGGAAAGTTGCGCATGGAGGGTGTTACTCTCTATGAGACAGGCAAGATTGAGATTATCAAGGAAAAAGGAAATCGCCTCTATACTCGTGTGGCGGGAGAAGACTTGCGCTACAGTTTAGAGGATGATCTTGTTTTTTTTGCTTGCGATTTTTTCCAAAAAAGAGGTTACTGTGTTCACCTCGCAGCGCTCGAGCATTATCTGAAGAACGACGAAGAAGGCCAGGTGATTTTACAAGCCTTAGAAAAAGGACATGAAGAGCAAGAAGAGGTCGAAACCAAGGTTAGTTTTGGTGGTAGTTTTTTGGAGCGTATCCAACCTCAGAAGAGAGAGAAAATCTACACTTTGTCGGCTCTAGGTCAGGTGGAAGCTGGGACCAATCGCCTCCTTTGGACTCTCCGAATCGGTTTAGTTGATAGTCAAAAATATTATGTCATTCGTGACATCCCTCTCTTTTTGAAGGTCTTGGTCCATCGAAAGCCATATATGATTGGGAAACACTATGAAAATGACTTGTCTTGGGATGCTTTTGATACAGCTAGTCAAGAAGTTCTTACTTTTTTATGTGGCTTAATTGAGGAGGGACTGAGTCAAGACCTCTTTTTCCCTAATCAAGGTCGTCACCTCTTTTTCCCTCTGACCTTTTTAGAGCAGGGAGTGGAGTTGCTGATGAACTTGGAAGATTTTCATTTTGAGCACCAGATTACTAGTTATGAAAATCTTCTCTTTCATGATTTAGATCCCGATGCAGAACTGTTCTCTTTTTCAGTGCAGGAGTATCCTGATTATTTTGAGATGGAAATTTCTGAGACTGAGCGAGTTAACGTATTCTATGGAGGGGCAATTCTCTTTCGTAAGGGGAATCTTTATCTCTTAACCCCTAAACAAATCAGCCTCCTAAAGGAAATTAAGGAGCTTCCTCAGGAGGAGAGAGGGAGAAAATGCCTCCAGTTTGACAACAGTGATCGTGACCGTCTGGCCGCCTGTCTGCCTTTGTTTAGACAGCTGGGCACAGTTTCTGCTCCTGAGCGCTTGCAAATCAGACCCTTTTCACCAATCTTTTACTTTGATAGGGAGGATGACGGTCGCATTAGTTTGGATATTCAGTTTGACTATGGAGATGTTAAGGTGACTAGTCAGCAACAGCTGGAACAATTACCATTTTCAAGCGATGCCGTCTTGGAGAACCAGCTATTTCAAGTCTGTTTAGGAGCTGGGTTTGAGGCTGATTTTCAGTCTTGGAGACAGGCTTTGAAGCCAGAGGCAGTTTATTCTTTCTTTCACCATACGATTCCATCTTTTGAGAAATTGGGTCAGGTTTTCTTGTCTGATGAGATAAATCAGCTCTACAGTGTCCAAGCTCCTCAGGTTCAGATTGAGTCCAAGGGAGGACTGTTGGAGATTCAGTTTGATTTCCAAGGGATTGCCCAAGAAGAGATTGATCAAGCTCTTAAAGCCCTGACCAGCAATCAGGATTTCTATATCAGTTCTTCTGATCAAGTGTACTTTTTTGATGAGGAAACCAAGCAGATTCGTCAAAATTTGCAGGAACTGGGGGTTGAACTAAAAGATGGTTCTTTCCAAGCGCGAAAATCCCTAGCTTATAGCCTTTCTCAGCTTTTTGAAGGTCGAGACAGGATCTCCTTCTCAGAAGAATTTCAGCATTTAGCTCATGATTTGACTCATCCAGAGGACTTTTCTTTGGGAGATATACGAGTTCAGACGAGTTTGAGAGACTATCAGGAAAAGGGTGTTCGTTGGCTCCAGATGCTTCATCACTATGGTTTTGGTGGCATTCTGGCGGATGATATGGGACTGGGAAAAACATTGCAAACCATCGCTTTTTTGACTAATCAGGTGACAGAAGATAGTCGGGTCTTGATTTTAGCGCCGTCAGGTTTAATCTACAACTGGGCAGATGAATTCAGGAAATTTGCCCCACAGTTGGATTTGGCTGTCGTTCATGGTTTGAAAGCGAATCGAGAAGCAATTCTTTCTGAAAATCACCAAATCTATGTGACTAGCTATGCCACCTTTCGTCAAGATAGCGAGCTTTATCAAGAGATGGCTTTTGATTTTCTCTTCTTAGATGAAGCCCAGGTCATGAAAAATGCTCAGACTAAGATTGCTCAGAGTTTGCGCCAGTTTGTGGTGCCAGCAGTCTTTGCTTTGTCAGGTACGCCTATCGAAAATCATTTAGGAGAGTTGTGGTCTATCTTCCAAATTGTGCTTCCAGGGCTCTTGCCAAGTAAAAAGGAGTTTATGAAATTACCGGCTGACCGAGTCGCGCAGTTTATCAAGCCTTTCGTCATGAGGCGTAAGAAAGAAGAAGTTCTTACAGAACTGCCTGATCTGATCGAAGTCGTCTATAAAAATGAACTGGAAGACCAACAGAAGGCCATCTATCTCGCCCAGTTGCAACAGATGCGAGACCGCCTAGCGCAAGTGACCGATCAAGAATTCCAGAGAAGTCGGGTAGAAATCTTATCCGGTCTCATGCGTTTGCGTCAGATCTGCGATACGCCAGCTCTCTTTATGGACGATTACCAAGGAGCTAGTGGTAAATTGGATAGTCTCCGAGATTTATTGCTACAAGTGGCTGCTGGTGGGCATCGGGTCTTGATTTTCTCCCAGTTCAAAGGAATGTTAGAAAAAATTGAGCAAGAACTCCCAGACTTGGGCTTGACCTCCTTCAAAATCACAGGTTCAACTCCTGCTCATGACAGACAGGAGATGACCAAGGCCTTTAACCAAGGGGAGAGAGATGCCTTTCTCATCTCCCTTAAGGCGGGTGGTGTTGGTCTCAATCTAACGGGAGCTGATACGGTTATTTTGGTTGACCTTTGGTGGAATCCTGCGGTTGAAGCCCAAGCTATCGGACGAGCCCACCGCATGGGACAAGAGCAGAAGGTAGAGGTCTATCGTTTGATTACCAAGGGGACCATTGAAGAAAAAATCCAAGAACTTCAAGAACAAAAGAAACATTTGGTTTCCCAAGTTTTAGATGGTACGGAGTCGCGTGCGAGTCTCAGTCTGGCAGAAATTCGTGAAATTTTGGGAATTTCTGAAGCCAGCACTTGAAAAATCAAGACAATACGCTATAATGAAGTGTTGAAAGGAAATACAAAATGAAACAAGATCGATTTCCATTGGTGTCAGATGACGAGATCATGCTGACCAAAATGCCAGTCATGGACTTGTACGATGAGTCAGACTTTATTAGCAATATCAAAGGTGATTACCGCGATAAGAACTATTTGGAATGGTCTCCTATCAATGAGGAAGAAACTATAGTTTCTCCAGTGGTTACTAAGGAGTCAAAGCCAAGTCCAGAACCTAAAAAAGTTGAAAAAACCTATGCTGAATTGGCTCGAGAAGAGGCGCGTGCGGATTTGAAGAAGAAACGTTCAGCCAAGTATTTGACTCAGGATGTTAGTCATACTAGACGACACAATGGTTCAACACTTGTTCGTCAAGGAAACCAACCAACAGCACCATTTCAAAAGGAAAATCCAGGTGAGTTTGCCAAATTTAGTAAAAACTTGAGCCAGTCTCACTATATCTTAGCTGAGGAGATTGGCCAAGTGACGAATCCAACTCCGAAAGTCCAAACGGGAAAAGCTAAAAAGAACAACTACGATTTTCTAAAGAAGAGTCAAATCTATAATAAAAAGAATAAGCAAACAGAACAGGAACGTCAGGTTGCCCAAGAGTTGAATCTGACAAGAATTACTGAGTAGGGGAGAAAAGCATGTCAAAAACATATCATTTTATTGGAATCAAGGGATCAGGGATGAGTGCCCTAGCCTTGATGTTGCACCAAATGGGACACAAGGTTCAAGGTTCAGACGTTGAAAAATACTACTTTACTCAACGTGGACTAGAACAGGCAGGGATTGCGATTCTTCCTTTTGATGAAAAAAACCTACAAGGTGATGTGGAGATTATCGCGGGGAATGCTTTCCGTCCAGATAACAATGTTGAAATCGCCTATGCGGATCAAAATGGTATCAGCTACAAACGTTACCATGAATTCCTAGGTAGCTTTATGCGCGACTTTGTCAGCATGGGAGTGGCAGGAGCTCATGGAAAAACTTCAACAACAGGTATGTTGTCACACGTCTTGTCTCACATCACAGATACCAGCTTCTTGATTGGTGACGGGACAGGTCGCGGCTCAGCAAATGCTAAATATTTTGTCTTTGAGTCAGACGAATATGAGCGCCATTTCATGCCTTACCACCCAGAATACTCTATCATCACCAACATCGACTTTGATCATCCAGACTACTTTACAAGTCTAGAGGACGTTTTCAATGCCTTTAACGACTATGCTAAACAAATTACCAAAGGTTTGTTTGTTTACGGTGAGGATGCTGAGTTGCGTAAGATTACAGCCAATGCACCAATCTATTACTATGGGTTTGAAGCTGAGGGCAATGACTTTGTAGCTAGCGATCTTCTTCGTTCTACGACTGGTTCAACATTCACCGTTCATTTCCGTGGTCAAGAGTTGGGTCAATTCCACATTCCAACCTTTGGTCGTCACAATATCATGAATGCGACAGCTGTTATTGGTCTTCTTTACACAGCTGGATTTGACTTGAACTTGGTCCGTGAACACTTGAAAACTTTTGCAGGTGTTAAGCGTCGTTTCACTGAAAAAATTGTCAATGATACAGTGATTATTGATGACTTTGCCCACCATCCAACAGAAATCATTGCGACCTTGGATGCGGCTCGTCAGAAATACCCAAGCAAGGAAATCGTGGCAGTCTTTCAACCGCATACCTTTACAAGAACCATTGCCTTGTTGGACGAATTTGCCCATGCATTGAATCAAGCAGACGCCGTCTACCTAGCGCAAATCTATGGATCAGCTCGTGAAGTGGACCATGGTGATGTCAAAGTAGAAGACTTAGCCAATAAAATCAACAAGAAACACCAGGTTATCACTGTTGAAAATGTTTCTCCACTCCTAGACCATGATAATGCTGTTTACGTCTTTATGGGTGCTGGAGACATCCAAACCTATGAATATTCATTTGAACGTCTTTTGTCTAACTTGACAAGCAACGTCCAATAAGGAAAACAGATGGAAATTCCAATCACAATAAGGCAAGCTACCTTATCAGATTTAGAAGAAATGTTGGCGATTGAAGAAGCCAATCCTTCATCAGAAGAGACATTTAGCCGCCAATCCTTAGAAGAGAGTATCCGCAAGACTGCGGGTACCTTTCTTGTAGCTGGGGATGAAAATCAGCTCGTGGGCTATATTTTAGGAGAAGCTCAGTCTATTCATCCCAAATGGATAGAAGTAAAATTCTTGACTATTCATCCTGACCATTGGGGACAGGGGCTGGGAACTCTTCTTCTTGCAGCCTTGAAACAGGTGACAGTCGAACTAGATTATCAAGGTATTCTTTTGCAGAGTCCTGATGAACTACTATCATATTTTGAAATGAATGGCTTTGTTGAAGAAGAAGTGACCGAGAGTCATTATGGCAGTGGCTCTGAATGGTATCTGATTTGGGAAAATCCCTTTTATCAGGAGGAAATATGAAAATCAGACAAGCAAGATTTTCGGATTTAGATCGGATTATAGAGATAGAGCTGGAGAATTTTTCACTGGAGGAAGCCATTCCTCGTTCGGTCTTTGAGGCCCATTTGCAGGAAATTCAGACCAGTTTTCTGGTAGCTGAAAAAGAGGGGCATATTCTTGGTTATATCGAAGGTCCAGTCGTCCCACACCGCCATCTACATGATCAGTCCTTTACAGAAGAAATAAAAGACTATAGCCATCAACCTGGAGGTTATATTTCTGTGACTTGCCTATCTATTGCCAAGGAAGCACAAGCTTTGGGAGTGGGGAAAAGACTATTAAGGGCTTTGAAAGAAGTCGCTTTAGAACATGAGCGAGAGGGCATTAATCTGACGTGTCATGATTACCTTATCGCCTATTATGAAAAGCACGGCTTTGTTAATGAAGGAATATCCCAGTCAAACTTTGCTGGGGAAACATGGTATGATATGGTCTGGCAGCCTGAAAATCAATAAAACTAGCTAGGGAATGCCCTAGTTGGTTGCTTTTCTACGACTTTTAAGATATAATATTATGGATTGTCAACAAGGAGGTAATGCTTTTGACTGAAAAATCAAGAGAAGAAGAAAAATTAAGCTTTAAAGAGCAGATTCTACGTGATTTAGAAAGAGTAAAAGAACAAGATAGAAGAGAGAAAGAAGTAGAGATTCCAAATCTGACGGCTTCTTCATCCCAAGCTAGTTCAGCAACTCCTTCAGATCTTGAACCAGAAACATCAACAGAAGAGTTGATGGCTGATTCCCTATCTGTTGTCGATAAAATCCTAAAAAATGCACCAAGTGTTCCTCCACTTTCAAGTGCTAGAACTGATGAAACGGATGGACAAGAAGAGAAAGAGATTAGACAGCCAATCATCGACAAGATTGAAGTTGTAGAATCTGAAGAACCTCTAGTAGAGCCTATTCATCTGGCTGAAGAACCTGTAGTGGAACCCGTTCAACCTAAGGTAGAACCAGTTGAGCTTAAACCCGAAGAAAAAGAATTTAACGATACTCCGACTAAGGTTGCCGTAACCTATAAAACAGAAGACAAGAAAGAGGAAATCACTCCAGGAATGCCTGAAAGAGTTGAGCCTGTTTCTACAGAATCTAGCAGTGGATTAGCTGATGCTCCACGTCGTAGTCGTCGTCAAGGTGCAACATCAACTAAGAAAAAGAAAAAATCAAAAGCTAAAGGTTGCCTAGTAACAGTTCTAGTTCTCCTAGTACTCGTTGCAGTTGGTGGTTACTTTGGTTATGGTTACGTTCAAGATTCCTTGAAACCTGTGGATGCAAGCTCTAAGGATTACGTAACGGTTCAAATCCCAGACGGTGCAAATGTTCAAGAAATTGGAAGCACCTTGGAAAAATCTGGTTTGGTTAAACATGGACTGATCTTTAGTCTTTATGCTAAATACTATAGCCATGCTAACTTGAAGTCAGGTTATTACAACTTGAAGAAGAGTATGAGTACGGATGAGTTGATTCAAGAATTGCAAAAAGGTGGGACTCCTGAAGCTCAGGCACCTGTTCTTGCAAACTTGACCATTCCAGAAGGCTATACATTAGAGCAAATCGCTCAAACAGTAGGACAACTTCAAGGTGAATTTAAAGAACCTCTTACTGCGGATGCTTTCTTGGCAAAAGCTCAAGATGAGACCTTTATCTCACAATTAGTAGCCAAGTATCCAAACCTACTTGGAAGTCTTCCAACAAAAGACAGTGGCGTTCGTTATCGTCTTGAAGGCTACCTTTTCCCAGCGACCTATACGATCAAAGACAGTACAACTGTTGAAAGTTTGATTGATGAGATGGTGGCTGCTATGGATAAGGCTATGTCACCATATTACGCTACGATCAAAGAAAAGAATCTGACAGTTAATGAATTGCTCAGCATTGCTTCTCTTGTCGAAAAAGAAGGTGCTAAGACCGAGGACCGCAAGAAAATCGCAGGTGTCTTCTATAACCGCTTGAATGCTGGTATGCCACTTCAAAGTAATATCGCTATCCTATATGCTCAAGGAAAACTTGGTCAAAAAATTAGTTTAGCAGATGACGCTGGAATTGATACAACGATTGATTCACCATACAATGTTTACACACATCTTGGTCTCATGCCTGGACCGGTTGATAGCCCAAGTTCGGATGCGATTGAAGCAAGTGTAAACCAGACAAAGAGTGAGTACTTGTACTTTGTAGCAAATGTTGAAGATGGTAAAGTATACTTTGCAACAACAAAAGAAGAACATGATCAAAACGTTGCAGAGCATATCAATAGCAAGTTACCTCAAGCAAGTAGTTCAAACTAAAATTATGTGGTTTCCACATAATTTTGTTTTAAAAAAGTAAATAGAAAAGAAAGTTAAAAAAATGGCAGAAAAAACTTACCCAATGACCCTTGAAGAAAAGGAAAAACTAGAAAAAGAATTAGAGGAGTTGAAACTCGTCCGTCGTCCTGAAGTCGTAGAGCGTATCAAGATTGCTCGTTCCTATGGAGACCTTTCAGAAAATAGTGAGTATGAAGCAGCGAAAGATGAACAAGCTTTTGTTGAAGGACAAATTTCAAGTCTAGAAACAAAAATTCGCTATGCTGAAATTGTTAATAGCGATGCAGTTGCCCAAGATGAGGTAGCAATCGGTAAGACAGTAACAATCCAAGAAGTCGGTGAAGACGAAGAAGAGGTCTACATCATCGTCGGTTCCGCTGGTGCAGATGCTTTTGCTGGTAAAGTATCAAATGAAAGTCCGATTGGCCGTGCTTTGATTGGCAAGAAGACTGGCGATACTGCAACGATTGAAACACCAGTTGGTAGCTATGATGTCAAAATCTTAAAGGTTGAGAAAACAGCCTAAATAGGATGAAAAAGGAGTAGTGAAGGTTTTACCTTGCTCAACTCCTTTTTGGTTTTTTGGATAAATAGGAGACTATATGAGTTCAAATAAGAAGAAAAATAAAATGGAGCGTGGATTAACCAATCGCCATGTTCAGGTGATGGCTATTGCGGGAACAATCGGAACAGGACTTTTCCTAGGCGCTGGTCGCTCTATCAGCCTTACTGGACCTTCGATCATTCTGATTTACATGATTACAGGAGCCTTTATGTTTTTGATGATGAGGGCTGTTGGGGAGATGCTGTATCAGGATCCAGAACAACATACCTTTATCAACTTTATCACCCGTCATTTGGGGAAAGGCTGGGGATATTTCTCAGTTTGGTCTTATTGGTTGTCAGTTGTCTTTATCGGTATGGCAGAAATCACTGCCATCTCAGACTATGTCCGCTTCTGGTTTCCCACATGGCCTAGCTGGATGATTCAGCTTGTCTTTTTAACGATTTTGGCTTTGGTCAATCTGATTGCAGTTAAGCTCTTTGGCGAAGTCGAGTTTTGGTTTGCTATGGTCAAGATTGTGGCGATTTTAGCCATGATTGCCACTGGGGTATTTATGGTTTTGACAGGCTTTAAGACACCGCATGGTGTTGCAAGCTTGGCAAATATCAGCGACCAGTTCTCTCTTTTTCCAAACGGAGTTATGAACTTTGTCATGGCCTTTCAAATGGTATTTTTTGCCTATCTGATGATTGAGTTTATCGGGGTAACAACTTCTGAAACAAAGAACCCTCGTCAGGTCTTGCCCAAAGCTGTTAAGGAAATTCCTCTCAGAATTATCTTCTTCTACGGGGGAGCTCTCATTGCGATTATGGCCATTATTCCTTGGTCTTATCTTAATTCTTCAGATTCTCCATTTGTAACGGTCTTTGAACTGGCGGGGATCAAGTGGGCGGCGGCTCTAATCAACTTTGTTGTCTTGACATCAGCGGCGTCTGCTCTTAACTCAACTCTCTACTCAACAGGGAGACACTTATATCAGATTGCCCATGATTCGCCAAATCGTTTCTTAAAGGCCATCAAGGTCGATACCCTTTCTCGCCACAATGTACCTCAAAATGCCATCATCGCCTCAGCGATCTTGATTGCTCTGGCTGCCTTTATCAACGTGCTACCAGGTGTTTCAGATGCCTTTGCTTTGATCACCGCATCCTCATCAGGTGTTTACATCGCGATTTATATCTTGATTATGGTGGCTCATCTCAAATACCGCAAGTCACAAGACTTCATGGCTGATGGCTACCTTATGCCTCAGTATCGCTTGCTTAATCCCCTAACCATTCTCTTTTTTGTCTTTGTTTTCGTGACTCTCTTTTTGCAAGAGTCTACCTTCATGGGGGCAGTTGGTTCTGCCATCTGGATCCTTGTTTTTGGGATTTATAGTCAGTGGAAATTTAGAAAATAAATCATGAACTCATCAACTCTGTTTGGTGAGTTTTTCTAGTTTGACAGTCTATTGAAATAGGATTATAATCAAGCTGTAGCAGTTTATTAGGAGGTTTGAATGCACGTTAGATTGGAAAATAAGGAATCGCATAAAGCGCAAGAAATAGGGGATTTGATTCGTGCTTATAATCGTTCCAAAAGAGAAGAGGCTGAGAGCGAGCCACTGAATCTTTATCTCGAAGACGAAAAGGGCAATCTCATGGCGGGCTTAGTAGCTGAGACTTTCGGAAATTGGCTGGAAATCGAATATTTGTTTGTGAAAGAGGAATTACGGGGACAAGGAATTGGCTCAAAACTATTGCAGCGAGCTGAAAATGAAGCCAAGAATCGAAACTGTCGTTTTTCTTTCGTGAATACTTACCAGTTTCAAGCACCAGATTTTTATAAAAGACATGGTTACAAGGAAGTCTTTACCTTGCAAGACTATCCCTACACAGGGCAAAGATACTATTACCAAAAGGATTTGTGACCTAGACTTCTTTCTTTTGGAGAGAAACTTAGCTAAGTATCAAAAAAGAACGAATACTCTTTATCATGTAAGATGGTAGAGAGTTTTTTGTTAATAGAGATCAATTCAATTTTCCTAAACAGATTAATTATATTATTTCTTTACGTCCAAAAAATTCTATGCTATACTTAGGGTGCATAGTAGAAAAATATTAGTCGGGGGCTAAATTGTTGAAGTCGAATTTAGTAGATAAAATAAAAGAAAAAGAAATTGATTACTGGGACTTTAAAAATGTAACTGCTTCAGGTATACATAAAATTAGTGCTTATCCAGCTACGATGGTTCCAGATATGCAATATGAATTAATTAAATTAATTAAAAGTGAAGATTTATCTATTACAAATATTCTTGATCCTTTTCATGGTTCTGGAACAACACTAGTGGAGGGTGAAAAGAATAACCTTTCTCCGATTGGCATAGATATTAACCCTTTAGCTAATCTTATTACAAAAGTTAAGTTGCAAGGCGTTAACAAAAAATATATAGATATAGCAAATAATAGGATTGAGAAATTTTTAAAAAGTGATAGTTTTGAATTTGACAAACACTATTTTTATAATATAGAAAAATGGTATCGAAAAGATTTTATAATAACGTTTAGTAAAATTCGTAGTGCTATTCAGAGAGAAAAATACAGATACGTAAGACAGTATTATTGGGTGTGTTTAATTAATATTTTAAAAAAATACAGTAATACAAGAAGTTCAACATTTAAATTGCATATAAAAGAGCAAAGCGCTATTGAAAAGATGGAAAACCACATCGTTGAAGATTTTATAAAGAGCATTAACGAATACTGTCAATTTTTACCTGATTATAACAGAAGTAAAAAAATTGATTTAAAAATAGGAAAATCGGAAGATATTTTATTTGGAATGAAGAGCGATTCTGTCGATTTGATTGTAACTTCTCCTCCTTATGGAGATAATTCAACTACTGTAACATATGGACAGTATTCTATGTTACCAATTTACTGGATAGACAGAAAAGATATGGAAAGTTTTGACGAGAAATTAATAGATAATTATTCAAGTATTGACTCGAATAGTTTAGGGGGGAGAATTAGAAGAATTAAACAAAACTATCAATCAGATTGTTTAAATAAGTATGTTGAAAGTATAGCCACGGATAAGAGAAAAAAAGTTATGAATTTTATAACTGACTATTTGGATGTAATGGGACAAATGGGACGAATTATAAAAAAGAACAAAAGAATTGTTTTAACTTTAGGCAATCGGCGAGTTGATAATAAAATGGTTCCATTATCTAAAGTTACTCAAGAATATTTTGAGAGTATTGGATTTGAATTAGAAGCATCTATTACAAGAAATATACCTATTAAGAGAATGCCGAGAAGGTTATCGAATGTAAAAGATAAATCAGTGGAATCAATGAGTCAAGAATATGTCCTGATATTAAGAAAAATAAAGGAGATTTAGATGTCTAATAATGTTGAACAGGTACCTATTACTGTAGCAGGTAATATACTGAGTGAATTGTCAGAAAAAATTCCCAATAATATTATAGCCTTGAATGAGTTGATAAAAAATGCCTATGATGCTAAATCACCTAAAGTGGATATTGTCTTAGATTCAAAGACAAAGCAACTAACTATTCGAGATTATGGTGAGGGGATGGATAAGGAGGGAATTGAAAAATTATTTCATATTTCTAGCAGTGATAAAAAATATGGGAAAGCTATACCGTATGACAGTGAGACTCGACGGTTAACACAGGGATCAAAAGGTCTAGGTTTTTTATCCGTTTTTAAATTTGGAAAAAGAGTATCATGGAAAACAGCTCAAAATGGTCAATTATCAGAATTTGCCGCAGATTTTGATTCTCTAGTTGCCGAATATAATATAACAGATAAACAGTTAGATATTACGGTTTCAAATTCTGATAGTTTTAGAGGTACATTAATCCAAATTGAAATTGATGATTACAATGTAGAGACTTTAAGTAAGTATTTTAGTGAAGAAAAAATACGTAATAAGATTTTAAATTCTTTTATTGATGATAAAATACAAGATGGTAAAATTTCTGCTGACCAAAACTTTATCATAAACTTTAGTGTAGATGGGGAGTCTAAATCAACCGATTATAAAATTCAATTAAGAGAACAAAATAGCTCACAACAATTATTTAGAATACGATATTCTTCTGATAGTCAAGAGATTATTTTTAGTAAAGAAAATCAAAGATATATATTCGGAAAAAATTACCTTTAATTCCAGTAAATATTCTATTGATATGGATTTAGTTGCTTATTCTTTGAAGGCGAATGGGAAGAGTAACATTAACTCGTTGTTTTATAATCCTAATACTAACGAGTTGACTCCTCTAATTTATATCAATAATAACTTATTTAACAATTATACTTTGTTTAATACAGAGTTGATGACAACTAAAAAATATAGTGAAGTATTAAAACAATTAATTGGATATATTTCAATTAAGTCTAGTGACCCTTCAATACAATTTAACTCTGATAGAACTCAATTTGCCCAAAGTGAGCTAACAGATGAAATTACACGATTTATTGAAAAATTAAATGAGGAAACTCAAAAAATTGGTAGTTCGTTAAAAAATGAATTAAGAGACTTGGATGCATTCATTCAAAAACAAATTCCCGAAGCAGAAACTTCGAATCTTGATAACCTTCAGAAGTACATCAAAGAAGATTTCAAGTTAAAGCGGTTTATTGAATTCCAAAAGGATTTAACAGCAAATCAAATAAACTGTACTTTATTTGGCAATAAAAAAATTCTCACCATTATCCCTAAGGTTAAACACGAAGATAATTTAGGGACTGTTGAATCATGGATTGGAATAGATAATCTCAGTGAGCAAATAACGGATTTTGATGATTTGTTAAAAAATTCAACGAAAATAGTATTAGATGGTAAAGAACAAAAATCTTTTAATAAGGAAATTGAAGGTCAGTGGAAAATCGTTACAGAGACAGAAAACGTTATTGAAACTCTGCATCTAATCTTAAAAGATACCAACCAGCCTAAAATTGTCCAAAAGCAAAGTATTTTGAAAAGAGGGATGGACTATAATCTTGATAATCTTTTTACTTTTACAAATAGTTTTGGTAAGGAAGATGAGGGATTAATTTTTGAAATTGATACCAAAAATAATTCTACAATTAATTTTAACAAAGGCAAAGGAATAATTAATTTTGGACGTGTGAATGAAAACACAATATCAATCAAGATATCTGACAAGAAGACTAAAAAAATTCATGAAGCTGATTTTACATTTAAAGTAGAGGAAGATAGCTTTGATATTCCAAAAAGTATGGCTGAAGCTGATTTAGTTACGATGCCAATCAGTAAAGAAGTCAACTTCAGAGTAGATATTGCTAGCTTTATAAGAGAGATTAATCAAATTTTTAAAATTGAAGATTATAGTTTTGTACCAGTCGTATCTTATAGGACATTGATAGAAATAGTTGTTAACGATATTTTAGATAATCAAAACATTGATAAGACAGAAAGCTTGTTGAAAAACTATAATAAAGTTATTGAAGTGGGTAATACTCTCATTAAAGATAGCTCATTAGATGATGCGGATAAAAGAGTACTGTCAGCGTTGCTCTCTTCAATTAATAGTAAAGAAGAACGTGAAGGTTTTGTAGCGTTTTTGAATTTATCAACTCATGGAGGGCCTAGAATAATTAATAAGGTAGAAGCGATGAAAAAAACTCAAGAAATTAAATTGTTATTGGGTTTACTATATATTTCTGGTTTAGATAAAGAAAAGTAATTTTGAATTTTAAAGATAAGCCGTAGTTTTAAATATGGTGGATTTTTATATAAAAGTTATGTCAAATGGACTACAAGAACTATGACTAAGCTCTAGCTTGAAAGTCTAGGAATCAAGACCTATCAGGTCAAGAAAAGAAGTGATGTCATCGATATTTTGAAATCCTATATTTAAAGATAACACTCTCTATTTTTTGTGATAGAGAGTTTTTTGTTAGAAAAATCTTACAAAATGACATTTATATATTGCATTAAGTTAGATATATGGTATAATGTTTTTAAAAGAAGCGCAACTTTTTAAAAATGTGAAGGAGGATGCTAGTGGCTAAAAACTTAAAATTAAAATTAGCTCGGGTGGAGCGTGATTTAACACAAGGGGATTTGGCAGAGGCTGTGGGTGTTACTAGGCAGACTATAGGCTTGATAGAAGCAGGGAAATACAATCCTAGTCTTTTCCTTTGTCAGTCTATTTGCAGATGCTTAGGCAAAACTTTGGATCAATTATTTTGGGAGGAAGAAGATGAAAAATAGATTTTTTTATTATCAAATATTAGACGAAAGAGAAGAACAACTGATTAACAAAGCTGGGACAGAGTCTTTTAATGTGTTTATCGGGCTCATTCTGTTAAGTTATTTGGTGGCTGTATTAGCACCTGCTCTTTTTAATTCTAATATTCTTCTGGTTACCCTTCTTTTAGGAATTTTCTTCTTTTTCAATCGTGCACGACAACTTGGAGTGACCTACTATAGTCGTTTTCATTTTACGATTGTAGGGTGTTTGCTGGTAACTCTCGCTATTACGACTCTTTTGATGTTGCAGAATTATCAATTCAATATCGAAATTTATCAGCACAATCCTCTGAACGTTAAATATTTGTCTGCTTGGGTTATTACTTATCTGATTTACCTTCCTTGGGTTTTTATCGGCAATCTCGGCCTTAAAAGTTATGGTGAATGGGCTCAAAAAAAGTTTGAGCGAGATATGGATGAACTGGAGAGTGGAGAATAGCTTGTTATCTTTTTATCAATCTCGGTAAAATGTGTTATAATAGTACTAATTTATCGGATGGTGTGAAAGTGGTAGAATACGTTCATACCTTTGTAAAGTAGGAAGAAGGAAAACAGATGTATCCAGATGATAGTTTGACATTGCACACGGACTTGTACCAGATCAATATGATGCAAGTTTACTTTGACCAAGGAATTCACAATAAAAAGGCGGTCTTTGAAGTTTATTTCCGCCAGCAACCTTTTCAGAACGGCTATGCAGTATTCGCTGGCTTGGAAAGAATTGTACATTATCTTAAAGACTTGCGCTTTTCAGATAGCGATATTGCCTACTTGGAGTCGCTTGGGTATCATGGAGAATTCTTGGATTACCTACGAAATCTCAAGTTAGAACTAACGGTTCGTTCTGCTCAGGAAGGGGACTTGGTTTTTGCTAATGAGCCGATTGTGCAGGTGGAAGGACCTCTAGCCCAATGCCAATTGGTCGAAACGGCTCTCTTAAACATTGTTAACTTTCAAACCTTGATAGCGACTAAGGCAGCACGTATTCGTTCAGTCATTGAAGATGAGCCTTTGATGGAATTCGGGACACGTCGTGCGCAAGAAATGGATGCAGCTATCTGGGGAACACGCGCAGCCGTGATTGGTGGAGCCAACGGGACTAGCAATGTGCGAGCAGGGAAGCTCTTTGGTATTCCAGTATTGGGGACTCATGCTCATGCCTTGGTACAGGTTTATGGAAACGACTATAAGGCCTTTAAGGCCTATGCTTCAACCCATCGTGACTGTGTCTTTCTAGTAGATACATATGATACGCTTCGCATCGGTGTGCCAGCTGCTATTCAGGTAGCTCGTGAACTGGGAGACAAGATTAATTTTAAAGGCGTTCGTATCGACTCAGGGGATATAGCCTATATTTCCAAGAAAGTTCGCCAACAGTTAGATGAGGCTGGATATCCAGATGCCAAAATTTACGCTTCCAATGACCTCGATGAAAATACCATCCTTAACCTCAAAATGCAACACGCCAAGATTGATGTCTGGGGTGTGGGTACCAAGCTGATTACAGCCTATGATCAGCCAGCTCTTGGGGCAGTTTATAAGATTGTTGCGATCGAAGATGGGAATGGTCAGATGCGCAATACCATCAAACTGTCTAATAATGCGGAAAAAGTATCGACGCCAGGTAAGAAGCAGGTATGGCGCATTACCAGTCGTGAAAAAGGCAAGTCAGAAGGCGACTACATTACTTATGACGGTGTGGATGTGAGCGACATGACAGAAATCAAGATGTTCCATCCAACTTATACCTACATCAAAAAGACCGTTCGTAATTTTGATGCTGTTCCTCTCTTGGTGGATATCTTTAAAGAAGGAACATTAGTTTACGATTTGCCTAGTTTGACTGACATTCAAGCCTATGCTCGTAAGGAATTTGACAAACTTTGGGATGAGTACAAACGGGTACTCAATCCGCAACACTATCCAGTGGATTTGGCGCGTGATATTTGGCAGGACAAAATGGACTTGATTGACAAGATGCGCAAAGAAGCTCTTGGTGAAGGAGAAGAAGAATGAGTTTGCAAGAGACCATTATCCAGCAACTGGGCGTCAAACCAGTGATTGATGCCCAGGAAGAAATTCGTCGTTCGATTGATTTCTTAAAGAGATACTTGAAAAAACACCCTTTCCTTAAAACCTTTGTACTAGGGATTTCTGGAGGACAAGACTCAACCTTGGCAGGGCGCTTGGCACAATTAGCGATGGAAGAAATGCGAGCTGAGACAGGAGATGACAGCTACCAATTTATCGCTGTCCGCCTGCCATACGGAGTGCAAGCTGATGAAGCAGATGCTCAAAAAGCTCTTGCTTTCATCCAGCCAGATGTCAGCTTGGTTGTGAATATCAAGGAATCAGCTGATGCCATGGCAGCTGCAGTTGAAGCGACAGGAAGTCCTGTTTCAGACTTTAACAAGGGCAATATTAAAGCTCGTAGTCGTATGATTGCCCAATATGCCCTTGCAGGTGCCCATAGCGGAGCGGTCATTGGAACAGACCATGCCGCGGAAAATATCACAGGCTTTTTTACCAAGTTTGGTGACGGTGGTGCAGACATTCTCCCTCTTTATCGCCTCAATAAACGTCAAGGGAAACAACTCTTGAAGGAACTTGGTGCAGACCCAGCCCTTTATGAAAAAATCCCAACAGCAGATTTGGAAGAAGAAAAACCAGGTATTGCAGACGAAGTAGCTCTTGGAGTCACTTATGCAGAAATTGATGACTACCTTGAAGGCAAAACCATCAGTCCAGAAGCCCAAGCGACTATCGAAAACTGGTGGCACAAAGGCCAACACAAACGCCACCTACCAATCACCGTATTTGATGACTTTTGGGAGTAAAAAGGTCCGGGGGACCTTTTTAGCTTCTTGTCTAGAAACTGGGAAGCAAGAATAACCTCCAGTGGAGGTTTTTAGCCCGAGTCTAGAAATAAGAAAATGAGACAGAAATCGGTAACTCGAAGAGTTCGATTTTCCTTGTCTCACCCCCGCAACGATGACTAGGTTTGAAAAAGCTTGGTAAAGCGCATTTCAAACCAGACAGCGACTGCGTCAAGGGACTAGATAAAACACTTGTTTCCTAGCTGTTACTGAGTATAGTCTTTTTACCCTGAGCCTTAAGCTTAGAAAGCGAGGTAACATTATGAAAGCAATCGGTACGCAAATATTACAGACAGAACGTTTGATTTTGAGAAGATTTGTGGAGAGTGATGCGGAAGCCATGTTTCAAAATTGGGCTTCATCTGCTGAGAATCTGACCTATGTTACTTGGAATCCTCATCCTGATGTTGAGGTGACTCGGAACTCGATTCGAAATTGGGTTGCCTCCTATGCAAATCCCAACTATTACAAATGGGCCATTTGTCTCAAAGAAAACCCGGAGCAAGTGATAGGAGATATCAGTATCATTGAAATGCACGAGGAAGATTTAAGTTGTGAAATTGGGTATGTTTTAGGAAAAAACTTTTGGGGCCGAGGTATGATGACGGTGGCCTTGAAAGCTGTGCTAGACTTCTGTTTTACTCAAGCAGGCTTTCAAAAAGTCAGAGCTCGTTACGCCAGTCTTAACCCAGCTTCAGGCCGTGTGATGGAGAAGGCTGGAATGTCCTATCTAAAAACTATTGCCAATGGTGTGGAGAGAAAAGATTACGTTGCGGACCTTATTTATTACCAGATAAGCAGGGAAGACAGGTGATTCTCTTTGCTGTTTCTATCAAAGTCAGACCTTGTCTGGCTTTTTTTGTGCAAGATTTCTAAATAAACTGATTAAATTCCTATTTTTTCCTATCATTGTCCCTGTTTTTTCTAGAGTTTTGGAGCTATAATAGACCTATCAAATCAAAGAATGGAGGAAGGCAATGGACAATGTAATCTTTTTTATCAGTGTTTTTCTTGCTGGAATTCTTTCCTTCTTTTCTCCTTGTATTTTACCCTTGTTGCCTGTCTATGCGGGGGTCTTACTTGATGACAAAGATGGTTCTCAGGCTTCCAGCGGAAAATTTTCAATCTCACTTGTTAGTTTATTGCGAACTATGGCCTTTATAGCGGGGATCTCTTTTATCTTTATCTTACTGGGCTATGGAGCTGGTTTTTTAGGCAATTTGCTGTATGCTTCTTGGTTTCAGTATGTGACGGGTACGATTATCATTCTCTTGGGCTTGCACCAGATGGATGTTTTACATTTGCAGGGACTCTACAAGGAAAGAAGGCTACAATTAAAGAGACAGGGGCAAAAGGGTAACGGCTATAGTCAGGCATTTTTACTGGGGTTGACCTTTAGTTTTGCTTGGACGCCGTGTGTGGGGCCAGTTCTGGGCTCTGTTTTGGCTTTGGCGGCTTCAGGTGGTTCAGGAGCTTGGCAGGGAGCTGGTCTCATGTTGGTCTATACGCTGGGATTGGCGCTACCATTTTTAGTCCTAGCTCTCGCCTCCAGCTATGTTTTGAAACATTTCCGAAAACTGCATCCTTACCTCGGAATCCTCAAAAAAGTGGGTGGTTTCCTCATTATCGTGATGGGAATCTTGGTGCTTTTGGGAAATGCTTCCATTTTGACTACATTATTTGAATAGAGAGGAAAAAGAAATGAAAAAATGGCAAACATGTCTCCTTGGGGTAGGCTCAATCTGTTGCTTGGCAGCCTGTTCGGCTGAAAATATGGCAGACGAGTCTACTATGAAGGAGCAAACCAAAACAGAACAAGTTAGTTCACAAACTGCCACTAAGGGTCAGGAAGTCGCTGATTTTGAACTGACAGGTGTAGATGGCAAGACCTATCGTTTATCTGACTACAAGGACAAGAAAGTTTATCTCAAATTCTGGGCTTCTTGGTGTTCCATCTGTCTAGCCAGTCTTCCAGATACCGATGAAATCGCTAAGGATGCTGGTGATGACTATGTGGTTTTGACAGTGGTGTCACCAGGCCACAAGGGAGAACAATCTGAAGCTGACTTTAAGAACTGGTATAAGGGATTGGATTATAAAAATTTTCCAGTTCTAATTGATCCATCAGGCAAACTTTTGGAAAGTTATGGTGTTCGTTCTTACCCGACTCAAGCCTTTATAGACAAGGAAGGCAAGCTGGTCAAAACGCAACCAGGTTTTATGGATAAGGATATGATTTTGAAAGAATTGAAAGAAATGGGGTAGAGAAAGGCTATGAATGATAAAGTAAAACTTTTTGTCTTGGCAGGGGTCATTCTCCTAGCCATAACCGGTTTCTATTTTCTATTGATGCGAAATGCAGGGCAGACAGATAGCTCGCAAATTGAGAAAGCATCAGTTAGTCAAGGAGGAAAAACAGTGAAAAAAACAGAAGTGAGTAAAGACGCAGACTTGCACGAAATTTATCTAGCTGGAGGTTGTTTCTGGGGAGTGGAGGAATACTTCTCACGCGTGCCTGGAGTGACAGATGCCGTTTCAGGCTATGCGAACGGTAGAGGGGAAACAACCAAGTACGAATTGATCAATCAAACAGGTCATGCGGAGACTGTCCATGTCACCTATGATGCCAATCAAATTTCCCTCAAGGAAATTCTGCTTCATTACTTCCGCATTATCAATCCAACCAGCAAAAATAAACAAGGAAATGATGTAGGGACTCAGTACCGTACCGGCGTTTATTACACAGATGACAAGGATTTGGAAGTAATCAATCAAGTCTTTGATGAGGTGGCTAAGAAATACGACCAACCTTTGGCAGTTGAAAAGGAAAACTTGAAGAATTTTGTGGTGGCGGAGGATTACCACCAAGACTATCTCAAGAAAAATCCAAATGGCTACTGTCATATCAATGTTAATCAGGCTGCCTATCCCGTCATTGATGCCAGCAAATATCCTAAACCAAGTGATGAGGAGTTGAAGAAGACCTTGTCGCCTGAGGAGTATGCCGTTACCCAGAAAAATCAAACAGAACGAGCTTTTTCAAACCGCTACTGGGATAAATTTGAATCCGGTATCTATGTGGATGTCGCAACTGGTGAACCCCTCTTTTCATCAAAGGACAAGTTTGAGTCTGGTTGTGGCTGGCCTAGTTTCACTCAACCAATCAGTCCAGATGTTGCTACCTACAAGGAAGATAAGTCCTACAATATGACGCGCATGGAAGTGAGAAGCCGAGTTGGAGATTCTCACCTTGGTCATGTCTTTACAGATGGGCCTCAGGACAAGGGTGGCTTACGCTACTGTATCAATAGTCTCTCTATCCGCTTTATTCCCAAAGACCAAATGGCAGAAAAAGGCTATGCCTATTTATTAGATTATGTCGATTAAGAAGTCTTTCCTAAGCAGTTAGAGGAGAATTTTGCTATACTGATACTAGTAAGTGGTAAAGGAGCAGAGCATGACCTACACAATCTTAATCGTAGAAGATGAGTATCTGGTAAGACAAGGCTTGACCAAGCTGGTCAATGTAGCAGCCTACGATATGGAAATCATCGGTCAGGCTGAAAATGGAAGACAGGCTTGGGACTTGATTCAAAAGCAGGTGCCAGATATCATTTTAACCGATATCAACATGCCTCAGCTAAATGGCATCCAGTTGGCCAGGCTGGTCCGAGAAACCTATCCCCAGGTGCATCTGGTATTTTTGACGGGTTACGATGATTTTGATTATGCTTTGTCTGCTGTCAAACTCGGTGTAGATGACTACTTGCTCAAGCCCTTTTCTCGTCAGGATATTGAGGAAATGTTGGGGAAAATCAAGCAAAAACTAGACAAGGAAGAAAAGGAAGAGCAGTTACAAGATTTACTGACCGATAAGTTTGAAGGAAACCTGGCCCAGAAAATCCAGTCTCATCTGGCTGATAGTCAATTTAGTTTAAAGTCTTTGGCCAGTGACCTAGGTTTTAGTCCGACTTATTTGAGTTCCTTAATTAAGAAAGAGTTGGGGCTGCCTTTTCAGGATTATCTGGTGAGAGAGCGTGTCAAACAAGCCAAGCTCTTGCTTCTGACCACGGATTTAAAGATTTATGAGATAGCCGAAAAGGTTGGTTTTGAAGATATGAACTACTTTACTCAACGTTTTAAACAGATTGCAGGTGTGACGCCTCGTCAGTTTAAGAAGGGAGAAGGTCGATGAAGCGTTCTTCTCTTTTAGTCAGAATGGTTATTTCTATCTTTCTGGTCTTTCTCATTCTCCTAGCTGTGGTTGGGACTTTCTACTATCAATCGAGTTCATCAGCCATTGAGTATACGATTGAGGGTAATAGCCAAACGACCATTAGCCAAACTAGCCACTTTATTCAGTCTTATATCAAAAAATTAGAAACCACCTCTACCAGTTTGACCCAGCAGAAGGATGTCTTAGCCTATGCTGAGAATCCTAACCAAGACCAGGTCAAAGGAATCCGAGATCTGTTTTTGACTATCTTAAAGGCAGATCAGGACTTGAAAACGGTGGTACTGGTCACTAAATCCGGTCAGGTTATTTCCACAGATGACAGTGTGCAGATGAAAACCTCCTCAGATATGATGGCTGAGGATTGGTACCAAAAGGCTATCCATCAGGGAGCTAAGCCAGTTTTGACACCAGCTCGTAAATCAGATAGTCAGTGGGTTATTTCTGTCACTCAGGAACTTGTTGATGCAAAGGGAGCCAATCTTGGTGTGCTTCGCTTGGATATTTCCTATGAAACTCTGGAAGCCTATCTCAACCAACTCCAGTTGGGCCAGCAGGGCTTTGCCTTTATCATCAATGAGAAGCATGAATTTGTCTACCATCCTGAACGTACTGTCTATAGCTCAGCGAGTGAAATGGAGGCCATGAAACCCTACATTGAGACGGGACAGGGCTATACGCTGGACCATCAATCCTACGTTAGTCAGGAACAGATTGCAGGGACTGATTGGACGGTTATAGGCGTGTCTTCGTTGGAGAAGTTAGACCAGGTTCGGAGCCAACTCATGTGGACCTTTCTTGCTGCTAGTGCCTTATCTCTTCTTGCCTGTATCTGCTTGGTGTGGTTCAGTCTTAAACGCTGGATTGCTCCTCTGAATGACTTGAGAGAAACCATGCTGGAAATTGCTTCTGGTGCTCAAAATCTGCGTGCCAAAGAAACTGGTGCCTATGAACTGAGAGAAGTGACTCGCCAGTTTAATGCCATGTTGGATCAGATTGATCAGCTGATGGCAGCTATTCGCAGGCAGGAAGAAGCGACCCGTCAGTATGAACTTCAAGCCCTGTCGAGCCAGATTAATCCGCATTTTCTCTATAACACCTTGGATACTATCATCTGGATGGCTGAATTTCAGGATAGTCAGCGAGTGGTTCAGGTGACCAAGTCTTTGGCAACCTATTTCCGCTTGGCGCTCAATCAAGGAAAGGATTTGATTTCTCTTTCTGATGAAATCAATCATGTCCGCCAGTACCTCTTTATCCAGAAGCAACGCTATGGGGATAAGTTGGAGTATGAAATTGCTGAAGATCCTGACTTTGATAATTTAGTCTTGCCTAAACTGGTGCTGCAACCCCTTGTAGAAAATGCCCTTTATCACGGTATCAAGGAGAAAGATGGACAGGGACATATTAAAGTTTCCGTCCAGAAAAAGGATTCAGGGCTTGTCATCCGCATTGAGGATGATGGTGTTGGTTTCCAAGCCGCTGGCGATAGTAGTCAAAGTCAGCTCAAACGTGGGGGAGTTGGTCTTCAAAATGTCAACCAACGACTCAAACTTCATTTTGGAGACAATTACCAGATGAAGATCAATTCTGCACCCGAAAAAGGGACGACAGTTGAAATATGCATCAATAAAATTGAAACTAGCTAACTCCCAGTTCACTCTGGGAGTTTTACTTTTAAAAATCAGAATGATTAGTTGGCCTTGATAAAATCAGTAAAAAAAGATATGATAGATAGTGACAAAAGAGGTATCAAGTATGAAGGAAAAAGACATTCAAAAAGCAACAAGCCAGATTGTAGAAGATGTAATAGACAAGGCCAATTTGAAGCAAGGAGCTATCTTTGTTTTGGGCCTTTCTTCTAGTGAGGTGATGGGTGGTCAGATTGGCAAGAAATCCAGTCAAGAAATTGGGGAAATCATCGTGAAAACCATCCTAGATATCCTAGAGGAAAAAGGAATTCATCTAGCTGTTCAAGGTTGTGAACATGTTAATCGTGCCCTCGTCGTTGAACGTCAGCTGGCAGAGCAGTTTGGTCTGGAAGTCGTTAGCGTCCTTCCGACTCTTCATGCAGGAGGTTCAGGTCAGTTGGCAGCCTTCAAGTTTATGCAGGATCCAGTTGAGGTCGAATTTATCAAGGCCCATGCTGGATTGGATATCGGAGATACTGCGATTGGCATGCATGTCAAGCATGTTCAGGTTCCGATTCGCCCCGTACTGCGTGAAATTGGGCATGCCCATGTAACGGCTCTAGTTAGTCGTCCAAAATTAATCGGAGGTGCGCGTGCGCATTATCCGCAAGATTCTATTAGAAAGTCGTAAAATCATTCTGTAGCAACAGAAGAAAAGCAAAAGACAGAGGAAACAATGGTATAGATACCATGACTTCCTCTGTTCTTTTTTGTTGAACTTTTGTGTAAAGTGCTCCAAATAAGACCAATTTTTAAAAGAAGAAGGGGTGCTATCTGATGGAGAATTGTCAAAAAGTAGAAAAAAAACTTAGAGAAGATTTTTCCGTTATAGAAATCAGTAAACAAAGCTGGATTTAGCTGTTCTAGGTCGGCTATTTTGTGCTATACTTAAGATATGCATAGAAAAACAGTGATTGATTTTAGGGCTTTGGGGGAGAGATACACCTTCACTCAGCCTATCAAAGAGTTAAAAACGAGAGATTTATCAGAAGTGGCGGACTTGCTGGCACAGGTGGAGAGCTACCAAGAGCAAGGTTATTATGTGGTGGGCTATGTCAGTTACGAGGCTGCACCTGCATTTGAGGAGAAATTAGCAGTTCATAAAGCTCCTTTACTGGCAGAGTATCTGCTATATTTTACCGTTCACGATAGGGTGGAAACATCCCCTATTCCTCTGACTTATGAGGAAGTAGATCTGCCTTCAAAGTGGCAGGAAGAAACATCTGCAGAGAACTATGAAAAGGCTATTGCCCAGATTCACCATCATTTGCGTCAGGGAGACACCTATCAGGTCAACTACACCGTCCAACTCAAGCAGGACTTAAGTGCCAATCCTTTTGCCATCTACAATCGTATGGTGGTAGAGCAGGAGGCGGGCTACAATGCTTATGTAGAACATGACGAGATGGCAGTGATTTCTATGAGCCCAGAGCTCTTTTTTGAGCAAAATAACCGAGAATTAACGACTCGTCCAATGAAGGGAACAACCCAGCGGGGAGTGACTGACCAAGAAGACCTTGCCCAAGCTAGTTGGCTAGAACAGGATCCTAAAAATCGGTCTGAAAATATGATGATTGTCGACCTCTTGCGCAACGATATGAACCGTATTTCTGAAGTGGGCAGTGAGCATGTGGAGCGTCTGTGCCAAGTGGAGCAGTATTCGACCGTTTGGCAGATGACTTCGACCATCAAGAGTCAGTTACGACCGGATGTTGACCTAGTTGAAATCTTCCGTTCGCTCTTTCCATGTGGATCCATCACAGGAGCACCGAAAATTGCGACTATGGAAATCATCAAGGACTTGGAGCCTCAACCACGCGGAGTCTACTGCGGAACGATTGCTCTCTTGCTTCCAAATGGGCGACGGATTTTTAATGTCGCCATTCGAACCATTCAACTTCACAAGGGTCAAGCAATCTATGGAGTTGGCGGAGGGATTACTTGGGATAGCACTTGGGAATCTGAATACCATGAAGTTCATCAAAAGGCGGCTGTTCTCTATCGTAAACAAGCTCGTTTCAAACTGATTACTACTGGGAAAATCAACCAAAAACAACTGCTTTTTGAAAATCAACATCTGGGAAGACTGACAAAGGCTAGTCGTTATTTTTCCTATCCTTTTAATCCGGAAGACCTGAGACAAAAGATAGAGGAAGAGTGTCAAGCTTGTGATTCCCACCAAGACTACCGTTTGCGAATAATCCTCAGCAAATCTGGAGAGATAGAACTCAGTCGCCAACTCTTAGCACCCCTCAGTCCAAGTTTCTGCAAAGCTAAACTTTGTCTGCAAGAAGCAGATTTGAATCAAGCGTTTACCTACTTTAAAACAACTCATAGACCGCATTTAAATCTAGATAAACAAGAAATCATTTACCATAATGCAGCAGGAGAATTGCTTGAGACCTCTATTGGAAATTTGGTCTTAAAAATTAATGGTAAACTCTACACACCGCCTATCAGACTTGGAATTTTGCCAGGAATTTACCGTCAGCATTTGCTAGAAACAGGACAGGTAGAGGAAAAAGTCTTGACTGTGCCAGACTTGGAGCAAGCGGAAACTATCTATGGCTGTAACGCGGTCAGAGGCTTGTATGAGTTGGAAGTGATATAATTATAAATTTTTTAATTAATTTTTAGATTTATTTGTTAATATTTAATATTTGATTTGAAAGCAAAATTAAATATATGGTATACTATAAGTATAAATCATTAAAAATAATGGAGATTTTTATGAAAAAATCAAAAAAAATTTTAGTAACCAGCTTAGCAACTGCAACACTGGGACTTATTTCATTTGCGGATACAACTGGAGACTTTCCTTTTTCGGCTCAGCATGTTTCTGCTCAAGAAAAGGATGCATCTAAAAATGGTAAGGTTGTAAAAGAGAATACAACTTCGGCGTCAAATCCTGCTGAGAAATCAAAAACACCAGCGCAAAATCCTGCTGAGAAACCGAAAACGCCAGCGCAAAATCCTGCTGAGAAACAAAAAACACCAGCACCGAAACCAGAACCAAAACCAGCGCCGAAACCCGCTGAGAAACCGAAAACGCCAGCTCAAAAACCTGCTGAGAAACCTAAAAATACAAGTCCTAAAGAGGATAAGTCCAAATCTACAGCTCAGTCTGGTTGGGTAGGCTCATCGTACTATGAAAATGGTACTAAAGTTACTAATAAGTGGATTTTTGATAAAAAAGCTAATTCTTATTTCTATCTAAATGCTTCGGGAAACTATGTCCAAAATGCTTGGGTAGGCAATTACTATCTTAAATCAGATGGTAAAATGGCTAAGAGTGAATGGATTTATGACAAAAACTATGGATCCTATTATTATCTAACCGCAGAAGGTAGCTACGCTCGCAACAAATGGGTAGGTAATTACTATCTAAAATCAGACGGTAAGATGGCCAAAAATGAATGGGTAGATGGTGGTCGTTATTATGTAGGAGACGATGGTGTGTGGCAACCAAAACCAGCTGAGAAACCGAAAACGCCAGCTCAAAAACCTGCTGAGAAACCGAAAACACCAGCACCGAAACCCGCTGAGAAACCGAAAACACCAGCACAAAAACCTGCTGAGAAACCAAAAACACCAGCACCAAAACCGGCTGAAAAAGCTAAAGAAACAACTCCTAAACAGGATAAATCACAATCTAAAGTTCAGTCTGGCTGGGTAGGAAATTACTACCTCAAATCAGATGGAAAGAGAGCTAAAAATGAATGGGTAGATGGTGGTCGTTATTATGTTGATTCTGATGGAAAAATGGTTAAAAGTGACTGGATTTATGATAAAAACTATGATTCATATTATTATCTAACAGCAGAAGGAAGCTCTGCTCGCAATAAATGGGTAGGTAAATATTATCTCAAATCAGATGGAAAGATGGCCAAGAATGAATGGGTAGATGGTGGCCGTTACTATGTCGATTCTGATGGTTATATGGTGACGAATAAATGGGTAGATGGTGGCCGTTACTATGTAGGATACGATGGTGTGCGGCAACCAAAACCGGCAGATGGGAACCCGTACAATGCTGCTTTAAGTAAAGCGAAAAGCTATAATTCGTCTTTACATATGTCAAAAAAAGCTCTCTATGACCAATTAACGTGGCATGGTTTTTCAAGTTCAGCAGTGCAGTATGCCATCGATCACTTGAATGCAGATTACAAAGCAAATGCCTTAATTCGAGCAAGAGAATACCGAAAGAAGACCAATTTATCAAAGACAAAAATTTATGAGAGGCTAACTTCTCCTTGGATTGGACAATTTACAAAAGAAGAAGCCAACTACGCCATTCAAAAACTAGGTGATAAATAGTTATTAATTGTTATATGTAACTTTTATCATGCAAAGCTTTGCATAGTAAAAATCTTTTTGTTATACTATATCTGTAAGCATTTTCAATTAAAAAGGAGAAGACGATGAGTCAAAAGATTATAGGGATTGACCTTGGTGGAACATCTATCAAGTTTGCGATTTTAACTCAAGAGGGAGAAATCCAAGAAAAATGGTCTATCAAGACCAATATTTTGGACGAGGGAAGCCATATCGTAGATGATATGATTGAGTCTATTCAACATCGTTTGGACTTGCTTGGATTGTCTGCTACAGATTTCCGAGGTATTGGAATGGGATCACCTGGTGTGGTTGACCGTGAAAAAGGGACTGTTATCGGTGCCTACAACCTAAACTGGAAAACCCTTCAACCAATTAAAGAAAAGATTGAAAAAGCCTTGGGGATTCCGTTCTTCATTGACAATGATGCCAACGTAGCTGCTCTTGGTGAGCGCTGGATGGGTGCTGGTGACAACCAACCAGACGTTGTCTTTATGACACTTGGTACAGGTGTTGGTGGTGGTATCGTGGCAGAAGGCAAATTACTTCACGGTGTTGCTGGTGCGGCAGGAGAACTTGGTCACATCACTGTTGACTTTGACCAACCAATCGCATGTACTTGCGGTAAGAAGGGCTGTTTGGAGACAGTAGCTTCAGCAACAGGGATTGTCAACTTGACTCGTCGATATGCAGATGAATACGAGGGCGATGCGGCCTTGAAACGCTTGATCGACGATGGAGAAGAAGTAACTGCCAAAACTGTTTTTGACTTGGCAAAAGAGGGAGACGACCTTGCCTTGATCGTTTACCGTAACTTCTCACGTTACTTGGGAATCGCTTGTGCCAACATCGGCTCAATCCTCAACCCTTCAACAATCGTTATCGGTGGTGGGGTGTCAGCTGCGGGAGAATTCCTTCTACAAGGTGTTCAAAAGGTTTATGACGAAAATACCTTCCCACAAGTACGCACAACAACTAAACTAGCTCTTGCAACTCTAGGAAATGACGCTGGAGTTATTGGAGCAGCATCACTTGTATTGCAATAAGATAATAAAAGGAGAAAAACACTACTTTAAAGCCAGTGATTTTCCTCCTTTCTTTTTTTATGCTATACTAGTTAGGACAATAAATGAGGTGAGAGTAAATGACAAAAGCAGATACGATTTTTAAAGAAAATATTGAACGAATCCTCAAAGACGGTGTCTTTTCAGAGCAAGCTCGTCCCAAGTACAAGGATGGGACTGTTGCCAACTCCAAGTACGTAACGGGTTCCTTTGCCGAGTATGATTTATCTAAGGGCGAATTTCCCATCACAACCTTGCGCCCGATTGCCATCAAATCTGCCATCAAGGAAGTGCTCTGGATTTACCAAGACCAGTCTAATAGCTTAGAGGTGCTCAATGACAAGTACAATGTTCACTACTGGAATGACTGGGAAGTAGGAGATACGGGAACCATTGGTGAGCGCTATGGGGCAGTCGTTAAGAAACACGATATCATCAATAAGATACTTAAGCAGTTGGAAGAAAACCCTTGGAACCGTCGAAATATCATCTCGCTCTGGGATTATGAGGCTTTTGAGGCAACTGATGGCCTTCTTCCATGTGCTTTCCAGACTATGTTTGATGTCCGTCGGGTTGATGGGGATATCTATCTGGATGCGACTTTGACCCAGCGCTCGAATGACATGCTAGTTGCTCACCACATCAATGCTATGCAGTATGTGGCTCTTCAGATGATGATTGCCAAGCATTTTGGATGGAAGGTTGGGAAGTTCTTCTACTTCATCAATAACCTCCATATCTATGATAACCAGTTTGAACAAGCAGAGGAATTGCTTCGTCGTAAGCCGTCAAACTGCCAACCTCGTTTGGTTTTAAATGTTCCAGATGGGACCAATTTCTTTGATATCAAAGCGGAGGACTTTGAGTTAGTTGACTATGATCCGGTTAAGCCACAGCTGAAGTTTGATCTAGCTATTTAATACTCTTCGAAAATCTCTTCAAACCATGTCAGCGTTGCCTTACCGTAGATATGGTTACTGACTTCGTCAGTTCTATCCACAACCTCAAAACAGTGTTTTGAGCTGACTTCGTCAGTTTTATCTACAACCTCAAAGCAGTGCTTTGAGCAACCTGCGGCTAGCTTCCTAGTTTGGTCTTTGATTTTCATTGAGTATAAAAGAAAATAAAAAGAAGTTGAGAAATCTCAACTTCTTTTGTTGCTTAATGTGATACGCGGCGGCGAGCTGCTTTTTTGCGGTTTTCTTCGATGAAAGCTGCTTTTTGCTCTTCTGGCTCAATCACTTTCTTTTTAATTGCGTATACTGCACCTGCAACGGCAGCGACAGTTCCTGCGACACCTGTTACAAGACCTTTAGCGAATCCTTTAGCCATGAGTCTTCCTCCTTTATCTTCCCGATCAGCCAGGCTCCTCAAGTGGTAGCATTTTTCTGACTGACCTTTTTGTGATATAATAATAGTAACGAAAAAATGGAAATTTTTCAAGGAAAAAAGATGAAAACAAAAATAATTGTGATTGTTGGACCGACTGCTGTTGGGAAGACAGCCCTTGCTATCGAAGTGGCCAAGCGCTTTGGTGGCGAGGTGGTCAGTGGTGACAGTCAGCAAGTATACAGAGGGTTGGATATTGGTACGGCCAAGGCTAGTCCAGAGGAGCAAGCAGCTGTTCCTCATCATTTGATTGATGTCAGAGAGGTGACCGAGTCTTACTCGGCTTTTGATTTTGTTTCAGAAGCTAAAAAGGCTATTGAGGATATTCAAAGCCGTGGCAAGCTAGCCATTATTGCTGGTGGAACAGGGCTTTATATCCAAAGCTTGCTGGAAGGCTACCATCTAGGTGGGGAAACACCTCATGAGGAGATTGTTGCCTATCGGGCTAGTTTGGATCCTTATTCAGATGAGGAATTAGCCCATCTCGTGAAGCAAGCAGGCCTTGAAATTCCCCAGTTTAACCGTCGTCGTGCCATGCGTGCCTTGGAAATTGTCCATTTTGGTCAGGATTTGGAAAATCAAGAAAGTCCTTATGAACCACTGATTATCTGCTTGGATGATGAGCGCAGTCAACTCTATGAGCGTATCAACCATCGCGTGGACCTCATGTTTGAGGCTGGACTTTTGGATGAGGCCAAGTGGCTTTTTGACCATTATCCAGATGTGCAGGCAGCCAAAGGCATTGGCTACAAGGAACTCTTTCCTTATTTCCGTGGGGAGCAAACTCTTGAGGAAGCAAGCGAGAGTCTCAAACAGGCGACCCGCCGTTTTGCTAAGCGTCAGTTGACCTGGTTCCGTAATCGCATGCAGGTCACCTTTTATCAGATAGGAGAGTCTGGTGTGCAAGACCGTATTTTAAGCCAGATTGAGGAGTTTTTAGATGATTGAAACGGAGAAAAAAGAAGAACGTGTCCTGCTAATTGGTGTGGAATTACAGGGCATGGACAATTTTGACCTCTCCATGGAAGAGTTGGCCAGTCTGGCTAAGACAGCTGGAGCAGTCGTAGTCGATAGTTATAGACAAAAACGGGAAAAATATAATTCCAAGACCTTTGTCGGCTCTGGTAAGTTGGAAGAAATTGCTCGAATGGTGGATGCTGAGGAAATTACTACTGTCATCGTCAATAATCGCTTGACTCCACGGCAGAATGTTAATCTAGAAGAAGTTCTGGGTGTCAAGGTCATTGACCGTATGCAGTTGATTTTGGATATCTTTGCCATGCGGGCTCGTAGCCACGAAGGGAAACTCCAAGTTCACCTTGCCCAACTCAAATACCTCTTACCTCGCTTGGTTGGTCAGGGAATTATGCTTAGCCGTCAGGCAGGGGGAATTGGTTCCCGGGGTCCAGGTGAAAGCCAGCTGGAACTGAACCGTCGTAGTGTTCGCAACCAAATCACAGATATCGAGCGCCAGCTTAAGGTGGTTGAGAAAAATCGGGCGACAGTCAGAGAAAAACGTCTGGAGTCGAGTACCTTTAAGATTGGTTTGATTGGCTACACCAATGCTGGGAAATCAACCATCATGAACACCTTAACCAGTAAGATCCAGTACGAAGCAGACGAACTCTTTGCGACTCTGGATGCGACGACTAAGAGTATCCATCTTGGAGGCAATCTACAGGTTACCTTGACTGATACTGTTGGGTTTATCCAAGATTTGCCGACTGAATTGGTGTCCAGTTTCAAGTCAACCTTGGAAGAAAGCAAGCATGTGGATCTCCTGGTCCATGTCATCGATGCCAGTAATCCATATCACGAGGAGCATGAAAAAACGGTTCTGTCTATCATGAAAGATTTGGACATGGAAGATATTCCTCATTTGACCCTTTATAATAAAGCGGATTTGGTGGAGGATTTCACGCCTACCCAAACACCTTATGCCCTCATTTCTGCCAAGTCTAAGGATAGTCGTGAGAATTTGCAAGCATTATTGCTAGATAAGATTAAGGAAATTTTTGAAGCCTTTACTCTACGCGTGCCTTTTTCAAAGTCCTACAGGATTCATGATTTAGAAAGTGTTGCGATTCTGGAAGAACGCGATTATCAGGAGGACGGTGAAGTCATTACAGGCTACATTTCCGAGAAAAATAAATGGAGGTTAGAGGAATTTTATGACTGATATCAAACAGTTGGCTCTAAAATATGGGGGCTATACAAGTCTGGATAAGGTCTATCTGGGTCAGCTTCTAGCTGGCAAAACAGAGCAGGAGCAGTTAGCTCTCATCACACCTCCTCCGAGTGTAGTCAATGCCTACTTTGCTGAACTCTACCAGAAAAAGAGTCCTGAAGCTGCGACGGATTATTTTTCAGAACTCAGTCAGGAACTAAATCTCTACAATGTTGAACCAAGTTTCACCTTTGAAAATAAGCCTTTTATTCGTCTGAACCTGTCGGGTAAATCTTTTGGATTTTGCTATGAGAGTGAGGGACTGGGGCGGATCTTCTCTGAAAATGAAGAGGAAATCTCGGATGACTTGCTTTTTGAGATTGCGCAAATTTTCCCTCATCAACTCGTCTTTGAAGAATCTGGAAAGATTTACATGAAGGATGCTGGAGTTGAGGAAGTTGTTAGCGTGAAGAATCTCACAGCTTTGACTGATTTAGAAAGTTTAGCAGATGGTCGCAAGCGTCTCAAAGGCTACAGCCAAGAGGATTTACTGCAAGAAGCTGTTGCTTTTTCTGGCAGTCGCTATTTCCGATCGGAAAATCGCACAGCTATGTTATATATTGATTAATTAGAAAGTATCGAATGGATATTCAATTTTTAGGAACAGGGGCCGGTCAGCCCTCTAAAGCCCGCAACGTTTCAAGTCTCGCCCTGAAACTCTTGGATGAGATTAACGAAGTTTGGCTCTTTGACTGTGGAGAAGGAACGCAAAATCGCATTCTGGAAACCACGATTCGACCACGGAAGGTCAGCAAAATCTTTATCACTCACCTGCATGGAGACCATATCTTTGGCTTACCAGGATTCCTTTCTAGTCGTGCCTTTCAGGCTAATGAAGAGCAGACAGATTTGGATATTTATGGACCTCAAGGTATTAAGTCCTTTGTCTTAACCAGTCTTCGTGTGTCCGGTTCTCGTCTACCTTACCGCATTCATTTCCATGAGTTTGATCAAAATTCTCTAGGGAAAATCCTTGAGACCGATAAATTCACTGTGTATGCAGAGGAGCTGGATCACACTATTTTCTGTGTTGGTTATCGTGTCATGCAAAAGGATCTTGAAGGGACCTTGGATGCTGAAAAACTCAAGGCTGCTGGTGTTCCATTTGGCCCGCTTTTTGGAAAAATCAAAAACGGTCAGGATGTTGTTCTAGAAGATGGGACTGAAATCAAGGCGGCAGACTATATCTCAGCTCCCCGTCCTGGTAAGATTATCACCATACTTGGTGACACCCGCAAAACCAATGCCAGTGTTCATCTAGCTGTCAATGCTGATGTCCTTGTCCATGAGTCAACTTATGGCAAGGGTGATGAAAAAATTGCCCGCAATCACGGTCACTCAACTAATATGCAAGCTGCACAAGTAGCGGCAGAAGCAGGAGTCAAACGCCTCTTGCTCAACCATATCAGTGCCCGCTTCCTATCAAAGGATATTAGTCAGCTTAAGAAAGATGCTGCTAGTGTCTTTGAAAATGTCCATGTCGTCAAAGACTTGGAAGAGGTTGAGTTATAATGTTATAGTTCGTTGAGAGGGAAATAAGATGACTGTTGAAAATCGTTTATTGGATAAAGCGGATTGGTATTTTGAGAATGCATTAACTAACTACTTGCACAGCTATTCATTACAAAAAGAAGAGCTAACTCAAAAAGATTATCGGGAGATTTATCGTTGGGCTGTGAATCATATCGGTTTTTTCGTTACTTGGCTCATCCAGCATGATGCCAAAGAAATGATGTCTCCTGATGAAGAAACGGTATTCCAAAGTGTAAAAAACGAGCAAACTTTGGGTGTTGATTATCTTTTAGACTGGTGCGATGGTAAACTGGGAACAATGGATATTACAAAGGATTTTCAGGCTTTTGTAAATGACTATTATGAACATCAATATATGGATGATTATTCCGAATTTGTAGTCTATGACTTGTATGACTTACCTTTAGAATTTTTAGGTAGCTGGGAGGATTATCATCAGTTTGCTCCTGTCATTGATCAAGCCTATGCTCATTATTTAGCTGGAAAAAGATTTCATTAATTGACCAAAACTTTGAAAGGAATAGAGATGCGCACCATCATCATCACTGGGGCTAGCGGTGGCCTAGCCCAAGAAATGGTCAAACTCTTGCCAAATGACCAACTCATCTTACTAGGTAGAAACAAGGAAAAATTAGCCCAACTCTACGGAAATCATTCTAATGTGGAATGGATTGAAATCGATATTACTGATGACTCGGCCCTAGAAGCTCTGGTAGCTGACCTCTATCTCCGTTATGGCAAGCTTGATGTCTTGATTAACAACGCTGGTTACGGGATTTTTGAAGAATTTGACAAGATTTCTGACAAAGACATTCACCAGATGTTCGAGGTCAATACCTTTGCTTTGATTAATCTGTCTCGTTTGGTTGCTTCTCGTATGAAGGAGATTCGAAAAGGGCATATCATCAATATCGTCAGCATGGCAGGATTAATTGCGACTGCTAAGTCCAGTCTTTACTCAGCGACCAAGTTTGCGGCTATTGGATTTTCAAATGCTCTGCGCCTCGAACTCATGCCCTATGGTGTCTATCTAACGACGGTTAATCCAGGACCGATTCGTACTGCCTTTTTTGACCAGGCAGACCCAGATGGCAGCTACCTCAAGTCGGTTGACCGCTTTCTTTTAGAACCAGATGTAGTGGCTAGAAAGATTGTCAAAATCATAGGAAAAAACAAACGGGAACTCAATCTCCCAGTTTTGTTGAATCTAGCCCATAAGTTTTATACCCTCTTTCCCAAGCTAGCTGATAAGTTGGCAGGGGGAATCTTTAATTATAAGTAAAAGGAGTTCCTTACAAAAGGAACTTTTTTATAATATTTAACTGAGTGTCAAAAAATGTTTGTTTTTGTTCTAAATCTACATTCACTTTTTTGGAATCTTCTACAAATTTTAGAAAAAACAATCAAAAATATGATTTTTTGTGTTTAGGGTATTGAAATTTCCTATATTATTTTATAAAATAAGGGTAAAAGACTATGAAAAAGTAATACGCTTACAATGAAATGGAAGCGGTTACTAAAGGAGGATTTTATGGAAAAAGGCCATTGGAATCGTAAAAGAGTCTACAGCATTCGTAAGTTTGCCGTAGGCGCTTGCTCTGTCATGATTGGAACCTGTGCGGTTCTATTTGGAGGAAGTGTCATTGGAGAATCACCAGTTTTCGCCGATGAAACTCCTATCGCTCACACTGTGGAACAAGCAAAAGAGGAAAGTCCGGCAGTGGAGGAAAAAGAAGATCAAACTGTAGCAGAGCACAAGGATGTTGCAAGTGTCGATCAAAGTCAAGCTGCTCCAATTGAAGCAAGCAAACCAGAGAAGAAAGAAGATGAACCTGTAGCTCCAAAAGAGGAGAAAGCGTCACTAAAACCTGAAGAAACAGCTCCAAAGGTAGAATCTCAAGCTTCAAGTCAAGAAAAGCCTGTCAAGGAAGATTTGAAAGCTGCGACAAATGAAGAAGTGAATCAAATGATTGAAGATAGAAAAGTGAATTTTAATCAAAATTGGCACTTTAAACTCAATGCGAATCCTAAAGAAGCTGTGAAATCAGATGCCGATGTATCAACATGGCAAAAATTAGATCTTCCACATGACTGGAGTATCTTTAATGATTTTGACCATCAGTCACCTGCTCAAAACGAGGGTGGACAGCTCAATGGTGGTGAAGCTTGGTATCGCAAGACCTTTAAACTTGATGAAAAAGATCTCAAGAAAAATGTTCGAGTGACCTTTGATGGTGTCTACATGGACTCTCAAGTCTATGTCAATGGCCAGTTAGTGGGACATTATCCAAATGGTTATAACCAGTTCTCATACGATATTACTAAATACCTTCACAAAGATGGCCGTGAGAATGTGATTGCTGTCCATGCTGTCAACAAACAACCAAGTAGCCGTTGGTATTCAGGTAGCGGTATCTACCGTGATGTGACCTTGCAAATGACAGATAAAGTTCATGTTGAGAAGAATGGGACAACCATCTTAACACCAAAGCTAGAACAACAGCAACATGGCAAGGTTGAAACGTATGTGACCAGCAAAATCGTCAATACAGACGATAAAGACCATGAACTTGTAGCAGAGTATCAAATCGTTGAACGTGGTGGTCAGGCTGTAACAGGCTTGGTTCGTACAGCGAGCCGTACCTTGAAAGCACATGAATCAACAAGCCTTGATGCGATTTTAGAAGTTGAACAACCAAAACTCTGGACCGTTTTAAATGACAAACCTGCCTTGTACGAATTGATTACGCGTGTTTACCGTGACGGTCAATTGGTTGATGCTAAGAAAGATTTGTTTGGTTACCGTTACTATCACTGGACTCCAAATGAAGGTTTCTCTTTGAATGGTGAACGCATTAAATTCCATGGTGTTTCCTTGCACCATGACCATGGAGCGCTTGGAGCAGAAGAAAACTATAAGGCAGAATACCGTCGTCTCAAACAAATGAAGGAGATGGGCGTTAACGCCATCCGTACAACTCATAACCCTGCAAGTCCACAGACCTTGCAAATCGCAGCAGAACTTGGTTTGCTTGTTCAGGAAGAGGCCTTTGATACTTGGTATGGTGGCAAGAAACCTTATGATTACGGACGTTTCTTTGAAAAAGATGCCACTCACCCAGAAGCTAGAAAAGGTGAAAAATGGTCTGACTATGATCTTCGTACCATGGTCGAAAGAGATAAAAACAACCCAGCTGTCTTCATGTGGTCTATCGGAAACGAAATCGGTGAAGCCAATGGTAATGCTCACTCTCTTGCAACGGTTAAACGCTTAGTAAAAGTGATTAAAGATGTTGATACTACACGTTATGTTACCATGGGAGCAGATAAGTTCCGTTTTGGTGATGGTAGCGGTGATCATGAGAAAATTGCTAATGAACTGGATGCAGTTGGTTTTAACTACTCAGAAGATAACTACAAGAAACTTCGTGCGAAACATCCAAACTGGTTGATTTACGGTTCAGAAACATCTTCAGCAACCCGTACACGCGGTAGCTATTATCGTCCTGACCAAGAATTGGTACATAGCAACCAAGCTTATCGTAATTACGAACAGTCCGATTATGGAAATGACCGTGTTGGTTGGGGGAAAACTGCAACCGCTTCATGGACTTTTGACCGAGACAATGCTGGTTACGCAGGACAATTTATATGGACCGGTACAGACTATATCGGGGAGCCTACACCATGGCACAACCAAAACCATACACCAGTTAAGAGTTCTTACTTTGGAATCGTAGATACAGCCGGTATTCCAAAACATGACTTCTACCTCTACCAAAGCCAATGGGTTTCTGTTAAGAAGAAACCAATGGTTCACCTCCTTCCTCACTGGAACTGGGAGAATAGAGACTTGGCCTCTAAAGTAGAAGATGCACAAGGCAAGATTCCAGTTCGCGCATACTCTAATGCTGCTAGCGTAGAATTGTTCTTGAACGGTCAATCTCTCGGAGTTAAGAAGTTCAACAAAAAACAAACTAGCGATGGGCGGACTTACCAAGAAGGTGCCAATGCTAAGGAACTCTATCTTGAGTGGAAGGTTGCTTACCAACCAGGTACTTTAGAAGCAGTAGCTCGTGATGAAGCTGGGAAAGAAATTGCACGTGACAAGATTACCACTGCAGGTCAACCAGCAGGTGTTCGTCTCATCAAGGAAGAACACGCAATCGCAGCAGATGGAAAAGACTTGACTTACATCTACTACGAAATCGTAGACAGTGAAGGAAATGTGGTACCAACTGCCAATAATTTGGTTCGTTTCCAATTGCATGGACAAGGTCAACTAGTCGGTGTAGACAACGGGGAACAAGCCAGCCGTGAACGCTACAAGGCGCAACCAGACGGTTCTTGGATCCGTAGAGCCTTTAACGGTAAAGGTGTTGCCATTGTCAAATCAACTGAGCAAGCAGGGAAATTCACCCTTACTGCCCACTCTGATCTCTTGAAATCTAGTCAAGTAACGGTCTTTACTGGTAAAAAAGAAGACCAAGAAAAGACCGTTCTCGGAACAGAAGTACCAAAAGTACGTACTGTTATTGAGAAAGAGCCAAAAATGCCGAAGACAGTTGGTTTTATCTACAGTGATGGCAGTCGTGAAAAACGTCCAGTAACTTGGTCTTCAGTTGATGTGAGCCAAGCAGGAGTTGTGACTGTTAAAGGTATGGCAGACGGACGCGAAGTTGAGGCCCGTGTCGAAATTCTAGCAATTGCAAATGAGCTTCCAACTGTTAAGCGTGTTGCTCCAGGAACAGACTTGAGCGCTGTTGACAAATACGTTTCTATTGCTGTAACGGATGGAAGCGTACAAGAATACGAAGTTGATAAGTGGGAGATTGCGGAAGCAGATAAAGCTAAACTGTCAGTTGCAGGATCACGTATTCAAATGACTGGCCAACTGGGTGGTGAGACTATTCACGCTACCCTTGTAGTAGAAGAAGGTGAGGCCGCAGCACCTGTAGCACCAACTGTAACGGTTGGTGGCGAGTCTGTCGCTGGTCTTACTAGCCAAAATCCAATGCAATATCGAACTCTTGCTTACGGTGCATCCTTGCCAGAAGTTGTAGCAAGTGCTGAAAATGCAGCTGTTACAGTGGTGCAAGCAAGTGCAGCAAACGGCATGCGTGCAAGCATCTTTGTTCAACCAAATGATGGTGGCCCTCTTCAAATGTATGCAATTCAATTCCTCGAAGAAGCACCAAAAATTGACCATTTGAGCCTACAAGTAGAGCAAGCTGACGGTCTTAAAGAAGACCAAACAGTGAAATTGTCTGTCCTTGCACACTATCAAGACGGAACACAAGCAGTTCTACCAGCAGATAAGGTGAACTTCTCTACAAGTGGTGAAGGGGAAGTCGCGGTTCGTAAAGGAATGCTTGAGTTGCATAAGCCAGGAACAGTCACTCTCAAAGCAGAATATGAGGGGGCTAGAGGTCAGATCGATCTCACGATCCAGGCCAATACTGAGAAGAAGATTGCGCAATCTATCCGTCCAGTGAATGTAGTGACTGACTTGCATCAGGAACCAAGTCTTCCAGCAACAGTAACAGTTGAGTATGACAAAGGTTTCCCTAAAGCCCACAAAGTCACTTGGCAAGCCATTCCAAAAGAAAAACTTGATCACTATCAAACCTTTGAAGTTCTAGGTAAAGTTGAAGGTATTGACCTTGAGGCGCGTGCAAAAGTCTCTGTAGAAGGCATCGTTTCAGTTGAAGAAGTTAGTGTGACAACTCCAATCGCAGAAGCACCACAATTACCAGAAAGTGTTCGTACCTATGATTCAAATGGTCACGTTTCATCAGCTAAGGTTACTTGGGATAAGATTCGTCCAGAGCAATACGCCAAGGAAGGTGTCTTTACAGTTAATGGTCGCCTAGAAGGTACGCAATTAACAACTAAACTTCATGTTCGCGTATCTGCTCAAACTGAGAAAGGAGCAAATATTTCTGACCAATGGACCGGTTCAGAATTGCCACTTGCCTTTGCTTCAGACTCAAATCCAACTGATCCTGTTTCAAACGTCAACGATAAATTGATTTCCTTTAATGACCGCCCAGCTAACCGTTGGACAAACTGGAACCGTACTAATCCAGAAGCTTCAGTTGGTGTCCTATTCGGAGATTCAGGTATTTTGAGCAAACGTTCAGTTGATAATCTAAGTGTCGGATTCCACGAAGACCACGGAGTTGGTGTACCGAAGTCTTATGTGATTGAATATTATGTCGGTAAGACCGTTCCAACAGCCCCTAAAAACCCTAGCTTTGTAGGTGAGGAAAACCATGCCTTTAACGATCCTGCAAACTGGAAAGAGGTAAGCAATCTCAAAGCACCAGCTCAATTAAAAGCTGGAGAAATGAATCATTTCAGCTTTGATAAAGTTGAGACCTATGCGGTTCGCATTCGTATGGTTCGACTTGATAGCAAGAAAGGAACGTCTATCACAGAAGTACAAATTTTTGCGAAACAAGTTGCGGCAGCCAAACAAGGACAAACAAGAATCCAAGTTGACGGTAAAGATTTAGCAAACTTTAACCCTGATTTGACAGACTACTACCTTGAGTCTGTAGATGGAAAAGTTCCTGCAGTAACAGCAAGTGTTAGCAACAATGGTCTCGCTACCGTCGTTCCAAGTGTTCGTGAAGGTGAGCCAGTTCGTGTTATCGCGAAGGCTGAAAATGGTGACATCCTAGGAGAATACCGTCTACACTTTACAAGCAATAAAGATTTGCTCTCTCGTAAACCAGTTGCTACGGTCAAACAAGCTCGCTTGCTACAAGTAGGGCAACCGCTTGAATTACCAACTAAGGTTCCTGTTTACTTCACAGGTAAAGACGGTTACGAAACAAAAGACTTGGCAGTTGAATGGGAAGAAGTCCCAGCAGAAAATCTGACAAAAGCAGGTCAATTTACCGTTCGAGGTCGTGTCCTTGGTAGTGATCTTGTTGCTGAGTTCACTGTACGAGTGACAGACAAACTAGGCGAGTCTCTCTCAGATAACCCTAACTACAATGAAAATGGAAACCGTGCATTTGCCTCTGCTACTAATGATATTGACAAGAATTCAAAAGATAGAATTGATTACATCAATGATGGTAATCAGGATGAGAGTCGTCGTTGGACAAACTGGTCTCCAACACCATCTTCTAATCCAGAAGTATCAGCAGGTGTAATCTTCCGTGAAAATGGTAAGATTGTCGAACGGACTGTTGCTCAAGCCAAACTTCACTTCTTTGCAGATAGTGGTACGGATGCACCATCTAAACTCGTTTTAGAACGCTATGTCGGTCCAGAGTTTGAAGTGCCTACCTACTATTCAAACTACCAAGCCTACGATGCAGCCCATCCATTCAACAATCCAGAAAATTGGGAAACTGTGTCTTATCGTGCGGATAAAGACATCGCAGCTGGTGATGAAATCAACGTAACATTTAAAGCTGTCAAAGCCAAAGCCATGAGATGGCGTATGGAGCGTAAAGCTGACAAGAGCGGTGTTGCGATGATTGAGATGACCTTCCTTGCACCGAGTGAATTGCCTCAAGAAAGCACTCAATCGAAGATTCTTGTAGATGGAAACGAACTTCCTGACTTCGCTGAAGATCGTCAAGACTACCAAATCACCTATAAAGGTCAACGTCCAAAAGTCTCAGTCGAAGAAAGTAATCAAGTAGCTTCAACAGTTGTAGATAGCGGAGACGATAGCCTTCCAGTACTTGTTCGCCTTGTTTCAGAAAGTGGAAAACAAGTCAAGGAATACCGTATCCAGTTGACTAAGGAAAACCCAGTTTCTGAGAAGACAGTTGCTGCTGTACAAGAAGATCTTCCAAAACTCGAATTTGTTGAAAAAGATTTGGCTTACAAGACAGTTGAGAAAAAGGATTCAACACTGTATCTAGGTGAAACACGTGTAGAACAAGAAGGAAAAGTTGGTAAGGAACGGATTTTCACAGCGGTTAATCCTAGTGGAAGTAAGGAAGAAAAACTCCGTGAAGTGGTAGAGGCTCCGACAGACCGCATCGTCTTGGTTGGAACTAAACCAGGAACCTCCCTTCCAGAAGATGAAGTGAAGAACCTTGTCCTTAACAGACCAGAACTTGTAATCGAAGAAGAAACAATTGATTTCAAGGTTCAGGAACAAAAGAATGATCAGCTTCCGGCAGGTCAAACCCGTGTTCTCCAAGAAGGACAAAAAGGTATCCGTGTTCACTTGATTGAAGTTGAAAATGGCAAGCGAACTGAAAAAGAAAGCTATGATAAAGTCGTGGCTCAGGATCGCATCGTAGAAGTAGGTACGGCTGGTGAAACGACTAAACCAGTACCGCAAGAGTCTACAAAACCACAAGTATCAGAAAAAACAGATACAAAAGAAATCGCTTCAAGTGCAGCTGGTCAGGTTCAAAAAGAGCAGTTACCAAATACAGGAAGTGCAGAAGGTCAAGCAGCAGTAGCAGCAGGCTTAGCTCTTCTTGGTTTGAGTGCAGGACTAGTAGCCACTAAAGGCAAAAAAGAAGACTAGAATGAATAAGTTTTTCTTCTAAATGTATCTCAGAAAGACCAGGGAAACCTGGTCTTTTTAATGGGTAGAAGCATTCTCTCTAGAGAAATTTAACGTTTATGAAATTAGATAACCAAAATGATAAAAACACTATCTGGTATCGAAAACGAGATGAACTTATTTTTTAAAAAATGGCGGTAAAATATACCAGATTTTGTTTCGATGATAGGAGAAGAAAAGATACAAAGCGGTTAATATACGGATGTGAAAAAGTCGATTTCAACCTGTAAGAAGAAATTGGATTTTTTTTATAAAAATTTGCTTGATAGTTCTAGCCTTTTTCTTCATAGTATGATAAAATGTGGATGTAATGTGGCTAATAATTTTCGCTTGAAAAAGGAGAATGGTGATTAGTTGGGGACAATCATTTAGTTTACTATTACATTGTACATTTACAACTGAATATTATAAGAAAGGAAGATTAAATGAACAAGAAAATAAGATCTTGGATTCAGATCCTTATTCTTTGTTTGGGAGTTATTCTCCAATCATTTGCCCCTCTGACGCAAGTACATGCGACAGAGTATAATGATGTGATCACTAGTGTTGGTGTTGAAAACAGATCTGGTGAAGCTTTAACGCAAGGGTTGGATATTTGGCAAGAATTCCGTCTTACTGCAGATTTTGTTTTGCCAGATAATACGGTGCATGAAGGTGATACAACAACACTTCAATTGCCATCAGAGATTACATTTTCAAACTCTTCAGACATTGAATTACGAGATGCTTCTAACAATCTTGTAGCTACTGGTCGTTTAGATGCAGCTAGCAAAACAATTACTCTAACTTACACAAAGTTTGTTGAGAATAATTCTGGCGTTAGGGGGAAATTCTTTGTCTATGTCCGAGTTGACCATGACGTTGTTTCAGAAGAAAAAGACGTTGATGTTAACGTTACAGTAGGCCATAGAGTTCTATTTGCAGGGAAAATCCGTTACAACGGCCCTCCAGGGAAATACGACTCTAAAATTGAAAAGAGTTCCTTCCAATACAAGGATGACGAGAAAAATGTAATCCGTTATAACATTACTGTAAACCGCAATATGGCGAACTACAGTGATGTCACTATCAAAGATGCTTTCTCTTCTCCAAATATGACCTTCCTACCAGATACTTTTCGTATTTACAAAGTAGATTGGAGTTGGAATAACGGAGACTGGAAATGGACTAATGCTCAGGATATGACCGAAACCTTTAAAAACCAACTAGTGGTAAATGCGAATGGTGATGGTTTCACCCTTCCTTTAGGAGATACTAATGGTTTTGGTTATATGATCGAGTATCGAGCTAAAGCGAATTATGATCTAGTTGATGGTGAGGAAATCACGAACGTAGCCAACATGAGCTACAATGGTAGTGAGAATGAACAATCAACAAGCACACGTACCTACCAGATTGCAGGTGGTGTTGCGGAAGGATATGTTTTCACCATTAAAATTCATAAGGTAGACGAAGCAGGCCAACCTTTGCAAGGTGCAGTTTTTGAAGTAATTCGTGATCGTAACCAAGCTGTTGTTGGACGATTGACAACAGATTCTGATGGTAACGCTAGTGTAGGCAAATTGTTGCGAGACAACTATACAATTCGTGAAGTAACTGCTCCTCTTGGCTATGACAAATTAACTGAAGATATTAAAATTTCTCCAGATGAGTTTGGTTCAGACAAATCAGTAGAACGTCGAATTGAAAATAAGAAGACACCTCCGAAGACTCCAACTGAAAAAGAGATTACTTTCAAAAAGGTGGATCCAAATGGAAAAGAAATTCCAGGAGCGGAACTGAAAATCTATAGTGGAGATACAGTCAATCTTGAAGAGGCACCTGTTGCAGACTGGACTACTGTAGCTGACACTTCTAAAGTGATTAAGCTGGCACCAGGGACCTACACTCTAAGAGAGTTCGATGCTCCAGAGGGATATCAAATTGTAGGAGATATTACTTTTACTGTTAATGCTGACGGTTCTATCACTATTAAGAATAAGGGAGCTGATGACACTGTTCTTGCAGCTGGTCCAGTTCTGACTATTACCGATAAAGAGGATACTAGTCCAAAACCAATTACCTTCAGTAAGGTAAACCTTGGAGGGAATGAAATCGCTGGTGCACAGATTAAGATCTACAAGGGCGACAAGGCAGAAGGCACAGCCGTAGAAAGCTGGACTTCAACTGACCAACCTAAGCAACTGAATCTTGAACCAGGCATCTACACTTTCCATGAGGAAGCAGCCCCAACTGGCTACCTCAAAGTAACGGATATCACTTTCCAAGTTAAACCTAACGGTACTGTTGAAGTGACAAAAGTAGGTGAAAAAGATTCTAAAGGTGAAGACAATCGTGTTGTAGCCCAAAATTCAACTCTGACAGTTACTGATAAAGATGACGATGTAGCTCGTAAAATCACGTTCAGTAAAATTAGTCTTGGTGGGGTTGAAATCGCAGGAGCACAAATCAAGATCTACAAAGGCGATAAGGCAGAAGGCACAGCCGTAGAAAGCTGGACTTCAGAAGCTGGTAAGTCTAAAGAATTGAGCTTGGCACCAGGTACATACACTTTCCATGAGGAAGCAGCCCCAACTGGTTACCTCAAAGTAACGGATATCACTTTTAAAGTTAACTATGACGGAACAGTTAAAGTGACGAATGTTGGTACTAAGGATGCTAAAGGCGAGGACAATACTGTCGTAACCGATGGTTCAACAATCAAAGTCACTGATAAAGATGATGACCTTCCACGTAAGATTACCTTCAGCAAGGTTAGCCTTGGTGGAACAGAAATCGCAGGCGCACAAATCAAGATCTACAAGGGCGATAAGGCAGAAGGCACAGCCGTAGAAAGCTGGACTTCAGAAGCTGGTAAGTCTAAAGATCTCAACTTGGCTCCAGGTACTTATACTTTCCATGAGGAAGCCGCTCCAACCGGTTACCTCAAAGTAACGGACATCACTTTCCAAGTCAAACATGACGGCACAGTGGAAGTGACCAACGTTGGTGAAAAAGACTCTAAGGGTGAAGACAACAAGGTCGTAACCAACGGCTCAACTGTTACAGTAACGGATAAAGACGATGACCTTCCCAAAGCCATTACTTTCAGTAAAGTTAACCTTGGTGGTACAGAAATTGCAGGAGCTCAAATCAAGATCTACAAGGGCGACAAGGCAGAAGGCACAGCCGTAGAAAGCTGGACATCTGAAGCTGGTAAGTCTAAAGAGCTCAACTTGGCCCCAGGTACTTACACCTTCCATGAGGAAGCCGCTCCAACTGGTTACCTCAAAGTAACGGACATCACTTTCCAAGTCAAACACGACGGCACAGTGGAAGTGACAAACGTTGGTGAGAAAGACTCTAAGGGTGAAGAAAACAAAGTTGTAACCAACGGCTCAACTGTTACAGTAACGGATAAAGACGATGACCTTCCACGTAAGATCACCTTCAGTAAGGTAAACCTAGCGGGTGAAGAAATCGCGGGTGCAAAAATCCAAATTTTCCGAGGAGAAAAAGTTGCAGGTAATCCTGTGGCTGAATGGACTTCAAAAGCCAATCAATCACATGTACTTGATTTGACTCCGGGAGTATATACTTTCCATGAAGAAGCCGCTCCAACTGGATACTTAGCAGTAACAGATATTACATTCCAAGTTAACTACGACGGAACTGTAACAGTGGTAAATGCTAGTGGAAATCAGGTTGAGTTCAAGGATGGTAAGTTAGTAGTAACGGACCAAACTGAACCAGAAAATCCTAACCTACCAAACACTGGAAGTGAATCTGGACAAGCTGCATTAGCAGCAGGTTTAGCTCTTCTAGCTTTAGGTGCAGGTCTTGTAGCAACTAAACGAAGAAAAGAAGACTAATCTCATTTAGTAGCCAATAAGTACAGTAAAGAAAGATCAGGGATAACCCCCTGGTCTTTTTTTATGGTTCAGAATAATGAAATATGCTAAATTAAACTATTTATCAGGATGGGATATGACTATTACTAGATTTCTTCTGAGTTTTACTTATATAAAATAGTTTGGATAATTATTAAGGTGTATCAAACTTATAAATAAATGGAATGTTTTGTGCAATGTTTCTTTCTGTTTGTTTAAAAGAGAAGTTGTTCGTATGTGTACACTAAACTTAAAGAAACTTCAGTGTGATGAAAGAATTAATTTTTATGACAGTAATTTTACACTGTGTCAATATTTTCAAAAGGCAATAACCTCATAATATTACAAAAAAAGTTAATTTTGTTTTATAATGAAACTAAAGGAGGTTTCTATATTAAAAATAGAACAAATATGATAAATATTGCACTCACATATAGTTATGAAACATGTTAATATGATGTAACTTATTCAATAACCCTCATGGATTTCAACGAATTCGAAAGGAGATGAGTGTTGAGATTTTATAATCATAGTTTGTCGTTTTAATGTTTTCGGTAATTTAGAAAGGAAGATTATGAAGAACAAGAAATTTTGGTTACCCATCCTAACTTCTCTGGCCTGTTTGCTAGGGATAATCTTTGCTCCAAATTCAGTTCAAGCAAAGGAACTGAAGAACGTTATCAGTAATATTGGAATTTGGGAGGTTGATAATGGTAAGTTTATAAAACCAGATGCGAATGGTGTTTATACACTTTCTCCTGAACATCATAACTACTCAAATTATAAATTCACTGTTGATTACGATTTGAGCGCCTATGATGGTAAATTAGAGGACGGTGATACCTTTACCTTTACTGTTCCGAGCCCTTTAACTGTTAGAAATGAAACTTTTGATTTAAAAGATAAGGAAACAGATCTCGTTATCGGAGAAACTCAAATTGTATCAAACGGGGATAATAATGGTGGTAAGGCGACTATTACATTAAAAAATCTGAAAACCTATCTTGAGAAAAAAGGTGGCTATCAAGTCCAAAACGTTAAAGGGAATTTCTTTGTTGGTTTTAGTTCTAAAAATGAATTAAGCAATGAAACGCTCCGTTTTGATAAGACGGAAACTATAAATGAAATTACCCATCAAATTAAGGTCAAAAAAGGGGAAGCCTCTGATTATTCTGAAGGAATTGGACGTGCTAATTTCAGTAAGTATCATGGTCTGATTTACAAAGAGGATTGGACATCTAGTGCTCTAAATAAGAGTGGACAATATTTACACAGTTGGTATGTTCGAGCTAATCCTAAACAAGCTGCCTATAACAAAATTGAAATTCATGACTGGGTTGACCCAAATGCCTCACCGATGCAGATGATTCCTGAAACATTTAAAGTTACGGCAGGTTGGTACGATAAATCTTATTACTTTAAAGATGAGGTGGTTTTAGAAGCTGGTAAGGATTACCAAGTAAAATGGAATGATTCTTACACAGAATTTACTTTAACAATTAACAATGCATCTTCAATTCTTGCGAAGAACGGTAAACCAGCAGCATTTCGAATTAATTATAAAACAAGTGCTCCAGCTGATGGCACGCAAGTCCAAAACAATGCTGAAATGAAGGGTGATGACCAGATTCTAACATATGACGACTATAGTAATAAGACAGTCGTTAAGCAAATCGGAAACTCAGTCGTTGCTTCTGGTGGTACAATTCAGTTAGAAACTGGTTACCGTATCATTCTTTACAAGGTCGACGAGCTGACTCATGACCGTCTAAAAGGAGCAAAATTCAAGATTACTCCTCCGGCAGGAGCTACGGCTAAAGAGGAAATTGTAACGACAAATGATGACGGAATTGCTGAGTCATCTATTTACTCAGAAAGTGATATCAAGAAAGGGAACTTTACAGTAACCGAGATTGAAGCTCCTGAGGGATATGAGTTGAATCCTACTCCATTTGAGATGACTGTTGGACAAGATGGAGCTATCAAAACAGTTACAAATAAACGTAGCAAAGCTAAAGTTAAGATTAAAGCTAATAAAAAACTTACAGGACGTGAGTTGAAGGCTGAAGAGTTTGAATTCACTTTAACAGACCAAGATGGTAAGGTGAAAGAAACTGTGAAGAATGACAAAGACGGAAACATTGCTTTCTCAGAATTGGAATTCGACAAAGCAGGGACTTATACCTTTAAAATTGCTGAAAAAGCTGGCAGTGATACAAGCATCAAGTACGACACTAAAACTGTCACGGCTACAGTTACTGTAGTAGATAAGGGCAAAGGTGCACTTGAAGCAACTGTTTCTTACGATGATGAAAAAGCTTTCGAGAATACTTACACTCCAGCAAAAACGGAAGTTCCTGTGAAGAAAGTATGGAAGGACGAGAACAACCAAGACGGTAAACGTCCAACTTCTGTCACAGTTAAATTGCTTGCAGATGGCCAAGATACTGGAAAAACACTTGAATTGACTGAAGCAAATGGTTGGGCTGGAAGCTTCACAAACCTTGATGCTGATAAAGGCGGCACACCTATCCAGTACACAGTAGTAGAAGTAACTGTTACTGGATACACTTCTGAAGTTACTGGTGACGCTGCATCAGGATTCACTATCACAAATAGCTATTCACCAGAAACAGTTGTTGTAAAAGCAACTAAGAACTGGGATGACGCGAACAACCAAGACGGCAAACGTCCAACCAAGATTACAATCAATCTTTTAGCAGACGGTCAGAAAGTCGATTCGAAAGAAGTTCAAGCAGCCGCAGACGGAACATGGACTGCTACATTCGAAAAATTAGCAAAATATAAAGCTGGTAAAGAAATCAAATACACTGTAACAGAAGAAGCCGTAGCAGAATACGAAGCGACTATTACAGACTTTACCATCACAAACAAATATGCTCCTAAAGAAATTGACTACAAGGTAACAAAAGTATGGAACGATGCGAACAACCAAGACGGCAAACGTCCTGAGTCCGTAACGGTTCAACTTTATAAAAAAGTAGGAAATGCAGATCCAGTAGCCGTTGAAGGTAAGAAATTGACCTTAACAGCTAAGGAAAAGACTGATGATAACACTTGGGTAGCATCCTTCACAAATCTTCCACAATACGAAGCTGGTAAAGAAATCACTTACTCTATCAAGGAAGTAGACGTGCCAGCTGGTTACGAATCTTCTGTGACTGGTCAAGTAGTTACAAACAATTACACACCAAAAACAGTAGTTCTTTCCGGAACTAAGGTTTGGAAAGATAACAACAACCAAGACGGCAAACGTACAAGATCTGTGAAAGTTCAAATTCTTAAAAACGATAAAGAAGTTGTTCAAGAAATTGAAGTATCAGAAGCAACTGGTTGGAAGTTCGAATCTAAAAAGCTTCCTAAGTATGAGAATGGTAAGGAAATCAAGTACACTGTCAAAGAAACTGCTATGACAGAATACAAAGCAACCATCACTACAGATAAGGATGGCAAGTACACCATTACCAACGAACATACTCCAGAAAAAACAGCTGTAAAAGGTCATAAGATCTGGAAAGATGAAGATAACAAAGATGGCATCCGTCCAGCATCTATCACCGTAAAACTTCTTGCAGATGGCAAGGAAACTGGTCAGACAGCTACAGTGTCAGAAACAAGTGGCTGGACTTATGAGTTTACAGGTCTTGATCGTTATCAAGAAGGTAAGGAGATTGCCTACGCTGTTGAAGAAGTGAATGTTCCAGATGGTTATACAGCTTCAGTAGAAGGTTACAACATTACAAATACGCACACTCCTGAAAAACCAACACCTGGCAAACCAAATGAACCAGGTAAGCCTAAAAAAGGTGGGGAATTGCCTAATACAGGAAGCGAGTCTAATCAAGTGGCTCTAGTAGCTGGAATCGCCCTTCTTGGATTGGGAACAGGATTCTTGGCAAGACGCAAAAAAGAAGATTAAGTTTTTTAAACGGTATCTTTCACGAAATTTTGCAAGACAGTTTAAAAGTGGAAACAAGTGTCAATGGAAATTGGCACTTGTTTTTTTTGTAACTGACCCTGGTTCTACTACCGGATACAAGTGGATAGTTGCCACTTACTGAAAAGCTATTGTTTTTGCGAGAAAATCCTCTATAATAGGTGACAAATAAAAAAGGAGATGTTGCATATGATTGGAACAAGATTACAAGATAAATTGAAGTCAGGTTTGGAGGTAGAAAATTTTCAAAAAGATGGCGATATCTATCTGTCTCTTAATCCAGATTATCTATCTGGAGATAATGCTAAATACATGACCATGTATAACCGTATGGCTCGCTGGTACGATATGAGTGAGAAATGGATAGGACCACTTCTCCATGGAAAGGCGATTGATAAGTTGAGAAGGGATCTGATGGAGGAAATAGAATGGAAAGATAATTTATCTGTTCTTTATGTCTCTATCGGGACTGGTCAAGACCTCCGTTATATTCCTGAGACAATTGACCTGAAAAGTTTAGACTTTGTAGGGGTAGATATTTCTATCAGTATGCTAGAAAAATGCCAGAAATCTTGCGCCAACAAGACCAATCTGCAACTTTTCCATGCTTGCGCGGAGGATCTACCCTTTGCGGATAATAGTTTTGACATTGTCTACCATATTGGCGGAATCAATTTTTTCAATGATAAGGCCAAGGCTATGCAGGAAATGCTACGAGTGGCGAAGCCAGGGACTAAGATTTTAATTGCAGATGAGACGGCTGACTATGTGGATCAGCAATATAAGAAAAATCATTTTAGTAAGGATTATTTTAAAGACGCTACTGTTGATTTGAGTGAAATTGAGAATGCTGTTCCAAGCGAAGTTAAGGAAAAGGAAATGAAACTTCTTTGGGATGGCAAATTCTACGCCTTGACATTTAGGAAATAAGAAAAAGTATCTTGGTAGAGCTTAGAAAGTAAGTATGAAGATAAAAACATTCCCTTAGACAGCTGTCTGAGGGAATATTTTTTATGGGAGCATCATCAATTCGACAATCATAGCTATGTAGATGATTAAGGTAAGGAGAAAACCGGCTCTCCAGAAGAATTTGATGAATTTAGGGTAATAAAAACTTCGTTTTTTGACAAGGAAAAAGACTACAAGGAGGATTGCTAGGAGAGAAAGTGCGACTCCAAGTCGCGGTAGAAAGTTGTGGGTAAAGGCTTTAGCAGTGATCAGATAGTACTCGAATACCAAAAGTGGAAAAGCGAGATCCGCGAAATTAAATCCTATTTTCCTAAGTCCGAAAAGCTTGGTGACAATAAAGCAAACCACCAAGGTTAATATCAATAATAAAATAGATGCTATTTTCATTAAAATCATACCCATATTGTATCATAAAAAAACGCTAAAGGAAATGAGAAACAAGGGAATTTGTTGGAAAGTCAGGCTTTTGAGATTGTAGGTGTTTTTTGTTATAATGAAAGTTATGAAATCTTATAATACCTTGAATGATTATTATCGAAAACTTTTTGGAGAAAAGACTTTTAAAGTTCCTATTGATGCGGGATTTGACTGTCCCAATCGGGATGGAACTGTAGCTTATGGTGGTTGTACTTTTTGTACGGTTTCAGGTTCTGGAGATGCCATCGTAGCACCGGATGCTCCTATCCGTGAGCAATTTTATAAGGAAATTGACTTTATGCACCGCAAGTGGCCAGATGTTAAAAAGTATCTAGTTTATTTCCAAAACTTTACAAACACCCATGAAAAGGTGGAAGTGATTCGGGAGCGTTACGAGCAGGCTATCAACGAGCCAGGTGTAGTAGGAATCAATATCGGAACACGGCCAGACTGTTTACCCGATGAAACCATCGAATATTTGGCTGAGTTATCGGAACGAATGCATGTGACGGTAGAATTGGGCTTACAGACAACCTTTGAAGCAACCTCTGACCTGATTAACCGTGCCCATTCTTATGAATTGTATGTGGAAACGGTCAAACGCTTGAGGAAATATCCCAAGATTGAGATTGTTTCCCATTTGATCAATGGTTTGCCCGGTGAGACTCATGAGATGATGATTGAAAATGTCCGCCGCTGTGTTACGGATAATGATATTCAAGGAATTAAGTTGCACTTGCTTCACCTCATGACCAATACACGGATGCAGCGAGATTACCACGAAGGACGCTTGCAACTGATGAGTCAGGATGAGTATGTCAAGGTTATCTGTGACCAACTGGAAATCATTCCCAAGCATATCGTCATCCATCGAATCACAGGAGATGCGCCTAGAGATATGCTGATTGGTCCCATGTGGAGCCTCAATAAATGGGAAGTGCTAAATGCTATTGAAACTGAGATGCGCCGTCGTGGAAGTGTGCAAGGATGCAAGGCTGTTAAGCAGGAGTTTTAAAAATGAAAAGACCACTTGAGATGGCACATGATTTTTTGGCGGAAGTTGTGACAAAAGAGGATATCGTAGTGGATGCGACCATGGGTAATGGTCATGATACCCTTTTTTTAGCCAAGCTAGCCAAGCAAGTCTATGCCTTTGATATCCAAGACAAGGCTTTGGAGAAAACCCAAGAGCGTTTGGATCAGGCTGGAATGACAAATGCCCAGTTAATCTTGCAAGGGCATGAGACGCTTGACCAGTTTGTGACAGAAGCTAAGGCAGGGATTTTTAATCTGGGTTATTTGCCTTCTGCTGACAAATCCGTCATCACTCAACCTCAGACTACTATCGAAGCCTTAGAAAAGCTTTGCCATTTGCTTGTCAAAGGAGGACGGATTGCTATCATGATCTACTATGGTCATGAAGGAGGAGACACCGAGAGGGATGCTGTATTGGATTTTGTTAGCCAGTTGAACCAACAAGAGTATACAGCTACCATTTATCGGACACTCAACCAAGTTAACAATCCACCGTTTTTAGTTATGATTGAAAAATTAGAAAGGTATAGACATGGATAAACAATACCTTCGTGAGAAGCTTGAGGCAATGCGCCATAATTTTGTCGAGTCAACGCATCACGAGCGAGCCGTCGGGGTGCTCGACGAAGCACATATGAGCAAGAAAATGCTTAAAATCAAGAAAAAATTAGTGGCTCTTGAAATGGAACGATGCCAGAAAAAAATTGAGCACAAAGACTGTTCTAAGATTGATCAGAAAATCCAAGAGCAAAAGGAGATTTTTGAATCTTGTTGTAAAAAAGATTAAGGAGGAATTGTGTGGAATTACTCATTTACTTGATTCTATTTTTATTTGTCTTAATCATTTCAACTACGACCAATAAACTTCTGCCTTTTTTGCCCCTTCCTCTTGTACAAATTCTTTTGGGGATTGGGATTGGTTTATTTGTTCCCGATGCGGACTTTCATCTCAATACAGAGCTGTTTCTGGCCATGGTTATTGGTCCCTTACTTTTCCGGGAGGCAGAAGAAGCGGATATTACGTCCATTTTGAAGCATTGGCGGATTGTCGTCTTTCTGATCTTCCCTGTGATTTTTATCTCGACCTTAAGCTTAGGGGGCATGGCTCACTTCCTTTGGATGACTCTTCCTTTGGCTGCCTGTTTAGCAGTTGGAGCGGCACTTGGCCCAACAGATTTGGTTGCCTTTGCGTCTCTTTCTGAACGTTTTCGTTTTCCTAAACGGGTTTCCAATATCCTAAAAGGGGAAGGGCTCTTAAATGACGCTTCTGGTTTGGTTGCCTTTCAGATGGCTCTTGCTGCTTGGACAACAGGAACTTTTTCTCTCAGCCAAGCAGGAACTTCCCTAGCACTTTCTATCCTTGGTGGTTTTGTAGTCGGTTTTGTGACGGCTATGGTCAATCGTTTCTTGCATACCTTTTTATTGAGTGTGCGAGCGATAGACATAGCTAGTGAACTATTGCTAGAGCTAAGTTTACCACTCATGACCTTTTTTATCGCAGAAGAGTTTCATGTTTCAGGGATTATCGCAGTAGTGGTTGCAGGTATTTTGAAGGCCAGTCGCTTTAAGAAAATTACGCTCCTTGAGGCTCAAGTTGACACCGTAACGGAGACCGTCTGGCATACCGTGACCTTTATGCTAAATGGATCAGTCTTTGTTATCTTGGGAATGGAGTTAGAGTTGATTGCGGAGCCAATTTTGTCTAATTCTCTCTACAATCCCCTTCTTTTACTGATTTCAGTTGTCGTTCTGACCTTCTTGCTTTTTGCAATCCGTTTTGTCATGATTGCTGGTTTTTACTTTGTGAGGACCCGTCGACTCAAGAAAAAGATTCATAAGTACATGAAAGATATGCTTCTTTTGACTTTCTCTGGTGTTAAAGGGACAGTATCTATCGCGACCATTCTCCTCATACCAAGTCATTTGGAGCAGGAATATCCTCTGTTGCTCTTTCTTGTAGCAGGCGTTACACTATTGAGCTTTCTAACAGGTTTACTGGTTCTCCCTCACTTATCTGAGGAACAAGAGGAAAGCAAGGACCATTTGATGCATATTGCGATTTTGAATGATGTAGCTGCAGAATTAGAAAAAGAACTGGACCATCACAAGAACAAACTCCCTCTTTATGCAGCTATTGATAATTATCATGGTCGGATTGAAAACCTCATCCTTAGTCTGGAAAATAAGAGAGTCCAAGAGGACTGGGAGTCTCTCAAACTTCTTATCTTGAGTATTGAGAGTGATGGTTTGGAGCAAGCCTACGAGGAAAATAGAATCAGTGAGCGTGGCTATCGAGTTTACCAACGTTACCTAAAAAACATGGAGCAGAGTATCAATCGGAATTTCGCTTCTAGAGTGACTTATTACTTCCTAGTTTCCTTACGGATACTGCGCTTTCTACTCCATGAAATGTTTACCTTTGGCAAAAATTTCCGTAGTTGGATGAATGAAGAATCGCGTAAACTACTAGCAGTTGACTATGATCAGATTGCAGAGTTGTATTTAGAGAATACAGAGCTGATTATCGAGAGTTTGGAAAACCTCAAAGGGGTTTACAAGAGTTCTTTGATTAGCTTTATGCAAGAGTCTCGTCTACGCGAGACGGCCATTATCGGAAGTGGTGCTTTTGTTGAGCGGGTTATCAATCGCATCAAGCCAAACAATATCGATGAAATGCTACGAGGCTACTATCTCGAACGTAAGGCAATCTTTGAATACGAAGAAGCTAAACTGATAACAGCCAAGTATGCCAAAAAACTACGCCAAAATGTTAATAATTTAGAGAATTATTCTCTGAAAGAGGCCGCAAATACCTTGCCTTATGATATGCTAGATTTAATCAGAAGAACTTAAATGATGAAGAAAATGACGGAGGATGGAACATGAAAAAGTGGTGGAAAGAGCTGATGGACAGGCCCTTATTAAAAGCTTTTTTGCATTATTATCAAGCATCTGATAGCGAGTTGACCAGTGTTGCGGTTGCCTACTATTGGTTGATTTCAATCTTTCCTTTGCTAATGATAATGGTCAATATTTTGCCTTATTTTCAGATTCCGGTCTCAAATTTCTTACTGACAATCAAGGAATTTTTGCCTGATACGGTGTATGATGTGGTCGCCAAGATTGTCCGAGAAGTTCTGACTCAACCATCGACTGGTTTGCTGAGTTTTGCCGTTTTATCTGCACTCTGGACCTTTTCGAAATCAATGGATTTCCTTCAAAAAGCTTTTAACAAAGCCTATGGAGTGACCAAGAGTCGAGGAATTATCTCCCATCAGTTGATGAGTTTACTTGTTAGTTTCGGCTTGCAGATCCTTTTTGCCCTAGCCTTATTTTTGAGTATGTTTGGTCGTATGTTGCTCAACCTCCTCAAAACTTACTGGCAATCAGATAGTCCGCTATTTTCCTACCTGCAAGATTTTACAGGCCCTCTGGTCTATGCCTTGATCTTTGCCATTCTGGTTATGATTTATTACTTCCTTCCAAAAGTAAAAGCACCACGAATTCGCTATGTTTTACCAGGAAGTGTCTTTGTCTTGCTAACTCTTATCTTTTTATTGAATATCTTTTCTGTCTACGTCAATAGTTATGTCAATCATCTGGTTGACGTTCGATTTTTCAGTTCCATTATCGTGGTAGTCATGATGTTCTGGTTTATTCTCATTGCAAAGATTTTGATTATCGGAGCAGTTATCAATGCCAGTGTTCAGAGCTTGAAAGATCCAAAGTTTAGTATGGAATAATTAGAAAAATCCCTATTAGGTTTCCTAATAGGGATTTTCTTAATAGATAAACATGGCATCTCCAAAACTGAAGAAGCGGTAGCGTTCTTGGATGGCATGGTGATAAGCATCTAGGACTAAGTCACGACCAGCAAAGGCAGAAACTAGCATAACAAGAGTTGACTTGGGAAGGTGGAAGTTGGTTGAAAAGGCATCCACGACCTTCCATTCGTAACCAGGTTTGATAAAGATATTGGTCCAACCAGAATCTGCTTGGATTTGCCCATTAAACTTGGAACCAATAGTTTCCAATGTGCGGATAGAAGTGGTTCCGACAGCGATGACGCGACTTCCATTTTCCTTAACAGAGCGAAGAGTTGCTGCTGCTTCCTCAGAAAGCTGGTAGAATTCGGAGTGCATTTCATGTTCGTCTAGATTGTCTACAGAAACGGGTCTAAAGGTTCCGAGTCCGACATGGAGAGTGAGATAGACTAGATGAACACCTTTGGCTTGGATTTCTGCTAGCAGTTCTTTGGTAAAGTGCAGTCCAGCAGTCGGTGCAGCAGCAGAGCCACTTTCTTTAGCGTAGACCGTTTGATAACGTTCACGGTCATCTAGTTTTTCGTGGATATAGGGTGGTAGTGGCATTTCACCGAGACTTTCCAAGACTTCTAGAAAAATTCCTTGGTATTCAAAGCGGACAATGCGGCCCCCGTGGGTCAATTCTTCCGTGATGACAGCGCTGAGGCGACCATCACCAAAGTTGACACGAGAACCAACCTTGAGGCGTTTGGCAGGTTTGGCGAGAACCTCCCACTCATCTCCACTGGTATTTTTGAGTAGGAGAAGCTCCACATGGCCTCCAGTTTCTTCCTTTTGACCATAGAGGCGGGCAGGGAGAACACGGGTGTCATTCATGACAAGAGCATCACCAGGTTCCAGCATATCGATAATAGAGTGGAAGTGTTTATCCTTCATTTCTCCCGTTTCACGATTAACGATAAGGAGTTTGGAGGCATCTCGTTTTTCAAGGGGCGTTTGGGCAATTAATTCCTCTGGCAAGTGGAAATCAAAATCAGCAGTATTCATTTTTTTCATCATTCTTTCTAAGTTCTAATCTTATCCATTATAACACGTTTCAAGTTTGGGCGCTCTTTTTTTAGAAATTAAATCGTTTTCACTTGACAAAAATTGGTCTATACCATATAATGAATATAGATTAAAACGGAGGATGAAAAGATGAAAGTTATTAAAGTTGAAAATCAAGTTGAAGGTGGAAAAGTTGCTTTTGAGATTTTGAAGGAAAAATTGGCCAATGGTGCTCAAACATTAGGACTTGCGACAGGGAGCAGTCCGCTTGAGTTTTACAAGGAAATCGTTGAGAGTGACCTTGATTTTTCAAATCTAACCAGTGTAAACCTTGATGAGTATGTAGGACTTGACGGAGACAATCCTCAGTCTTACCGCCACTTTATGCAAGAACACTTATTCAACCAAAAACCATTTAAAGAAAGTTTCTTGCCTCGTGGGATTAAGGACAATGCTGAAGCTGAAGTAGAACGCTACAACCAAATTTTGGTTGACCATCCAGTTGATTTTCAAATCTTGGGAATCGGTCGCAATGGACATATCGGATTTAATGAGCCAGGAACTGCCTTTGATAGCCAGACACACCTTGTAGACCTAGACCAGTCTACAATTGAAGCCAATGCTCGCTTCTTTGACAAGATTGAAGACGTTCCAACTCAAGCCATCTCAATGGGGATTAAAAACATCTTGGATGCAAAGTCAATTATTCTCTTTGCTTATGGTGAGTCGAAAGCAGAGGCCATTGCTGGAACAGTATCAGGCCCAGTGACTGAGAATCTCCCAGCAAGTAGCCTACAAAACCACCCTGATGTGACGATTATCGCTGATGCAGAAGCGCTCAGCTTACTCGAAAAATAAAAATTACAAGAACCACTTGCTCTTCGGAGTGAGTGGTTTTTTGATGCTTATAAGCTAGAAGTGAAATTTTGCAAATTTCGGTTTAATCTATAAAATATTTGAATAAAGAAATTATATAAATTTTAATTCAGGAAAAATATAATAAGATAATAACTAAAATTAAGTATACGTTGTTTTTTCTTTTATAATTTAAATAATAACTAAAATTTTTTAAGTTTACTTAGTAGCGAAGCTGTAAAAAAAGTTGTATAATATTCTAAGTTATAAAATTATAATTAAGGAGATTATAATGGGGAAAGATTTATTTAATCCACGCCTTCATAAGTTTTCTATTCGAAAACTAAATGTAGGTGTTTGTTCTGTGCTCTTGTCCACCTTGGTTCTATTGGGAGCAGCTACACAAGTTAGTGCTGATGAGACAAGTGTGACAAACTCTTTAAACGAGGTAGCTAAAACAAACCTTGATAAAACAACGGGGACTTCTATATCACCTACAGATTCTAAAACATCAGAAAAGTCTGAAACACCATCTGTAGTAGAATCCTCTCAACCAACTAAAGAAACAGCAACTTCAAATTCTGGAGCAGAGCCTGCTGATAAAAAGAACAATGACCAATCGGTTATCTCTGAAACATCACAGTCTCCTGTTGAGAAACCAGTTACTTCTCCAGAAGATAAATCTATTGAGAGTGCTAAACCAGAAACTACAGTTGCTCCAATAATTGCTGAACCCACTGAGTCGTCTAGTGCTACTGAACAATCTACACGTTCTCGTAGAGTTCGTCGTGATACCCAGGCAACTTCAGTTGCACCAGCTAGTTATGCAGGTGCGGACGATGCGACTCCTGTACCACGTACATCTAAACCAGAATTGTCTGAATCAGAGAAGAAAGAAAGTACACAATTAGCAAAACAAATTAACTGGATTGATTTCTCTGATACAGCAAGCTTGAAAAACTTAGATCCTCAGGGAGGGTTTAAGATTGGAACTACTTATACGAAGGAAATTTCGCCTGGCTATGTAGTGACACTTACCGTTACAGAGCTCAAACCATTTCAATCAACTGAAATCTATAAAAAACGGGTTGAAGGAACTTCATCTGCTGGAACTTATGATCCAAATGCAACAAACAATTATTTAAAAAATTGGAAAGATTATGGAAAAACTCCACCTCCTGTATCAGGTCAAGCGCAAGATAAATGGAGTACTATTGGTGGACAAGGTTTTGATACAAAAGGCCATAAAACACAAATTATCGTACCAGTTGATGGTGTAAACTGGGGGGTTAAATTTAAAATAGAAGCCACTTATCGTGGTAAAAAAGTAAAACCAGCAGTTGTTATGGCTGATGGAGAAGATGCTAACCCTGGTGAATATGGTATTTTTACCACTAACGGTGAAGGTTGGGAATACGTAGGAGAATGGATGAAAGGTCCTCGTGCAAAAGGTCCTTACACTGTTACGACTGAAGAACTTGTTAAGCAGGCTGACAAGACAACAAGAGGTGGTCTACTAATCCTAAAAGATAAGACTGTCGATTGGAATAAGTTTTTGAGTCCTGATACAGTTACAGGTGGTCTAGGTAGTCAAGTATTTGGACCAATAGTTTCAGCAAGTAAAGCAGTGCCAGTTGTAATGACCCGTGGGGCTTCTGAGGTAGGTTTTTATGTTGCGACCGCAGGGCAACAGGCACTTATGATGGGATTCTTGGTAGTTGATGGTGGTGATGCGCCAGAAAGTTACGGTGAAGCTCACCATACTATCTCTACACGCGATTCGATAACAAATGCTCAAATAAAGCAACCTTACTTAGGTTCTACAGAAGCAGATATCGATGTGGATTCTAAAAATAACTGGACTTCTGATGATCGTGAGGATGTTTCAGATGAAGGTTCACAGCAATTGCTAACTGCTGATCAATATAGCAATACTAACGACCTTTTGGATTTAAATAAAGCTAAGAATGGCACTTATACTCTTAAGATTAAGGCTAATCCAAATGGTAATGCTAAAGCATATGTCAAAGCATGGGTGGACTTCAATAATAATGGGAAATTTGATGATAATGAAGGCAGTGTAGTTAAAGAAATAACTGCTAATGGAGATCACACTTTAACATTTAATGCAATTCCGAGTCTTAGTGGTGGCTTAGTTGACCAACTTGGAATGCGTGTGCGTATTGCGACTAATGCAGGTGATATTGAGAAGCCTACCGGGATGGCATTTAGTGGTGAAGTAGAGGACATGTTGGTTCGTCGTACTTATCCACCTCAAGGTGAAAAGAAAGAAACAACAGGTCTTCAAGGTGAAACACAAAATGCTACAGTTCACTTCACACCTAAAGGACCAGATCGTTCAGACTTTGTAACTAATGCTAGCATGAGTAGCCAAGCGCCACAGATTTTGGATAATCAAGGAAATGTATTGACTCCAACAAACGGCAATACTTATGTGCGTCCGGAAGGAACCTATGTAGTGACTACTAATGGAGATGATATCGATGTAGCGTTCACACCAAATGCAGACTTCACAGGAACTGCTGAAGGGATTAATATTCGTCGTACAGACTCAAACGGTTCATCAACTAACTGGCAATCAACTGATGCATCAAATCCAAATAAGAATGACATTTTGAACAATATGGATGGTCGATACATTCCTACTGTTCGAAAGATACCAACATATGAATCAACTGGTGTTCAAGGTCAAGAACAAAACAAAAATCTAATCTTTAATGATGGCGATCCAGATAAAACGCCAGTGACTCCAGATGCTTCACGTCCTGCGACCTTTGTGGATGCTAACGGCCAACCTATTATTGGTAACTCAGTTCCTGCTACATCCAATGGTCAGTCAGTTGGAACTTATGAGTTAGACCCTAACACTGGTCAAGTCACTTTCAAACCTAACAAAAATTTTGTTGGTACCCCAGACCCAGTTACTGTCCAAGTAAATGATTCTAACGGTGTTCCTTACCGAGCACATTATAAACCAACAGTGACTAAGGTAACCCCAACCAGCACTAACGCAACCAGCACAGGTCCTCAGGGTGTTCCACAAACAGGAACTCCAAGCTTCCAAGGTGGTGATCCACTGGTTCCAATCGATGAAACAGTTGAGCCAACCTTCGCAGATGGAAGCAAAGAGAAATCTATTCCAGGTCAAGGAACCTACACGATTGCACCAGACGGAACTGTAACTTTCACCCCAGACAAGCAGTTTGTCGGAAACCCAGCTCCAGTTACAGTGAAGCGTGTGGATAAGAACGGTACTCCAGTCACTGCGACTTACAGTCCAGAGTTCACTAAAGTAACTCCTACAGGAACTGGCGCAACCAGCACAGGCCCTCAAGGCCTTCCACAAACAGGCACTCCAAGCTTCCAAGGTGGCGATCCACTGGTTCCAATTGATGAAACAGTTGAGCCAACTTTTGAAGATGGCAGCAAAGAGAAATCTATTCCAGGTCAAGGAACTTACACGATTGCCCCAGACGGAACGGTAACTTTCACTCCAGACAAACAGTTTGTCGGAAACCCAGATCCAGTCACAGTCAAACGTGTGGATAAGAATGGCACCCCAGTCACTGCGACTTACAGTCCAGAGTTTACTAAGGTAACACCAACTGGTAAAGATACTTCTTCAGTGAACATTAAGGGGCTTGTTCAAACGGGTACGCCAACATTTGAAGGTGGTAATCCGCTTGTTCCAATCGATGAAACAGTGGCAGCAACATTTGAAGATGGATCAACTGAAAAAGTGATTCCAGGTGAAGGAACTTATGCAATCTCACCAGATGGCACCGTCACCTTCACTCCAGAAGCTAATTTTGTAGGAAAAGGAACAGGCGTAACGATTGTCCGCAAGGATAAGAACGGTACTCCAGTTACTGCAAGCTATCGTCCAACAGTTGTAGATCCATCTACTGGTCATGACACGACTTCTACAGGAGCAAAAGGCCAACCACAAGTGGCAACTCCAACGTTTGAAGGACATATCGATTCGACTGTACCACCAACATTTGAGGATGGTAGCACGACTATGATTGTTCCGGGTGAAGGAAGCTATACAATTGATAAAGATGGTAAGATTACCTTTACTCCAGAACCAGACTTTGTTGGTACAGCTAAAGGATTGGTTGTGAAACGTCTGGATATGTATGGAAATGTAGTTACTGCTCACTACACACCAACTGTCCTTGGACAAACACAAGTGAGTGATGCGACATCAGAAGGTCTTAAAGGTCAAACTCAGACTGGTAAACCAAACTTTACAGGTGATGTCGATCTGACAGTTCCGCCAACCTTTGAAGATGGAACAACTGAAAAAGTCGTTCCAGGTCAAGGAACTTATGTAATCTCACCAGATGGCACCGTCACCTTCACTCCAGAGGCAGACTTTGTAGGACAAGCCAAAGGTGTGAAAGTGATCCGTAAAGACCGTAATGGAAATATCATTTCAGGATTCTATACTCCAACCGTAGTAGAACTTCCTGTCGTTGAAAATCCAGAACAACAAGATATTACAGAAGAAAGAACTGCTAAAACTCTTCCAAATACGGGTTCTGAGGAGACATCTCACTTGACAGCTGGTCTATTGGCTGCTTTATCAGGTATGGGATTAATTTCTCTAGCTCAAAGAAAAAAATCTGAGGAAGAATAATTAGTGGCGAAAGTCATCAAGTAAGTTGTTTTAGATACTTGATTGAAATGATTACATTCATTGCTATCTAAGAAGATGTCAGTCTAACAGAAAGAGAGAACCAAATGGTTCTCTCTTTTTGGTAATTGGTTTAAAAATCGTTTAATTATTTTGCCACAATTGTTCACAATTCTACTAAAGTGGTATAATAAAGTTATTCAGAGGGGGCTCGAAGTTTGATTTAATCACAGCCTTTCAAACCTTATTTTCATTGGCAGAATCTAGATGCTTCTTTTATGGAACTTCGAAGAATACTCAAATCAGACGGGATGCTCTTACTGGCTTGTGAATATAACAAGTTGTCTTACTTTTTACCAGAGGTCCAAAGTGAAGAAGCATTTAGACGATTTTTGTTATCAGTAGGCTTTGAGCTCGTAACTAGTCAAAGAAAGGGATCATGGATCCTTTATAAAATTCATAAAGGATTTGTTAAAAAGTAGCTTTTTTAAAATCTTTTACAGGAGGAATTAGAATGAATACGAAGAATAGGAATTTGATAGAAGATAATAAAAAAGCTGAAAACAAAAGCTTTCTCTATTATTTACACGAGGAAAAAGTATTTGATTCGGACTCGCTGGCTGATTTATGTCGCTACGTAGAAAAGCTCGATTCTATTAGTATAGATCAGATGAGGGATTTGCATTTTATTGAAAATCAAATTCTTCGTCATCTGGTATATCATTTTGATAGCAATGACTTGAGTAAGATTTCAAATCTTCCTGATGAATATTGGGAATATATTGAAGCTTTTGAACAAGCAGTAACAAAGTTGTATGATTTGATGTAAAAATCGGTGGATTTGATAAAGTATGGGTAAGAAAGTAATTAATACACTGAGAAATAGGAATAAATGTAGGTTTCCTCTTGACAATTATTCATTTTGCGTGTAAAATGGAATAGATCTTGAACTTGAAGGGAGTGAAAAAAATGTCTAAAACAGTAGTACGTAAGAATGAATCTCTTGACGATGCACTTCGTCGTTTCAAACGTGCGGTTACTAAAGCTGGTACTCTTCAAGAAACACGCAAACGTGAATTCTATGAAAAACCTTCTGTAAAACGTAAACGTAAATCAGAAGCAGCTCGTAAACGTAAAAAATTCTAATTTGAAATGAAAGGCTAGACTTGTCTAGTCTTTTTTTGCACAATGTTTAGAGGAATAAATTGTTATGAGAGAGTATATAAAAGAATATCAAAAGATGCGTGAAAATCACTTGGAAGATTGGGGTTATTGTGCTGATCCGATAGATTGGAAGGAATTTGAAGAGTCAAACCAAAGAATTTTTGAAAAGTATTTGACCGATTCAAAAGTATTGTCTGACAAGGTTTTAAGAGTAAAATTGTACAGTAGCTTATTGCTAGATGATATTAAATATTTTGCCTATTATGCGGCGTTTTTAGATGGGGATTATAAGCAGTTAAACAACGCTCTATGGCAAACAGGAAGAACCGGGTTGTTGAGAGGTGGTTTGTTGGCAAGTGGAACCATCTACACAGATGGGATTTTGAAAGGCTTGTTTACCTCTTTTGCTTGTAACGATTTTTCAGTCATTCCATCATTCATCCCCAAAGATTTACCCTTGTTGAAAGGAATCTATTATCCAGAAAATGTGATTAATATTTTATACGCTCTTTATTATCAAGATGAAGAAAGATTATCCGAGTCTCTCTTGCGTGCACAACAGTTTTTAGGGAAGAAAAAACGAACTGGTATGGAAGAATTTTCTGTTCGGTATTTTATAAGTTTGGCAAGAAAAGATGCAGTTGCATTAAGCGCGTCCTTACAAAGTTTATGCCAAGCTTATCAGAGACGAGGCTTCCCCTATGAAAAGATTGATAAGTGCTTTGCGGATGAGATCCATGGTCTATATCGATTGATACGATTTTTTGACCATTCCTTGTTCGAAGAAGTCAGCATACCGTCTCATAAGACTTTTTTGAGGGACTTTGAAGAATGGCAAGTTCGAAATCAGTTTCCACAAGGTCAACAGTTCTATACTTATTCTCAAGATATGGTTGATGCAAACAGAATGTTAACAAAAGGTCTTCCAAGAATTTACTTAGAAAAATCTGGAAGGGACTTGGTGATAGACGTTGACCGATTTGCAGTAGATTTGTCTCGGCTAATTTGAAAAAGTAGGAAAAGACTTCCTAGTCAAATCTTTTCCCAAGCAACATCAAATAAATACTGTAAATCCTGCAAAAAAAGGAAACTTCCACCTACAATCTGATATAATAGTAAGGAGAACTCGATTGAAGGAGGAAATTATGTCGGTTTTAGTAAGAGAAGTAATTGAAAAGCTCAGACTAGATATTGTCTATGGTGAAGGCGAATTACTTGAAAAAGAAATCAATACTGCGGACATTATGAGACCTGGTCTTGAAATGACGGGCTATTTTGATTACTATACACCAGAACGGATTCAGCTGTTAGGGATGAAGGAGTGGTCCTATTTAGTTGCCATGCCTGCCCAGAACCGTTATCAAGTTTTGAAGAAAATGTTTCTACCTGAAACACCTGCGGTTATCGTGGCTCGTGGTCTGGTAGTTCCAGAGGAAATGTTAAGGGCTGCTAGAGAATGCAAGATTGCAATTTTAACTAGCCGAACAGCAACCAGCCGTTTATCTGGAGAACTTTCTAGCTACCTTGATTCCCGTTTGGCTAAACGTACCAGTGTGCATGGTGTCTTGATGGATATCTATGGCATGGGTGTCTTGATCCAAGGGGATAGTGGTATCGGTAAGAGCGAGACAGGTCTTGAGCTTGTGAAGCGTGGACACCGTCTAGTAGCAGACGATCGTGTAGATATTTATTCTAAGGATGAGATGACTCTTTGGGGCGAACCTGCTGAAATCTTGAAGCATTTACTTGAGATTCGTGGAGTTGGGATTATCGATATCATGAGTCTTTATGGTGCAAGTGCTGTAAAAGATTCTTCACAAGTTCAGTTAGCAGTTTATCTAGAAAATTATGATACGCATAAGACCTTTGACCGTCTAGGAAACAATGCCGAAGAACTCGAAGTTTCTGGTGTAACGATTCCGCGTATCCGCATTCCAGTAAAAACAGGACGAAATATCTCCGTTGTTATTGAGGCGGCTGCCATGAACTACCGTGCTAAAGAAATGGGCTTTGATGCGACGCGTTTATTTGAAGAACGCTTGACAAATCTAATCGCTCAAAATGAGGTGAAACATGATTAATCCAGTCGCATTTGAAATTGGTCCCTTTGCTATTCGTTGGTATGCTTTGTGTATTGTAGCTGGTTTGGTTCTGGCAGTCTATCTTGCTATGAAAGAAGCTCCTAAAAAGAAAATTCTGTCAGATGATATTTTAGATTTTATTCTGATTGCTTTTCCAGTTGCAATTTTAGGTGCTAGACTATACTACGTACTCTTTCGCTTAGATTATTATCTGCAAAATCCAGGTGAAATCATCGCCATCTGGAATGGTGGTTTGGCCATTTACGGAGGTTTGATAGCGGGCGCTATTGTTCTTTATATCTTTGCAGATAGAAAGTTGATTAATACTTGGGATTTCTTAGATATTGCAGCACCGAGCGTCATGGTTGCCCAGAGTTTAGGGCGCTGGGGGAACTTCTTTAACCAAGAAGCCTACGGTGCAGCGGTAGATAATCTGGATTATTTGCCGGGCTTCATCCGTGCCCAGATGTACATTGATGGTAGCTACCGTCAGCCAACCTTCTTATATGAGTCGGTTTGGAATCTGATTGGATTTGCTTTGATCTTGATTTTTAGACGAAAATTAAAGGGAATCAGACGTGGTCATATCACTGCTTTCTACTTGATTTGGTATGGCTTTGGTCGTATGATTATCGAAGGGATGCGGATGGATAGTCTCATGTTCTTTGGTCTGCGAGTTTCCCAATGGTTATCAGTTGTCCTTATCGGACTCGGTATTTTTATCATACTTTATCAAAATCGAAAGAAAGCCCCTTTCTATCATACAGAGGAGGAAAAATAAATGTTAGAAGTTGCATATATACTTGTTGCGATTGCTTTGATTGTCTGTTTAGTCTATTTGACAATCACGATTCAAAAAGCAGGTCGTATGATTGATGAGACGGAGAAAACCATCAAAACGTTGAGCTCAGATGTGGACGTTACCTTGCATCATACCAATGAATTGTTGGTAAAAGTTAATGTCTTGGTTGACGATATCAATGTTAAGGTTGCGACGATTGATCCACTCTTTACGGCGGTGGCTGACTTATCTGAGTCAGTATCTGATCTCAACCAACATGCACGTGTTTTAGGCAAAAAAGCTTCATCAGCTGGTTCAAAGACCATTAAAACAGGTGCAGGCTTGTCCGCTCTTCGTGTCGCAAGTAAATTTTTCAAAAAATAAAAAAGGAGAAATCTTATGGGAAAACTATCCTCTATCCTTTTAGGAACTGTTTCAGGTGTAGCTCTTGCTTTGTTTTTGACGAGTGACAAGGGTAAGCAAGTTTGTAGTCAAGCTCAGGATTTTCTAGATGATTTGAGAGAAGATCCAGAATATGCTAGAGAGCAAGTCTGTGAGAAATTGACAGAAGTGAAAGAACAAGCAACGGACTTTGTGCTGAGAACAAAGGAACAAGTAGAATCTGGTGAAATTACTTTTGAAAGTGTCCTTGATCAAGCCAAAACATGTGCACGACAAGCGACAGAAGCATCAAAAGAAACCTTTAACAATCTCAAGGAGCAATGGCAAGAACAGTCAGCAACTCCCGATGTTGCTGAAGACCAAGAAGAAATCATCATTGATATTACTGAAGTATAAGGTATCACCATCTCTGGTTCTGGAGATGGTGATTTTTATCTGGAAAGCAGTCTTTGTGGTATAATAAATAATATGCAGAAAAAACCAACGTCAGCCTATGTGCATATCCCCTTTTGCACACAGATTTGTTATTATTGTGACTTTTCAAAGGTGTTTATTAAGAATCAACCAGTAGATAGTTATTTGGAGCATCTGCTAGAAGAGTTTCGTTCTTATGATATCCAAAAGTTGCGAACTCTCTATATTGGAGGTGGGACACCAACAGCTTTGTCAGCTCCGCAACTAGAAGTGCTCTTGAATGGCTTGACCAAAAACTTGGACTTGTCAGTCTTAGAAGAGTTGACCATTGAGGCCAATCCAGGAGATCTAGACGTGGATAAGATTGCGGTTTTGAAACAGTCGCCAGTCAATCGTGTTTCTTTAGGTGTGCAGACTTTTGATGACAAAATGCTGAAAAAGATTGGGCGTAGTCACTTGGAGAAGGATATTTATGAAAATATTGACCGCCTCAAACTCGCTGGTTTTGATAATATTTCCATCGATTTGATTTACGCTCTACCTGGTCAAACTATGGCTCAGGTCAAGGACAATGTAGCTAAGGCTATATCGCTTGATATTCCCCATATGAGCCTTTATAGCTTGATTTTGGAAAACCATACGGTCTTTATGAACCGTATGCGACGTGGGAAACTGCCTCTGCCTAAGGAGGAGCTAGAAGCTGAAATGTTTGAATACATCATTACAGAGCTTGAGCGAGCTGGTTTTGAGCATTATGAGATTTCCAATTTCTCTAAGCCTGGCTTTGAAAGTCGCCATAATCTCATGTACTGGGACAATGCTGAATATTATGGTATCGGTGCGGGTGCGTCAGGTTATGTGAACGGGGTACGTTATAAAAACCACGGTCCTATCCGCCATTATCTCAATGCGGTAGAGGCAGGAAATGCTCGGATAACAGAAGAACACCTGAGTCAAAGGGAGCAGATGGAAGAAGAAATGTTTTTGGGACTCCGCAAGAAATCTGGGGTTTCTATGGCTAGATTTGAGGAAAAATTCGGACGGTCCTTTGATGAACTATATGGAAAAATCATCAGAGACTTGGTTCAACAAGGTCTTATGCAGATCGATGGTGATCGTGTCCGAATGACAAAGAGAGGTCTCTTTTTAGGAGACACTGTAGCAGAACGATTTATTTTGGAGTAGAACAATGGGCTTAACTTATCAAATGAAAATGAAAATTCCTTTTGATATGGCGGACATGAACGGTCATATCAAACTTCCAGATGTGATTTTGCTGTCCTTGCAAGTATCAGGTATGCAGTCCATTGAGCTGGGAGTTAGCGACAAGGATATGTTAGAACGCTACAATCTGGTCTGGATAATTACAGACTATGCGATTGACGTGGTACGCTTGCCTCGCTTTGCTGAGGAGATTACGATTGAAACGGAAGCATTGACTTACAATCGTCTTTTTTGCTACCGCCGTTTCACTATCTATGATGAAGCAGGTCAAGAAATCATTCGCATGGTAGCAACCTTTGTTCTTATGGACAGAGACAGTCGTAAAGTTCATGCTGTCGAACCGGAGATTGTTGCGCCTTACCAGTCTGAGTTTGATAAAAAACTCATCCGTGGGCCAAAGTATACAAATCTAGAAAATCCGTTCAGTAAAGACTACCATGTTCGTTTTTACGACTTGGATATGAATGGTCATGTTAATAATAGTAAATATTTGGATTGGATTTTTGAGGTCATGGGAGCAGATTTTTTGACCAAGTATATTCCAAAGAAAATCAATCTCAAATATGTCAAAGAAGTGCGACCAGGTGGCATGATTGCTTCAGCTTATGAACTCAAGGGACTAGAAAGCAAGCATGAGATTATCAGTGATGGCGAGATCAATGCCCAAGCTATGATTACTTGGCAAGAAATAAAAAAGGACTAAAGAGAGATGACATATAAAGGTTATTTAATTGATTTAGACGGGACCATTTACAAAGGGAAAGACCGGATTCCAGCGGGAGAGGCTTTTGTGCATGAATTGCAGAAGCGAGAAATTCCCTATCTCTTTGTAACCAACAATACAACCCGAACTCCAGAGAGTGTTCAAGAGATGTTGGTTCAAAATTTTAATATTGATACGCCTCTATCAACTGTCTACACGGCAACTTTGGCAACCATCGACTATATGAATGACTTGGGACTGGAAAAGACAGTCTATGTCATCGGAGAAGCAGGACTCAAGGATGCCATTCAGGCAGCTGGTTATGTCGAAGACAAGGAAAATCCTGCCTATGTGGTAGTTGGACTGGACTGGCAAGTCGACTATGAAAAATTTGCCACAGCAACTCTAGCTATCCAAAAGGGTGCTCACTTTATCGGAACCAACCCTGACCTCAATATCCCGACGGAACGTGGTCTTTTGCCAGGTGCTGGTTCACTAATTACACTTCTTGAAGTAGCAACACGAGTGAAACCAGTTTATATCGGGAAACCAAATGCTATCATTATGGACAAGGCAGTTGAGCACTTGGGCTTGAAAAGAGAAGAATTGCTCATGGTTGGGGACAACTACCTGACAGATATTCGAGCAGGGATTGACAATGGCATTCCAACTCTCTTGGTGACAACAGGTTTTACCAAAGCAGAAGAAGTGGGGAACCTGCCAATCGCACCAACTCATGTCCTTTCTAGTCTTGCGGAGTGGAATTTTGATGAAAACTAAACTGACCTTTTGGGGAAGTATGCTCTTTCTTCTCTCCCTGTCTATCCTCTTAACCATTTATCTGGCTTGGATTTTCTATCCCATGGAGATTCAGTGGCTGAACTTAGCGAATCGAGTCTATCTAAAGCCAGAAACCATTCAGTACAATTTTCATATCTTGATGAATTACCTGACCAATCCCTTTAGTCAGGTCTTAGAGATGCCAGATTTTCGTTCGTCAGAGGCTGGTCTACACCACTTTGCGGTGGTGAAGAATCTCTTCCACTTGGTTCAGCTAGTTGCCCTAGTGACACTTCCAAGTTTCTATTTCTTTGTTAGAAAGATTGTGAAAAAAGGCTTTTTGCCCCTATATCGTAAAAGTATTCTGACTTTAGTGCTATTGCCTCTGGTCATTGGGCTTGTGGGAGTGTTGATTGGTTTTGAGCAATTCTTTACTCTTTTCCATCAGATTCTCTTTGTGGGAGATGATACTTGGCTTTTTGATCCAGCAAAGGATCCCGTTATTTGGATTTTGCCAGAGACTTTCTTTCTCCATGCCTTTTTACTTTTCTTTGCTTTGTATGAAGGAATGTTTGGTTTCCTTCTTGTCGAGGCTTCAAGGAAAAAGTAGATAAAATTCTGTATTTTTAATAAAAAACGAGAGAAGTTACTCTGCTCCCTATATATTGTTAGGTTATCCTAAAGATAAACTTGTAAAACAGGTAATTTTTACAGAAAAGAGTCTATTTTCTATGAAAAATAGGCTTTTTTTCTAAAAATACCTAGTCAAGCGCTTTATTTTTTTGTATAATAGAAATAGTAAGTATAGATTAAAGAAGAGAAAAGCATGATTACACTATTTTTATCACCGAGTTGTACATCATGTCGTAAGGCAAAGGCTTGGTTAGAGACGCATAAAGTGCCCTTTCAAGAGCATAATATTATGACTAGTCCTTTAACAAGAAAAGAATTACAACATATTCTTTCCTTGACCGAAAATGGTACTGATGACATCATTTCAACTCGTTCAAAAATCTTCCAAAAATTAGATATTGATGTAGAGAGTATCTCGGTATCGGAGTTGCTTCAGTTAATTGAGCAATATCCTAGTCTTTTGCGTCGCCCAATTATTATAGATACCAAACGCATGCAGATCGGTTTTAATGAAGATGAGATTCGTGCTTTTCTCCCTCGTAGTTACCGTAAACAAGAATTGAAAGAAGCAACATTGAGAGCTGGTATTGGATAGATGAACAAACAGTATAGTTACCCACTAGATTTGTCGTGGAGCACTGAAGAACTTGCTTCAGTGCTTTCTTTTTTTAATGATGTTGAAGCTGCTTATGAAGATAAGGTAGAAGCTAAAAAACTGCTAGATTCTTATAAGGAATTTAAGTCTGTGGTTCCGAGCAAAAGTGAAGAAAAGCGCCTAGGCCGCGAATTTGAAACGGCTAGCGGTTATTCCTTCTATCATGCGGTTCAATTAGCAAAAGAAAAAAGAGAAGGGAAGATTTCTCTTGGAAACTAAATTTGAATTTGCCAAACAGATTGTGCAGGAAGCTGCTGCCTATATTTTGGCTCACATGAAAGAAGATTTGCAGGTTGAGCGCAAGTCTTCCCCTACTGACTTGGTGACACGTTTGGACAAGGAGGTCCAGCAACTCTTGGTTGATCGGATCAAGTCCTCCTATCCTGAGGACTTGATTTGCGCGGAAGAGGGTTGTTTACGTGCTGCAGTCGGTCAAGGTTCTGTTTGGGTGATTGATCCCATTGACGGTACCAATAATTTTGTCGCTCAGCAGGAAGATTTTGCCGTGATGTTGGCTTATTTTGAGGACGGTGTGGGCAAATTTGGTGTCATCTATGATGTCATGAAAGGTGATTGTTACCATGGTGGTGGTGCCTTTCCTCCTTGTCGTAATAATGATCCCTTACCGACTTTTAAAAAGAAACCTCTTCAAGAATTTTTAGTTGCCGGTAACTCAGGTATGTTTGAAACCAATGAGTGGGGTTTGGGTGATTTGGGTCGAGCAGCATTGGGTGTCCGTGTTTACGGCAGTGCGGCCATTAGTTTTGCCAAGGTTTTATCGGGTCGTCTTCTGACTTATATTACCTACTTGCAGCCATGGGATTACGCTGCGGCCAGTATCTTAGGGGAAAGTCTGGGGTATCGTCTTCTTACAGTATCAGGTGAGCCAGCTGATTTTAAAACGCGTCAGCCTGTCATGATGGTGCCAATCGAGATGCAAGAAGAGATTCAGTCTTATATCTACGAAAGGAAAGAAAACTAAATGCAATTTCCAAAAGGATTTGTTGAAAAATATGAAGCGATACTAGAAGATGAGGCAAGAGATTTTCTTGCCTCTTTTAAACAGGAAGCAGTATCGGCTTTTCGGGTTAATCCCTTAAAAGAAAGTCAATTGTCGTTTGCAGATGCCATTCCCCATACACCTTGGGGACACTATGGTAAGGTCTCAGGGAAGTCACCAGAGCACGTGACAGGTCTCGTTTATTCACAAGAGCCTGCAGCCCAAATGGTGGCCCAGGTGGCTCAACCAAGCCCTGGTATGAAGGTCTTGGACTTAGCTGCAGCACCAGGTGGGAAATCCACCCAACTAGCAGCTTATCTGACTAATCAGGGAGTCCTTGTTTCCAACGAAATTTCAAGCAAGCGTGCTAAGATTTTAGTGGAAAATATGGAGCGATTTGGAGCGACAAACGTTGTCGTGACCAATGAATCTGCTGGCCGCTTAGCCAAGGTTTTTAAAGGTTACTTTGATGTGATTGTTCTTGATGCCCCATGCTCGGGTGAAGGGATGTTCCGTAAGCAGCCAGATGCCATGGATTATTGGAGTACCGATTATCCTAGCCAATGTGCCAGTCTCCAAAGGGAAATTTTAGAAGATGCAGTGACCATGCTTGCAGAAGGTGGCCGTTTGGTCTATTCGACCTGTACCTGGGCGCCAGAGGAAAATGAAGAAATCATCCACTGGTTGCTGGATACTTATGAATTTGAACTGCTTCCAGTCGAGCATGTGAACGGTATGGTAGCAGGAATTGATCTTCCTGAAACTGCGCGGATGTATCCTCATCATTTCAAAGGAGAAGGTCAGTTTGTTGCCCATTTGCAGTTTAAGGGAGAAAATTCGGGACCTAAATTCAAAGCTAGCAAAAGCAATCTCAGTCGTGAACAATTGGCTCTGTGGCAAGAATTTGCCCAAAAACACTTGCGGGTCAATCTAACTGGTATCTTGCAAACTTTTGGAGATCAGCTCTATCTTTTGCCAGAGATGCTACCTGATCTAGGAAAACTCAAAATTGCTAGAAATGGCCTCCATCTGGGGACTTTTAAGAAGAAACGCTTCGAACCAAGTTTTGCTCTGGGATTAGCCTTGAAACCAAGCCAAGTAAAACAAAGGGTCGAAATCAATGATGAGGACTTTGTAAAATATGTGGCTGGTGAGACTGTTCAATTGTCTGAAGCTCGACCAAATGGATGGTATCAAGTTGTAGTTCAAGGAAACGGATTATGCTTTGCCAAGGTAACGGGAAATGTTTTGAAAAATTATTATCCAAAAGGGCTCAGATTCAGGTGAAAAAGCTAGTCAAAGAGCTTATTCTATGTTATAGTGGAAGTATGAGTTTTTTCTGATAGTCTTTCATTATTGCTTATATTATACGATGGAATTGTCCGCTCCTAAGAATGACTAGATAAAATAAAGTGAGACAACCATTGATGATAATTGGATGATCAGAACAAACGGAAGAAATCAGAACATTTATCATTATGTTCAAGGAGAATAACAGTGAAAAAAAGAAAAAAGCTCGTCATGTCTCTTGCAGCTCTTTTGATGGCAGGTTCTCTAGCAGGATGTGCTAGCTGGATTGATCGTGGAGAATCCATGACAGCCGTTGGTTCAACAGCTCTTCAGCCTCTTGTCGAAGCGACAGCAGATGAATTTGGTTCTAGAAACATCGGAAAAACAGTCAATGTTCAAGGTGGTGGATCGGGTACAGGACTATCTCAAGTCCAGTCTGGAGCAGTAGACATCGGGAACTCTGACGTTTTTGCAGAGGAAAAAGAAGGAATCGATGCTTCAGCTCTAGTAGACCACAAGGTTGCAGTGGCTGGTCTTGCAGTGATTGTAAACAAAGAAGTGGATGTTGAAAATCTCACAACCGAGCAACTTCGCAAAATCTTTACAGGTGAAGTGACCAACTGGAAAGAAGTTGGGGGCAAAGACCTGGCCATTTCAATCATCAACCGAGCAGCAAGTTCTGGTTCACGAGCGACGTTTGATACGGTGGTTATGAATGGCCAATCTGCTATGCAGAGCCAAGAGCAGGATTCTAACGGGATGGTCAAGTCGATTATATCCCAAACGCCTGGAGCCATTTCTTACCTGGCTTTTGCCTATGTAGATGACTCCGTGAAAAGCATGAAACTGAATGGATATGAACCTACATCTGAGAATGTAACGACCAACAACTGGCCTTTGTGGTCTTATGAACATATGTACACACTTGGTCAGCCAAATGAGTTAGCTGCTGAATTCCTGAATTTCGTACTCTCAGATGAAGCTCAAAATGGAATTGTTAAGGGGATGGGCTATATTTCCATCAATGAAATGAAAGTCCAAAAGGATGCTTCAGGTACCGTTACAGCAGTAGAAGGAGGTCAATAATGAATCAAGAAGAATTATCTAAAAAATTACTCTCTCCTTCAAAGAACTCTCGCCTTGAGAAGTTTGGTAAAGGTTTGACCTTCACTTGCCTTTCTTTGATTGTTATCATTGTGGCGATGATTTTGATTTTTGTAGCCCAAAAAGGCTTGTCGACCTTCTTTGTCAATGGAGTGAACATTTTTGATTTCCTCTTTGGACAAACTTGGAATCCTTCAGGAAAACAATTTGGTGCCCTTCCGATGATTTTGGGTTCCTTTATTGTGACGATTTTATCAGCCCTGATCGCAACACCCTTTGCTATCGGAGCTGCAGTCTTTATGACAGAAGTCTCACCAAAGGGTGCAAAGATTTTGCAACCAGCCATTGAACTCCTCGTCGGTATTCCTTCAGTCGTCTATGGATTTATCGGTTTGCAAGTTGTGGTGCCTTTTGTTCGTAGCGTCTTTGGTGGAACTGGTTTTGGGATTTTGTCAGGGATTTTCGTTCTTTTTGTCATGATCCTACCAACTGTAACCTTTATGACAACAGACAGCTTGCGTGCTGTTCCTCGTCATTACCGTGAAGCTAGTTTAGCTATGGGAGCCACTCGTTGGCAAACCATCTGGCGTGTGACCTTGAAAGCAGCACGTTCAGGTATTTTCACTGCAGTGGTCTTTGGGATGGCGCGTGCCTTCGGTGAAGCCCTTGCTATTCAGATGGTTGTCGGAAACTCAGCAGTTATCCCAACATCGCTAACAACACCAGCTGCAACTTTGACTTCTGTTTTGACTATGGGAATTGGGAATACCGTCATGGGAACGGTTGATAATAACGTTCTCTGGTCACTGGCCTTGGTATTGCTCTTGATGAGTTTGGCCTTTAACAGTGTGATTAAATTGATTACGAAAGAAAGAGGAAAGAAAAACTATGCACGCTAAGAAATTAGATAAACTTGCAACAGCTGTCCTCTATACCATCGCGGGTATCATCGTGACCATTTTGGCATCTTTGATTCTCTATATCTTGGTGAGAGGGTTACCGCATATCTCTTGGTCTTTCTTGACTGGGAAATCCTCCTCTTATCAAGCAGGTGGGGGTATCGGGATTCAGCTCTACAATTCCTTCTTCCTTTTGGTCATCACCTTGATCATTTCAGTTCCACTATCTATGGGAGCTGGTGTTTTCCTTGCTGAGTATGCCAAAAAAGGGCCTGTGACCAATTTTATTCGTACCTGTATTGAGATTTTGTCTTCTCTACCATCAGTCGTTGTGGGTCTCTTTGGTTACTTGATCTTTGTAGTCCAGTTTGAGTATGGATTTTCAATCATTTCAGGTGCCTTGGCCTTGACGGTCTTTAACCTCCCTCAGATGACTCGAAATGTTGAGGACAGTTTAAAACATGTTCACCATACACAACGTGAGGCTGGCTTAGCTCTTGGAATTTCTCGTTGGGAGACTGTAGTCCATGTCGTCATTCCAGAAGCCCTTCCAGGTATCGTAACGGGTGTTGTCTTGGCATCTGGTCGTATCTTTGGTGAGGCCGCTGCTCTTATCTATACGGCAGGACAATCCGCTCCAGCCCTTGACTGGTCTAACTGGAATATCCTCAGTGTTACCAGTCCTATTTCAATCTTCCGTCAAGCAGAAACCTTGGCTGTCCACATCTGGAAAGTCAATAGCGAAGGAACTATTCCAGATGCTACCATCGTATCTGCTGGTTCTGCCGCCGTGCTTCTCATCTTTATCTTGATTTTTAACTTTGGGGCACGCAAACTCGGAAGCTATTTACACAAGAAATTAACCGCTGCCTAAAGGAGAAGCCATGTCAAAATATAACTGGGATGAAAAGCATATCATCACTTTCCCTGAAGAAAAAGTGGCCCTCTCTACTAAGGATTTACATGTTTACTATGGTAAAAATGAATCCATCAAGGGCATCGATATGCAATTTGAAAAAAATAAAATTACAGCCTTGATTGGTCCTTCTGGGTCAGGGAAATCTACTTATCTTCGCAGTCTCAATCGGATGAATGATACCATTGATATTGCCAAGGTCACAGGTCAAATCCTCTACCGAGGGATTGATGTCAACCGTCCAGAAATCAATGTCTATGAGATGCGCAAGCATATCGGAATGGTCTTCCAACGTCCAAATCCATTTGCTAAGTCTATCTATCGCAACATCACTTTTGCTCATGAACGTGCAGGAGTTAAGGATAAGAAAGTCCTTGATGAAATTGTAGAAACCTCTCTAAGACAGGCTGCCCTTTGGGATCAGGTCAAAGATGACCTCCACAAATCAGCCTTGATGCTTTCTGGTGGTCAGCAACAACGTCTCTGCATCGCTCGCGCTATCTCTGTCAAGCCAGATATCCTCTTGATGGATGAACCGGCGTCAGCCTTGGATCCGATTGCGACAGCCCAACTGGAAGAAACCATGTTGGAATTGAAGAAGGACTTTACCATCATCATCGTTACCCACAGTATGCAGCAGGCTGCGCGTGCAAGTGACTACACTGGATTTTTCTACTTGGGTGATTTGATTGAGTATGATAAGACATCCAATATTTTCCAAAATGCTAAGTTACAGTCAACCAATGACTATGTAACGGGACACTTTGGTTAGAAAGGAAACGGTATGTCAGAAGCGATTTTACAGGTGTCAGACCTGTCCGTTTATTACAATAAAAAGAAGGCCTTGAATAGTGTTTCCCTTTCTTTCCAACCTAAGGAAATAACAGCCTTGATTGGTCCTTCTGGATCAGGAAAGTCCACCCTGCTCAAAGCCATCAACCGCATGGGCGATCTAAATCCTGAGGTGACAACAACTGGATCAGTGGTCTATAATGGTCACAATATCTACAGCCCCCGTACCGATACGGTTGAATTGCGTAAGGAAATTGGGATGGTCTTTCAACAGCCCAATCCCTTCCCTATGTCTATCTACGAAAATGTTGTCTATGGGCTACGTATCAATGGGGTTAAGGATAAACATGTTTTGGATGAAGCAGTAGAAAAGGCCTTGCAACGCGCTTCTATCTGGGATGAAGTAAAGGATCGTTTGCATGATTCGGCCATTGGTCTCTCAGGTGGACAACAACAACGTGTTTGTGTTGCTCGTGTCTTAGCAACCAGTCCCAAAATCATCCTCTTAGATGAACCAACTTCAGCTTTGGATCCTATTTCTGCAGGTAAGATTGAGGAAACCTTGTATGGTCTGAAGGATAAATACACCATGCTCTTGGTAACGCGTTCGATGCAACAAGCCTCACGTATCTCTGATAAAACAGGATTTTTCCTAGATGGGGATTTAATCGAGTTTAACGATACGAAGAAGATGTTCCTAGACCCGCAAAACAAGGAAACAGAAGATTATATTACAGGAAAATTTGGATAAGGAGTTGAATGATGTTACGATCTCAATTTGAAGAAGATTTGGAGAAATTGCATAACCAGTTCTATGCCATGGGACAAGAAGTGCTCTCGCAGATCAATCGTACAGTGCGTGCCTTTGTTACGCATGACCGTGATTTGGCAAAAGAAGTCATCGAAGACGATGCAGAAGTAAATGAATATGAAGTGAAGTTGGAAAAGAAATCATTTGAAATGATTGCCCTCCAACAACCTGTTTCGCAAGACCTTCGTACCGTCTTGACCGTTCTCAAGGCAGTGTCAGACGTGGAACGCATGGGAGATCATGCAGTGTCTATCGCTGAGGCGACTATTCGTATGAAGGGGGAGCAACGTATCCCTTCTGTTGAAGAAGAAATCAAAAAGATGGGACGCGACGTGAAAAACTTCGTCGAAGCAGCTCTAGATCTCTATCTCAACGGTTCTGTGGATCAAGCCTATGAAGTAGCGGCGATGGATGAAAAAATCAACCATTACTTTGATAGCATCCGAGATTTGGCTACAGAAGAAATTAGGAAAAATCCTGAAGCTATCGTTACAGGCCGTGATTACTTCCAGGTCATTTCTTTCTTGGAACGTATCGGAGACTACGCAAAGAATATCTGTGAATGGGTTGTTTACTTTGAAACGGGTAAGATTGTGGAACTATAAGAAACGGTTTAAATATACAGAAGAAAAGGCTGATTAAAATAAATCAGTCTTCTTTTTTATGAAAAGAATAGTTTTATAATCAAAATCTCTAAAAGGGTTGACAACTATTTTTAAAAGAGTTATAATTATTCAGAATTAACAGAAAGGTCGTTTATTTATGAAATTCAAGAAATGGATATTAGTTGTTTGTAGCATGCTTGCCAGCATGGTTTTGGTAGCTTGCCAGTCAGGAACAGATAGTTCCCAGTCTGCTGTGGACGCTATTAAACAAAAAGGAAAGCTAGTCGTTGCGACCAGTCCAGACTATGCACCGTTTGAATTCCAAGCCTTGGTAGATGGTAAAAACCAAGTGGTTGGGGCAGATATTGATATGGCTCAAGCGATTGCGGATGAGCTTGGGGTTAAACTTGAAATCTCTAGCATGAGTTTTGACAATGTCTTGACCAGTCTTCAAACTGGAAAGGCTGACTTGGCCATTGCAGGAATTAGTGCTACAGATGAAAGAAAGGAAGTCTTTGACTTTTCAATCCCTTACTATGAAAACAAAATGAGTTTCTTGGTTAGAAAAGCCGATTTAGACAAATACAAGGATCTTACAAGCCTCGCAAGTGCCAATATCGCAGCTCAAAAGGGAACTGTGCCAGAAACCATGGTCAAGGAACAATTGCCAAATGCCCAGTTGACATCCTTGGCCAATATGGGTGAAGCCGTCAATGAATTGCAGGCTGGAAAAGTGGATGCTGTTCATATGGATGAACCAGTTGCTCTTAGCTACGCAGGTAAAAATTCAGATCTTGTCGTTGCATCTGTTAACTTGACGATGAAAGATGGCGAAGCCAATGCCGTTGCTATCAAGAAGAATCAGTCAGACTTGAAAGCTGTAGTCGATAAGGTTATCCAAAAACTGAAAGATGACGGAACCTATCAAACTTATCTTGAAAAAGCAGCGAAACTAACAGAAGTTGAACAATAAGAAAAAGCAGAGTTGGACTTTAATCCAACTCTGTTTTTATGTATTCTAATAGCTCTTCTAGATTTTCAAGAGTAACTTTGGCGAACTGATAAGGGCAGGTATCCAAATAAGCCTCCTCAAAAAAGTCTAGTTTGAGTGAGCTGTGTTTTAAACTAGCAATCTTAGGATAGTGTCTCAAATCAAGCAAAAGGCCATCGTGTAGAGGATAGTGGGGCAAGGGACAGGAGTTTTCTTCAAGCACTTCCTTAATCTGAACCTGATAGTTCTCTTGAAGGCTCAGTCTGGCCAGTCGATTTTTTTCAAATAACTGGCTATCAATGTAAAGAGAAAGAGCCTTTTGCATGATGAGATTGCTGTCATAGTCCAGGATATTTTTGTAGGAAACAAAGGCCTCTTTTAGGGCATTTGGGAGAATGAGAGCGGTAATACGAAGGGCTGGAAAGAGACTGGTTGAGAAGGACTTGATATAAATGACCCGATCTTCAGTATCCAGATAGTGGAAGGTTTGGCCCTTCCTAGGATCTAGGTCCCCTAAATAGTCATCCTCTACGATGTATACACCATACTGGTTTGCTAGATCCAGAATAGCCTTTTTTTCCTGATCAGAATAGGAATGACCTAGGGGATAGTGGAAGCGAGGAATGGTGTAGAAAAACTTGATTTTCCCATATTTAAACTGTTCTTCCAGTTCTTCAAGGTCAATGCCATCAATACGGCGTTCAATGGTCTGGTAGGCTAATCCTTGAGCGACCAAGAGACGATTCATCCGGTGGTAGGTCGGCTGTTCGACCAAAATCTCCGCTCCCTTGCTCGGAAAGTCAATCTGAGAAAGGATAAAGAGAGCTTGCTGGGTACCAGAAGTCAGAACCAGTTGATCGGGTTTGCAGTAGAGGGCTTGGTTGAAAAGAAGTTGATGGACAGATTGTCTGAGTTCCTCAAGGCCTTCTTGGTTATCATAGTAGTTGAAGAGGTAGTTTTCTCGACCTATCAGGGTTTCGTTGACGCAGAGTCGGAAGTCGTCATAGGCACTGGCATGTTCGTCAGTGACTTCGATTTCCAAGTCTTGGTGCTGTCCTTGTTCTAGAACATAGTAGCCACTTTGGGGCTTGGCATAGAGGTATTGTTCATGGCGTAATTCCAGTAGGGCTCGTTGGACTGTGTCCTTGCTACAGTGGAAGTCTTGGCTCAGTTGACGGATGGAGGGTAGCCGGCTACCTGTTGGAAATTTTCCTGATTCGATCCCTTTTTTGAGAAAGGAAACGACTGCTTGGTATTTACTTTCTTTCTTCATTCCAGACCTCCGTTGATTTTGTTACATTGTACCTTTTTTTTGCCTACTTGGCAATGGGAAAAGCATTCCCCCTTTCACAACTAGGAGCAAATGTGGTATACTTAGAAAGTATGATGATTCATTGAACAGAAGATAAGAAAGAGAATGGATAGAAAAGTGCAGGAACCGGTTAAATTATTTCAATACAATACTTTAGGTGCCCTAATGGCAGGTCTCTATGGTGGAACCATGACAGTGGGAGAATTGCTGGAACATGGTGACCTTGGTTTGGGAACCCTTGATTCGATTGATGGGGAGTTGATCGTCCTTGATGGCAAGGCTTATCAAGCCAAGGGGTCTGGTCAAACGCCTGAAATCGTTGAGGTGGCAGCGGATGCTCTTATTCCCTATGCAGCAGTGGTTCCTCATCAGGCAGAAGTGATTTTTCGTCAGCGCTTTGAGATGACGGACAAGGAATTGGAAAAGCGAATTGAGTCCTACTATGATGGGGAGAATCTCTTTCGTTCCATCAAGATTCATGGCGAATTTTCACAAATGCACGTACGTATGATTCCTAAATCCACACCTGATACCAAGTTTGCTGATGTCGCGACTCACCAACCTGAATATAGCCGTGAAAATGTATCGGGAACCATTGTTGGATTTTGGACACCTGAGATTTTCCATGGGGTGAGTGTTGCAGGCTATCATTTGCATTTTATCTCAGATGATTTGACCTTTGGTGGGCATGTGATGGACTTTGTTATCAAAGAAGGAATGATCGAGGTTGGGGCAGTCGACCAGTTGGACCAACGTTTTCCAGTCCAAGATCGCCAGTATTTATTTGCCAAATTTAACGTTGACGAGATGAAGAAAGATATTGATAAGTCAGAATAGGAGAAAAAGATGACAGTACATATTATCCTTACCATGATCGCTTTAGTTCTCATTCTAGTATGTGGAACTTGGTATGCCAAAAAACGGTTTAAAATCTCTCTTGCAGTGATGGGCTTGGGGGCAATCGCATTTTTTGTTTCTTCTCAAGTGTTAGAGAAGATGGTTCACCTTCTGATACTCCATCCGCAAAAAGATGGAATCATTCCGCTTATGCAGGAGCAGCCTTTCTTATATGTGCTTTATGGAATCGCCATGGCGGCCCTCTTTGAGGAAACAGCTCGTCTTGTCTTTTTTAAATGGTTGGAGAAAAAGAGAAAGCTAGAAGATCGAGATGCTTTGGCCTATGGTTTGGGACATGGGGGCTTGGAAATGCTCTATCTCGGAATGGGAAGCTTGATCAGTCTTTTGATTCTCTTTTCACTCATTCAGTCTTCAAATACTGATGTAGCCAATCTCCTTCCAAAGACTACACTCGAAACGGTCCAGTCTCTTTCTGTATGGCAGGTTTATTTACTAGGAGTTGAGCGTGTGCTTGCTCTGGTTCTACAAATTGGTCTTTCCATCTGGGTCTATCAAAGTGTTCGTCAAAAGAAATGGATCTACCTCCTTGCTGCCTATGGTTTGCATGCCTTGTTTGACTTGGCTCCAGCCTTATCTCAAGTGGGATGGATTGCAAATCCGCTTCTAGTTGAGTTTGTTCTTCTCGTAGAACTTTTAGTCTTTATCTGGCTGACAAAATCTACATTTTGGAAAAAATCATAAAAAGAGGGGTGACCTCTTTTTTTATGTAATGATAAAACAAGCTCTTTTTATGGTCGTCAAATGTCTCTAAAAATGGTATAATGGAATGAATTTTGAAAAAGGAAGAGTGACATGTTAGTAAAAGAAAAAATGCTTGAAATCTTAGAAGGAATCGATATTCGTTTTAAGGAACCTTTGAAGACCTATACCTATACAAAGGTAGGAGGTCGAGCGGATTATCTAGTTTTGCCACGCAATCGCTATGAGATGGCCCGTGTCGTCCAATTTGCCAATCAAGAGAATATTCCTTGGATGGTGCTAGGAAATGCTAGTAACATCATCGTTCGTGAAGGTGGAATCCGTGGTTTTGTCATCTTGTGTGATAAGCTTAATAACGTTTCGGTTGATGGCTATACCATCGAAGCAGAAGCTGGAGCAAACTTGATTGAAACGACACGTATTGCCCTTCGTCATAGTTTGACTGGTTTTGAGTTTGCTTGTGGGATTCCTGGAAGCATCGGTGGAGCTGTCTTTATGAATGCGGGTGCTTACGGAGGTGAGATTGCTCATATCTTGCAGTCTTGTCAAGTTTTGACCAAGGAAGGGGAAATCGAGACCTTGTCAGTCAAGGACTTGGCTTTTGGTTACCGCCATTCAGCTATTCAGGATTCTGGGGCCATTGTCTTGTCAGCTAAATTTGCCCTAGCCCCAGGAAATCATCAAGTTATCAAGCAAGAGATGGATCGCTTGACGCACCTACGTGAACTCAAACAACCTTTAGAATACCCATCTTGCGGTTCAGTCTTTAAGCGTCCAGTCGGGCATTTTGCAGGACAATTGATTTCAGAAGCTGGTTTGAAGGGCTACCGTATCGGTGGTGTCGAAGTCTCAGAAAAACATGCAGGCTTTATGATTAATGTAGCCGATGGAACTGCAAGAGATTATGAAGACTTAATTGAGTCTGTCATTGAAAAAGTTAAAGAACATTCAGGTGTTACCTTAGAGCGAGAAGTTCGTATCCTGGGTGAACACGAATAACATTATTTTTACATAGCATTCAAAGATTGGGATTTTATCGCTAAATGAGGTTTAGGTCATTTTATTTCCTACGCTTGTGTCTAGCATTCTAACAAGGTCCCAATCTGTTAATTTACGAAGAAGAAGGAATTTAGAGGAATTGAAAAAACCAATTATTGAATTCAAAAACGTCTCTAAAGTTTTTGAAGACAGCAATACCAAGGTTCTTAAAGACATTAACTTTGAGTTGGAAGAAGGGAAGTTCTACACTCTTTTAGGCGCATCTGGTTCAGGAAAATCAACCATACTGAACATCATTGCAGGTTTACTGGATGCGACGACAGGGGATATTTTACTGGATGGGGTACGGATCAACGACATTCCAACCAACAAGCGAGACGTCCATACGGTCTTCCAATCCTATGCCTTGTTTCCACATATGAATGTGTTTGAAAATGTTGCCTTTCCACTCCGCTTGCGTAAAGTCGGCAAGAAAGAAATTGAGCAGCGTGTAGCGGAAGTTCTCAAGATGGTTCAGCTGGAAGGTTATGAAAAACGTTCCATCCGTAAACTCTCTGGAGGACAACGTCAGCGTGTGGCTATCGCCCGTGCCATTATCAACCAACCTCGTGTGGTTTTGTTGGACGAGCCCTTGTCAGCGCTGGACTTGAAATTGCGAACAGACATGCAGTACGAACTGCGTGAACTGCAACAACGATTGGGGATTACCTTTGTCTTTGTCACTCACGATCAGGAGGAAGCTCTGGCAATGAGTGACTGGATTTTCGTTATGAATGATGGCGAGATTGTGCAGTCAGGAACGCCTGTGGATATCTATGATGAGCCGATCAACCACTTTGTTGCCACCTTTATCGGTGAGTCCAACATCTTGCCAGGGACCATGATTGAAGACTATTTGGTTGAGTTCAATGGCAAACGCTTTGAAGCGGTCGATGGGGGGATGAAGCCAAATGAGCCTGTTGAGGTTGTCATTCGTCCAGAGGACTTGCGCATTACTCTTCCAGAAGAAGGCAAGCTCCAAGTTAAGGTTGATACCCAGCTCTTCCGTGGAGTTCACTATGAGATTATCGCCTATGACGAACTCCGAAATGAATGGATGATCCACTCGACTCGTAAGGCCATTGTGGGTGAGGAAATCGGTCTGGACTTTGAACCAGAAGACATCCACATCATGCGTCTCAACGAAACCGAAGAAGAGTTCGATGCTCGTATCGAAGAATACGTAGAAATCGAAGAGCAAGAAGCAGGTCTGATTAACGCGATCGAGGAGGAAAGAGATGAAGAAAACAACCTCTAAACTCTTTGTAGTGCCCTACATGCTTTGGATTGCCCTCTTTGTTCTCGCACCCTTGGTCTTGATTTTCGGTCAATCCTTTTTCAACATTGAAGGGCAGTTTAGTTTAGAAAACTATAAATCCTACTTTGCGTCACAAAACTTGACCTATCTCAAAATGAGCTTCAACTCTGTGCTTTATGCAGGGATTGTCACCTTGGTAACACTGCTCATCAGCTATCCAACAGCCCTCTTTTTGACTCGTCTCAAGCACCGTCAACTCTGGCTCATGCTGATTATCTTGCCAACCTGGATCAATCTGCTCCTTAAGGCCTATGCCTTTATCGGAATTTTTGGTCAAAATGGCTCTATTAACCAATTTTTGGAATTTATCGGAATCGGTTCGCAGCAATTGCTCTTTACGGATTTCTCCTTTATCTTTGTCGCAAGCTACATCGAGCTTCCCTTTATGATTTTGCCGATTTTCAATGTCTTGGATGATATGGATAACAATCTCATCAATGCCAGCTATGACCTCGGTGCGACCAAGTGGGAAACTTTCCGCCATGTTATCTTCCCCCTTTCTATGAACGGGGTGAGAAGTGGGGTTCAGTCTGTCTTTATCCCTAGTTTGAGTCTCTTCATGCTGACACGTTTGATTGGTGGGAACCGCGTTATCACGCTGGGAACGGCTATTGAGCAGAACTTTCTAACCAATGACAACTACGGTATGGGTTCTACCATCGGTGTGATCCTCATCCTGACCATGTTTCTCACCATGTGGGTGACCAAGGAAAGGAGAGAACGATGAAAAAATTTGCCAATCTCTACCTAGCCTTTGTCTTTATCATCCTTTATTTGCCGATTTTTTACTTGATTGGCTATGCCTTTAATGCTGGCGATGATATGAACAGCTTTACAGGCTTTAGCTTGAGCCATTTTAAAACCATGTTTGGTGATGGTCGCCTCATGTTGATCCTCACCCAAACCTTTTTCTTGGCCTTTTTATCAGCCTTGATTGCGACCATTATCGGGACTTTTGGTGCTATCTATATCTACCAGTCTCGTAAGAAATACCAAGAAGCCTTTTTATCACTCAATAATATCCTCATGGTTGCGCCTGACGTTATGATTGGTGCCAGCTTCTTGATTCTCTTTACCCAGCTTAAGTTTTCACTTGGATTTTTGACGGTTCTATCTAGTCACGTGGCCTTTTCCATCCCTATCGTAGTCTTGATGGTCTTGCCTCGCCTCAAGGAAATGAATGATGATATGATTCACGCGGCTTATGACCTAGGTGCCAGCCAGTTTCAGATGTTTAAAGAAATCATGCTTCCGTACCTGACACCGTCTATCATTGCAGGTTATTTCATGGCTTTCACCTATTCGCTGGATGACTTTGCCGTGACCTTCTTCGTAACGGGAAATGGTTTTTCAACCCTGTCAGTCGAGATTTACTCTCGCGCTCGTAAGGGAATCTCGTTAGAAATCAATGCACTGTCTGCCCTTGTCTTTCTCTTTAGTATTATCCTAGTTGTAGGTTATTACTTTATCTCACGTGAGAAGGAGGAGCAAGCATGAAAAAACTCTATTCATTTTTAGCAGGAATTGCAGCGATTATCCTTGTCTTGTGGGGGATTGCGTCTCATCTAGATAGTAAAATCAACAGTCGAGATAGCCAAAAACTGGTTATCTACAACTGGGGAGACTACATTGATCCAGAACTTTTGGAGAAATTCACAGAAGAAACAGGGATCCAAGTCCAGTACGAGACCTTTGACTCCAACGAAGCCATGTATACCAAGATCAAGCAGGGTGGAACAACCTATGATATTGCCATCCCAAGTGAATACATGATCAACAAGATGAAGGACGAAGACCTCTTAGTTCCGCTTGATTATTCAAAAATTGAAGGCATCGAGAATATCGGACCAGAGTTCCTCAACCAGTCTTTTGACCCGGGAAATAAATTCTCCATTCCTTACTTCTGGGGAACCTTGGGAATTGTTTACAATGAAACCATGGTGGAGGAGGCACCTGAGCATTGGGATGACCTCTGGAAACCAGAATACAAGGATTCCATCATGCTCTTTGATGGGGCGCGTGAGGTGCTGGGACTCGGGCTTAACTCACTCGGTTACAGTCTCAACTCCAAGGATCCTCAGCAGCTGGAAGAGACAGTGGATAAGCTCTACGAACTGACTCCAAATATCAAGGCAATTGTGGCGGACGAGATGAAGGGTTACATGATTCAGAACAACGCCGCTATCGGTGTGACTTTCTCTGGGGAAGCTAGGCAGATGTTGGAGAAAAATCCTAACCTCAAGTATGTCGTTCCGACTGAGGCCAGCAATCTCTGGTTTGATAACATGGTCATTCCAAAAACCGTGAAAAACCAAGATGCTGCCTATGCCTTTATCAACTTTATGTTGAAACCCGAAAATGCTCTGAAAAATGCGGAGTATGTAGGCTACTCAACACCAAACCTACCAGCCAAGGAAATGCTCCCAGAGGAGACCAAGGAAGATAAATCATTCTATCCTGATGCTGATACCATGAAACACCTAGAAGTTTATGAGAAATTTGACCATAAATGGACAGGAAAATACAGCGACCTCTTCCTACAATTTAAAATGTATCGGAAGTAGGAATTAAATGTAAGAAAACGAATCAGTCAAGCTGGTTCGTTTTTTTGAATCAGATGGAAGTGTCAGCATGAAATTGAAAAATTCAATTCTTAATAAACCTTTGAAAAAATATTTAAGCTCTTGACCGTTATTAAGACCTTCTGTATAATGATATAGGAGAGAGATTATGCAAAGTTCTCCGTATAAATAAAAGAGAAATACAATATGAATGAAAAGATATATTTGAAGGATATTTTTAGATTTAATGAGTTATTGTCACAATCGGAGTACAAGGGATATCGTATTAAATTACGATTTAACAAGAATTGGGATGATTATAGTTTTGTTGATGATTATATCAGTGGATCTGAAGATTTTTTACCATGGATTTTAAGTAATGGATCAGATAAAAAAAGTCGAAATCGTAGAAATGAAATTCAGTTTCAATTTATAGAAGTAGAGTATCATAGATGGCTTTTTGTTGGTGCCTATCTTATAAAAGAAACGAATAGTCAGATAAAGCAAGTGACCTATGGGAACCATCATGTTAAGTTCGCTTTAGCTGAACGATTGAAAGAGTATGATAAGTTTATAGAAAAAGTTTTGGTCAATCATACTAATACAGGTCAATCATGGTTTTATGTTAATCCTAAAATAATTGAATCAGTTGTAGTAGAATCTGTAAGCAGTATTTCCTATTTTAATCAAACGTCTCATTTTCCTGGTTATGAAAACATCTCATTTTCTTATCAAGAATTAAAAGAAAAATTGGTCGAATAGTTCTTGGAGACAATATCTATCAGCTGTTTATGGTGTTTATGTCATTACTGATGCTAAGACAGGAAAGCTCTATGTCGGTTCTGCTTATGGAGATAATGGAGTCTATGGAAGATGGTCTGCATACTTAAGTGAAGGTTATGATAAATCCGAAATGGAAGAAAATCGTTATCCGAATAAAAGATTGTGTGAAATAGTCGAAAAATATGGAATCAGCTATATTAAAAAGTATTTCCAATATAGTTTATTAGAGATTTTTCCAAAGAATGAAGTTGGGAAACAAAAGGCACTCCAACGTGAAAGATATTGGAAGAAAGTATTAAAATCAAAGGAACATGGTTATAATGCCAATTAGGAGGCAAGAAAATGGCGAAAAAATTTGCAACTGGTAATTCAGATAGATTATTTAAAGATTTAGAGATTTCAGAACTAAAAGAACAAAATATCATATTAGAACGTCAAGGTGAGAGGGAGGAGGAACGTTTCTACGAAAATAGAATTTATCAAATTAAATTACAGATGGCACAAGCTACAGATGAACAACAGTTAGTTCTACTTGAAGAGATGTTGAGTCAAGAAATAGCCAATCTAGAAGAAGTTAAAGAAATTAATAGACAAAATGAAAAAAGACGAAGAATGATGTATTTTATTCCTTTTATTCTTTGTTTTTTTATTTTTTATAGTAGTTGCATTGTACATCTTATTTACTCCGAGCAAAAAAATAATGAAGATAAAACTGCTATTTTGAATAATAGTTCTAATGTTGTATCTTCAACCTCCACAAGTTCTACAAAGCAAGCATCTCTTGGTGGTAATAAATCTCAAGATAAACAAACATCATCGACAACATCTGCCAGTTCTAGTTCACAGATTTCAAAAGTATATATTGGAAACTTTATTGGCCGAAAATCAACAGATGTGGTTGCTGAACTCAAGGAGAAAAAAGTTCCTGAAAATCTTATTAAGATTGAAGAAGAAGAATCTACTGAAATGGAGCCAGGTACCATTTTGAGACAAAGTCTGTCTGAAGGAACTACTTATGATCTCAGTAAGGCGACACAAATTGTCTTGACAGTAGCCAAGAAGGCAGTAACTGTTCAAATGCCTAATTATATTGGATCAAGCCTGGAATTTACTAAGAATAACTTGACTCAAATTGTTGGTGTTAAAGAGGCCAATATTGAAATAGTGGAAGTAGGCAGTGCTCCTGAGGGTACTGCTGAAGGAACAGTAGTATCTCAAACTCCAAAAGCTGGAGAGAAAGTTGATTTGAAACGTACACGAATTAAAATTTCAATTTATAAGCCCAATAATACTCAAACATCACAAAGTAGATCTAGATAAATTAAGAGGTTAATGCAGAAGTTTATGATTCGTTGTCATCAACCTTGACGAACTCCTCCAAAAACGATATAATAAGAAAGTTGAGAATTGATTTTCAGTTGTCTTAGTTCAGAGAAATGGCGGTGCTGCGAGCCATCTAAGGTAGGAAGTCATGCTACTCAATCAGACAATTGCATAAGAATAAGAGAATGACAAGTTCATTGAATGAAGGTGGTACCGCGGTTTTTCGCCCTTCGTGATGTGAGCTTGTCTTTTGATTTTTGGAGGTGTTTATGAAGACATTTCTCGTGAAACAAAAGTTTCGTCTTGGGGGCGAACGCTTCGATATCAAGGATGATAGAGGTGTGGTAAACTATCAGGTGGAGGGCTCTTTCTTCCAAATTCCTAAGACCTTTACCATCTATGACGCCTATGGTGAGCAAATCAGTGAGATTAGTAAAGAATTTTTCACCTTGCTTCCTCGCTTTACTATTCAGCTACGAAATGGTTCCAATTTCGTCATTCGTAAGAAGTTGACCTTCTTTCGAGATAAGTATGAGTTTGACAATCTGGGGCTTCGTATCGAGGGCAATATCTGGGATTTGAATTTCAAATTGTTGGATGACCGCGACCAAGTGATTGCCGAGATTCGGAAAGAGATTTTCCATTTGACATCAACTTACACCGTAACCGTCTATGAAGACTCTTATGCAGACCTAGTCATTTCCCTCTGTGTCGCGATTGACTATGTGGAGATGCTGGAAAGCCAATCAAATTAAACAAGTAATAAGGAGATATTATGAAACAACTATCTAGTGCTCAAGTTCGCCAAATGTGGCTAGATTTCTGGGCAAGCAAAGGCCACTCTGTAGAACCATCAGTCAGCTTGGTTCCTGTAAATGACCCAACTCTTTTGTGGATTAACTCTGGGGTAGCAACCCTTAAGAAATACTTTGACGGAACCATTATCCCTGAAAATCCACGTATTACCAATGCGCAAAAAGCTATCCGTACCAACGATATCGAAAATGTCGGAAAAACTGCCCGTCACCATACCATGTTTGAAATGTTGGGGAACTTCTCTATCGGGGATTACTTCCGTGATGAAGCCATCACTTGGGCTTATGAGCTTTTGACAAGCCCAGAATGGTTTGACTTTCCAGCTGATAAACTCTACATGACCTACTATCCAGAAGATAAGGATTCTTACAACCGCTGGATTGAAGTAGGAGTGGACCCAAGTCACTTGATTCCAATCGAAGATAACTTCTGGGAAATCGGTGCGGGACCTTCTGGACCTGATACTGAGATCTTCTTTGACCGTGGAGAAGCCTTTGACCCAGAAAACATCGGTATTCGCCTGCTTGCAGAAGATATCGAAAACGACCGTTACATCGAAATCTGGAATATCGTTTTGTCACAATTTAACGCTGACCCTGCTGTTCCTCGTAGCGAGTACAAGGAATTGCCACATAAAAACATCGATACGGGCGCTGGTTTGGAGCGTTTGGTGGCCGTTATCCAAGGAGCTAAGACAAACTTTGAAACGGACCTCTTCATGCCGATTATTCGTGAAGTTGAGAAATTATCTGGTAAGGTCTACGACCAAGATGGCGACAACATGAGCTTCAAGGTCATTGCTGACCATATCCGTTCTCTTTCATTTGCCATCGGTGATGGTGCCCTTCCTGGAAATGAAGGTCGTGGTTATGTTCTTCGTCGTTTGCTTCGTCGTGCTTCTATGCACGGTCAAAAATTGGGTATCAACGAGCCTTTCCTTTACAAACTCGTTCCAACTGTTGGAAAAATCATGGAAAGCTACTACCCAGAAGTGCTTGAAAAACGTGACTTTATCGAAAAAATCGTTAAGAGCGAAGAAGAGTCATTTGCCCGTACCCTTCATTCAGGTCAACACTTTGCCCAAGGCATCGTAGCTGACTTGAAAGAAAAAGGTCAATCTGTTATCGCTGGGCAAGATGTCTTCAAACTCTACGATACATACGGATTCCCAGTTGAATTGACAGAAGAAATCGCTGAAGAAGCTGGGATGACTGTAGACCGTGAAGGTTTTGAAGCAGCCATGAAAGAGCAGCAAGAACGTGCGCGTGCGTCAGCTGTCAAAGGTGGCTCAATGGGAATGCAAAATGAAACCCTTCAAAACATTACAGTGGAAAGTGTCTTCAACTACAATGCCAGCCAATTGCCTTCTAAGTTGGTGGCTATCGTAGCGGACAATGCTGAAGTAGAAGCTGTATCTGAAGGAACTGCCTCTCTTATCTTTGCAGAGACTCCATTCTACGCTGAAATGGGTGGACAAGTAGCTGACCACGGTCAAATCTTGGATGCTAAAGGAAATGTCGTAGCGACTGTAACGGACGTGCAAAAAGCACCAAACGGACAAGCTCTTCATACTGTCGAAGTTCTTGCACCACTTGCTTTGAATCAAGAATATACCTTGGCAATCGATACTAATCGCCGTCACCGTGTCATGAAAAACCACACAGCGACTCACTTGCTCCATGCGGCTCTTCACAATATCCTTGGCCACCATGCAACTCAAGCAGGATCTCTGAACGAAGTAGAATTCCTACGCTTTGACTTCACTCACTTCCAAGCCGTAACTCCTGAAGAGTTGCGCGCCATTGAACAGCAAGTCAATGAGAAAATCTGGGAAGCAATTGCAGTAGAGACTATTGAAACAGATATTGACACTGCTAAAGAAATGGGAGCTATGGCCCTCTTTGGTGAGAAATACGGTAAGGAAGTCCGTGTTGTAACCATTGGTGACTACTCAGTGGAACTTTGTGGTGGTACCCACGTTGGCAACACTTCTGAGATTGGTCTCTTCAAGATTGTCAAAGAAGAAGGAATCGGATCAGGAACTCGCCGTATCTTGGCAGTAACTGGTAAGGAAGCCTTTGAAGCTTATCGCGAACAAGAAGATGCTCTGAAAGCAGTAGCAGCAACCTTGAAAGCACCTCAACTCAAGGAAGTACCTCACAAAGTCGAAGGACTTCAAGAGCAACTCCGCCAATTGCAAAAAGAAAATGCAGAATTGAAGGAAAAAGCAGCAGCAGCCGCCGCAGGTGATGTCTTCAAGGATGTGAATGAAGCAAATGGTCACCGTTACATTGCAAGCCAGGTTTCTGTATCAGACGCAGGTGCCCTTCGTACCTTTGCGGACAACTGGAAACAAAAAGACTACTCTGATGTGCTTGTTCTTGTCGCAGCCATCGGTGACAAGGTGAACGTTCTTGTAGCTAGCAAGACAAAAGATGTGCATGCAGGAAACCTTGTCAAAGAATTGGCTCCAATCGTCGATGGACGTGGTGGTGGTAAACCAGACATGGCCATGGCAGGAGGAAGCAACCAAGCGAAAATCCAAGACTTGTTGGATGCAGTAGCAGGTAAATTATAAGACAATGAAGATCTATCCATTAGGGTAGGTCTTTTTGTGATTGCAAAAAAGCCAAATCCGGTTGGATCTGGCTTGTAACTGATAGATTTATTTTGCCGCCCAGACACTGACTGAACCCGCTGCTACTGGAAATTCTCCATAACCTTCAGCATTGATTGTAACTTGTGCTGGATGATTTTCAAGGAGGTCAATAAAGGTTTGTTCAGCCCATTCTTGCCCGACAAACATAGCCTTGCTGTTTTCTTGGTCATTTGAGATAAGGACAGCGATTGGGGATTGATGTTCAGCACCTGAACGTACCCATCCGATACAGTTGGCATCGTCAAAGTAGTCTGTTTGCTCTCCATAGGCCATGTCTTTTCGGATGGTTAGGAGACGATCAAGAACTTCTCTGAAATCTTGTTGAGCAAATTGCCCTGAAATGCCGTAATAGTCTCCATAAAAGACACATGGAAGACCTTGCTCACGAAGAAGGATAAGGGCATAGGCTGCTGGCTTAAACCATTCTTCAACAGTAGACTCAAGGGCCTGTCCTCGTTGAGTATCATGGTTGTCAACGAAAGTGACAGCCTTGTCAGGCTTGAGTTCAACCAAGCTATCAGTAAAGATAGTACGAAGGTCGTAGCTTGCTCCAGCCTGACTAGCTTCAAAGAGGTTTTGGTGGAGTCGAACATCGACAAGGTCAAAACGTTCTTCTGTTTTCTCAAGATAGTCTAGATTGGCTTCCTTGTCTGGATTCCAAAATTCCCCAAAAACATAGAAATCTTGACCGTATTTTTCCTTCATATCACGGATGAAATTGCCCATAAAGAAGGAGTCGATGTGCTTAACGGCATCCAAACGGAAACCAGCCACACCAGTCGTTTCCATGAACCAGTCAGCCCAGTCATAGATGTTTTGGATGACTTCAGGATGCTTAAAGTCTAGGTCAGCATACATGAGGTAGTCGTAGTTACCGTTTTCGTTATCGACCAATTCCTCATTTGCCCAGCCCTTGTTGTCCCCCTGGATCAGGTAAATGCCAGACTTACGGCGCTTGGCATCATAGTCTGTACCTGTGAAGTGGTACCAGTGCCAGTGGAAGTCATTGTAGATATCTTGGCGGCCATCGAAAGTAAAGTGAGTCCAGCCGTTGATAGTAAAGGGCTCGCTTAGTTGAACAGTACGATCCTCAGGATCCACTTCAATAACCTGAAAGGCTTCCATATGATCGGCAGCAGCCTTGTGATTGAGCACCACATCAGCCATAGGTTGAATTCCCTGTGCCTTTAGGGCTTGAATGGCCTGAAGATAGTCTTCTTTAAACCCATACTTGGTACGGACAGTCCCTTTTTGGTGAAATTCGCCTAGGTCAAAAAGATCGTAAACACCATAGCCTACATCTTTTTCGTTGGTTGCCTTGAAGGCAGGTGGCATCCAGACATGGCTGATACCAAGGTTTGCTAGGTGCTCTGCGTCATTTGTTAGTCTAGCCCAGTGCTGGCCGTCATGAGGCAGATACCATTCAAAGTATTGCATAAGTGTCTGATTTTGCATTGTTTTTCCTCTTGCTTATCAATGTTGTGTTTTATTCTACCATAAAGTTTAGAACTAGGCAAACGTTTGCGCAAGATTCTATACTCATTTCTGAAATTGTCTATTTTTAGCGAATAGAACCTCTCTTTCTACTACAAGGGAGAGGATGTTTTGGTGAAAAAGTAAATGGCATAAACTTATTTGAACAAAAATGACACTTAGTAAACTAAAGTAAGAATGGACAAACGCTTTCTATTTTGAGAATTGTCACAAAATTTGCTATAATAGTAGCTATGAATAGAATTAGGGTCAGCAGACGTGTTGAAAAAAAGCTAGCTAAGGGTCTAGTTCTTTTGGAAGCGAGTGATTTAACAGATATTGAACTGACGGATCAGGCAGTAGAAGTTCTTAGTCAAGACGGAAAGTTTTTAGGGAGCGCCTATCTTTCTCAGCAGAACAAGGGAATCGGTTGGTTCATCAGCAAGGAAAAGGTTCGTTTCAATCAAGCCTTTTTTGAAATTCTGTTTTGTAAGGCCAAGGAAGTTAGAAAGCCTTATTATCAAGATGACTTAACTACTGCCTTTCGCCTTTTTAACCAAGAGGGGGATGGTTTTGGTGGTCTGACTGTTGATCTCTATGGAGATTATGCTGTCTTTTCTTGGTACAACTCCTTTGTTTACCAGATTCGTGAGCAGATAGTAAAGGCTTTTAAGGAAGTTTTTCCTGAGGTTTTGGGGGCTTATGAAAAGATTCGTTATAAAGGTCTAGACTATGAGTCTGCTTATGTTTATGGTGAGGAAGCGCCAGATGATTTTACTGTTCTTGAGAATGGCGTACTCTATCAAGTCTTTATGAATGATGGCTTGATGACAGGGATTTTCCTAGACCAGCACGAGGTTCGTGGGAGTCTGGTTGACGGTCTAGCCATGGGCAAATCCTTGCTCAATATGTTTTCCTATACGGCTGCCTTTTCAGTTGCTGCAGCTATGGGAGGCGCGAGTGAGACGACTTCTGTCGACTTGGCCAAACGGTCTAGAGAGCTGTCAGAGGCTCATTTTCAAGCAAATGGACTCAGCACGGACAATCATCGTTTTATCGTCATGGATGTCTTTGAGTACTTTAAGTATGCCAAGCGAAAAGGCTTGACCTATGATGTGATTGTGCTTGATCCGCCGAGTTTTGCTCGAAATAAAAAACAAACTTTCTCTGTAGCTAAGGACTATCACAAGTTGATTTCCCAGAGTCTAGAGATTTTAAATCCGGGAGGGATTATCATTGCCAGTACTAATGCTGCCAATGTTTCCCGCCAGAAATTTACAGAACAAATTGATAAAGGTTTTGCAGGAAGAAGGTATCAGATTTTAAACCAATATGGTCTTCCAGCAGACTTTGCCTATAATAAAAAAGATGAAAGCAGTAATTACCTCAAGGTGATTAGTATGAAGGTTAGTAGATGAAATTAATCGTTTCAGTAATGCCAAGAAGTTTAGAAGAAGCGCAAGAACTGGATGCCACTAGGTATGAAGAGGCCGATATCATTGAGTGGCGTGCGGACTTTCTTACAAAGGACGCTATTTTACAGGTAGCACCCGCTATCTTTGAGAAATTTGCAGGACGCGAACTTGTCTTTACCCTTCGGACTCGCGCTGAGGGAGGAGAAATCGAACTGTCCTCTGAGGAGTATGTTCAAATCATCAAGGAAGTCACTCAACTTTATCAACCAGACTATGTGGATTTTGAGTACTTCAGCTACAAGGATGTTTTTGAGGAAATGTTGGATTTTCCAAATCTCGTATTGAGCTATCATAATTTCCAGGAGACACCTGAAAACATGATGGAGATTTTGTCTGAGTTGACCAGTCTCTCTCCAAAAGTAGTCAAGGTATCAGTTATGGCCCATACGGAGCAGGATGTTTTAGACCTGATGAACTACACACGAGGATTTAAAACACTCAATCCTGAGCAAGAATACGTAACCATTTCCATGGGGAAAATGGGCAAGGTATCACGCATTACTTCAGATGTGACGGGTTCGAGTTGGTCATTTGCTAGTCTGGATGAAGCGAGTGCCCCAGGTCAGATTTCTCTATCAAACATGAAAAAAATTAGGGAGATTTTGGATGAAGCTTGATGGCTATACGCGTTTAGCTGCAGTTGTTGCAAAACCCATCAAACACTCTATTTCACCCTTCATCCATAATAGGGCCTTTGAGGCGACAGCTACCAATGGTGTCTATGTGGCTTGGGAGATTGAAGCGGGTGACTTGGCAGAAACAGTCGCCAATATTCGCCGTTATCAGATGTTTGGAATCAACCTGTCTATGCCTTATAAGGAGCAAGTACTTCCTTTTCTGGATGAGTTGAGTGATGAGGCTCGTTTGATTGGGGCGGTCAATACTGTTGTCAATCATAATGGCACTTTAATTGGATATAATACAGATGGCAAGGGATTTTTTAAGAGCTTGCCTTCTTTTACAATTTCAGGTAAAAAGATGACCATTCTGGGCGCAGGTGGTGCGGCCAGATCAATCTTGGCACAAGCCATTTTGGATGGCGTCAGTCAGATTTCAGTTTTTGTTCGTTCAGTTTCCATGGAAAAAACAAGACCTTACCTAGACAAGTTGCAGGAGCAAACAGGTTTTAAAGTGGACTTGTATGCTTTAGAAGATCTTTCTGAACTGCAAGAAAAGATTGCCAAGGCGGACCTGCTCGTCAATGCGACTAGTGTGGGAATGGATGGCAAATCATCCCCAGTTCCTGAAAGCATAGTCTTACCAGAGGCTCTCTTGGTGGCAGACATTATTTACCAACCCTTTGAGACGCCATTTTTGAAATGGGCTAGAAGCCAGGGAAATCCAGCGGTCAATGGTCTAGGAATGTTGCTCTACCAAGCTGCTGAGGCTTTTCAACTGTGGACAGGTAAGGAAATGCCAACAGAAGAAATTTGGCAGTCCTTAACAGAAAAATATAAATAGTGAAAAGGAGACCCTACTATGAAAATCAGAATCGATATTCCACATCATCCTTATGATATTCAGATTGAAAAAGGTTATCTGGCCCAGGCTGGTCAATGGTTGCGAGAACTCTGGCAACCTCAAAAGATAGTCATTGTGACAGATAACCATGTAGCCTCTCTCTATGCAGAGAAGGTTAAACTCAGCCTAGAAGATGCTGGTTTTCAGGTAGCTGTTTTTGACTTTTTAGAAGGCGAAGAACGAAAGAATTTAACAACTGTTCAGAAGGTTTATGAATTTCTAGTTAAGCAGGGGTTGACTCGTAGCGATGGGATTGTGGCTCTTGGTGGTGGTGTCGTTGGGGACCTAGCTGGTTTTGTGGCCTCTACCTATATGCGGGGCATTCACTTTGTTCAGATTCCGACTAGTTTGACTGCTCAGGTTGATTCTTCTATCGGTGGTAAGACAGGTGTCAATACTCCTTTTGCTAAAAATATGGTGGGAACTTTTGCCCAACCAGATGGGGTTCTGATTGACCCGCTTGTCCTTGAAACACTCGGGAAAAGAGAGTTGATTGAAGGAATGGGTGAGGTTATCAAGTACGGCTTGATTGAGGATCCAGAACTATGGGCTCTCTTAACGGAGCTGGATGGTTCTGTTGAGAGTATTCTGGAACATGCAGAGACTTTGATAGAACATTCTTGTCAGGTTAAGCGCAAGATGGTGGTTGAGGATGAGTTGGATAACGGTGTTCGCCTTTACCTCAATTTTGGCCACACTATTGGCCATGCTATCGAAGCGACTGCCGGTTATGGCAAGGTCATGCATGGAGAGGCTGTGGCCATGGGCATGGTTCAGATTTCCAAGGTTGCTGAGGAAAAAGGCCTTATGCCAGTTGGCATAACCCAGTCCATCACAGAGATGTGCCAGAAATTTGGCTTACCTGTTGACTATGAAAACTGGGATGTTGACAAGCTTTATCAGGCTTTGACTCATGACAAGAAGGCACGTGGCAACACCTTGAAATTGGTCTTGGTACCAGAGCTTGGTTCGGCGACTATTCACTCTGTTTCCCTAGAAGAGATGAAAGACTACTTGGTAAAATAAGGAGAACCTATGAGATATTTAACTGCGGGAGAATCACACGGCCCCCGTCTGACGGCAATTATCGAGGGAATTCCAGCTGGACTTCCTTTGACAGCAGAGGACATCAATGAGGATTTGAAACGTCGTCAGGGCGGATACGGACGTGGTGGTCGTATGAAGATTGAGAGTGATCAGGTTGTCTTTACTTCGGGTGTCCGCCATGGGAAGACGACTGGGGCTCCTATTACCATGGATGTCGTCAATAAAGACCACCAAAAATGGCTGGATATCATGTCTGCTGAGGACATTGAAGCCCGCCTAAAAAGCAAACGGAAAATCACTCATCCTCGACCAGGTCATGCCGACTTGGTTGGAGGTATCAAGTACCGTTTTGATGATTTGCGTAATTCCTTGGAGCGCTCATCCGCTCGTGAAACAACCATGCGAGTAGCCGTTGGGGCAGTAGCCAAACGTCTCTTAGCTGAGCTAGATATGGAGATTGCCAACCATGTCGTGGTTTTTGGTGGCAAGGAAATCGATGTACCTGAAAATCTGACAATCGCTGAGATTAAGGAACGAACTGCCCAGTCTGAAGTTTCTATTGTCAACCAAGAACGAGAACAAGAAATCAAGGACTATATTGACCAAATCAAACGTGACGGTGATACCATCGGTGGGGTTGTGGAGACAGTCGTCGGAGGTGTTCCAGTTGGCCTTGGCTCCTATGTCCAATGGGACCGAAAATTGGATGCCAGACTGGCCCAAGCAGTTGTCTCTATCAATGCTTTTAAAGGGGTGGAATTTGGTCTTGGGTTTGAGGCAGGTTACCTTAAAGGTAGCCAAGTCATGGACGAAATTCTCTGGTCTAAAGAAGACGGCTATACTCGTCGTACCAATAATCTAGGTGGTTTTGAAGGTGGTATGACTAATGGGCAACCCATCGTTGTTCGAGGTGTCATGAAACCCATTCCCACTCTCTACAAACCATTGATGAGTGTGGATATTGAGACTCACGAACCATACAAGGCAACCGTGGAGAGAAGTGATCCAACCGCTCTTCCAGCAGCAGGTGTAGTCATGGAAGCCGTTGTTGCAACGGTTCTGGCACAAGAAATCCTTGAAAAATTCTCATCTGACAATCTAGAGGAATTAAAAGAGGCAGTTGCCAAGCACCGAGACTATACAAAGAACTATTAAGGAGTCCTTATGGCAAAAACCATCTATATCGCAGGTCTCGGTTTGATTGGTGCTTCGATGGCACTCGGTATCAAGCGTGATCATCCTGATTATGAAATTTTGGGTTATAATCGCAGTCAGGCTTCGAGAGACATTGCCTTGGAGCGGGGGATGATTGACCGTGCGACGGATGATTTTGCCAGTTTCGCTCCCCTAGCAGATGTCATCATCCTGACCTTGCCAATCAAGCAGACCATTGCTTTTATTAAGGAGTTGGCAGATTTAGACTTGAAAGAAGGCGTCATTATCTCGGATGCAGGCTCGACCAAGTCAGCCATCGTGGATGCGGCGGAGGAACATTTAGCTGGCAATCCTGTTCGCTTTGTCGGGGCCCATCCCATGGCCGGTAGCCACAAGACAGGGGCTGCCTCTGCGGATGTTAATCTCTTTGAAAATGCCTACTATATCTTCACACCTTCGAGCCTGACAAGTCCTGACACACTTGAGGAAATGAAGGATCTGCTTTCAGGCCTTCATGCTCGTTTTATCGAGATTGATGCCAAGGAGCATGATCGGGTGACTTCTCAGATTAGCCATTTTCCTCATATTCTGGCTTCCAGCCTTATGGAGCAGACGGCAGTTTATGCTCAAGAACATGAGATGGCAAGGCGCTTTGCGGCGGGTGGTTTTCGAGATATGACTCGCATTGCGGAAAGCGAGCCAGGTATGTGGACTTCCATTCTCTTGTCCAATCGTGAGACTATTCTAGATCGAATTGCGGATTTCAAGGAGCGCCTAGATGAGGTTGGACAAGCCATCAGCAAGGGAGATGAAGAGCAAATCTGGAACTTTTTCAACCAAGCGCGTGCGCAACGTCAGGCCATGGAAATCCATAAGCGTGGTGGTGTGGACAGTTCTTATGACCTCTATGTCGATGTTCCCGATGAAGAAGATGTTATCTTGCGGATTTTGGAATTACTTCGTGGGACTTCTTTGGTTAATATCCACATCAACGAAGAAAACCGTGAAGATGTTCACGGGATTCTACAAATTTCCTTTAAAAATTCTCAAGACTTAGAGCGAGCTGAACGCTTAATTACAGAAAATACGGACTACACAGTCGTCATCAAATAAGGAGAAAATCATGTCAAATATTTACGATAGTGCAAATGAACTTAGTCGCGGCTTACGCGAATTACCAGAATACAAGACTGTTAAAGCAGCTAAAGATGCCATCCAAGCTGATACGGAAGCCAGCAAGATTTTTGCAGATTACCTTGCCTTCCAGCAAGAAATCCAAGTCATGGCGCAAACGGGACAAATGCCAGATGCTTCTTTCCAAGAAAAGATGCAGTCCTTTAGTAAGCAAATCCAAGAGAACGCTCTTTTGTCAGATTTCTTTGCCAAACAACAACAATTGTCTATTTACCTTTCAGACATTGAAAAAATTGTCTTTGAACCTGTTTCAGAATTATTGAAATAGTATTTTATCTGTATAAAAGCCAGAAATTTCAGGAATTTCTGGCTTTTTTGTGATAAAATAAGAAAAAGTATTGCAAGTATGAGGTCAACTATGAAACTAAAAACAAACATTCGCCACTTACATGGCAGTATCCGCGTTCCAGGTGACAAGTCTATCAGCCACCGTTCCATTATTTTTGGGAGTTTGGCTGAGGGTGAGACCAAGGTTTATGATATTTTACGTGGAGAGGATGTACTTTCAACCATGCAGGTCTTTCGTGACCTTGGTGTTGTAATTGAGGATAAAGATGGGGTTATTACCATTCAAGGTGTTGGAATGGATGGCTTAAAAGCTCCGCAAAATGCTCTTGATATGGGGAATTCTGGAACCTCGATTCGCCTGATCTCAGGTGTCCTTGCTGGTGCAGACTTCGAAGTAGAGATGTTTGGAGATGATAGTCTTTCTAAACGTCCTATGGATCGTGTGACGATTCCATTGAAAAAAATGGGCGTTAGCATTTCGGGGCAAACGGAGCGAGACCTACCCCCTCTTCGCCTAAAAGGGACGAAAAATTTAAGACAGATTCACTATGAGTTGCCAATCGCCTCTGCACAAGTTAAGTCAGCCTTGATGTTTGCAGCCTTGCAGGCTCAGGGGGAGTCCGTTATTATCGAGAAAGAATGTACTCGCAACCACACTGAAGATATGCTTCAGCAATTTGGTGGTTATTTAAGTGTGGATGGAAAAAAAATCACAGTTCAAGGACCACAAAAACTTACAGGACAAAAGGTAGTTGTGCCAGGAGATATTTCCAGTGCAGCCTTTTGGTTGGTCGCAGGTTTGATTGTTCCAAACTCTCGTGTGGTGCTGCAGAATGTGGGGATTAACGAAACTCGTACTGGTATTATTGATGTCATTCGTGCCATGGGAGGAAAACTAGAAATAACTGAAATTGATCCAATCGCTAAATCTGCTACCTTGACTGTCGAGTCTTCAGACCTAAAAGGAACGGAGATAGGTGGAGCCTTGATTCCCCGCTTGATTGATGAATTGCCCATTATTGCCCTTCTAGCGACGCAAGCCCAAGGTGTAACAGTTATTAAGGATGCTGAGGAACTCAAGGTCAAGGAAACTGACCGCATTCAGGTGGTGGCAGATGCTTTAAATAGCATGGGGGCGGATATCACTCCGACAGCAGACGGGATGATTATCAAAGGAAAATCAAGACTTCATGGCGCTAGAGTCAATACCTTTGGTGACCACCGAATTGGAATGATGACAGCTATTGCAGCCATCTTGGTTGTTGATGGAGAGGTGGAACTTGACCGTCCTGAAGCCATCAATACCAGTTATCCTAGCTTCTTTGATGATTTGGAGACTTTGATTCATGGCTAAGGTATTACTCGGATTTATGGGGGCAGGCAAGTCGACAATTGCTAGAGGCTTGGACCCAGACTATATCGATATGGATGCCTTAATCGAGGAACGTTTGGGCATGTCCATTGCGGATTTCTTCGCTGAAAAAGGAGAAGTGGCCTTTCGTCAAGTAGAGTCAGAAGTTCTAGCTGACTTACTAAAAACGGACCGAGTTGTGTCAACTGGCGGAGGAGTCGTCATTTCTCAGAGAAATCGTGACTTGCTCAAAACCAATCCTGAAAACATCTATCTAAAAGCAGATTTTGAAACCCTCTACCAACGTATCGCAGCTGATAAGGACAATCAGCGCCCCCTTTTTCTAAATAATAGCAAGGAAGAACTGGCAGCTATTTTCCATGAAAGACAAGCTTGGTATGAGGAAGTAGCCAGTCAAGTTCTGGATGTGACCAAGCTAAGCCCAGAGGAAATTATAGAGGAACTGAGATGAAAATTGCCTATCTAGGTCCCAAGGGATCTTTTTCGCATCATGTTGTGCAGACAGCCTTTCCCAAAGAGGAATTGCAGGCTTTTGCTAATATCACAGATGTTATCAAGGCCTATGAACAGGGCTTAGTGGACTATTCTGTGGTGCCAGTTGAAAATTCTATCGAGGGTAGTGTTCATGAAACCTTGGATTACCTTTTTCATCAGGCTCGTATCCAAGCAGTTGCAGAAATCGTCCAGCCTATTCACCAGCAGTTGATGGTGGTTCCAGGTTACTCAAAAATTGAGAAAATCTTTTCTCATCCTCAGGCTCTGGCTCAAGGAAAGAGGTTCATTGATGCACACTATCCAGATGCTAAAATAGAGGTAACCGCTAGTACTGCCTATGCAGCTCGATTTATTTCAGAACATCCAGATCAGCCTTATGCAGCTATTGCTCCTAAAAGTTCAGCTGAAGAATATGGCTTGGAATTAATTGCAGAGGATATTCAGGAAATGGAAGCCAATTTCACACGTTTTTGGGTGTTAGGGGCAGAGATACCGATGATTCCTTTTAACTCGCAAGCTGAAAAAATGAGTTTGGCCTTGACCTTACCAGACAATCTACCTGGTGCTCTTTACAAGGCACTTTCGACTTTTGCTTGGAGAGGGATTGACTTAACAAAGATTGAAAGTCGCCCCCTTAAAACAGCCTTAGGAGAATACTTTTTCATTATCGATGTAGACTATAGTGATAAAGAACTGGTTCATTTTGCCAGACAGGAACTAGCATCCATTGGAATTCAGCACAAGATACTGGGAACCTACCCGATTTTTACCATAACTGATTTAGAAAAGGAGAGTCAATGAGCAAAGAAAATCCTTTAAGTCATCACGAGCAGTTACGTTATGACTATCTCTTCAAAAATATTCATTACCTCAACGACCGTGAACGGAGGGAGTTTGACTATCTGCAACAGAAGATGGCAGGTCCCAAGTCTGAAGTTCACCATTTCCAACAAGAAGAGAAAGAAGAATCTTGGGGTAGAGATATTGATCTTCCGACTTATGGCAGTAGAAGCCGGTCTAAGAAACGTGAAAAGGTAGCTCCTCAACCTAAAGTCAAAAAGAAAAAGAGAAGAATTCGCTTCAAACGAATACTGACTTGGTTCTTGCTGTTGATTACATGTGTAGTTGTAGGTATGATTTTTATGTTTCTTCGAGGGTTCCAGTCAGCAGCCAATCCAACAAATAAGCCAGCTGACGCCAAGGCAGCTCAAGTAGAGGTCTTTAACGGTCAGGATACCAAAGACGGTGTGAATATCCTAGTCATGGGGACAGATGGCCGTATCGGTCAAAATAGTGCAGAAACCCGTACCGACACAATCATGGTACTGAATGTCAGTGGATCGGATAAGAAGATCAAACTAGTCAGCTTTATGCGTGACAACTTGGTTTATATCGACGGGTACAGTAAGATTGTAAATGGCCAGAAACAGACGGATAACAAACTAAACGTTGCTTATGAACTTGGGGAACAAGAAGGGCAAAAAGGTGCTGAAATGGTCCGCAAGGTTCTAAAAGACAACTTTGATTTGGATATTAAGTACTATGCCCTAGTTGACTTCCAGGCCTTTGCAACAGCTATTGATACCCTCTTCCCTGACGGAGTAACGATTGATGCCCAATTCTCAACATTGAATGGTCAACCTTTAACAGAAGCCACAGTTGGAGATGACCTTCATGCAACAGAGACAGAGTCCCCAACCCAAACCATCAAAGTTGGAAAACAGCAGATGAATGGATCCACCTTGCTGAACTATGCTCGCTTCCGTGATGATGACGAGGGAGACTACGGCCGTACCAAACGTCAGCAACAAGTCATGTCAGCAGTTCTTGAGCAAATCAAAGATCCAACCAAGCTCTTTACGGGATCAGAGGCACTTGGAAAAGTCTTTGGCATGACCTCAACAAATCTACCATATAGCTTCTTGTTGACCAATGGCTTATCTGTCCTAGAAGGTGCTCAAAATGGCATTGAAAGACTCACCGTACCAGAACTTGGTGACTGGGTAGACGCTTATGATATCTATGGTGGACAAGGACTTCTAGTCGATCAAAATAAATACCAGACCAAACTCGCCCAAATGGGAATGAGATAGTATACTATAAAGAAATCAAAGTTTGAATCACTAGTAAAAAAGTGGTTTAGGCTTTGATTTTTCTTAGTATCTGATGGATTTTTAGGGCTTTTTTATGGTATAATAAAACGATATAACTCGTTATTGTACAGAAGAGGAGAGACATGAGTGATTTGAAAGCGATTCAGGCTCGTAGTCTGGAAATGGCTGAATATTTCGTCGCATTTTGTAAAGAACATGATTTGTTGTGCTATCTCTGTGGCGGAGGGGCTATTGGTGCCCTTCGGAACAATGGCTTCATTCCTTGGGATGATGATTTAGACTTTTTCATGCCGCGTAAGGACTATGAAAAATTAGCAGAGCTGTGGCCACGTTATGCAGATGAGCGTTATTTCTTGTCAAAGAGTAACAAAGATTTTGTAGACCGTAACCTTTTTATTACCATTCGTGATAAGGAAACTACTTGTATCAAGCCTTATCAGAAGGATTTGGATTTACCACACGGTTTGGCCTTGGATGTTTTACCTTTAGATTATTATCCTAAAAATCCAGCTGAGCGTAAGAAACAAGTTCGTTGGGCCCTGATTTATTCACTCTTTTGTGCGCAAACTATCCCAGAAAAGCATGGTGCAGTCATGAAATGGGGAAGTCGTATTTTACTAGGTTTAACTCCAAAATCTCTACGTTATCACATTTGGAAAAAAGCTGAAAAAGAAATGACCAAGTATGGTCTGGCTGAGAGCGATGGAATCACGGAATTATGCTCGGGTCCTGGCTACATGCGAAACAAATACCCAATCGCATCCTTTGAAGACAATCTTTTCTTACCATTTGAAGGAACAGAGATGCCCATACCAGTTGGCTATGATGCCTATCTCAGCACTGCTTTTGGGGATTATATGACACCGCCGCCAGCGGACAAGCAAGTACCGCATCATGACGCCATTATAGCAGACATGGACAAGAGCTACACAGAGTACAAGGGAGAATATGGAGCATGATGGGAGAAAAAATAAGCGTTGTCGTTCCGGTCTACAATGTAGAAGCCTATCTGGAGAAGTGTGTCGAATCCATTTTAGAACAGACCTATACCAACTTGGAAATTCTTCTTGTCAATGATGGTTCGACGGATAATAGTGGAGAACTGTGTGATCAATTAGCTCAAAGAGATCAACGGATTCGTGTCATTCACAAGGAAAACGGTGGCTTGTCTGATGCTCGAAATAGAGGGATTGAAGAGGCAAGTTCTGATTTGATCGGTTTTATCGATAGTGATGACTACATTGACGAAGATATGTATGAGACTCTTTACCGCCAAATGCTAGAATCCGATGCTGATCTTTCTATGTGTGGACATTATGATGTTTATCACCAAATTCCAGAAAAGCAAGTTGCAGCGATTCAGACTTGGGAATTAACTCCCCAAGAGGCCATTAAAATGGTCATGGAAGCTAAAATCCTCTCGGTCACAGCTGTCAACAAACTTTATAAAAAAGAACTCTTTGAACAACTACGATTTGAAATTGGTAAAATAGCAGAAGATGCCTTTATTATGATTGCCTTGATTCATCAATGTCGCAGGATTGTTGCAACAAATGAAAAAAAATACTATTATGTTCACCGTGAAAATAGTATCACGACTCAAAAATTCTCCTTGAAATTTTTAAACGTTATTGAGGCTTATGAGCAAAACGCAAATATTATCAGAGAGAATTATCCTGAACTAGCAGATGTTGCAACCATGCGTTTAAACTGGGCTTACTTCTATGTATTGGATAGGCTCTTGATTGATGCAGATTTTAAGGATAAGGCCTTAGAAGACCGTTTGATTGCCTATCTAAAGAAAAACACAAAGTACATTCTTTCAGATAGTCGTTTTACAAGAGCAAGAAAAGTGAGTTTCTTAGCTTTGTTCTTGAGTCGAAAATTGTATACGAAAATCTTGCTTACACAAACTAAGCGTTAGGAGAAAAAATGATTTCATTTATTGAAAAAAACTATTTTAAAATCAATTTGCTATTTTTATCAGTTATATCTTTTTACTGTATGGCAGGCTTGATTGTTCCACTTCAGCCAATCTCGGCCAATAAATTTGTCACTCTTGGCATGACCCTCATGGGTGTTTTGTTGGGACTTTATAATTTCTTTATCAAAAAAGTCTATCTGAATGTCCGAAAAATTGAGTATTTGATTCTCTTTTTTCTAATGAATATCCTGACAGCTGCCTTAGTTGTCAAGTATGGATTTTCAACTAATATAAAGAATTTAGTTGTCTTTTTCATCTATTTCTTTGCACTTTATCCAGCCTTTCAGTCTTTCACAGTGAAAAAAGCGCGTGCCCTCTTTGATGTATTCTTTTCAGTTATCACTGTTGCAAATACTATAGGTGTATTTGTATCAATTTGGCAATTCTTCATGCTGCAGGGCTACCGCGTATTGGATTACAAGGGCTTATTGATCCGCCAAGGATTTGTAGAGTCTCGTCTATTTGGGATTCTGGCCAGTCCCAACTATCTCTCTATTATTTCTTTGATGGTGATTATTTATTTGTGGATGCGCTTGTCACTCTACAATACAGTCCTTAAAACTCTGGCTATCTCATCAATTCTGCTAAATTTTGCTTATATTGTACTGTCAGGTTCAAGGACAACCTATATCTGTTTGGTAGTCGTTGCTTTCTTATATGCTTTGATGACGGCTAACTGGTCTAAAAAAACTAAGTCACTTCTTACTGTTCTAGTGACAGTAGGATTGGTATTTGTCGGCTATAATGGTATCAAATATAGTAGCGATATATACTTGAAAGCTCACTCAACTCAAATCCAAAAGAACCAAGAAAATGGACAAAATGGAGACAATAATCTTTCTCTTGAGAGAACTGACACAAGTGAAGAGAATATCTCCAATAACCGTTTTGCCATTTGGCAGTCAACAGCTTCCTTTATCCCTAGACGTCCTCTGTTTGGATATTCAGGAGGAAACTGGTATGAGTTAGGTAAAGAATATGATGCTTCTGCCTATATCATCAAACAACATTATCTTACTCACAACGGCTACCTTGAGTTGTTATTCTATGATGGTATCACAGGTTTTATCCCTATGGCTATCTTTATGCTTTCCTTCATCATTTCAAGTCTTAAGAAATATAAAAAAGACCTTCAAGAAGGTCGCCACAATCATGAATTGATCACCATTCTGTTGATGACTGTTGTTATTCTCATTTCTAACTTGTTCTTGAGTTCAACCTTCTATGGAATTTCTCTACAGGGTTGTATCTTGTTTGTGATTTCAGGTTACTATTTTTCTGTTCTCTATAAAAAAAGAGATGGCTACAGAAAGCTAGACGAAGCAGAAATCAAAGAAGTTGAACTAGATGTCATGGATTACATCCACAATCTCTGTCAAAAAGAGAACATCAACTATTCACTGGCTTATGGAACCTTGCTGGGAGCAGTGAGACACAAGGGTTACATTCCTTGGGATGACGATATTGATATCTCTTTGAAACGCGATGAATACGACAAATTGTATCAAGCTATTTTGCAAGATAATGATCCTGTCTACAAGGTTGTTTCTTGGGAAAATGACGCTCGCTACCCTTACCCATTTTATCGAGTCTATGATGCGCGAACTGTCTATGATAACAACTATATCGAAAATGATATTGATTTAGGGATTTGTGTGGATGTTTTCCCATTTGACTATTATGCTGATGTTAACAAGGACATGGTAAAACTAGATACTTACCGTCGTTTATCAGTCTATACCCTTTATGGCATTCATAATAAGAATGCGAAACTCAAGAATGTTTTCAGATATCTACTTGTCCTTGTTTTTCGTCTGACTCGTGTCAAAACTTGGAACCAAAAGATGAATACCCTATCAATGCAAGAAAAAGATGGAGACTTCATTGACTACCTCATGGAGAACAAAAGAGTTTCTACGAAGTTTGACAAGTCCTTCTTGGATACGACGATTGACAGTCCATTTGAAGATAGAGTTTACAAAATTCCTGAGGCCTATCAGCCAATCCTTTCTGCCATCTACGGAGATGACTTTATGGAAATTCCTCCTCTAGAAAAACGAGTGAAGCATGATGACTTCCTCGCTTATATAAAGGAGGGATAGAAGGTGTTACAATGGTTAAAAAGAAGTTTAGCCAGCCTCTTAGGAGATAAGAAAGACCTGGTTAAAAACCTGCCTATTATCAAGAGTTTAAATAAAAAAGCCAATATCGACTTGGATTCAAAGAGAAGCAATTTGCTCAAAGAAAATTTTGAAGATATTCTAAAGGCAATCTATCAATCGAATCTGAAAACCTATGATATCTGGTTAGACTTTGGGACTTTACTTGGTTTCTACAGGGAAAATGATTTGATTCCGCATGATTTAGATATGGACTTTGGGATTATTATCCCAGACTATGAAGCCTTTTTAAGGGATGAGAAAGTTCTTTTGGAGAAAGGCTTTGTCAGAACAAAAGAGTTCTATTACAATGATAAGCTTGTAGAATTATCCTATAGTTACAAGGGTCTCAATGTGGATTTTATTGTCTATGATAAAAAGGAGGATGCCATCTCCTCAGATACTATTTTCTACATGACAAATGCCTTGGGAAATCCTACAAGATATGAAGTCTACCACTATGAATTGCCCTTTACAGCACTAACTGAATGCAGTTTTAAAGAGATTCTAGTAAAAGTTCCAGAAAATACAAGAGACTACATCAGTCACTTGTATGGGGAGGATTTTGAAATCCCTAACACCCACTACAACTGGAAAGAAAATCCAATTTACAAACAAAAAGATGCTAATTTGGCTAAAGTACTTTTGAAAAAGTAAACTTGGAAATACAAGAAAAGAGGGGATGGTGAAGTTCTTCCTTGTTAACTCTAGTCCCTACTCTAGTGTAACAAACAGGATTATCCTTCCCTCTTTTTGTCTTATAATGACGGAAAGAAGCTAGAAAAGTTGCTACTAGGATGAATCTTCCATCCTAGCTTCCGCTATCAAAGAAAGAAGTGGTATTATCTTGAAAAAGAAAGTGGAACCATGTTGGTCGGTCTTCATACGGTGAATGCTCAGACCTACTATTTTGGTCCGAACGGAGCTATGCAAACAGGTTGGAAACAGCTTGATGGTAATTGGTACTATTTCCAAGCTGATGGTTCTTTGTTGAAGAACGCAACAACACCTGATGGTTACAAAGTAAACGAAGAAGGTATCTGGAAACAGGCTGTTGCTGCTGTAGATAGCGAGGCAGTCAAGCCAGAACAGAAACAAGAAGCTGATTCCTCTATTGTTGAACAACCTAAACAAGATTCAAATCTAGAAGCCAACGCTTCTGAAAAGAAAGAAAAAGAATAAAGAAGAAATCCCCTACTGGCAACTAATTTATCAGTAGGGGATTTTTTAATTTCGTTTTAATTTAGCAAGTACAAGGTTCAGTGCATAGTGGAGTGTTTTGTCTTTGGTGATAAAGAGGGTCAAGAGGTAATAGATACCACAAGTTGCTACGGTAGACAGAACCATGAGAACCATATTGAAGTTGACCGTATAAGAGTTGATTTGGAAAAGAAATTTAAACGCAAAATAGATAGGGATGAATCCAAGGGATACAATAGTGTAACGTGTCAGAGTAGCAAAGATTTCTTTCAAATCAATCAGTTGGTGTTTCTGGATAAAGCGTATTTCCAGGAGAACGACGATAGTCTCCGCAAGAATGGTCGTAGCGATATAGTACTCTGGTGCGAAAATATTATTGAAATACAAGAGGCAGTTGAAGAGAATATTGGCTCCGCCACCAAGGAAGTAGAAGGCTGTTAAGCGATTTTCGTGGTCATTGATAAAGATAATTTGTTTACCAAGAATCAATTCGATAGCCCAGATGATGGTACGAAATGCAAAGACACTAGTCACGATTCCAGCTTCGAGGTATTTTTCAGAAGAGTAGATAACTGCCGCGTAGTTCCCTAATACCATAATCCCAATACTGGTTGGAACGATGAGGAAGTAGAAGAGAGCAGCTCCTTGATTCAGAAGATTTTTATAAGAATTGTAGTCTTTCTTACCGAGGTAGTAGCCGAGTCGTGGAATGCTAACGTTGATAGCTCCACTCAAGACACTAGCAATCAACATAACGATGCTAGAAGCAATGGTGTAATAAGAAATGTAGTTTTCATCTGGTCCCTTGGTGATAAACATTCTATCAAGCAAGGTATAGAGCATGTTAGCGTTCGCTAAGAGTAGCATGGTCAAGAGCGGTTTAGATGCTTTGACTAATTCAACAAGACCGATCTTAACAAAGGAAACTTCTCTCTTAATCCAAAGAAAACTGAGCAGGTAGTTGAAGATAGTGGTTGCTGTCATAACGATAGCATAAGGAACGATATCATCTGCCGTTTTAACAAAGGTGAAGATAGCGACCAGCATGGCAATCCGGATGATCAATGTCTTATAGAGGATGAAGGAATAATTTTCATACGCTTCGTTCATCCATTCGATATTGAGAAATTGGAAGAGTGCTTGGGCCCCTAGGATGTAGTACAGGACTTTCAGATTCTCAATGCTGGTGTCAAAGAAGATAATGAGGAAGTAGATACCTGTCGTCAGGAGAGAGGTGAAAACCGAGATATAAAACAACTTAGAAAAGACGTAGTTGATTTTATTCTTGTCATCCTTGACCTTACTGATAGCTCGAATCCCGTAGTTGTATATTCCAAAGGCAGCTAGTGGAATAACGAAACTTGCCCAGGTATTGGCTGTATTGAAATAACCGTAATTGGATTTGCTGAGAATCCGCGTCAGATAAGGATTGGTTATCAGTGGAAAAACGATATTGAGAATATTGACCAGCAAGCTGGCTAAGGCATTTACTTTTATATTTTTCATTGAACTTTCTTTCTTAAATCTAAAATCATATCTAGTATTATATCACATTCTCGCTTCATTCTTTTGATAAAATCGTAAAAATCTAGTATAATAGATAGACTGAAAGTATGAGGTTACTAGATATGAAGATGAAACAAATTAGTGATACAACACTGAAAATCACGATGACTTTAGATGATTTGATGGATCGGGGAATGGAGATTGCAGACTTTCTCGTTCCTCAGGAAAAAACCGAAGAGTTTTTCTATGCTATTTTAGATGAGTTAGAGATGCCAGACAATTTCTTGGATAGTGGCATGCTGAGTTTCCGCGTGACGCCAAAACCTGATAAGGTCGACGTCTTTGTGACCAAGTCCAAGATTGACCAAAATTTGGATTTTGAAGATTTGGCGGATCTACCAGACATGGAAGAATTAGCCCAAATGTCGCCGGATGAATTTCTCAAAACCTTGGAAAAGAGCATTGCAGATAAAACCAAGGACGATATTGAGGCCATCCAATCTCTAGAGCAGGTCGAAGCAAAGGAAGAAGAGCAAGAGCAGGCAGACAAGGAGACTGAGAATAAGAAAGAACCTTACATCTACTACATCCTTTCTTTTGCGAAGTTAGCTGACTTGGTTTCTTTTGCAAAGACGGTTAACTACCAGATGGAAACATCTGAACTCTATAAGATGAATGGACACTACTATTTGACAATCTTAGTCGATGTGGAAAATCATCCAAGTCCATATCCGGCTTGGCTCTTGGCTCGTATGCGTGAATTTGCAGATGATAGTGACATCAGTCGTTCAGTTTTGCAAGAGTATGGGCAAATCTTGATCAATCACGATGCAGTTCTTAATTTGCAAAAGATTCATTCATAATTTTTAAAATCAATTTTCATTTATCAAGAAAGACGAATCATGGGATTCGTTTTTTCTTTACTAGACTGAAATAGTGATTTACTATAATAGGAATTTTCATAAAATTCTGTTATAATGGCTATATCAGAAAATTTCTAGGAGACAAACATGACAGTTAAAATTGCTTTACTTGGATTTGGTACCGTTGCAAGTGGCGTGCCTTTCCTCCTAAAGGAAAATGGAGAAAAAATCATCCAATCAGCTCATTCTGAGATTGAAGTAGCCAAGGTATTGGTCAAGGATGAAGATGAAAAGAATCGCTTGCTTGCAGCAGGGAATGACTTTAACTTTGTGACCAATGTAGATGATATTTTAGCAGACAAAGATGTTACCATTGTAGTGGAATTGATGGGGCGTATCGAACCAGCTAAGACCTTTATCACTCGTGCCTTAGAAGCTGGGAAACACGTTGTTACTGCTAACAAGGACCTTTTGGCTGTCCATGGTACAGAATTGTTAGAAATCGCTAAAGAGCATAATGTAGCACTTTACTACGAAGCGGCAGTAGCTGGTGGGATTCCAATTCTTCGTACTTTGGCAAATTCATTAGCTTCTGACAAAATTACGCGCGTTCTTGGTGTCGTTAACGGAACTTCCAACTTCATGATGACCAAGATGGTCGAAGAAGGCTGGTCTTACGATGATGCTCTGGCTGAAGCACAAAGATTAGGTTTTGCAGAAAGCGATCCTACAAATGACGTGGATGGGATTGACGCAGCCTACAAGATGGTGATTTTGAGCCAGTTTGCTTTTGGTATGAAGGTTGCCTTTGACGATGTAGCCCACAAGGGAATCCGTAACATCACACCAGAAGACGTAGCTGTAGCTCAAGACTTGGGCTATGTAGTGAAATTGGTTGGTTCTATCGAGGAAACTCCTTCAGGTATTGCTGCAGAAGTGACTCCAACCTTCCTACCTAAAGCACATCCACTTGCCAGTGTGAATGGGGTAATGAACGCAGTCTTTGTAGAATCTATCGGTATTGGTGAATCTATGTATTACGGACCAGGTGCGGGTCAAAAACCAACTGCAACAAGTGTTGTAGCGGACATTGTCCGTATCGTTCGTCGCTTGAATGATGGTACTATTGGTAAAGACTTCAACGAATATAGCCGTGACTTGGTCTTGGCTAATCCAGAAGATGTCAAAGCTAATTACTACTTCTCAATCTTGGCTCCAGACTCAAAAGGTCAGGTCTTGAAATTGGCTGAGATTTTCAACGCTCAAGATATTTCCTTCAAGCAAATCCTCCAAGATGGCAAAGAGGGTGACAAGGCGCGTGTCGTCATTATTACACATAAGATCAATAAAGCACAACTTGAGAATGTTTCAGCTGAGTTGGCCAAAGCTTCAGAATTTGACCTCTTGAATACCTTCAAGGTGTTAGGAGAATAGGATGAAGATTATTGTACCTGCAACCAGTGCCAATATTGGGCCAGGTTTTGATTCGGTCGGTGTAGCTGTTACCAAGTATCTTCAAATTGAGGTCTGTGAAGAACGGGATGAGTGGTTGATTGAACACCAGATTGGCAAATGGATTCCCCATGACGAGCGTAATCTTTTGCTTAAGATTGCCTTGCAAATTGCGCCTGACTTGCAACCGAGACGCTTGAAAATGACCAGTGATGTTCCCTTGGCGCGTGGTTTGGGTTCTTCTAGCTCGGTTATCGTTGCTGGAATTGAACTGGCTAACCAACTGGGCAATCTCAACTTATCTGACCATGAAAAATTGCAGCTGGCGACCAAGATTGAAGGGCATCCTGACAATGTGGCTCCAGCTATCTATGGTAATCTTGTTGTTGCGAGCTCTGTTGACGGAGAAGTTTCTGCTATCGTAGCAGACTTCCCAGAGTGTGATTTTTTAGCTTATATTCCCAACTATGAACTGCGTACCCGAGACAGTCGTGGTGTCCTTCCTAAGAAATTGTCCTACAAGGAAGCTGTTGCAGCTAGTTCTATCGCCAATGTGGCCGTTGCAGCCTTGTTAGCAGGAGATATGGTGACTGCTGGGCAAGCAATCGAGGGGGACCTCTTCCATGAGCGCTATCGTCAGGACCTAGTGAGAGAATTTGCGACGATTAAGCAAGTAGCCAAAGAGAATAGTGCCTATGCAACCTATCTCTCTGGTGCCGGACCGACAGTTATGGTCTTGGCTTCTCACGACAAGATGCCGAAGATTAAGGCAGAATTGCAAAAGCAGTCTTTCAAAGGCAAACTTCATGATTTGAAAGTTGACACCCAAGGTGTCCGTGTCGAAACAAAGTAAAGAAATAGAAGATAGGATGGGGAAACTCTTGAACAGAGGGCTTCCTGTCCTTTTTTTGAAAAGAAGTCTAGTCAAAGAACTTGATAAAGGAGAAATAAAGATGGCAGAAATTTATCTAGCAGGTGGTTGTTTTTGGGGTTTAGAGGAATATTTTTCCCGTATTTCTGGAGTACTAGCAACCAGTGTCGGCTACGCTAATGGGCAGGTCGAAACGACCAATTACCAGCTGCTCAAGGAAACAGACCATGCAGAGACTGTTCAAGTGATCTACGATGAGAAAGCAGTGTCACTCAGAGAGATTTTGCTCTATTATTTCCGAGTCATCGATCCCTTATCTATCAATCAGCAAGGGAATGACCGTGGTCGTCAATATCGAACGGGGATTTATTACCAAGATGAAGCAGACTTGCCAGCTATCTACACTGTGGTGCAGGAGCAGGAACGCATGCTAGGTCGAAAGATTGCAGTAGAAGTGGAGAAACTTCGCCACTATATTCTGGCGGAAGACTACCACCAAGACTATCTTAAGAAGAATCCTTCAGGTTACTGTCATATCGATGTGACCGATGCTGAGAAGCCATTGATTGATGTGGCAAACTATGAAAAGCCTAGTCAAGAGGTGTTAAAGGACAGTTTAACTGAAGAGTCCTATCGTGTCACCCAAGAAGCTGCTACAGAGGCTCCATTTAGTAATGCCTATGACCAAACCTTTGAAGAAGGGATTTATGTAGATATCACGACTGGCGAGCCACTTTTTTTTGCCAAGGATAAGTTTGCTTCAGGTTGTGGTTGGCCAAGTTTTAGTCGTCCGATTTCTAAGGAGTTGATTCACTACTACAAGGATTTGAGTCATGGAATGGAGCGAATCGAAGTTCGTTCTCGGTCAGGAAATGCTCACTTGGGGCATGTTTTCACAGATGGACCTCGTGAGTTAGGTGGCCTCCGTTACTGTATCAATTCGGCTTCCTTGCGTTTTGTAGCCAAGGATGAGATGGAAGAAGCAGGATACGGCTATTTATTGCCATACTTAAACAAATAAACAGAGAGGGTGGGCGCTTCCCACTTTCTTCATTTCCAGAATAAGAATAGAAGGGATCTATGAAACACTTACTATCTTACTTCAAACCCTATATCAAAGAATCCATTTTAGCTCCCTTGTTCAAGTTGCTTGAAGCTGTTTTTGAGCTCTTGGTTCCCATGGTAATTGCTGGGATTGTTGACCAGTCTTTACCTCAGGCATATCAAGGGCACCTCTGGATTCAGATTGGCCTACTCCTTATCTTTGCAGTGATTGGCGTTTTAGTGGCTTTGGTAGCTCAGTTTTACTCAGCCAAGGCAGCGGTTGGTTTTGCCAAAGAACTGACAGACGACCTTTATCGTCATATTCTTTCTTTATCTAAGAACAGCAGAGACCGTTTGACAACTTCTAGCTTGGTGACCCGCTTGACTTCTGATACCTACCAGATACAGACTGGTATCAATCAATTCCTGCGCCTCTTTTTGCGAGCGCCTATTATCGTTTTTGGTGCAATCTTTATGGCCTATCGCATCTCAGCTGAGCTGACTTTTTGGTTTTTGGTCATGGTTGGTTTTTTGACAATCGTTATTGTCGGTCTCTCTCGAATGGTCAATCCTCTCTACAGTAGTCTCAGAAAGAAAACAGACCAACTGGTTCAGGAAACGCGCCAGCAATTGCAAGGGATGCGAGTTATTCGTGCTTTGGGTCAGGAAAAACGAGAGTTACAAATTTTTCAAACCCTTAACCAAGTTTATGCTAGATTGCAAGAAAAGACGGGTTTCTGGTCTAGTTTGTTAACACCTCTGACCTATCTGATTGTTAATGGAACCCTTCTCGTCATCATCTGGCAGGGATATATTTCAATTCAAGGAGGTTTACTCAGTCAAGGTGCCCTGATTGCTCTTATCAACTACCTCTTGCAGATTTTGGTGGAATTGGTTAAGCTCGCCATGCTGATCAATTCCCTCAACCAGTCCTATATCTCAGCCAAGCGAATCGAGGAAGTCTTTGACGAGGCTCCAGAAGATATTCATTCAGAATTAGAACAAAAGATAGTTACCAGCGAGCAAGTTTTACAAGTCCAAGAATTGACCTTTACCTATCCTGATGCGGCCCAGCCTTCTCTGAGAGACATTTCCTTTGATATGAAGCAGGGGCAAATCCTTGGTATCATTGGGGGAACGGGTTCTGGTAAATCAAGCTTGGTGCAAGTCTTACTTGGACTCTATCCAGTAGACAAGGGGAGCATTGACCTTTATCGAAATGGACGTAGTCCTCGTAATCTTGAGCAGTGGCGGTCTTGGATTGCCTATGTGCCCCAAAAGGTCGAACTCTTTAAAGGAACTATTCGTTCCAACTTGACTTTGGGTTTCAATCGAGAAGTATCTGACCAAGAACTCTGGCAGGCCTTGGAGATTGCGCAAGCTAAGGATTTTGTCAGTGAAAAGGAAGGACTTTTGGATGCCCTAGTTGAAGCAGGAGGCCGAAATTTTTCAGGTGGGCAAAAACAACGTCTGTCTATCGCCCGAGCAGTCTTGCGCCAAGCTCCATTTCTCATCCTAGATGATGCGACCTCAGCTCTCGACACCATCACAGAGTCCAAGCTGTTGAAAGCTATCCGAGAAAATTTGCCAGACACGAGCTTAATCTTGATTTCTCAACGAACCTCAACTTTACAGATGGCTGACCAGATTCTCCTTTTGGAAAAAGGTGAGCTACTAGCTATTGGCAAGCACGATGACTTGATAAAAACTAGCCAAGTCTATCGCGAAATCAATGCATCCCAACATGGAAAGGAGGAAGAGCATGAGACGACAAACTGCAAACCAGACGCTCAAACGTTTGGCTAAGGATTTAGCAAGCCATCCCTTCCTCCTTTTCCTAGCCTTTCTAGGAACGATTGCCCAAGTTGGCTTATCAATTTATCTACCTATCTTGATTGGGCAGGTCATTGATCAGGTCCTGGTGGCTGGTTCTTCACCAGTTTTTTGGCAGATTTTTCTCCAGATGATCTTGGTGGTAATAGGAAATACACTGGTACAATGGGCCAATCCTCTCCTCTATAATCGTCTAATCTTCTCTTATACCAGAGACTTGCGAGAGCGAATCATCCATAAGCTCCATCGTTTACCGATTGCCTTTGTGGATAGACAAGGTAGCGGGGAGATGGTTAGTCGTGTAACCACGGACATCGAACAGTTGGCGGCTGGCTTGACCATGATTTTTAACCAATTTTTCATTGGTGTCTTGATGATTTTAGTCAGTATTCTAGCTATGCTCCAAATTCATCTCCTCATGACCCTCTTGGTCTTGCTGTTGACGCCACTGTCCATGGTGATTTCACGCTTTATTGCCAAGAGATCTTATCACCTCTTCCAGAAGCAAACAGAGACGAGGGGGATTCAGACTCAGTTGATTGAAGAGTCGCTTAGCCAACAGACCATTATCCAGTCCTTTAATGCTCAAGGAGAGTTTATCCAAAGATTGCATGAGGCGAATGCCAACTACGCAGGCTATTCTCAGTCAGCCATCTTTTATTCTTCAACAGTCAATCCTTCGACTCGCTTTGTCAATGCGCTCATTTACGCGCTTTTAGCTGGAGTGGGAGCTTATCGTATCATGATGGGCTCAACCTTGACTATCGGACGTTTAGTGACCTTTTTGAACTATGTTCAGCAGTACACCAAGCCCTTTAACGATATTTCTTCAGTTCTAGCTGAGTTGCAAAGTGCTCTCGCTTGTGCAGAGCGCGTCTATGCTGTCTTAGAAAGTCCTGAGGTTGCTGAAACAGGTAAGGAAGTTTTGACCAGTGACCAAGTCAAGGGAGCTATTTCCTTTAAACATGTTTCTTTTGGCTACCATCCTGAGAAGGTTTTGATTAAGGATTTATCCATTGATATTCCTGCTGGTAGCAAGGTGGCCATCGTTGGTCCTACAGGTGCTGGCAAATCAACCCTCATCAATCTCCTCATGCGTTTTTACCCTATTAACTCGGGAGATATCTTGCTAGACGGTCACTCGATTTATGACTATACCCGAGCATCATTGAGACAGCAGTTTGGTATGGTGCTACAGGAAACCTGGCTCAAGCAAGGGACCATTCATGACAATATTGCCTTTGGAAATCCTGAAGCCAGTCGGGAGCAGGTGATTGCTGCTGCCAAAGCAGCCAATACAGACTTTTTCATCCAACAGTTGCCGCAGGGATACGATACTAAGTTGGAAAATGCAGGAGAATCTCTCTCTGTCGGCCAAGCCCAGCTCTTAACCATCGCCCGAGTCTTTCTAGCTATTCCTAAGATTCTTATCTTAGACGAGGCGACTTCTTCCATTGATACACGGACAGAAGTGCTAGTTCAGGATGCCTTTGCCAAACTCATGAAGGGGCGCACAAGCTTTATCATTGCTCACCGTTTGTCAACTATTCAGGATGCGGATTTGATTCTTGTCTTGGTAGATGGTGATATTGTTGAGCAAGGTAACCATCAGGATCTCATGGCTAGAAAGGGCAAATATTACCAGATGCAAAAAGCTTCAGCTTTTAGCTCTGAATAAGCCATTCCTATCTATTTTAAAATCTTAATGATACTAAAAGTTGCCTTCGGGTGACTTTTTTGTTACAATAGCTAGAAAAAATCAAGGCCTTAGAAGGAGAAAACCAATGAAAGTCTATCAGCATGTAAATATTGTGACTTGTGACCAAGATTTCCATGTCTATCTGGATGGTATCTTGGTTGTTAAGGATTCTCAAATCGTCTATGTCGGCCAAGATGAGTCAGATATTTTAGAGCAAGCTGAGCAGATTATAGACTATCAGGGAGCCTGGATCATACCTGGTTTGGTTAATTGCCATACCCATTCTGCTATGACAGGCTTGCGAGGGATTCGGGATGACAGCAATCTCCATGAATGGCTCAATGACTATATCTGGCCAGCAGAAGCAGGATTTACTCCCGATATGACTACCAAGGCAGTCAAAGAAGCTCTGACGGAGATGCTCCAGTCAGGGACAACAACCTTCAACGATATGTATAATCCCAATGGTGTGGATATCGAACAGATTTATCAGGCAGTCAAGGTTTCCAAGATGCGTTGTTATTTCTCACCGACCCTCTTTTCTTCAGAGACAGAAACAACTGCTGAGACCATAAGCAGAACACGTGCCATTATAGAGGAAATCTTAGGATATGAAAATCCAAATTTCAAGGTTATGGTAGCTCCACATTCTCCGTATAGCTGTGGTAGAGACTTGCTGGAAGCGAGCTTAGATATGGCAAAAGAGCTAGACATTCCTATCCATATCCATGTAGCGGAGACCCAGGAGGAATCAGGAATTATCCTGAAACGATACGGCAAACGTCCCCTCGCATTTATAGAAGAACTAGGTTACTTAGATCATCCGTCTGTCTTTGCTCATGGGGTCGAATTAAACGAGAGAGAAATTGAACGTTTGGCAACCTCTCAAGTGGCTGTCGCCCACAATCCTATCAGTAACCTCAAACTAGCCTCAGGGATTGCTCCCATCATCCAACTTCAAAAAGCAGGAGTAGCAGTCGGAATTGCGACTGACTCGGTTGCTTCCAATAATAATCTAGATATGTTTGAGGAAGGACGGACCGCAGCCCTTCTTCAGAAGATGAAAAGTGGAGATGCCAGCCAATTTCCTATCGAAACAGCTCTCAAAGCTCTGACGATAGAAGGTGCTAAGGTTCTTGGAATGGAAAACCTGATAGGAAGTCTGGAAGTTGGCAAGCAAGCAGATTTTCTCGTGATTCAACCACAAGGAAAAATCCATCTCCAACCTCAGGGAAATATGCTCTCTCACCTCGTTTATGCAGTCAAATCCAGTGATGTTGATGATGTTTATATCGCTGGAGAACAGGTGGTTAAGCAAGGCAAAGTTTTGACAGTAGAGATTTAAAAAAATTTCAAAAAAAGTTTGCAAAAATCTTGCATTCTTTTTTTGTCTATGCTATACTTATATATGGTTTGAAAAAACTGCCTAAGACAGTAGGGGAGCTCGACTCATAAATATCCTACCGAGGACAAAACGTATCATGTAAAAAGAAGCGTATTGTACTTTCGTGTCTAGGTTTGGGCGCGTTTTTCTTTTGGAAAAATTCCCCAAGCAAAATAATTACGGAGGTGAACACACTAATGAGTGAAGCAATTATTGCTAAAAAAGCGGAACTAGTTGACGTAGTAGCTGAAAAAATGAAAGCTGCTGCATCTATCGTCGTTGTAGACGCTCGTGGTTTGACAGTTGAGCAAGATACAGTTCTTCGTCGTGAGCTTCGTGGAAGCGAAGTTGAGTATAAAGTCATTAAAAACTCAATCTTGCGTCGTGCAGCTGAAAAAGCTGGTCTTGAAGATCTTGCATCAGTATTTGTTGGACCATCTGCAGTAGCATTTTCTAACGAAGATGTTATCGCACCAGCGAAAATCTTGAACGACTTTGCTAAAAACGCTGAAGCACTTGAAATCAAAGGTGGTGCAATCGAAGGCGCTGTCGCATCTAAAGAAGAAATCGTTGCTCTTGCAACTCTTCCAAACCGCGAAGGACTTCTTTCTATGCTCCTTTCTGTACTTCAAGCGCCAGTGCGCAACGTTGCTCTTGCAGTCAAAGCGGTTGCAGACAACAAAGAAGACGCAGCTTAATCTTAAGCTACGCAGCGTAGCTTAGCTACGAAAAAACTATTATAAAATTAAAAACTTATTTGGAGGAAATAACAATGGCATTGAACATTGAAAACATTATTGCTGAAATTAAAGAAGCTTCAATCCTTGAATTGAACGACCTTGTAAAAGCTATCGAAGAAGAATTTGGTGTAACTGCAGCTGCTCCTGTAGCTGTTGCTGCAGCTGGTGCTGCTGACGCTGGTGCTGCTAAAGACTCATTTGACGTTGAGTTGACAGCTGCTGGTGACAAAAAAGTTGGCGTTATCAAAGTTGTACGTGAAATCACTGGTCTTGGACTTAAAGAAGCTAAAGAACTTGTTGATGGTGCACCAGGTGTCATCAAAGAAGGCGTTCCAACTGCAGAAGCTGAAGAAATCAAAGCTAAATTGGAAGAAGCTGGAGCTTCAGTTACTCTTAAATAATAGAGCAACTACATTAGTAGCTTAAAAAACATATAAAACCGCTATTCTTAGGAGTAGCGGTTTTTTCTGTTTAGAATGGCAAAACTACTTAGATATTATAGTCTGATACGCAAGACCTAGTACATCATTTTTCTTAACAGTTACTAAAATCTTGATATAATTTCAATTTTCTTCTTGACCCTGACCTTAGGGAAGGGATTATACTAATAGTAGATAAGAAAGGAGATTACTATGAAAATCAATATGATTCGTTCAGATAAAGTTTACCAAGAGATGCTCGAGCTTCCTTTAGAAAAAAGAGAAGGTTGCTTTCGAGCTAAAATATTAGCACCTTTTGCAATGAAATACCAAACGCAACACATCCCTTTGAAAGCAAAGTACCCTGGAGGATTTGATGCTCTATTCCTACTTGGCTTTATGAATCAGTTGCCCGGAACTCTATCAGAAAAGGATAGACCAGCTATCGACTCTCTGAGCTCTGATCAACTCTGGCAGGACTGCCAGGATACCATCAAAAGGAGTATTGGTCTTTTTGAGCAGGCTGGCTATGACTTAGATGTTGAGGATTACCATTTTACTATTTTATTGGGCAATCCAGAAAAACCTATGCTACAGCTCAATAAGGGTTATAGCGGAGATGGCGGAATTCCAGGCTACCTCATGCTTAGTCTGCTACCAAATGACTATACTTTACCACGTGTGCAGGCTGCGTTGGCTCACGAGTGCAATCACAATGTCCGTTTCCAATTTATCAAATGGAACCAGCAGACGACACTAGCAGACTGGGTAGTCAGTGAAGGATTGGCAGAGTCTTTTGCTGCTGAGCTCTATGGCAAAGATCTCATTGGGCCTTGGGTCACTTCAACCAGTCCAGAGCAGTTAGAAGAGATTAAGCCCATCATCTCAAGTCAGCTTCAGCTAACGGGGATGGCGGAAATGGCACCATATCTCTACGGTGATGAAATAGCTAAGATACAGGGTCAGATGCCAGTTGGAATGCCTTATGCTGCAGGCTATGCTTATGGCTATCATCTGATACAAGCTTATCTGAAAAGGACAGGCAAGAGCATTGTTGAGGCCACAGTAACACCAACAGAAGAGATTTTAGAGGCGACGAAAGACTTTTGGAAATGACACTTTTGTTTGAAAATTTGCCAGAACATGATATAATGTAGGTGATTTCAGGAGGTGATAGTATGCACTATAAAAGAATTGAATTGAAGCTGACAGATCAAGGAATTCATGAGCGTAAGATTTTTCAAGGTGTTAAGATTTTCAGCCGTAGCAAGTTATCTAAAGATCAGAAAAGCATTCTAACACAGAAGATTTACCTGACACCGAAGCAAAACATCGTTTACTATCAACGGACAGATATCAACTATGACCAGAACTGGCAGCATAATAAGGACTATTACGAACTAGTTTACGGTCAGTTGGACAGAGAGACTGTTTTTAAGGTTTGTCAATATTTTGACGAACTAAGTCGTTTTCTGGAAAATGAGCTGCTTGAGAAGCTAAAAGAAAAGCAGTCTGCAGGCAAATTTTTTGAAAAATTAGATATATAAAAATCCGGCTGCTTTTATAAGCAGTCGGATTTATTCTAGTGTGATAGTGCTGAAACAATACCTTTACTATCATAGCCTTGGCTACATTTTTAAAAGTTGTTTTAGCTGTCTTGAGGAGCTTGATACTGATGTCCTCAAGTCGACCATAGTATACTGCCATCTATTCACCTGATGAGAGAGATTTTATCATCCAGATATTCATAGCTGGGTGGCCGGCGGCGTTAGAAAGTGGTTCTTGCAATGCTGTAAAACCATAGTGCTGATAGATGGCCACAGCAGTAGCCAGTTCAGTAGAGGTTTCTAGATAAAGCTGTTCATAACCAGCCAGACGGGCTTCCTGGAATATCCGCTTTATCAACCTGCTGGAATAACCTTTGCCACGGCTATTTTTAGTGACATACAGTTTTTGTAATTCAGCAATCTTATCAGACACAGGTGCAAAGCCACCACAGCCAACCAGCTGACCTTCATCTTCCAGAACAAAGTAAGCTGACCTCTCTTGCTGTTGATAATAGTCGGCCAAATGATCTAGATGAGAATCAAAGTAGACAGTTCCTGGTTTGTCAAGCCCGAATTCTTCAAGACTAGTTCGAATGAGCTGCGCTACAGCTGGATTGTCTCTCACTTCCATTGGCCGTAAGTTCATCATTTGTCCTCCGATAGGATGTATCGACTAATTAAACAATACCTTGGGCAATCATAGCGTTTGCTACGTTTTCGAAGGCAGCGATATTTGCTCCTGCAAGGTAGTCAGTACCAAGTCCGTATGTTTCAGCAGTTGTTTTAGCTGTATTGAAGATGTTGGTCATGATGTCTTTGAGGCGTCCATCAACTTCTTCACGAGTCCATGAAAGGCGAAGGCTGTTTTGGCTCATTTCAAGCGCTGATACAGCTACACCACCAGCGTTAGCGGCTTTGGCAGGTCCGTAAAGGATTCCGTTTTCTTTGTAGACTTTAATCGCATCAAGGTCACTAGGCATGTTAGCACCTTCAGATACACAGATAACGCCTTGAGCAACCAAACGTTTAGCTGCTTCACCGTTGATTTCGTTTTGAGTCGCACATGGAAGAGCGATGTCGTAGTTTCCAGCGTAAGTCCATACAGAACCTTCATGGTAAGTAGCAGTTGCTTTCTCAGCTGCGTACTCAGTTAAACGAGCACGGCGTTTTTCTTTAACATCAACCAAAAGATCGAAGTCAATACCATTTTCGTCGATGACATAACCGTTTGAGTCAGATACAGAGATAACAGTAGCGCCGAGTTCAGTCGCTTTTTGAAGAGCGTATTGAGCTACGTTACCAGAACCTGAAATAACCACTTTCTTACCAGCAAAACTGTTACCATTAGCTTTGAGCATTTCTTCAGTATAGTAAACCAAACCATAACCAGTTGCTTCTGGACGAATCAAGCTACCACCAAATCCAAGAGGTTTACCAGTCAAGACACCCGCATCAAATTGGTTAAGACGTTTGTATTGCCCGTAAAGGTAACCAATTTCACGTCCACCAACACCGATATCACCAGCAGGTACGTCAAGAGATGGTCCGATGTATTTTTGCAATTCAGTCATGAAGCTTTGGCAGAAGCGCATCACTTCAGCATCAGTCTTCCCTTTAGGATCGAAGTCTGATCCACCTTTACCTCCACCGATTGGAAGTCCAGTCAAGACGTTTTTAAAGATTTGTTCAAAGCCGAGGAATTTCAAGATCCCTTGGTTTACAGTTGGGTGGAAACGAAGTCCGCCTTTATATGGTCCAACAGCTGAGTTGAATTGAACACGGTAACCACGGTTCACTTGGACTTTTCCATCACGGTCAACCCAAGGAACTCGGAAAGAAATTACGCGCTCAGGCTCAGTGATACGTGCCAAGATGTTTTCTTCGATATACTCGGGATGTTTTTCAAATACAGGTTCCAAAGTGCTGAAGAATTCTTCAACCGCCTGGAGAAATTCAGCCTCATGCCCATTACGAGCTTTCACAGTTGCAAACACGCTTTGGATATAGTCTTTAGCAGATGTCATATCGTTCTCCTTTTGTTGTTATATTTTATTACATGAGCCATTATAGCAGAATTTTTTTTGAGTGTAAAGAAAAAACAGAAATTTTCAAAAAATTCTTTCAATTTATAAAACCGAACGTTTTATATAGAAATTAGTTTCTCAAAGAGAAAATCTTAAAGTATGGTATAATATTAGAAATAAAAGGAATCTGGAGGATCAGAATCATGGTATCAACGAAAACACAAATAGCTGGCTTTGAGTTTGACAATTGCTTGATGAATGCGGCGGGAGTTGCTTGTATGACGATAGAAGAGCTTGAAGGGGTCAAAAACTCAGCAGCGGGTACTTTTGTCACGAAGACAGCGACCTTGGACTTTCGTCAGGGCAATCCTGAGCCACGCTACCAGGATGTTCCACTTGGTTCTATCAACTCTATGGGCTTGCCAAATAACGGCTTAGACTACTATCTGGACTATCTTTTGGACTTGCAGGAAAAAGAGCCAAACCGTACTTTCTTCCTATCTTTAGTTGGCATGTCTCCAGAAGAAACACATACCATCTTGAAAAAAGTTCAAGAGAGTGAATTCAAAGGACTGACAGAGCTTAATCTTTCTTGCCCAAATGTTCCAGGAAAACCTCAGATTGCTTATGATTTTGAGACAACAGACCGTATCTTGGCAGAAGTCTTTGCCTACTTTACCAAACCTCTTGGGATCAAATTACCACCTTATTTTGATATTGTTCACTTTGATCAAGCGGCAGCTATTTTCAACAAATACCCGCTCAAGTTTGTTAACTGTGTTAACTCTATCGGAAACGGCCTTTATATAGAAGACGAGTCTGTCGTTATTCGTCCTAAAAATGGTTTTGGTGGCATTGGTGGAGAGTATATCAAGCCGACCGCTCTTGCTAATGTGCACGCCTTTTACCAACGTCTCAATCCGCAAATCCAAATCATCGGAACGGGTGGTGTTCTAACGGGTCGTGATGCCTTTGAACACATCCTCTGCGGTGCGAGTATGGTGCAAGTAGGGACTACCCTACACAAGGAAGGCGTTGGTGCTTTTGAACGCATTACCAATGAACTGAAAGCTATTATGGCGGAAAAAGGGTACGAGAGACTAGAAGATTTCCGTGGGAAATTGCGCTATATTGACTAAATTAAATCGAAAAATCAGAAGAAAGGAGAGAAGATGCTAGCCATAGAAGAGAGTCGAAAGTTATCTCTATCAAATTTATCTAGCTTGAATCTATTTACTGGGACAGACCAGGGTCAGTTTGAAGTTATGAAGAGTCAAGTGTTGAAACAGATTGGTTATGATCCAGCTGATCTCAATTTTGCTTACTTTGATATGAAAGAAGTAGCTTATAAAGACTTAGAGTTGGAGCTGGTTAGTCTCCCTTTCTTTGCGGATGAGAAAATCGTGATATTAGACCATTTTGTCGATATTACAACAGCCAAGAAACGTTTTTTAACAGATGATGAGCTCAAGTCATTTGAGGCATACCTTGATAACCCTTCGCCAACAACCAAGTTATTGATTTTTGCTGAAGGAAAGTTAGATAGTAAGAGACGGCTGGTCAAATTGCTCAAACGAGATGCCAAGGTTTTTGATGCAGTAGAAGCCAAAGAACAAGAATTGCGCCAGTATTTCCAAAAATGGAGCCAGACACAAGGTCTGCAGTTTGCAGAAAAGTCTTTTGAAAATCTCCTTATCAAATCTGGTTTTCAATTTAGTGAAATCCAGAAAAATCTCCTTTTTTTGCAGTCTTATAAGTCAGACGGCGTGATTGAGGAGAAGGATATTGTCGAGGCTATTCCAAAGACTCTGCAGGACAATATTTTTGATTTGACTCAGCTTATCTTGGGCAAAAAGATCGATCAGGCCCGTGACTTGGTCAGAGATTTGACCTTGCAAGGGGAGGATGAGATCAAGCTCATAGCTGTCATGTTAGGACAGTTTCGTACCTTTACACAAGTGAAGATTTTATCAGAAGCTGGTCAGTCGGAATCGCAGATTGTAAGCAGTCTGGGGACTTATTTGGGACGCAATCCTAATCCTTATCAAATCAAGTTCGCATTGAGAGATTCGAGAGGGATTTCCTTGGCCTTTCTCAAGCGAGCGATTTCTTATTTGATTGAAACAGACTACCAGATTAAAACAGGTGTCTATGAAAAAAGTTACTTGTTTGAAAAGGCGCTCTTGCAGATTGCGACAGAGGCAAATTGAGCAAAAAACTTGAAAAAAGAGGATGATTGCGTTATCATTTTCATATAGAAAGAAAAAGAGGTATTACAGATGGCTATTATCTTACCAGACCTTCCATACGCATACGACGCTTTGGAACCATACATCGATGCAGAAACAATGCACTTGCACCATGACAAACACCATCAAACTTATGTCAACAATGCAAATGCAGCTCTTGAAAAACACCCTGAAATTGGTGAAGACCTTGAAGCTTTGCTTGCTGATGTAGACTCTATCCCAGCTGATATCCGTCAAGCGCTTATCAACAATGGTGGTGGACACTTGAACCATGCTCTTTTCTGGGAATTGATGACTCCTGAAAAAACTGCTCCATCAGCAGAACTTGCAGCAGCAATCGATGCAACATTTGGTTCATTTGAAGAGTTCCAAGCAGCCTTTACAGCAGCAGCTACAACTCGCTTTGGTTCTGGCTGGGCATGGTTGGTTGTTAACAAAGAAGGGAAGCTTGAAGTGACTTCAACAGCAAACCAAGACACCCCAATCTCAGAAGGTAAAAAACCAATCTTGGGCTTGGACGTTTGGGAACATGCTTACTATGTGAAATACCGCAACGTGCGTCCTGACTACATCAAAGCTTTCTTCTCAGTCATTAACTGGAACAAAGTAGATGAGCTTTATGCAGCAGCTAAATAAAAAATAGGAAGGGAAGAGTCATTCTTCTCTTTTTGCTTTATAAAGCAGAAGTCTGACAAAATCGTCAGACTTTTTTCATTTTTATGAGAAACGTGCTAACTGCTAGAAATTATGGTAAAATAGAGTGTTAAGTAATCGTGGAAAAGGAAGACTATGCGTAAAGAAATTGCACCTGAATTATACAACTATAACAAGTTTCCTGGCCCAGAATTTCAAGTAAATGGGGATAAGGTTGAGACTGAAGGGATTGCTTTTACCTTGGTTGAAAATATCAAGGATGCCTTCGATGTGACAGTCTTTAATCAACGCTTCTCAGAAGTGTTGACCAAGTTTGATTATGTCGTGGGTGACTGGAGCAATGAACAGCTCCGCCTACGTGGCTTTTACAAAGACGACCGAACAGAGGAAAAAAATGAAAAGATTAGTCGTTTACAGGACTATCTTTTGGAGTACTGTAGTTATGGTTGTGCCTATTTTGTTCTAGAAAATCAAGCACCGAAGCGGGCTTCATTTGACAAGAAATTGCGTAAAAAGGAAGAGGAAAACCTTCCTAGAAGAGGGAAGAAATCTTCGCAAAACAAGAGAAAACCAAATGCGGATAAGCGAAATAGACGTCGTCATAAGGATCAAAAGTCTCAGAAAGAGGACAAGGGACAGCGCCATTTTGTCATTCGTCAGAAATAGATAGAGAATAAGGAGAAGAGATGAAACCGTCTATTTATAGTTTAACACGTCAAACCATGCAAGAATGGGTATTAGAACAGGGAGAAAAGAAATTCCGAGCAGATCAAATCTGGGAATGGCTCTACCGTAAACGTGTCCAGTCGTTTGAAGAAATGACCAACCTTTCCAAGGATTTGATTGCCAAACTCAATGACCAGTTTGTCGTAAATCCTTTGAAACAGCGGATCGTACAAGAGTCTGCTGACGGTACTGTTAAGTATCTTTTCGAGTTGCCAGATGGCATGTTGATTGAGACAGTACTCATGCGTCAACACTACGGTTTGTCAGTCTGTGTGACCACTCAGGTTGGCTGTAATATTGGCTGTACCTTCTGTGCATCAGGCTTGATCAAGAAACAACGCGACCTCAATAACGGGGAAATCGTAGCACAAATTATGCTGGTTCAGAAATACTTTGATGAACGTGGTCAGGATGAACGTGTCAGCCATATCGTTGTTATGGGAATTGGTGAACCATTTGATAATTACAACAATGTTTTGAATTTTGTCCGTACCATCAATGATGACAAGGGGATGGCTATCGGTGCTCGTCACATCACTGTTTCAACTTCAGGTTTGGCCCATAAAATTCGTGACTTTGCTAATGAAGGCGTACAGGTCAATCTGGCTGTGTCTCTTCACGCACCCAATAATGAATTGCGCTCAAGCATCATGAAGATCAACCGTGCCTTTCCGATTGAAAAGCTCTTTGCAGCTATTGAGTACTATATCGAAACAACCAATCGCCGTGTGACCTTTGAATATATCATGCTCAATGAAGTCAACGATGGTGTTGAACAAGCCTTGGAATTGGCTGAATTGCTCAAGAATATCAAGAAATTGTCTTATGTAAACTTGATTCCCTATAACCCAGTTAGTGAACATGACCAATATAGCCGTAGTCCTAAAGAGCGCGTGATGGCCTTCTACGATACACTCAAGAAAAAAGGGGTCAACTGTGTTGTCCGTCAAGAGCATGGTACAGATATTGATGCAGCTTGTGGACAATTACGCTCCAATACAATGAAACGTGACCGCCAGAAGGCAGTCGCAGCGGTAAATCCATAAAATGACTAAAAAAAGAGAATTAATCTTAAGATTGGGAGTGGCTGTTTACAGCCTATGCATTGTCTGTTTTTGCTTCACTCCCCAGCCTCAACTTCCTACAGGAGTGGAAACTCCAGGTATTCAAACTTTTGGACGCCTGGTTTTTCTTTTAACTCCCTTAAACTCCCTTTGGAATCTGGGTGAAGTGACCAGTTTGGGACAAGTCCTTTGGATCTTTTTGCAGAACATTTTAAATGTCTTCTTGCTCTTCCCTCTGGTCTTTCAACTGATCTATCTCTGTCCAAACTTGCGACAAACCAAAAAAATCCTATTTCTCAGTTTTCTTTTGAGCTTAGGAATTGAATGTACGCAACTAGTTTTGGATTTTTTATTCGACTTTAATCGGGTCTTTGAGATTGATGATTTGTGGACCAATACTCTGGGAGGCTATCTGGCTTGGGTCCTCTATAAAGGACTGCATAAAAATAAGATAAGGAATTAGAATGAGTATTTTAGAAGTTAAAAATTTGAGTCACGGTTTTGGTGATCGTGCAATTTTTGAAGATGTCTCCTTCCGTCTCCTCAAGGGAGAACATATCGGCTTAGTCGGTGCCAATGGTGAAGGAAAATCAACCTTTATGAGTATCGTGACTGGTAAGATGTTACCTGACGAAGGAAAGGTGGAGTGGTCTAAGTATGTGACTGCTGGCTATCTGGATCAGCATGCTGTGCTAAAGGAAGGTCAAACTGTGCGTGATGTCTTGCGTACAGCCTTTGATGAGCTATTTAAAGCAGAAACTCGTATCAATGAGCTCTATATGGAAATGGCAGAGGACGGAGCGGATATTGATGCACTGATGGAAGAAGTTGGCGAACTCCAAGACCGTTTGGAGAGTCGAGATTTCTATACTTTGGATGCTAAGATTGATGAAGTGGCGCGTGCCCTCGGTGTCATGGACTATGGTATAGATACAGACGTAACAGCCTTGTCAGGTGGACAAAGAACCAAGGTACTCTTGGCTAAACTTCTCCTTGAAAAGCCTGATATCTTGTTGCTGGACGAGCCAACCAACTACTTGGATGCCGAACACATTGACTGGCTCAAACGCTATCTCCAAAACTATGAGAATGCCTTTGTCTTGATTTCACATGATATTCCATTTTTGAATGATGTTATCAATATTGTCTATCATGTGGAAAATCAACAGTTGACGCGTTACTCTGGTGACTACTACCAGTTCCAAGAAGTTTATGCTATGAAGAAATCTCAGCTAGAGGCAGCCTATGAACGCCAGCAGAAAGAGATTGCAGACCTAAAGGACTTTGTTGCCCGAAACAAAGCGCGTGTTGCAACACGAAACATGGCCATGTCTCGTCAGAAGAAATTGGATAAGATGGATATCATCGAACTCCAAAGTGAGAAACCAAAACCATCCTTTGATTTCAAACCAGCTCGTACACCAGGGCGCTTTATCTTCCAAGCCAAGGACTTGCAGATTGGTTATGACCGTTCACTTACCAAACCCTTAAACCTCACCTTTGAACGCAATCAAAAGGTTGTCATTATTGGGGCAAATGGTATTGGGAAAACAACTCTCTTGAAGTCTCTCTTGGGGATTATTCCACCAATCGCTGGAGAAGTTGAACGTGGCGACTACCTTGAACTTGGTTACTTTGAACAAGAAGTAGAAGGTGGCAATCGTCAAACACCTCTAGAAGCGGTCTGGAACGCCTTTCCAGCACTCAATCAGGCAGAGGTTCGTGCAGCCCTTGCTCGTTGTGGTTTGACAACTAAGCATATCGAAAGCCAGATTCAGGTCTTATCAGGTGGGGAACAAGCCAAGGTGCGTTTCTGTCTCTTGATGAATCGAGAAAATAACGTCTTAGTGCTGGACGAGCCGACCAACCACCTAGATGTGGATGCTAAGGAAGAACTCAAACGGGCGCTTAAAGAATACAAAGGAAGCATTCTTATGGTTTGTCACGAACCAAACTTTTATGAAGGCTGGATGGACCAAATCTGGGACTTTAACAAGCTAACTTAAAAGCACTAAAAAGGCCAAGTCGAAATGACTTGGCTTTTTTGACTAGTAATTTAAAAAGCTTTCAACTTCAGATTTCTCAATTTCTTTACCGTAGTGGCAAATCGGACAAGAAACGAAATAAGTTTTACCATAAGGGAAGAGCGGAATCCAGTAAAGAGTAAACTTGCGTCCGGTTTCTGTAATTTCCCAAGCACCAACATTGTTACAATGGCCACATTCGATAGCAGTTTGCGTATGTCCCAAATCTTTCTGATAACCTTTAGAATCCCAAAACAGAATCATATCCTTATCTCCTTCTATTCAAATTGTTTATTTCTTGCTGAAGTCGTAGTCCTTGACCACTTCGATACTGTCAATGGTAATAGCAGTAGTTGGTTTGTCTTTCTCATCTTTTTCAGCCTTGGCAATCTTGTCAACAACATCCATGCCATCGATGACTTGACCAAAGACAGGGTGTTTGCCGTCTAGACTTGGATTTCCACCTTCTTTATAGGCTTCGATGATTTTCTTTGGATACTTGCTGGTAGGGAGTTTAGCAGAAATATCTGTTGAGTTCTGGTTGATGAAGAACTGGCTACCGTTGGTGTTTGGTTGACCAGTGTTAGCCATAGCAAGGGCTCCTCGGATATTGTATAGGTAAGGAGAGATTTCATTTTTAAAACCAGTTCCCTTGTCCTTTGTTTTATCCTTATCATGCCAGATAGATTGGCCCCCTGTACCATCTCCCTTAGGATCTCCAGTTTGGATCATAAAGCCATCGATGACACGGTGGAAGGTGATGCCGTTATAGTAGCCTTCCTTAGCGTGAGTAAGGAAGTTTTCAACTGCTAGTGGTGCTAGTTTTGGAAAGAGTTTAATGCGGATATCGCCTTGATTTGTGTGTAAAATAACCTCGGCTTCATCTTCGGCAACTTCCTTAGAAAGTTGAGGGAAGTTGGCATTTTCATTGGTCAAAGCGTCATTCAAATCCTTGGCAGCCTGAGCAGCTGCTTTTGAGCTTTCTTCAGCTGAGATACTGGAGTCGACATACTCATCACCACGGAGACCACGTTGGATACTAGTACATCCAGCAAGGGCTACAGTTGATAGTAAAAGAAGGGTTGCTAGTTTTTTCATTGTTAACCTCTCAAAAATTCATTTCTACCATTGTACCTTAAAAGGAGTTTGATTTCAAATGTAAAAGATTTTACTAAAAATTTCTAGTAGTTAAAAAAATTAAAACTCTGTCAAGTTTTTTTCTTGACACCTGTCAGAAATCTGCTATAATAGAACATGTGCTAAATAGCTTAGCTATTTCACCGAAATAAAAAAATAAGAAAAGAGACATTAAAAAATGGCAGTTAAAATCCGTTTGACTCGTATGGGTTCTAAGAAAAAACCTTTCTACCGTATCAATGTAGCAGACTCACGTTCACCACGTGACGGACGTTTCATCGAAACAGTTGGAACTTACAACCCACTTGTTGCTGAAAACCAAGTAACTTTGAAAGAAGACCGCGTTCTTGCATGGTTGGCTGATGGAGCTCAACCTTCAGATACAGTTCGCAACATCCTTTCAAAAGAAGGCGTATTGAAAAAATTCCACGATTCTAAATTCTCAAAATAAGTTTAAAGTAGGTTGACAGATGGATACGATTGAAAATCTCATTATTGCGATTGTGAAACCATTGATTTCACAACCTGATGCCTTAACTATCAAGATCGAAGATACACCAGAGTTTTTGGAGTATCACTTGGATCTTGACCAAAGCGATGTCGGTCGTGTTATCGGTCGTAAGGGTCGCACTATCTCAGCGATAAGAACGATTGTCTACTCTGTCCCAACTGAAGACAAGAAAGTAAGAATCGTTATCGATGAAAAATAAAAAAAGCGGGACAGATGTCTCGTTTTTTTGTGAGGAGGAGAAGATGAAGGATTTAACCTTTAGACAATTACAAGCTTACTTACTCGAACATTACCAACAGTCTCGAACTGAGGAAGGCCTCTTTATCAAGCTAGTGGAGGAAGTCGGAGAAGTAGCTGAGGTCTTGAATGGGCGCTCTGGTCGAAAAGAGGGTGTCCAGGACTCAAATGAGGAACTAGCCAAAGAACTAGCTGATATTATTCACTACACTGTCGCAATTGCGGCCATCAACGATATTGACCTAACCAAAACTATCTTTGATAAAGATAAAAAAGCGGCCATTAAGTACCAACATGAAAGAGATTTGGAAGGATTTTTGGAAAACTTCCAAGAAAACAAGGAGTAACCTCTTTTCACTGATATGAAAGATTTTTCCTAGCTTACGCTATCTTGTATAGAGAAATCAATGAAATTAGCAGATTATGCTATCAAAGTAAGGAATCTCCAAGAGGCAGACAGGCTAGAACTTGTAAGAAAAGAACGAGAAAAGCAGATCAGACTGGCTGAATCCTTTTTAGCTAATGTAATAGATAAACGGTGAAAGAAGGAATAAAATACCAATCCTAGAAATAGCATCTAGGATTTTACTATGCTACAATGGAAAGGCAGTCTCAAAGAATTCTAGTCAATCAATCTTGAGAATAGCTATTTTTAAAGGGAGTAACCATCTATGAACGAGAAAACAAAAGCTTACCTAGCAGCCTTATCCTTTTCAGCGATCATTGGATTTTCTTTTTTATTTACTAAGATTGCTTTGGGCTATGCCAGTCCTCTCACCAACTTAGCACATCGCTATACAATCGCTGCTCTGGTATTGGCCATCCTTCATCAAACAAAACTTATCAATGTGAGTTTAAGTAGAAAAGATATTCTTTCTATTCTGCCTATGAGTCTTTTCTATCCAATCCTCTTTTTTATTTTCCAATCCTTTGCTTTACAGTATATATCGTCTTCTGAAGCGGGAATTTTACAGGCTCTTGTCCCGATTTTTACTCTCTTTTTGGCATCGGTCTTTCTCAAGGAAAAGACAAGTTTGCTGCAAAAGTTCTTTTTAATTTTATCCGTAGCAGGAGTAGTTTTCATCTTCCTTAGCAAAGGAGCGAACTTTAGCACGGAAACTGCTAGCTTGGGCTTTCTCTTGATGTTGGGATCCGTTCTTGCCAATGCGATAAACAATATCCTCAGCAAGGCTAAAGGAGGTCGCTATCGGGCCATGGATATGACAGTTGTTGTGATATTTGTTGGCTTCGTCACCTTTAATACGTTGAGTCTGACCTCTCACTATCTAGAGGGGAACATATTATCTTACTTTGGGCCACTTGGACAGGTACCCTATCTGCTTTCCATCCTCTATTTGGGAATACTAGCCTCTATCGTGACTGGTAGTCTCTCTATCTATGCTATTGTTCGCCTCGGGGCATCAACCGTCAGTGTCTTTGGCAATCTTGGAACAGTTTTGACCATTCTAGCTGGGGCTCTTATCCTCCACGAACCAATTTATAGTTACCATGTGATAGGAGCTGCTCTGATTATTACTGGAATTTTAGGCATGAATCTGATGAGAAAAAAGTAAAGATTGCTTAGCAGTCTTTTTCTTTATCTAAATGATGCAGAAAATTCAAAATTTTTAATGAAATTAAGTTTAGAAAACGACGATTTTAATATAGCATGATAAAATAGATACAAAGAATGATATCAGGATAAAGAGGAGCGAATGTAGAAATGAAGCCAAATGATATTGCTGAAGCTATTGCTTTTTATAACAGAAAATCCGAGGTGTTGGAACGTCACCTTATAGCAGTCGTAGATTGTGATTTGGTTGTTTATCATCGTCTTGGAAACGCAAGTAAAGGGCATATTATTTTTTATCATGGAGCTTGTGGCTGTAGTCAGATGTGGGCCCACCAATATGATGCCTTTGATGGATTTGACCTTTACTTTGTAAATGTTAGAGGGCAGGGTGAATCACCTATGAAAGTTGGCCTACCCGACTTAGAAGGCGCTGTTCAAGATGTAGATGCTATTTTATCCTATTTTCAGCTAGATAAGGTGATATTGGTCGGTCATTCTTGGGGAGGAAATCCACTTCAAGAGTATACCTATCGCCATCCAGAAAGAGTCCTAGCCTTGGTCATGGTAGATAGTTGGGGACAGCATCGTTACCTATCAGAGAAAGAAAGAGGTCGAATCAAATATAGTTCTCTTATGTACAAGACGATTCCTTGGAAGGTGATTGCTGATAAAAATTCAAAAATGTGTACTGATAACCCTATCACAAGAGAATTGGTCAAGACGGCAATTATAGAAACTGGGCGAGATGTTTTCTTGAACCTTGGAATTACAGGTTTCTTGGCAGTCCATGAGATAGAAGGATATAAAGGAAATCCTCCAATGCTATTAGTAAGAGGCGAAAATGATTTTCCCAAACACCTAAAAATAATCTATGATGGTATCATTGTTCTAAATCCCAATGCGCGTCAAGTAACGATTTCAGACAGCAAACACCAACCGATGAATGACCATCCTAAAGAGTTTAATCAGATAGTTGGTGATTTTTTTGAAGAAGTAGTAGCCTTGTAAGATAGGATCTATCCAACTTGTGAAAATCCCTGGAACGTGATAAAATAAAGGATAGAAATAGATACAGGAGACAAGATGAACTACTTTAATGTTGGGAAAATCGTCAATACGCAGGGTCTGCAGGGTGAGATGCGAGTCTTGTCTGTGACGGATTTTGCAGAAGATCGATTTAAAAAGGGAGCAGAGCTGGCTTTATTCGATGAAAAAGATCAGTTTGTCCAAACAGTGACCATTGCTAGCCACCGTAAGCATAAGAACTTTGACATTATCAAATTCAAAGACATGTACCATATCAATGCAATTGAAAAGTACAAGGGTTATAGCCTCAAGGTCGCTGAGGAAGATTTGAACTCTTTAGATGATGGTGAATTCTATTATCATGAGATTATCGGTTTGGAAGTTTACGAGGGAGACAACTTGATTGGAACTATCAAGGAAATCCTACAACCGGGAGCCAACGATGTCTGGGTGGTCAAGCGAAAAGGCAAGCGTGATTTGCTTTTACCTTACATTCCGCCAGTAGTTCTCAATGTTGATATTCCAAACAAGCGGGTTGATGTGGACATCTTAGAAGGGTTAGATGATGAAGATTGATATTTTAACCCTCTTTCCGGAGATGTTTTCTCCGCTGGAACACTCGATTGTTGGGAAGGCTCGAGAAAAAGGGCTCTTGGATATCCAGTATCATAATTTCAGAGAATACGCTGAAAAGGCCCGTCATGTTGACGACGAGCCCTACGGAGGCGGTCAGGGGATGTTACTCCGGGCTCAACCTATTTTCGATGCCTTTGATGCTATTGAAAAGAAAAATCCCCGTGTCATTCTTCTTGATCCTGCAGGTAAACAGTTCGATCAGGCTTACGCTGAGGATTTGGCTCAGGAAGAGGAACTGATCTTTATCTGTGGTCACTATGAAGGGTATGACGAGCGTATCAAGACCTTGGTAACCGATGAAATTTCCCTAGGAGACTATGTTTTGACTGGAGGAGAATTGGCGGCCATGACCATGATTGACGCGACCGTGCGCTTGATACCAGAAGTGATTGGTAAGGAGTCTAGCCACCAGGATGATAGCTTTTCTTCAGGTCTTCTCGAATACCCTCAGTACACACGTCCTTATGACTATCGTGGCATGGTGGTTCCAGATGTGCTCATGAGTGGGCACCATGAAAAGATTCGCCAGTGGCGGCTGTATGAGAGTCTAAAGAAAACCTACGAGCGCAGACCTGACCTGCTAGAAAACTATCAACTAACAGCCGAAGAAGAAAAGATGCTGGCTGAAATCAAAGAAAACAAAGAATAAAGGAGAACTTTATGCAAGTAATCAAACGTAATGGAGAAATTGCTGAATTTGATCCAGATAAAATTTACCAAGCTGTTCTAAAAGCAGCCCAAACAGTTTATGTTTTGACTGATGACCTACGTCAAAACTTAGCTCAAGTTACTAAAAAAGTCGTTTTGGACTTGGAAGAAGCAAAAGTAGAACGTGCCACTATCAGCATGATCCAGTCAATGGTTGAGCACCGCTTGCTTGGAGCTGGCTACATTACAATCGCAGAACACTATATCTCTTATCGCTTGCAACGCGATTTGGAGAGAAGTGGTTATGGCGACCATATCGCAGTTCACCTTCATTTTGAACAAATCCGTTAAGAAAAAGAGTGGGATGCAAAGAACATCTCACTCTTTCTTAAATAGGCTTTTCTGAGCTTTTTGTACAGTTGAGGGAACAAAACGAAGTCGTTTAATATCACTAATACGAATGATTCGGGTCACGTTTTTTGAAAAATTTTTGACGATGATTTGTTGGCGGTTAGCATCGTGTTTGACAATATCACCCGTAAAACTTGTCTCAGCAAGTATGACATGAATAGCCGACTTTTTCTGGATGGCTTGTTCAATCATAGCAGTGAGGGAGTTGTCCTCGATTTGACGATGATCATCATTCCCATTGAGAAAACCATGTAGTTTATCTAGAACTAGTTTGAATGTCTGTCTCATAGAATCCTCCCTTCTTATATATCCACATTATATAAAATTTTCCTAAAAACCACAAGATTTTTACGAATAGACTATAGAAAGCATATCACATAAAGGAGTTAAAATGGCAGAATTTACATTTGAGATAGAAGAACACTTGCTCACCTTGTCTGAAAATGACAAAGGATGGACAAAAGAACTAAATAGAGTCAGCTTTAATGGAGCACCAGCAAAGTTTGATATTCGAACTTGGAGCCCCGACCATACCAAAATGGGCAAAGGAATCACGCTTTCCAATGAAGAATTTCAGGTAATGGTCGATGCCTTTAAAGGGGGACAATAAAAAGAATCTTGAGTGCAACTCAAGATTCTTTTTTTAGGACACAATATAGTCACAGAGAGAAGTCTTAGACAATTGAATGAAAGTCTCTCTATACTCTTCAGGTGGAATTGGATTATCTTTACGAATCCAGACTTCAATGAAAGAGATTGCCATGGTTGTAATGATATAAGCGATGTCCTCTTTATTAAAATTATATTTCAGTTGGTAATTGACATTCTTTAGTACCCACTCTGAGTATGTTCCACGCAGAAATTCCTTCCAACATGGGTCGGCTTGTGTAGTATACAAGGTGTTAACAACTTCCCTTTTTTCGTATATGAGAGGAAGTATATGGTCTGCTAAAAAGCTGATAGGATCTCCATCATTGCTAGGGCAGTACTTATTAAAGACGTTAAAAATGTCCTGATTGGTCTCTTCGTGAATGTATTCGATAATATCTTCAAAGTTGTTAAAATGCTTTTGATAAATCGCTTGTCGTGAAATACCAGCTTCAGCAGCAATTTCAGTCATTGTAAAAGAACTACGTTGAGGATTTTTCTTAGCTAGTGTGATGAGAGCTTTAATGATTAGCTCACGAGTATTCTTTGCCATAGAATTACCTTTCTGTTTATAATTATTTACAGTTATTTTTGAATGAAGAAAAATCAGAATGTTCAAGTTAATATGAACAATCAATGAACATTAAATTTTCTGAATCTTTTAGGTAGCTCTATTGTATCACAAATAATTTATAAAATATAGCTCTATCAGTGAAAATGCGTTTTCTGAAAAGTATACAATTGCTAAGCATCCAAAATCAATGGAAGCTTATTTGGTTTGAATCAATTAGAATACTTTTCTACTTTGCATATCGTGAATAACTATAATTTGAAGAATAAAACGATTAATATTCATACCGGTATAAGAATAGTCAAGTAGCTAAATAGTGTACAGTTGATTCTTAGAATGGAAATAGTCCAGAACAATGGTTCTGGACTATTCTTTTATCTTGAAAAATATGGAAGGCTTTTCAATCTTTCGAGTAGGGGACGACTAATGAAACTAATGGCAATAACCTTACCAAGATCAGGGAGGATAAAGGGAAGGACACCGACAGCTAGTGCCTTATCGAATGGCATACCAGCAAGGAAGTGGAGGCTGAGAATTCCCCCGACAAAGACGAGGGAGTCACCCAAGAGGTTGGCTAGGAAAATGCGAATGTAGCCACTATTTTGATGGATGAGATAAGATGTAAGTCCAGCATAGACAAGATCGAACCAAAGATAGCCTGCGCTTGGGCCGACTAAAACGTGAAATCCAGCTCCTCCCCCTGCAAAAACAGGTAAACCAATGGCACCCAGCAAGAGATAGAGAGCTACAGATAGGACGGCTTCCCTAGGTCTAAAAACAGTAGCAATCAGACCGATTGCAAAGTTTTGCAAAGTGAAAGGTACAGGACCGATAGGGAGACTGATTTGTGCCAATACGGCGATGAGAGCAGCACCGATAGCAGGGATAGCATAGATATGAGCTTTTTTCAAAACTGTTAACCTCTTTTCAAAATTATAGTAACTATTATACTAATCTAGAAAGAAAAGTCAACCTATTTTTGAAATTAAGGTAACAATTTTGTAACAGCCGATTTTACAAGTAAAAAGAGACCTCAAGAGGTCTCTTGTGATAATTAGCGCATGGTTACAAATTCTTCTGAAGCGGTTGGGTGGATAGCTACTGTAGTATCAAAGTCTGCCTTGGTAGCTCCCATCTTGATGGCAACAGCGAATCCTTGAATCATCTCATCCACTCCATAACCAAGTCCGTGAAGTCCAACAACTTTTTCGTCAGCACCGGCGGTGATGAGTTTGAAGCGAGATTCTTGACGATGGTTTGTAACGGCTGAGTACATAGATGCAAAGCTTGACTTGTAGACTTTGATGTTATCTTGGCCGTATTCTTTGATAGCTTGATCTTCAGTTAAACCGACTGTTCCGATTGCTGGGTGGGAGAAGACAACAGTAGGGATAGTCGTGTAGTCCATCTTAGCATTTGTTTTCCCGTTAAAGAGACGTTCAGATAGGGTACGTCCAGCCTTGATGGCTACTGGAGTTAGTTCCTTCTCACCAGTGACGTCTCCGAGGGCATAGATGCCATCTACAACTGTATTTTGATACTCATCCACTTGGATAAACCCACGTTCGTTGAGTGTAACTCCAGCCTTTTCTAACTCCAGTCCGTCTACATTTGGACGGCGGCCGGTAGCCCAGATAACTTGGCTGGCAGTGTGATTAGAACCATCTTCAAAATGAATGGTAATACCTTGCTCTGATTCTTCTAGTTTGACGGGTACCTTATGGGTGTGCAAAGGAAGGCCTGTTTTTTCCATTTCATTGACAAGACCTTCAACGATGTAGCTGTCAAAACCACGCAAGGGACGATCGCGACGGACAAACAAGTCCGTTTTTACTCCTAGCGCGTGGAGAACACCTGCTAATTCAACGGCGATATAGCCAGCTCCAAGAATCGCAACGGAGTCAGGAAGTTGTTCCCAAGCAAAGACATCGTCTGAGCTACCACCGAGTTCAGCTCCAGGAATAGTTGGAATGCTTGGACGAGCGCCAGTCGCAATCACGATATGTTTGGCACGAATCAATTCACCATTAACGCTGACTGTATGAGCATCAACGAAATGAGCACGACCTTCAATCAAATCAACACCGTTGCGCTTGAAACTTCCATCATAAGATGAGCGGGCACGATCGATGTAGGCTTCACGATTTTGACGAAGTTTAGCAAAATCAAATTGAACATCTGAACTTGTAAAACCATAGTCAGGGCCGTAGTGGTGGAAGCTTTCAGCGATTTGCGCTCCATACCACATGATTTTCTTAGGAACACAGCCGACATTGACGCAGGTTCCACCTAATTTTTTCTCCTCGATAACAGCTGCTTTAGCACCGTGTTCGCCAGCGCGGTTCATAGTGGCAATGCCGCCGCTTCCTCCACCGATAGCGATGATATCATATTCTCTCATAGAAAACTCCTTATAGCTTTGATAGTCATATTCTATCGTTTTTATTTTTTGAATGCAAAAATCTGCTACGGTAAAAAAATTATAAAAACTCTTGCCAAATTCAAAAAGATATTGTATTATATATCTAGAACAATAACCCAATAAACGAATACCGAACGAAATAATGATCCTGAATTATCATTTGTTCCATCTGAACTGTTATTGTTTGAGCTTGGTGTTTCTGATATAATGGTTTTTGTAAGGCAAAAATATAAAGGAGCTTGAAAATGAAAAGAAAAATAAAAAGGACAAAAAAATGGCAATTATACACAGCGATTGGTATTGCCAGTGCTATTGTTATCGGTGCTGCGGGAATTTTGATTTTTAGACAACCTTCCCAGTCAGCAGTCAAGGAGGAAACCTCTCATATCGTTACTGCTAAGGAAGGTTCCGTTGCTTCATCGGTTCTCTTGTCAGGTACGGTTACAGCAAAAAATGAACAATACGTTTATTTTGATGCTAGTAAGGGAGATTTAGATGAAATTCTTGTTTCGGTTGGGGACAAGGTCGAAGAAGGGCAAGCTTTGGTCAAATACAGCAGTGCAGATGCTCAAGCTGCCTATGATGCAGCAGAACGTGCAGTTGCAAAGGCAGACCGTCATATCGAGGAGTTAAACAAAGCTCGTGAAAATGCATCAGCTGCACCAGCTTCTCCACAGGTTCCAACAGAAGCTGGACTCCCAGAACAAGCGCAAGCAGCGACTTCTTCAGTATCTTCTATTGATTCTCAAATCAGTGATGCCAAGGATAACCGTGCAGATGCTGTGGCTCAGCTCAACAAGGCTCAAGCTCAGCTAGATGCTGCAACTGTCCTCAGTACACTAGAAGGGACTGTAGTTGAAGTCAATCGTAATGTTTCCAAATCGCCAACAGGTAATAGCCAAGTGGTAGTACATGTCGTAAGTAATGAAAACTTGCAGGTCAAAGGGGAGTTGTCTGAATACAACCTTGCTAATCTTTCTGTTGGGCAAGAAGTTACCTTTACTTCGAAGGTTTACCAAGATAAGAGCTGGACAGGAAAAATTAGCTATATTTCTGATTATCCTAAAAACAACGGAGAAGCAGCAAATGCAGCCCTTGGAGGAAATACTGGATCTAAGTACCCTTATACTGTTGATGTGACTAGCGATATCGGTGAGTTAAAACAAGGCTTCTCAGTCAGTGTGGAAGTCAAAAACAAGAGTAAGGCCATCCTTGTTCCTTTAACAAGTGTTGTTACCGAAAATGACAAAAACTATGTCTGGCTCGTTGACGACCAGAAAAAAGCGAAGAAGGTAGAAGTTACTTTGGGGAATGCGGACGCAGACAACCAAGAAATTACTTCAGGTTTGACAGACGGAGCCAAGGTCATCAGTAATCCAACATCTTCCTTGGAAGAAGGAAAAGAGGTGAAGGCTGATGAAGAAACTAATTAGTCTCAAAAATATCTGCAGGAGTTATCGAAATGGTGACCAAGAACTGCAGGTCCTTAAAAATATCAATCTAGAAGTTCAAGAAGGTGAGTTTGTCGCCATTATGGGACCGTCCGGTTCTGGTAAGTCCACTTTGATGAATACCATCGGAATGTTGGATACACCAACCAGTGGAGAGTACTACCTTGAAGGGCAAGAAGTTGCAGGCCTTGGAGAGAAACAACTGGCCAAGGTCCGCAACCAGCAAATCGGCTTTGTCTTTCAGCAGTTCTTTCTCTTGTCCAAGCTTAATGCGCTTCAAAACGTTGAATTGCCCTTGATTTACGCTGGAGTTTCGGCTTCAAAACGTCGAAAATTGGCTGAGGAATTTCTGGAAAAGGTTGAGCTAACGGAGCGTAGTCATCACTTACCTTCAGAGTTATCAGGTGGTCAAAAGCAACGTGTAGCGATTGCCCGTGCCTTGGTAAATAATCCCTCTATCATCCTAGCAGACGAACCCACAGGAGCCTTGGATACCAAGACAGGAAATCAAATCATGCAACTGTTGGTGGAGTTAAACAAGGAAGGGAAGACCATTATCATGGTCACGCATGAGCCTGAAATTGCTGCCTATGCCACACGCCAAATTGTCATTCGTGATGGTGTTATCTCATCAGACAGTGCCCTAGAAAAGGAGGAAAACTAAGATGCAGAATCTGAAATTTGCCTTTTCATCCATCATGGCTCACAAGATGCGTTCCTTCCTCACCATGATTGGGATTATCATCGGAGTTTCGTCTGTCGTTGTCATCATGGCTCTGGGAGACTCCATGTCTCGTCAGGTCAATAAAAACATGACCAAATCACAGAAGGATATCCATGTCTTTTTCTCTCCTATCAAAAGCAAGGACGGCTCCTTTACGCAGAAACAATCCGCTTTGACAGTCAGTGGGAAAGAAGAGGATGTTCATGTTGAACCACCAAAACCACTAGAATCCTGGGTCAAGGAAGCTGCCAAACTCAAAGGAGTAGACAGTTACTATGTCACCAACTCGACCAACGTCACCCTATCTTATAAGGATAAGAAAGTTGAACGAGCGACTCTGACAGGCGGAAATAGCACCTACATGAACGCAGTTGAAAATGAAATCGTTGCGGGTAGAAGTCTAAGACCGCAAGACTACAAGGAATTTGCCAGTGTGATTTTGTTGGATGAAGAATTAGCCAAGAGTTTGTTTGATAGTCCAGAAGCTGCGGTTAATCAAGTCATCTCTGTCAATGAATTTAGTTACCGTGTGATTGGCGTTTATACAAGCAATGAAGCTAAAACTGCTAAAGCCTTTGGGATTGGTGGTCTTCCAATTACGACCAATATCTCTCTCGCAGCTAATTTTAATACTGATGAAATCTCGAACATCGTCTTTCGTGTCAATGATACTAGTCTAACACAGACCTTGGGTCCAGAGTTGGCTCGAAAATTGACTGAGATTGCAGGTCTTCAGCAAGGGGAGTACCAAGTTGCGGATGCAACTGCCGCCTTCCAAGAGGTACAACAACTATTTGGTTTTATGACCACTGTTATCAGTGCCATTGCAGGGATTTCACTCTTTGTTGGAGGAACAGGTGTCATGAATATCATGCTGGTCTCGGTGACAGAACGTACGCGTGAGATTGGTCTGCGGAAGGCTCTTGGAGCCACACGGGCTAATATCTTAGTTCAGTTTTTGATTGAGTCCATGATCTTGACCTTGTTAGGTGGTGTCATCGGTCTTGGGATTGCTGCTGGAATGACCATGTTAGCCGGAGTATTGCTTCAAAACATGATTGCAGGTATCGAAGTTGGGGTGTCCCTCCCAATTGCTCTCTTTAGCCTGGCTGTGTCAGCCAGTGTTGGGATGATCTTCGGAGTCTTGCCAGCCAATAAAGCCTCTAAGCTTGATCCGATTGAAGCCCTTCGTTATGAATAAGATATAGAACAGAAAAAAACAAGATGGACACTTGTCTATCTTGTTTTTGTATGGAATTTCCTATCGAAAATCACTAAAAATATGATATAATGAAGTGTTAGAAAAACAGGTTTCATTAGCCTGGAAAGGAAAAATTATGTCTGAAAAGAATTTTTATATTACAACACCGATTTACTATCCGTCTGGTAAACTTCATATCGGTTCTGCCTACACAACCATCGCTTGTGATGTCCTAGCTCGCTACAAACGCCTCATGGGCTACGATGTCTTTTATCTGACAGGTCTTGATGAGCATGGTCAAAAAATCCAGCAAAAAGCGGAAGAAGCTGGCATCACACCTCAAGCTTATGTTGATGGGATGGCGGTTGGAGTCAAAGAACTCTGGAAATTACTCGATATCTCATACGATAAGTTCATCCGTACAACTGATGATTACCATGAAAAAGTTGTAGCACAGGTCTTTGAACGCTTGCTTGCTCAAGATGATATCTACTTGGGCGAATACTCTGGCTGGTATTCAGTTTCAGATGAGGAATTCTTTACAGAAAGCCAGCTTGCGGAAGTTTTCCGTGATGAAGCTGGAAATGTAACGGGCGGTATTGCTCCATCAGGTCACGAGGTTGAATGGGTTTCAGAAGAGTCTTACTTCCTTCGCCTCAGCAAATACCAAAATCGCTTGGTTGAATTTTTCAAATCACATCCTGATTTTATCACTCCTGATGGTCGCCTCAATGAAATGTTGCGTAACTTTATTGAGCCAGGTTTGGAAGACTTAGCGGTTTCTCGTACAACCTTTACCTGGGGTGTGCCAGTCCCATCAAATCCCAAACACGTTGTCTACGTTTGGATTGATGCCCTTCTTAACTATGCGACTGCTCTTGGTTACGGTCAAGAGGATCATGCTAACTTTGACAAGTTCTGGAACGGAACAGTCTTCCACATGGTCGGAAAAGACATTCTTCGTTTCCACTCTATCTACTGGCCAATCCTTCTCATGATGTTGGATATGAAATTGCCTGACCGCTTGATTGCCCACGGTTGGTTCGTCATGAAAGACGGCAAGATGTCTAAGTCTAAAGGGAATGTCGTTTACCCTGAAATGCTAGTAGAACGTTATGGACTGGATCCACTTCGTTACTACCTCATGCGTAGCCTTCCAGTCGGTTCAGACGGAACCTTCACTCCTGAAGACTATGTAGGCCGTATCAACTATGAATTGGCAAATGACCTCGGAAACCTCCTCAACCGTACAGTTTCCATGATTAACAAGTACTTTGATGGGCAAATCCCTGCCTACGTAGAAGGTGTGACAGACTTTGACAATGCTCTTGCACAAGTAGCAGAGCAATCTATCTCTGACTACCATACACACATGGAAGCAGTTGACTACCCGCGTGCCCTAGAAGCAGTATGGACTCTTATCTCTCGCACTAACAAATACATCGATGAGACAGCTCCATGGGTCTTGGCTAAGGATGAAGCCCTTCGTGACCAATTGGCAAGTGTCATGAGCCACTTGGCAGCCAGCCTTCGTGTCGTAGCTCACATGATTGAGCCATTTATGATGGGAACTAGTCGCGCTGTATTGGCACAACTTGGTCTAGCAGAAGTTTCTAGCCTAGAAAACTTGAGCTTGGCAGATTTCCCTGCAGATGTGACTGTTGTTGCCAAAGGAACACCAATCTTCCCACGCCTCGACATGGAAGAAGAGATTGCCTATATCAAGGAACAAATGGAAAGCAACAAACCAGCCGTCGAAAAAGAATGGAATCCAGATGAAGTTGAGCTCAAACTCAACAAGGATGAAATCAAGTTTGAAGACTTTGATAAGGTCGAGATCCGTGTCGCAGAGGTCAAAGAAGTTTCTAAAGTGGAAGGTTCTGATAAGTTGCTCCAATTCCGCCTAGATGCTGGTGATGGTGAAGATCGTCAAATCCTCTCAGGAATTGCCAAATACTATCCAAACGAACAAGAATTGGTCGGTAAGAAAGTCCAAATCGTTGCCAACCTCAAACCACGCAAGATGATGAAAAAATATGTCAGCCAAGGGATGATTCTCTCAGCTGAACATGATGGACAATTAACCCTTCTCACAGTTGATCCAGCTGTACCAAACGGAAGTGTGATTGGGTAAAAGCAAAAAACCAACGTTATGCACGTTGGTTTTTCTTGTTATTTGCAAGATTTTCTAAGAACTGGTCCATCTCCTTTTGCGACCTGAGGACAATTACTTTCTCTGGATAGGTTTGTTGAACCCGTTGATAACGTTCTTTAGCATGCTTTGTCCGCCCATCCCAGAGAATCCATCGGATAAATTCCCAGTCAAAGCGTTCAGGACAACCTGCAGCCATACTTTCTCTGACCTTGCCTCGGTATGTGAGATACCGTTTAAAGGCTCGAAAGAGACAGGTCAATGGTGAAAAATTGAGAAAGATGATTTGGTCAGCTTCCTGCATTCTTTCTTCGTAATAGCACCAAGAATAATTCCCATCAATGACCCAAGATTCATTCTTTGTGAGAAAGTTTTTCATCTCGCCCAGCATCCATTCGCGGTCACTGTCTTGCCAACCAGGTTGAAATTGGAGTGTGTCCATATGCAGTTTGGGGATAGAGTAGTAGTTTGATAACGTTTCAGCTAGAGTTGACTTGCCGGCTCCAGAATATCCTATGATTGCTATTTCCATTTTCTACCTTTTCTGATTAGAGGACAAAAAAACAGCCTCTATGGACTGTTTCTTATTTAGCAAGTTTAGCTGAAAGACGAGCTTTATCGCGGCTTGCTTTGTTTTTATGAATCAAACCTTTAGTTTCTGCTTTGTCGATAGCTGAGCTAGCAGCACGGAAAAGTTCTTCAGAAGGGTTTGCTTCGAAAGCTTTGATAGCAGTACGCATAGCTGATTTTTGAGCTGAGTTTTTTTCGTTTTGTTTAACGTTCAATTCAGCGCGTTTGATAGCTGATTTAATGTTTGCCAATGTTCTTACCTCCATATTTACTAACTATACCATTATATATGAAAACTTAGGTTTTGACAAGGGGAAATTATTTTTTTAGGTAAATTTCATCGATTTCGTGGTTTTTAGTCTTGTGGAGAATGACCTCGGCGCGATTCCTTGTCGGTTCGATATAGTTTTGTAGATTTGTGAGATTAATACTGGTCCAAACCTGATGTGCAAAGGCTTCAACTTCTCCAATCGGCATTTGCGTAAAGCGGTGGTAGTAGCTGTTGGGATCATTTTGGGCAAAGCTGAGCAGCTTTAAGAAACGATCCAGATACCAGCTTTCAATGTCCTCAACAGCAGCATCCACATAGATGGAGAAATCAAAGAAATCAGTGATGTAAAGGCGCTCATTTTGAGGGTTTTGAAAGACATTGATGCCCTCGACAATGACAAAATCAGCAGCTTTGACACGTTGCTTCTCTCCAGGAACAATGTCATACACTTCATGAGAATAGACAGGAATATCGACATCTTGCCCATTCTTTAGGCGGTCAAGAAAATTCAGCAAGGTTTCCATATCATAACTTTCAGGAAAACCTTTGCGATTTAAGATATCTTGGTCTATCAAGGTTTGATTGGGATAGAGAAAACCGTCAGTTGTCACCAATTCTACAGTAGCATCTGGGAGAGTGCGTGATAGTAGAATCTGAATCAAGCGACTAGTAGTCGATTTCCCCACAGCAACGCTTCCAGAAACCCCAATGATAAAAGGCTGAGATTTACTTTCGCGTTGAAGAAAAATTCCTTTTGAAAATGCCAAATCATCCTTAGTGCGCTTGTAAATATGGATAAGATGGACAAGGGGAAGATAGACGTCTGTTACGTCCTGCAGACTAATCTGGTCATTGAAACTCTTGATGGATTCTAACTCTTCCTCTGTCAAGGGAGGGGTTGTTTTGCGATGCAATGATTGCCAAGTCTGGCGACTGATTTTTTCAAAATGTAAAAATTCGTTGGTCATTTGTTTTCCCCTAGATATTTTGTTTATCATACCATAAAAAGCTAAAAAGATAAAGCGGTTTCTTGATGGTAGTAAGTCAATATCGTATAATAGAGGTAGATGGAGGTTGAATAATTTAATGATGAGATAGGGAATGGTTTCTGAAGAGTTATCAGTTATTGAAAGTGGGCTTTTTGGTTCACAACTTATAGGAGGTATGTAATGAAAATCTTGAGATGTTACTTATTGGAACTCTGTTTTATTTTAAGTTTTGCCTTACCTTTTATAAGGGGTGCGAATGCGGATAATGGTAGACGCTTTGTAGAAACCTATTACGGTTTTACCTTCTTAATGGATCATCTCCTTGTAACAGTTATCTTTATCTGTTCACTCTTGATTGCTTGGCTAGTAAAAAAGCAGTGGACGAAATGGCTTGCTGCTGGTAGTTATCTATTTTTGATTTTGTGGATTGCTACAGAAGGATATCTATTCCGTATGTCACTAGAAGATTTGATACGACTTTGGACAAGCTTGGAAATCTTGACACAAACTTATCAGTTGGGTTTATATCTAAACATCATATTGGGAATCTTGTTGATAATAAAGTATTTTAAGGTTAAGAAATAGTAATAAAAATGTGCCTGATTACAGACGAACTGTTTTTTCCTGACTATGATAATTTGTAGTTCCTGATAGATTGTAATGTATTTCTAATAATTGAAAGAGATTGAAGAAAAGGTTTTTTGACTAGGATTCTTCAGTCTTTTTCATTTTATCATCACTTTGTAAACGATTTACAATTCAAGCCAAATTATGGTAAAATAGTTTTATGAGTAAAATGTATTATGCAGAAAATCCTGACGCTGCTCACGACATTCATGAGTTGAGAGTGGAGTTGTTGGGAGAAAACATGACCTTTTTGACGGATGCGGGTGTTTTTAGCAAGAAAATGGTTGACTTTGGGAGTCAGCTCTTGCTCAAGTGTCTAGAGGTCAATGAAGGAGAGACGGTCCTTGATGTGGGTTGCGGTTATGGGCCATTGGGTTTGTCGTTAGCCAAGGCTTATGGAGCTCAGGCAACTATGGTCGATATCAATAATCGTGCCTTGGATCTAGCGCGACAAAATGCTGAACGTAATAAAGTAGAAGCAACGATTTTCCAATCCAATATCTATGAACAAGTTGAAGGGAAGTTTGACCATGTTATTTCCAATCCGCCCATTCGAGCGGGCAAACAGGTTGTTCATGAGATTATTGAAAAGAGCAGAGATTTCTTGAAAGACAGAGGAGATTTAACCATCGTCATTCAGAAAAAACAAGGAGCTCCAAGTGCTAAAAGTAAGATGGAAGACGTTTTTGGAAATTGTGAAATCGTAAAGAAAGATAAGGGATACTATATCCTTAGAAGTGTGAAAGAATGAGAGCAGTTGATTTAATCCAAAAGAAACGAGATGGTCAAGAACTGACTGCAGCTGAAATAAAATGGTTGGTAGAAGGCTATGTGGCTGGAACTGTTCCAGACTATCAGATGTCTGCTTTTGCTATGGCTGTTTATTTTAAAGGAATGACCACACGTGAGATTTCTGATCTAACGATGAATATGGTCAAGACAGGTCAGGAGTTTGACTTGTCAGCCATTGATGGGGTTAAAGTTGATAAGCATTCGACTGGTGGTGTAGGTGATAAAGTGACCTTAATCTTGGCTCCCCTTGTTGCGAGTTTCGGTGTGCCTGTTGCTAAAATGAGTGGTCGTGGTCTCGGCCATACTGGTGGGACAATTGATAAATTGGAGTCCATTAAGGGCTATCAAGTCGAGAGAAGTCAAGAGGATTTCATTCGTCAGGTACAGGATATTGGTGTATCTGTCATTGGGCAGTCCGATCAGCTGGTTAAAGCAGATAAACTTCTCTATGCCCTCCGTGATGTGACAGCAACTGTCGACACGATCCCTTTGATTGCGAGTTCGGTGATGAGCAAGAAAATTGCTGCAGGAGCGGATGCCATTTTGCTAGATGTAACGGTCGGTGAGGGTGCCTTCATGAAGACTGTTGATGAGGCGCGCGAATTGGCTCAAACCATGGTGGATCTTGGTAAGGCAGTTGGTCGAAAGACGGTAGCAGTCATTACCGATATGAGTCAGCCCTTGGGAAGAGCCATTGGCAATCGTCTTGAAATCCTTGAGGCATTGGAGATTTTACAAGGGAAAGGCCGTCAGGATATTACCCACTTTATCTGTGAATTGGCGCAGATTATGCTTGGGTTGGCTGATGTTGAGAAAACGATCGAGGAAATCCGTCAACACCTGGAAAATGACCAAGCACTGGCTAAGTTTGAAGAAATGGTAGCAGCACAAGGCGGTGATTTAGAAGATCTTTATCGTCCAGTCAAAGTTGCCCATGTGGTGGAAATTCCAGCTCAAGATACAGGTGTTATTTCAGCTCTTCCTGCAATGGAATTTGGACTCTATGCCATGAGACTAGGAGCTGGTCGTGCAATCAAGTCTGATGACTTGGACTATGAAACAGGGATTGTTTTTGAAAAGAAAGTTGGAGACTCCGTTCAAAAGGGTGAAATTGTTGCAAAAGTTTATACAAATGGAAAAATTTCTTCTGAACTAGTTACAGAATTTCAAAAATATGTTAAAATAAATGATGGAGTGCAAAGTTTACGAGAAATTATAGAAATTATCTCATAAAACCAGGGAGAATCCGAATATGAAGTTAAATAAATATATTGATCATACGCTTTTAAAGCAAGATGCAAGCCAAGAACAAATTGATCGTTTGCTATCTGAAGCGCGTGAGTATGACTTTGCCAGCGTTTGTGTCAATCCCACATGGGTGAATCATGCGAAAACAGGGCTTGAAGGCTCAGATGTAAAAGTTTGTACAGTAGTAGGTTTTCCTTTGGGAGCAACAACTTCAGCTGTGAAAGCTTTTGAAACAAAAGAAGCTGTCCAAAACGGTGCAGATGAGATTGATATGGTTATCAATGTTGGTGCCCTCAAATCAGGCAATCTGGATTTAGTTGAATCGGACATCCGTGCTGTCGTAGAAGCAAGTGGTGACAAGTTGGTGAAAGTCATTATCGAAGCTTGCTTGTTGACAGACGATGAAAAGGTTGTGGCCTGCCAATTATCCCAGAAAGCAGGCGCTGACTTTGTCAAAACATCAACTGGATTTTCAACTGGTGGTGCCACTATTGAGGATGTTAAGTTAATGCGTAAAACAGTCGGGCCGGATATGGGAGTTAAGGCAGCTGGTGGAGCGCGTTCTTACGCAGACGCTCTTGCCTTTGTGGAGGCAGGTGCTACTCGTATTGGAACATCCGCTGGTGTAGCAATCTTAAAAGGAGAATTGGCTGATGGCGACTACTGAGTTAATTGAACTAGCAATTGAAACCAGCAAGAATGCCTACGTGCCCTATTCTCACTTTCCTATCGGAGCTGTTTTAGTAGCCAAGGATGGTAGTATTTATACAGGTGTGAACATCGAGAATGCTAGTTATCCCTTGACTAACTGTGGGGAACGTACAGCTATCTTCAAGGCAGTCTCTGAGGGGAAACGGGAATTTTCAGAATTGATTGTCTACGGACAAACTGAAAAACCCATCTCGCCATGTGGTGCTTGCCGCCAGGTCATGGTTGAATTTTTTGAACAAGATCTAAAAGTGACCTTAGTCGCTAAAGATAAATCGACGGTCGAGATGACGGTCGGGGAGTTACTTCCATACTCATTTACAGACTTAAATTAGTCTGGGCCACTCTTGAAGTGGCTGTGGTCTGTGTGACCAAATAATCCATACTTGCAACATCGTTGCACATCTTATTTAGGAGGTTCAGTAATGAACAAGAAACAATGGCTAGGCCTTGGTCTAGTTGCAGTAGCAGCAGTTGGACTTGCTGCATGTGGTAACCGCTCTTCTCGTAACGCAGCTTCATCTTCATCAGAAGTGAAGACCAAAGCAGCGATCGTAACAGATACTGGTGGTGTTGATGATAAATCATTTAACCAATCAGCTTGGGAAGGTTTGCAAGACTGGGGTAAAGAACACAATCTTTCTAAAGATAAAGGTTATACTTACTTCCAATCAACAAGCGAAGCAGACTATGCTAACAACTTGCAACAAGCGGCTGGAAGTTACAACCTGATCTTCGGTGTTGGTTTTGCCCTTCACAATGCAGTTGAGGAAGCAGCAAAAGACCACTCTGACTTGAACTATGTCTTGATTGATGATGTGATTGAAGGTCAAAAGAATGTTGCGAGCGTAAGATTTGCGGATAACGAAGCAGCTTACCTTGCTGGTGTTGCAGCAGCGAAAACTACGAAAACAAAACAAGTTGGTTTTGTAGGTGGTATCGAATCTGAAGTTATTTCACGTTTTGCAGCTGGATTCAAAGCTGGTGTTGAGTCAGTAGACCCATCTATCAAAGTCCAAGTTGACTACGCTGGTTCATTTGGTGATGCTGCCAAAGGTAAAACAATTGCAGCAGCTCAATACGCTGCCGGTGCAGACGTCGTCTACCAAGCAGCTGGTGGTACAGGTGCTGGTGTCTTTGCTGAAGCAAAATCATTGAATGAAAACAAAAACGAAGACGAAAAAGTTTGGGTTATCGGTGTAGACCGTGACCAAGCAGCAGAAGGTAAATACACTTCTAAAGATGGTAAAGAATCTAACTTCGTTCTTGTATCTACATTGAAACAAGTTGGTACAACTGTAAAAGATATTGCCAACAAAACAGAAAAAGGTGAATTCCCTGGTGGACAAGTGATTGTTTACTCATTGAAAGATAAAGGGGTTGAGCTAGCAGTAACAAACCTTTCAGAAGAAGGTAAAAAAGCTGTTGAAGATGCAAAAGCTAAAATCCTTGACGGAAGCATTAAAGTTCCTGAAAAATAATGGATAAAAGTCATTTCTTAGGAAGCGGCCATTGGTCGCTTCTTTAAGAATTGAGGCAATTTTTGTCTCAATAGAGCTTGTTAATGTGATTAGCAGGTTTTATTGAAATAAAATAAACCTCTGAAAGGAAGAGCATATGGCACACGAAAATGTCATTGAGATGCGGGATATTACCAAGGTGTTTGGTGAATTTGTAGCAAACGACAAAGTCAACTTGCAACTGCGAAAAGGTGAAATCCATGCACTTTTAGGAGAAAATGGAGCGGGTAAATCCACTCTGATGAATATGCTGGCAGGACTTCTTGAGCCAACGAGTGGTGAAATTGTGGTGAATGGTCAAGTTGTAAAACTAGATTCACCATCTAAAGCCGCTGGTCTTGGAATTGGGATGGTTCACCAACATTTTATGTTGGTTGAGGCTTTTACAGTAGCTGAGAATATCATTTTAGGGAGTGAAATCACTAAAAATGGTGTTCTGGATATAGCTGGTGCTACTAAAGAAATCAAGGCTCTTTCTGAACGTTATGGTTTGGCAGTGGATCCAGCTGCTAAGGTAGCGGATATTTCTGTTGGTGCCCAACAACGTGTAGAGATCTTGAAAACGCTCTATCGTGGTGCTGATATCCTTATCTTTGATGAACCTACAGCCGTATTGACTCCTTCAGAGATTGATGAGTTGATGGCAATCATGAAAAACCTTGTCAAAGAAGGGAAGTCCATCATTTTGATTACCCATAAACTGGATGAGATTCGTGCGGTATCGAATCGAGTGACGGTTATCCGTCGAGGGAAATCAATCCAGACGGTTGAAATCGCAGGAGCAACAAATGCGGACTTGGCAGAAATGATGGTTGGACGCTCAGTCTCCTTTAAAACGGAAAAACAGGCACCACAACCCAAAGAAGTGGTCTTGTCTATCAAAGACTTGGTTGTCAATGAAAACCGCGGTGTACCAGCAGTAAAAAATCTTTCTTTGGATGTTCGTGCTGGTGAAATCGTCGGTATTGCAGGGATTGATGGCAATGGTCAATCTGAACTCATTCAAGCCATTACTGGTCTTCGTAAGGTTGAGTCAGGTAGCGTTGAATTAAAAGGCAAATCAATCGTGGGGATGCATCCTCGACAAATTACAGAACTAAGCGTGGGACACGTTCCTGAGGATCGTCACCGTGATGGCTTGATTTTGGAGATGATGATTTCAGAAAATATCGCTCTTCAAACCTACTACAAAGAACCACTCAGCAAGAATGGTATCTTGAACTATGCCAATATCACTTCACATGCTAAGAAATTGATGGAAGAATTTGACGTTCGTGCTGCCAGTGAATTTGTCCCTGCAGCTGCACTCTCAGGAGGGAATCAACAAAAAGCGATTATCGCTCGTGAGATTGATCGTGATCCTGATCTCCTTATCGTCAGCCAGCCAACTCGTGGTTTGGATGTCGGTGCCATTGAATATATCCACAAACGTTTGATTGAAGAACGTGATAACGGGAAGGCTGTCCTTGTTGTCAGCTTTGAATTGGATGAGATTTTAAATGTCTCAGACCGAATTGCTGTTATTCACGATGGTAAGATTCAAGGTATTGTATCGCCAGAAACAACTAACAAACAAGAACTTGGTGTCTTGATGGCAGGTGGAAACTTGGGAAAGGAGAAGAGTGATGTCTAAAAAATTACAACAAATTTCGGTTCCCTTGATTTCCGTATTCTTAGGAATCTTGCTCGGAGCCATTGTCATGTGGATCTTCGGATATGATGCTATCTGGGGCTATGAGGAGTTGTTCTATACAGCTTTTGGTAGCCTCCGTGGGATTGGAGAAATTTTCCGTGCCATGGGTCCTCTTGTCTTGATAGGTCTAGGTTTCGCAGTTGCCAGTCGTGCAGGTTTCTTTAACGTCGGGCTTCCTGGTCAGGCTTTGGCAGGCTGGATTCTCAGTGGTTGGTTTGCCTTGTCAAATCCAGATATGCCTCGTCTCGTTTTGATTCCATTAACAGTAATCATTGCTTTGATCGCAGGTGGAATTGTTGGTGCGATTCCAGGTATCCTCAGAGCCTATCTCGGTACGTCAGAGGTTATCGTGACCATCATGATGAACTACATTGTATTGTATGTGGGAAATGCCTTTATTCATGCCTTTCCTAAAGATATTATGCAAAGTACAGACTCAACGATTCGTGTTAGTGCCAATGCTACATACCAGACACCATGGTTATCAGAGTTGACTGGAAATTCTCGTATGAATATCGGAATCTTCTTTGCAATCATTGCTGTTTGTGTGATTTGGTTCTTGCTCAAGAAAACGACTCTCGGTTTTGAAATTCGCGCAGTTGGTCTCAATCCCCATGCTTCAGAGTACGCTGGTATTTCAGCAAAACGTACAATCATCCTATCAATGATTATCTCTGGTGCTTTGGCTGGTCTTGGTGGTGCTGTCGAAGGTCTTGGAACTTTCCAAAACGTTTACGTTCAGGGATCATCATTAGCTATCGGATTTAACGGGATGGCAGTTAGTTTGCTTGCTGGAAATTCACCAATTGGAATTCTCTTTGCAGCCTTCTTATTTGGAGTTTTGCAAGTAGGAGCACCAGGTATGAACGCAGCGCAAGTTCCGTCTGAGCTTGTTAGCATTGTAACAGCGTCTATTATCTTCTTTGTCAGCGTTCACTACATTATCGAACGCTTTGTCAAACCTAAAAAACAAGTTAAAGGAGGTAAGTAAAGATGTCTATTACAACATTACTCACCCTCTTGGTCTCTTCTATGCTGATATACTCAGCACCACTTATTTTTACGAGTATCGGAGGAGTTTTCTCTGAACGAGGTGGTGTCGTTAACGTCGGTCTTGAAGGAATTATGGTTATGGGAGCCTTTTCTGGGGTTGTCTTTAACCTTGAGTTTGCAGAACAACTTGGAGCAGCGACTCCTTGGATTTCCTTGTTAGTTGCTGGTATCGTGGGAGCTATTTTCTCCCTCATCCATGCAGTCGCAACGGTTCATTTCCGTGCAGACCATGTTGTCAGTGGTACAGTATTGAACTTGATGGCTCCTGCCCTAGCGGTTTTCTTGGTTAAAGTTCTTTATAACAAAGGGCAAACGGATAACTTAAGCCAGACTTTTGGACGTTTTGATTTCCCGGTTTTGGCTGATATCCCAGTGATTGGAGATATCTTCTTCAAGTCTACTAGTCTACTAGGTTATATCGCTATTGCCTTCTCTTTCCTTGCTTGGTTTATTCTCTTTAAGACACGCTTTGGTCTTCGCCTTCGCTCTGTCGGTGAACACCCTCAAGCAGCGGATACCTTGGGGATCAATGTCTACATGATGAGATATTTAGGGGTTATTATTTCAGGTTTCCTTGGGGGAATTGGGGGAGCGATTTATGCTCAATCAATTTCTGTCAACTTCTCAGTGACAACTATTGTCGGTCCTGGATTTATTGCCCTTGCTGCAATGATCTTTGGTAAATGGAACCCAATCGGTGCTATGCTTTCTAGTCTTTTCTTTGGACTTTCACAAAGTTTGGCAGTTATCGGTTCTCAATTACCTTTCCTACAAGGAGTGCCAGCGGTTTACCTTCAAATCGCGCCTTATGTCTTGACCATCCTGGTCTTGGCAGCCTTCTTTGGAAAAGCAGTTGCGCCTAAGGCAGACGGTATCAACTACATCAAGTCAAAATAAGCATACAAAAAAACGTCAGTTCAAACTGGCGTTTTATTTTTTAGGATTTTGATGGGTTAGGTTCAATCCCCAAGGAACGAGATTTTCAGTTTTGTTTTTGATGCGTGTGATATTATCCTTGTGACGAATGATAATCAAGCTAGCAAGTGCTAGGATAATCAAAATGAAGAGAGGGTCATAGCTGTTTAGGATAAAACCAAATAGTGGAAATAGGAGAACTCCGATAACGGCCGCGATAGAAGCAGTAACGCTAGACAGTGAAATCATACTGCCTAGATAGAGGGTTCCAAAAAATACAATCGCTAGATAGAGACAGAAGACAGGCGCAAATCCGAAAACAACCCCAGCACTGGTTGCGACAGCCTTGCCCCCTTTAAATCCTGCAAAGATAGGAAAGGTATGTCCAATTACGGCTAAAAGTCCAAAGACAAGAGGTGATACACCTTGTTGGTGGAAAAGAATAGGAAGTAGAGTGGCCAAAGTCCCTTTAAAGAAGTCAATCACAAAGGTTGCCATACCCGCTTTCTTACCCAAAATACGGAAAGTATTGGTTGTTCCGGTGTTTCCAGAACCATGTTCACGCAGATTTGTTTGAAAAAAGATTTGTCCAATCCAAAGACCAGACGGAATCGAACCTAGCAGATAAGCTAAAATTAATAATACAAATGTCATCATAGAACTATTATACCATGAAATGGTATAGAAAGTCAGAGAATATCCTGTGAAATTGTGACAGCTGAATGGGAAAAACTTTGCAAAATCCCTAGAAAACCTGTAAAATAGTAAAGATGAACAAATAGGAGGTTCCTTGTGTCAAAAAAGGAAATCAATATTAATAACTACAATGATGACGCCATTCAGGTGCTAGAAGGGTTGGATGCAGTCCGTAAACGTCCGGGGATGTATATCGGATCAACTGACGGTGCCGGTCTCCATCACCTAGTCTGGGAAATTGTGGACAATGCAGTCGATGAGGCCTTGTCTGGATTTGGTGACCGTATTGATGTGACCATTAATAAAGACGGCAGTTTAACGGTTCAAGACCATGGTCGTGGGATGCCAACTGGGATGCACGCCATGGGAATTCCAACTGTTGAGGTTATCTTTACCATTCTCCACGCTGGAGGAAAATTCGGTCAAGGCGGCTATAAGACATCTGGTGGTCTCCACGGGGTGGGATCTTCAGTCGTTAATGCCCTATCAAGTTGGCTGGAAGTTGAAATCACCCGTGATGGAACAGTCTATAAGCAACGTTTTGAAAATGGTGGGAAACCAGTAACAACTCTTCAAAAGGTTGGGACAGCAGCTAAGTCGAAGACAGGTACCAAGGTGACCTTCATGCCAGATGCCAGTATCTTTTCTACGACAGACTTCAAGTACAATACCATTTCAGAACGCCTTAATGAGTCAGCCTTTCTCTTGAAAAATGTGACCTTGTCTTTGACAGATAAGCGAACAGAAGAAGCGATCGAGTTTCACTATGAAAATGGAGTGCAGGACTTTGTTTCTTATCTCAATGAAGACAAGGAAACCTTGACGCCAGTCCTATACTTTGAAGGGGAAGACAATGGTTTCCAAGTGGAAGTAGCCCTCCAGTACAATGATGGATTTTCAGATAATATTCTATCCTTTGTCAATAACGTACGTACCAAGGATGGGGGGACGCATGAGACAGGACTCAAGTCAGCCATTACTAAGGTCATGAACGACTACGCGCGTAAGACTGGGCTCCTCAAGGAAAAAGATAAAAATCTTGAAGGTTCAGACTATCGTGAGGGACTAGCGGCCGTTCTTTCTATCTTAGTACCTGAAGAACACCTCCAGTTTGAAGGACAGACCAAGGACAAACTTGGAAGTCCACTAGCTCGTCCGATTGTGGATAGCATTGTCGCAGAAAAATTAACTTTCTTCCTCATGGAAAATGGAGAACTAGCTTCCAATCTCATCCGCAAGGCTATCAAGGCTCGTGACGCTCGTGAAGCAGCACGTAAGGCACGTGATGAGAGCCGTAATGGTAAGAAAAATAAAAAAGACAAGGGCTTGCTTTCTGGAAAATTAACCCCAGCCCAGTCTAAAAACCCTGCCAAGAATGAACTCTATCTGGTCGAAGGTGATTCTGCCGGTGGCTCTGCCAAGCAAGGTCGTGACCGCAAGTTCCAGGCTATCTTGCCCCTTCGTGGTAAGGTGATTAATACAGCCAAGGCCAAGATGGCAGATATCCTCAAAAATGAAGAAATCAATACCATGATTTATACCATCGGAGCGGGTGTCGGAGCAGACTTCTCTATTGAAGATGCCAACTATGACAAGATCATTATCATGACCGATGCGGACACCGATGGTGCCCATATTCAAACCCTCCTCTTAACCTTCTTTTATCGCTACATGCGTCCACTAGTCGAGGCAGGACATGTCTATATCGCCCTTCCGCCTCTTTACAAGATGTCCAAAGGGAAAGGCAAGAAGGAAGAAGTGGCTTATGCTTGGACAGACGGAGAACTAGAAGAACTCCGCAAGCAATTTGGCAAAGGAGCCACTCTCCAACGCTACAAAGGTCTTGGTGAGATGAATGCGGACCAACTCTGGGAGACGACTATGAATCCTGAAACCCGTACCCTCATCCGTGTCACCATCGAAGACCTAGCAAGCGCTGAACGCCGTGTCAATGTCCTCATGGGAGACAAGGTTGAACCACGCCGCAAGTGGATTGAAGACAATGTCAAGTTTACGCTGGAAGAAGCGACAGTGTTTTAAGGAGTATGATTAATGGATAGTTCAGGACATTCGATTTTTGGAAGTTATTTGGGTTTGATTTTCTTAGTTTCTTTACCCTCGGCTATTCTTGCATTCTACATCAATAGTCGAAAAAAAAGTTTCCAAGGATTATATGCACCGATTGTATTTACTTTATTTATGATCTTGATGCTTTTATTCAATATGAATCCCTCAGAATCCAGTGCTTTAGTAGCGACTGCTATTATGCTGTTTATTGGTTTTCCTTTGATAGCAGGAGCCTTAGTCTACACACTTATTCGATTGTGTTATGTCTATCCGGAAAAACGGTGGAAGGCTTTTTTGATTTTCCTATCCTATATTTTAGGTCCCCTATCTGTGGGTATTCTGGGATGGTATGTGGTAAATTTAGTTCAGATCCATCTGTTGACATTCTTGGTAATGATTTTGATGATTCTTGTTTCCTATCTTCCTCCTCTCTACCTCCATTACACTATACGAAATCAGTAAGCAAAGGGGGAGTGAATAGTGAACAGTTATTTAATAATGATATTTTTCTTTCTCGAAATTATTGTTATTGCTGGGATAATTCTTGATGCAATCTCCAATAAAGAGAAAATAGAATATTCAAGCTCCTTAAGTTCCCTAGTATTTATGGCTTGTAATATAGGAATGTTTGTAGTGTTCAATCCATTTTTAGATGAACCCTACTTAGGAGTATTTGTACGGGTATTTTCTTTATATACTCATGCACCTCTGTGCATAACGTATGCGATTACTAGTCTTTATAAGAGTATCAAGCACGTCAAGTATTTCCCTAGTAAGTTTGCACGAATCTTAATATCTAACGTTGCACTTATATTTCTACTCTCAATTGTAAATGTTTTAGTATTATTTAGAGGGATTAAAGAAATCTATATACTTATTTTCTTGCAAGGCCTTTTTTCAGGAATTCAATTCCTACTTTGGATGCTTGAAAGAAAAAGAGTTCGAAAACTACAACAACAAAAGAAAGAAGATGCTCCTTTTACTAACCATGTTTCAGATGAGGATGAACTACATGAGAACTGACCAGGAAATACTTGACCTGATTTTAGGAACAGTTAAAACTTTAAAAGTTGACACTGGTTTGAACTACGAGTAACTCTTCGTGAATAATCTAACGGAAAATATCACTCAGGCCTGTTTCTTTAGGGGACGTTTTATACTACTTGAGGGATAATGTTTTTACCATACAGGAAAGTTGCATCGTTCAAGTAAAAATGATTGTCACATTTGTTGTGTAAATAATATGTAGAACTAATGGAGGTTCAGTAATGAGTAGTGAATCTATAATTTCTATTTTCGTTGTTGTCATAGTAATTTTTGGAATTATAAGTAATTTAATCTCCAACTTGGGGAGAAAAGAGTATGCTCGTTCAATATCCCTGTTTTTACTGTCCATTTTAACTATTGGTGTCTGTCTATCAAATATACCAGTGGAAGGTAACTATTACTATGGGTTAAGATTTATTGGGTTAAAATTTATTTTGTTTTATCATGACTATTTCGCCCCCTTGATGATTGTTTATTCATTTTATACTCTATATAAGAGCGTAATCCATTGTAGGCATTTTAAGAGCAAATTTGCTATAGTACTTCGATTGAATGCCACCTTCATTTTTCTCCTTTCATTGGTAAATATATTTGTTCTATGGGAAATGATAGTAAAACACCAAAGAAGTAACATAATATCTATTTGTTATATTTTTATTTTTTTAGGGATTTGCTCAACTATCCAATTCATTGTAGGAGAACTTGAGAAGAAAAGAATACGAGGCATCCAAAAACAAGAGGAGCTAGATAGTTATGAAAAATAACTCTATAAAAGATATGCGCAGAAAATATAGAAGTCAAGAGCAAATGCTGAGATTGATTTTACAAACAGCTAAAACTTTACAAGTTGAGGCTGTCGCCATGTCCGGTTCACAAACTGATAAAAAAGCACCCAAAGACGAGTTTCAGGATTACGACGTGGTCTATGTCGTGGACGACTTAGATAATCTGACGAGTGAACTTTCTTGGTTGGACCAGTTTGGCAAACGTATTATCGAGCAGCATGTCTTGCTTGGTCACCGTCGCCTCTATCTCATGCTCTTTGAAGATGGCAATAGGATTGATTTGACCCTCTGCCCCAAAGATCATATCCAAGAATGGGTGGATAGTGAGGCTGGGTTCACCGTTTTAGAAGATGAGAAGGGATTATTTGAACCTTATTCCCCGAGTCCTCAACGTTTTTGGACAAGCCCAGCTAGTGCGATTGATTTTGAAAAAGCTTGTAATGAATTTTGGTGGGTGTCAGCCTATGTGGTCAAGGGAATCTGTCGCAAGCAAGTTATCTATGCGACCGACCATCTCTATGGTATCTGTCAGCAAGAGTTACTAAAAGTCTTAGCTTGGCAGGTAGTAAGTGATAGGGGAACAGTTGATATCGGTAAGAACTACAAGTATCTCTTTAACTATTTACCTGCTGAGAAAGAGAAACAATTCTCAAATCTGCTTGATTTCTCAAGTTTAGATAAAATCACCCAGTCTTTGTTTGCTACCATGGAACTTTTCCACCAAGAGGCTCAATTCCTTGCTCACAAGATGGGATTTGACTATGATATGGAAGTAGCTGAGAAGATGATTGAGTATGCTAAGGAAAGGTTGAACTAGTATGTTAGATTATGTATTTGCTACATTTTTTATGGGATTCCCAGGAGTACAAATTTTAGTATTGGTGTCCTCTATATTTCTAGCTATCAAAAGAAATAAGTTACATAAAAGGGTGTATGGCTTATTTTTCCCGATTATTATAACGATGTGTAATATTTGGTTGTTTTCCATAGATCGCACAGAGCTTTTTGATGATGCTTTAAGATTTTCTTTCTTTCTAATTTCTTTTTGTTTACCTATGCTTATTTCTTCCACGCTCTATCACTCAATACGCTTATATTATTTATACAAATCAATCAAGTGGAGAGTCTTCCCTATCAGTATCTGTTATTTATTTGGTTTAATTTTTCATTATCTTAATACAATGCATTGGGAGGAGCTATTTCGAGGGCAAAAGTTTATGTTTAATATCTTGCTGATATCAACTGCTATAGTTTCTTATTTACCTTGTCAATATTTATACACACTTCAAAGAAGAAAGAATAATCCATAGGAAATAGTTGTTTTTGCTTAATCTAAATAAGTGTTGTGAATGACTTAAATAGTATCTAAGAATATTTTTCTCAAGTACCAATTTTAATGTAAAACCTACTCTATATTCTTTGAAAGGAGTTGAACACGCCTTAAATGCTGTGCGAAAAAGATAAATTCTCTTGTGAGCATCGCTCACTGTAATAATTTCTTATTTTCACTTTGCATTTTACGGGCTTTGTATCTTATATGAGTAACATTCAAAACATGTCCCTTGAGGACATCATGGGAGAGCGCTTTGGTCGCTACTCCAAGTATATTATTCAAGACCGGGCTTTGCCAGACATTCGGGATGGTTTGAAGCCGGTTCAGCGTCGCATTCTTTATTCGATGAATAAGGATGGCAATACTTTTGACAAGAGCTACCGTAAGTCTGCCAAGTCTGTCGGGAATATCATGGGGAATTTCCACCCACACGGTGACAGTTCCATCTATGATGCCATGGTCCGTATGTCTCAGGACTGGAAAAATCGTGAGATTCTAGTTGAAATGCACGGTAACAACGGTTCTATGGACGGAGATCCGCCGGCGGCTATGCGTTATACAGAGGCACGTTTGTCTGAGATTGCAGGTTATCTCCTTCAGGACATCGAGAAAAAGACCGTTCCTTTTGCGTGGAACTTTGACGATACCGAGAAAGAACCAACTGTCTTACCAGCAGCCTTTCCCAACCTTTTGGTCAATGGTTCGACTGGGATTTCAGCTGGATATGCTACGGACATTCCACCACATAATTTGGCCGAAGTTATCGATGCGACAGTCTACATGATTGACCACCCAACTGCCAAGGTGGATAAGCTGATGGAATTCTTGCCTGGACCAGATTTCCCGACTGGAGGGATTATCCAAGGCCGTGACGAAATCAAAAAGGCCTATGAAACTGGGAAAGGGCGCGTGGCCGTTCGCTCTAAGACGGAGATTGAAAAGCTAAAAGGTGGTAAGGAACAAATCGTTATCACTGAAATTCCTTATGAAATCAATAAGGCCAATCTGGTCAAGAAAATCGACGATGTTCGTGTCAATAACAAGGTGGCAGGGATCGCTGAGGTTCGTGATGAGTCTGACCGTGACGGTCTTCGTATCGCTATTGAACTTAAGAAAGATGCTAATACCGAGCTCGTTCTTAACTATCTCTTCAAATACACCGACCTGCAAATCAACTACAACTTTAACATGGTGGCGATTGACAATTTCACACCTCGTCAGGTTGGGATTGTCCCAATCCTGTCTAGCTATATCGCCCACCGTCGTGAAGTGATTTTGGCGCGTTCACGCTTTGACAAGGAAAAGGCTGAGAAACGTCTTCACATCGTTGAAGGTTTAATTCGCGTGATTTCGATTTTGGATGAAGTCATTGCCCTTATCCGTGCTTCTGAGAACAAAGCTGACGCCAAGGAAAACCTCAAGGTCAGCTATGAGTTTACAGAAGAGCAGGCTGAAGCTATCGTGACCTTGCAACTTTACCGTTTGACCAATACAGACGTGGTTGTCTTGCAGGAAGAAGAAGCAGAACTTCGTGAAAAGATTGCCATGCTTGCGGCTATCATTAGTGATGAACGGACTATGTACAATCTCATGAAGAAAGAACTTCGTGAGGTCAAGAAGAAATTTGCGACACCACGTTTGAGTACTTTGGAAGATACTGCGAAAGCAATCGAGATTGACACAGCTAGTTTGATTGCCGAGGAAGATACCTATGTCAGCGTGACTAAGGCAGGTTATATCAAGCGTACCAGTCCACGTTCCTTTGCAGCATCCACTCTGGAAGAAATTGGCAAGCGTGATGATGATCGTTTGATCTTTGTTCAATCTGCCAAGACAACCCAGCATCTCTTGATGTTCACGACTCTTGGGAATGTCATCTATCGACCAATCCACGAATTGGCAGATATTCGTTGGAAGGATATCGGTGAGCACTTGAGCCAAACCATTACCAACTTTGAAACTAACGAAGAAATCCTTTATGCAGAAGTCGTGGATCAGTTTGATGATGCGACAACCTACTTTGCAGCAACTCGCCTTGGTCAAATCAAACGCGTAGAACGCAAAGAATTCTCTCCATGGCGGACCTACAAGTCGAAGTCTGTTAAGTATGCTAAGCTCAAAGACGAGACAGACCAGATTGTAGCAGTAGCACCAATCAAACTGGATGATGTTCTCTTGATTAGTCAAAATGGTTATGCCCTTCGTTTTAATATCGAAGAGGTTCCGGTTGTTAGTGCCAAGGCTGCGGGTGTCAAGGCTATGAACCTGAAAGCAGATGATGCACTTCAGGCTGCCTTTATCTGTAACACCTCATCCTTCTACCTCTTGACCCAACGCGGTAGTTTAAAACGTGTTTCTATCGACGAAATTCCAGCAACCAGCCGTGCCAAACGAGGCCTACAAGTCTTGCGTGAGTTGAAAAACAAACCGCACCGAGTCTTCTTGGCTGGAGCAGTTGCAGAGCAAGGTTTCGTTGGTGATCTTTTTAGTACAGAAATGGAAGAAAACGATCAAACGCTCCTTGTCCAATCGAACAAGGGAACAATCTATGAGAGTCGATTGCAAGACCTCAACTTGTCAGAACGTACTAGCAATGGAAGCTTTATTTCAGACACCATTTCAGATGAAGAAGTTTTCGATGCTTACCTCAAAGAAGTCTTTAAAGAGGATAAAGCGAATTCATAAAAAAATCAGTCCAGAGGGCTGATTTCTTTTGTGTTGAAAAAATTTTCAGAAAATTACAAATAATACTTGAAATTTTACTAGAAAAGTGTAGAATAGAACACATAGCTTGAATAGTATAAAGGAGAAACACATGACAGTTGCAATTGATTGGGAAAATCTTGGCTTTGCTTATATGAAATTACCTTACCGTTATATCGCTCACTACAAAAATGGTCAATGGGATCAAGGAGAATTGACAGAGGATGCAACCTTGCATATTTCAGAGTCTTCTCCAAGTCTCCACTATGGACAGCAAGCATTTGAGGGATTGAAAGCCTATTGTACCAAGGATGGTAGCGTTCAACTGTTCCGTCCTGACGAAAATGCCAAGCGTCTGCAACGTACTTGCGACCGTCTCTTGATGCCACAAGTTCCGACAGAAATGTTTGTAGAAGCTTGTAAAGCAGTTGTGCGTGCAAATGAAGAATACGTCCCACCATATGGAACAGGTGGAACCCTTTATCTTCGTCCACTTTTGATTGGTGTTGGGGATATTATCGGGGTTAAACCAGCAGAAGAGTATATTTTCACCATCTTTGCTATGCCAGTTGGGAATTACTTTAAAGGTGGTTTAGTCCCAACAAACTTCTTGATTCAGGATGAATACGACCGTGCCGCTCCAAATGGTACAGGTGCGGCCAAAGTAGGTGGAAACTATGCTGCTAGTCTTCTACCAGGTAAAATGGCAAAATCACGTAATTTTTCAGATGTTATCTACCTAGATCCAGCTACCCACACCAAGATTGAGGAAGTCGGATCAGCCAACTTCTTTGGAATCACAGAGAACAACGAATTTGTTACGCCATTGAGTCCATCCATCTTGCCATCTATTACCAAGTATTCTTTGCTTTACTTGGCAGAACACCGCTTGGGCTTGACACCGATTGAAGGTGATGTTCCAATTGATAATTTGGATCGTTTTGTAGAGGCAGGTGCTTGTGGAACAGCAGCGGTTATTTCGCCAATTGGAGGCATCCAACATGGCGATGATTTCCATGTTTTCTATAGTGAAACAGAAGTAGGTCCTGTGACACGTAAACTCTATGATGAATTGACTGGTATCCAATTTGGTGATGTAGATGCACCTGAAGGATGGATTGTCAAAGTGGACTAAAAGACATGAAGTAAAGAAGAACTCCATAGCAGTTGTAAGGACTGAAATGGAGTTTTTTCTTGCTAGTTTGAGCATTTTCTTGTACAATAGAAAAAGTGAAAAGAGGTACAGAATGAGTAAAAAAGATAAGAAAATTGAAATTCAATTAACGGATGCAAAAGTGACTGTTGGAAAAGACAGCTATGAAGGATACGTTTTGACGATCGGGAAAAAGGTTATTGGGGAAATTGCCGAATTAGATAGCCAATTTGCCATCATAAAGAATGGAAATGTCGATAGTTTTTATAAAAAACTTGAAAAAGCTGTGGAAATTTTGATTGAAAACTATAATTTGACAAAATAATACTTGTTTTATTGAAAATTTCATGATATAATAGTTCTCGTTAAACATTGGAGAGATAGCGAAGAGGCTAAACGCGGCGGACTGTAAATCCGCTCCTTCGGGTTCGGGGGTTCGAATCCCTCTCTCTCCATTCATCAATGGGGTATAGCCAAGCGGTAAGGCAAGGGACTTTGACTCCCTCATGCGTTGGTTCGAATCCAGCTACCCCAGTTCTTAGGTAATAAATTCAAGATAAAAAGAAAAATATCTTAGGGTATTTTATTTTTATAATTGAAAGACGTGAACGATATGAACATGTCTTTGCGGGTGCTTAGGAAAAAAATTATAAGTATGTCAAGTTTGGAAAAACTTGATTGTTGGAGGATTTTTTAGATGAACGAATTTGAAGATTTGCTAAATAGCGTTAGCCAAGTTGAGCCTGGTGATGTTGTTAGTGCTGAAGTATTGACAGTTGATGCGACTCAAGCTAACGTTGCAATCTCTGGGACTGGTGTTGAAGGTGTCTTGACTCTTCGCGAATTGACAAACGATCGCGATGCAGATATCAATGACTTTGTGAAAGTAGGAGAAGTATTGGATGTTCTTGTACTTCGTCAAGTAGTTGGTAAAGATACTGATACAGTAACATACCTTGTATCTAAAAAACGCCTTGAAGCTCGCAAAGCATGGGACAAACTTGTAGGACGCGAAGAAGAAGTTGTTACTGTTAAAGGAACTCGTGCCGTTAAAGGTGGACTTTCAGTAGAATTTGAAGGTGTTCGTGGATTTATCCCAGCTTCAATGTTGGATACTCGTTTCGTACGTAACACTGAGCGTTTCGTAGGTCAAGAATTTGATGCTAAAATCAAGGAAGTTGATCCTAAAGAAAACCGCTTCATCCTTTCACGTCGTGAAGTTGTTGAAGCAGCTACTGCAGCAGCTCGTGCTGAAGTATTTGGTAAATTGGCTGTTGGTGATGTCGTAACTGGTAAAGTTGCTCGTATCACTAGCTTTGGTGCTTTCATCGACCTTGGTGGTGTTGATGGATTGGTTCACTTGACTGAATTGTCACACGAACGTAACGTATCACCTAAATCAGTTGTAACTGTTGGTGAAGAAATCGAAGTGAAGATCCTTGATCTTAACGAAGAAGAAGGACGCGTATCACTTTCACTTAAAGCAACAACACCTGGACCATGGGATGGCGTTGAGCAAAAATTGGCTAAAGGTGATGTAGTAGAAGGAACAGTTAAACGTTTGACTGACTTCGGTGCATTTGTTGAAGTATTGCCAGGTATCGATGGACTTGTTCACGTATCACAAATTTCACACAAACGTATCGAAAATCCAAAAGAAGCTCTTACTGTTGGTCAAGAAGTTACTGTTAAAGTCCTTGATGTTAACGCTGACGCAGAACGTGTATCACTTTCTATCAAAGCTCTTGAAGAGCGTCCAGCTCAAGAAGAAGGACAAAAAGAAGAAAAACGTGCTGCTCGTCCACGTCGTCCAAAACGTCAAGAAAAACGTGATTTCGAACTTCCAGAAACACAAACAGGATTCTCAATGGCTGACTTGTTCGGTGATATCGAACTTTAATCAAATTGATAATCACAAAATCCTTTGTTTAAAACAAGGGATTTTTCTTTTGTCTCTTTCCCATTTTTGATATAATAGTTCTATGTTAGATTCAGAAAAACAATCACAATATCAATTGTTAAATGAGGAACTCTCTTATTTACTTGAAGGTGAGAGCAATGTTCTTGCCAATCTTTCGAATGCTAGTGCCCTTCTAAAATCTCGCTTTCCGAATACTGTATTTGCAGGTTTTTATCTGTTTGATGGTAGCGAATTGGTTTTAGGGCCTTTTCAGGGCGGCGTTTCTTGCATTCGTATTCCGCTCGGGAAGGGCGTGTGTGGAGAAGCTGCTGAGTTTCAAGAGACTGTTTTAGTTGGCGATGTAAGTACCTATCCAAACTACATTTCTTGCGATAGTATGGCAAAGAGTGAAATCGTAGTTCCCATGCTCAAGAATGGTCGATTGCTAGGTGTTTTAGACCTGGATTCTTCACTTATCGATGATTACAATGCTGTTGACCGTGATTACTTGGAACAATTTGTCGCTATTTTGCTTGAGAAGACAGAATGGGACTTTACGATGTTTGAGGAGAAAGCCTAATGTATCAAGCACTTTATCGAAAATATAGAAGCCAGACTTTTTCACAACTGGTAGGTCAAGAGGTTGTGGCTAAAACCCTAAAACAAGCAGTTGAGCAGGAAAAGATTAGTCATGCCTATCTTTTCTCGGGCCCTCGTGGAACTGGGAAGACCAGTGTAGCCAAGATTTTTGCCAAGGCTATGAACTGTCCGAATCAAGTGGACGGAGAACCATGTAATAACTGTTATATCTGCCAGGCAGTGACAGAAGGTAGTTTAGAAGATGTTATCGAAATGGATGCGGCTTCGAATAACGGAGTCGATGAGATCCGTGAAATTCGTGATAAATCTACTTACGCTCCTAGTTTAGCACGTTATAAGGTCTATATCATAGACGAGGTTCATATGTTGTCTACAGGAGCTTTTAATGCGCTTTTGAAGACCCTAGAGGAACCAACTCAAAATGTTGTCTTTATCTTGGCGACCACCGAATTGCACAAAATTCCAGCAACTATTTTATCGCGTGTCCAACGTTTTGAGTTTAAATCAATTCGAACGCAAGATATTAAGGACCATATCCAAGCTATTTTGTCAAAAGAAAATATCAGTTCTGAACCAGATGCTGTGGAAATCATTGCTAGACGAGCTGAAGGTGGGATGCGGGATGCCTTGTCTATTCTGGACCAAGCCTTGAGTTTGACTCAAGGGAATGCTTTAACTACAGCTATCTCTGAGGAGATTACAGGCACCATTAGTCTATCAGCTCTAGATGACTATGTGGCTGCTTTGGCCCAACAGGATGTCCCCAAAGCACTCGATTCTTTGAATCTTTTGTTTGAAAATGGCAAGAGCATGACTCGTTTTGTGACGGATCTCTTGCAGTATTTGCGGGATCTACTGGTTGTTCAGACAGGTGGCGAAAATACTCATCATAGTCCAGTTTTTATGGACAATCTAGCTCTTTCTCAGGAAAGTCTCTTTGAAATGATTCGAATAGCGACTGTGAGCTTGGCAGATATGAAAGCAAGCCTACAACCTAAGATTTATGCTGAGATGATGACCATTCGTTTAGCTGAGATTAAGCCCGAACCAGTGCTTTCAGAAGCTGTCGAAAGTGAGATTTCTGCACTGAGACAGGAAGTAGCTCGTCTTAAACAAGAACTTGCAAATGTTGAAACGGTGCCTAAACAAGTGGCGCCAATCCCTAGTCGTCCAGCCACTTCCAAGACAGTCTATCGAGTAGACCGTAATAAAGTTCAGGCTATCCTACAAGAAGCTGTTGAAAATCCTGAATTGGCACGGCAAAACTTGATTCGCCTCCAGAATGCATGGGGAGAAGTGATCGAAAGCTTAGCTGGTCCTGATAAGGCTCTGCTTGTTGGTTCTCAACCAGTTGCGGCAAACGAACACCATGCTATTTTAGCCTTTGAGTCTAATTTCAATGCAGGGCAAACCATGAAACGGGATAACCTCAATACCATGTTTGGCAATATTCTCAGCCAGGCGGCTGGATTTTCACCTGAAATCCTGGCAATTTCCCTAGAGGAATGGAAAGAAGTTCGAGCAGCATTTTCAGCTAGAAACAAGTCTTCTCAATCAGATCAAGAGGTAGAAGAAGAAAGCCTGATTCCAGAGGGATTTGAATTTCTGGCTGATAAAGTCATGGTCGAAGAAGACTAAAAGTGGATTTCATGGTACAATAATCCTATGACTAGACAACAATTTATCGTGATAGCACTATTTACCGCTGCTGAGACTTATTTTTTTAATGAAGCTTGGATGACTGGTCGCTATTTCATGGCAGCCTTTTGGGCCATTCTACTTTTTCGAAATTTTAGATTAAGTTATGTAATGGGGAAAATAGTAGATGCCATTGATCAGCACCTAAACCGCAAGGATTAGTCACTAGCTTCTAAACAAAATCAAAGCCTTTTAGGCTTTTTTTTGTTATACTAGTAGAGTATATTTATGGACCTTTTCTTGTATTTTTTAGAGAAATGTAAGTGATTTCTTTAAGGATAAAGGAAGTAGGCCAGAAAAAGAAAGGAACTATCATGTCAGTATTAGAGATCAAAGATCTTCACGTTGAGATTGAAGGAAAAGAAATTTTGAAAGGAGTCAATCTGACTCTGAAAACAGGAGAAATCGCAGCTATCATGGGGCCAAATGGTACAGGTAAATCAACTCTTTCTGCAGCTATTATGGGGAACCCTAACTATGAAGTTACCAAAGGGGAGGTCTTGTTTGATGGCGTAAACATCCTTGAATTGGAAGTGGACGAGCGTGCGCGTATGGGACTTTTCCTGGCTATGCAATACCCATCTGAAATTCCTGGAATCACCAACGCTGAATTTCTTCGTGCAGCCATGAATGCTGGTAAAGAAGATGATGAAAAGATTTCAGTTCGTGAGTTCATCACTAAACTAGACGAGAAAATGGAATTGCTCAACATGAAAGAAGAAATGGCAGAGCGTTACCTCAACGAAGGTTTCTCAGGTGGTGAGAAAAAACGTAATGAAATTCTTCAACTCTTGATGTTGGAACCAACATTTGCCCTTTTGGATGAAATTGACTCAGGTCTTGATATTGATGCTCTTAAAGTTGTATCGAAAGGTGTCAATGCCATGCGTGGTGAAGGCTTTGGTGCTATGATTATCACTCACTACCAACGTCTTTTGAATTACATCACACCAGACGTGGTCCACGTGATGATGGAAGGTCGTGTTGTCCTTTCTGGTGGTCCAGAATTGGCTGCCCGTTTGGAACGTGAAGGATACGCAAAACTAGCTGAAGAACTTGGCTACGACTACAAGGAAGAATTGTAATTCCCTCGTATCTTTTAGGAGAAGTAAATGACTAAAGAGAATATTAAACTTTTTTCAGAAATGCACGCTGAACCAAGCTGGTTGGCTGACCTCCGTCAAAAAGCTTTTGATAAGATTGAGAGTTTAGAGTTACCAGTTATCGAGCGTGTCAAATTTCACCGTTGGAATCTGGGAGATGGAACCATTACAGAAAGTGAACCGTCAGCAAATGTTCCTGACTTCACTGCTCTAGATAATCACTTGAAATTGGTGCAAGTAGGAACGCAGACTGTTTTTGAACAAACTCCAGTTGAGTTGGCTGAACAAGGAGTAATCTTTACAGACTTTCACTCAGCTTTAGAAGAAATTCCAGAGCTTATTGAGGAATTCTTCATGTCATCTGTTAAGTACGACGATGACAAATTGGCAGCCTACCACACAGCTTACTTTAATAGTGGCGCTGTTCTCTATATTCCAGACAATGTAGAAATCACAGAACCTATCGAAGGAATTTTCTACCAAGATAGTGATAGTGATGTGCCCTTTAACAAGCATATCCTTATCATTGCTGGTAAAAACTCTAAAATAAGCTATCTTGAACGTCTAGAGTCACGAGGTGGAGGTAGTGCAAAAGCAACTGCCAATATCACAGTTGAAGTGATTGCTCGTTCTGGTGCGCAAGTGAAATTTGCGGCCATTGACCGTTTAGGTGAAAATGTCACTGCCTACATTAGCCGTCGTGGTAAACTAGGCAACGATGCAAGCATTGACTGGGCTATTGGTGTCATGAACGAAGGAAATGTCGTTGCTGACTTTGATAGCGACTTGCTTGGAAATGGTAGCCATGCAGACCTTAAGGTTGTAGCTCTTTCAAGTGGTCGTCAGGTGCAAGGGATTGACACTCGCGTAACCAACTATGGTTGCAACTCTATTGGAAATATCCTGCAACATGGGGTTATTCTTGAGAAAGCAACTTTGACCTTCAACGGTATCGGTCACATCATCAAGGGAGCTAAGGGAGCGGATGCCCAACAAGAGAGCCGAGTTCTCATGCTTTCAGATCAGGCGCGTTCAGATGCCAACCCAATCCTTTTGATTGATGAAAATGATGTTACGGCAGGTCACGCGGCGTCTATCGGTCAGGTAGATCCAGAAGACATGTACTACCTCATGAGCCGTGGCTTGGACAAGGCAACTGCAGAACGTTTGGTTGTTCGTGGTTTCCTTGGCTCCGTTATCGTAGAGATTCCAGTCAAGGAAGTTCGTGACGAAATGATTGCAACCATCGAAGAAAAATTGTCAAAACGCTAAGGGGAAGCCTATGTTAGATGTAGAAGCGATTCGCAAGGATTTTCCAATTTTAGACCAGATTGTCAACGATGAACCTCTGGTCTATCTGGACAATGCTGCGACGACACAAAAACCACTAGCAGTTCTTGAAACAATCAATCGCTATTATGAGAAAGACAATGCCAACGTTCACCGTGGTGTTCATACCTTGGCGGAGCGTGCGACAGCATCCTATGAAGCTGCTCGTGAAACCATACGTAAGTTTATCAATGCTGGTTCTACAAAGGAAGTTCTCTTTACCAGAGGAACGACAACCAGTCTTAACTGGGTAGCACGCTATGCTGAAGAAATCTTGACTGAGGGCGACCAGGTCTTGATTTCCATCATGGAACACCATTCCAATATCATTCCTTGGCAGGAAGCTTGTCGCAAGACTGGAGCGGAGCTTGTCTATGTTTATCTCAAGGACGGATCTCTGGATATGGCTGACTTGCAGGTAAAATTAACTGACAAGGTCAAATTTGTTTCACTAGCTCACGCTTCAAATGTTTTGGGTGTGGTCAATCCCATCAAAGAAATCACACAAATGGCTCACCAAGTTGGAGCCATCATGGTGGTGGATGGTGCTCAATCTACGCCTCATATGAAGATTGATGTTCAGGACTTGGATGTGGACTTCTTTGCCTTTTCAGGTCATAAGATGGCTGGTCCAACTGGTATTGGCGTCCTTTATGGTAAAGAAAAGTATCTGGAACAAATGTCACCAGTAGAATTTGGTGGCGAAATGATTGATTTCGTTTATGAACAATCTGCTAGTTGGAAGGAATTGCCTTGGAAATTCGAGGCTGGTACTCCTAATATGGCAGGTGCAATTGGACTAGCTGCTGCAGTAGATTATCTAGAAAAGATTGGTATGGATGCCATTGAATCTCATGAACAGGAATTGATTGCATACGTCTTTCCAAAATTGCAGGAAATTGAAGGGTTAACCATTTATGGTTCGCAAGACCTGGCTCAACGTTCAGGTGTCATTGCCTTTAACCTAGGGGATCTTCATCCCCATGACCTAGCTACAGCACTTGATTATGAAGGAGTAGCAGTTCGAGCCGGTCACCATTGCGCCCAACCTTTGCTCCAATATTTGGAAGTCCCAGCAACAGCTCGTGCAAGTTTTTATATCTACAATACCAAGGCAGATTGCGACAAGCTAGTCGATGCCCTACAAAAGACAAAGGAGTTTTTCAATGGCACTTTCTAAACTAGATAGCCTTTATATGGCAGTGGTGGCAGACCATTCGAAAAATCCACATCACCAAGGGAAGCTGGAAGATGCTGAGCAAATCAGCCTCAATAACCCAACCTGTGGGGATGTTATCAACCTCTCTGTCAAGTTTGACGCAGAGGACCGTTTGGAAGATATTGCTTTTCTAAATTCAGGATGCACGATTTCAACTGCCTCTGCTAGTATGATGACAGATGCAGTTTTAGGCAAGACCAAACAAGAAATTTTAGAGCTTGCGACCATTTTTTCTGAAATGGTTCAAGGGCAAAAAAATGACCGCCAAGACCAACTTGGCGATGCAGCTTTCTTATCAGGTGTTGCCAAATTCCCACAACGGATTAAGTGTGCAACTCTAGCTTGGAATGCCCTTAAGAAAACAATTGAAAATCAAGAAAAACAGTAAGACAAGTTTCTTTTGTCTTATGAATCATTAGTAATATAGAATGAAAGAAAGGATATTATGGCTGAAGAAAGAGTAGAACCAAAACCAATTGACCTTGGTGAATATAAATTTGGTTTCCATGATGATGTAGAGCCTGTCCTATCGACAGGAAAAGGACTCAACGAAGGTGTTATTCGTGAATTATCTGCTGCCAAGGGTGAGCCTGAGTGGATGCTGGAGTTCCGTTTGAAGTCTTATGAAACCTTCAAGAAAATGCCCATGCAAACTTGGGGAGCAGACTTGTCAGAGATTGACTTTGATGACTTGATCTATTACCAAAAACCATCTGATAAACCAGCCCGTTCTTGGGACGAAGTTCCTGAAAAAATCAAAGAAACCTTTGAACGTATCGGGATTCCAGAAGCTGAACGTGCTTATCTAGCTGGAGCTTCTGCCCAGTACGAGTCAGAAGTGGTTTACCATAACATGAAAGAAGAATTTGAGAAGTTAGGCATTATCTTTACAGATACGGATTCTGCCCTCAAGGAATACCCAGACTTGTTTAAACAATACTTTGCGAAGTTGGTACCGCCGACAGATAACAAGTTGGCAGCTCTCAACTCAGCAGTATGGTCTGGTGGAACCTTTATCTACGTGCCAAAAGGTGTCAAGGTAGATATTCCACTTCAAACCTACTTCCGTATCAATAACGAAAATACAGGTCAGTTTGAACGTACCCTGATTATCGTTGATGAGGGAGCAAGCGTCCACTACGTAGAAGGATGTACAGCACCAACATATTCAAGTAACAGTTTGCACGCAGCCATTGTAGAAATCTTCGCTTTGGACGGAGCCTACATGCGTTATACAACCATCCAAAACTGGTCTGATAATGTCTATAACTTGGTAACCAAACGTGCTAAAGCCTTGAAAGATGCGACTGTTGAGTGGATCGATGGAAACTTGGGTGCCAAAACAACCATGAAATACCCATCTGTTTACCTAGATGGAGAAGGGGCGCGTGGTACCATGCTTTCGATCGCCTTTGCTAATGCTGGGCAACACCAAGATACGGGTGCCAAGATGATCCACAACGCTCCACACACAAGCTCGTCTATCGTGTCTAAGTCTATCGCTAAAGGCGGCGGAAAAGTGGACTACCGTGGACAAGTAACCTTTAACAAAAACTCTAAGAAATCTGTCTCTCACATTGAGTGTGATACCATTATCATGGATGACTTATCAGCGTCAGATACCATTCCATTCAATGAAATTCACAACTCGCAAGTTGCTTTGGAGCACGAAGCCAAGGTATCCAAGATTTCAGAGGAACAACTCTACTATCTCATGAGTCGTGGATTGTCAGAATCTGAGGCAACCGAGATGATTGTCATGGGATTTGTCGAACCCTTCACTAAAGAGCTTCCAATGGAATATGCAGTTGAGCTGAACCGCTTGATTAGCTATGAAATGGAAGGTTCAGTCGGATAGATCCAAAAGGAGAAGCAAATGGGATTTTTAAAAAAATTATTCGGTAATGTCGAAAAAGCGAATAAAGGCGAAATTCCTGTCGAGGAAATTGTCCCACCTTTTACAAATGATTTAGCAGAAGAAGCAGATGATTATTGGCGACAAATGGAACAAAACCTCTTGATAAACGCTGTAAAAGCTGCTGGTGGTCCTGAGGCAGTAGAACGTGCTTTTGTTCTTACTAATTTCAAAGAAAATCAAGAAACCTTTGAGCTCTTTTATCAGGTAAATGGTCAACTTCTTTCATGGAGAGAGATGGATGCGACTGTTGTTGATAAAATCAGCAATCAACTCCTTCCGCAAGCGGCAGAAGTAGCGCGTGCAGTAAATGAAAATTATGAAGAGGCAAATGTACCAGTAATCCAGTACGCTATGCTTCAGTTTGAAACTGCAACCATGGCTTGGTTTGGTCGGAAGCTGACAACAGCTTCTCCAGAAGCTCAATTGACTTTTGAAGAATTGGTATCAGGTTGGCGCGCTATTTTGGAACAAGAAGTTCCAAATCGTCCTTTAGATAGTGACCGTCCCTTCCCTTATTTTGAAGTTTAAAAAATCCCAAATCCCCAAAAACTTTCAATGGAGTATACTGTTGAGCTTACTCGCTTGATAAGTAACAAATTGAAAGAATCAGTGGGTAAAAATGCAAATTCTGAACAGGAATCCCTTCTGTTCAGAATTTTTTTCAAAAAAGGACCTAATAAATATTCACAAAACTGCTTTTATATGGTAAAATAAAACAATTACATTTAGTGGAGATGAAGTATGAATATTTTTAGAACCAAGGATGTTAGTCTGAGACAGACAGAGATGCACTGCCATTTGAAGTTGTGGGATTTGATTCTTTTAGGAATAGGTGCCATGGTGGGGACGGGGATTTTCACCATTACAGGAACAGCAGCAGCCACCCTAGCTGGTCCATCACTAGTGATTTCCATTGTGGTTTCTGCCCTGTGTGTTTCTCTATCTGCCCTCTTTTTCGCAGAATTTGCCTCTCGTGTGCCTGCAACTGGTGGTGCTTATAGTTACCTCTATGCGATTCTAGGAGAATTGCCAGCCTGGATTGCCGGTTGGTTGACCATCATGGAATTCATGACGGCTATATCGGGTGTGGCGTCTGGCTGGGCAGCTTACTTTAAGGGCTTACTCAGTAATTATGGGATCTCCATGCCCCAAGTCTTAAATGGCACTTTTAACCCTGAACAAGGTACCTATATTGACCTTTTACCTATTTTGGTGCTTGCTTTGGTAACAGGAGTAGTCTTATTGAATTCAAAGGCAGCCTTGCGCTTTAATTCGCTTTTAGTAGTCTTGAAATTCTCTGCTCTCGCCCTGTTTATCCTAGTTGGTATTTGGTACATCAAACCTGAAAATTGGTCGAATTTTGCTCCTTTTGGCTTTGGCCAGATTTATGGAGGAAGCACTGGGATTATGGCAGGTGCATCTTTGATGTTCTTTGGATTTCTCGGATTTGAGTCTATTTCCATGGCAGTTGATGAAATCCAAAGCCCGCAAAAAAATATTCCTCGCGGAATTGTCCTTTCTCTGACAATCGTCACCATTCTCTATGCTTTGGTAACCTTAGTATTGACAGGGATTGTTCACTACAGTAAGCTCAATGTGGACGATGCAGTAGCATTTTCATTACGGAGTATTGGTATCGGCTGGGCGGCAAATTATGTTTCACTTGTAGCCATTCTAACCCTGATAACCGTATGTATCTCCATGACTTATGCTTTGTCTCGGATGATTTATAGCTTAGCACGTGATGGACTTTTACCTCAAAGTTTCAAACAATTAAGCAAGACTAGTCGCGTTCCTAAAAATGCGACCCTCTTAACAGGAGTTGCTTCAGCCATTGCTGCAGGAGTCTTTCCTCTAGCCAGTATTGCAGCCTTCTTAAATATCTGTACGCTAGCTTATCTCATTTTGCTAGCCTATGGAATAATAAAACTCAGAAAGGATAAGGGTATGCCAAAAGAGGGAGAGTTTAAAACACCCTTGGTGCCACTTTTGCCAATTCTTTCCATTCTTATCTGTGTTTCCTTTATGCTTCAATATAGTCTAGATACCTGGATCGCCTTTGGCATTGCTCTTCTAGTTGGTCTAGTCATTTACTTTACTTATGGGTTCCGCCATTCAACCCTCGCAGAAGAAGAATAAAAGCTGGGAATTCCCAGCTTTTTTAATCTTTCACATAAGTAAATCCTTCACCCAGAATTTCATGAGCCTCAGTGATGGTGATAAAGGCTTGAGGGTCGATTTTGTGAATCATATCTTTCATTTTAACGATTTCATTCCGACCGACGATACAGTAGATAATTTTTAAATCCTTTTTGCTGTAGTAGCCTTGACCAGATATAAAGGTAACACCACGTCCGAGTTCATCGTTAATCTCTTTGGCCAATTGATCAGGATATTGGGTAATAATCATAAATCCTTTACCAGCATAACCTCCTTCGCCTATCAAGTCGATAACACGAGCGATGATAAAGTCAAATAAGAGGGTATAGGTAACTAGACGAAGGTCCTGGAAGATAATCAAAATCAACATTAGGATAAAAAAGTCAATCCCAAAAAGCAATTTCCCAATCGAAATATTGGTGTATTTGTTGAGGATACGAGCGACGATATCAGAGCCACCAGTGGTTCCACCAGCATTAAAGATAATTCCTAAACCAACCCCCAATAAGACTCCTGAGACTAAAGCGACAATGATGAGATCACCTTGCAAGTCGATGTGCAAAGGAATGCGCTCAAAAATTGCTAGCCAAACGGAAAGAGAAATAGATCCTAGAAGGCTGGAGTAGAGGGTCTTAGGTCCAAATATTTTCCAAGCCAGGATAAATAAAGGGATATTAATTAAGAGGTTCATCAATGAGACAGGAATCTTAAAGAGATAGTAGGTAATCAAGGTAATACCTGTCGCCCCTCCCTCAAATAAATGATAAGGAACAACAAAGTAGGTAAGACCGAAGGCATAGATAGCAGCTCCAAGAATAATGGTGATAATCGGTTGAAGTTTTCGAATCATAGCTGTTCCTCACTTTTCTATAGATAGATTATACCAAAAATTCAGTTCTTTTCATCGGATCACTTATGATTTTTTATCATTTTTTTGATATAATAAAGGAGAAAATCCCAATCCTATTGAGAAGAATAGAAAGATTGAATTATGACACAAGTAAAAATTGTAACGGACTCTTCTGTTACTATCGAACCAGAAGTAGTTAAAGAATTAAATATCACTGTTGTCCCTCTATCAGTTATGATTGATAGTGTGCTTTATTCGGATGCAGATTTGAAAGAGGGAGAATTCCTTCATCTTATGCAACAAAGTAAGAATCTGCCTAAAACAAGCCAGCCCCCTGTAGGAGTGTTTGCTGAGGTCTTTGAAGAACTAGGTAAAGACGGCAGTCAAATTATCGCCATTCACATGTCCCATGCCTTGTCTGGAACTGTGGAAGCTGCTCGTCAAGGGGCAAGTCTCTCAACTGCTGATGTAACGGTTATTGATAGTTCCTTTACAGATCAAGCATTGAAGTTCCAAGTTGTTGAAGCCGCAAAACTTGCTAAAGAGGGTAAAGACTTAGAAACGATCTTAGCTCATGTAGAGGACGTCAAAAATCATACAGAACTCTATATCGGTGTTTCGACGCTAGAAAACTTAGTTAAGGGTGGTCGTATTGGACGTGTGACAGGATTACTAAGCTCACTCTTGAATATTCGTGTAGTAATGCAGATGAAGAACCACGAACTCCAACCAATCGTCAAAGGACGTGGAGCGAAAACTTTCAAAAAGTGGCTTGAGGAATTAACCGAGACTCTTTCCCAAAAATCAGTTGCAGAAATTGGAATTTCCTACGCTGGAACGAACGAATGGGCGAATGAGATGAAGGCATTATTGCAACCTTATGTTGAGAAGCCAATCTCTGTATTGGAAACTGGCTCTATTATTCAAACTCATACTGGAGAGAATGCTTGGGCGATTCTAATTCGCTACAATTCCTAAAAAAATAGAGAAAAAATGGTCAAAATAGTGTTTTTGACTTGACCTATAGCCGATTTTAGGATATGATTATATTTGTTAATTAGAAATTATTTGGAGGATTTGTTAACATGGCAAACAAACAAGATTTGATCGCTAAAGTAGCAGAAGCTACAGAATTGACTAAGAAAGATTCAGCAGCAGCAGTTGACGCTGTATTTGCAGCAGTAACTGAATACCTTGCAGCTGGTGAAAAAGTTCAATTGATCGGTTTCGGTAACTTTGAAGTTCGTGAGCGTGCTGCACGTAAAGGTCGCAACCCACAAACTGGTAAAGAAATCAAAATCGCAGCTTCTAAAGTTCCAGCATTCAAAGCTGGTAAAGCTCTTAAAGACGCTGTTAAATAATGAATTTTCAAAAAGCCTATTGTATCAATCTTCATTGCTTGGTTGATAGGCTTTTTTTGTTTATTTGAAAAGTTGAGTTATGATTCTGTACAAAAAGAAAAAGGCTCCCATGTTTGAGAACCTTCTTTTCATTAGTTTTTAGAAGCTGCTTGGAATTCAGGGTTTTTCCATGCTTCATCAATGATAGCTTGCAATTCTTTTGCTGATGCTTGCATTTTTTGAGTTTCAGCATCGTTCAATGGGATGTTAACTGGACGAACGATACCGTGTGCACCAACGATAGCAGGTTGACCAATAAAGACGTTTTCAACACCGTATTGACCTTCTTGGAATACAGAAAGTGGTAGCACCGCATTTTCATCGTCAAGGATAGCACGAGTGATACGAGCAAGGGCAACGGCGATACCGTAATAAGTAGCACCTTTTTTGTTGATGATTGAGTAAGCTGCATCACGAACTGAGATGAAGAGTTCAACAAGGTCAGCTTCATTCAAGTCACGGTTAGCTTGCAACCATTGTTCCAATTTAACACCGGCAACGTTAGCGTGTGACCAAACAGCAAACTCAGAGTCACCGTGTTCACCCATGATGTAGGCGTGAACTGAACGTGCATCAACACCGATAGTTTCAGCAAGTGCTTGACGGAAACGAGCTGAGTCAAGTGAAGTACCTGAACCGATAACGCGTTCTTTAGGGAAACCTGAGAATTTCCATGTTGAGTATGTCAAGACGTCAACTGGGTTAGCAGCAACAAGGAAGATACCGTCAAATCCAGATGCAACAACTTGTTCAACAATTGATTTGTTGATTGCCAAGTTTTTACCTACAAGGTCAAGGCGAGTTTCACCTGGTTTTTGTGGAGCACCAGCAGTGATAACTACAAGGTCTGCATCCGCACAGTCTTCGTACTTAGCTGCATAGATTTTTTTAGGTGAAGTAAAAGCTAGCGCGTGGCTAAGGTCTTCAGCATCACCAACTGCTTTTTCAAACAATTGAGGAATTTCAATGATACCAAGTTCTTGTGCAATTCCTTGGGTTACAAGCGCGAAAGCATAAGATGAACCTACGGCACCGTCACCGACAAGGATCACTTTTTTGTGTTGTTTAGTTGCTGTCATTTGTCTAAACATCTCCTTTATTTTATTAAGGGGGGAACCCCCATTTGATTTCATTCTATCACTTTTGCTAAGCTTTGTCACGGATATACCTTCGGGATAAGTATGTAAACGTTTTAGTGATTTCCAAAGACTGAAATGATCTACACTTTATGGTATAATATATCTAGTTACTAATAGTGAAATGAGGCATTTATGAATGCAGGATAGAAATTTAGTGAATGTCAATCTGACAAAGGAGATGAAGACCAGCTTTATCGACTACGCCATGAGCGTTATCGTCGCGCGGGCCCTTCCTGATGTTCGAGATGGCTTAAAACCTGTTCACCGTCGTATTCTTTACGGAATGAATGAACTAGGTGTTACACCAGACAAACCTCATAAAAAATCAGCCCGTATTACAGGGGATGTTATGGGTAAATACCACCCACACGGAGATTCCTCTATTTACGAAGCCATGGTTCGTATGGCCCAGTGGTGGAGCTACCGTTACATGCTTGTTGATGGGCATGGAAACTTTGGTTCTATGGACGGGGATGGTGCAGCCGCGCAACGGTACACTGAGGCACGTATGAGCAAGATTGCTCTTGAAATGCTTCGTGATATCAATAAAAACACCGTTGATTTCGTAGATAACTACGATGCTAACGAACGTGAACCCTTGGTTTTGCCAGCTCGTTTTCCAAACCTTTTGGTCAATGGGGCAACTGGTATCGCTGTTGGGATGGCAACCAATATTCCACCTCACAACTTGGGTGAAACCATTGATGCAGTGAAGTTGGTTATGGATAATCCTGAAGTGACGACTAAGGACTTGATGGAAGTCTTGCCTGGTCCAGATTTTCCGACTGGTGCTCTTGTCATGGGAAAATCAGGTATCCATAAGGCTTATGAGACTGGTAAAGGTTCCATTGTCCTTCGTTCTCGTACAGAGATTGAAACCACTAAGACGGGTCGTGAGCGTATCGTTGTAACGGAATTCCCTTATATGGTTAATAAAACCAAGGTGCATGAGCATATTGTTCGCTTGGTTCAGGAAAAACGAATTGAGGGCATTACAGCTGTACGTGATGAGTCCAACCGTGAAGGCGTTCGCTTTGTAATCGAGGTTAAACGTGACGCTTCTGCCAACGTTATCCTTAACAACCTCTTCAAGATGACCCAGATGCAAACCAACTTTGGTTTCAACATGCTGGCTATTCAAAATGGCGTGCCAAAAATCTTGTCCCTTCGTCAGATTTTGGATGCTTATATCGAGCACCAAAAGGAAGTGGTTGTTCGCCGTACACGTTTTGATAAAGAAAAAGCAGAAGCGCGTGCTCACATCTTAGAAGGTCTTCTAATTGCGCTAGATCATATCGACGAAGTGATTCGTATTATCCGTGCAAGTGAAACAGATGCCGAAGCACAAGCTGAGTTGATGAGCAAGTTTAAGCTTTCTGAACGTCAAAGTCAAGCTATCCTTGATATGCGTCTTCGTCGTTTGACAGGATTGGAACGTGATAAAATTCAGTCAGAGTATGACGAATTAATTGCCCTGATTGCAGATTTGGCTGATATTCTTGCCAAACCTGAGCGTGTGGCGCAAATTATCAAAGAAGAATTGGACGAAGTCAAACGCAAGTTTGGTGACAAGCGTCGTACGGAGTTGATGATCGGAGAAGTCTTAACTCTTGAAGATGAAGATTTGATTGAAGAAACGGATGTTTTGATTACCCTATCTAACAAGGGCTATATCAAACGTCTGGATCAAGGTGAGTTTACTGCTCAAAAACGTGGTGGTCGTGGAGTTCAAGGTACGGGTGTAAAGGATGATGACTTTGTGCGTGAGTTGGTTTCGACCAGCACCCATGATCATTTGCTTTTCTTTACTAATAAAGGACGCGTATACCGACTAAAAGGTTATGAAATCCCTGAATACGGTCGTACCGCTAAGGGCTTGCCAGTTGTCAATCTTTTGAAGTTGGACGAAGGTGAGAGCATTCAGACCATCATCAATGTTGAGTCTGAACGTAGTGATGACGCCTATCTCTTCTTTACAACTCGTTACGGTATTGTGAAGAGAACCAGTGTTAAAGAATTTGCAAATATTCGTCAAAATGGACTTAAAGCCTTGAATCTCAAGGATGAGGATGAATTAATCAATGTCTTGCTGACAGAAGAAGATACCGATATCATCATTGGTACCAAGTTTGGTTATTCTGTTCGCTTTAATCAGTCAGCTGTTCGTGGCATGAGTCGAATTGCCACAGGTGTCCGAGGAGTTAACCTTCGTGAAGGAGATACTGTAGTTGGTGCTAGTGTCATCACTGATCAGGATGAGGTCCTTATCATCACTGAAAAAGGTTATGGTAAACGTACACTTGCTACTGAATACCCTACTAAAGGCCGTGGCGGTAAAGGAATGAAGACGGCCAATGTTGCTGAGAAGAATGGTCCTCTGGCAGGTCTCCTCACTGTTAAGGGGGATGAAGACCTGATGATTATCACAGATACAGGTGTCATGATCCGTACAAATGTTGCCAATATTTCACAAACGGGACGCTCAACTATGGGAGTTAAGGTGATGCGTCTAGATCAGGATGCTAAGATTGTGACCTTTACAACGGTTGCTGCGGCAGAAAAGGAAGAAGTTGGGACTGAAATTGAAACAGAAGGTGAAGCATAATGTCTCATAAAAAAACGAAAAATAAAAAGAGTAAGAAAAACAAGCGAAGAAATCTATTTATCAATATTTTAGCAGGTTTCTTAATTCTTTTATCGCTAGCTTTAATTTTTAATTCAAAGATTCGTGATCTCTTTTTGGTCTGGAATACCAATAAATACCAAGTCAATCAAGTCACTAAGGAAAATATAGATGAAAATCTAAAATCCGAGGGAAATTTTGATTTTGACTCTGTTAAGTCTATTTCATCCGAAGCTGTATTGGCTTCACAATGGGATGCTCAGAAACTTCCTGTTATTGGAGGTATTGCTATTCCTGAAGTAGAGATTAACCTTCCTATTTTCAAAGGGTTGGATAATGTAAACCTGTTCTACGGAGCAGGGACCATGAAACCAGACCAAAAAATGGGAGAAGGCAACTATTCTCTAGCCAGTCACCATATCTTTACTGCTGAAAATGCCAGTCAAATGCTCTTCTCACCTTTGGTCAATGCCAAAGCAGGTATGAAAATTTACCTGACCGATAAGGATAAAGTTTATACTTATGAGATTACAGAAGTAAAACGTGTTACACCAGACCGTGTAGATGAAATCGAAGATCGTGATGGCGTAAAAGAGATTACTTTGGTTACCTGTGTTGATTATAATGCGACCGAGCGTATAATCGTCAAAGGAATCTTTAAAGAATCAAAAGCTTATTCTGAGACTTCTGAGGATATTTTGAAGGCCTTTAATCAACCGTATAGACAACGTTATTAAGAATGAATGAACCAGTGAAGTGCTATTTCACTGGTTTTTTATGTCAACAAAATAGGATCAAAATAGTTCTTATGAAAAAGGATAAGAAGGCTTAGGATAAAGATTTTTAAGATAAATATTTTAGAAATTTACAGAAAACGCTTTCTAGAAAACAAGAATTATGTTATAATTATCACAAATAAAAGTTTAGGAGTTTTTTTATTGGTTTCTTCAGAATTTATCTCAAAGATTGAATTTGCTTGTAAGAAGAAAGAAAGTCTTTATAGTCAAAGCAAGTTTAAGTATGCAATTCGTTCCATGTTTGCAGGTGCCTTTTTAACATTTAGTACGGCTGCGGGTGCAGTTGGGGCTGACTTGATTAATAAGATCGCACCAGGCAGTGGTCGCTTCCTCTTCCCATTTGTTTTTGCTTGGGGATTGGCCTACATTGTTTTCTTGAATGCTGAGTTGGTAACTTCAAATATGATGTTTTTGACAGCTGGTAGTTTCTTGAAAAAAATCTCTTGGAGAAAAACAGCTGAGATTTTACTTTACTGTACCTTGTTCAACCTTATCGGAGCTTTGATAGCAGGTTGGGGCTTTGCCCATTCTGCAGCCTTCGCAAATCTAACACATGATAGCTTCATTTCAGGGGTTGTAGAGATGAAGTTAGGTCGTTCCAATGAGCTAGTCTTACTTGAAGGTATTTTAGCCAATATCTTTGTAAACATTGCCATTCTTTCATTTGTTTTGGTGAAAGATGGTGGAGCTAAACTTTGGCTTGTTTTGTCAGCAATTTACATGTTTGTATTCTTAACAAACGAACACATTGCTGCGAACTTTGCTTCTTTTGCGATTGTTAAGTTCAGTGTTGCAGCAGATTCAATTGCTAACTTTGACATACCTAATATTCTTCGTCACTGGGGTGTAACCTTTGTCGGAAACTTTATCGGAGGAGGTCTCTTGATGGGCTTGCCTTACGCCTTCCTCAATAAAAACGAAGATACTTATGTCGATTAAAGAAATGAGCACGAGTGAATCGTGCTTTTTTGTTTGATGTGTAAGACTAGTCATAGTTGTTCCTTATATCAAAATATAGAAAAACGGTATTGGAAAAGACTAGCCCAAGATGATACAATATCCCTAATGAAGCTATTTGGAGGTCGTCATATGACTCGTGATTTTAAATTTGAAACTCTACAATTACATGCTGGACAAGTAGTTGATCCAGCGACTAAATCCCGTGCAGTACCGATTTATCAAACAACATCCTTCGTTTTTGATGACACGCAAGAAGGTGCCGATTTGTTTGCCTTGAGAAAACCAGGGAACATTTATACTCGTATCACCAATCCTACAACAGCAGCCTTTGAGGAAAGAATCGCTGCTCTTGAAGGTGGTGTTGGAGCACTAGCGACAGCATCAGGGATGGCTGCTGTAACCTACACTATTTTGGCGCTTGCTCACGCAGGTGACCATGTGGTGGCTGCATCAACTATTTACGGTGGGACCTTCAACCTCTTGAAGGAAACCCTTCCTCGTTATGGAATCACAACAACCTTTGTAGATGTGGATAATTTAGAGGAAGTGGAAGCAGCTATCAATGACAATACAAAGCTTGTCTTGATTGAAACCTTGGGGAATCCCTTGATTAACATTCCTGACTTGGAAAAATTGGCTGAGATTGCGCATAAACACCAGATTCCTCTCGTTTCTGACAACACTTTTGCCACACCATATTTGATTAACGTCTTCTCTCACGGTGTAGATATTGCCATTCACTCTGCAACTAAGTTTATCGGTGGACATGGTACGACTATTGGAGGAGTTATTGTCGATAGCGGTCGTTTTGACTGGGCAGCTTCAGGGAAATTCCCTCAATTTGTTGAGGAAGATCCAAGTTACCACAACTTGAGCTATACTCGGGATGTTGGTGCAGCAGCCTTTATTATCGCTGTTCGTGTTCAATTGCTCCGTGATACAGGTGCTGCCTTGTCACCATTTAATGCCTTTCTCTTGCTCCAAGGGCTCGAAACGCTCTCTCTTCGTGTCGAACGCCATGTGCAAAATGCAGAGAAAATTGTTGATTTCCTTGTCAACCATCCTAAGGTTGAAAAAGTCAACTATCCAAAACTTGCTGACAGTCCTTATCATGCCTTGGCTGAGAAATATTTGCCAAAAGGTGTTGGTTCAATCTTTACCTTCCATGTCAAAGGTGGAGAGACAGAGGCTCGCAAGGTCATTGATAATTTAGAAATCTTCTCTGACCTTGCAAACGTAGCAGATGCCAAATCACTTGTTGTCCATCCTGCGACAACCACTCACGGTCAATTGTCAGAAAAAGACCTAGAAGCAGCAGGTGTCACACCAAACCAAATTCGCTTGTCTATCGGTCTTGAAAATGTAGAGGATTTGATTGAAGATTTGCGTTTAGCCTTGGAAAAAATTTAAAGTAAAAGATATCAACAGTGGGTTTCGACTCGCTGTTTTTGATTTTCCCTCAGGCATGATATAATGGTTACAGAAGTCTAGAAAGAGGAAAGTTATGAACGAAATCAAATGTCCCAACTGTGGGGAAGTCTTTACAGTAAATGAAAGTCAGTATGCCGAACTTTTATCCCAAGTGAGAACGGCTGAGTTTGATAAGGAATTGCACGATCGAATGAAGCAGGAGCTGGCCTTGGCTGAACAAAAGGCTATGAATGAGCAACAGTCTAAACTGGCTCAGAAGGATCAAGAAATTGCGCAATTGCAGAGCCAAATCCAAAACTTTGATACAGAGAAAGAGTTGGCCAAGAAAGAAGTTGAACAGATAAGCCATGAGGCTTTATTGGCTAAGGACAAGGAAGTGCAGGCCTTGGAAAACCAACTGGCTACCTTGCGTTTGGAGCATGAAAATCAACTGCAAAAGACCCTTTCTGACCTAGAAAAAGAACGGGATCAAGTTAAAAATCAGCTCCTCTTGCAAGAAAAGGAAAATGAGTTGTCTTTGGCTTCTGTTAAGCAGAATTACGAAGCCCAGCTCAAGGCTGCTAGTGAACAAGTAGAATTTTACAAGAATTTCAAAGCTCAACAATCAACCAAAGCTATCGGGGAAAGTTTAGAACAGTATGCGGAAAGTGAGTTTAACAAGGTCCGTAGTTTTGCTTTTCCAAATGCCTACTTTGAGAAGGATAATAAGGTTTCTGCGCGTGGTTCTAAAGGCGATTTTATCTTCCGTGAATGTGATGAAAATGGGTTAGAATTCATTTCTATCATGTTTGAAATGAAAAATGAAGCGGACGGCACAGAAAAGAAGCATAAGAATGCAGATTTTTACAAGGAATTGGACAAGGATCGTCGGGAGAAGAACTGTGAATATGCCGTGTTGGTGACCATGTTAGAAGCAGATAACGACTACTTTAACACAGGAATTGTCGATGTCAGTCATGAGTATGAAAAGATGTATGTGGTTCGTCCCCAGTTCTTTATCCAGTTAATTGGTCTCTTACGAAATGCTGCACTTAATTCCCTAAAATACAAGCAGGAGTTAGCGCTTGTTCGGGAGCAGAATATCGATATTACGCATTTTGAGGAAGATTTGGATGCCTTCAAAGTAGCTTTTGCCAAAAACTACAACTCTGCTTCAACCAACTTTGGAAAAGCTATTGATGAAATTGATAAAGCCATCAAACGCATGGAAGAGGTCAAAAAGTTCCTAACCACATCTGAAAACCAACTCCGCCTCGCTAACAATAAATTGGAAGATGTTTCGGTTAAAAAATTGACCCGGAAAAATCCAACCATGAAAGCGAAGTTTGAAGCGTTGAAGGGGGAATAGAAAGCAGTGGAAAATGAATTATTAGTATTGAATACTGAAGAAGTAAATGAGTCCGAAAATTTAAACTATGATGAGTTAGAAGAACTGTTGGAACAGCAATTTACAATGGAGTTTTCTAATCTTGAGAAATTAGAACTAGATTGTAAAGAAATTAGTTCACCGGATAAATTAGGAGATGTTATTTTAGATGAAATTTGGAATCAATTCGGGAACCAAATTGGTTTAGATATGACAAGTGATACACTATTAAAGCAATATAACGAAAAGAACCCAAATGGCTATACAAAAGAAATTGCTGATCGGATTGTTAAAGACAAAAGATATACTGATGCAAATAAGGCAATGAAACATAAGCAAAAATTAGGAAACTTGAAGGATGAATACACCGGAAAAAAATTAAAAATAAACGAAAAAGCTAATCTGGATCACGTCGTACCGCGAAAACAGATTTTTGAAAATCCATGGAGAAAAATAGCAGATATTGATCCTTCTGATTTAGCTAACAAATCTGAAAATTTATCTGCGACTAATGAATCTCTTAATAAAAGTAAAGGAGCAAAATCCAATAGCGATTACATAAAAAATAGGGAACTAAGAGAAAAAAATCTTAGAGAACAAGTTAAAAAAGCAAATGAAAAAATAGATAAGATGAATATCTCAGATGCAGAAAAGCGAAATCTTAAAGCTGAAAATAATAAAAGATTAAATGATAAATTAGCAGCTGATTCGAAGAAAATGCTCAAATCTGAAAAAACAGCGAAGAAAGCTATTAATAAGGATATTGCAAAGAAAGCTTCTGTCAGAATGGCCAATAAAGCTGGTAAAGATGCTATAAAAGCTATATTTGTTGCAGCTCTATTTGGAATGCTAAAAGAAATAATGAATGCTTTAGTGAGGTATTTTAAAGCAAAAAAACAATCTTTTGATACATTTATGGAGGAAATGAAAAAAGCTCTTCATTCATTTTTTGGTAAAATCAAAGATTTTATTAAAGTGGGTGTAGATAGTTTTGTTGGAAGCATTGTTGGAGAAATTATTGGCGCATTTAACCAGAAATTACAAAAACTTCCAAACTTGATTAAACAATTATTTGGTTCTATCAGAGAAAGCATTTCTTATTTATCTAACCCAGAAAATCAAACACATTCTACAGCAATTAAGATAGCTCACATTTCAAAAATTATTACATCGGGTTTAGTTGCTGTAGGAGCAATGTTTTTAGGAGAATATTTTGAACAGTTCTTAAATAAGATACCAGGTATGACTTTTGAAATAAAACTTCTAGGAACAATTGCTAATATTTTAGGGATGTTCTTAGCAAGTTTACTAACTGGAATCTTAGGAGCGATAATCATTAACGGACTTGATCAATTTATTTCAAAAAAAAAATTAATTGGGGAAAATCAAAAACAACAAGCTGATAAGAAGAACGAATTGCTAAGAATTCAGGATGTTCAAATTTTTGTTGCCGAGCAGAATGTTGCTGTTAAGAGAAATGATATCTTCAGTAAGATGGCTAAGAACCATCAAAAACTAAGAGAACTTCTTGGTAATGTTCAAGAGGAGTTTTCTAATTCAAAGATTGATTTCAAACAGCGATTATTAGCTAACGAAATGTACTTTGATGAAAAGCAAAGTGAACTTGAAGAAATGCAAAATGTATTAAACGATTTATTATAGGAGAATGTTATGTCAGAAGAACTAGAGATTCAGGTTTTGGTAAAGTCTGAAAAATTTAATGAGAAAAAAGAAGCGTTAAAAGCTTTTAGTGAAGAGATTCCAGAACAATCAGATTTACCAACTGTCCCCCAAGATAATCTTATGTTTGGATTTATTAACACGGAATATGATGTTACTGGCAAGGATTTAAATGCTCTCACCGATGCTGTTCAAAATAGAATGATTGAACAAAACAAGCATATTAAAAAGATTATTCAAGAATTTAATACAATTTACGAAACTTTTCAACTTTTAGATGATGAGTATATTCAAAAAATTTCAAAGTCTTTGATTGCAGCCAAAGAGGCAAATAATAAAGCTACACAGGGATTGCACGAGATAGAAGAATATCAAACTGGTAATAAAAAACTATTAGATGATGTTTTTAAACAGAATAAAGATTTAATTGATGTTTTAAAGAAACACCATGATAGACTTCATGATTTAGGAAAACTAGAAAATAGTTTTAACGATTTGCATTTACAAGTTGAAGAAACACAAAATGAACTAAAAAACGACATAGATAAGATGAATGTTCTATTAATAGACGAAAGTAAAAATATTACTTTAATAGTTGAGAAATTTCAAACTGAATTAGAGGAAAAACAAAAAGAGATTAGTTTCCTTAGAAAAGGATTCTATACCTTAGGAATCTTATCCGCTCTAATAGTAGTATTTCTGTTATTTAAAGGAATGTAGATGATTAGTGAAACATATTTAAAACTGTTAAAATCAGAAGTGAAGAAAATTGATAATTTAACAAATAGTACTTATGAATTAGAAGCAATTCTTCAAGATATTGTTGATAATGTTAAAAATGCTGACTTAGAGTTTATAAAACGATTAGGAAACTTAACTACTAAAGAGACATTCTCTAAAATGAAAGATAAGCAAACTAGCATATTGGAATTATTGTATAAATATCTTGGCTCTAGAGTTATTGATACAGATTATTTGATTTTGAAAGAAACAAAAAAAAATAAATCATTTGAAGCACTAGCAAATGATTTAAAGTCATTAATAGGTTTAGAAAATGTGAAGAAAGAGATTGAAGATCTAGTCGCATTTAATAAAGTTCAACAAAGTAGAGAAAAAATCGGTCTTAAAAAAACAAATAGAACGATGCATATGGCGTTTTTAGGTAATCCAGGTACTGGTAAAACTACTGTGGCTAGAATCGTTGGGAATATGTATCGGTCATTAGGAATATTAAGTAAAGGCCACTTTATTGAGGCAAGTAGAACAGACTTAATAGCAGAATATCAAGGACAAACGGCTTTGAAAGTTAAGAGATTGATACAAAAAGCCAAAGGGGGTGTATTGTTTATTGATGAAGCATATAGTATTACTGAAAACGATAAAAGTGATAGTTATGGTCGAGAGTGTTTAACTGAGTTAACTAAAGCATTAGAAGACTATCGTGAAGATTTGGTGGTTATTGTTGCTGGATATGATGAATTGATGAAAAAATTTTTTGAATCTAATCCTGGGTTAAAATCAAGATTTAATTATTTTATTACGTTTGAAGATTATACTGTGGACCAAATGTTTGACATTTTTCTTTCATATTGTAAAAATGAAGAGTACAATTTGCATGATTCTGCAAAAGAAACATTAAAAAAATATTTAGAATTACATAGTAGCAATTCTGAAAATAAAAATGCAAATGGTCGATTTGTAAGAAATGTATTTGATAAAATTATTATGAATCAGGCAAAACGTTTAAGTAACCTTTCTTTTGCTACAAAAGAGAATTATGTAACAATTCTTGAAGACGACATATTTTAATTGAATTAGAAAGCAACAAATGAACGGTATTATCAACTTAAAAAAAGAAGCGGGGATGACCTCGCATGATGCGGTTTTTAAACTGCGTAAGATTTTGGGAACCAAGAAGATTGGTCATGGTGGGACCTTGGATCCAGATGTGGTGGGTGTTTTGCCTATTGCAGTTGGCAAGGCAACCCGCATGGTCGAGTTTATGCAGGACGAGGGCAAGGTCTATGAGGGGGAGATCACTCTTGGTTATTCAACGACGACTGAGGATGCCAGTGGAGAAGTGGTCGCAGAGACACCTGTTTTGTCGTCCTTGGATGAAACCACTGTCGATGAAGCGATTGCGAGTCTGACTGGGCCTATTACTCAGATTCCACCTATGTATTCGGCTGTTAAGGTTAATGGTCGCAAGCTCTATGAGTATGCGCGTGCTGGTCAGGAAGTGGAGCGTCCAGAACGTCAGGTGACCATTTATCAATTTGAGCGGACTAGTCCGATTTCTTATGAGAATCACCTCGCACGATTTACTTTTCGTGTAAAATGCAGTAAGGGGACTTATATCCGTACCTTGTCAGTTGACTTGGGAGAGAAGCTTGGTTATGCGGCCCATATGTCCCATCTGACACGGACGAGTGCTGCAGGGTTACAACTGGAGGATGCTCTTACCTTGGACGAAATTGCTGAAAAAGTGGAGGCTGGTCAGCTGGACTTTCTCCATCCTCTAGAGATTGGAATAGGTGACCTTGTCAAAGTTTTCCTAACTCCAGAAGAGGCTACAGAAGTGCGCTTTGGTCGTTTTATCGAGCTAGACCAAACGGACCAAGAATTGGCTGCCTTTGAGGGAGACAAATTGCTAGCCATTCTAGAAAAACGAGACAATTTCTACAAACCAAGGAAGGTTTTTAGCTAGTCTAACTGGAGTGTGGGGATGGATTTGTTTCCCCTAGACTATCCAAATCAGACTATAAATTTTGCAAAAAATGTGATAGAATAGACCACGGATAAAAAAACGGAGGATAGCATGCAAAATAGACCAATCATTATCGGAGTGACAGGTGGTTCTGGTGGTGGTAAGACCAGTGTTTCGAGAGCCATTTTATCGCATTTCCCTGATGAAAAGATTTCCATGATTGAGCATGATTCATACTACAAGGATCAGTCTCACTTGACTTTTGAAGAGCGTGTCAAAACTAACTATGACCATCCATTTGCCTTTGATACAGATTTGATGATCGAGCAGATTAAGGAATTGTTGGCAGGGCGCCCAGTGGACATACCAACTTATGACTATACAGCACATACACGGAGTAGCAAGACCTATCGTCAGGAGCCTCAGGATGTCTTTATCGTTGAGGGGATTTTGGTCTTGGAGGACAAGCGCCTGCGCGATTTGATGGATATCAAGATTTTTGTGGATACAGATGATGATGTGCGCATTATTCGTCGAATCAAGCGTGATATGGAAGAACGTGGCCGTAGTCTAGATAGCGTTATTGATCAGTATTTGGGTGTGGTCAAACCCATGTACCACCAGTTTATCGAGCCGACCAAGCGTTATGCTGATATCGTCATTCCTGAGGGAGTCAGCAATACAGTTGCTATCGACCTTTTGACCACCAAGATTGCAAAGATTTTGGAAGAAGCGCGAAACAGTAAATAATCAGATGAGGAGGCTATGCCTCCTTTTTCTATTTTTCCTTTAGTTTCGGTAGGAAAAAGGTGATTTTTAAGCATGTTTTTGGTATAATAATACCCATGGAAAAGCAAGAAAATGAATAGTAGGTGGAGATGGAAAAGTATTTATCGGTAACAACTTTGACCAAGTATCTGAAAATGAAATTCGATAAAGACCCTTACTTGGAACGGGTCTATTTAACTGGTCAAGTTTCCAACTTTCGTAAACGACCTACTCACCAATATTTTTCCCTAAAAGATGACCACGCAGTCATTCAAGCGACCATCTGGTCAGGGATCTATCAGAAATTAGGTTTCGACCTGGAAGAGGGGATGAAAATCAATGTGATTGGACGAGTTCAGGTTTATGAACCGAGCGGGAGCTACTCTATCATCATTGAGAAGGCTGAACCTGATGGGGTTGGGGCGCTTGCGATTCAGTTTGAACAACTAAAGAAAAAACTAACGGAAGAAGGTCTCTTTCAAGAACGCTTCAAGCAACCTCTTCCCCAATTTTCTAAGAAAATCGGTGTGGTGACCAGTCGTAGTGGAGCCGTTATTCGAGATATCATCACGACCGTCAGCAGACGTTTTCCTGGTGTTGATATCCTTCTCTATCCGACCAAGGTACAAGGTGATGGAGCAGCGGAGGAAATTGCTCGAAATATTGCGCGTGCCAATCAACGTGAGGACCTAGATGTTCTCATCATTGGTCGTGGTGGTGGTTCCATCGAGGATCTCTGGGCCTTTAACGAAGAAATCGTGGTACGAGCGATTTTTGAATCTCGTTTACCAGTTATCTCTAGTGTGGGGCATGAGACGGATGTGACCTTGGCAGATTTTGTAGCGGATCGTCGGGCGGCGACACCAACAGCTGCAGCTGAACTGGCAACACCTGTCACTAAGTTGGATCTCTTGACCCATTTGCAAAATCAGGAAAAACGAATGGCGACAGCTGTACAAAATGTCCTATCTAAGAAACAAGAAGCTCTGAAAAAATGCAGTCAGTCAGTCATCTTTAGACAGCCAGAGCGCTTGTACGATGGATATTTGCAACGGTTAGATCAACTACAACTGCGATTAAAACAAAGTTTGCGAACACGGATTTCTGATAATAAACAGCTAGTCCAAGCAAGGACGCATCAACTAGTCCAATTATCACCTATAACCAAAATCCAGCGTTATCAAGACCGTTTAGGTCAGTTGGACAAGCTCCTCCGTGGTCAAATGGCGCTGGTTTATGATGCCAAGGTTGCTGAGGTCAAGCGACTTTCGGAAGCATTGCTGATGTTGGATACGAGCCGAATTGTGGCGCGTGGCTATGCTATTGTCAAAAAAGAAGAGACAGTTGTGGATTCGGTTGAGAGTTTGAAGAAAAAAGACCAAGTGACGCTTTTGATGCGAGATGGTCAGGTAGAATTAGAGGTTAAAGATGTCAAAACAAAAGAAATTTGAGGAAAATCTAGCAGAACTGGAAAGCATTGTCCAAAGTTTGGAAAACGGTGAAATTGCTCTGGAAGATGCGATTGCTGCCTTTCAAAAGGGTATGGTCTTGTCAAAAGAGCTCCAAGCGACCTTGGACAAGGCTGAAAAGACCTTGGTCAAGGTCATGCAAGAAGACGGAACAGAAAGTGATTTTGAATGAAGAAGCAAGAAAAATTAGCTCTTGTTGAGTCGGCTTTGGAAAATTTTTATGGAGACCAGCAGTTTGCTTCTAGTTTACGAGAAGCTGTTCTCTATTCCATTCATGCTGGTGGCAAGAGAATTCGGCCTTTTCTCTTGCTAGAGGTTCTGGAATCCTTGCACGTTACTATTAGACCAGCACATGCTCAAGTGGCTGCGGCTTTGGAAATGATTCATACAGGGAGCTTGATTCACGATGATCTTCCTGCCATGGATGATGATGATTACCGTCGTGGTCGGTTGACTAATCATAAGAAATTTGGCGAAGCGATGGCAATATTGGCAGGAGATGCCTTGTTCCTAGATCCCTATGCCTTGATAGCTCAGGCAGATTTGCCAAGTCAGATCAAGGTGGACTTGATTGCCAACCTATCCCTTGCTTCAGGAAGTCTAGGCATGGTGGCAGGGCAGGTTTTAGATATGGAAGGCGAACACCAACATTTGTCTTTGGAAGAACTTCAGACCATTCACGCTAATAAAACTGGTAAGTTACTTGCCTATCCTTTCCAAGCAGCTGCTATCATAGCTGAATTAGCACCAGAAATCCAAGCAAAACTGAAAACTGTGGGTGAATTGATTGGCCTTGCCTTTCAAGTTCGAGATGATGTACTGGATGTGACCGCTAGTTTTGAGGAAATAGGCAAGACACCACAAAAGGATTTACAGGCAGAAAAGTCAACCTATCCAGCCTTGTTGGGCTTGGAAGAGGCTATTGACTTTTGTAACGAAACTCTGAATCAAGCCATGGCTAAATTAGAAGAAATTGCTGAGCAGGCTAGCTTTGAAACAGAACCGATTGTAAATGTAGTAGAAAGTTTGAGAATCAATGGCTAAGGAAAGAGTGGATGTACTAGCTTATAAACAGGGCTTGTTTGAAACGCGTGAACAAGCCAAGCGTGGTGTCATGGCTGGTCTAGTCGTAGCAGTCCTTAATGGGGAGCGTTTTGACAAACCAGGAGAGAAAATCCCAGATGATACTGAACTAAAACTCAAAGGTGAAAAACTCAAGTATGTCAGCCGTGGTGGTCTAAAACTGGAAAAGGCCTTGCAAGTCTTTGATTTGTCAGTGGATGGGGCGACCACGATTGATATCGGAGCCTCTACTGGAGGATTTACTGATGTTATGTTGCAAAATGGTGCTGAGTTAGTCTTTGCAGTTGATGTCGGTACCAATCAGTTGGCTTGGAAATTACGCCAAGACCCACGGGTTGTCAGCATGGAGCAGTTTAATTTTCGTTATGCTGAAAAGACTGACTTTGAGCAGGAACCAAGCTTTGCCAGTATTGATGTGAGTTTTATTTCCCTCAGTCTGATCTTACCAGCCTTGCACCGTGTCTTGGCAGATCAAGGGCAGGTGGTAGCACTTGTTAAGCCTCAGTTTGAAGCAGGTCGTGAGCAAATAGGGAAAAATGGAATCATTCGAGATGCCAAGGTTCATCAAACTGTCCTTGAATCTGTCACTGCTATGGCGGTTGAACAAGGTTTTTCAGTGGTTGGATTAGACTATTCACCAATCCAAGGAGGACATGGAAACATCGAATTTCTGGCATATTTGAAAAAGGAAGAGGGAGCAAGCAATCAAGTTGCCCCCAAAATAGAAAAAGTTGTAGAGAGAGCACATAGAGAATTTAAAGATGAATAAAAAAGAGAGACTTGAAAAAATTAGAAGATTTGTTACGGATTACCAGATCGGGACTCAGGAAGAAATTGTTGAGTACTTGAGGGAAGCAGGTATTTCTGCTACTCAAGCTACTGTCTCAAGGGACATCAAAGAACTTGGAATTGTTAAAATTCCTTTGAAGAACAACACCTATATCTATGAGTTGCCAAAATCAATCGTCAAAAGTTTGCAGTTGGCTGAGGATAATATTGTGAGTTCTGAGTTAATGGGAAATATGATCAACCTTTCTGTCATTCCTGGAAATACTATTTTTGTGAAGAGTCAGTTGGTTGAGACATTCTCTGAACATATTTTTAGCTGTCTAGCAGATGATGATTCTATCTTAATTGTAGCTAGAACAGCAGAGGCAGCTGAAGAAATTGTTGAACAAGTCAAAAAATGGTAGGTCAGTATGTTACTTGAAATTTCAATAAAAAACTTTGCCATTATTGAGGCGATTTCGCTCAATTTTGAAAAGGGTATGACTGTTTTGACTGGGGAAACGGGTGCTGGAAAGTCTATCATTATCGACGCTATGAATCTCATGTTGGGGGCTCGTGCAACGACAGACGTTATTCGTCATGGTGCGCCAAAGGCGGAGATAGAGGGGCTTTTCTCGGTTGAAAATAGTCGCCTTTTACAGGAACTTTTTGAAGAGCAAGGTTTGGAAATGGGTGATGAAATTATCATCCGCCGGGAAATTTTGCAAAATGGTCGTAGTGTTAGTCGCGTGAATGGTCAGATGGTCAATCTGTCTGTCTTGCGTGCCATTGGGCAACACCTTGTGGATATCCATGGTCAGCATGACCAAGAGGAGTTAATGCGTCCACAACTGCACATCCAGATGTTGGATGAGTTTGGTGATGCAGCTTTCTTGGACTTGAAGGAGACTTATCAGACGAGCTTTGATGCCTATCGCAAAATGCGTAAGCAGGTTCTAGAAGTCAAGAAAAACCAACAGGAACACAAGGCTCGTATTGAGATGTTGGAATTTCAAATGGCAGAGATTGAGGCAGCGAACTTACAGGCAGGTGAAGACTTGGCTCTCAACCAAGAACGAGATAAACTCCTCAATCATAAGAATATTGCAGATACGCTAACCAATGCCTACACTATGTTGGACAATGAGGAATTCTCCAGTCTTGCTAATGTCCGTTCAGCCATGAATGACATGGAAAGTGTTGAAGAATACGACCCTGAATACCGTGAAATTTCAAGTTCTCTGTCAGAGACCTACTATGTTTTAGAAGATATTACAAAGCGTTTGGAAGATATTATTGAAGATCTAGATTTTGATGGCAATCGACTCATGCAGGTTGAGAATCGCCTAGATCTTCTGAATACTATTTCCCGTAAGTACGGTGGAACTGTGGATGATGTCCTGCTTTATTTTGCTAAGATTACGGATGAGTACAATCTCTTGACAGGAAATAACCTTTCCTCCGAAGACATGGAAGCAGAGCTTAAGAAATTGGAAGTCAATCTTGTTGACTTGGCAGGACAGCTTGCAATAGCTCGCCATGATTTGGCCCAGCAGCTTGAGGCAGAGATTAAACAAGAACTGCAAGACCTCTATATGGAGAAAGCTCAATTTCAGGTTCGCTTTAGTAAGAGCAAATTCAGCCGTGAAGGAAATGAAGCAGTTGAGTTTTACATTTCTACTAACCCAGGTGAGGACTTTAAACCTTTGGTCAAGGTGGCGTCTGGAGGAGAATTGTCTCGTCTGATGTTGGCTATCAAGTCTGCCTTTTCTCGTAAGGAAGGTAAGACCAGTATAGTCTTTGATGAGGTGGATACGGGAGTTTCAGGTCGTGTTGCTCAAGCCATCGCTCAGAAGATTCATAAGATTGGCCAGCATGGTCAGGTTCTTGCTATTTCTCACCTTCCACAAGTGATTGCGATCGCGGATTATCAATTCTTTATTGAAAAGATTAGTGACGAACATTCAACTGTTTCGACAGTTCGTCTCTTGACTTTAGAAGAACGAGTAGAGGAAGTTGCTAAGATGTTAGCAGGAGAGAATGTAACCGAAGCGGCCCTTACCCAAGCGAGAGAATTATTGCAAACGAGGGAGAAATAAATGACAGACTATTATGTTATTGGAGATGTTCACGGGAAAGCAGGTATGCTAGAAGATCTGCTCAAAACCTGGGATGGTCACACCCAGTTGCTCTTTCTAGGGGATTTGATTGACCGAGGTGAAGATAGTCGCCGTGTTCTAGAAATGGTCAAAGACTTGGTCGACAATCAAGGGGCTATCTGTCTATCAGGAAACCACGAGTATATGTTTCTGACTTGGCTCGATGACCCAGAAGAAAGCTATGACCATTATCGTCGCAATGGTGGAGATACAACTATTAACTCTATCCTATGTCGTCCCTTGGATGCACCAGTTGATGGCGTAGAAGATGCCAAGCGTGTTGCGACTGAAGCGGCAGACTTGGTCGAATTTATTCGTCAAATGCCATTTGTAGTAGAGACAGACAAGTATATCTTTGTTCATGCTGGTATTGATTTGACCTTGGATGATTGGCATGAAACGACTGATTACAAGAAAGTCTGGCTCAGAAAACCATTCCACGAAGCCGAAAATCATACTGGAAAAACCATTGTCTTTGGGCATACACCGGTTTATGGTTTGCTAAAGCAAGACCGAGGTACTGCTGAGCTTTGGATAACAGATGATGGCAAGATTGGCATGGATGGAGGAGCTGTCTATGGTGGTGTCCTTCATGGGATCGTCTTTACAGACCAAGGAATGGCAGAACACCACTTTATCGAAAATGATGGCTTTATTGCCGAAGATTAGTACTCCTAGCAGGGTATGGTCTTGTCAAAATGTTAAAAACAATTTATAATTAATAGATACCCTGAAAGGAAGAGCAGCATGAACTTAGAAGAATTAAAGAAACGACAGGAGAAGATTCGAAACTTCTCTATTATCGCCCATATTGACCACGGGAAGTCAACGCTGGCAGACCGCATTTTGGAAAAGACGGAGACGGTTTCTAGTCGTGAAATGCAAGCCCAACTTCTGGATAGTATGGATCTTGAGCGTGAACGTGGGATTACCATTAAACTCAATGCCATTGAGCTGAATTACACTGCAAAAGATGGCGAAACCTATATTTTCCACTTGATTGACACGCCAGGACACGTGGACTTTACCTATGAAGTGTCGCGTTCGCTAGCTGCCTGTGAAGGGGCAATTTTGGTAGTCGATGCGGCCCAAGGGATTGAGGCGCAAACTCTTGCCAACGTTTATCTAGCCTTGGATAATGATTTGGAAATTCTGCCCGTCATTAACAAGATTGACCTACCAGCAGCTGATCCAGAGCGTGTTCGTACAGAGATTGAGGATGTCATTGGACTGGATGCCAGCGAAGCGGTCTTAGCTTCTGCTAAGGCTGGTATTGGTATAGAAGAAATTCTTGAGCAAATCGTTGAAAAAGTGCCAGCCCCAACGGGAGATGTGACGGCAGCACTCAAGGCCTTAATTTTTGACTCAGTTTATGATGCTTATCGTGGGGTTATCCTCCAAGTTCGTGTCATGGACGGAGTTGTTAAACCTGGCGATAAGATTCAACTCATGAGCAATGGCAAGACTTTTGATGTGACGGAAGTTGGTATTTTCACACCGAAAGCAGTAGGGCGTGATTTCCTAGCGACTGGGGACGTTGGTTATATTGCGGCTTCTATCAAGACAGTTCAAGACACGCGTGTCGGAGATACAGTGACCCTAGCAAGCAATCCTGCAGCTGAACCGCTAGATGGCTATAAGCAGATGAATCCTATGGTCTTTGCAGGGCTTTACCCAATCGAGTCAAATAAATACAATGACCTTCGTGAAGCCCTTGAAAAATTGCAGCTCAACGATGCCAGTCTGCAGTTTGAACCAGAAACATCGCAGGCGCTGGGATTTGGTTTCCGTTGTGGATTCCTTGGGCTTCTCCATATGGATGTTATCCAAGAGCGTTTAGAACGTGAGTTTAACATCGACCTCATCATGACAGCTCCGTCTGTTATCTATAAGGTTAACCAAACTGATGGTGAGTCTATGGATGTGTCTAACCCATCAGAGTTTCCAGACCCAACCAAGATTGCGACTATTGAAGAGCCGTATGTTAAGGCGCAAATCATGGTACCACAGGAGTTTGTTGGGGCAGTTATGGAATTAGCTCAACGCAAACGTGGGGACTTTGTGACCATGGACTATATTGATGACAATCGTGTCAATGTTATCTATCAAATTCCACTTGCTGAAATCGTCTTTGACTTCTTTGATAAGCTCAAGTCCTCGACTCGTGGTTATGCAAGCTTTGACTATGAATTGTCAGAGTACCGTCCATCTAAGCTGGTCAAAATGGACATCCTTCTCAATGGTGATAAGGTCGATGCCCTTAGCTTTATCGTTCACAAGGACTTTGCATACGAACGTGGGAAACTCATTGTTGATAAGCTCAAGAAAATCATCCCTCGCCAACAATTTGAAGTGCCGATTCAAGCAGCTATTGGACACAAAATTGTGGCTCGTACGGATATCAAGGCCCTTCGTAAAAACGTACTTGCCAAGTGTTATGGTGGTGACGTTTCTCGTAAGCGTAAACTCCTTGAAAAACAGAAAGCTGGTAAGAAACGCATGAAAGCTATCGGATCAGTAGAAGTCCCACAAGAAGCCTTCCTTAGCGTCTTAAGCATGGATGAAGAATAGAAATAGAAAACAAAACTCTTGAAAATTTTTCAAGAGTTTTTTCTTTAAATGAGAGTGATAAAATCGGAAACTAACAGAATTGATTAGGTTAAAATTTGACAGAAGTCCTTATTTTTCTTATAATGCAGATGGAAAGGTGGTAGGATGAAAAAATTATTAATTTTAGGTACTGTAGTTACTGCTAGTATTTTTCTAGCTTCATGCTCCAATAAATCACAAACAGCAACCGAAGAAAGTTCGTCTGCAGTTGTTAGTTCTTCTAGCAGTCAGGAAACGAGTAGCTCTAGCTCTGCCGTTTCAGAAGCGAAAAAGGAAGAGACGCAAATTATCGGTTCGAATGAATATGGTTTTGTCAAGGTACCCAAATCATGGGTTCGATTTCATGAAGTAGAAGGTGGAAATGATATACAGTATAGTGATGGAACAGATATCAACATTGTTACGCTGAATACCTTCAAGGCTGAGCAGTTTAATATCAGTGAAGAAGAATATGCTAAACTGGATGTTGTGACTGTCTCTTCTAGTATTTTAACTTCCAAAGAACAAAGCTCTGATTTCAGTAAGGTTTGGGGCTCCAAATCGACCATTGGAGGCTATGAAGCCTATGTTGTCAATGCAATTGCTAAGTCAGGGAAATACCTCGTTACTTGGGTTTTCCGATCAAATGATGGTAAAATCCGCTATGTTTCACTTGAAGGAGATGGGGAAACTTTAAAAACAATCTTACCGATGGTTGAAAGTAGCTGGTCAACTACTAAAGCTGAATAAATGAAAAAAAGAAGATCCTTGGTCTTCTTTTTATGTTTTTTACGAATAGATAGATGAGTAGAAAAAGAAATGGAGTTGTATATGAAAATCACAAACTATGAGATTTACAAATTGAGAAAAGCTGGGCTGACCAATCAACAGATTTTAACTGTTCTTGAATATGACGAGACTGTAGATCAGGAGCTCTTGCTAGGTGACATTGCGGAAATATCGGGGTGTCGTAATCCTGCGGTCTTTATGGAACGCTATTTCCAGATAGATGATGTTCAGTTGGAGAAGGAGTTCCAAAAATTTCCATCCTTCTCGATTCTAGACGACTGTTATCCTTGGGATTTGAGTGAGATTTATGATGCTCCAGCTCTCTTGTTTTATAAAGGGAATCTAGACTTATTGAAATTTCCAAAGGTTGCTGTTGTAGGGAGTCGTTCATGTTCTAGTCAGGGAGCAAAGTCGGTTCAGAAAGTCATTCAAGGTTTGGAAAACGAGTTAATCGTGGTCAGTGGTTTGGCCAAAGGGATTGATACGGCTGCCCATATGGCTGCACTCCAGAATGGAGGAAGAACGATTGCTGTCATTGGAACAGGATTGGATGTTTTTTACCCCCGTGCCAATAAACGTTTGCAGGAACACATTGGTAATCACCATTTGGTACTTAGCGAATACGGACCTGGTGAGGAACCCTTGAAATTTCACTTTCCAGCTCGTAATCGAATCATAGCAGGACTGTGTCGAGGGGTCATTGTAGCAGAGGCAAGAATGCGTTCTGGTAGTCTCATTACCTGTGAGCGAGCTATGGAGGAAGGACGCGATGTTTTTGCTATTCCAGGAAACATTTTAGATGGCCATTCAGATGGCTGTCACCATCTGATTCAAGAGGGAGCAAAGCTGATTAGTAGCGGTCAAGATGTGTTAGCAGAGTTTGAATTTTAAGGAGAAATTGTTCATTCAGATAAACTTTTCTACTATATATAGGAGTTAAGTCTTGACAGCTATAGAAAAATGGTTTACACTTTATAAAGTTTATTACTTTGAAAAGGTGTGATAGTGTGGCTACGGCAACAAAGAAGAAAAAATCAACAGTTAAAAAAAATCTAGTCATCGTGGAGTCGCCTGCCAAGGCAAAAACGATTGAGAAGTATCTAGGACGAAATTATAAGGTTCTAGCCAGTGTCGGACATATCCGAGATTTGAAAAAATCCAGTATGTCTGTTGACATTGAAAATAACTACGAACCGCAGTATATCAATATCCGAGGCAAGGGTCCTCTGATCAATGATCTGAAAAAAGAAGCCAAAAAAGCTAATAAAGTCTTTCTGGCGAGTGACCCGGACCGTGAAGGAGAAGCGATTTCCTGGCATTTGGCTCATATTCTCGATTTGGATGAGAATGATGCCAACCGTGTGGTCTTTAATGAAATCACCAAGGATGCAGTGAAAAATGCTTTTAAAGAACCTCGCAAGATTGATATGGACTTGGTCGACGCCCAACAAGCTCGTCGTGTCTTGGACCGCTTGGTAGGGTATTCGATTTCGCCTATTTTGTGGAAAAAGGTCAAGAAGGGCTTATCAGCAGGACGCGTGCAGTCTGTTGCCCTTAAGCTCATCATTGACCGTGAAAATGAAATCAATGCCTTCCAACCGGAAGAATACTGGACAATTGATGGTGTCTTTAAGAAGGGGACCAAGCAATTTCAGGCTTCTTTCTATGGTATGAATGGCAAAAAGATGAAATTGACCACCAACGAAGAAGTCAAAGAAATCTTGTCTCATTTGACTAGCAAAGATTTCACAGTAGACCAGGTAGATAAGAAAGAACGCAAACGAAATGCGCCCCTACCTTATACGACTTCAACCATGCAGATGGATGCGGCTAACAAAATCAATTTTCGTACTCGAAAGACTATGATGGTGGCTCAACAACTCTACGAAGGGATCAATATCGGATCAGGTGTGCAAGGTTTGATTACCTATATGCGTACAGACTCGACTCGTATCAGTCCTGTGGCTCAGAATGAAGCGGCAAGCTACATTAACGACCGTTTTGGTAGCAAGTATTCCAAGCATGGTAGCAAGATCAAGAATGCCTCAGGAGCTCAAGATGCTCACGAAGCCATTCGTCCATCTAGTGTCTTTAACACACCTGAAAGCATCGCTAAGTACTTGGACAAAGACCAGCTTAAGCTTTATACCCTTATCTGGAATCGTTTTGTGGCAAGCCAGATGACAGGAGCTATCTTTGATACCATGGCTGTTAAGCTTTCTCAAAATGGGGTTCAGTTTGCGGCAAATGGAAGTCAAGTTAAGTTTGATGGTTATCTTGCTATCTACAATGACTCTGACAAGAACAAGATGTTGCCAGATATGGCTGTTGGAGATGTGGTCAAGCAGGTCAATAGCAAGCCAGAACAACATTTCACTCAACCGCCAGCTCGCTATTCGGAAGCGACTCTTATCAAGACCTTGGAAGAAAATGGAGTTGGACGTCCGTCAACCTACGCTCCGACCATTGAAACCATCCAGAAACGTTATTATGTTCGCCTTGCAGCTAAACGTTTTGAACCAACAGAGTTGGGTGAAATTGTTAACAAGCTCATCGTTGAATACTTCCCAGACATCGTCAATGTGACCTTCACAGCTGAAATGGAAGGAAAACTGGATGATGTCGAGGTTGGAAAAGAGCAGTGGCAACGTGTTATTGACGCCTTTTACAAACCATTCTCTAAAGAAGTAGCTAAGGCTGAATCTGAAATGGAAAAAATCCAGATAAAGGATGAGCCAGCTGGATTTGACTGTGAGGTTTGTGGCAGTCCAATGGTGATTAAGCTCGGTCGTTTTGGTAATTCTATGCTTGTAGCAATTTCCCAGACTGCCGTCACACACAAGCTATTGTCAAAGAGATTGGAGTCGAGTGTCCAAGCTGTCATCAAGGACAAATCATCGAACGAAAAACCAAGCGTAATCGTATCTTCTATGGTTGCAATCGCTATCCAGAATGTGAATTTACTTCCTGGGACAAACCAATTGGACGTGATTGTCCAAAATGCGGACACTTCCTTGTGGAGAAAAAGGTCCGTGGCGGTGGTAAACAGGTTGTATGTAGTAATGGCGACTACGAAGAAGAGAAAATTAAATAACACGAAGAGTCCTGAAAATAAATTTCAGGCTCTTTTTACTTGAAGCTTGACAAATTTCCTCACTTTGTGGGAAACTAGTAGAAGATTATTTCAATTAGGAGAAGACATGCGTATTATTTACCTCAGTATTGGTTTTATTTCTTTAGCCTTGGCTCTTGTTGGGGTTGTCTTGCCCCTCTTGCCAACAACGCCCTTTCTTTTGTTAGCTATCGCTTGCTTTTCAAAATCTTCTAAGCGTTTTGAAGACTGGCTTTATCACACCAAGCTCTATCAGACTTATGTAGCTGACTTTCGCGAGACCAAGTCTATTGCGCGAGAACGCAAGAAAAAAATCATCGTATCCATCTATATCTTGATGGGGATTTCTATTTATTTTGCCCCTCTTTTGCCAGTCAAAATCGGTCTGGGAGCCTTGACTATCTTTATCACCTACTATCTCTTTAAAGTCATTCCTGACAAAGAATAGATAAAAATAGTAGTTATTTGCCTTGATAAAAATGAAAGCATATTTAAAATAATATGATATAATAAATTTAAAGAAAACATCAAGGAGAATCAAATGATTTACGAATTTTGTGCTGAAAATGTGACCTTGCTTGAAAAAGCAATGCAGGCTGGAGCTCGTCGAATCGAACTTTGTGACAATCTAGCAGTAGGAGGAACAACACCTAGCTATGGAGTGACCAAGGCAGCGGTTGAACTGGCAGCTAATTACGATACCACCATCATGACTATGATTCGTCCCCGTGGTGGCGATTTTGTCTATACTGATCTTGAAATAGCGATCATGCTAGAAGATATTCGTTTGACTGCGCAAGCTGGAAGTCAAGGTGTTGTATTTGGTGCTTTAACTGCTGATAAGAAGTTGGATAAAGCTAATCTGGAGAAGCTAATTGTTGCATCTAAAGGAATGGAAATTGTCTTCCATATGGCCTTTGATGAATTGAGTGATGAAGACCAGTTGGAAGCCATTGACTGGCTCAGCCAAGCTGGTGTCACTCGTATCTTAACTCGTGCTGGTGTATCTGGTGACTCGCTAGAGAAACGTTTTGAACACTATCACAGAATTTTGGAACATGCAAAAGGTAAAATTGAAATTTTACCAGGTGGGGGGATTGACTTGGATAACCGTCAAACCTTTATCGACCAGCTGGGCGTGACACAATTGCATGGAACTAAGGTTGTCTTTTAAAAAATAGAAAGGAACTGCTAGCTTTTGGTAGCAGTTTTCACTTATGTTTGAAATTTTTAAATCCTATCAGTTTAATAAAGAAAAAGCTCATGCCTATGGTTTTGTAGAAAATGTAGAAGTCTGGACCTATAGTTGCCAGATTTTGCAGGGTGAATTTTTCATGACAATCTCCATCACTCTTGATAATGTGAGTTTTCAAGTTTTTGATCGGGAGACTGGTGACCTTTATCCTCAAGTTCATATGGAAAGCATGCGTGGGAGTTTTGTTGCAAGTGTCCGTGAGGCTTGTTTGGAGATTCTTTACCAGATTCGGAAGGCTTGCTTTGATGTACAGGATTTTATCTGTCCTCAGACTAAGCGTATCATGTCTCAAGTTCAGGAAAAGTATGGTAATCAGTTGGAGTATCTTTGGGAGAAATCGCCTGATACAGCTGTATTACGCCATGAAGGTAATCAAAAATGGTATGCTGTTTTAATGAGAATTCCTTGGGATAAGCTGGAAAAGGGGAGAGAAGGGCTAGTCGAAGCAGTCAACCTCAAACACGACCAAGTAGCTGACTTGCTTTCAAAAAAAGGCATTTATCCAGCCTTTCATATGAACAAACGCTACTGGCTTAGTCTGGCGCTTGATGATAGTTTGCAAGATGAAGAAGTGTTAGAACTTATCGAAAGAAGTTGGAACTTGACCGTGAAAAAATAAAGAAATTCGCTTGAGTTTTCAAACACTTTCAATTAGCAAAATATTCTTTACTGAAGAAATTTTCAGAAAATATTGGATTTTTTCTTGACAAGTGTTTTTAGCTATGCTAAAATACTAAACAAGACATCAAACGAAGGAGAAAGTCAAACATGAAAACAGCTAAGTTTAATCAATTTGCTTTGTTGTTGAGGTACTCGGGCTAGTGCAAAAGCATTAGTCCTGTTTGGCTTACCAAGCGGGAGTAAATCAACATCTCGCTTGGGCTTCTGAGCGAGATGTTTTTTTAAAACCACATTTGGAAAAGGGGAAATCTTATGCGTAAAGTTGAATTTTTTGATACAAGCCTTCGTGATGGGGAACAAACACCTGGTGTTAACTTCTCAATAAAGGAAAAAGTTTCCATTGCAAGACAGCTGGAGAAATGGGGAATTTCTGTAATTGAAGCTGGTTTTCCGGCTGCTAGTCCAGATTCATTTATAGCCGTTCAAAAAATTGCTAGAGCCATGAAAAAAACAGCAGTGACAGGATTAGCTCGTTCTGTAAAATCTGATATTGATGCTTGTTATGAGGCTCTTAAGGATGCCAAGTATCCACAAATTCATGTCTTTATCGCTACCAGTCCGATTCACCGCAAGTATAAGCTCAATAAGAGCAAGGAAGAGATTTTAGAAGCTATCAAGGAGCATGTTTCTTATGCACGTTCTAAGTTTGAGGTTGTCGAGTTCTCTCCTGAAGATGCTACTAGGACAGAGTTGGATTTCCTCTTACAAGTCGTTCAAACAGCGGTCGATGCAGGTGCATCTTATATCAATATCCCTGACACAGTTGGCTTTACGACTCCAGAAGAGTTTGCACGCATCTTTGATCACTTGACTGAAAATATTAAATCAGATCATAAAGTTGTCTTTGGTGTCCACTGTCACGATGATCTCGGTATGGCAACTGCAAATACTTTGACAGCAATTAAACACGGTGCTGGACGTGTCCAGGGAACTATTAATGGTATCGGTGAACGCGCAGGTAATGTTGCTCTTGAAGAAGTAGCTGTTGCTTTGAAGATTCGTGAGGATTTCTTCCAAGCAACTAGCGATATTGTTTTGGATGAAACAATGAATACGTCAGAAATGGTTTCTCGCTTCTCTGGTATTCCAGTTCCTAAAAACAAGGCTGTCGTTGGTGGTAATGCCTTTTCTCATGAATCTGGTATTCACCAAGATGGAGTTCTTAAAAATCCTCTCACTTATGAGATCATCACACCTGAATTGGTTGGTGTTAAGAGCAATAGCCTTCCGCTTGGAAAATTGTCTGGTCGCCATGCCTTTGTTGAAAAACTAAGAGATTTGGCCCTAGACTTTACTGAAGAAGACATCAAACCACTCTTTGCTAAGTTTAAGGCACTAGCGGATAAGAAACAAGAAATCACAGATGCAGATATTCGAGCTCTGGTAGCTGGAACCATGGTTGAAAATCCAGAAGGCTTCCACTTTGATGATTTACAACTTCAAACCCATGCGGACAATGACATTGAAGCGCTTGTTAGTCTGGCTAATATGGATGGTGAAAAAGTCGAATTTAATGCGACAGGGCAAGGTTCCGTTGAAGCAATCTTTAACGCTATCGATAAGTTCTTTAACCAATCTGTTCGCTTGGTGTCCTATACTATTGACGCGGTAACGGATGGAATCGATGCCCAGGCTCGTGTCTTGGTCACTGTTGAAAACAGAGATACAGAAACCATCTTTAACGCAGCAGGTCTTGATTTCGATGTATTGAAGGCTTCCGCTATTGCCTATATCAATGCCAATACTTTTGTTCAAAAAGAGAATGCAGGTGAGATGGGGCGCAGCGTTTCCTACCGAGATATGCCTAGTGTGTAAAGGAGAAGGCTATGACAAAGAAAATAGTAGCACTAGCAGGGGATGGAATCGGTCCAGAAATCATGGAAGCTGGTTTAGTGGTTCTGGAAGCTCTAGCCGAAAAAACTGGCTTTGACTATGTGATAGACAGGCGCCCCTTTGGAGGTGCAGGTATTGATGCTGCGGGGCATCCCTTACCTGATGAAACCCTTAAGGCATGTAGAGAAGCAGATGCTATTCTCCTAGCAGCTATCGGTAGTCCTCAGTATGATGGCGCAGCGATTCGGCCTGAACAAGGCTTGCTGGCTCTTCGTAAGGAACTCAACCTCTATGCTAATATTCGCCCCGTAAAAATCTTTGATAGTCTCAAGCATTTGTCACCTCTCAAACCGGAACGAATTGCTGGTGTAGACTTTGTCGTGGTGCGTGAGTTGACAGGTGGGATTTACTTTGGGGATCATATCCTTGAAGAGCGCAAAGCGCGTGATATCAACGACTATTCCTATGAGGAAGTAGAGCGGATTATTCGCAAGGCTTTTGAAATTGCAAGAAGTCGCAGAAAAATCGTTACTAGTATCGATAAGCAAAATGTTCTAGCAACATCAAAACTCTGGCGGAGAGTAGCTGAGGAAGTCGCGCAAGATTTTCCAGATGTGATCTTGGAACACCAGCTAGTCGACTCAGCTGCCATGCTCATGATTACCAATCCTGCCAAGTTTGATGTCATTGTGACGGAAAATCTTTTCGGAGATATCTTATCTGATGAATCAAGCGTTTTATCAGGCACACTTGGCGTCATGCCATCAGCCAGTCATTCTGAAAAAGGTCCAAGTCTTTATGAGCCCATTCACGGTTCAGCGCCTGATATTGCAGGTCAAGGAATTGCCAACCCTATCTCCATGATTTTGTCAGTTGCCATGATGTTGAGAGATAGCTTTGGACGTTATGAGGATGCGGAGCGTATCGAACATGCTGTTGAGAACAGTTTGGCAGCAGGAATTTTAACGAGAGATATTGGAGGACAGGCTTCGACCAAGGTAATGACGGAAGCCATTATTGAAAGACTATGAAGATAAATGAAGGAATAACGCTTGCCCTCTTGATTTGGAATTTGCTGGTTTTCTTGATTTATGGCATTGACAAATTCAAGGCAAGAAGAGGTGCTTGGCGCATCCCTGAGAAAATATTATTGACTTTAGCGCTTGTCTGCGGTGGTTTTGGTGCCTGGTTGGCAGGAATCACCTTTCACCACAAGACTAGAAAATGGTATTTTAAAACAGTTTGGTTTCTCGGGATGGTAACCACACTAGTAGCCTTATATTTTATTTGGAGGTAATGGATGGCAGGAAAATCAATTTTTGATAAATTATGGGACCGCCATGTCATCACAGGAGAAGAGGGGCAACCCCAACTCATGTATGTGGATCAGCACTATATTCATGAAGTGACTAGTCCCCAAGCTTTTCAAGGATTACGAGATGCAGGTCGCAGATTGAGACGGCCAGACTTGACATTTGGAACCTTTGACCACAATGTCCCGACAGTTAATATCTACGATATACGAGATGTGATTTCTAAGGCTCAAATTGATAAGCTTGCTGAGAATGTTGAGGAATTTGGGATTGAACATGCGGCCCACGGTTCTGAAAAGCAGGGGATTGTTCACATGGTAGGTCCAGAAACAGGACGAACGCAACCAGGAAAATTCATCGTCTGTGGAGATAGCCACACAGCTACTCACGGAGCTTTCGGAGCCATCGCCTTTGGGATTGGGACTAGTGAGGTTGAGCATGTCTTTGCTACTCAGACGCTCTGGCAAGTTAAACCTAAGAAAATGCTGGTAGAATTCACCGGCGTTCCTCAAAAAGGAGTCTATTCCAAGGATTACATCCTCGCCTTGATTGCCAAGTACGGCGTTGCCTGTGGTGTAGGATATGTGGTGGAATATCGTGGGCAAGCGATTGATGCTCTGACCATGGAAGAGCGAATGACTATCTGCAATATGTCCATCGAGTTTGGCTCTAAGATGGGCATCATGAATCCAGATCAAACTACCTATGATTATCTCAAAGGACGAGAATGTGTTCCCGAAGCTTTCGAGGAGGCGGTTGCCGACTGGAAGACCCTAGTTAGTGATGAGGATGCTGTTTATGATAAGGTTATCCAGATGGATGTTTCAGACTTGGCTCCCATGGTGACTTGGGGAACCAATCCTGCTATGGGGGTTGACTTTGACAGTAGCTTCCCAGAAATTAAGGATATGAATGATGAGCGAGCCTACAATTACATGGACTTGGAGCCTGGTCAGAAGCCAGCAGATATTGAACTAGGTTATATCTTTATCGGGTCTTGCACTAATGCTCGTCTCAGTGACTTGCAACTGGCTGCGCGATTTGTCAAAGGGAAGAAAATTGCTCCCAATCTAACAGCAATTGTAGTTCCGGGCTCTCGTCCTGTCAAACGAGCTGCTGAGAAGTTGGGCTTGGACAAAGTCTTTCTAGATGCTGGTTTTGAGTGGAGAGACCCAGGTTGCTCCATGTGTCTAGGGATGAATCCCGACAAGGTACCTGATGGCGTTCACTGTGCTTCAACCAGTAACCGCAACTTTGAAGATAGACAGGGATTTGGCGCTAAGACCCATCTCTGCAGTCCAGCCATGGCAGCTGCGGCAGCTATCGCAGGGCGCTTCGTAGATGTTCGGCAAATGCCAGAAGCACAGTAAGGAGAGGATATGGAGAAATTTACAGTTTATACGGGAACGACCGTTCCTCTCATGAATGATAACATTGATACAGACCAAATCCTTCCCAAGCAGTTTCTCAAATTAATTGATAAGAAAGGCTTTGGTAAGTACCTCATGTATGCTTGGCGTTATCTGGACGATAACTACACAGAGGATCCAGACTTTGTCTTTAACCGACCTGAATACCGAAAAGCCAGTATCCTCATCTCAGGGGACAACTTTGGCGCAGGATCGTCCCGAGAACACGCGGCTTGGGCTCTAGCAGACTACGGTTTTAAGGTCGTGATTGCTGGATCTTTCGGGGATATTCATTACAATAATGAACTCAATAATGGCATGTTGCCTATTGTTCAGCCTAGGGAGGTTAGAGAAAAGCTAGCCCAACTCAAACCGACCGACCAGGTAACTGTAGACTTGGAACAACAAAAAATTATCTCACCAGTTGGAGAATTCACTTTTGAAATCGATAGTGAATGGAAACACAAGCTCTTAAATGGTTTGGATGATATCGGTATTACCTTGCAGTACGAAGATTTGATTGCTGCTTATGAAAAACAACGCCCAGCCTATTGGCAGGAATAGAATAGAATAAAAATAGAAAAGGAAATAGAACTATGACAAAACACATTCAATGGAACGGAACACTTTCTCAAGAAGGCTATGACATTTTAAAAGGTGAGGGCGGATGTATCGTTTGCCCTACTAAAGTCGGATACATTATCATGACTAGCGATAAGGCAGGTCTTGAACGCAAATTCGAAGCTAAAGAACGTAACCGTAACAAACCAGGTGTTGTACTTTGTGGTAGCATGGATGAGCTTCGTGCTTTAGCACAACTCAATCCAGAAATTGAAGCCTTCTACCAAAAACATTGGGACGAAGACATCCTACTTGGTTGTATCCTTCCATGGAAACCAGAAGCTTTTGAGAAATTGAAAGCATATGGTGATGGTCGTGAAGAACTCATGACAGACGTTCGTGGTACTAGCTGTTTTGTCATCAAGTTTGGTAAAGCTGGTGAACAGTTGGCTGCTAAACTTTGGGAAGAAGGCAAGATGGTATACGCCTCATCAGCTAACCCATCTGGAAAAGGAAACCGTGGTAAGGTGGAAGGAATCGGAGAACGAATCGAAGGAGCAGTGGATCTTGTCATCGAAGCTGACGATTATGTAGCATCCATCCAACCTGACAAAACCATTGAAACTCGCTACGAGCAAGGTGTGATGGTGTCTATGGTTGATAAAGATGGTAAACTCATCCCAGAACAAGGAGGAGACCGTTCAATCTCACCAGCACCAGTTGTTATCCGCAAAGGGCTTGACATTGATAAAATCATGATGCACCTGTCAGATACCTTTAACTCATGGGACTACCGTCAGGGTGAATATTACTAAGATAAAAAAAGAAGTCTAGTGTTATGAGATATTTAAGCTCCTAACACTGGGCTTTTTGTTTGGAAATTCTTTTCTTTTTATAGGATATGATATTCTATATATAAAATATATGTTTATAGAAATTAATCAATTAAATTTAACAGCCTATAATGTGAAACAGGAGCTATAAAATGGAAGATAAAGTAAATTATTGGATGATAGTTGCAGGTCGTGGTGGCAATGTCTGGTCCTTATTTAAAGAAGAGAATATAGCTTGCATAGATTTTGATTCTAATTTGTCTAGTATTCTAGATTATAAAAATCCTCAAGAATTGAATCAGGGAAAACAGAGAGATAAATTTATTTGGAAATTTGCTCATGACATAAAAAAAGATGATTACATAATAGCTACCACAGGATTTAAGAAAATTTTAGGAATTGGTCAATGTGTGAAACCTTATTATTTTGATGAAACAAAATCAAAGTTTAAACATTGTATTGGTGTTAATTGGTTGAAAGTAGATGGTGGATGGGAATACCAAGGTACAAAAGGTGCAAGACAAACCATCAACTGGGACAGAAACAAGGAACGTATCAATTTATATAAATCCATTCTAAATGGCACATACAGAAAAAATATAGAGAAAGTTGTTATGAATAAAAATATTAACGATTATTTAGATATATTAAGAAAATCCAAAAACCTTATCCTTCGAGGTGCACCTGGTACAGGAAAAACACACCTTGCTATTGATATTGCAAACGAATTAACAGATGGCAACAAAGATCAAATCGGCTTTGTACAGTTTCACCCATCTTATGATTATACGGATTTTGTAGAGGGTTTGAGACCGGTATCAAATGGGGATGGATCTATTGAGTTTAGGCTACAGGACGGTATTTTTAAAGATTTTTGTCAGAAAGCAAAAGAAGCCCAATTGATTGGAGGACAAGATAATTTTGATGAGGCTTGGGATTCTTACTTAGAATATATAAATGTTGCTGAAGAAAAAGAATATATAACAAAAACATCTTACTTATCTGTTAATAGTAGACAAAATTTGTCAGTAAATTATGATAGTGGTGTTCCAGGATGGTCACTACCTCGCAAATATGTTTACGAGTTGTATAAAGATAAAAATTATAATAAGCAAGAATACTACAAAAGTGGTGGAAAAACTGTCCTAGAAACATTGAGAAAGAGATTTGGTTTGAAAGACTATGTTTCCCCAACAGAAATTGACACAGACAAGAAATTCGTTTTCATCATTGATGAAATCAACCGTGGAGAGATTTCTAAGATTTTTGGTGAACTCTTTTTCTCTATTGACCCTGGCTATCGTGGTCAGAAGGGGAGTGTTTCTACTCAATATACCAATCTACACGAAAACGATGAGAAGTTTTATATCCCCGAAAATGTTTACATCATCGGAACAATGAATGATATTGACCGCTCGGTGGACACCTTTGATTTTGCTATGCGTCGTCGTTTCCGTTTTGTTGAAATTACTGCTGAAAGTCAACTTGGTATGCTTGATGAAGTGCTTGGTGATAAAGCCGAAGAAGCTAAAATTCGTCTAAGAAACTTGAATGCTGAAATCGAAAAAGTTCAGGAGTTAAATAGTCATTATCATATCGGTCCAAGTTATTTCCTTAAGTTGAAGGATGTGGACTTTGACTATGAATTACTCTGGTCTGATTATCTCAAACCACTTTTGGAGGATTACTTACGGGGTTCTTATGAAGAGTCTGAAACTCTGGCAACATTGAAAAAAGCATTTGATCTTACAAATAACGAGCAAACAGTTCAGCAAGATACTGGTGATAATGATGCGGATAACTGATAATCAGCATAAAATTGCTAAAGAAGATTTTGTCGCAGAATATCCCAAACTAAGTCAAGCTCTTCTTGATAGAACACTGGATAACCTTTCTAGAGAGGATAATATCTTTATTTTTCCAAATGATTTGACTCATACTCCTGATTTAGAGAAGGACCAAAAGATTTTTGAAACTGTCAATCAGGAAATTAAGACTGGAAATGTGATTGGTTTTCTGGGGTGTGGTCAGGAAAAATTGACGATTTCCTCTCGTTTTTCTGATGAAAGTAACGACCATTTTTTACATTATCTTTTGCAAAAGGTTCTTCATATCAATCTCACTAGTTTAGATGTAGCTTTGTCGCGTGAAGATAAGCTCTATCAACTTTTGATGTATCTCTTCCCCAAGTATCTACAAGCTGCAATTCGAAAAGGTCTTTATAAGGAATACCAAAGATTTTCTCATAACGACAGTCATGTAAAGGGAGTGATAGATGTTGGAAATCATCTTAAAAGAAATGTTCCTTTTATGGGAAATACTGCCTATACAACTAGAGAGTTTACTTATGATAATCCACTCATGCAGTTGATTCGACATACGATTGAGTACATAAAGAATCAGAAAAGTTTCGGAGTTCTGCTCGATAGTAATCGTGAAAATATGACAGAAATTGCGCGTGTAACTCCAGCTTATAAACTAGCTAATCGTGCCAAGATTATCAGAATGAATAAAATCAAACCCATCCGACACGCCTATTTCAGAGAGTATAAAAAATTACAGGAACTCTGCTTGATGATTCTGAGTAGAGAAAAGCATGGTCTTGGCCCTCAATCTCAAAGGGTACATGGTATTCTCTTTGATGTTGCCTGGCTTTGGGAAGAGTATGTCTACACCTTGTTGCCAAAAGGTTTCATCCATCCACGAAATAAGGATAAGACGGACGGAATTTCAGTATTTTCTAATCGTGAAAGAAAAGTATTTCCAGATTTTTATCATAAAGAGTTAAAAATAGTTCTAGATGCAAAATATAAAAAACTGGAGTTTACTGAAAAAGGGATCAATCGCGAGGACTTGTTCCAGTTGATTTCCTATTCATATATTTTAGAAGCTGGGAAAACTTGGAAAGCAGGATTGATTTTTCCTAGTATGGAGCAGTCAGTAAATAGTGAAATAGGAAAACTAGCTGGCTATGGAGCTCAATTGAAGAAGTGGTCTATCCAAATCCCTCAGAATGCCTCATCCTATAGTGCATTTTGTAAAATGATGGAAAATTCAGAAGAAAATTTTAAAGCGATTATTGATGAAGAAGTGGGGAGAAAGTAATCTCTTCGCTTTTTTTGCTATTTATATAAGTAATTCCCGAACAATATAATTTGATTATTAAAAATATTTGACAAAAACTGTACCTTTGTTTATAATTAATTAAGGAAACGTCGGAAAAGACGTAGGGATGCGCAAGCATAGGTAGGTCATTATAAAAGAAACGAGACATCGATATGTTAAATGAATTTCCAATTTTTGATTACGAAGATATTCAGTTGATTCCTAATAAATGTGTCATTAAAAGCCGTGCAGAAGCAGACACGAGTGTCACACTTGGAAATCACACTTTCAAACTACCTGTTGTACCTGCAAATATGCAGACGATTTTGGATGAGAATGTAGCAGAGCAACTGGCTAAAGATGGCTACTTCTACATTATGCATCGTTTTGATGAGGCTGGGCGCATTCCTTTTATCAAACGCATGCACGATCAAGGGCTCATTGCTTCCATTTCTGTCGGTGTTAAGGACTACGAGTATGATTTTGTTAGCCGACTCAAGGCTGATGCTCCTGAGTATATCACGATTGACATTGCCCATGGTCATGCGGATAGCGTGATTTCTATGATTCAACACATCAAGAAAGAATTACCAGACACTTTTGTCATTGCTGGTAACGTAGGAACACCAGAAGCTGTGCGTGAATTGGAAAATGCTGGAGCGGATGCCACTAAGGTTGGAATCGGTCCTGGTAAGGTTTGTATTACCAAGGTCAAGACAGGTTTTGGCACAGGTGGCTGGCAGTTGGCAGCCCTTCGCTGGTGTGCTAAGGCTGCTCGCAAACCGATCATCGCTGATGGTGGCATTCGTACTCATGGTGATATTGCCAAGTCTATCCGTTTCGGTGCCAGCATGGTCATGATTGGTTCCCTATTTGCAGGACATATCGAAAGCCCTGGAAAGACAATCGAAGTTGATGGGGAACAGTTCAAAGAATACTATGGTTCAGCTTCTCAATACCAAAAGGGAGCATATAAAAATGTGGAAGGTAAGCGAATCTTACTGCCTGCTAAAGGGCATTTGCAAGACACCCTTACTGAGATGGAACAGGACTTGCAAAGTGCTATCTCTTATGCAGGTGGACGCAAGGTTGCTGACCTCAAACACGTTGATTATGTTATCGTGAAAAACTCTATCTGGAACGGGGATGCTTCCCACTAATGGACGCTTAGTCCACCCATAAAAAACTTGTTATTAGAGCAAATTTCTGTTATAATAAGACAAGTTTCCACCCTTAGTGTAATGGATATCACGTAAGATTCCGGTTCTTGAGATGGGGGTTCGATTCCCTCAGGGTGGATGTAAATAGCCTAAGAAAGCCTTAAATAAGGCTTTTTCTTTATTTCTCCCCAAATTTGTCCCTAAAATTGAAAAGTTTGTTTTAAAAAATGCTCAATTCCCCTCTAGTCCCGTTTTAAAGTGACTCAGGGGGCTTTTTTTGATATAATAAGAAGGACTGTTATCAGTTAGAAAGAGGTTAGTATGAAAGAATTACAAACTGTACTGAAGAAGCGTTTTGCAATCGAATTTGCAGACAAAAACTTACTAGAAACGGCCTTTACTCATACGAGTTATGCCAATGAGCACCGCCTCTTAAAAATTTCACACAATGAGCGCTTGGAATTTTTAGGAGACGCTGTTCTGCAATTATTGATTTCAGAATATCTGTATAAAAAATATCCTAAGAAACCAGAGGGAGATTTGTCCAAACTCCGTGCTATGATTGTCCGCGAGGAGAGTTTGGCTGGTTTTGCGCGTGATTGCCAGTTTGATCAGTTTATCAAGCTAGGAAAAGGGGAAGAAAAGTCTGGTGGGCGCAATCGTGACACCATTCTTGGTGATGCCTTTGAAGCCTTTCTGGGTGCTTTGCTTTTAGACAAGGATGTGGCTAGGGTAAAAGAGTTTATCTATCAGGTCATGATTCCCAAGGTTGAAGCAGGTGACTTTGAAATGATTAAGGATTACAAGACACATCTGCAAGAGTTGCTTCAGGTCAATGGCGATGTGGATATTCGTTACCAGGTGACCTCTGAAACGGGACCTGCTCATGATAAGGTTTTTGATGTAGAAGTCCTGGTTGAAGGCAGGAGTATTGGAAAAGGTCAAGGCCGTTCTAAAAAATTGGCAGAGCAAGAGGCCGCAAAAAATGCAGTTGAGAAGGGGCTGAATTCATGTATTTAAAGGAAATTGAGATTCAGGGATTCAAGTCCTTTGCTGACAAGACCAAGGTCGTTTTTGATCAAGGCGTGACAGCTGTTGTTGGGCCAAATGGATCTGGAAAGTCAAATATCACGGAAAGTCTGCGATGGGCCTTGGGAGAGTCCAGTGTCAAGAGTCTTCGTGGTGGTAAGATGCCTGATGTCATTTTTGCTGGGACTGAAAGCCGCAAACCGCTCAATTATGCCTCTGTTGTCGTGACCTTGGATAATGAAGATGGTTTTATCAAGGATGCGGGGCAAGTCATTAAGGTAGAACGTCATATTTACCGTAGTGGTGATAGTGAGTATCGAATTGATGGCAAAAAAGTCCGTCTGCGCGATGTACATGACCTTTTCTTGGATACTGGTTTGGGACGTGATTCCTTCTCTATTATTTCCCAAGGGAAGGTTGAGGAGATTTTCAACTCCAAACCAGAGGAACGCCGTGCCATTTTTGAAGAAGCTGCTGGAGTTTTAAAGTACAAAACTCGTAGAAAAGAAACAGAAAGCAAACTGCAACAAACTCAAGACAATCTAGACCGTTTAGAGGATATTATCTATGAGTTGGACAATCAAATCAAGCCTCTTGCCAAACAAGCAGAGAATGCTAGGAAGTTTCTAGACTTGGATGGTCAACGTAAGGCGATTTACTTGGATGTACTGGTTGCCCAAATCAAGGAAAACAAGGCTGAACTAGAGCTGACGGAAGAAGAACTAACTCAGGTTCAGGAACTTTTGACTAGTTATTATCAAAAGCGTGAAGAGTTAGAAGAAGAAAATCAAAGTCTTAAAAAGAAACGCCAAGATCTCCAAGCTCAAATATCCAAAGACCAAGGAAGTTTGATGGATCTGACGAATCTGATAAGTGATTTAGAACGAAAATTAGCCCTATCAAAACTGGAGTCCGAGCAAGTAGCCCTCAATCAACAAGAAGCACAAGCCCGTTTGACTGCTTTGGAAGATAAGAGAAAGACTCTAAGTAAAGAGAAATCTGAAAAAGAAGTGAACTTGGCACAGTTAGAGGAAAATCTAGCTGAAAATAACAAGGAACTCAATCGTTTAGAAGCAGAATTGCTAGCTTTTTCTGATGATCCTGACCAGATGATCGAGCTCTTGCGCGAACGCTTTGTCGCTCTTTTACAAGAAGAAGCGGATGTCTCAAACCAACTGACCCGCATCGAGAATGAACTAGAGAACAGCCGTCAGTTATCTCAAAAACAAGCAGAGCAACTTGAGAAACTGAAAGAACAATTGGCTACAGCTAAAGAGAAAGCAAGTCAGCAAAAGTCTGAGCTTGAAACTGCCAAGGAGCAGGTTCAGAAATTATTGGCTGACTACCAAGCTAGTGCTAAGGAGCAAGAAGAACAAAAAGCCTCTTATCAAGCCCAGCAGAGCCAACTATTTGACCGTCTGGATAGTCTCAAAAACAAGCAGGCTAGAGCCCAAAGTTTAGAGAATATCCTTAGAAATCATAGCAACTTTTACGCGGGTGTTAAGAGTGTTCTCCAAGAAAAAGACCGTCTAGGTGGGATTATTGGTGCAGTTAGTGAACATTTGACCTTTGATGTGCATTATCAAACTGCTTTGGAGATTGCGCTTGGAGCAAGTAGTCAGCACATCATCGTAGAAGATGAGAACGCGGCGACTAAGGCTATTGATTTCCTTAAGCGCAACAGAGCCGGTCGTGCAACATTTCTTCCGTTGACGACTATCAAGGCTCGTGCGATTTCTAGTCAGAATCAAGATGCTATCGCAGCAAGTCCAGGCTTCCTTGGCATGGCAGATGAGTTGGTGTCGTTTGACAAGAGACTAGAAGCTATTTTCAAAAACTTGTTAGCAACGACAGCAATTTTTGATACTGTAGAACATGCGCGTGCAGCCGCTCGTCAAGTTCGTTACCAGGTTCGTATGGTGACACTGGATGGGACAGAGTTGCGTACTGGTGGTTCCTACGCGGGTGGTGCCAATCGTCAAAATAACAGTATTTTCATCAAGCCAGAACTGGAGCAATTGCAAAAAGAAATTGCTGAAGAAGAAGCTAGTCTGCGTTCAGAAGAAGCGAGTTTGAAGGCCGTGCAAGATGAGATGGCGGTATTGGCAGAAAGATTAGAAGCTATCAAATCTCAGGGTGAGCAAGCTCGTATTCAGGAGCAAGGTTTGTATCTTGCTTATCAACAAACCAATCAGCAGGTCGAAGAACTGGAAACGCTTTGGAAACTTCAAGAAGAGGAATTAAATCGCCTTACTGAAGGAGATTGGCAAGTGGATAAGGAAAAATGCCAAGAGCGCCTCGCTACTATCGCCAGTGAAAAGCAAAATCTGGAAGCTGAGATTGAAGAGATTAAGTCTAATAAAAACGCTATTCAAGAACGCTATCAAAACTTGCAGGAACAAGTAGCGCAAGCACGCTTGCTTAAGTCAGAACTGCAAGGACAAAAGCGGTATGAAGTGACTGATATTGAACGCCTAGGTAAGGAATTGGATAACCTCAATCTTGAACAAGAGGAAATCCAGCGTCTTCTCCAAGAAAAGGTTGATAATCTTGAGAAAGTGGATACGGATCTGCTAAGTCAGCAGGCGGAAGAGGCCAAAACTCAGAAAACAAACCTCCAACAAGGTTTGATACGCAAGCAGTTTGAGTTGGATGATATCGAAGGTCAGCTGGATGATATTGCCAGCCATTTGGATCAAGCTCGTCAGCAAAATGAAGAGTGGATTCGCAAACAAACACGTGCTGAAGCCAAGAAAGAAAAGGTCAGCGAACGCTTACGCTATCTACAAGGTCAATTAACTGACCAGTACCAGATCAGCTACACCGAGGCTCTAGAAAAAGCACATGAGTTGAAAGATCTCAATCTGGCAGAGCAAGAGGTTAAAGATCTTGAGAAAGCTATTCGCTCACTGGGTCCTGTCAACTTGGACGCTATTGACCAGTACGAAGAAGTCCACAACCGTTTGGATTTCCTCAATAGTCAACGAGATGATATTTTGTCTGCGAAAAACCTACTCCTTGAGACCATCACAGAGATGAATGATGAGGTTAAGGAGCGCTTCAAATCAACCTTTGAGGCTATTCGTGAGTCCTTTAAAGTGACCTTTAGACAGATGTTTGGCGGTGGTCAGGCAGATTTGATATTGACTGAGGGCGATCTTTTAACAGCTGGTGTGGAGATTTCTGTCCAACCTCCAGGTAAGAAAATCCAATCTCTCAACCTCATGAGTGGTGGGGAAAAAGCCCTATCTGCTCTGGCTCTGCTCTTCTCAATCATCCGAGTCAAGACTATTCCTTTCGTCATCTTGGACGAGGTGGAGGCGGCGCTAGACGAAGCCAATGTCAAACGTTTTGGGGATTACCTCAACCGCTTTGACAAGGATAGTCAGTTTATCGTCGTGACCCACCGTAAGGGGACGATGGCAGCAGCGGATTCTATCTATGGAGTTACCATGCAAGAATCAGGTGTTTCTAAGATTGTTTCGGTTAAATTAAAAGATTTAGAAGAAACAATAGACTAGTTACCAAATGATAGCATCTCTTAGGAGGTGCTATTTTTTAAAACTAAAGTGCTAAATTTTCACTTAAGGTCAGTTCAGGCGCAGAAAACGACATTTGGGATTTCCTCTTAGCGAAAAGACTTTCTCTATGATATAATAGTTTTATGATTACAACAGTACCTATTAAGAACGAAAAAGACATTGCAGTACCGGGGAAAACAGTCCTTGTACTAGGTTATTTTGATGGCATCCACAAGGGGCATCAGAAACTTTTTGAAGTGGCTAGTAAGGCTTCAATGAAGGATTATCTGCCAGTTGTCGTGATGACCTTTACAGAATCGCCAAAACTTGCCTTACAACCTTATCAACCTGAGCTCATGCTCCATATCGTCAATCACGAGGAACGGGAGCACAAGATGAAGTGGCATGGGGTAGAGGCTCTATTCTTACTTGACTTCAGTAGCAAATTTGCTAGTCTAACGGGTCAAGAATTCTTTGATACCTATGTTCGAGCTTTAAAACCAGCTATTATCGTAGCGGGATTTGATTACACCTTTGGCTCAGATAAGAAAACTGCGGATGACCTAAAGGACTATTTTGATGGAGAGATTATCATTGTTCCTCCGGTCGAGGACGAAAAGGGCAAGATCAGCTCCACACGGATTCGCCAAGCTATTCTTGATGGAGATGTCAAGGAAGTCAACCATCTACTAGGCACACCTCTCCCAACCCGTGGAATGGTCGTTCATGGAAATGCTCGTGGGCGTACTATCGGTTATCCAACAGCCAATCTGGTCCTCAGAGATCGGACTTATATGCCAGCAGACGGTGTTTATGTAGTCGATATAGAAGTACAACGTCAGAGATATCGTGGAATGGCAAGTGTTGGGAAAAATGTTACTTTTGATGGAGAAGAGCCACGTTTTGAAGTCAACATTTTTGACTTTTCAGATGATATTTACGGTGAGACCGTCATGGTCTACTGGCTAGATCGTGTCCGTGATATGGTCAAATTTGACTCCATCGAAGAGCTCGTAGACCAACTCCAGAAAGACGAAGAGATTGCTCGAAACTGGAAGAATGGAGAATAGAAAAGTTTAAAAAAGTGAACCATATTTTGTGTTTGCTTTTTTATTTTTGAAAGAAATTTTAATAGAAAGAAACATAATTGAAGCTTGATTGAAAATCTGTTAAAATAGTGATATTCATAATTTTAAAAACCAAAGAAAAGAGACTAATATGATTACAGGCGAATTAAAAAAATAAAATTGATCAGCTGTGGGAAATGCTGTGGACTGAAGGAAATGCAAATCCTCTAACAAATATTGAACAATTGACTTATCTTCTGTTTATGAAGGATTTGGATAGTGTCGAACTTGGACGCGAAAGCGATGCTGAGTTTCTAGGGATTTCTTATGAGGGAATTTTTCCAAAAGACAAACCTGAATACCGTTGGTCAACCTTTAAAAATATAGGAGATGCTCAGGAAGTTTATCGATTAATGACTCAGGAGATTTTTCCATTTATTAAGAATCTTAAGGGTGATACTGACGATACAGCTTTTTCACGTTATATGCGAGAAGCTATCTTTCAAATTAATAAACCAGCTACATTGCAAAAGGTTATTTCTATATTAGACGAATTTCCAACTAGAGGTTCAGATATAGATTTTGATAGTGACACACAGGGAGTGAATGATATTGGAGACATCTATGAATATCTACTATCAAAATTGTCAACAGCAGGTAAAAATGGACAGTTTCGTACGCCTCGTCACATCATCGATATGATGGTTGAGTTGATGCAACCAACTATCAAAGATATCATCTCAGATCCTGCTATGGGGTCTGCTGGTTTCTTAGTCTCTGCTAGCCGTTACTTAAAGCGTAAGAAAGATGAATGGGAAACCAATCCAGATAATATCAACCATTTTCATAACAATATGTTTCATGGAAATGATACGGATACAACTATGCTGAGACTTGGTGCAATGAACATGATGCTGCATGGAGTGGAAAATCCCCAAATTAGTTATCTTGACTCACTATCTCAAGATAATGAAGAAGCAGATAAGTACACTTTGGTTTTAGCAAATCCTCCATTTAAGGGATCACTTGACTACGATTCAACTTCAAATGATCTTCTTGCGACTGTAAAAACAAAAAAAACAGAATTACTTTTCCTTGCTCTTTTCTTGCGTACATTGAAACCAGGGGGACGTGCAGCGGTTATCGTACCTGACGGTGTCCTCTTTGGTTCTTCTAAAGCCCATAAAGGAATTCGTCAAGAAATTGTTGAGAATCATAAATTAGATGCTGTAATCTCAATGCCAAGTGGCGTTTTCAAACCTTATGCTGGAGTCTCAACTGCCATTCTCATCTTTACAAAAACTGGAAATGGCGGCACGGACAAGGTCTGGTTTTATGATATGAAAGCAGATGGTTTAAGTTTGGATGATAAACGACAACCGATCAGTGATAATGATATTCCAGATATTACTCAACGTTTCCATCAACTTGACAACGAAGCAGAACGTAAGAGAACAGACCAGTCTTTCTTTGTTCCAGTCGATGAGATAAAGGATAATGATTATGATTTATCGATCAATAAATACAAAGAAATTGAGTATGAAAGAGTTGAGTATGAACCAACAGAAGTCATCTTAAAGAAAATTAATGATCTAGAAAAAGAAATTCAAGCTGGCTTGGCAGAGTTAGAAGAATTACTCAAGTAGGGAGATGGATGTATGAAAAAAGTGAAGTTGGGGGAAGTTTGTGATATTTTATCTGGTTATGCTTTTAAATCATCACAATTTAACGATAAAAAAATTGGTCTCCCCTTAATACGAATTCGAGATGTAGAAAGAGGTTTTTCTGATACCTACTTTGAAGGAGCCTATCCCGAAGAATATCTTATTAAAAATGGAGATTTATTGATTACAATGGATGGCAGTTTTATATTGAAAAAATGGGAGGGGGATTTAGCGCTACTTAATCAACGTGTCTGTAAAATTAAAATTATGAATAAAAGTGTAGATGAAGGTTACATATCTTGGTTGATTCCTAAATTCTTGAAAGAAATTGAAGATAAGACGCCTTTTGTTACAGTAAAACATCTTTCAGTAGCTAAAATTAAAGATATCTCATTTTTCTTGCCTGATATACAAGAACAGAAGATAATATCAAAGAAACTGGATACTATAAGGCAGATTTATAATTTTCGTAAAAAACAGTCAGAGAAATATAACGAGCTCGTCAAATCCCGATATTTCGAGGAGGTGGTTGCGTGAAATTAATTGATGTGTGTAAACCTAAACAGTGGAAAACCATTTCAACTAATGAATTAGTTAAAGATGGATATCCAGTTTTTGGTGCAAATGGGATAATCGGTTACTTTTCTGATTATAATCACGAGAAACCTACACTTTGTATAACTTGTCGTGGTGCGACTTGTGGTACAGTAAATAAATCACTGCCCTATTCTTACGTTACTGGAAACTCTATGGCACTTGATGACTTAGATGAATCAGTAATCATGATAGATTTTTTATATTACTTTCTTCAATATCGTGGTTTTAATGATGTTATAACTGGATCAGCACAACCACAAATTACCAGACAATCTTTAAGTAAGATTATAATACCTGATTTTGACATAACAATTCAAAAAGAGATCGCTCAGACTATTTATGATTTAGAACACCTAATCTTAATTCGAAACAAACAAATAGAGAAACTTGCCGACCTTGTAAAATCCCGATTTAACGAGATGTTTGGGGATATTTTCGAAAATCCACAGTCTAAATTAGAAGACCACACTGAGTTAAATCCGAATAAAAGGGAAGAGCTACTAAACTTTAATGGAGATGTTTCGTTTATACCAATGGCAAACGTTAGTGAAAATGGGAAAATTAATTTATCTATTAATCGAAATATTGATGATGTTCGAAAAGGGTTTACTTTTTTTAAGGATAATGATGTAATTGTTGCAAAAATTACACCATGTTTTGAAAATGGGAAAGGTGCCCCATTATTTGGGCTATTGAATGGTATAGGGTTTGGTTCAACTGAATTTCATGTTCTTAGACCCAAGAACACAGTTAATACAGTATGGTTATACCATGTAACAATGCTCTCGGAATTTAGACGTGAAGGTGAGAGAAAGATGACAGGAAGCGGAGGACAGAGAAGAATTCCTAAGGATTTCATTAGCAATTTCAAATTAAATATCCCCCCTCTTTCCCTCCAAAACGAATTCGCAGAATTTGTAGCTCAGGTCGACAAATCACAATTGGCAATTCAAAAATCTCTGGAAGAATTGGAAACATTGAAAAAATCACTTATGCAGGAGTATTTCGGTTAAGATTCTAGATGAAATAGCAGTTTTACACTATCATTGTAATTACCGTAATTATTTGTTATAATACTTCAAAGGAGGAAATCAGATGGTCGTAAAAACAAGAAAACAAGGAAATTCAATCACTATTACGATTCCAAGCGAGTTCAATATTCCAAGTGGTGTTAAATACGAAGCAAAATTGTTACCAAGTGGCGAAATTATCTTTACTCCTGAAGAATTGGATCATCAGGTCTCTTATGTTTCTGATGATGCCTTTAACTTAAAATTGGATACAATTTTTGATGAATACGACGATGTTTTCAAAGCTTTGGTGGAAAAATGACAGTCTATCTAACAGAAAAGCAAATTGAAAAAATCAATGCTTTAGCAATTCAACGGTATTCTCCAAATGAGCAAATTCAAACAGTTAGTCCCTCAGCGTTAAATATGATTGTGAACTTACCAGAACAATTTGTTTTTGGCAAACCTCTTTATCCAACAATTTTTGATAAAGCAACAATATTATTTGTCCAATTGATAAAGAAGCATGTCTTTGCCAACGCCAATAAACGAACAGCTTTCTTTGTTTTGGTGAAGTTTTTACAATTAAATGGTTATCACTTTGCTGTTTCCGTGGAAGAAGCGGTTGATATGTGTGTGACTATAGCGGTAGAAGCTTTAACTGATGAAAAAATGATAAGCTATTCTAAATGGGTTTCTGAACATTCTGTCAGAGAAAAAATAAGCTAGTATGTTGGATTTGAATGAGTATTAGAAAATAAACAGACAATATTAGAATTCTGAAATGCAGAAACTGATATTGTCTCTTTTTATTGATGAGTAATAATGAAAGTGAGAATTTATGGAATCAAAAGTTACAATTATCATACAAGAAATGTTACCCTTTTTAAACAATGAACAATTACTAGCATTGCGAGAGAGTTTAGAACGCCATCTAGTGGATGGAAAAAAGAAGCAGAAGCATTCGAATAATAATCTGTTGCAATTATTCATCACTGCTAAGCAGGTGGAGGGCTGTAGCGCAAAAACAATACGTTATTATCAGAGAACAATTGAAAATTTATTTCATCATATTAAGGAGTCTGTGACACAACTGACAACAGATGATTTAAGGAGTTATTTAGCAAATTATCAGTCTGAAAAGGACTGTAGTAAGGCGAATTTGGATAATATTCGGCGTATATTGTCCTCTTTTTTTGCTTGGCTTGAGCAAGAGGAATATATCATCAAGAATCCTATTCGAAGGATTAAAAAAATTAAAACAGAACAAACTGTGAAAGAAACTTATACGGATGAACATCTCGAAATTATGAGAGATAATTGTGAAAATTTAAGAGATTTGGCAATGATTGACCTACTAGCATCAACAGGTATGCGTGTAGGAGAACTGGTCCAGTTGAATCGTTCTGATATTGATTTTGAAAACAGAGAGTGCGTTGTTTTCGGAAAAGGGAAAAAAGAAAGACCCGTATATTTTGATGCTCGTACGAAAATCCATTTAAGAAACTATCTCAATGATAGAAAAGATAGTCATCCAGCTCTTTTTGTAACGCTACTTGGAAAAGCTCAGAGACTTGGAATTGCTGGTGTCGAGATTCGATTGAGAAAGTTAGGACAAAAACTTGGAATACAAAAGGTTCATCCACATAAATTCAGAAGAACCCTAGCGACTAAGGCTATTGATAAAGGAATGCCTATTGAACAAGTCCAAAAACTACTTGGTCACAGCAAAATTGATACAACCCTGGCCTATGCCATGGTTAACCAAAGCAATGTCAAACATTCACACCAAAAATTCATCTCTTAACCGCAAATCCCGATTTAACGAGATGTTTGGGGATCCTGTTTTTAATGAAATGAGATGGAGAAGATGTAAGTTAAAGGATATATCAGTAGAAAAATTGGCTTACGGATCAGGGGCATCAGCAATTGACTTTTCAGGATTAAGATATATTCGTATAACTGATATTGATGAATGTGGAAACTTAAAACCTGACAAAAAATCACCTAATCATTATGAAGAGAAATATTTATTAAACACTGGGGATATATTATTCGCTCGAAGCGGAGCTACAGTTGGAAAAACTTTTTTATATTCGAAAGAGAAGTATGGTCCAGCACTATTTGCGGGATACTTGATTAGACTAATTCCTAATCTTTCATTAGTAAACCCTGTTTTCGTTTATCACTTTACAAATACAAAGTTCTATAAAGAATTTATTGCTAAAGTTCAGAATACAGTTGCACAACCAAATATCAATGCAAAACAATATAGTGAATTAGATTTCATCCTCCCCCCTCTAGCCCTCCAAAACGAATTCGCAGACTTTGTGGCTCAGGTCGACAAATCACAATTTGCTTGTGGGATAGTTATAAAACTGTGGAGAAATAGCTTAAAATCTAGTATAATATAGCTATCTATTTATTCAAAGTGAGAGAAAAATGGGAAATTTTGATTTTCTTTTAAATAACGAAGAGTATGAATCTTTTTCAAAGCCTTGTATAGAGGCTGAGAATATGATCGCGACATCAACTGTAGCTACTGCTTTTATGGCACGCCGTGCTTTGGAGCAGGCTGTTCATTGGATATATAGTCACGATTCATATTTAGAAGCTCCCTATCGTGCTACCTTATCTTCTTTGGTATGGGATGATGATTTTAGAGAGATTGTGGATCCTGAGCTCCATAGGCAGATTGTTCTTTTAATTCGATGGGGAAATCATGCTGCACATGGTGGAGAAATTAAGGAACGAGAAGCGATTTTGGCTTTGCATCATTTGTATCAGTTTGTCAATTTTATCGATTATTGCTACAGTAACGAGTTTGTGGAGCGTTATTTCGACGAGCAGTTATTGCCACTTTCAGCAAACATCAAGTTTCGAGAAACGCCACAAACTATGGCGAAATTACAAAACAGTTTGCCAGATCTTCCTGATTTTGATGAACAGATGGCTAGTCAGTCCTTGGCTGTTCAAGAGACTTATACTGAAAAACGTGAAACAGCAGCTCTACGGCAAGATGTATCTTTCCATATCGATCAACTATCTGAAGCAGAGACAAGAAAACTCTTTATAGATATCGATCTCCGTTTAGCAGGTTGGACATTTGAGGAAAACTGTCGTGTTGAGGTAGCCGTTCATGGTTTGAAGCATGGTACAGGAACTGGATACTGTGACTATGTCCTTTATGGCAAAAATGGGAAAGTTCTAGCAATTGTTGAAGCTAAAAAGGCATCTGTGAATCCAGAAGTAGGGGAGGTGCAGGTCAAGGAATATGCTGAAGCTCTTGAGAAACAAATCGGCTATCGGCCAATTTGCTTTATTACCAATGGTTTAAAGCACTACATACTTGATGGTGTTAATCGTCGCCAGATTGCAGGGTTCTACTCTCAAGAAGAGTTGCAACTTTTGATGGACAGACGTCACTTGCAAAAACCACTCGAGGATATTTCTAGCAAAATTAGGGACGACATTTCTGGACGTTATTATCAGAAACATGCGATTACAAGTGTCTGTGAAGCATTCTCCAATAATCGGAGACAGGCACTCTTGGTCATGGCAACTGGGTCTGGGAAAACCCGTACAGCAGTTTCCCTAGTTGATATCCTTTCGCGTCATAACTGGGTAAAAAATGTTCTTTTTTTAGCTGATAGAACTTCCCTAGTTAAGCAAGCTTATGATTCGTTTAGGAAATTACTTCCAGATCTTTCAGTTTGTAATTTCTTAGAGGATAAAGATAGTGCTCGATCTAGTCGTATGGTTTTTTCAACTTATTCGACTATGATAGGAGCGATCAGTGATCAAGAAGAAGTAAATCAACGCCCCTTCACTGTTGGGCACTTTGATCTCATCATAATTGACGAGTCTCACCGTTCTATTTATCAGAAATACAAATCAATTTTTGATTATTTTGATGCAAGGATTGTAGGATTAACTGCCACTCCGCGTCAAGATTTGGATAAAAATACCTATAGTTTTTTTAACTTGGAGAATGGTGTTCCAACATACGCATACGATTTGGAAGAGGCTGTAAAAGATGGTTATTTAGTAGCTTATCATTCGATTGAAACTAAGTTAAAACTACCAACGGATGGTCTGCATTACGATGATTTATCCCAAGATGAAAAAGAATATTTTGATAGCCAATTTGAAGATGGTAGTTCTGAGAAAGATATTGATCCTGAGGATTTTAATACCTCTATTTTCAATAGAAAAACAGTAGAAATTGTTCTAGATGAACTAATGACAAGGGGAATTCAGACAGCTTCAGGTGACGAAATTGGTAAAACCATTATCTTTGCTAAGAACCATCGACACGCTGAATACATCAGAGATATTTTTAACGAACGCTATCCTGAAAAAGGAAGCGATTATGCTCAAGTGATTGATTATAGCATTAAACATTATCAAACCTTAATTGATGATTTTAAAATTAAGGAGAAGCCCCCTCAAATCGCAATTTCTGTTGATATGTTGGATACAGGTATTGATGTACCTGAGGTTGTTAATTTAATCTTTTTCAAGAAAGTGCGCTCTAAAACCAAGTTTTGGCAGATGATTGGCCGTGGAACCCGTCTTTGTAAAGATTTATTTGGCCCTGAGCAGGATAAGGAAAATTTCTTGGTATTTGATTATGGCGATAATTTTGAATATTTCAAAGCTGATCCAAGAGAAGGAGATGGTCGTCACATTGTTTCTCTGACTCAACGTTTGTTTAACATCAAGGTGGACTTGATTCGAGAATTGCAGGGACTTCATTATCAAGATAATCAGTTTGCTAGAGAATACCGTCAACAACTCGTAACAGAACTTCACGGACGTATGGTGAGCTTAAATGAGTTAGACTTTAGGGTTCGTATGGTCTTAGATACAGTTTATACTTACAGAAAGTTGGAAAATTGGCAAAATCTAACGACCGTTACAAGTGAAACAATCCAGAAAAATCTTTCTCCTCTTCTTTTTGAAGAAAATAAAGGGGATGAGATGGCGAGACGATTTGATTTATGGTTGTTTCAGATACAGTTAGGACAACTGTTGGCTAAGCCAGCAACTGCCCATATATCTCAAGTTATGAAAACAGCTAAAGCTCTTGCCAGGGTTGGCAATATATCACAAGTTTTTGCACAGGCTGAAATTATCAGGAAAGTACAAGAACCTGAATTTTGGGAAGAAGTTAGTTTGTCTGAACTTGAAAAAATCCGCCTTTCTCTAAGAGATTTATTGCAATTCTTAGATAAAACGAGCCGAAAAGTCTATTATGTCAATTTTGATGATCACATTCTTTCCACTGTCCATGATACTAAGCCATATTTACAAGTCAATGACCTGCGATCTTATAATGAAAAAGTTGAACATTATTTGAAAACTCATCTAGATGATGAAGCAATTTCTAAGTTATACCATAATGAAAAATTGACCTCTCAAGATTTACTTGCACTTGAAACATTGCTATGGGAAAAATTAGGTAGCAAGTCAGATTACCAACAACATTATGAAAATAAGGCAATTCCTAGATTGGTTCGTGAGATTATTGGTTTAGATAGAGAGGCTGCCAATCAAGTTTTTTCTAAATTTTTATCGGATGAGAGTCTCAATGCCAAGCAGATTTCCTTTGTGAAATTGATTGTAGATTACATTGTAGAGAATGGTTGCTTGGAGACCAAAGTTTTAACACAAGAACCGTTTAAATCGTATGGTTCAGTTCAACTACTCTTTCAACACCAACTCCCTATACTTCGTAATATTGTCCAAACAATTGAACTCATTAATGATCGAGCTGGAGAAGCAGCATAAATAATAAGAGGTTATAAATGCAAACGCAAGAAGAAATGAATGTTCTGGTACCGGAAAAATTAGCAGAAATTGAGCGTGATTTCGATGTCAAAGTTTTGTGGGCTATTGAGTCTGGTAGTCGTGCTTGGGGATTTGAGTCTCCTGATAGTGACTTTGATGTGCGATTTATCTACAAACACAAGCAGGATTTTTATCTCCGTTTGAATGAACAGCGTGATGTTATCGAGCTACCAATTGACGATACTTGGGACGTGAGTGGCTGGGATTTAGACAAGACTTTAAAACTCCTTTATAAGTCTAATCCTACACTATTTGAATGGTTACAGTCACCAATTGTTTATCAACAAACGGATTTTATTGAGCGCATACGTCCACTTGCCAACCAGTATTTTTCTGAGAAAAAAATGCTCCACCATTACTTGAACACTGCAAGAACTCAAACAAATAAGTATCTTTCAGGAGACAAGGTCAAACCTAAAAAGTATTTCTATGCGCTGCGTCCTATTTTAGCCTGTCGCTGGATTGAAAAATACCATTCTGTTCCACCGATTTTGTTTGATGATTTGGTCAAAGAATTACTTCCGTCTCAAATGCAGGAGCATGTTTCAAGATTGCTAGACATTAAGATAAATGGGCCTGAAGGTATGGAAATTGATCCGATAATGCCAATTCAAGATTATATTTTAGATAATATCCAAGAACTGGATACTTACGTTCAAAGTGTTACAGAGAAAAAGAAAGACTGGAAAACTCTCAATCAATTTTTCCTTGAAGAATTAGGGCATGACTGAGGTTGTTTATGGGGAAATGGACATGTAAATGCGGGCACGCAATGAACAACCATAGAGCGCCTGATCCAAATGCTTATTCAGTTTATTCGGATGAGTTGTTTGAAGAAATCATAAATAAAGCTGACGACCATAATAAAATTTCTTATAATGATATTTCTGAAGCTTCCTTTTATATGTGGAAGTGCCCTGAGTGTGGTAGTTTCATGGTTTTTGGTGAAGACGGGGATGGAGACCGCTTTACTTTTTATGAACGCCAAGAAGTAGAAAAGGTAGAGCCTCTCTTTGATCCAGATCAAGAGTTAAATCTTGTTGTGGTTGAGTTTCAGGAGGGAGGGAATGGCTATACTTATATCTGCGATGAACCAAATATCCATATTGGGCACGCTGTTATTGTCCCAGTAGGGAAGGAAAATACTGAAAAAACTGCTTTAGTTGTACAGAAGTATCATGCCTTACCAAAGGATATCACTTTTCTGTTGAAATGTTAAAACGTGTCATTCGTAGGTATTCACATTTCGACCCAATCACTTCGAAAAACGTTTTTAGAAATTTAAAAAAGTTAGGAAGAATTCTAGATGTTTGCTCTAAAAACGCTAACCCCAACTCTCAGCAAACATATTATAGTATCAAAACTCCTTTAGTATATTTCTGGTTAGAATTAAATGGAGTTCCGATTCCAATGAAAATCACACAGATTCAAGTCAAAGATAAAAAATACCAAGTTGATAGCGCCCTTTATATAAAACCTTCAGAGATTAACTGTAGAAGATTCTATGAACTGGAATTATGTGCAGATTTTGATATTGATGCTTCTAGATGGATTGATGTTCTCTCTGATGAAAACGTTTGGGGAAATACTTGGGAACTAAATGGTTTTCAATTTGGTATTACTGCAGGGGAGTCTCCAGAATTTGAAGACGAAGTTGTAGCAAGAAAGTATAGTCGTGTCCCACTTTATTATGACTGGCACCCTGAATTTGAAGATTATTATGGCTTCAGTTTAGCTTGGAAAAAATACGAGTCTGATAGCGATTTGTCAATAGATTTCTATACAACGTAAGATGCAGGAGAAAATGTATGAATAAAGCATGGGATTTATTGTTTGAGGGTAAGATTAATGAGGCTAAAAAATTAGTTGAAGCTGATTTTTTATTGGAAACTTGCACAGATTTTAGTTTGTTAAATTTGATGGGGTATATTTATCTTGAAGAGCAAAAATACAACGAGTGCTTAAGTATCTATCAGCGTTACATTGACTTAGCACGAACTAAAAGTGACCCAGAAAATGAACATATAGGCTATCATCAGTTAGCCATGGTTTATCGTGAAATGAATGAATTTCAAACGGCACTTTTCTATATCGAAAGAGAGCAAAAAGTCATTGAAGAAGCTTTTACAGAGGATACCCTCAAATCTTCTGTTAACAATTATGAGCAAGGTTATTTACGATTAAAGCTAGGGAAAGTAGCAGAAGCATTCATGTATATGGAACAGTCCTTAAAACAAGCTTTGCAAACAGATGATTTGATTGCCCAAGCTTGTGCTTATAGAGGTTTAGGAGAGATTGGTTCGATACAAAATCCTGAAGAATCACATGAAAATTTTTTACAAGCTATCGCTCTTTTTGAAAAGGCAGGCGATCAGATTGGTGCTCAAGAGGTTAGAAAATTGCTAAATAATAAAAAGTAGCCTGCAAAGGCTACTTTTTATTAAAACACGCGATATACATAAGGATTTTCTGGTTTGTCTACTTTTGTGAAACTCTCAACCTCCAGTGTTGGGAGTTTTTGTTTGAGTTCTTTATGGTAATGGAGGGTCAGGGTTCCTCTAGCGGTAATCCAGGTATTATCAGGATACTGGCGTGAGTTCCCCTTTGTCAAGAGTCCATATACACCAGAATCGGCTATACAGTGGATGATTCCAAAGCGAAAGAGGAACTGGCTATCTTCATGGCTAGGATCGTTATAGACGAAGCCTGTAAACTCGATTTTCTTTCCTTCAAACTCTTGAGGGTAGTCATAGAGAACTTCCATGACTTCCATATAGTTTTCATCAGTGATGTGAATGGTTTGCTGGGAGAGGTATTTATCAGCTGTAGTCCTCATTTCCTTTTCATAAGCAGATTTGGAAAAATAGGTGCTGGTATCGGGTTTGAGGTATTGACTGGATGTGCCTTCACTTGCCTGAATAGCTGTGTTGATTCCCTCAGCAAGTGGGAAATGGTATCCCTTAGCAGATACAGTTCTCGAGTCCAAACTTACTGTCGGAAAGGCAACTCCAATCAAGAGAGGTAGTGACAGTAAAAGGATGCTGATTCGTCTAGATCGACGACTTTCAAAATGGCTGTGAGAGTTGATTTTCTTGATCCAGATATAGAATTGGACCAGAGCCAACAGAAGAGAAAGGACCATAGAGATATAGACTAGATAGGAATAGTGGAGATTGATGTATTGACTGAGCTTGCCAGATAGCTGCAGATACAGAGTTAGGGCAAAATAACCCAGTAAAATGAGAAATCGGATCATAGCATCACTCCTATCATGTAAGAATAAAGCAAGACAAGCACTGTCACGATGCCCATGAATTGCCAGATGAAGCGCGCTTTGAGATAGTGTTTCATCATGAGGAGATTTTTGATATCAAGCATGGGGCCAATGACCAGAAAAGCAAGGACTGGCGCTAGGCCGAAGCTCGAGAGGAGAGAAGCACCGATAAAGGCGTCCGCCTCGCTACAAAGAGAGAGGAGAAAGGCTAGAAACATGAGCAAGAGAATCGCAAGGACTGGACTTGCGCTGATAGAGGTCAAGATCTGAGTCGGGACATAGACCTGCACGATAGCCGCAAAGAGACAGCCAAAGACCAAGTAACGCCCCATATCGAAAAACTCGTCAATAGCCTGTATAAAGACCTGAAAGACCTTTCTAGCAGGACTCAAGTGTGAAAAGTCATGTTCGTGACAAGTAATAGAATTCTCTTTTTGAATGGGTTCCTTCCAGAAAAATCCTAGGAAAATCCCCAGAATCAAAGCAATCACAATAGCTCCCAGAGCTCGCAAGAAGGCAAGTTTTATTGAATTGCCAAAGGCAGAATATGTGGCTAAAAGAACGATAGGATTGATAATGGGAGCAGTCACCAGAAAAGGAACGGCCGTGTAGCTGGGCACTTTCTTTTCCAAAAAACGATTGATAATCGGAACGATTCCACATTCGCAAGAAGGAAAGAGAAAGCCAATGAAGGTACCAAAAAAGATCCTCCCCCAACGATTGCGAGGAAGAAACTCATAAACTTTATCAGGTGTGATATAGACCTCAATCAACCCCGAAATGAGACTCCCAATCAGGACAAAAGGAAGGGCTTCAATCATGATGGAGAGAAAAATAGCTCCCGCTTGTAATACACTAGGAGGAAGAGATTGGAAAACAGTCATCTATTTTTTCTTCTCAACTTTTTCTTTTTTATCTTTGTCATCTGGGAAAGTGACCTGTGTTAAGTCAGGAAGTTTTGCGAATTCTTCAAACATCTTGTCCAAATCATCCGTTTTTGTAAATTTAACAGCCATGGGCCTACCTCTTTTCTATATTCTATCTCTATTATACTATTATTTTGTGGAAAAGGGATTATTTTGATAATCAAAGAGGTAAAAAAGGGTAGGACGAAACAAGGGCTGTCCCTTATGGTATAATATCCATACCTCTGATACTTTCTTTGAGTAGTTAGCCAAACTTTTTGTTCAGTAATATACCTATTTGCTGATTAATTTCTATTGTGGTGTTAATTTCATAAACTTCAGTGTGTTTGATGAACTACTCAAAACTTATTACCGCAAAATCAATAACGCCGTTTTTAGCGGTTAGATTGTTAATAAACACTGGTAAGTTGATTGCTGTTAGGCATCCTATAAATTCGGTGCAGATCCATTTTGGTATCAATGCCCAAAAGTTTTGTTGGTTGATTTTATTGCCAAGTTTGACTAATTCTGTTTAACGTTATAGTCGTTCATAATTTCTTTATTAATTAATTTATTAATACTCGAGAAGGATTACTCTGTTTGTTAAGGAAATCAAGCTTTTTTTATGTAAGATTTACAGTCTGGAAATAAATCTCCAAATTCGAATTGAAAGAGTATCTTGAGGAGAAAAATCCGATATATGGGCAGACAATGGTGTTTTAGAGTGTGGATTATTGGGGAAAGTATATTACAGGCTAAAAGGTTGATTGCTATCTTCAAAGATTTTACTTCATCTGAATACTCAAGCAGACAAGTGCATCTTAGGAATTTTATCGTTACTTGAATCATGAAACATCTGAAATTTTTTTCATCAACTTGCTTCCATTCTAACTTAAAATTATTAAAAAGAGATAGCTTGATTCTTTCTCTAGTTTTTTGAAGAAATTGGAAGTTCGTAAGCAACAAGAAGATTGTGAGAACTGACTCAAAATATGCTATAATAGAATCAGAAAAATTTGAAAAACCCGAAGGGTACCCTTCCTTTATTATATTCATAATAAAGGAAGGGTACCCTTCCTTTATTATATTCATAATAAAGGAATCCTATCAGTCCTTCGCTAAATTATAACTGAAAGGTAAACTTTATATGAAACAAGAACTGGAACACCTTCTGGCACAAAATGACACCTTTATGGTGGAAGGTGTGATCAATAAGAATAAATTAGCAGTGCTTGCAAGACAATATAATCCTGAACTTCTTAATATCTTGATGAGTGATGAAAAAATCTCTAATCACTTCTTTTCTAAGCTGGAGACAGGTATTCTCGTCTTTAAGAAGGATGTCTTTTTACAGTTTCTCAACAACAAGGAGTTCTTACCAGATAGCTTTACCGCGTATAAAACTAAAATTGGGTTAGCGACAGGTGAGAAGTACCTGTCTGAAAACAATGATGTTGTATTGAATTTTCCATACAAAGATTGCATACTTGAGGGTGGACAGACTAAGGATGATGCTAAACGTCAAGAGATTTTCTTTAACGAAACGCTTGCACCAACGGAAATTAATCGTTTACTGGATGATAAGGTTTTGACCAACTTTAAACGCTATGACGAAACTGGCGAGCATAACGTGGAAGAGATAAAAGATACTGATAATCTTATCATTAAAGGGAATAATCTTATCGCTTTGCATAGTTTGAAAAAACGCTTTGCTGGAAAAGTTAAGTTGATTTATATTGATGTTCCTTACAATACAGGGAATGATAGTTTCAGATATAATGATAGTTTTAATCATTCATCGTGGTTAACTTTTATGAAAAATAGATTAATAATTTCAAAAAAGCTACTGTCAATAGATGGCTTAATATTTGTACAATGCGATGATAATGAACAAGCATACTTAAAAGTTATGATGGATGAGATTTTTGGTAGTGAAAATTTTATAAATTGTATTGCTGTAAAAATGAGTGAAGCAAGTGGTGTAAAAATGAATCACGCTAAATCTAGAATGCCTAAACTAAAAGAATATATTTTATTGTACAAAAAAGAAGGTTTTAGAGAATTCAATGAAATAGATAAGTATCGAGTAGATACTTGGGATAATGAAAATAATATATTTTTGGAGAATTTTTCTATTACTGATAGGCAAAGATTAATAGATATTGAAACTCAGGATGAAAATAGTGATGAAGAAGTGTTTGAAGCTAACGAAATACTTAGAGATGTTATAAAAGTGTCTTTATCTGATAAGATAAAGGAGATGAACTTTAAAGACGAGGATGATAAAAACAATTGGTTGTTTGAAAACAGTTATAGAATCGTCAAAACTGCAGGCTCTTCTGGTTATGCTAAGATTGTTAAGTCTTTAGAAAGTATACCAGACCAACAATTGGCTTCAGCACTGTCTAAGAAAAAAACAATTTTTTATTATATTACAGAATTTAACCGAGAAACGAAGCAACCACGGCTACAAGTTATTTTTGCAGATTCGAATATTTTCAAAAATCCATGCGATTTTTGGCAAGATATAAAAACAACAGGAGCGATAGCAAACGAAGGAGGAGTTCAATTACCTAATGGCAAAAAGCCTGAAAAACTTCTTCAGCGAATAATAAAAATGTCAACAAAGGAATCAGATGTAGTTCTCGACTATCATTTGGGGAGTGGAACAACAGCTGCAGTTGCTCACAAGATGAACCGTCAGTATATTGGTATTGAGCAGATGGATTATATTGAAGAACTAGTTGTTAATCGTCTCAAAAATGTAATTAATGGTGAGCAAACGGGAATCTCAAAAGATGTCAATTGGACTGGTGGTGGAAGTTTTGTCTATGCTGAATTGAAAAACGATGCTCAAGACTTCAAAAATGCCATTATCCAAGCGATAACGACAGAAGAATTATTAGAACTGTTTGAGCTTGCGAAAAAATCTTCCTTCTTATCTTATCGCATTGACCCTAAAAAACTGAAAGCAAATGAATTCGAAAAGCTTTCCTTAGCAGAACAAAAGCAAATTATGTTTGAGATTATTGATAATAACAATCTTTACGTGAATTACTCGGATATTGACGATATTGATTACGGGATTTCCGCTCAAGATAAAAAGCTCAATCATGCTTTCTACGGAAAGGAACAGTAAGCTATGACTTTCATTTACGAAACTTATGATACGGTCAGTCGGTCAGGCTTCAAAAACTTTCGAGTAGATTTGCCAGATTACATTACTAAAAACCTGAAACACTCTTTGCGTCTTTATCAAGAGGAAGCGATTGGACGCTATTTATACTATAAATCAGATGAAAATCGTGCGATTCCAGAGCAAGTCCTCTACAATATGGCGACTGGTTCTGGGAAGACGCTTTTGATGGCGGCGGTTATCTTGGAAAAGTACCAGCAAGGCGAGCGAAACTTCATCTTCTTTGTCAATAACGACAATATTCTTACCAAAACCAAGGATAATTTCTTGGTGAGCTCTTCTGGTAAGTACCTTTTTGCGGACAAGATTGTCATGGACGGGCAAATCGTGACAGTTCGTGAAGTGATGGATTTTTCAGATAGTCGTGAAGATAGTATCAATATCGTTTTCACCACCATCCAAAAACTCCACCAAGACCTGAATACGCCACGAGAAAATCGTCTGTCTTATGAGCAGTTCAAGGATATTTCTGTTGTCATGTTGGCGGATGAAGCCCATCACTTGAATGCTGGATTGGATACAAACGAGAAAAAAGACAACACTAGCTGGACGTCTACCATTGAAGCTATCCAGAACACCGCTAAAAAATCCAGTATTTTTGAGTTTACGGCAACGATTGACCTAACAAATCCAACCTTAGCTCAAAAGTACGAAAAATCCTTACTTTTCAAATATGATTTGAAGGAATTTCGACTGGATAAATATTCAAAAGATGTTCTCTTTCATCTGGTGGATGGCGAAATCAATAATCGTATGTTGCAGGCTATTATCATCAGCCAATATCGCAAGAAAATAGCGCTAAAAAATGGCATCAATCTGAAACCTTTGGTTATGTTCAAATCGCAGAAGATTGCTGAGAGCCAAGAAAACTTAGATGCTTTTTTAAGCTTGCTCGAAAATCTTACTCCAGCAGATATTCAAGCGCAACGTGAGCTTGTTTCAGAAATGGATGAAAAATCCAGTATCTTAAAAAAAGTGTTTGCTTACTTCGAGACAGTTGGCATTTCTGATGCTGACTTGATTGCAGAGCTTCAGGAAGATTTTCGAAAAGAACGTCTGCTATTAGTGGACGGGAAAAACAAGAACAAAGACAGACTCACTCTCCTCAATACCTTGGAACAACCAACAAATGAAATCCGTGCGATCTTTGCCGTGGATATGCTTAATGAAGGCTGGGACGTTCTCAATCTTTTCGATATCGTCCGTCTTTATGACACCCGTGATGGTAAGACTACAAAAAACGGATTTGTCGCTGGGAAAACCACCAATACCGAGAAGCAGTTGATTGGCCGTGGTGCTCGTTATTATCCTTTTGTGATTGGAGATAATTTTGATGAAAAATACACTCGAAAGTTTGATGAGAATGAAAACAACGAACTTCGAGTGATTGAACAACTTCATTATCATTCTGCGAACAACCCTCGCTATATTTCAGAACTCAAGCAAGTCTTGCGCGAATCTGGGATTTATGATGACCAAAATCTGGAAGAACGTGAGCTCAAACTTAAGGAGTCTTTCAAGAAAACTCGAACCTACACAGATGGCGTCGTTTGGATGAATAAACGCCTCTCTTATGAGCAGCTACTTGAACAACGTCAAGGAAGTCTATTTGATACGAATTTCATCCCCAAATCTTTCGAAGTCAAACTCCCAACCCACGGTGTGCGAGATATTGAGGCATTTGATGAAGGAAATTATGTTTCGGAATCATTAGAGGCGATTACCTTCAAATTCGGCAAAGTTATCAGCAACAATATTGTCAGAACGGCTATCAATCGCAATAAAAAGTTCTCGTTCGATAATCTACAGAGAGCCTTTGTAGGATTGTCAAATGTTGTTGGATTTATCAATATGCTTTCAGATATTGATATGCGAGTGGAGTCTCAGTACAAACTAGTGGAGGATTTAACTCCAGACGATAAACTATACATCACGGAAAAACTTCTCCATCACATTGAAAAAGATTTAATTGCGACCGAAGAGCGATACTTTGGTTCTGAAAAATTTGAACAGTATAAGATCAAAGACTTGTTCGCAGATACTATCCTGCGTAAATACACCATTCAATCTGGTAGCGATAAAGAAATGGGACTATCGCAAAAAGATCCGAATAATAGAATTTATGTCAATTTAGATGCGCTAGATTGGTATGCTTATGATGACAATTATGGAACGAATGAAGAAAAATACTTAATTAAGGCTCTCCAAGATGTCATGGCAGACCTAGAAGAAAAATGGACGGATATTTACTTGCTTCGAAATGAAAAAGCCGTGCGGATTTATAGCTTCGATAAAGGGCGAGCCTTTGAGCCAGACTTTCTGATGTTTGCGAACGACAAGAAGACTGGTAATGCTTCATGGCAGATTTTCATCGAGCCAAAGGGAGCTCAATTAATTGCGACAGATAGCTGGAAAGAAGATTTCTTGCTACAAATCTCTGAGCTAGATGAGGCGAGAACGCTAGTTGATGATGATCGTTATCGTATTGTAGGTTTGCCGTTCTTCAATGAGATGATAAGTAAGGACGAGGTCAAGGAACAACTACGGACACTTTAATACATATCTTGAGTAGGAGATAAGAAAATGTATATTTCTAAAATTAAACTAGTAAACTTTAAGAGTTTTAAAGGAGAGCATGTTATTGAATTCTCGGAAGGTGTAAATTTTTTCGTAGGAAACAATAACTGTGGTAAGACGACAATTTTTAAAGCAATTGAATTCATTCAGAGTGGAAAAAACAAGTTAGATTTTATAACTCAGGGTCATGAGACTGAAAATATATCTGTTGAACTTGAATTCAAAGGTGCAGATCTCAGTGAAATAGTTAATGATGAAAATCTAAATCTTAATAAATACAGTGACTATGTAATCGACAACGAAGATGGTACGTATAGTCTTAGGGTTTTAAGGTCGTCTCAGGAATGTGAAGTAACGCAAGGCAAAAAAACAGTTTCTTTAGATATCTCAAAAGTAAGGATTTATAATCCAAATTCAACCGAGGAAGATGATATAAAGAGGTTTGAAAACCCCACAGGTATTGATAAAACGATTACTGCGTTATTTGATGCTCAGTTTGTATATTCGGATATAAGGAATGAAGATTATCAAGATTTTGGTAAGACCAAAATAATAGGTAAAATAATTAATGACATAACAAAAGATTTTCAAAAAGGCGATACCTGGAGAGAATTTCAAGATGCTCATAACAAAACTTTTGGAGATGAAGGGTTGGGTAGAATTCTTGAAGGAATTGCGACTAAAATTTCCTCCGTGTTGAGAGAGCAGTATGGAGATGGTTAGGTACAATTTAATTTTGGATTGCCTGAAATTGATAATTTCTTTAAGACGGGTAGTCTTCTTCTTTCGGATAATGGTATTTCAACTTCTGTTTCAGAAAAAGGTACTGGAATGCAACGGGCATTAGCTTTAAGCTTAATTCAAGTTTATGCTGGTGTGCTTGATAATGAAGAGGAAACATTATCTAAGCCAATTATGTTTTTTATTGATGAGCCTGAGACATTTTTACATCCTAAAGCTCAAGATAAACTTATCGATTCACTCAATAAAATTTCTGAAAAGTATCAAGTTTTTATTACGACTCATTCTCCTTACCTGTTAAAAAAGTTTGATTGTAGAACTCAGCAAATCAATATTTTTTCCAAGAATGGCGACGGGGTAAATTTTGTATCGGATAAGCGGGAATTAAATTTATTCGGAACCACCTCACCGACAATAGGAGAAATAAACTACATTGCTTTTGGAGTAAACAGCGTGGAATTTCACAATGAACTATATGGATTTATCCAAGCAAAAGCTATTGATGAGGATGAAAAAAATTACTCCGAGAAAGGATTCGAAAAATGGCTTGTAGGTAAAGGTGTAGCTCAAGATAAAGACTATCATCGTTTATTAAAAAACGGGGATACTCAACAAGAGCAAAAAACTCTTCCAACCTTAATTCGCAACATCATACATCATCCAGAAAATCAAAATAACAGCTATACTACAGAAGAGCTGGAAGAATCAACAGAATTACTTTTGAATATTTTACGTGATTTAGTGTAAAATACACAGGATGTCTTGATATAGATGTCCTTTTTTGGTTTATGGAAATATTATCATTTTGGACTGCTGTTTGCTCTGTGGTATAATAGATTCATGGATAAAAAATATGAAAAAATCTCCCAAGATTTGGGAGTAACCTTAAAGCAAATCGATACTGTTCTAAGTTTGACAGCAGAAGGGGCGACGATTCCCTTCATCGCGCGTTATCGAAAGGATATGACTGGTAGTCTGGATGAGGTGGCGATTAAGGCCATTATTGACTTGGATAAAAGTCTGACAAATCTTAACGACCGTAAAGAAGCTGTCTTGGCTAAGATTCAAGAACAAGGCAAACTAACCAAGGAATTGGAAGCAGCTATTTTGGCAGCTGAGAAATTAGCAGATGTAGAAGAACTCTATCTTCCTTATAAGGAAAAACGTCGAACCAAGGCAACTATTGCCCGAGAAGCTGGACTCTTTCCTCTTGCTCGCTTGATTTTGCAAAATGTAACTGGCTTAGAGAAAGAAGCTGAGAAGTTTTTCTGTGAAGGATTTGCGACTGGTCAAGAAGCTTTGGCTGGTGCAGTTGATATTTTGGTCGAAGCCTTATCGGAAGATGTCAATCTACGTGCTATGACCTATCAGGAAGTGTTGAGACACTCTAAAATCACTTCGCAGGTCAAGGATGCAAGTCTTGATGAAAAACAAGTATTTCAGATTTATTACGATTTTTCAGAGACTGTTGGCAATATGCAGGGTTATCGTACCTTGGCTCTCAATCGTGGGGAAAAATTAGGCATCTTGAAAGTTGGCTTTGAACATGCGACGGATCGTATTCTTGCTTTCTTTGCTGCTCGTTTCAAGGTGAAAAATGCCTATATAGATGAAGTTGTTCAACAGTCAGTTAAGAAAAAGGTCTTGCCTGCTATCGAGCGACGCATTCGGACAGAATTAACTGAAAAGGCAGAAGAAGGAGCTATCCAACTCTTTTCAGACAACCTGCGTAATCTCCTTTTGGTTGCTCCACTGAAAGGGCGCGTGGTTTTAGGATTTGACCCTGCCTTTCGTACAGGTGCCAAGCTTGCTGTCGTAGATGCAACAGGAAAAATGCTGACGACCCAGGTCATTTATCCTGTTAAACCAGCCTCCGCTCGTCAAATTGAAGAAGCCAAGAAAGATTTGTCGGACTTGATTGGTCAATATGGCGTGGAAATTATTGCTATCGGAAATGGGACGGCCAGTCGTGAAAGTGAAGCCTTTGTGGCGGAAGTTCTGAAAGATTTTCCAGAAGTCAGCTATGTTATCGTAAATGAAAGTGGCGCTTCAGTCTATTCTGCCAGCGAACTTGCTCGTCAGGAGTTTCCAGAATTAACCGTTGAAAAACGCTCTGCTATCTCTATCGCTCGACGTTTGCAAGATCCGCTTGCTGAATTGGTTAAAATTGATCCTAAGTCAATCGGTGTAGGCCAATACCAACACGATGTCAGTCAGAAGAAACTGTCTGAGAGTCTGGACTTTGTCGTCGATACCGTAGTCAACCAAGTTGGTGTCAATGTCAATACAGCTAGCCCAGCACTTCTCTCCCACGTAGCTGGACTCAATAAAACTATTTCTGAAAATATTGTCAAATACCGTGAGGAAGAAGGGAAAATCACTTCACGCGCACAAATCAAAAATGTTCCTCGTCTAGGTGCCAAAGCCTTTGAGCAAGCTGCAGGTTTCCTCCGTATTCCGGAAAGTAGCAATATTCTTGATAATACTGGTGTTCACCCAGAAAACTATGCTGCGGTTAAGGAACTCTTCAAACGCTTGGATATCAAGGACTTGAATGAAGAAGCCCAAAATAAGCTTAAGTCCCTTTCAGTTAAGGAGATGGCGCAAGAACTGGATCTTGGCCCAGAAACCCTTAAAGATATCATTGCCGATCTTCTCAAACCAGGTCGAGATTTCCGTGACTCTTTTGATGCACCTGTTCTCCGTCAAGATGTACTGGATATTAAGGACTTAAAAGTCGGCCAGAAACTGGAAGGTGTGGTGCGGAATGTCGTTGACTTCGGTGCATTCGTTGATATCGGGATTCACGAAGACGGCTTGATTCATATTTCCCATATGAGTCGTAAATTTATCAAACATCCCAGCCAAGTGGTGTCAGTTGGAGATTTGGTAACGGTTTGGGTTAAGAAAATCGATACCGAGCGTGAAAAAGTCAATCTGTCGCTCCTCGCTCCAGATGAATCTAACTGAGTACGTTCAGTCTGTTTCCCTCGAAGACTTTGGTAGACCTTTTACCCACCAAGCCCAGTGGAATTCTCGTCTGCGAACGACAGGTGGGCGATTTTTCCCCAAGGATGGGCATTTGGATTTTAATCCCAAGGTTTATAATGAACTAGGTTTGGAAGTCTTTCGCAAAATCGTACGCCATGAACTCTGTCACTACCATCTTTATTTTCAGCAAAAGGGTTATCGACATAAGGACCGAGATTTCAAGGAACTTTTGAAAGAAGTGGATGGACTGCGCTTTGTCCCACCTCTGAAAGACCAAAGTACCTACCTAGTTTATCAGTGTCAATCCTGTCAGCAAACTTATCAGCGCAAGCGTAGGATTGATACCAAACGCTATCGTTGTGGCGTCTGCCGTGGTAAACTCGTCATCTTAAATCGGCCTAAGGACTGATGTTTGTGAACCCGTTTCATGCTATACTACTTGTAAGAATACCGAAAGAGGAAACAATCATGAATACAAAATTTTATAAAATGAGACGAAATCGTATGGTGTCAGGAGTTTTAGCTGGGCTATCAGACAAGTGGAATTTTGATGTAACCTTAGTCCGCTTTCTCTTCGCCATTTTTACTGTAGCAAATTTTGGAATTGGTGTGATAATATACATCATCCTTGCCTCTATCCTGCCAACTAAGGAAGAAATCGAAGCCGAAATGTACGGAACAGGACCACGCAAACGTAAGGAAGCCCAAGCCATTGAAGACAATGATGGCTGGTTTTGGTGAGTTGGATTTTGAAATAGTTTACAGACACTTTCCTTATTTCTCAAAGAAGTCAGAAAAAGAAGTGAAACCTTACCCTTGCATCTTCAAGGGTTTTCTTCTTGCCTTTCTTTTATGGTAAAATATTGATAGCGAAATTGCTTGATATTCTTCAATCTTACAAAAATGTAAGATTAAAGTCTCTTTTGTAAGGTTAGGTTATGGCAAGCCATCTTTTTTTGCGATAAACTAGACTCATAAAGAACAAAGGAGCAAAACCATGAAAAGAATCTTACAAAAGAAAACAAGAAAACCAAGTCAAAAAGATATCGAGCGTGTTCAACTGGGATGCGCTATGATGAAAGCACAGTTTCAATTGATGGGATATTAAGAAGGAGAAAATCATGACACTTTTAGATGTAAAACACGTTCAAAAAATCTATAAAACTCGTTTTCAAGGCAACCAAGTAGAAGCCCTCAAAGATATTCACTTTACCGTAGAGAAGGGTGACTATGTTGCCATCATGGGGGAGTCTGGTTCAGGAAAGTCAACTCTGCTCAACATCCTAGCTATGCTGGATAAACCAACTCGTGGTCAAGTTTACTTGAACGGAGTAGATACAGCAACTATTAAAAACTCACGGGCTTCCAGCTTCCGTCGTGAGAAGTTAGGATTTGTCTTCCAAGACTTTAACTTGCTAGATACCCTGTCTGTTAAGGATAATATCTTGCTTCCGTTAGTGTTATCACGAAAACCCATCACAGAGATGATGAAGAAATTGGTGGTAACAGCTGAAAATTTAGGCATCAACCAATTGCAAGAGAAGTATCCTTACGAGATCTCAGGAGGTCAAAAGCAGCGGGTAGCAGTAGCACGCGCTATCATCACTGAACCTGAAATTCTCCTTGCGGATGAGCCAACAGGAGCCCTTGACTCCAAGTCATCTGCAGCTCTTTTGGATGTTTTTGATGAAATCAATGAGCGCGGGCAAACCATTCTCATGGTAACTCACTCAACCGCAGCAGCCAGCAGGGCCAAGCGCGTTCTCTTTATCAAGGACGGCATTCTTTACAACCAAATCTACCGTGGAGATAAGACAGAGCGTCAGATGTTCCAAGAAATCTCTGATACTTTGACCGTTATGGCAAGCGAGGTGAATTAGTATGTTCCGATTAACCAATAAGTTAGCGGTTTCTAACTTGATTAAAAACCGCAAACTCTACTATCCCTTTGCCCTTGCTGTTCTCTTAGCAGTGACCATCACCTATCTTTTTTACTCTTTGTCACTTAATCCTAACATTGGCAAGATCCGAGGGGGAGAAACTATCTCTATGACGCTTGCCCTCGGTATGGTGGTTGTTACCATCGCTTCTGGAATTATTGTACTTTATGCCAATAGTTTTGTCATGAAGAACCGCTCCAAGGAGCTGGGTGTATATGGTATGCTGGGTCTCGAAAAGCGCCATTTGATCAGTATGGTTTTTAAGGAGCTTCTTATTTTTGGTTCCTTAACCTTGACAGCTGGTCTCGGTCTAGGAGCTCTCTTTGATAAGCTAATCTTCGCCCTTCTTCTGAAGCTGATGAAGATGAAAGTGGAGCTCGTTTCGACTTTCCAACCAATTGTCTTTATCCTAGTTCTCATCGTCTTTGGAGCTATCTTCCTAGGTCTGATTTTTATCAATGCCTTTCGCATCGCACGCATGAATGCCCTTCAGCTCTCTCGTGAGAAGGCCAGTGGTGAGAAAAAAGGACGTTTCTTAGGTGTCCAAACCATTCTAGGTCTGATTAGTTTGGGAGCGGGTTACTATCTAGCAGTAACAGTCGAAAACCCACTTTCTGCTGTTCTGATTTTCTTCGTAGCAGTTTTGTTAGTAATTTTGGGAACTTATCTTCTCTTCAATGCAGGGATTACAGTTTTCTTACAAATCTTAAAGAAAAACAAGCGTTATTATTACCAACCCAACAACATGATTTCCGTATCCAATCTCATTTTCCGTATGAAGAAAAATGCGGTTGGTCTGGCGACGATTGCTATTCTCTCAACCATGGTCTTAGTGACTATGTCTGCTGCAACAAGTATCTTTAAGGCATCAGAAAACTTCAAGAAGGTCATGAATCCACATGATTTTGGGATTACAGGACAGAATGTTGAAAAAGAAGATATCGAAAAACTCTTGAGCCAGTATGCTAGTGAAAAAGGATTGACTGTCACAAAGAAAGAAGTCCTTACATACAGTAACTTTGGTGTGGCAAATCAAGAAGGTACGAAATTGACAATTTTTGAGAAAGGTCAAAATCGTGTTCAACCGAAAACTATTTTTATGGTCTTTGACCAAAAAGACTATGAGAATATGACAGGACAGAAACTTGCACTTTCAGGTAAGGAAGTTGGATTGTTTGCTCAAAACAAGCAACTTCAAGGTCAAAAAGAACTGACTCTGAATGACCAGACCTACACGATCAAAGAAGAAATCAAAAAAGATTTTATTCTTGAACATGTCCCAAATCAGTACAATATTCTAACTTCGGATTATAACTATTTGGTTGTTCCTGACTTGAAAGCCTTTCTTGACCAGCATCCTAATTCTTCCATCTTTAATCAATACTATGGTGGTATGAATGTAACGGCTAGTGAGGAAGAGCAGCTTAAAATTGCAGATGACTATTCAAAATTCGTTAACAATTTTAATAGAGAAATAAACAAAGAAGGAAGTTATGTTTACGGAAGCAATCTGGCTGATAGTAGTGCGCAGATGAGTGCTCTCTTTGGTGGAGTATTCTTCATCGGTATCTTCCTCTCTATCATCTTTATGGTGGGAACGGTTCTCGTCATCTATTACAAACAAATCTCTGAAGGCTATGAAGATCGCGAACGCTTTATCATTTTGCAAAAAGTCGGTCTAGATCAAAAACAAATCAAGCAAACGATTAACAAACAGGTGCTAACTGTTTTCTTCCTTCCATTGCTTTTTGCCTTCCTACACCTTGCCTTTGCCTATCATATGCTTAGCCTTATCCTAAAAGTCATTGGGGTGCTAGATGCGACTATGATGTTGACTGTCACTCTGTCCATCTGTGCTATCTTCCTCATTGTCTATGTCTTAATCTTTATGATTACCTCAAGAAGCTATCGCAAGATTGTGCAAATGTAAAAAAGATACCTCGATGCTGGTCGAGGTATTTCTTTATCTTAAATGCTGAAGAGTTGTCCAAACAGGTAAGTCACTCCCATGGTGAGAAGTCCGATACAGAGGTTACGGATCATAGCAGTTTTCGTAGGTGCCTTGCCTAGTTTAGCACTGGTATAGCCAGTGACGAGAAGGGAAAGGGCAACGATAAAAACAGTAGCAGGAATGCGATAATCACTTGGAAAGACAGTGATCGAAAGCATGGGAGGAAGACTTCCCAGTACAAAGGCGATAAAGCTAGAGATAGCAGCATGCCAAGGATTGGTAAATTCTTCGCACTCGATACCGTATTTTTCCTCAACCAAGGCTTTGAGGGGATTTTTTAAAAAGGCCTTGTTGGTCAAGAGTTGGGCGGACGTTTCACACTCACCGTTTTGAAGATAAGCAGCATAGAGGGATTGTTTTGCAGATTCGATGTCTTTATCCAAGAGCAATTGCTCTCTAGCAACAGCGGCTTCTTCCGTATCTTTCTGAGTGGATACAGAGACATATTCGCCACCTGCCATAGAAAAAGCTCCAGCGAGGATAGCGGCTAGTCCAGATAAAAAGATAATCCAGATATTGCTTGTTGCACTAGCAACCCCGATAACCACTCCAGCAATGGAAATAATCCCATCATTGGCACCGAGAACGCCCGCTCTTAAAATATTGAGTCGTCCTGCAAAGTTTGCATCAATTTCATGTTTTATTTCTGTCATAGTCATCTCCTTTCTTTTCATTATAGAGAAAAGAGTAGGGGAATACAAACTTTTTAAACTATCTGAAAAAAGTTCTACGATTCTAATTTTTAGGCCCTTTGAAGTTTCTCCGAAAAAGTAGTGCTATCCTACTGTACTGGACCTTTTTAAACTTATCTATGGTATAATAGAAGATAGATTTATCAATTGGAGAATGAAAGATTTTATGATTAAACTTGTAGCAACCGATATGGATGGAACCTTTCTAGATGGAGAGGGTCGGTTTGATATGAAACGCCTCAAAAACGTACTTGTTTCCTACAAGGAAAAGGGGATTTATTTTGCTGTGGCTTCAGGTCGCGGTATCTTGTCCCTGAAAAAGTTGTTTGCGGATGTGCGTGATGAAGTGATTTTTATAGCTGAAAATGGGAGCTATGTTGAGTTTCATGGCGAGGATATGTATGAGGCTACTATGTCTCGGGATTTTTACTTGAGTACTTTTGAAGCTTTAAAGAAATCACCCTATTTTGATGAAAGTAAAATGCTCTTGACTGGGAAAAAAGCTTGTTACGTATTAGACACAGTCGATGAGACCTATCTGATGTTTAGCCGTCACTACAATGAAAATATTCAAAAAGTAGCGAGTTTGGAAGATATCACGGATGAGATTTTTAAATTCACTACGAACTTTACTGAAGAAACGATAGAAGTTGGTGAGGCCTGGGTCAACGAAAATGTTCCTGGTGTGAAAGCCATGACAACTGGTTTTGAATCCATTGATATTGTCTTGGACTATGTTGATAAGGGTGTAGCCATTGTTGAGCTGGCAAAAAAACTTGGTCTAACCATGGATCAGGTCATAGCGTTTGGCGATAATCTCAATGACCTTCACATGATGCAGGTTGTCGGTCACCCCATCGCTCCTGAAAATGCGCGACCAGAGATTTTAGAATTAGCAGAAGCAGTGATTGGCCACCACAAGGACCAGTCAGTGATGGCTTATATGGAGGGTTTGTAATGGCAGATATTAAATTGATTGCACTTGATTTGGATGGTACTTTACTGACAACGGATAAAAAGCTGACAGATCGTACCAAGGCGGTCCTCAAGGCTGCGCGTGATCGTGGTATCAAGGTCGTTCTGACAACAGGTCGTCCTTTGAAGGCTATGGATTTCTTTCTCCATGAGCTAGGGACTGATGGTCAGGAGGACGAGTACACCATCACCTTTAATGGTGGTCTGGTACAGAAAAATACAGGCGAGATTCTCGATAAAACCGTCTTTTCAATCGACGATGTGGCACGATTGTATGAGGAAACTGAAAAACTCGGACTTCCGTTAGATGCTATTTCAGAAGGAACTGTCTATCAAATCCAGTCTGACCAAGAAAGTCTCTATGCTAAGTTCAACCCAGCCTTGACTTTCGTACCTGTCGCTTTTGAGGATCTATCTAGTCAGATGACGTATAATAAATGTGTGACTGCCTTTGCCCAAGAACCTTTGGATGCAGCGATTCAACAGATTTCTCCTGAATTGTTTGACCAATACGAAATCTTCAAATCGCGTGAACTCTTATTGGAATGGTCGCCGAAAAACGTCCACAAGGCAACAGGTTTAGCGAAATTAATTAAACACTTAGGAATCGACCAAAGTCAAGTCATGGCTTGTGGGGACGAGGCTAATGACCTTTCCATGATTGAATGGGCAGGTCTGGGAGTTGCCATGCAAAATGCAGTTCCAGCAGTTAAGGCAGTTGCCAATGTGATTACCCCGATGACCAACGACGAGGAAGCCGTTGCCTGGGCTATCGAAGAATACGTGCTAAAGGAGAACTAGAATATGGGATTATTTGACCGTCTATTCGGAAAAAAAGAAGAGCCGAAAATCGAAGATATTGTTAAAGAAGCTCTGGAAAATCTTGATTTGTCAGAAGAGGTTGAAGAAAACCAAACGGCAGTCGAAGAAACTGCTCAGGAAGAGACAGCAAGAGACAAAGTGGAAAAAACACCTGCTCAAGAAGAAATTCCTCAGATCTTGACAGAAGAAGTTATTGAACCAGAAGCAGTCGAGGAAACTGCTCAGGAAGAGCTTGAGCTAGAATCTGATGAATTGGAACAATTCCAAGAGTCGGAAAAATTTCTAGAAGAAGAGAACCAAGAAATTGAAGAAGAACTAGCTTCTGAAGTAGTAGAAGAAGAACTTCCTCAGGTTGAAGAAACCGTACAGGAAAAATATGACCGCAGTCTCAAGAAAACCCGTACAGGATTCGGTGCTCGTTTGAATGCCTTCTTTGCCAACTTCCGTTCTGTCGATGAAGAATTCTTCGAGGAATTGGAAGAACTGCTCATCATGAGCGACGTCGGTGTGCAGGTCGCTTCAAACTTAACAGAAGAACTACGCTATGAAGCTAAACTCGAAAACGCTAAGAAGCCTGACGCACTTCGTCGTGTTATTATCGAGAAATTGGTTGAACTCTACGAAAAGGATGGCAACTACGATGAACAAATCCACTTCCAAGATGGTTTGACAGTTATGCTCTTTGTTGGAGTTAATGGTGTTGGGAAGACAACTTCTATCGGGAAATTGGCTCATCGCTACAAACAAGCTGGCAAGAAAGTCATGCTGGTTGCGGCAGATACCTTCCGTGCGGGTGCTGTGGCTCAGCTAGCTGAATGGGGCCGTCGTGTGGATGTTCCTGTTGTGACGGGGCCTGAAAAGGCTGATCCAGCAAGTGTGGTCTTTGATGGGATGGAACGTGCTGTAGCTGAAGGGATTGATATCCTCATGATTGATACAGCAGGTCGTCTGCAAAACAAGGACAACCTTATGGCCGAGTTGGAAAAGATTGGCCGTATTATCAAGCGTGTCGTTCCAGAGGCGCCACATGAAACCTTCTTAGCACTCGATGCTTCAACTGGACAGAACGCTCTGGTACAAGCTAAGGAATTTTCTAAGATAACACCATTGACTGGAATTGTTTTGACTAAAATTGACGGAACTGCCCGAGGTGGTGTTGTTCTGGCTATCCGCGAAGAACTCAATATCCCTGTAAAATTAATCGGTTTCGGTGAAAAAATCGATGATATCGGGGAATTTAACTCAGAAAACTTTATGAAGGGTCTCTTAGAAGGCTTGATTTAATACAAAATAAATATCCTGCAAGTCAATCTTGCAGGATATTTTTGCTATTCTAAACGGCCATCTTCACGATAAGCGATATCGGGCTGCCAGGTCCATTTGGCTCCATACTTCTCAAGTAAGTCAAAGCTAGCTTGTGGTCCCATGCTTCCAGCTTTATAGTCATGAAGTGGTGCACCGTTTTCAGCCCAGAGTTTTTCGATACGGTCAATCAATTTCCACGAAGCACTTACCTCATCCCAGTGGCTAAAATTGGTTGAGTTGTTGTTCAAAACATCGTAGATTAATTTCTCGTACGGATCTGGTGAGGCTCCAGTAGCAGTAGCATCTGTACGGTAATCCAGAGAGCTTGGAGCCAGGTTAAATTCTTCACCGACTTGCTTCCCATTTAGGCTAAGAGAGAATCCTTCAGTTGGTTGGATATAGATTGTCAAGATATTTGGTGCCAAAGGCTCACCAAAGATAGAGTCCATTTGCTTAAAGACGATATTGACATGAGTCCCTTTTTCAGTCAGACGTTTACCAGTACGGAAGAAGAAAGGAACACCACGGAAACGATCGCTGTCTACAAAGAAGGCACCAGATGCGAAAGTTTCTGTTGTGGATTCAGGATCAACATTTGGTTCGCTTCGATAGGAAATGTATTTCATGCCATCGATTTTACCAGAGCGATATTGACCACGAATAAACTGTTCTTTCAATTCTTCCTCAGTTGGATGATAGAGGTTTTTAAAGACCTTTATCTTTTCAGCACGAATCTCATCTTTTGTAAAGCTAGCTGGTTTGTCCATGGCTAGAAGAGAGAGGAGTTGGAGTGTATGGTTTTGCACCATATCACGAAGGGCACCAGATTGATCATAGTAGCCGCCACGTTCTTCTACACCCAAGCGCTCTGCAAAGGTAATCTGAACATTATCGATGTGTTCGCGATTCCAAACATTCTCAAAGATCATGTTGGCAAAACGAACAGCAAAGATACTCTGAATCATCTCTTTACCTAGGTAATGGTCGATACGGTAGATTTGCTCCTCATCAAAGGCCGCAAGAAGATCTTCATTGAGTTTGCTAGCTGTCTCGTAGTCTGTACCAAATGGTTTTTCAACGATCAAGCGCTCAAAACCTTTGCCATCGACAATGTTTTCAGATTTGAGGTGCTTGGCAATGGTTCCAAAGAACTGAGGTGCCATAGACAAGAAGAAGAGCTTATTGTGTTCAGCTTGGTATTTTTCGTTGAGCTCAGCTTGTAATTGGCGCAAAGCAATGTAATGTTCCGTATCATTCACATCATGGCTTTGATAGTAGAAGTGGCTAGCAAATTCTTGGGCTTGCTCGGTACTATCTGTCAAATCAAGGATGGACTCGACAACTACAGATTCAAAATATTCCTTACTCCAAGGTCTACGAGCTGTTCCGATAACAGCAAAATGCTCAGAGAGATTGCCTGATTTATAGAGTCTGAAAAGGGAAGGGTAGAGTTTGCGTTTAGCTAAATCTCCACTCGCACCGAAAATTGTAACAATAACCTTTGATGACATCTAGCTACCTAATTTCTATATTTTTTCCTAGTTGGACTAGGGATGAGATTTCCTCATTATCATAGTTTTTATTTTATCATAATTTTACAAAAAAACAAAAAATACCAATACGCAATTAGAAAACTGTAAGGAGAACCTTACAGTTTTGTTTTATACATTTAAGACCTTATCCAAGAACTCTTTTAAACGAGGGTGCTGCGGGTTGTCAAAGATTTGATCTGGAGTTCCATCTTCCAGGAATTCACCATCAGCCGTAAAGATAACACGGTTAGCCACCTGACGAGCAAATCCCATCTCATGGGTTACGATAATCATGGTCATGCCTTGTTCCGCCAATTCCTTCATAACATTCAGTACATCTCCAACCATTTCAGGGTCCAGAGCGGAAGTTGGCTCATCAAAGAGCATGATATCAGGATTCATGGCAAGTCCACGAGCGATAGCTACACGTTGTTTCTGACCACCTGAAAGGCTATCTGGATTAGCATTAGCCTTGTCTGCAAGACCGACTTTCTCCAGCAACTCCATCCCCAATTTTTCAGCTTCTTCTTTGGTCATTCGTTTGTGTTCAATAGGTGCAAAAGTGATATTTTCTAGGACTGACATGTGTGGGAAGAGGTTGAAGTGTTGGAAGACCATTCCGACGTTCTCGCGAACATGGTCGACATTGGTTGATTTTTCAGTCAGATCATAACCATTCACTGTGATGTGACCGCTCGTTACCTCCTCGAGGAGGTTAAGGCTACGGAGGAAAGTGGATTTACCAGAACCAGAAGGACCGATGATACAGACAACATCTCCTTCATAGAATTTAGTAGTAATGCCTTTTAAAACTTCGTTTTTTCCATAATACTTATGTAAATCATTTACATCAATTTTTAATTTTGCCATTAACGAATCCTCTTTTCTAAGCGTTTCGCTAGTCTAGTCAAAAGCGTGATAATTACAAGATAGAAGATAGCAAGTATTGCATACATCTTGAAACTTTGGTAGTTACGGGCGATGATAATCTTACCAGTTTGGAAAAGTTCCACCAAACCGATAGCAGATACAATGGTTGTATCTTTGAGAGCGATAACGAATTGGTTGACGAAGTTTGGCAACATCAATTTAGTCGCTTGTGGCAAGATAATCTTACGCATGGTTTTTCCATAAGAGATACCAAGACTGCGGCTGGCTTCCATTTGCCCAACTGGAACAGCTTGGATCCCACCACGAACAATTTCAGCGATATAAGCAGCTGCATTGAGTGAGAGGGCGATAGTACCAGCTACAAAGTCATTGATTGGACTTTGTTGGCCTGTAATCGACTCGATGAAGTTTGGAATACCCCAGAAGATGAAGGCTGCAAGAATCATCAATGGAATACCACGGATAACGTCAACGAAAATCTCAGAGATCAGACGAAGAGATTTGTATGGACTAACGCTAAACATACCGAAGATAATACCGATGACAATGGCAATTGCAAATGAAATAAGTGCTAAGGCAAGAGTGATTCCAAGTCCACTAAGAAGTTGTTTGTAGTTGTTTTGAAGCAAGCCCCAGATAGTTGTTTCGTCAACCGTACTTGTAGAGTCAGTTGAAGTTTCGCTAGCTAGATACTTGTCAAGAATCTTTTGGAATTCTCCGTTAGCTTTGAGGTTCGCAAGTCCATTATTGAACATCTGGATCAATTCAGGGTTTGTTCCTTTTTTAACCGCAAAGGCAGTTTCACCGATTGGAGTTCCAGCGATTGGTGTTTTCAATTTTTGCCCTTGACTGATAGAATATTTGAGAACTGGCTCATCATCCATCACGGCATCAATAGATCCAGTATTCAGACTGTCATACATAGATGCGCCATCTGCAAAGGTTTTAATCTTATAACCGTATTTGCTTTGGTTCTCAGTAAGGAACGTTTGAGAAGCAGTTCCGTTTTTAACACCGACAGTTTTATCCTTGAGGTCTTCATAAGAAGCAATGGTGCTTGATTCTTTCACACCAAGAATCGTATTTGCTGTGTAGTATGATTCTGAGAAGTCGAAGGTTTCCTTACGGGCATCTGTTACAGACATACCAGCAATGATACCATCTGCTTGTCCTGCTTGAACAGCACTGATGGCTGCGTCAAATCCTGGGTTGGTAATTTCAATTTCAAAACCTTGATCTTTGGCAATGGCCTTGATGAGGTCCATATCAATACCGGTATATTGATTGCTTGAATTTTGAAAGACGAATGGGGCGAAAGATGAGTCGCTGGCAATAATGTACTTGCTTTTCACTGGAGTAGCTTTTTGTCCAGCAGCAGTAGTTGTCGTTGGGCTTGCCGTAGTTTTAGAAGCTGTCCATTTTTGGATGATTTGCTCCAAGCTACCATCTTTCTTCATTTGTGCTAGGGCTTCGTTAAACTCGGTAACCAAGTGTTCATACTTGCTACCTTTCTTGACACCAAAGGCAAAGCTTCCAACAGCCTCACCATCCATATTGATGCTGAGATCTTGTCCTTGGTTAATCGCATACTCAATAACAGGTTTGTCATCCATGATGGCATTTACAGCACCAGCACTTAGACTGTTATTCATCAAATCACCTGTATCAAAGGTTTTAATAGAGAAACCGTATTTATCTTTGATACTTTCGAGGAAACGTTGAGCGGCAGTTCCGTTCTTAACACCAACTGTTTTTCCGCTAAGTTCCTCATATTTGGTGATTTTATTTGCCTTTGTCGTAGCAATGACAACTTTTGTATCATAATAAGTATCAGACATGGTAAAGACATTTTCACGTTCTTTTGTTTTTGTCATACCTGCCATAATAGCATCTGCTTGACCTGACTGCACCGCATTTACAGCTGCATCAAAGCCAGGATAAGACATTTGGATGTTCCACCCTTTGATTTCTGCGACTTTATTGATAATATCAACATCAATCCCTTTATAGGTTTGATCTGAATCTTTAAACTCAAAAGGTGCGTAAGCTGTATCAGACACAATCTTAACAGTATCAGCTTTTGCCATACCTAGTGAGAAAATGGGAAATAAAATGAGCAAACATGCTAGTATTTTTTTCTTCATTTTTAGTCTCCTTTTCCGAATATTTTCCCATTATATCAGAAAATGAATGAAAAGGCAAATTTTATGGATTTTATGTAAGGAAATGTAACATGAAATACTCGCTCTTATCAACTTAGAGAAGAGTCTGAAAAGTAAATTTATGGTAAAATAGAAGGATAGAAAAATGCAGATGAGGCAATCATGATTAATAGAATTACAGATAATAAATTTAATCTAGTATCAAAATACCAACCTTCAGGTGATCAACCCCAAGCGATTGAGCAGTTGGTTGACAATATCGAGGGTGGAGAGAAGGCTCAGATTCTGATGGGGGCGACGGGTACAGGGAAGACCTATACCATGAGTCAGGTCATTTCCAAAGTTAATAAACCAACTCTGGTCATTGCCCATAACAAAACCCTAGCTGGTCAGCTCTATGGGGAGTTCAAGGAATTTTTCCCTGAAAATGCTGTTGAGTACTTTGTGTCCTACTATGATTATTACCAACCCGAGGCCTATGTTCCTTCGAGTGATACCTATATTGAGAAGGATAGCTCAGTCAATGATGAGATTGACAAGCTCCGTCACTCAGCGACTTCAGCCCTTCTGGAGCGCAATGATGTCATCGTCGTGGCTTCTGTCTCTTGTATCTATGGTTTGGGTTCGCCAAAGGAATATGCTGACAGTGTTGTTAGTCTCCGTCCAGGTCTGGAGATTTCTCGTGATAAACTCTTGAATGATTTGGTGGATATCCAGTTTGAACGTAATGATATTGATTTCCAACGGGGAAGATTTAGCGTTCGCGGGGATGTGGTGGAGATTTTCCCAGCTTCCCGTGATGAACACGCTTTTCGAGTAGAGTTTTTCGGGGATGAGATTGATCGTATCCGTGAAGTTGAGGCTTTGACAGGTCAGGTATTGGGAGAAGTGGATCATTTGGCGATTTTCCCTGCCACTCACTTTGTGACCAATGATGACCACATGGAGGTTGCGATTGCTAAGATTCAGGCAGAGTTGGAGGAGCAGTTGGCTGTCTTTGAAAAGGAAGGCAAACTGCTAGAAGCTCAGCGTTTGAAACAGCGGACAGAGTACGATATCGAAATGCTGCGTGAGATGGGTTATACCAACGGTGTTGAAAACTATTCTCGTCACATGGATGGTCGTAGCGAAGGAGAGCCTCCTTATACGCTTCTTGATTTCTTCCCAGATGATTTCTTAATCATGATTGATGAAAGTCACATGACCATGGGGCAGATTAAGGGCATGTACAATGGAGACCGTTCACGTAAGGAAATGTTGGTCAATTATGGTTTCCGTTTGCCGTCTGCCTTAGACAATCGTCCTCTCCGTCGGGAAGAGTTTGAAAGTCATGTTCACCAGATTGTATATGTTTCAGCGACACCAGGTGACTATGAAAATGAACAGACCGAGACAGTGATTGAGCAAATCATTCGTCCAACGGGACTCTTGGATCCAGAGGTGGAAGTCCGTCCAACTATGGGGCAAATAGATGATCTCTTAGGCGAAATCAATGCCCGTGTTGAAAAGAATGAACGAACCTTTATTACCACTTTGACCAAGAAAATGGCAGAGGACTTAACCGACTACTTCAAGGAAATGGGTATCAAGGTCAAGTACATGCACTCGGATATCAAAACCTTGGAGCGGACAGAGATTATCCGTGACCTACGTTTGGGTGTCTTTGATGTCTTGGTCGGAATTAACCTCCTTCGTGAAGGGATTGACGTTCCTGAAGTGAGTTTGGTTGCTATTCTAGATGCTGACAAGGAAGGTTTCCTTCGTAACGAACGTGGCCTCATCCAGACCATTGGTCGTGCTGCTCGTAATAGCGAAGGGCATGTCATCATGTATGCGGACACGATGACCCAGTCTATGCAACGTGCCATCGATGAAACGGCCCGCCGTCGGAAAATCCAGATGGCTTATAATGAAGAGCATGGTATCATACCTCAAACCATCAAGAAGGAAATCCGTGACCTGATTGCCGTAACCAAGGCAGTTGCTAAGGAAGAGGATAAGGAAGTCGATATCAATAGCCTTAACAAACAAGAGCGCAAAGAACTCGTCAAGAAACTGGAGAAACAAATGCAAGAAGCTGTCGAAGTGCTTGACTTTGAACTGGCAGCTCAGATACGTGACATGATGTTGGAAGTGAAGGCGTTGGATTAGAAAATAGTATGGTTTATTTAAGAAAACTAATTGAAGAAGATTTGGTGTCTTTGTGGGAAATTGCTTATTCACAATCTAATCCAATTTGGAAGCAGTATGATGCTCCCTATTATGACGATTATCAGCATTTTCCTAATTTTCAAGAATTTAAACTCCAAAAATCAGAATCTACTCTAAACAACTCAAATCGCCTTGGTATTTTTGTTGATGATAAATTAGTTGGGACTGTTTCGCGCTACTGGGTATGTAAACAAACAAGATGGATGGAATTGGGGATTTGTATTTATGATAACAAATTTTGGAACTCTGGCATTGGAAAAGCTGCTATGCTACAGTGGATAGATCAGACATTTCAGGATTATTCGGAGTTGGAGCATCTTGGTTTGACAACTTGGTCAGGAAATTTTGGTATGATGAAATTGGCTGAAAAATTAAGAATGAAAAAAGAAGCTCATATTCCAAAAGTTCGTTATTACCAAGGCAAATATTTTGATAGTATTAAATATGGTATTTTGAGAGAAGAATGGGGTAAAATAAATGAACCTAACTATCAAACAGATGGAAACCCCTGAAGAGATAGAAGGTAAATCCTTCGTTCATTGGCAAACGTGGAGAGAGGCTTATGATGACATTTTACCTGCGGAATTTCAGGAGACGATGACATTAGAAAGATGTCGATTCTTTAGTCAAAAATATCCTAAAAATACATTGATTGCGATAGATGGCATGAAGGTAGTTGGTTTTATCAGTTATGGAAACTTTCGTGATGAGACTATTCAAGCTGGTGAAATTATTGCCTTATATGTTTTAAAAGACTATTATGGAAAAGGTATTGCTCAGAAGTTAATGAAGGAAGCTCTGACGACTCTTGAACAGTTTTCTGAAATATTTTTATGGGTATTAAAAGAGAATAAGCGAGCCATTGCTTTCTATCAAAAAATGGGTTTTACTTTTGATGGGCAAGAAAAAATACTTGACCTTGGAAAACCTATCACTGAAATTAGAATGGTACGTAAGAAATCCTCAAAATCTGAGACTTAAATACTGGTAGAATTGCGATTTTATTTTCATATTACTCAATGAACAAAAAATCACGTTTTAGCATATATTTTTAATAGAAAGAAGTTATTATGAATTTGAAAGAGAAGAATTATAAGAAGTCATCGAGCTTAGATTCTGTTCGTTTTTGGTTACAAGGTCATCGATTTATCAAATTTATGCTTGATATTATCTTTTATATCATCTTGTTCCTAGTTATAGAATTTACAACATCACAGAACAAAAGCATTCCAGCTGATTTTCGGTACAGAGAGCTTTTATTTCCCTTGCAATTGAATCTTTTTATCTTGGGTAATAGGTTTTATGCTCTCTTTTTGTCAGTGAAAACTGAAAAAGAAAGGACTCTTAAAAGATTTTGTGAACCCTTTATTTATATCAATATCCTTAGCTTCATTTTTCAACTGATTGGTGTGAGAAAAAGAGGAAGAGTCGTTCTGTCACCTTTGTTTTCACTGGAGTCATCCTATATCTGGTTTCCTATTGTCATCTACCTTCTAGTCTTGATGTTAACTTTGGCAATCTTCTTTCTCTCTAAAGGCTCAAAAAAAGGAGTAGATGAAAATGAAGATGAGTAGGCAAATGAAGTACAAGACAAAAGAAAAGCCTTCTTGGACTAAGAGGATTTTTCTTTGGATGGAAAGGCACAGAAGGATTGGTCAACTTTTGGATACGAGTGTATTATTTGGATCTATGTTTGTATCATTTCTTGCCGCCTCTTACATTAGTTACCTATTACCGAACATAAACTATCTTTCCCCCTTAAGCTTCAATCTTATCCTTCTGATCTTATCAACCTATTTCCTTGTCTTTCGTTTTAGTAGTGATAAACTTCAGAAATGGCGTTACTTTTCATGGGGATTTATTGGGTTCAATGGTCTTCTTTTTCCCTTTCATCTCTTGGTAGGTCTGAATTGGCTAGGACGTCGTAAGTCAACGAATTTCCCTCCCATAATTTCTATGGATCCAGCCTATGTCTGGGTTCCTATTGTAAGTTATCTATTTTTCTTTTTCTTGGGGCTGGGCATTCTGCTTTTGATTATACAGATAGAAAAGAGAAGAAGGAGGCGCAAATGGAACGAAAGATTAAGAAACCAAAGAAGATCAAACAACAGAACAGACAAATGAGAAAAATCCAGAAAAAGTATTCTTTGATAGCTCACGTCCACTTGTGGATAGAAAGACATTCAAAGATTTCTTCTTTTATGGATGGTGGTATAATATTATTATCTATTTTTGGTATCATGTATGTATTGTTCGGGACGTCACTTATCCCGAAACCATATCAAGAAATGTCCTATCTCTTACCAATTATTATGAATTTTGTCTTTTTGGTGCACACACTCTATCAAGGTATTTTTAGAGATGGTTTTAGCAATAAGGCTTCAGTACAAGGATTTTTAGAAACTTTTCTATTCATAAACGGACCTATTTTTCTCCTCCACTTAATTGTTGGGGTGAAAGGGAGAAATGTTAAAAAAATTCCTTCCCTATTATCTATCGATTATCGCTACATCTGGCTTCCAATTACTACCTATCTAATCTTTTTCATCATTCCAGCGATATTAATGGTCATTTTGAAATATAAGGACAAAAAGAGGAATAATCATGACAAAAGAAAATCTAACTAAGTTATTTTCATTTAAAACACTCTATTTGGCTTTGCTAGCTTTTGTGGTTCTTCATTTGATCTTGTTGGTTTTTGGCCTATCTTTTACTCCGATTTTGTGGAATAGTTGGTTTTTTATTCTTTGTTTAACCTTCCTAATCCACCCCTGGAGAATCTTTTATAGAACAAGAGATTTTCAATGGTATCACCTTATTTTTCAAATATTTAGTGGATTGGTGACATTTTACCTTTGGTTTGCAGCATTCTTTGTTTTATCAGTTATCTCGGATCCAGCCATCCCTATCAATATAGACTATCGCATACAAGATAAGGAAATCATCATTGCTAGAGGTTTTTTGGCCCGTACTACTTATGAACATCATGAATTGATCAATCCCTTTATCATGAAGTCAGAAGTAGAATATAACGAAGATACATTTTAATAACTTAGAAAGCGAGCAAATCTATGTCCCGTGCCCAAGCAACTATTTTAACCAACATCTGTCTGATTGAAGACCTCGAAACCCAGCGCGTGGTGATGCAGTATCGTTCACCCGAAAACAATCGCTGGTCTGGCTATGCCTTTCCAGGAGGACATGTTGAGAATGGCGAGGCTTTTGCCGAGTCTGTCATTCGTGAGATTTATGAAGAAACAGGTCTAACGATTCAGAATCCACAACTAGTCGGCATTAAAAACTGGCCCTTAGATACAGGTGGGCGCTACATCGTCGTTTGCTATAAAGCGACAGAGTTTACTGGAAATCTCCAATCTTCAGAAGAAGGAGAAGTATGTTGGGTGCAAAAAGACCAGATTCCAAACTTGGATCTGGCCTATGATATGTTGCCTTTGATGGAAATGATGGAAGCACCTGACAAGTCTGAGTTCTTCTATCGCCACCGTACAGAGGACGGCTGGGAAAAAGAAATTTTCTAGTCTTTTACTAAATAACCTAACTGATCCAAGGTCTCCTCGATATAGTGGAGGTCTTGTTGTGTCTCGGCTTCAACAAGGTGGTAATGGATGCCGTCTGTCAATTCAGAAAGGGGTCTAAAGTCTGAATTCTCGACTTGTTCCAGAAAGTGCTGGACATCTCGGCGGCAGGTGAGTTTGAGTAGGGTTTCAATTTCGCCATAAACGGGATGATCGATTAAGATATTTTGAACGCGTCCGCCATTATCTACAATAGCTAGAAGTTCCTGACCAATTTCTTCCAATTCATGTTTCACTTTAAAGAGTTTGTGAACGTAGGGGCTGGCATCATTTTCTTTGTAGATATAGCCACGATTGGTGGATAGGATAGGAGCTCCATCTGCTCGGAGAATAGCGATATCCTGTACAATGACTTGGCGCGTAACATGAAAGTGTTCAGCCAAGGTTTGACCATTGAGAGCTTTTGGTGCCTCTTTTAACAGTTTGAGAAGAGCTTGTTTGCGATCCTTTGTCATAGTTTTTCCTTTTAGCGACGTTTTCGAAGCACTTTATAGACAGCTAGTGCTAATGTATAGTCTACCATACTATGAACGATTGTGCCAAAACCAACTAGGACAAAGAGAACATAAAACATATTTTCAACATTTGTCCCTGAAGTAGCATAAAAGATGATACAAGCTATTACTTCAGCGATAGCATGAACAACACCCAAAACAAAGTTAAAAATCCAAGATGCCTTTGGTTTATCCAAGGTTTCAGGGAATTTCTTTAAGTACAAAGCCCCCAAAGTACCAAAAACAATGTGAGAGAAGGCACGAAGTACAATAACAGGCGGATAACCTGCCATCAGAAAACCAAGACTAGAAGCAATAATCACAAAAGCAGCCATCAAAGGCGAAAGAAACATGGCGATAAAGATGGGGATATGACTTCCCAAGGTGTAAGAAGCCGGTGGGATAACGATTTTAAAAGGCATAATGATTGGAATCAAAATCGCTATTGCAGTGAGTAAGGCAGTCATAGTCATAAACTGCGTTTTTTTCCGTATATCCATAAGAACCTCCATTTATCTGTATATACACAAGTATAGTACAATAAATTACCAATCAAGTCAAGAAGTATTATTGATTTTTCAGGAAAATTTGGTTAAAATGTGATAAAGAATAATAGGAACTGAGGAGAAATCGTGATGATACTTTTTGTTTACCTAATCGTGGTAATCGTGATAATGTCAAAACAGAAAAGCGAAGGGAAAGTAGTCTCAGGTTGGACTCGTTTCCTAGTTTATAGTTTATTAGTCCTTTCGATACTCTCTCTATTAGCAAGCAGTCTGGCTGTTTCACTCTTTAGCCTTCCTTTATTAGGTTTTCTTTTGATGGCAGCAATACTAGAAATTGCTTATTTCGTCAGATTGGTGATTGCATTTGGTTTGGTTTTACTATCACTAACCCTATACTTGGATAGCCAGAAAAGTCAGCAACCTACACCGCTTTCGCATCAACTTCTGCGCTTTGGCTTTCACATTCTATTGATGTTTCTCATGTTTTAAAAGCTAAACTCCACCTTCAGGATGAAAGTGGAGTTGTTTTTTTATTTCTTCAAGGTTTCGAGACGTGGGACAATTGCTACTGTTAGAACGGCAGAAATGACAAGCTCGGCAATTGAGTTTGTAGAAATAACGGTTGCCAGGAGTTTTTGAATATTGCCGTCGAAGACATTTCCAAAAAGGAAGAAGATTCCCCCAAGAACAAAGACGGTGTTTGTAAGGGAACCGAGAGCACCAGCAAAGATGAGACCCGTTCTGTTTTTTAATAATTTATAAACCAAGTAAGGTGTCAGACCGATCAAAATGCGAGGGACAATAGCGATAATCGCAGAATAGATGTTTCCGTTCGGTACGAAAGGTGAGAAGAGGTAGCTGGTTGGTAGAATCGTAATCGTATTTACCGTTAAGCTTAGCAGTCCCATCAAAAAACCAAGTGTAACTCCAACGCGAGGACCATAGATGATACTAGCAATAATGACTGGAATATGAACGATAGTTGGTTTAATTGGAAATGGGAAAAGATTAAATAGGAGAGAGCTCAAAAAGTGGATAACGAGCATAACTGCAAAAAAGATAGCAATTGGAGCAATGTTAGAGCGTTTGTTCATCGAGGGTTTCCTTTATTCTTTCTAAAATAGTATTCAGGTCAGCTAGGGCGCCTTTGCCGTGATCGCCACAGGCTAGTAGAGATTCTTTTGGAGAGATAATCTGATAACCATAGGTCTCTAATGTTTTTAGATTAGCCTGAGTTGCTGGATGGTCATACATTTTTGTATTCATGGCTGGTGCGACTAACTTTTTGACATGTTCTGGCAAGGCAAGTGCTGTGCTTGTCACCATGTTGTCCGCAAATCCATGGGCTAACTTTGCGATGGTATTAGCAGTAGCAGGGGCTACGATAAAAAGATCAGTTCTTTTGCCTATTTCGATATGATTGACTTGATTAGGATAGGGTTCCTGCATGACATCAAGGTGGACAGGATTGTGAGAGAGGACCTGTAGTGTCAACGGTTGGATAAACTCTGTAGCAGCCTGAGTCATTATGACAGTGACATCATGGCCTTGTTTCTTCAAGGAACTAACTAGGTCAGCTGATTTATAGGAGGCAATGGAACCTGTCACTGCGATGAGAATATTTGCCATGGCTTTCCTTTCTATGAATCGTATGCTTGAATTTTTTCAAGAAGGAGGTTTGCTATTTCCTCTTTGGTTTGAACGGTTTGGAGTTGCTCTTTTTCAACAAAGATTGCTTGATGCTGATTCGCTGAGATTTGAGTCAGGTCATTTGCAATGATCAAGTCTGCTTGGTTCTTGATAAGACTCTTTCGTGCGATCTCAATGAGATAATCTTCAGAGACATCAACCAGCAGTTTAAAGCCAATCAGATGAATGGCAGGATTCCATTCCTTGACTAGAGAGATGATTTTTGGAGTCTTTTTAAGGAACAAAACCTGAACTTCATCAGTTGAAGAAATCTTAGCTTGATGATTCTGCTTGTTTAAGAATTCTTCTAGATTGGAGCTGGCCTGAACTTCCTCAAGTCCTGTCATATAAACAGGAGTATAGTCAGACACAGCCATTGAGTGGATTAAGACCTGATATTCCTTAACAAGTTCTTGCGTCACAACTAGAAGGTCGTTGGTATTATTAATTTCTCGAATGCTTAGGTTGGGATGAGGTTCTGGCTTAAGAGCTCGTTTTGTCGTTATCAAACAAACTTCATGCCCCGCAGCAAGTAAGGTTTCTGTGATGATTTTTCCCAAGCGACCAGTAGAATGATTAGTAATAGAGCGGACACTGTCGATAGCTTCACTGGTACCGCCCGATGTGACTAAAATTTTCATAGGACTATTTTACACAAAAATAAACGGTAAGTAAAATGAAAGCATTCAAAAGAAAAATATATTATTATTGACATTTATAGTAATAAATAAGATAATGAATTTAAGTAAATTAAAAGGGGTATTATTATGGATTTTTTTAAATTTGCAGACAACATTGCAAAGGAAGCTGGTAAAGTATTGAATGATGTCGGTTCTGCTACTAGCGACGCCTTAAATGAAGCGAGTAAATTTACTGGAGAAGTTATTACTGAATCTGTAAAAACTATAGGTGAAGTCTCAAGCCAAGTTGGCAATGTTTTATCAGATGTCTCAGAGAAAGCTGTTGGAGTTGCTGGAGATGTAGCACATCAGGTAACAAACGTAACTACTGATACATTTAACGAAGCTGGGAAAATTGCGCATAATACAAAAGAACAAATTGAATCAGTAGATCTTTTTAATTCTAAACTAAGACAAGAAGCTCTTGATGGATATAATGAAGCTATTAGTTGTTATAATGAGGAAGCTGATAACTTGGCTAATAAATCAATAGAGCTTTATCAGGTTAGGGATAAAGCTATCAAAGTTGTGAAAATTGTTGAAGAAAGAATTAATAAACTAGCAAATAAACCAAAAGAGTTTGAAACAAAATTAGAAGAAATTGATGTTGAAATTCAGAATTTTGAAGATAAGCAAATTGCTATTTCACAGTCAATTAAGGAAGCTGAATTAGCAAGTGGTAGTACTGCAGCTACAGCTTCTTTAAGTGCTTTAGGAGTCACAGTTGCAACTTTAGGTCCTACTGCGGCTATGGGAGTCGCAACTACTTTTGGTGTCGCATCAACAGGAACTGCTATTTCTACTCTTTCAGGTGCAGCTGCAGAAAGTGCAGCAATAGCTTGGTTAGGTGGTGGAAGTGTAGTAGCTGGTGGAGGTGGAATGGCAGCGGGAAAGGCATTTTTAGCATTGGCTGGTCCCGTTGGTTGGGGAATTGCAGGAGTTATGTTGACCGCTTCTGTAGGCGCTGGTGTTGTAGCTAATAGGAAAAATGAAGAAGTTGCAAAAGAAGCTATAGAGGAACAGAAAAAGGTAGAATTGTTGGCTCGACAACTTAAAGAAAAAGTATTAGAAGTTACGGAATTAATAGAACTAACAGAAAAACAAACAGAAGGAATTTATTTAGCCAATTTATCTTTAACTGGAATGGACTATAGCTTATTTACAGAAGATGAAAAATATCAAGCAGGTGCTTTAGTGAATTCAACTCTATCATTGACTGCTATGGTAAATAAGGAAATTAGAATAAATGAGTAACCAAATTATTAATCAAGCTTTTAACCAAGGTATTGGAGCATATGTCAATTGTTTAAATAACTTGAGAATTCAAGATTTACATAATGCTATGAAAATCATAGAGGATGAAGCACGCAGAGTCATCTTAAACAAGGACAATGCCTCAAAGATTTTAAACTATACGAGAGAAAATATTGAAGACGTTATTTTAAAGAAGCGTGGAGGAGATTATGGTGGTCACGGCTTTATCGCTGAATTTGCAGAAGCAGGGATTGTAAATGCGAGGAGAGCCATTGAAGGGTTAAATCCTATTGTCAAAGTATTGAATGATAATGGACCAGCCGATTTATTAATTGGTAGAAATATCATTCAAATGAAGTTTTATGGTAATTTACGTGATGAACTAGCTCAATCGTTTCATTACAGTTCAAAAATGAAAATGATGTTTCCAAAAGATCACGTTCAAGTATTTGAAAAAATAATGGCTGGAGCAAAAGAAGTTGAATTGAATGGCAAGAGATTATCCATTAAACAAATTACGGATATACGCCAAATGATTAATGATATCACTGAAAGCAAGGGACTTACTTCATACAAATATTGGATGAAATCCTCTGCTCTAGATTATAAAGACGCTCAAAAAAATTCAATTCATTCTCTTATAGATTCTGAAGAGAAGAATATTCGTAAAACAGTCAGACTAAAACAACAAGAATTAAATAAAAAAAGATTAGTTGCCCAAAAACATGCATTACCAAATTTAAAAGAAGCTAACAAGGTTGCAAGAAACGCAGCTTTTTTACAGGGTGGTTTAGCATTAATGTCGACTGTGTATGGGAAATACAAAGAAGGAAAAAATATTTTTGAATTCGGACAATCAGATTGGTTAGATTGTGGATTGGACACAGCTGAAGGAGTTGTAAAGGGGGCAATATCTGGTTATTCCATTTACGGATTAACAAATGTCTTTGGTATTAGTGCTCCAAATGCTAGTGCTTTAGTTATGGCAACTTATGGAATGATAGACATTATTCTAAAGTATAGATCTACAGAAATAACCCAAGATGAATTTATGAATCTTTTGACATTAAATGTAATGGATGCTTCCTTTGCAACAATTGGTGCTTGTATTGGTCAGATCATGATTCCAATACCTGTTCTTGGTTCTGTAGTTGGTTCAATATCTACTTCAATAATTTGGGAGATAGGTAAGGGAATATTAAATGAAAGAGAACAAAGGATAATTCAAGATTACAAAGAAAATCTGAATAGTTACATAAAAACTTTAGACGAAAATTATCTTGTCATTTACAACGAAATTATAGAAAAGTATAAAAAATTGGGCGAAATACAAGCATATTCGTTTGATTTGTCAATAAATACTAAACTTAGGTTTGACTACTCTATTGAGATGGCAGAAAGTTTAGAAATTGAAGATAATAAAATTCTCCATGATTTGTCTGAAATTGATAATTTTTTTCTTGACTAGATTATTTTCACATTCTTTATAGTCTAAAACTATAAAGCCATATAAAATTTTTCAAAGGGCTCTAAAAATCTTGAAATCCAGGATATTTACGAACGTTTAGAGAGTTTATGGATGTTAAAAATCTTGTTTTGTGTTATAATGAATTATCACATTAGAGGTTAGAGGAGTTTTGAATGAAAACAGATATTGAAATCGCACAGAGTATTGAGTTGAAGCCGATCGTTGATGTTGTAGAGAAATTGGGTATTTCTTACGACGATTTGGAATTGTATGGAAAGTACAAGGCTAAGCTTAGCTTTGATAAAATTCGTGCAGTTGAGAGCAATCCAGTTGGAAAATTGATCTTGGTTACTGCTATTAACCCAACACCAGCGGGTGAAGGAAAGTCAACCATTACCATCGGTCTTGCTGATGCCTTAAACAAAATCGGCAAGAAAACCATGATTGCTATTCGCGAACCATCTCTTGGACCAGTAATGGGGATTAAGGGTGGTGCAGCCGGTGGTGGTTATGCCCAAGTGTTGCCAATGGAGGACATCAACCTTCACTTTACCGGGGATATGCATGCCATTACAACTGCTAACAATGCTCTTTCTGCCTTGATTGACAATCACTTGCACCAAGGAAATGAGCTGGGAATCGACCAACGTCGTATTCTCTGGAAACGTGTAGTGGACTTGAACGACCGCGCCCTTCGTCATGTGACCGTTGGACTTGGTGGTCCTCTAAACGGTATTCCTCGTGAGGATGGTTTTGATATTACCGTTGCTTCAGAAATCATGGCCATTCTTTGCTTGGCAACGGACATCGAGGACTTGAAACGTCGTTTGGCGAATATCGTTATTGGCTATCGTTACGATCGTACGCCAGTTTCTGTTGGTGATTTGCAGGTTGAGGGGGCTTTAGCATTGATTTTGAAAGATGCTATCAAACCGAACTTGGTTCAGACAATTTACGGTACACCTGCCTTTGTACATGGTGGTCCATTTGCCAATATCGCTCATGGATGTAACTCTGTTTTGGCAACAAGCACAGCCCTTCGCTTAGCGGACTACACAGTTACTGAAGCTGGTTTTGGTGCGGACCTTGGTGCTGAGAAATTCCTTGACATTAAGACACCAAACTTGCCAACATCTCCAGATGCAGTTGTCATCGTCGCAACCCTTCGTGCCCTTAAGATGAATGGTGGTGTAGCTAAAGATGCTTTGACAGAGGAAAATGTAGAAGCAGTTCGCGCAGGTTTTGCTAACTTGAAACGCCACGTTGAAAATATTCGTAAGTTTGGTATTCCAGCAGTTGTTGCGATTAATGAATTTGTCACTGATACAGAAGCTGAAATTGCAGCCTTGAAAGAACTTTGTGCTTCTATTGATGTGCCAGTTGAACTAGCAAGTGTCTGGGCTGATGGGGCAGAAGGTGGTGTAGCACTTGCCGAAACACTTGTCAAGACAATCTCTGAAAATCCAGCCAACTATACTCGTCTTTATGACAACGACCTTTCTGTCCAAGAAAAGATTGAAAAGATTGTTACTGAAATCTATCGCGGTACAAAAGTCAACTTTGAAAAGAAAGCTCAAACGCAAATCGCCCAAATCGTTCAGAATGGTTGGGACAAATTGCCAATCTGTATGGCTAAAACTCAGTACAGTTTCTCTGATAATCCAAATGCACTTGGAGCTCCAGAAAACTTTGAAATTACCATCCGTGAATTGGTACCCAAATTAGGTGCAGGCTTCATTGTTGCCCTAACTGGTGATGTTATGACCATGCCAGGACTTCCAAAACGTCCAGCCGCTCTTAATATGGATGTTGAAAGTGATGGAACGGTCCTAGGCTTGTTCTAATGATATAGATTATTTTAAATGAGTTTGGAAAAGCTTTCCAAACTCATTTTCTTGTCTAGATATGAGGAGTTGTCTTCAGTTGATGAAAGGTTTGTTTTCTAGACACAATCAGTCTAGGTAAAGATATTTTCCATGATTTTTGATATAATAGAAACATTGACTTCAAGAGTAAGGAAGAGAAGATGAACGCATTATTAAATGGAATGAATGACCGTCAGGCTGAGGCGGTGCAAACAACAGAAGGGCCCTTGTTAATCATGGCAGGAGCCGGTTCTGGTAAGACTCGTGTTTTAACTCACAGAATCGCCTACTTGATTGATGAAAAAATGGTTAATCCTTGGAATATCTTGGCCATTACCTTTACCAATAAGGCTGCGCGTGAGATGAAGGAGCGTGCCTATGGGCTCAATCCAGCTACTCAGGACTGTCTGATTGCGACCTTTCACTCCATGTGTGTTCGTATCCTGCGTCGCGATGCAGATCATATTGGCTACAACCGCAATTTTACCATAGTAGATCCCGGAGAACAGCGAACCCTCATGAAACGCATTCTCAAGCAGTTAAACTTGGATCCTAAAAAATGGAATGAACGGACCATTTTGGGAACCATTTCCAATGCTAAGAATGACCTGATTGATGATGTCGCATATGCTGCTCAAGCTGGTGATATGTATACGCAAATCGTGGCCCAGTGTTATACGGCTTATCAGAAGGAGCTTCGCCAGTCTGAGTCTGTTGACTTTGATGATTTGATTATGCTGACTCTGCGTCTCTTTGATCAGAATCCTGATGTTCTGACCTACTATCAGCAGAAGTTCCAGTACATTCACGTTGATGAGTACCAAGATACCAACCATGCACAGTACCAACTGGTCAAACTTTTGGCTTCACGCTTTAAAAACATCTGCGTGGTCGGTGATGCAGACCAATCTATCTACGGTTGGCGTGGGGCTGATATGCAGAATATTTTGGATTTCGAGAAAGATTACCCTAACGCCAAGGTTGTTTTGTTAGAGGAAAATTATCGTTCAACAAAAACCATTCTCCAAGCAGCCAACGATGTCATCAAAAATAATCAAAATCGCCGCCCCAAGAATCTCTGGACTCAGAATGCGGATGGAGAGCAGATTATTTACTATCGCGCAAATGACGAACAGGATGAGGCTATCTTTGTAGCTAAAACCATTGATGAGCTTGGTCGTAGTCAAAACTTCCTCCACAAGGATTTTGCAGTTCTTTATCGGACTAATGCACAATCCCGTACTATTGAGGAGGCCCTCCTAAAGTCCAATATTCCTTATACTATGGTCGGCGGGACCAAGTTCTACAGCCGTAAGGAAATCCGTGATATTATCGCCTACCTTAATCTCATTGCCAATCTGAGTGACAATATCAGTTTTGAGCGCATTATTAACGAACCTAAACGCGGAATCGGCCCAGGAACCGTTGAGAAAATTCGCGACTTTGCGAATATGCAAGATATGTCTATGCTGGATGCTTCAGCAAATATCATGTTATCAGGAATCAAGGGTAAGGCAGCTCAGTCTATCTGGGAGTTCGCCAATATGATTCTGGATTTTCGGGAGCAACTGGACCAATTAACCATCACCGAGCTGGTGGAGGCTGTTCTAGAAAAAACAGGTTATGTCGATATTCTTAATGCTCAGGCAACCTTGGAAAGCAAGGCGCGGGTTGAAAATATCGAAGAGTTCCTATCTGTTACCAAGAACTTTGATGACAATCCTGATAGTCAAGAAGAAGAAACAGGTTTAGATAAACTCAGTCGTTTCTTGAATGACTTAGCCTTGATTGCGGACACGGATTCGGGCAGTCAGGAGACATCAGAAGTAACCTTGATGACCCTCCATGCAGCGAAAGGACTCGAGTTCCCAGTTGTCTTTATCATTGGGATGGAGGAGAATGTCTTTCCGCTTAGCCGTGCAGCTGAAGATCCAGATGAGCTAGAAGAAGAACGCCGTTTGGCCTATGTAGGTATCACACGTGCTGAAAAAATCCTCTATCTGACCAATGCCAACTCTCGCTTGCTTTTTGGGCGTACCAACTACAATCGTCCAACACGTTTCATCAATGAAATCAGTTCGGACTTACTTGACTATCAAGGCTTGGCCCGTCCAGCTAATACCAGCTTCAAGGCATCTTATAGCAGTGGTGGCGTGGCCTTCGGTCAAGGTATGAGCCTAGCCCAGGCCCTTCAAGAACGAAAACGCAATGCTGCACCAAGCTCTATCCAGTCAAGTGCTCTCCCATTTGGACAGTTTACATCCGGAAATAAAAAAGATTCAAGCGATACCAACTGGTCTATCGGAGATATTGCTCTTCACAAGAAATGGGGAGAGGGAACTGTTCTGGAAGTCTCTGGTAGCGGTGATACTCAGGAACTGAAAATTAACTTCCCAGAAGTAGGACTTAAAAAACTCCTAGCCAGCGTTGCTCCAATTGAGAAAAAAATCTAATTTTTCATCCTCCTCACGAATAATAAAGTGAGGAGGATTTTTATGTACAGTATTTCATTCCAAGAAGATTCGCTCTTGCCTAGAGAAAGACTAGTTAAAGAAGGAGTAGAGGCTCTAAGCAATCAAGAGTTGTTAGCTATTTTGCTCAGAACAGGAACGCGTCAGGCTAATGTCTTTGAAATTGCCCAGAGAGTCTTGAATAGTCTTAACAGTCTAACTGATCTGAAAAATATGACCCTGCAGGAATTGCAGAGTCTGTCTGGTATTGGACGGATTAAGGCCATTGAACTACAAGCAGTGATTGAACTGGGGCATCGTATTCATAAACATGAAACCCTTGAGATGGAAAGTATTCTCAGTAGTCAAAAGCTAGCCAAGAAAATGCAACAGGAACTTGGCGACAAAAAACAAGAGCACCTAGTGGCGCTCTATCTCAATACTCAAAATCAAATCATTCATCAACAGACCATCTTTATCGGATCCGCGACACGCAGCATTGCTGAACCGAGGGAAATCCTTCACTATGCTTTGAAGCATATGGCTACCTCAGTGATACTCGTTCACAATCATCCATCAGGTGCTGTATCTCCTAGTCGAAACGACGACCATGTCACTAAACTAGTCAAGGAAGCCTGCGAATTGATGGGAATTGTTTTCTTGGACCATTTGATTGTCTCTCACTCTGATTACTTTAGTTACCGCGAAAAGACGGATTTGATTTAAGATTACACATGATCTTACTCAATCACTTTTAAAACATAGGAATCTACTTCTGCCATATTGATAACAGGAAGAGGTTTTATCGTGGGTACAAGTAAATTTTCTTGAACGATAAAGTCGACAATCGCATTGAAATCTTCGATTTTATAATATCTTTTTTTATGAATGAGAATATCTCTGTAAAAGTAAAGACTTGAACGAAATTTACTTTTTAGTTTGGCATCTGCCTTTTTACAAAATAGTTTTGCCTTTTTAGACATTTCTTTCAGCTGTTTTTCTTTTTCTTTTTGAGATAGTTTATCGAAATTCTCTTTATTCTCAGAAAAAGATTGGTAACTTTCCGCTGTTAAAAGTCTATAGAGATTAGAAAGATGAAAGCAAACTGTTATTTCTTTTTCATTGTTTGATAAGAAAAGATTAGCTTCCTTTTCCTTATAAGATATGAAAACATTAGCTTCTATATCTCTCAAAATCTCATGAGTAGAAGGTATTTTAATTTCATTCATGTTTTAATAACCTATTTATAAGTCCTAGAGTTCGTTAACAACATAGTCAAATAGCGTTTTATCTTTGGGGCGATTTTCAAATAAAAATTCAGGATGCCATTGAACACCAAGATAAGGGAAACCGTCCGTAGTTGTCACAGCCTCAATGATTCCATCTTTAGGATCATGTGCTACAACCTTAAGATTTGAAGCTAGATCTTTAATACTCTGGTGGTGGAAGGAGTTGATGTGAGAGATTTCTCCATAGATTTCTCGGAGAATGGTATCAGGTTCCGTTACGAGGCGTTGGGTCGTGTATTCGGCTGAACAGTCCTGCCAATGCTCCTCGATATCTTGGTGAAGCGTGCCCCCCATAGCGACATTGAAAAGTTGAGTACCTCGACAAACAGAGAAAATTGGTTTCTTTTGTTTAATCGCTTCTTTGATAAGTGCTAGTTCAAAAATATCTCTTTGAAGGTGGTAGTCATCACTATCAATAGCCTTTGGTTCACCATAGTATTTTGGATCAACATTTTGCCCACCCGTCAGGATGAGCTTATCAATGATACTGATGTAATAGGCAGCCATTTCTTGATCACCAATCGGTAGGATGATTGGAATTCCGCCAGCGTCCTTGACTCCTTCAACAAAGCCCTTTGCTGCATAGCTCATCATGATGTCATCATCTGGATGAGCTTTTTCATTTCCTGTAATCCCAATAACTGGTTTTTTCATAAATGCTTTCGCTTTCTAATCCTCTTTACGCATAAAATAGAGGAGGGTTTGGAGTTCGCTTGTCAAATCGACATACTGAACGACCACATCTTTTGGGAGGTGAAGGTGAACAGGGGAAAAACTGAGAATACCTTTTATACCTGCATCAACCAAAAGATTGGCAACTTCTTGTGATTGAACACTTGGAACTGTTAGGATAGCAGTTTTGACATCTGCTTCTTTGATTTTTTCTTTAATCTGTGAGATACCATAGATTGGAATCCCATCAGGTGTCTGGCTTCCAACTTCTGGATGGTCATCTAGGTCAAAGCCCATGATAATTTTCATCTTGTTACGCTCGTGAAAGCGGTAGTGGAGAAGGGCATGTCCCATATTTCCAATCCCAACCAACATAACATTTGTAATTGAGTTATCATTTAGGAGATCAGCAAAAAAATTCATCAATTTTTTGACATCGTAACCAAAACCACGACGACCTAGTTCACCAAAGTAGGAAAAATCACGACGGACGGTCGCAGAATCGATACCGATAGCCTCTGCAATTTGCTTGGAGTTGGCACGTTCGATTTTTTCTGCATGAAATCTCTTGAAAATTCGATAGTAAAGTGAGAGTCTTTTTGCTGTTGCTTTTGGAATAGCAGACTGTTTATCTTTCACAAAATCACAACCTTTCTATTCTTCTATTTTATAGAAACATTGTGAAAAAATCAACAAAAACAAATAAAAACTAAGAAATTTCTTAGTTTTTATCTGAAAAATGAGCTTGTGATAGAAAACGGTAGAGATCGCCAACCAATCCTTGATAAATCACCTTATCATTCAGCGTTAAGGAGCTGATTAGGAGAGTATCAGGTAGGGTCACACAGCCTGATAGAGATAACATGAGCTCTTCGTAATCCTTATATTCAAGTATACGTTCTACGTGATAGTTATCTTGATAGGTAAGTCGATACATAGTCAATTATCTTTCTTCTTTAGTGAAGATACCGCGTTCTACTAAACTGTCCATGAGGAAGTAGAATTTTTCCTGATGAATGTGGTGGTCTTCTGATTTAAAGATATTGACCAAACGAAGACCAGACTTGTCTGTGATGTTGAGTTTAGCACCTGTAAGGTCTTTATTGATGATGATTTTTAGCTTGAAGCCTTCACCACTGTTGGGTACTTTTTCAAGTAGCCGAGTCAGTTCGAAGTTTCCAACTTTTGTTTCAAAAAAAGTATTATCTTTCAGTGTGAACTTTTTGACAGTTGGGCTAAGTGTGTAGTCGTAGCGGCAGTTTTGTAGTTTAATGGTTTTTTCGAATGCCATTAGATTAATCTCCAATAATATTTTTTAAGGTTTGTGCGAGTTGTTTCAATTCTTCCTCAGTGTTAAGAGGAGAAAGACTGATACGGACAGATTCTGTTAAACGATGCGAATCAGACCCATAAAATGCTTCAAGCACATGACTGGTTTGCACAATACCAGCAGTACAAGCTGAACCGGTAGAAATTGAAATTCCTTCAAGGTCTAACCGTAGCAAGAGCAAATCATTTTTTTGACCAGGAAAGCCAATGTTGACAACATAAGGAAGTTGGTGGTTGCTTTCATTGAGATAGTAATCGAGACCTGCAATTTCTTCTAAAAAAGTAGATTTAAGTGCGCTTAGTTTTTGGTAATGCTCAAGTTGGTCATTTAAATCCTCTTTGAGAGCAGCGACCATGCCTACAATGGCAGCGAGATTTTCTGTTCCAGCCCGTTTTTTTTGTTCTTGGTCCCCACCGTGAAGGTAGGAATCAAAGTCTCCAGTAGATGCGTAAAGAAAGCCGACACCTTTTGGTCCATGGAATTTGTGGGCAGAAGCGCTGAGGAAATCAATTCCCAATTCCTCGGGATGGATAGGAATTTTTCCGATAGCTTGAACAGCATCTACATGATAAGCAGCAGGATGGTCTTTTAAAATATGTCCAATCTCAGCGATAGGTAAGAGACTTCCAGTTTCATTGTTAGCATACATGGTGGAAACGAGAATGGTGTCGCCACGTAAGGCTTCTTGAATTTGCTGGGCAGTAATTTCTTGATTTACTGGTTGGATGATGGTCACTTCAAAGCCAAAATGTTGCACCAGATAATCAATAGTCTCAAGCACAGAATGGTGTTCAATAGCTGTCGTGATGATATGTTTTCCACGTTCTTGATAACGGAGACAGTAGCCAATGATGGCTGTATTGTTACTTTCTGTACCGCCAGATGTGAAAAAGATATGTTGAGGTTTGGTTCCTAGTAAGTGGGCTAAGTCCTGACGAGCTTTTCGCAAGAGTTTACCAGCCTGCCGACCATGACCATGAATACTAGAAGGATTACCATGAGTTTCTTGCATGACCTTGGTCATGCAAGAAATAGCTACTGCTGACATAGGAGTCGTAGCAGCATTGTCCAAATAAATCAAAGAATCACCTTATTTCTTTTTGTTGTAAGCAAAGAGTGGGCTGACTGGTTTTCTTTCATGGATGCGGACGATAGCATCTCCGATTAATTCGCTAGCAGTAATGTAACATACATTTTCTGGAGTTCTTTCTTTGGTCGCTACGGAGTCTGTCACAAGGATTTCCTTGATGTTTGTAGCATCAAGAAGATCTGCTGCCCCTTCAACAAATAAACCGTGACTAGATACTGCATAAATCTCAGTTGCGCCTTCACGTTCAACGATTTTAGCTGCTTCAGAGAAAGTACGACCAGTATTTAGGATATCGTCAATCAAGATAGCCTTCTTGCCTTCAACATCCCCAATGATATAGCCTTCGTTACGATCAGAATCGTCTTGGGCGTAGTCAATGATAGCGATAGGAGCATCAAGGTATTCAGCCAAACTACGTGCACGTTTAACACCAGAGTTCTTTGGACTGACAACAACAACATCAGAGCCAAGAAGTCCTTTATCACAGTAGTGCTTAGCAAATAGAGGAACAGTATAAAGATTATCTACAGGAATATCAAAGAAACCTTGGACCTGAACAGCGTGGAGGTCCAGCGTTAGAACACGGCTTACACCAGCTTTGACAAGCATATTGGCAACCAGTTTCGCAGTGAGGGGTTCGCGAGAAGAAGCGATACGATCCTGACGCGCATAACCAAAGTAAGGAAGGACAACGTTGATACTATGAGCACTTGCACGTACACAAGCGTCAACCATGATCAACAACTCCATCAAGTGGTTGCTAACAGGGTAGCTGGTTGACTGGATGATGTAGACATCGTAACCACGGACACTTTCTTCAATGTTGACCTGGATTTCGCCGTCAGAAAATTGACGAGAGGATAATTTCCCAAGAGGTACACCAACTGTATCCGCAATCTTTTGAGCGATTTCATGGTTAGAGTTTAGGGTGAAAAGTTTCATGTTGTTTCTATCTGACATTATAGACCGTCCTCTGTAAACTTTATGAATCTTCTTTGAGAAAGTTTTGTTTTTCAAAGCCAGATTCTTTTATTTTTATCTTTTCTATTTTACCAAAAAAAGGAGATTATTTCAGCTTTTTTTCATGCTTTTAATAAAACGAATTAATTTTGATGGAGCTTTCTGATAAGTTATCTGATTTTCATCTAAAAATTTCTGAAAATCGGTTTTTCCTTTTTCATGGTCAGTGACTTCAAGCTCCAGTTCATAGTCCGTCTGGTCAAAGTATTGACTTTCATCTAAGGCCATTAAGCCAATTTCTGTTTTCGTTTCATAACGTAGAGTTGAAAGACAGCCTAGAACAAGCCAATCATGGCTTTCGATGCCAATCTTAGCGAGCTTCTCTAGAACGAGCCCTTGAGGTAGTTTTTGTTTTTCTAGGTATGATTTAGCTTCTGGAAGAGTTAGTTTCTGGTTGTATTCCATATTTCCTACAGTTTGAGGCACTTTCAAGGTCAATTCCGCCCAATCTGCAAAAGTGCGAATGCGCATGGCAACCTTCTTTTCACGTAATTGAAAATCAGGTGTGTCAATGTAGTAGTTTTTCTGAAGGACGGGTTGGATATGGGAAAACTGTTTTTTTAGATGATCATATTCCTCTTTTTTCAGAAGTGTTTTCAATTCTATTTCTAAATGTTTCATTTTTTCAACCTTTTCTATATCTTTGAAAGCGATTTATGGTATAATGGACAATGTATTTATTGTATACGAATGTACTGAAAAAATCAAAGATTTTCGACAGAGCAATCAAACATTACAAGGGAGAGAGTATGACCATAGAATGGGAAGAATTTTTAGATCCTTACATTCAGGCTGTAGGTGAGTTGAAGATCAAACTTCGGGGAATTCGCAAACAGTATCGTAAGCAAAACAAGCATTCTCCGATTGAGTTTGTAACGGGTCGTGTCAAACCGATTGAAAGTATCGGAGAAAAAATGGCTCGTCGAGGAATCACTTATGCAAGTCTGGAACATGATCTGCAAGATATTGCTGGTTTACGTGTCATGGTCCAGTTTGTTGATGACGTCAAAGAAGTAGTTGAGATTCTACGTAAACGCCAAGATATGAGAGTCGTTCAGGAACGAGATTATATCACTCATCGTAAGGCTTCAGGTTATCGTTCTTATCACGTGGTTGTCGAATACACGGTTGATACGATTAACGGAGCGAAGACGATTTTGGCGGAGATTCAAATACGGACTTTAGCCATGAATTTCTGGGCTACGATTGAACACTCGCTCAATTATAAATATCAGGGCGATTTTCCAGAAGAAATCAGGAAAAGACTGGAAATCACAGCGAAAATAGCCTATCAACTGGATGAAGAAATGGGTAAGATTCGTGATGATATCCAGGAAGCGCAGGCTCTCTTTGATCCATTGAGCAGAAAACTAAACGATGGTGTAGGAAATAGTGACGATACAGATGAAGAATACAGGTAAACGAGTTGACCTCATAGCAAATAGAAAACCACAGAGTCAGAAGGTTTTGCATGAGCTAAGGGAAAAACTAAAGAAACAACATTTTATACTGAACGGTACCAATCCCGATATCGTCATTTCCATTGGTGGTGACGGGATGCTTTTGTCTGCCTTTCACAAGTATGAGAATCAGTTAGACAAGGTTCGATTTGTAGGTGTTCATACAGGGCATTTGGGATTTTACACAGATTATCGTGATTTTGAGCTGGATCAATTGGTGACCAATCTTTTACTAGATACTGGAGCCAAAGTTTCTTATCCAGTCTTGAATGTTAAGGTAACGCTTGAAAATGGAGAAGTGAAAATCTTCCGTGCTTTAAATGAAGCCAGTATCCGTCGATCAGATCGGACCATGGTTGCGGATATCATCATTAACCATGTTCCGTTTGAGAGATTTCGTGGAGATGGAGTGACTGTTTCAACGCCGACGGGAAGTACCGCCTACAACAAATCCTTGGGTGGAGCTGTCTTGCATCCTACCATTGAAGCCTTGCAGTTGACGGAGATAGCGAGTCTTAACAATCGAGTCTATCGCACTTTGGGATCATCGATCATCATTCCAAAAAAAGATAAGATTGAACTCTTACCGACACGCAATGATTACCACACGATATCAGTCGATAACAGCGTCTATTCCTTCCGTAATATTGAACGGATTGAGTATCAAATTGACCATCATAAGATTCACTTCGTAGCGACTCCAAGCCACACTAGTTTCTGGAATCGTGTCAAAGATGCCTTCATTGGCGAGGTGGATGAATGAGGTTCGAATTTCTCGCAGATGAGCACGTCAAAGTCAAAACCTTCCTCAAGAAACATGAGGTTTCTAAGGGACTTTTGGCTAAGATTAAGTTTCGAGGTGGGGCTATTCTGGTTAATGGCCAACCTCAAAATGCGACTTATCTCTTAGATATTGGAGATAGGGTTACCATCGACATTCCAGCAGAGGAAGGATTTGAGAGCCTTGAAGCTATTGATCGACCACTCGATATCTTGTATGAGGATGATCATTTTCTGGTTTTAAATAAGCCTTATGGAGTAGCATCTATCCCCAGTGTCAATCATTCCAATACCATTGCCAATTTTATCAAGGGCTACTATGTTAAACAGGAATATGAAAATCAGCAAGTTCACATCGTGACTAGGCTTGATAGAGATACTTCTGGTTTGATGCTTTTTGCCAAACACGGCTACGCTCATGCACGTTTAGACAAGCAACTGCAACGAAAGTCTATCGAAAAACGTTACTTTGCTTTAGTTAAAGGAGCTGGTGTCTTGGAGCCTGAAGGGGAGATTATCGCCCCGATTGCGCGTGATGAAGATTCCATTATCACGAGACGGGTTGCCAAAGGTGGGAAGTACGCCCATACGTCTTACAAAGTTGTAGTGTCTTATAGAAATATTCACCTAGTCGATATTCGCCTGCATACTGGACGAACTCATCAGATCCGAGTGCATTTTTCTCACATCGGTTTTCCTCTTTTAGGAGACGATCTCTATGGAGGAAGCTTAGACGATGGGATTCAGCGTCAGGCCTTGCATTGCCATTATTTATCTTTTTATCATCCCTTTCTAGAGCAAGATTTGCAACTAGAAAGCCCCTTACCGGATGATTTCAGCAATCTTATTACTCAGTTATCAACTAATACTCTTTAAAACTTATTTGGAGTATAATTTATTTTCTTAAAGGAGAAAACTCATGGAAGTTTTTGAAAGTCTCAAAGCCAACCTGGTTGGCAAAAATGCTCGTATCGTTCTCCCTGAAGGGGAAGAGCCACGTATTCTTCAAGCAACAAAACGCTTGGTAAAAGAAACAGAAGTAATTCCTGTTTTGCTCGGAAACCCTGAAAAAATTAAAATTTATCTTGAAATCGAAGGGATCATAGATGGTTATGAAGTGATTGATCCCCAACATTATCCTCAATTTGAAGAAATGGTTGCTGCCTTGGTAGAGCGTCGTAAGGGCAAAATGACTGAAGAAGAAGCGCGCAAAGTTTTGGTTGATGATGTCAACTACTTTGGTGTGATGCTAGTCTACTTGGGCTTGGTTGACGGTATGGTATCTGGTGCAATTCACTCAACTGCTTCAACAGTTCGCCCAGCCCTACAAATCATTAAAACTCGTCCAAACGTAACTCGTACTTCAGGTGCTTTCCTCATGGTTCGTGGTACGGAACGTTACCTATTTGGAGACTGTGCCATTAACATCAATCCAGATGCAGAAGCTTTGGCTGAAATTGCGATCAATTCAGCAATCACAGCTAAAATGTTTGGTATTGAACCTAAAATTGCTATGCTAAGCTATTCTACTAAAGGTTCAGGTTTTGGTGAAAGTGTTGATAAGGTAGTGGAAGCTACAAAAATTGCTCACGACTTGCGTCCCGACCTTGAGATTGATGGTGAGTTGCAATTTGACGCTGCCTTTGTTCCTGAAACTGCAGCTCTTAAAGCTCCAGGAAGTAATGTAGCTGGTCAAGCAAATGTCTTTGTCTTCCCAGGTATCGAAGCAGGAAATATTGGGTATAAGATGGCTGAACGTCTCGGTGGTTTTGCGGCTGTCGGACCTGTTTTGCAAGGATTGAACAAACCAGTTAACGACCTTTCTCGTGGATGTAATGCAGATGATGTTTACAAGCTGACCCTTATCACAGCAGCTCAAGCAGTTCATCAATAAGATTTAGTCCTCTTTCCCATGGGAAGAGGCTTTTTAGTACTGAGAAAAGGACAGTTAGAAGCTTCTATGTTATACTAGATATATGTTAGATTTGAAAGAATACGGTATCGTCATGTGGCCAGAGGAGAAGGTCATTTCATTTCGTGAAAAACTCCTCAACTGGTATGATGAAAACAAGCGAGATCTACCTTGGCGGAGAAGTAAAAATCCTTATCACATCTGGGTATCTGAAATCATGCTCCAGCAGACCAGGGTGGATACAGTTATTCCATACTACGAACGATTCTTGGACTGGTTTCCAACTGTTGAAAGTCTGGCCAATGCCCCTGAAGAGCGTCTGCTGAAGGCTTGGGAAGGTTTGGGTTATTATTCTCGAGTGCGCAATATGCAGGCTGCAGCCCAGCAGATTATGGCTGACTTTGGTGGTCAGTTTCCAAACACCTATGAAGGAATATCTTGCCTGAAAGGGATTGGCCCCTATACTGCGGGAGCTATTTCCAGTATCGCTTTTAATTTGCCTGAGCCAGCGGTCGATGGCAATGTCATGCGAGTTTTGGCACGCTTGTTTGAGGTTAATCATGATATCGGAGTTCCCAGCAATCGAAAGATTTTCCAAGCTATGATGGAAATCTTGATTGACCCGAAACGACCAGGTGATTTTAACCAAGCTCTGATGGATTTAGGTTCTGACATAGAGGCTCCAGTTAACCCTCGACCAGAAGAAAGTCCTGTTAAGGACTTTAGCGCAGCCTATCAGAATGGGACCATGGGTCGTTATCCGATTAAAGAACCCAAGAAAAAGCCCCTGCCAATTTATCTCAAGGCTTTGGTTGTACGCAATGACCAAGGACAATTTTTACTAGAGAAAAATGAAAGCGAGAAACTGCTAGCCGGTTTTTGGCATTTCCCCTTGATCGAAGTTGATGATTTCTCAAGTGATGACGATCAGCTAGATCTCTTTTCACAAGTCAAAGAGGAAAGCAGAGCATTTGGACCAAGCCCTCAAGAAAACTTTGAGCAGGATTATGATTTAGAAGTGAATTGGTCCCAGCAAGTATTTGACCAGGTCAAGCATGTATTTAGTCATCGGAAATGGCACATTCAAATCCTAGCTGGTCAGGTGACAGAAACAAAACAGTTTTCAGACAGAGAAATTCGTTGGGTTTCTCCTCAAGAGTTTTCTGATTATCCACTTGCGAAACCTCAACAAAAAATTTGGCAGGCTTATAAAACAACTTTTGAAGATGAAGGCCTACAGTAGCCATTTGTGCCTTCTTTGAATTTTTTTGTTATAATAGATAGAGAAAAGGTGATAAAATGAAAAAAATATTAATTGTTGATGATGAGAAACCAATCTCAGATATTATTAAGTTTAATATGGCCAAGGAAGGTTATGAAGTTGTTACAGCCTTCAATGGTCGTGAGGCAATCGAGCTATTTGAAGCAGAGCAACCAGATATTATTATCCTCGACTTGATGCTACCTGAAATTGATGGTTTAGAAGTTGCTAAAGCTATTCGTAAGACTAGTAGCGTGCCGATTATCATGCTATCAGCTAAGGATAGCGAATTTGACAAGGTTATTGGTTTAGAGTTAGGTGCAGACGATTATGTTACAAAACCTTTCTCAAACCGTGAGTTGCAAGCACGTGTTAAGGCTCTGCTTCGTCGTACAGACATAGTTTCTGTGGATAGCCAAGAGTCCGATGAGAAGAAGACGCAACCTTTACAAATTGGTGATTTGGAAATCGTTCCAGATGCTTACGTGGCTAAGAAATATGGTGAGGAATTAGATTTGACCCACCGTGAGTTTGAACTCTTGTATCACTTGGCGTCTCATATTGGTCAAGTGATTACACGTGAACACTTGCTTGAGACTGTATGGGGTTATGACTATTTTGGTGATGTTCGTACAGTGGACGTGACCATTAGACGCTTGCGTGAGAAAATAGAAGACACTCCAAGTCGCCCAGAGTACATTCTCACACGTCGTGGTGTTGGCTACTATATGAGAAATAATGATTGAAGATATTAGACAAACTATTCTGACCAGCGATTTTATCTTTATCCTGATTTTACTTGGTTTTATCTTGGTAGTGACCTTGCTGTTACTGGAAAATCGTCGGGATAATATCCGTCTAAAGGAGATAAATCAAAAGGTGAAGGACTTGATTGCAGGTGATTATTCTCAAGTTTTGGACTTGCAAGGAAGTACAGAAATCACCAATATCACCAATAATCTGAACGATTTGTCAGAAGTTATTCGTTTGACCCAAGAAAATCTGGAACAAGAGAGTAAACGATTGAACAGTATTCTTTCTTACATGACAGATGGCGTTCTTGCGACTAATCGCCGCGGCCAGATTACTATGATCAACGATATGGCCAAGAAACAGCTCGGAGTGCAGAAAGAAGATGTTCTGAATAAAAGCATCCTCGAATTGCTTAAGATAGAAGATGAGTATGAGCTGCGTGATCTGATTACACAGATTCCTGAGTTGACGATTGACTCCCAGGATGTAAATGGTGAATACCTGAGCCTTCGTGTCCGTTTTGCTCTGGTTCGCCGTGAGTCAGGTTTCATCTCTGGTTTGGTTGCCGTTTTACATGATACGACCGAACAGGAGAAGGAAGAGCGTGAGCGAAGACTCTTTGTTTCGAACGTGAGTCACGAGTTGCGAACTCCTTTGACCAGTGTTAAATCTTATCTTGAAGCCTTGGACGAGGGAGCTCTGTATGATCCTGTTGCACCTGATTTTATCAAGGTTTCACTCGATGAAACCAACCGTATGATGCGGATGGTAACAGATCTCTTGCATCTCTCTCGTATTGATAATACGACAAGTCAGCTAGATGTGGAATTGATTAATTTTACAGCATTCATCACCTTTATTCTCAACCGCTTTGATAAGATGAGGAGCCAGGATGAAGAGAAAAAATATGAACTTGTTAGAGATTATCCAATTAATTCAGTTTGGATTGAGATTGATACCGATAAGATGACTCAGGTGATTGATAATATTCTTAACAATGCCATCAAGTACTCACCAGATGGCGGCAAAATTACTGTTAGCATGAAGACCACTGATGACCAGATGATTTTATCCATCAAAGACCAAGGTCTAGGTATTCCAAAGCAAGATTTGCCGAAGATCTTTGACCGCTTCTACCGTGTGGATCGTGCAAGAAGCCGGGCTCAAGGTGGAACTGGTCTAGGTCTAGCCATCGCAAAAGAAATCATCAAACAACACAATGGCTTTATATGGGCCAAAAGTGAATACGGTAAGGGATCGACCTTTACCATAGTGCTCCCTTATGATAAGGATGCCGTAAAAGAAGAAATATGGGAGGACGAAATAGAAGACTAGAATGAGTGAAAAAGGCTTTAAATACAGTATTTTAGCATCAGGTTCCAGTGGAAATTCCTTTTATCTGGAAACTCCAAAAAAGAAAATCTTAGTGGATGCAGGCTTGTCTGGTAAGAAAATCACCAGTCTTTTGAGCGAAATCAATCGCAAACCAGAAGATCTGGATGCGATTCTGATTACGCATGAGCACTCAGATCATATTCATGGAGTTGGTGTATTGGCTCGCAAATATGGTATGGACCTTTACGCCAATGAAAAAACCTGGCAGGCTATGGAAAATAGCAAGTACCTCGGTAAGGTGGATTCATCGCAGAAGCATATTTTTGAAATGGGCAAAACCAAAACCTTTGGCGATATTGATATTGAGAGTTTTGGGGTTAGCCATGATGCGGCAGCACCCCAGTTTTACCGCTTTATGAAAGACGACAAGAGCTTCGTCATGTTGACCGATACAGGTTATGTTAGTGATCGTATGGCAGGGATTGTTGAGAATGCTGACGGTTATCTTATCGAGTCGAACCACGACGTGGAAATCTTACGAGCTGGATCTTATGCTTGGCGTCTCAAACAGCGAATTCTATCTGATCTCGGTCACCTTTCTAACGAGGACGGTGCTGAAGCCATGATTCGTGCAATGGGAAATCGAACAAAGAAAATCTATCTTGGGCATTTGTCCAAAGAGAACAATATCAAGGAGCTGGCTCATATGACTATGGTCAATCAGTTAGCCCAGGCTGATCTGGGAGTCGGAGTAGACTTTAAGGTTTATGATACCTCTCCAGATACCGCAACACCATTGACAGATATATAATAAAAGAAGGCGAGTGCCTTCTTTTATTGTTTTTTTACAATCCAGCAAAGTCCTTGATTTCTTGTGCTGACATAGAAGAGTCGCAACGGACATTGATCTGGCCATTTGCAATGTGAACGAAGCCTGGTACGGTTGGAATTCCGTAGCGTGAGCGGAATGCTTGCAACTCATTGAGTTGACTTGGTTCTTCACTGTTGATGAAGTAGATGTGGGATTTAGTTTCAGCTACGACACCTGCCAATGTGCCAGCAAATTTACGGCAGTAAGGGCAAGTTTTGCGACCGATAAAGAAGGTTGCAGTTTCTTTTTTATCAAGAGCTTCTTGCGCACGCGCAACTGTAGTGACTTCAAGGTCTTTGATGTTTTCTAAAAATTGTTCCATGAGATTACCTCGCTTTCATTGATAAGTCTAGTATGCCATAAAGTTTCTAAAAATGCTTAGATTTGATACGAAAAAAGATGAGATTGGTTGGTCTCATCTTTTATAGATTTTTATTTTACAAACGCATTGATTTCTGCTTCGATGTTGGCAATCTTAGCTTGTGAATCCTCATTGCTTTCACCCACAACAGCAATGTAGAACTTGATTTTTGGTTCAGTACCAGAAGGGCGAACTGCAATCCATGAACCGTCCGCAAGTGTGTATTTCAAAACATCACTTGGAGGAGTTGTAAAGTTCGTAACAGTACCATCAGCAGCAGTAGCAGTTTGAGCCTTGAAGTCTTCTACGATAGTGATAGCTGTTGTGTTCCATTCTTTCGGAGCATTGTTACGGAACTTAGCCATGATTTCCTTGATTTGTTCTGCACCATCAACACCAGAAAGGGTAACAGAGATAGTCTTTTCAGCAAAATAACCATACTCTTTGTAGATTTCTTCGATACCGTCAGCAAGTGTCAAACCACGTGAACGGTAGTAGGCAGCAAGCTCAGCAACGACAAGAACGGCTTGGATAGCATCTTTATCGCGTACGAATGGCTTAATCAAGTAACCGAAGCTTTCTTCAAATCCCATCATGTAAGTGTGATTGTGTTTTTCTTCAAATTCTTGAATTTTTTCAGCGATAAATTTGAAACCAGTCAAAACGTTGAACATGGTTGCGCCGTAGCTTTCAGCAATCTTGGTTACTAAGTCAGTTGATACGATTGATTTGCAGAGAGCAGCATTTTCAGGAAGAGTTCCAGCATTTTTGTGGGCTTCCAAGATGTATTTAGCCATGATAGCGCCGATTTGGTTACCTGAAAGGTTGAGGTAGCTTCCATCTTTTTGAAGAACTTCAACACCAACACGGTCAGCGTCAGGGTCAGTTGCAACAAGCACATCTGCACCAACTTGACGACCAAGTTCTTCAGCAAGGGCGAAGGCTGCTTGGCTTTCTGGGTTTGGAGATTTTACAGTTGAGAAGTCAGGATCAGCAGTTGCTTGTGCTTCAACAACTTGAACAGAGTCAAATCCTGCTTGGGCAAGGGCACGACGAGCCAACATTTCACCCGTACCATGAAGTGGTGTGTAGACAATCTTCATGTCTGTACCGAATTCTTCGATCAAGGCTGGGTTGATGTTTACGTCTTTAACTTCTTTAAGGTATTCTGCATCAACAGCTTCGCCGATAACTTCAATCAAGCCAGAAGCTTTTTCAGCTTCTACATCGGCAACTTCCACAGCGAATGGATTTTCGATTCCACGGATATAAGTAGTCAAAGCGTCTGCATCGTGTGGAGGCATTTGTCCACCGTCTTCTCCGTAAACCTTGTAACCGTTAAATGGAGCAGGGTTATGACTGGCAGTAATCATGATACCTGCAAAACAGTTGAGGTGACGAACTGCAAATGACAGTTCTGGAGTTGGACGAAGGCTTTCAAAAACGTAAGATTTGATATCGTGTTTGGCGAGAACTGCCGCAGATTCAAAGGCAAATTCAGGTGAGAAGTGACGGCTATCGTAGGCAATTGCCACACCACGTTCTTTTTCATTTCCACCTTTTGACTCAATCAAACGAGCCAAACCTTCAGTTGCTTGACGAACAACATAGATGTTGATGCGGTTTGTACCAGCACCAATCAAACCACGCATACCTGCAGTACCAAATTCAAGATTGGTATAAAAGGCATCTTCCTTAGTTTTTTCGTCCATATTTTCCAAATCTTGACGAAGGTAGTCTGGAAGGTCAGCAAAATCGACCCATTTTTGATAATTTTCTTGGTAAGTCATAGAGTGTCTCCTTTGTTTATTTGCTTTAATCGCTTTCATTATATCACGATTTGACATTTTAGTAAAACGTTAGCATAACTTAAAATGTAGGAAATTTACTTATGCACTTTAGCGGGAAAATGGTGAGTACTGTGCTTACTTATACTAAGTTAGGGATGAAAATCAATTATCTAATTTTTAAAAATATTAAAAGTTATAGTATTTTTGTGGGATTTTTAAATAAAGTAAATCGTCAATATTGTTATATTCTATTCTTTTTATAAAGAATCCTTTAATGTATCAAATGAACAGATAGAAAAATTTAAGTTAAAAGTCTATAAATTTAAGATATTTTGAAAAATTCTGGTTTCTGTTTTGATTTTTATTCTACGTATGGTAAAATATAGTAAATCATTAAAGGAGAATTCATTATGAAAAAAATTCTTAAGCATTCTGCCTTGCTTTTATCAGCTTTAGCACTGGTTGCCTGTGGAGCTCAAAAAAAAGCAAGCGACAATGGTACGGCTTCAAACTCTAACTTTGAGGTTTCTGTAAAAGACGGTATGTATGTATTGCCTAAAGATGAGGATTCATCATCAACATACCTTGCACTTCAAGTCGAAATCAAGAACAATCGTGATAAACAGTTTAGTTTTACTAGCCAAGATATCACGCTATACAATGAAAAGGATGAAAAATTACAACCAATTCAAGTTTATGAAAGCGACAGTAAAACTAAATTTATGTCATATGGTGACAGTCTTTCTAAAGGAAAGAGCGTTGCTGGTTATGTAGTGTATGAAGTCGATAAGAATGCTAAGTATGAACTTCACTTTGCACCTAGCTTTTACGATGACATCAAAGAAAATTCTAAAAAGAATAACGATGTAGCAATCAAGGTGGATCCAAGTCAGTATGAAGACAATATTGATGAAGCGAAAGATGTAATGAAAAAATATGTCGATGCTGTTTACCTTAATGGGGAAAGTTCTGGTGGTGGAACGAACCTAAGTGCTACTGATAATAAGTCACAAGTTGTTGCGCTTGCTGATGATAAAAAATCTTCTGATAATAGTGCTGAATTCACAAACGATGCGAAAGCTGATAAAGAAGAGTTTATCAAGAAATTTACAGAATCATTCGGAAAAGGCTTCTATAACTACAAACCGTCTGATTCAGAACTTAGAACATTCGCAGATGCTTACATCAAAGCAAATGCTAAGAGAGCAAAAGTTGATTACAAGGTGAAGACATACTTGCCAGACTATGCTGTTGTTTATGTTAGACCAGAAACAATCGACTTGGATAACTTGAATGTTTATGAATTGAGCCGTAAGTTCTACGAAGAAAACAAAGGTAAATATAGCAACTACTCTGAAGCTATGAAAGCTGGTGAAAAATACATTTTAGAAAATGCACCGAGTCAATTTGATTCAACTCCTCTAGACACTAGTGATAACATGAAGAAAGAGGGTTATGAAATTAAAATGACCAAGAAAGATGGAAAATGGACCATCGATACCTCTTCTAAAACTATGAATTGAAAGATATGGCTCGCACATTCCGTGGAGGCATTGGATACTAAGATGAAAGGTTCGGGTTTATGACTCGAACTTTTTTCATTGCAATTGTGCAAAAGAGAAAAAGATAGTAAAATAGAGGTATGATTATTTTACAAGCCAATAAAATTGAACGTTCTTTTGCAGGAGAGCTTTTGTTTGATAATATAAACCTGCAGGTAGATGAACGAGACCGAATTGCTCTTGTTGGGAAAAATGGTGCTGGTAAGTCCACACTTTTGAAGATTTTGGTTGGGGAAGAGGAGCCAACTAGTGGAGAAATCAATAAGAAAAAAGATGTTTCTCTGTCTTACCTAGCCCAAGATAGCCGTTTTGAGTCTGAAAATATTATTTATGATGAAATGCTTCACGTCTTTGATGACTTGCGTCGGACTGAGAAGCAACTTCGTCAGATGGAACTGGAGATGGGTGAAAAGTCTGGTGAAGATCTGGATAAACTGATGGCGGATTATGATCGTTTATCAGAGAATTTCCGTCAGGCTGGTGGCTTCACCTACGAAGCTGATATCCGTGCTATCTTAAATGGATTCAAGTTTGACGAGTCTATGTGGCAGATGAAAATTGCTGAGCTTTCAGGTGGTCAAAATACTCGTCTTGCACTGGCTAAAATGCTCCTTGAAAAGCCAAATCTCTTGGTCTTGGACGAGCCTACCAACCACTTGGATATCGAAACCATAGCCTGGCTAGAGAATTATTTGGTGAACTATAGCGGTGCACTCATTATTGTCAGTCACGACCGTTACTTTTTGGACAAGGTTGCGACGGTTACACTCGATTTGAACAAGCATTCCTTGGATCGTTATGTGGGCAATTATTCTCGTTTTGTTGAGTTGAAGGAGCAAAAGCTAGCTACTGAGGCAAAAAACTATGAAAAGCAACAGAAGGAAATCGCTGCTCTGGAAGACTTTGTCAATCGCAATCTAGTCCGAGCCTCAACGACTAAACGTGCCCAATCTCGACGCAAGCAACTAGAAAAAATGGAGCGTTTGGACAAGCCTGAAGCTGGTAAGAAATCAGCCAATATGACCTTCCAGTCTGAAAAAACGTCAGGAAATATCGTTTTGACCGTTGAAAATGCAGCTATTGGCTATGATGGGGAAATATTGTCAGAACCTATCAACCTAGACCTTCGTAAGATGAACGCTGTTGCGATTGTCGGACCAAACGGCATTGGGAAGTCAACCTTTATCAAGTCTATTGTGGATCAGATTCCCTTTATCAAAGGAGAGAAGCGTTTTGGTGCCAATGTTGAGGTTGGCTACTATGATCAGACTCAAAGTAAGATAACACCAAGTAATACTGTAATCGATGAACTTTGGAATGATTTTAAACTGACACCAGAAGTTGAAATCCGCAACCGCCTTGGAGCCTTCCTTTTCTCAGGAGATGATGTTAAAAAGTCAGTCGGAATGTTGTCAGGTGGCGAGAAAGCTCGTTTGCTTCTTGCCAAACTTTCAATGGAAAACAACAATTTCTTAATTTTGGACGAGCCGACCAACCACTTGGATATTGATAGCAAGGAAGTGTTGGAAAATGCCCTGATTGACTTTGATGGAACCCTTCTGTTTGTCAGCCACGACCGTTATTTCATCAACCGAGTAGCCACTCATGTTTTGGAATTGTCTGAGAATGGTTCGACTCTTTACTTGGGAGATTATGACTACTATGTTGAGAAGAAAGCAGAAGTAGAAGCGATTCAGACAGAAGAAGCTTCAACTAGCAATCAAGCAAAAGAACCGAGCCCAGTCAATGACTACCAGACTCAGAAAGAAAGTCAGAAAGAAGCACGTAAGCTCATGCGACAAATCGAGAGTTTAGAGGCTGAAATCGAAGAGTTAGAAACTCAAAGTCAAGCCATTTCTGAACAAATGCTGGAAACCAACGATGCTGAAAAGCTCATGGAATTGCAGGCTGAACTGGATAAAATCAGCCATCGTCAGGAAGAAGCTATGCTTGAGTGGGAAGAATTATCGGAGCAGGTGTAAGAAATGGAACATCTTGGAAAGGTATTTCGTGAATTTCGAACAAGTGGGAAGTACTCCTTAAAAGAGGCGGCAGGTGAATCATGTTCGACCTCTCAGTTATCGCGCTTCGAACTTGGGGAGTCTGATCTAGCAGTTTCCCGTTTCTTTGAGATTTTGGATAATATTCATGTGACCATTGAAAATTTCATGGACAAGGCTAGGGATTTTCAAAATCATGAACACGTTGCCTTGATGGCACAGATTATTCCGCTTTACTATTCAAATGATATTGCAGGTTTTCAAAAGCTTCAAAAGGAACAACTTGAGAAAGCAAAGAGTTCGACCAATCCCCTCTATTTTGAGCTGAATTGGATTCTGTTACAAGGTCTTATTTGTCAAAGAGATACTAGTTACAGTATGGAACAGAGTGATCTGGATAAGGTGGCGGATTATCTTTTCCAAACAGAAGAATGGACTATGTATGAGTTAATTCTTTTCGGGAATCTCTATACTTTCTACAATGTGGACTATGTGGCTCGTATTGGCAGAGAAGTCATGGAACGAGAGGAGTACTATAAAGAAATTGGTCGCCATCGAAAACTCGTTTTGATTCTAGCTCTTAACTGTTACCAGCATTGTTTGGAGAACCGTTCCTTTGCGGATGCGGACTATTTTGAGGGCTATGTGGAGAAGTTAATTGGAAATGGTATCAAGCTTTATGAGCGCAATATCTTCCATTATCTCAAGGGTTTCGCCCTCTACCAGAGAGACTTGAAAGCAGAAGGTTGTAGTCAGATGCAGGAATCCATGCATATTTTTGATGTACTTGGACTTCCAGAGCAAGTGGCTTACTATCAGGAACATTATGAAAAATTTGTAAATCCTTAAATTTCCCAAATAAGGGAAAAATAAAGAGACTCCTTTCAGTTTTGATACAATAGTTTCAAAATTTGAGGGGAGCTTTTTATATGAATCGACATGCAATCCAGTTGATTAGTCGTGGTGCGATTAATAAGATAGGAAATATGCTCTATGATTATGGAAACAGTGTTTGGTTGGCATCAATGGGAACGATAGGACAGACTGTTCTTGGGATTTATCAAATTTCCGAGTTAGTTACATCGATTCTGGTCAATCCCTTTGGCGGAGTGATTTCAGACCGCTTTTCGCGTCGCAAAATTTTGATGACGACAGACCTGGTTTGTGGTATTCTCTGTTTAGCTATTTCTTTCATCAGAAATGATAGCTTGATGATTGCTGCCTTGATTTTTGCCAATATTGTTCAAGCGGTTGCCTTTGCATTTTCTCGTACGGCTAATAAAGCCATTATAACTGAGGTTGTAGAGAAAGACGAGATTGTGACCTATAATGCACGCTTAGAGCTCGTTTTGCAGGTTGTAGGTGTTAGCTCCCCTGTACTTTCTTTCCTCGTTTTACAATTTGCCAGTCTCCATATGACGCTTGTTTTAGATGCCATTAGTTTTTTCATCGCATTTACATTAGTAGCTTTTCTTCCCAAAAAAGAGACTCAGGAACAAGTGAAAAAGACTTTCAGCTGGAAAAATATTTTTGCTGATATGAAAGAAGGGATTCGCTATATTTGGCGCCAGCAAGAAATTTTTTTCCTTTTGTTAGTCGCTTCCAGCGTTAATTTCTTTTTTGCAGCTTTTGAATTTCTTCTCCCTTTTTCAAATCGACTATACGGGGTAGAAGGAGCTTATGCAACTATTTTGACTATGGGCGCTATTGGTTCGATTATCGGAGCTCTTCTAGCTAGTAAAATAAAGGCAAGTGTCTATAATCTTTTGATTCTATTGGCTTTGACTGGAGTTGGAGTTTTTATGATGGGGTTACCACTGCCAACTTTTCTTTCCTTTTCTGGAAATTTAGTTTGTGAACTGTTTATGACGATTTTTAATATTCACTTTTTTACTCAGGTGCAAACCAAGGTTGAGGGGGAATACTTGGGGAGAGTGCTAAGCACAATTTTTACCTTAGCCATCCTATTTATGCCGATTGCAAAAGGCTTTATGACAGTGCTGCCAAGTGTACATCTCTCTTCTTTTCTGATCATTGGAAGTGGGGTTATTTTCCTGGCTTGTTTATCCCTCGTTTATGTGCGAAGTCATTTTAAAAAAGAGTTATAATTTCTTTTTTTTAGAAAATATTTCACTACGAACCATTTTTCAGCCCTTCTCTATTGTGAGGAGGGCTTGCTTTGTGGTAAAATGGGATTATGAATGAAAGAATGAATGAGTTAGTTGCCTTACTTAACCGCTATGCGACCGAGTACTATACGAGTGACAATCCCTCGGTTTCAGATAGCGAGTATGATCGCCTCTACCGAGAGTTGGTCGAGTTGGAAGCCGCCTATCCAGATCAAGTTTTAGCGGACAGTCCGACCCATCGTGTTGGTGGTAAGGTTTTAGATGGTTTTGAAAAATACAGTCATCAGTATCCTCTTTATAGTTTGCAGGATGCTTTTTCACGTGAAGAGTTAGAAGCTTTTGATGCGCGTGTTCGCAAGGAGTTACCCCAACCGACCTATATTTGCGAGCTGAAAATCGATGGTTTGTCTATCTCGCTTACGTATGAAAAGGGAATTTTGGTAGTCGGTGCGACACGTGGGGATGGTTCTGTTGGTGAAAATATCACAGAGAACCTCAAGCGTGTCAAGGACATTCCTTTGACCTTGCCAGAAGAACTTGATATCACTGTTCGTGGAGAGTGTTACATGCCACGCGCTTCATTTGACCAGGTCAACCAAGCTCGCCAAGAAAATGGTGAGCCTGAATTTGCCAATCCTCGTAACGCAGCTGCAGGAACCCTCCGTCAGTTGGATACAGCAGTAGTAGCCAAACGCAATCTTGCAACTTTCCTCTATCAAGAAGCTAGCCCTTCAACTCGTGACAGCCAAGAAAAGGTCTTGAAGCACCTTGAACAGCTTGGATTTGTAGTTAATCCTAAACGAATTCTGGCTGAAAACATAGATGAGATATGGGACTTCATCCAAGAAGTTGAACAAGAACGGGATAATCTGCCTTATGACATTGATGGAGTGGTGATCAAGGTCAACAACCTAGCAGGTCAAGAAGAACTTGGCTTTACCGTTAAGGCTCCAAAGTGGGCAGTCGCCTACAAATTCCCCGCTGAAGAAAAAGAAGCCCAGCTCCTTTCAGTTGACTGGACAGTAGGTCGTACGGGTGTTGTGACCCCGACTGCCAATCTAACACCTGTTCAGCTTGCTGGCACAACCGTAAGCCGTGCAACTCTTCACAACGTAGATTATATCGCTGAAAAAGATATCCGCAAAGATGATACAGTTATCGTTTATAAGGCTGGAGATATCATTCCTGCTGTTTTGCGTGTGGTAGAGTCTAAGCGGATTTCTGAAGAGAAACTAGATATCCCAACAAACTGTCCAAGTTGTGATAGCCAGTTGCTTCACTTTGAAGATGAAGTGGCTCTTCGTTGTATCAATCCTCGTTGTCCTGCTCAAATCATGGAAGGCTTGATTCACTTTGCCTCTCGAGATGCCATGAATATTACAGGACTTGGTCCATCTATCGTTGAAAAGCTTTTTGCTACCAATTTAGTCAAAGATGTGGCAGATATTTATCGTTTGAAAGAAGAAGATTTCCTCCTTTTAGAAGGTGTCAAGGAAAAGTCTGCTTCTAAACTGTATCAGGCCATTCAAGCATCCAAGGAAAACTCTGCTGAAAAACTCTTGTTTGGTCTGGGAATTCGCCATGTCGGAAGCAAGGCTAGCCAACTCTTGCTCCAACATTTCCACTCTATTAAAAATCTAGCCCAAGCTGATCCTGAGGAAGTAGCAAGTATTGAAAGCTTGGGTAGTGTGATTGCTCAAAGCCTTCAGACTTATTTTGCTACAGAAGGATCGAAGATTCTCTTAGATGAGTTGAAAGAAGCTGGAGTCAATCTGGACTACAAGGGGCAGACAGTAGTAGCAGATGCGGCCTTGTCAGGTTTGACAGTTGTATTAACAGGAAAATTGGAACGTCTCACGCGCTCAGAAGCCAAAAGCAAACTCGAAAGTCTGGGTGCCAAAGTCACAGGCAGTGTTTCTAAGAAAACGAATCTTGTCGTAGCAGGAGCAGATGCAGGAAGCAAGCTCCAAAAAGCACAAGAACTTGGTATCGAAGTTCGAGATGAAGCTTGGCTAGAAGGTTTGTAAAGAATAGTCGAAAACTAGATGTTAGATAGTCTGAAACTATCTCTCCTGATGTGTTTTTATATCTATTAAAACTATTCTCTATAGTGCTGAAATTCCCGTTAAATTCTTCAGCATGACTTAAAAATTAAAATTAGAAATTAGGAAAAGAAATGTATAGATACCCTGTAGTCATCCATTTTCACCGAAAGAATGGGGATTATGATGCTTGTTCATTCAGTAGAAAACAGGCAGATGTTAAAGAAAATTTGTATTATGAAAATGACTATTTTGGAGCAAAATTCTCCTTTACAGTCACAAGTACAGAAAGGCTCGATACTCTGACCTTTTCTGTCGAAATAGATGGAAAGACAAAAGATTATCTCCTACGGTTTAACTACTATCCACTGTTGACTGAGGTTTGGATTTTGGATGGTGATGAGACGGTTTATTATTCTGAAAATCCAGCCATTGCAAGTCCTTGCTATAAAGATCGAAACCCGTTTGCTTTTGATAAAGCCTTTCACAGTGAAAGTTTTGATCACCATTGGGGATACCAAGGAGAGTTGGGTTATAGTATCTCTGACTACCAGACAAGCTTTAAACTCTGGGCTCCAACAGCTACAGCAGTTCAAGTGGTCGTTTATGAAAATACAAGTAACGACGCGCCGATTTGGAAAACCTTTAATCTTGAGCGTGGGAATAGCTATTCATATAGTCATAAGTACAATACCATTGGTGTTTGGAGTGTAGACCTGGATGAAAATCTTGCAGGTAAAGCCTATCAGTATCAGATTGAGTTTCCGCACCACCAGACCTTGATACGAGACCCATACACTATCGCTACAAGTCCTGATGGGAAACGTTCTGTAATCCTCTCTCAGCAAGATAGACAGGTTGAAGGATTTAAAGTCAAACATGGGACAGACGCCCCTTGGCGTTTGGAAAATCCATGTAAAGCCGTTATCTGTGAGATGCATATTCGTGATTTTACAAAATCGCCGACATCTGGAGTTCCAGAAAACCTTCGAGGGACCTTCCTTGGGGCTGCGCAGACAGGAACGATTAACCAGTATGGTCAAGCAACAGCATTTGACTATATCAAAGAACTCGGCTGTAATTATGTTCAGCTCCAACCAATCTTTGATCGTCATAAGGAATACGACGAGGACGGGAATATAACCTATAACTGGGGCTATGATCCTCAAAACTACAATGCTCCTGAACCAAGTTTCTCTAGCAATCTAGATGATCCTGGACAGGTTATTCGAGACCTTAAAACCATGATTCAGGCATATCATGATGCGGGAATCGGTGTTATTATGGATGTCGTTTACAACCATACCTTCTCAACGGTTGATGCACCTTTCCAAACAACTGTCCCTGATTATTACTATCGTATGAATCCAGATGGAACCTTCCAAAACGGCACAGGTGTTGGAAATGAAACCGCAAGCGAACACGAAATGTACCGCAAGTATATGATTGACTCACTCCTTTATTGGGTGAAAGAATACAATATTGACGGTTTCCGTTTCGACTTGATGGGAATTCACGATGTCAAAACCATGCAGGCAATTCGTTGGGCGCTAGATGAGGTTGATCCCCGTATTATAACTTATGGAGAAGGCTGGGATATGGGAACAGGTCTTGCACCTTATGACAAGGCCAAGAAGGACAATGCCTACCAAATGCCAAATATCGGCTTCTTCAACGATGATCAGCGTGATGCCATCAAAGGAGGAGAAGTTTATGGTGCAATCAAGTCAGGATTTGTAAGTGGTGCAGCTACAGAACCGATTGTAGCCAAAGCTATTCTTGGTAGCCGAGAGTTGGGTTCATATCTTAGTCCAAACCAAGTTCTTAACTACGTGGAAGCCCATGATAATTACAACTTGCATGATTTGTTAGCAACCCTTCACCCAGATCACAGTTCAGATAAGATTATGCGTCAGGTCGAGACAGCAACAGCGATGAGCATTCTTATGCAAGGGATGTCCTTTATAGAGCTGGGGCAAGAATTTGGTCGCACCAAACTCCTTGCTACAGGAGAAAATGGCGAGCTGACTCCGGCAGATAGAGAACGGGCCATGAATAGTTACAATGCTCCAGATAGTGTCAACCAGGTCAACTGGGATTTAATCAATGAGAGACAAGAGAGCATTGACTTTATTCGCCAGATTATTCGCCTAAAAACACAAAGGCGTGCTTTCTCTTATCCTACATACGAAGAAGTTTATCGTCATGTCTTCGTCCATACAGCTGCTGAAAATAGTGGATGGATTGTTTACGAAATTCACGGTGGAGCAGAGCACTTATTGGTGGTATTCAATGCCAAGGGAACTTCCTTCTACTTTGAAAATGCAGGAAATCTTGAAATGCTTGTGTCCAATAGTCGTTCTCAAGAGTCTAATGTTATTGATGATATTAGCGTTGCAGTCTTGAAGGTGCTCTCATAGTAAATACTACAAAAAGGTTTAGTTAAATCTAGACCTTTTTTGTTTTTTATTGAAAAACCAATATCTATTAGGAATAAATTTCAAATAATTTGAAGAATCAAGTTTGTGAAAAAAATATCAATATTTTCTAAAAAGGGTTGTAATTTTCTGAAAATTTGATAAAATAAGGTTTAATCATTTTCAGGAGGAAGAGAATTTGACAAATTATCAGAATTTAGTGAATGGAAAATGGAAATCATCAGAGAATGAGATTGCCATCTATTCTCCCATCAATCAGGAAAAACTGGGGACAGTACCCGCTATGAGTCAGGCTGAAGTAGATGAGGCTATGGAAGCAGCGCGTACAGCTCTCCCAGCATGGCGTGATTTAGCACCAGTTGAGCGTGCAGCTTATTTGCATAAGACAGCAGACATTTTGGAACGTGATAAAGAAAAAATTGGTACCATTCTTGCCAAAGAGGTTGCAAAAGGGATTAAAGCAGCCATTGGAGAAGTAGTACGTACAGCAGAATTGATTCGTTTTGCTGCTGAGGAAGGCCTCCGTATCACTGGACAAGCTATGGAAGGTGGGGGTTTTGAAGCTGCAAGTAAAAATAAACTAGCCGTTGTCCGTCGTGAGCCAGTTGGAGTCGTCCTAGCTATTGCACCATTTAACTATCCAGTCAACCTTTCTGGATCTAAGATTGCTCCGGCTTTGATTGCAGGAAATGTCGTTATGTTCAAACCACCAACACAAGGATCTATTTCTGGTCTCTTGCTGGCTAAAGCATTTGACGAAGCAGGAATCCCAGCAGGTGTCTTTAACACCATCACTGGACGTGGTTCTGAGATCGGAGACTACATCATCGAACACAAGGAAGTGAACTTCATTAACTTTACAGGTTCAACACCGATTGGGGAGCGTATTGGTCGTTTAGCTGGTATGCGCCCGATTATGCTGGAGCTTGGTGGAAAAGATGCAGCAATTGTTTTAGAAGATGCAGATTTAGAAAATGCAGCTAAGCAAATCGTAGGTGGTGCTTTTAGCTACTCTGGTCAGCGTTGTACTGCTATCAAACGTGTTTTGGTTGTGGAAAGCGTAGCAGACAGATTGGCTGAATTGCTCCAAGCCGAAGTTGCTAAGCTAACGGTCGGTGATCCATTTGACAATGCAGATATCACACCTGTTATTGATAATGCTTCAGCTGATTTCATCTGGGGATTGATTGAAGACGCTCAAGAAAAGGGTGCTAAAGCGCTCAGCCCAATCAAACGTGAGAATAATCTCATTTGGCCAGGACTTTTTGATTATGTCACAAGAGACATGAAATTAGCCTGGGAAGAACCATTTGGACCTGTTCTCCCAATTATTCGAGTTGCAGATGCCAATGAAGCACTTGAAATTGCTAATGAATCAGAATTCGGTCTTCAATCTTCAGTCTTTACAAATGACTTTAAGAAGGCATTTGAAATTGCTGAGAAACTTGAAGTTGGTACCGTTCATATTAATAATAAAACACAACGTGGACCAGATAATTTCCCATTCCTTGGTGTAAAAGGTTCTGGTGCAGGAGTGCAAGGAATTAAATATAGTATCGAAGCGATGACAAATGTTAAATCCATTGTTTTTGATGTGAGATAATTTATAAAATCAGGAAAATAACTTCCTGGTTTTATTTTTTTAAAAAAATACAGTAGAAAATTGATAAAAAACGAATATTCTGGTATTATAATAAAAAAATATATGGAAATTGTTTCGTGTTCTATTTTCTGGATATCTTTTTTAAAATGCTAGGTAATTTTTTGAAGACTTTCATAAAAAAATATGATTTCCTTCGTAAATTACTTGAAAGTTATCTTAAAAGAGTGTATAATAGAATTATAGAAAACGCTTACAAAAGAAAGGGGATTGAATGAATAATCAAGAAGCATTAAGAACCTTTACTACAGGTGAGAACTTTCACCTCCAGCATTATTTAGGAGCGCATAGAGAGGAGAAAAACGGAGAAATAGGCTATACCTTTAGGGTTTGGGCCCCAAATGCACAAGCAGTTCATCTAGTTGGTGATTTTACCGATTGGGTTGAGAATCAGATTCCCATGGTTCGTAATGAAGCAGGTGTTTGGGAAGTCTTTACGAGTCAAGCTCAGGAAGGTCAGATTTATAAATATCATATCACGCGTGCAAATGGTCACCAGATTATGAAGATCGATCCGTTGGCAGTTTATTTTGAAGCTAGACCGGGTACAGGAGCTGTTTTGACCAATATCCGTGAAAAGAAATGGAAAGATGGCCTTTGGCTAGCACGTCGCAAACGTCTGGGATTTTTCGAGAGACCAGTTAATATATATGAAGCCCATGCAGGATCTTGGAAGAGAAATCCAGATGGAAGTCCCTATACTTTTTCGCAACTGAAAGACGAGTTGATTCCATACTTAGTTGAGATGAACTATACACATATTGAGTTCATGCCTTTAATGGCTCACCCACTTGGATTGAGCTGGGGCTATCAACTTATGGGTTACTTTGCTTTTGAACATTCCTATGGTACACCTGAGGAATTCCAAGATTTCGTTGAAGAGTGTCATATAAATAATATCGGTGTTATCGTCGACTGGGTTCCAGGTCATTTCACTATTAATGATGATGCATTGGCATATTATGACGGTACACCAACTTTTGAATACCAAGACCACAACAAGGCTCATAACTATGGTTGGGGTGCGCTGAATTTTGACCTCGGGAAAAATGAGGTCCAGTCTTTCCTGATTTCAAGTATTAAATTTTGGATTGATTCTTACCACTTAGATGGTATTCGGGTCGATGCAGTGAGCAATATGCTGTATCTAGATTATGATAATGCTCCTTGGACTCCAAACAAAGATGGTGGAAACCTTAACTACGAGGGTTATTATTTCCTTCAACGGTTGAACACAGTGATCAAGTTAGCTCATCCAGATATCATGATGATTGCAGAAGAAAGTTCATCAGCAACAAAGATTACTGGTATGAAAGAAATGGGCGGCCTTGGATTTGACTATAAATGGAATATGGGCTGGATGAACGACATTCTCCGTTTCTACGAGGAAGATCCGATTTATCGTAAGTATGACTTTAATCTGGTGACTTTCAGCTTTATGTATGTTTTCAATGAAAACTATCTCCTACCTTTTTCACATGATGAAGTGGTTCATGGTAAGAAGAGTATGATGCATAAGATGTGGGGAGATCGCTACAATCAGTTCGCTGGTCTGCGCAACCTCTACACCTATCAAATTTGTCATCCAGGTAAGAAACTCTTGTTCATGGGTAGTGAGTACGGGCAATTCCTAGAGTGGAAGTCTGAGGAGCAGTTGGAATGGTCTAATCTAGAAGATCCGATGAATGCCAAGATGAAGCATTTCACTTCACAACTCAATCAATTCTATAAAGACCATCGCTGTCTGTGGGAAATTGATACTAGTTATGATGGTATCGAGATTATCGATGCTGATAATAGAGATCAGAGTGTCCTTTCCTTTATTCGTAAGGGCAAGAAAGACGAAATGTTAGTCTGTGTCTTTAACATGGCACCAGTTGAACGTAAGGACTTTACGATTGGTTTACCTGTTGCAGGTATTTACGAAGAAGTTTGGAATACAGAATTAGAAGAATGGGGAGGTGTGTGGAAAGAGCACAATCAAACAGTTCAGACTCAAGAAGGCTTATGGAAAGATTATGAGCAGACTTTGACCTTTACCTTGCCTGCCATGGGAGCAAGCATCTGGAAGATCAAGCGTCGTTTGAAACCAGCTAAGAAAAAAGAATAATGAGCTGTTGATTATAATTTTTTAGATTTTAAAAACGGATGTACTTGTATTGGACTTGAAACACAAGAGAAATGGATTTCCTATTATTTTTATAAAAAGTTTGACTTCCGACCTTCTTTCGATTTTAACGTTCATATGACTTTATAAAGGAGTAGAAAATGAAGAATGAAATGCTAGCTTTGATCCTTGCGGGTGGGCAAGGAACACGTCTCGGAAAACTCACTCAAAGCATTGCCAAACCGGCAGTGCAATTCGGTGGGCGCTACCGTATCATTGACTTTGCTCTTTCCAACTGTGCAAACTCTGGAATCCATAATGTTGGTGTGATTACTCAGTACCAACCTCTTGCTTTGAACAACCATATTGGAAATGGTTCTAGCTGGGGATTGGATGGTATCAATTCAGGTGTCTCTATTTTACAACCTTATTCAGCCAGCGAAGGAAACCGTTGGTTTGAAGGGACTAGTCACGCTATCTACCAAAACATTGACTACATCGACAGCGTTAATCCTGAGTATGTTTTGATTCTTTCTGGTGACCACATCTACAAGATGGACTATGATGATATGCTTCAGTCCCATAAGGATAACAATGCCAGTTTGACAGTAGCTGTCCTAGACGTACCTCTCAAAGAAGCTAGCCGTTTCGGTATCATGAATACAGATGCCAATAACCGTATCGTTGAATTCGAAGAAAAACCTGCGCAACCTAAGTCTACAAAGGCTTCGATGGGGATTTATATTTTTGACTGGAAACGACTTCGCAATATGCTTGTTGCTGCTGAAAAGAGCAATGTGGATATGTCAGACTTTGGGAAGAACGTTATCCCTAACTATCTCGAGTCTGGTGAAAGTGTCTATGCTTATGAATTTAATGGCTACTGGAAAGACGTTGGTACGATTGAGTCACTTTGGGAAGCCAATATGGAGTACATTTCGCCAGAAAATGCTTTGGATAGCCGCAATCGTCAGTGGAAAATTTACTCAAGAAACTTGATCTCACCACCAAACTACTTTGGTGCGCATGCACACGTTGAAGATTCATTGGTCGTAGATGGATGTTTTGTAGATGGAACGGTTAAACGTTCGATTCTTTCAACAGAAGCACAAGTACGTGAAGGTGCTGAGGTCGTTGATTCTGTCATCATGAGTGGGGCTATTATTGGCCATGGAGCAAAGATTACTCGTGCTATTATTGGTGAAGGTGCCATTATTGCAGACGGCGTAGAGATTGACGGAACTGACGAAGTACAAGTAGTAGGATACAATGAAGTAGTGGGGGTAGCAACAGATGAAGATTGATAAATATTCAGCCATTTTAGGAAACACAGTTGGTTTTCATGATATGTCAACATTAACAGAACACCGTCCGGTAGCTAGCTTACCTTTCGGTGGGAAATACCGTTTGATTGACTTCCCCCTTTCCAGTCTTGCAAATGCAGGTGTTCGTAGTATCTTTGGTATTTTCCAACAAGATAATATCAGCTCAGTTTTCGACCATATCCGTTCAGGTCGTGAGTGGGGCTTGTCCACCCTTCTAAGTCACTACTATCTAGGAATTTACAATACTCGTGTTGAAAGCAGTACGGTTGGAAAAGAGTATTACCAACAGCTTCTTACCTACTTGAAACGTTCAGGTTCAAACCAAACTGTTTCGATTAACTGCGATGTGCTGGTGAATATTGACTTGAATCAAGTCTTCCACCTACACAATACAACGAAAGGTCCAATCACAGTTGTATATAAGAAACTTCCGAAGAAAGACATTTCTGATGTGAATGCTATCTTGGAAATTGATGAAACTGACCATGTTCGTTCGCACAAACTATTTGATAACAAATCTACGGATGAACTCTTCAACATGTCTACAGATATCTTTGTTGTGGATACTCCTTGGTTGATTGAACGACTTGAAGAAGAGGCTCAGAAAGAATATCCTGAAAAGTTACGCTATGTTCTTCGTGATTTAGCTGCAAAAGAAGGAGCTTTTGCTTACGAATACACAGGCTACTTAGCGAACATTCATTCTGTTCAGTCCTATTATCAAGCAAACATCGATATGCTTGAATCTAAAAAATTCTACTCTCTTTTCTCACCAAATCAAAAGATTTATACAAAAGTTAAGAATGAAGAACCAACCTACTATGCGAATACTTCAAAAGTAAGAAGTTCTCAGTTTGCTTCTGGTAGTATCATTGAGGGTGAAGTAGTTCAGTCAGTCCTATCTCGTAACATTTATGTTCATAAAGATAGTGTGGTGAAAGACAGCATTTTATTCCCTCGAGTTGTGATTGGTCAAGGTGCTCAAGTTGAATATGCCATCCTAGACAAAGGTGTTGAAGTTGCGGACGGTGTTGTCATTCGAGGAACAGCAGAACATCCAGTTGTAGTGAAGAAGGGTGAAACAGTAACAGAGGACATTTATTCATGAAAATTTTATTTGTAGCGGCAGAAGGAGCACCCTTTTCAAAAACAGGTGGTTTGGGCGATGTCATTGGCGCACTTCCCAAATCACTTGTAAAAGCGGGGCACGAAGTTGCAGTTTTCTTGCCTTATTATGATATGGTAGAAGCTAAGTTTGGTGACCAGATCGAGGATGTTCTCCACTTTGAAGTTAGTGTAGGATGGCGTAGACAGTACTGTGGTATTAAGAAAACGGTTTTGAATGGCGTAACCTTCTACTTCATTGATAATCAATATTATTTCTTCCGTGGACATGTGTACGGTGATTTTGACGATGGTGAACGCTTTGCCTTTTTCCAACTGGCTGCTCTTGAAGCCATGGAACGCATCGATTTTATCCCTGACCTTCTCCATGTTCATGATTACCACACAGCAATGATTCCCTTCTTGTTAAAAGAAAAGTACCATTGGATTCAAGTATATCAAGGAATCAGAACCGTTTTAACCATTCATAATTTGGAATTCCAAGGTCAATTTTCTGAAGGAATGTTGTGGGATTTGTTCGGTGTTGGATTTGAACGCTATGCTGATGGAACGCTTCGCTGGAATGATTGTCTCAACTGGATGAAAGCGGGTATCCTATACGCGGATCGTGTCTCAACCGTTTCTCCTAGCTATGCGCATGAGATTATGACCAGTCAGTTTGGTTGCGGTTTGGACCAGATTCTTCGCATGGAGTCAGGAAAGGTTTCAGGTATTGTCAATGGTATTGACGCAGATCTCTATAATCCAGAGACAGATGCTCTTTTAGACTATCATTTTGATAAAGAAGATTTGTCTGGAAAAGCACAAAACAAAGCAAAATTGCAAGAGAGAGTTGGTCTACCTGTGCGAGCAGATGTTCCTCTAGTTGGGATTGTCTCTCGTTTGACCCGCCAAAAAGGTTTTGATGTCGTTGTAGAAAGCTTGCATCGTTTCTTACAGGAGGACGTTCAAATAGTCCTTTTAGGAACAGGAGACCCGGCTTTTGAACATTCCTTCTCATGGTTTGCTCAAGTCTATCCTGACAAGCTATCAGCAAATATCACTTTTGACATCAAACTTGCTCAAGAAATCTACGCAGCTTGTGATCTCTTCCTCATGCCAAGTCGTTTTGAACCATGTGGCTTGTCTCAAATGATGGCGATGCGCTATGGAACTCTACCATTGGTTCATGAGGTTGGTGGTTTGCGTGATACGGTTCAATCCTTCAATCCAATCGAAGGAAATGGTACTGGATTTAGCTTTGACAATTTAACACCATACTGGCTTAACTGGAGTTTCCAAACAGCCTTGGATGTTTATAAGTATCAGACGGAAGTTTGGAGAAATCTACAAAAACAAGCTATGGAATGTGATTTCTCATGGGATACAGCCTGCAAATCTTACCTGGACTTGTACCATAGTTTAGTCAACTAATAGATAAAATCGTATGATTCTTTCATACGATTTTTGGGCTGTTTAGAAAGGAAAGCTTATGTCTCAAGTAAAAGGCTTGTGTGTCATGGACGTTGACGGCACCCTGATAGCAGAAGAGGTGATTGATCTTTTAGGAAAAGAAGCAGGTTGCGAAGAAGAAATATCGCAGATTACAAGCCAGGCAATGCGAGGCGAACTGGACTTTGAAACAAGCTTACGAGCGAGAGTGGCTTTGTTAGAAGGTCTTCCGATTTCAGTCTTTGATACTGTCTTCAAATCCATTCATCTGTCCAAGAATGCTCAAGAATTTATCTCCATACTTCAAAAGAAGGGCATCCTAGTCGGTCTAGTGTCTGGTGGATTTGCACCAATAGTTGAGAGATTAGCAAAATCCCTTGGTATCTCCTATTTCTCCGCCAACCAGTTGGAAGTCAAAGACGGATTTTTAACAGGTCGACTAGTTGGTGAAATTGTGACAGGTCAAGTAAAACAAGTTACTCTTGAGAAATGGAGAAAGGAATTAGGACTTCCCAAAGAAAGAACGATTGCCATAGGTGATGGTGCCAATGACCTATTAATGTTGAAATCAGCAGGTCACGGAATAGCCTTTTGTGCCAAAGAGGTCGTAAAAACAGAGATAGCTTGTCATATAGATACGAGGGATCTTTTAGAAGTTCTACCTTTGATTGATTTCTTAGAATGAGAGGGAACTATGAAAATTGTAATTGCACCCGATTCTTTTAAAGAAAGTCTGACGGCAGAAGAGGTCGCTCAAGCTATGAAAAGAGGATTCGAACAGTCAATATCGGATGTAGAATGTCTGTTCTGTCCTGTTGGTGATGGTGGGGAAGGAACTGTAGACGCTATCCGACATTCTCTTGAACTCGAAGAAAAATGGCAAGAGGTGACAGGACCTTTTGGCCAAAAAGAATCAATGCGCTACTTTCAAAAAGGTCAAATAGCGCTCTTTGAAGTTGCTGATTTGGTTGGTCTTGGGAAGATTCCGCAGGAGAAACGAAATCCTCTTCACATTCAAACTAGAGGTATTGGAGAGTTGATCCGCCATCTCGTTGATCAAGAGATGAAAGAAATCTATATCGGTGTAGGTGGTACGGCAAGTAATGATGGTGGCATTGGCATTGCAGCTGCTTTGGGTTATCACTTTTATGATAAGAATGGAAAAGAATTGCCAGCTTGCGGTCAGACTTTGCTTGAGTTTGAGTCAGTTTCAGACAGCGAGTTGTATAGGATTCCTGAAGATGTGAAAATCCGCATTTTAGCAGATGTCGTGAGCCCTTTATGTGGTCATCAAGGGGCGACCTATACATTTGGAAAACAAAAGGGCTTGGATCCTGCTTTGTTTGAGACAGTAGATCTGGCTATACAGGAGTTCTATGAAAAATTTTCACCATCAACCCTGTCTCTCAATGGAGCAGGAGCCGGCGGTGGGATTGCGGCTGGGCTCTGTGCCTTTGCTGAGGCCTGTATCGTATCTGGGATTGATACTTGCTTGGATTTAATTGGCTTTGACAGGAAGATTGCAGGTGCTGACTTAGTTATCGTTGGAGAAGGCAGACTGGACAGTCAAAGCTTTGTTGGAAAAGCTCCTATGGGAGTAGCAAAAAGAACCCCTAACGGAGTTCCTGTTATTGCTATTTGTGGTAGTCTTTCCGAGGATTTGCCTCCCCTACCATTCGAAAATATACAAGCAGTATTCTCTATCCTAGAGAAAAGTGAACCTTTGGAAGACAGTCTGAAAAATGCAAGTCTCTATTTGGAGCACGCAGCTACTAATATTGGTCGTTTGTTAAATTTGAGAAATCATTAACCAAACCATTTTTTCCAGATAGATTTTTTAGGAACCTCTGTCTTTTTCTCCTCCCAGAGGCTTGAGAAAGCAAGTCTGAGGTCCTTTTCATCTACTTGAACAGGTTCATTTGTATGAATGACAAGACCGAAAGGAGAGGTGATATGATCGTCTGAAACAATAGTCGCCTGACAGTTGCTTTCCTTTGCTTGTCTTAAGTAAAAGACCTGTTTGTCAAACTCGATACTTGGTGAGATTTTCACAAAAAGTATCTCTACCTTTTCTTGAAAACCCTCTAAAATAGAGAAAAATCCATGTTCTAATTCAGGACTATTGGCAGTATTAATATCAGCGTAGCCAAGAACTCTTTCCTCGAAAGTCCCGAGATAGCGGCGTTGTTCATCTGGGTTTAATTTCGGCCCACCATGAGCTTTTTCTAGTAGTTGTTTTGATATATCTGTCATAAAAACAGTATATCACAAAAATCGCAAGAAAACAGACAAAAGAAAGCGATTACTTTATAAAGTTAAGGAAAATTTGCACAAAGATAACGTTTTTTCTTGAAAAACGCTTATTTTTAAGGTATCATAGAGGTGTAAAAAATTTAACTCAAAGGAGAGTAAAAAATGTCAATTATTACTGATGTTTACGCTCGCGAAGTCCTAGACTCACGCGGTAACCCAACACTTGAAGTAGAAGTTTATACTGAATCAGGTGCTTTCGGACGTGGTATGGTTCCATCAGGAGCTTCTACTGGTGAACACGAAGCAGTTGAACTTCGCGATGGTGACAAATCTCGTTACGGTGGTCTTGGTACACAAAAAGCTGTTGACAACGTAAACAACATCATTGCTGAAGCAATCATCGGCTACGATGTACGTGACCAACAAGCTATTGACCGTGCTATGATCGCACTTGACGGTACTCCTAATAAAGGTAAATTGGGTGCAAACGCAATTCTTGGTGTGTCTATCGCTGTAGCTCGTGCTGCTGCTGACTACCTTGAAATCCCACTTTACAGCTACCTTGGTGGATTCAACACTAAAGTTCTTCCAACTCCAATGATGAACATCATCAACGGTGGTTCTCACTCTGACGCTCCAATCGCTTTCCAAGAATTCATGATCGTACCTGCTGGTGCACCATCATTCAAAGAAGCTCTTCGTTGGGGTGCTGAAATCTTCCACGCACTTAAGAAAATCCTTAAATCACGTGGTTTGGAAACTGCCGTAGGTGACGAAGGTGGATTCGCTCCTCGTTTCGAAGGAACTGAAGACGGTGTTGAAACTATCCTTGCTGCGATCGAAGCTGCTGGATATGTTCCTGGTAAAGACGTATTTATCGGATTTGACTGTGCTTCATCAGAATTCTACGATAAAGAACGTAAAGTTTACGACTACACTAAATTCGAAGGTGAAGGCGCTGCTGTACGTACTGCTGCAGAACAAATCGACTACCTTGAAGAATTGGTAAACAAATACCCAATCATCACTATCGAAGATGGTATGGACGAAAACGACTGGGACGGTTGGAAAGCTCTTACTGAACGTCTTGGTGGTAAAGTTCAATTGGTTGGTGACGACTTCTTCGTAACAAACACTTCTTACCTTGAAAAAGGTATTGCAGAAGGTGCTGCTAACTCAATCCTTATCAAAGTTAACCAAATCGGTACTCTTACTGAAACATTCGACGCTATCGAAATGGCGAAAGAAGCTGGTTACACTGCCGTTGTATCACACCGTTCAGGTGAAACTGAAGATTCAACAATCGCTGATATCGCAGTTGCAACAAACGCAGGACAAATCAAGACTGGTTCACTTTCACGTACAGACCGTATCGCTAAATACAACCAATTGCTTCGTATCGAAGACCAACTTGGTGAAGTAGCTGAATACCGTGGATTGAAATCATTCTACAACCTTAAAAAATAATCGTTGATTTAACAACGTTATTAGCCCCTCGGATTTTTTCCGAAGGGCTTTTTCTTTATTCGAGGGGCATAAAAGGGACAGTGTTTATGGTATAATAGACAAAAACACTTGTATTAGGAAGAAATTATGTCTAAAGAGATTGATATTGAGTATTACCACCAACTAGCACTGCAAAAGCAGAAGGAGCATCGTAAAGTGTTAGCTAATCTAAAGAAAAAGCCACCAAAGAATCTAGATAAGATTGCGCAGCAGATTCACCAAGAAGTCTTTGCTGAGATTGATTGTACTGCCTGTGCCAACTGTTGCAAGACTTTGGGACCAGACTTTAAAGAGGCAGACATCACCCGTATTGCCAAGTACTTTAAGATGAAATTACCAGCTTTTGAAGCGGAATTTCTGCAGGTGGATGAAGATGGAGATAAGGTTTTCAAATCCATGCCTTGCCCCTTTCTAGGAGGAGATAATCTCTGCTCTATCTATGATGTTCGTCCCAAGGCCTGTCGTGAGTTCCCCCATACAGACCGGAAAAAGATCCATCAAATTAATCATTTGACGATTAAGAATACCTTGACCTGCCCAGCAGCCTATCTCTTTGTTGAGAAATTAAAAGATAAGTTATAGATTTTACACCTTTAAATCTTGTACAAAAATTCTGGGGCGGAAGTATCTTATATCTGTTAGACTATAGTTAGAATTGAACACGGCCTAAAAGCTGTGTGAAAAAGATGAAATTTTTTCGGAGCAGGAGCCCCTCCGTCAATTTTCCAATTTTCACTTTGCTTTTAACGGTCTTAGTATCTTTTGTGAGGTGAAAAAGAATATGATGCATCAATTCAATCGAACCATGGAATATCTGGAAAGTAAGTTGGACGCAGAAGTGGATTTGCAGAAATTCCAGCAGCTATCAGGCTATTCTTATGCTCTCTTTAGCAGGCTTTTTTCCATCCTAGCAGATATGACTTTAGCAGAATACTTACGCAATCGCAGGTTGTCAGAAGCTGTGACAGACTTGCGGGAAGGCTCTGAGAAAGTCATTGACATAGCAATGAAGTACGGCTATGAATCTGCGGATTCCTTCAGCGCAGCCTTCAAGAAATTCCATGGGGCAACACCCTCAGAAGTTCGAAATGGAAAACCTTATCGGGTTTTTCCTAGACTTCAATTATCCTTAAAGATTACAGGAGGAAAGAACATGGATATCAAGATTCAAAAGAAGCCTGCATTTACCATTGCAGGTGTCCTATTGGAAGCTATTGACAATAGCAAATGCCCGTCTGCTTGGGAGAATCTCTATAACAATCACAGCTTGGAAAGCCTAGAGAGTCTAGGCAGTGGCCAATCCTTCGGTGTCTGCTCGGAAGTCAAAGAAGGTGAAATCATCAACTATATGGCTGCTTATGATGTGACGGATAAAGCTAAAGCAGAAGAACTAGGTCTGTTCATCAAAGATATCGCAGAAGCTGAATATGCTATAGTCCCAGTCAAAGGCCCTATACCAGCTAGCATTCACAATGCTTGGAAATATGTCTTGGAGGTCTTTTTCCCTGAAACAGGCTATCGCCACTCAGGCTCACCAGACTTCGAAGTCTATACCGAAGGTGACATGTCGTCACCTGACTATCAAATGGAACTCTGGATACCAGTGATTAAGTACTAGATCATTTTCTGACATTTTATAAAGATGCAAATCGAACTCTGTAGAAGATAGCTTTTACAGAGTTTTTCTTTCTTTGATTGCACGAATTTATGAGAAAAACAATAAATCTGATTTTACTTTAATTTAAGTATAAGGAATTTTTAAGCATTTACTTGTATACTTTTCCAATCATCAAAGAAAGAGGTGTAAATATGAACTATCTAGTTATCCCAGCTTACGAACCTGACTACAATCTCATCAAATTGATTGAAAAGATTCACAATAAGAGCGATTTTTACATCATTGTCATTGATGATGGAAGTTCGGCAGAATGCCAAGACATTTTTGCTCAAGCGGAGGATTTTGTGACGGTCCTTCGCCACCAGGTCAATCAAGGAAAAGGGCAAGCTCTGAAAACAGCCTTTGAGCACATTCAGTCTCTCAATAAGCCAGGGACTGTGGTTACAGCAGACGCAGATGGACAGCACAGGATCTGGGACATCTTTCGTAGCTTGACCAAATCAAATGAAAATCCTAATACACTTGTCCTTGGTGTCCGTGCCTTTACTGGCAAGGTTCCCTTGCGTAGTCGCTTTGGAAATAGCTTGACTCGTATCTTGTTTAAACTGCAAACGGGTGTCGCTGTATCCGACACACAGACAGGATTACGTGCCTTTTCAACGGATATGATCCCTTTTATGCTCAAGGTAGAAGGACAACGGTATGAATACGAGATGAACATGCTCCTCGAAGCAAGTCAAGTCTACCCAATCTTAGATGTTCCGATTGAAACAGTCTATATCAACGACAATGAGGCTTCTCACTTCCGACCTATTCGGGATGGCTTGATGATTTATAAAAATATTTTAAAGTTTGCGCTCTCGTCTTTTAGTAGTTTTATCGTAGATTATGTGGTCTACGCTCTCTCTATTCTATGCTTGAGCTTTATTCCGACAGGTCTGCGTGTTCTTCTCTCAAATGGTTTGGCACGTGTGACTAGCTCCATCTTTAACTTTTCTACCAACAAAAAATTGGTCTTCAAGAACAAGGCGAGCAGTTTTAAAACAGGATCAGGCTATTTTGGACTAGCTGTTGGCCTCTTTATCTTAGACACCATCCTGATTCGCCTCTTTAATTCAGGTCTTGGAGTCAATTTGCTGATTGCGAAAATTCTTGTCGGAATCATGCTCTTTATTCTCTCTTGGACAGTTCAAACTCGCTTTATTTTCAAAGAAAGGACCTGTAGCCCATTATGAAAGTTTTAAAGAAACCCTATCTATACGCCTCGGTCTTGGGCTTGCTCCTGACAAGCTCCTTTACCTATTCGATGTTGAAAACCTTTGTACTCTCTGAAACGATTTCCACTGTATCTAATACCGGCTCAACCTCTAACACCGCAGCAGCAAGTCAGGCAGCAAAAAATGCTCAAGTGACGGATACTAGCTATTCAGATGGAAATATCAGTGTCACCCTCACTGAAAAGACTGTGAATGAAACGCAAGTCTATGTGGCAGATATAACCCTCAGTTCATCGGATTATCTAAAAACAGCTCTAGCTCAAAACTCCTATGGAACCAACGTCACAGCTAAAACCTCTGTAACGGCTGCTGAAAACAATGCTATTCTAGCTGTCAACGGTGACTACTATGGAGCCAATAGTTCTGGTTATGTTATCCGTAATGGAGTTGTCTATCGGGACAGTGTCCGTGAAGACGCTAGTAACGGTGACCTTGCCATTTACAAGGACGGCTCCTTTAAAATCATCTACGAGGACCAAGTTTCAGCCGATCAGTTGGTTCAGGATGGTGTCGTCAATCTACTGGCATTTGGTCCGTCTCTAGTTGAGAATGGAGAAATATCTGTTGATACCAATACAGAAGTCGGTCAGGCCATGTCATCCAATCCTCGTACAGCTATCGGGATTATCGATGAAAATCACTACATCATCATCGTTTCGGATGGTCGTACTTCTGAAAGCAAGGGCTTGTCACTTTACCAGATGGCAGAAGTGATGAAATCCTACGGAGTGAAGACAGCCTATAATCTTGATGGTGGTGGATCCTCAACTCTCTACTTTAACGGTCAGGTAATCAATAAACCGACTACAGGTGGAAGCAAGATATCAGAAAGGGCGGTGAGTGATATTGTCTACATCGGTTACTAAAATCAAAAACAAACGCCTCAAAAAGACACTCGTTGGCTATAGCCTTCTCACTATTTTCTTCTTTGCATTTAGCCGTATCTACGAGTCCTTTAGTTTTGGGGAGACCTCGCTTCATATGCACTATCTCTTTGTAGTCCCTCTAGTAGGAGGTATCATTTTAGCAATTTTGTTGAAAATCATTCCAAATTTAGCACGACTCAGTCTAAACTTGTGGAACTCGGCAGTTGCAGTCCTAACGGCTGGAATGCTCTTTCGAGGAATTGTCAATCTATCAGGTCGTTCAACGACCTTAGATCAGCCCTACTGGTATGTTGGCCTAGGCTTTGCTATTTTGGCTATCGTCTCGCTTTTCTTTCATAAGAAAAACAGTCAAGAATTAGCTTAAAAATTGAAAACTGGTTGTTGAGAGAAACAGCCAGTTTTCTTGTTGAAGTTCATGCCTATAGATCACAAAACCCCATATTATTTGTTTGGATTTAATGGGGTATGAGTGACGTTATCTCGGTATAATAGTCTCATAGAAGATAAGGAGGCATGAATATGCAGATGTATTTTGGAGATGTGTCACTTTGCTATAGCTATTCATTAGCAATGGCACTAGAAACCTATGGTTATGACTTTAAAGCAGATTTTTTAGAGGCAATTATGGTGATGGGAAATGGCGCTAGTATCGTAAAGGAAGATGAGGAGCACCCTCTAGTATTCTTTGATAATGGAATGCCAGACCTTTCCATCTCTCATTCCTTAAAAATACTTGGGTTTGACTATGAGGACTTCTATCTAAAGGATGGATTGGAAGTAGATTTGGAAGAGGTTAAAGGAAAGTTGGAAACACTTCTGTCCAATGGACCTGTCGTACTGGGACCTCTTGATATGGGGCATCTGACCTACAATCCCAATCACACAATTCTTTATGGTGTGGATCACTTCGTAACCGTGTATGACATTGATGATCAGTATCTCTATTTGCATGATCCAGCTGGTTTTGCCTGTATGAAGGTTGCTTTTAATGACATATTAGAAGCTTGGAAGGCGGAGGCTATTGACTATAAGCGTGGATCTTACTCCATGTGGGGAAATTTTAGGAAGGTAAAGAGTCCTAGTCAGACTGAAATCTATCAGGAAACGGCGAGGGTTATGAAAAAACGATATCTGAATGGTCAAAACGGTGTTTTGGAATGTTATGCAAAAGCAGTTGCTGAAAACGGCTTAAATACGGAGCAAAAGCAATTGCATCAGTATTTCAGCTTTAAACTTGCAGCTGTTCGAAATCTCTACCTCAGTAAGTTCTTAAAAAACCATGATCCAGAAGGAGCAAGGTTAAAAGAAGAATTGGCTACTCTATTTGGTCAAGCCCACCTTTCATGTTTAAAAGAAGATTACCAAGAACTATCCCGCTTACTCTATCAGATAGCAGAAGTGGACGGTCTCTTTAAAGATTTATATGTAAAGTAGTGACTATAAGCATAAAAGAATAGTTAGTAAAAGCAGTTGTTCGTAAAATGAAGAACTGCTTTTTGATTATGGTATAATGAAATAAGAAAATACCTCAACCTACTAGAAAATGAAGGGAGAACGCCTATGCCTAGACCAAAAACAAAAGAGGAGCTAGTGTTAGCCTCTAAGGAAAACTATGAAAAACTTAATCTCCTCATTTCTCAGTTGAGTCAGGAAGAGTTGATGATTCCATTTGATTTTTCAAAAGACCAAAAGAAAAAAGAAGCTCACTGGAAAAGAGATAAAAATCTACGGGATGTCCTGATCCATCTCTATGAATGGCAGCAGTTACTTTTGACCTGGGTACATTCTAACCAAACAGATCATGAGAGACCTTTTCTCCCTGAGCCTTATAATTGGAAAACTTATGGGGAAATGAATGTCGCTTTTTGGAAAAAGCACCAGAGAACGTCCTTAGAAGAAGCGACCAAACTCCTCAATAAATCACATAAAGAGGTTTTAGAGTTGATGGAAGACTTCAGCAATGACCAACTCTTTAACAAAGGTGTCTATAAGTGGACGGGAGGGACAAGTCTAGGTTCCTACTTTGTCAGTAGCACCTCCAGTCACTATGATTGGGCTATCAAAAAACTTAAAGCTCATCAGAAAAATTGTAAGTCCTACTAGTTAAAGTGAGTATGAAGTTTAGAAAAGGTTCTTCTAAGCTACGAATAGCTTCATTCTCGTGATTTTTGATTTATTCTAGCTTTAGAATCCTACAAAAATTAAAATTTAAGGCCGTCATAGAGTGGGTAGGATAATGGCTGTTACAAAGATACATCCGATTAAAACAACTCTTAAAAAGGCGATAGATTACATCTGTAACGGAGATAAAACCGATGATGAAATCTATGTTACCACACATCTTTGCAGCAGAAAAAATGCTCATAAGGAATTTGACCTTACCAAGAAACATAATTCATTAGCCTCTCAGTATGAGGAATTGGAACATCTGAAAAATAACATGAATAAGTATCTTGGAAGGGATAAAACAGAAAAAAACGAATCAGTTATTGGAGCAATTAAGAAATATAAAAGGAAAATAGATAAAACAATTGAGCAGAGTCATAGTATGAGTAACGATATGGAGCTATAGTGATACATGGAGAGTATTATAAATTTGATACTCTCCATTTTTTGATGCAAATAGCATCTGATTTTTTAATAAAAATATAGAAAAAATGGGTGAAATATGCTATAATGTCTACTAAATAGATTAAAATGTGGCAAGGAGGAATAAAGATGGCAAGTCTTAATGTTACTGATGTAATAAAAGAATTAGACATTTCTAAGTCATATTTATATAAATTAATAGATAAAAAAAATATTTTAATCCCGGGAAGTGATACAGGAAGGTACTTTTGGGATGAAAATACAGTTGAAATTATAAAAAGATTTTTGCAGATAGATGGTTTACAGGATAAGGATGACACAGATTTTTTAATATCTAAATTAGGACTAAAGCAGTCATTCATAAACAATAGACGATATTTAGGAAATAAATATTCTCTTTCCGATTTTATAAGAAAAACAGTTGATGAAAATTGTAAAGGTGTAAATATTGTTATTGACATATTTAGTGGAACCGGTGCAGTTGCGAATACTTTTAAGGATAAAATGCTTATCACAAATGATTTACTTTATAGTAATTATATTTCCAATTATGCATGGTTTGGATATGAAAAATATTCAAGCAAAAAGATAATTGAGCTTATATACGACTATAATCAAGTTAAAACAAAAGAAAATAATTATATGCGAGAAAATTTTGCAGATACATTCTTTTCTGCTGATGATTGTAGCAAGATAGGATATATAAGAGAAGATATAGAGGCAAAGTATAAAAATAAAGAAATAAATTTTAAGGAATATGCAATATTGATTACATCGCTTCTATATGCAATGGATAAGATTGCAAACACAGTTGGACACTACGATGCATATAGAAAAAATGTTGATTTTGAGAAAAAATTAGTATTGAATGTTTTATTACCTGAAGAAACGGTAAATTCTAATAATATTTGTTATAACTTAGATGCAAATAAACTTATTAAAAGTATTAGGGGTGATTTGTTGTACTTGGATCCTCCATATAATTCAAGGCAGTATTGTGATGCATATCATTTACTTGAAAATGTGGCAAGATGGAAAAAACCTGAAGTTTATGGGGTTGCAAGAAAGATGGATAGGGCTTCACTTAAAAGTGATTACTGCATGATTACGGCTACAAAAGCATTTGAAGAACTTATTGAAAGGGCTGATACAAAGTATATCTTACTTTCATATAATAATATGTCTGACAAGGGAAATGATAGGTCGAATGCGAAAATATCAGATGAAGATATTATGAGAATTCTTAGTAAAAAGGGGAAAGTTATTATATTTGAATCAGACTACAAGAGTTTTTCGACTGGGAAATCAGATATAAAAGATAATAAAGAAAGACTATTTTTATGTGAAGTGTTTAGCGAAGAAAAAAAGAAAATGAATATACCTTGCCCGTTTAATTATACAGGTGGAAAATTTAAGTTGCTAGAACAGTTGCAACCTTTATTTGATGAAAAGGAAGTATTTTTAGATTTGTTTGCCGGAGGAGGAAATGTTGGAATAAATTCATCTTCTTCAAAAGTTATTTTTAATGATACGAATGAGAATTTGATAGATTTAATTGAATTTATAAAAGACACTAATACTGATGCTTTATTAAAACAAATAGACAATATTATTGAGGCGTATAATTTATCCAATACATCATTACATGGGTATTCCTATTATGATTGTGATAGTAGTAGAGGCTTAGCCAAATACAATAAAGGAAGATTTCTCAAGTTAAGAGATGATTTTAATGCTAAAGTTCTTGCTGGAGAAATAGATTATCCAATGCTATATGTACTTATGGTGTTTTCTTTTAATAATCAGATTAGGTTTAATCGAAAGGGACTTTTTAATCTTCCGGTAGGTAAGAGAGATTTTAATTCCAAAATGAGAAGTAAACTTGTATTATTTTCTGAAGAATTAAAAAGTAAAGATGTCCAGTTTATGAAAAAGGATTTTAGAGAAATTTCGCTAGATGGTTTTTCTCAGGAGACTTTTATTTATTGTGATCCACCTTATTTGATTACAAATGCAACATATAATGAAAATGGAATGTGGACTGAAATAGAAGAAAAAGCTTTACTTGAATTTTTGGACGAAGCCAATGAAAAAGGCTTTAATTTTGCTTTGTCTAATGTTTTGGAAAGTAAAAATAAAAGAAATGATATTTTATATAATTGGATTGAAAGTAAGGGGTATTACTGCAATCATCTGAATAAAAGTTATTCAAATAGCAGTTATCACAGAAAAAATAAGAATAGTATGTCTGAAGAAGTTTTGATTACTAATTATCCAGTTGATTGGAGGAATGAGTAAATGGTAAATAAAAGTATTCCATATCAAAGTTTTTGTTGGGTTATAGGAACTACAAGTTTTAGAACTGCAAAACTAAATTTAAAGATTGAAGAGCAATTATTGTTATTAGAAGAATTTTATAAAACTGTATCAATTAAATCAGCTTGGAATTGGAATAATACTCTGCAAGAAGAGTATTATGATTTTATGAAAGAACGAGAATTTCTATATGGAGATGCCAGAAGAAAAGATAAAGACGCCAGAGAAAAAACATCGGGTTTAGTTGATATAGGCTTGATTACTCCGGATAGGTTAATTACAGATGCAGGTAAAGAACTTCTAAATATTGCAAGAGAAGGAGCTTTTGATACCAATAATTTCTTTAATTTGGACAGCGATAGCTTCGTGTATTTGAAGCAATTATTAAAGACTACGATAAATGTGAACAACAATATTGTAAGACCTTTTTTGGTTACCTTAAAAACTTTATTGGAACTTGATTTTTTGACTTATGATGAGTTTACTTATTTTATTCCTCTGATTAATGATAGAGAGAGTGCTGAAGAAATTATCGAAAGCATCCGGCTATATAGGGAAGAAAAAATCACATTAGAAGATGTGATATACGAAAGATTGATTGTTATGGAGAATTACCAAGAGGCACTTTCAGAATTCATTGATCATGCAGTTGATGAAGAATTGATTTGCCTCATTGGCATGAATCGAAAAAGCAGAAATTATGATAAGCCTTATTATAGATTGTATGAGAATATTAAGAAAATCTTTCTTGATAACGGGGATGATTATGAAGCACTATTAAATTCTGCTAAGAGCATCAATCAAAAGCCCGGAACATTATGGAGGAGTTTATTATTTAGGACAACGAACATTAGTGTAATAAGAAAAAATGGGAAATCCTCTATTTTGTCTGCGTGTCCATTTTTAAATTGCTCAAGCGAAAGAGAATTAAAAGAGGTTTTCTTTAAGTATCTGCATGTATTTAAAGCGATGGCAACCTTATCGGATTACTTTGATTTGAATCGAAGATATTTTAATATTACAGATACCTTAATCTTTGAAGATCAACTAATCAAATTAGATATGCTCCCGAAATATTTTTTCAAAGAAATAATGGAAGATTTGTATACAGAAGCTTTTACTAGATGTGATACATTAACACAGAGCATCACATTGATTGAAATTTCAAGTGCGTTTGATGTTGATATCAATAAGGTTTATCAGACATTAAGTGCGGATTTAGGCATCAAAATCAAGTCATCTGAACAGGCGGCAGCATATGTAAACGATGAACGTTACAGAAGATTCAATGCTTTAATAGACAAAAAATTTAATGATTCCATACTTGTAGAATTGTTAAATTGTTTTGAGAAACGTAATGATAAGAGAATAGAAGAGCTAGTAACAGACGAGGCGGCTATCCCAACTATTTTCGAATATGTATTAGGAATTATTTGGTACAAAGTCAGCGAAAGAAAAGGAAATATATTGGATTTTATGAAATTGTCATTAGAAGCTAATCTGTTACCTAAGACACATGCGGCTGGAGGTTATGCAGATATCATTTATGAATACGAAGCCTGTACTTCTTATCCGAAACATTCATTATTGCTTGAAGCAACGCTTGCAGATGGGAATAATCAAAGAAGAATGGAAATGGAGCCTGTTTCAAGACATTTAGGAGATTATAGGATTAGATTTAATAATCCATTTGATTACAGCCTGTTTGTAAGCACACACTTAGATAAAAATGTGATTTCAGATTTTAGATATAGAAAGATAATTCCATATACTAGAGATGAAGGGACTATCACAGGCATGAAGATTATATCAATGGATACTGATTCTCTCAAGAAGATAATTGAAAATAAGATCAAGTATAAGTATTTGTATGAAGTCTTTGATAAATACCATGAAATGCCATTAGAGACTGTAGATTGGCATGATGGGATGATAAAAGAGGCTACGGGAGAGTATGAGGCATAAAAAATATGAACTTTCAAAATTAATATATGAATCAAACAAGGTTGTGAGAAGAGCAAAAATGAAAAAAATAAGATATACATTTACATACACAAAAATGTAAAAAAGGTGATGGAGCGTCGAGAGTAATAGATGCAGAAAAATTCATAGAAAAAATTCAAGAAAATAACGTTGGATTATGTGCGATTACGAATCATAATAAATTTGATATCAATGAATATAATGCGATTTCAAGTAAACCAATAAATTTTTTTATTTTCCGGGCATAGAGTTAGATGTTAGATTTGATGAGAACAAAATAAGGCATATTATTTTAGTGTACAGTCCAGAGTGTGCAATTGATTTTAAAGATATTTTTTCAGTTTATCCAGTTGCAGAGCATATTCTGAGTCTTAAAATTGACAAGAGGTTGAGACAAGGTGATGTAACTTTAGTCAATGAAATTCAAAGTGTTACGATCAATGGTGTAACTAGAAAGTTCTATTCTTTTTCTACCAAATACTGTTCCCATCATAACCCTAAAGAATACCCTATCTATGATAGCTATGTAGAAAAGGTATTGAAATACTTTAGAAAAACAGATAAATTTTCTAAATTTAAGAATTCAGACCTAAAAGATTATCAAAAATTTAAAAATATAATTATTGCTTTTAGAGGATACTACGGATTAGAAGAATTTAATCTTAAAGAGATTGACCAGTATTTATGGCAGTTGGAAAAAGAGTATTTCCCTAATAAATACAAGTAACTTGTTTTAGCTTAGAAAGGAAAACTTCAAATTGCCCTACAAATTTCTACTTTTTGATCTAGATCACACCTTGCTTGATTTTGATACTGCTGAGGATGTGGCTCTGACGCAACTTCTAAAAGAAGAAGGAGTTGCGGATATCCAAGCCTACAAAGACTATTACGTTCCTATGAACAAGGCTCTCTGGAAGGACTTGGAGCAAAAGAAAATCAGTAAACAAGAACTGGTTAACACGCGCTTTTCTCGTTTATTTGCCCATTTTGGGCTGGAGAAAGACGGTGCATTACTTGCCCAGCGTTACCAATTTTACCTCGCCCAGCAGGGGCAAACTCTTTCGGGGGCTCATGAACTTTTGGACAGTCTTATTGAGCGTGATTATGACCTGTACGCTGCGACAAATGGAATCACTGCCATTCAGACGGGACGTTTGGCTCAATCGGGTCTGGCACCTTATTTTAACCAAGTCTTTATCTCCGAGCAATTACAAACACAAAAGCCTGACGCACAATTTTATGAAAAAATTGGTCAACAGATTGCTGGATTTAGTAAAGAAAAGACGCTGATGATTGGAGATTCCCTAACAGCTGATATTCAAGGTGGCAATAATGCTGGGATCGATACTGTCTGGTACAATCCCTATCATCTGGAAAACAAGACACAAGCTCAGCTAACTTATGAAGTTCATTCTTACCAAGACTTGCTGGATTGTTTGGATGCTATGTAGTGCTTTTCCTAAGAGGGGATGATATGGAAACAAAAGTCATTGAAGAGATTGATAACTTACTAAACCTCATTGAGCAGTATCAGTTAAAAGGTGTGGTTGCTCAAGTAAATTCGTTAAAAGAGTTAAAGTATTTCATAAGCAATCATATAGAGTTAAGTACTCGAGAGAAGATGAATATCCACTATTCACTCTTTCTTCCTAGGGGTGGCTTATCTGAACTCTACTATATGGACGCAAATTTTGAACGGATGAAGTCTGTAAATAATCAACTTTCCTATTCTATTGAAACAATCGAAAAGTTTTTAATGGCTGATTGATACTGTGAACACTCATGTCAAATAGTAGGATAGATAACAGTATATGTAAGAACTGTAAAAAGTGGTTTCCATAGCCACTTTTTGCTATAATAGAGGCAGTAAAAACAAAGGAATAGTAAACGATGTCAAGACCAGAACTTTCTCTTTATGAACCATTGTATACACTAAAGGAAGTTGATCAAAATATCTGGATAGCAGATGGTGATTTGATTCAAATGGACATGAAGATCTTCAACCTTCCTTTTCAGACACGTATGACGGTGATTAAGTTAAATGATGGCAAACTTTGGATTCACTCTCCGATTGCGCCAAACGAGAAACTGTTTACTGAACTGGATGCTTTGGGCAAAGTCGCTTACCTGATTTCACCCAATAAGATTCACTACGCCTATATTGCAGATTGGAAAAAAAGATATCCTCATGCGCAAACATGGTCTAGTCCAGGAGTTGAAGAGAGAGCGAAAAGTCAGAATATCAAGGTGGTATTCAATGCTCCCTTAACAGATAAGGCTCCTGACCTATGGTCTGATGAGATTGATCAGCTTATTTTTAAGGGAAGTTCTGTGATTGAAGAAGTGGTGTTTTTTCATAAATCAACTAAAACACTCATTGTAACGGACCTTATAGAGAATTTTGAACCGGAAAAGATAGCTAGTCCAATCCGAAGAAAAATTTATCGTTTAGCTCGTGTAACAGCCCCTGATGGTCAAACTCCTATTGACTATCGGATGACTTTTTTAGGAAGACAAAGGGAAGCAAAGGTTTCCTTTTCCCGTATGTTAAACTGGAAACCGGATAAAATCATACTTGCACATGGTCTATGCTTTTTTGAGAACGGTATAGATGAATTAAAACGTGCTTTTAGATGGATACGGTAAAGGAGAAAAATATGCAACACTCATCTTGGCATGCTTTGATTAAGGAGCAATTACCTGAAGGGTATTTCGGGAAAATCAATCAATTTATGAACCAGGTCTATGCTCAGGGAACTGTTTATCCACCTAAGGAAAAAGTTTTTCAGGCTCTCTTGACTACACCGCTTGAAGAAGTGAAGGTGGTGATTCTAGGGCAGGATCCTTATCACGGGCCAGGTCAAGCGCAGGGTTTGAGTTTTTCTGTACCTGACTCTATCCCAGCTCCACCGTCCTTGCAAAACATTTTAAAAGAATTGTCAGATGATATCGGCGTTAAGAAATCACATGATTTGACGTCTTGGGCTGAGCAGGGAGTCTTACTTCTCAATGCTTGCTTGACGGTTCCTGCTGGGCAAGCCAATGGTCATTCTGGGCTAATATGGGAGCCCTTTACTGATGCTGTGATTCAGGTGGTCAATAATCTAGACAGACCTGTAGTCTTTGTGCTCTGGGGCGCTTATGCACGTAAGAAGAAGGTCTTGGTTACCAATCCTCACCACTTGATTATCGAATCAGCCCATCCTAGTCCGTTATCGGTTTATAGAGGATTTTGGGGTTCCAAGCCTTTTTCCAAGGCCAATGCATTCTTAACAGAGACAGGACAAGAGCCAATCGATTGGCTTAGATAAGGAGAGAATATGCCTCAGTTAGCGACGATTTGCTACATTGATAACGGAAAAGAACTACTCATGCTCCATCGCAATAAGAAGCCCAATGATGTTCATGAAGGCAAATGGATTGGTGTGGGTGGTAAACTAGAGCGAGGGGAGACACCTCAGGAGTGCGCGGCGCGTGAAATCCTAGAAGAAACAGGCCTCAAAGCCAAGCCGGTTCTAAAAGGTGTTATCACTTTTCCAGAATTCACGCCAGATTTAGACTGGTACACCTATGTTTTTAAGGTGACAGAGTTCGAGGGTGACTTGATTGACTGCAATGAGGGAACCTTAGAATGGGTTCCCTATGATGAAGTTTTGAGCAAGCCAACTTGGGAGGGTGACCACACCTTTGTTGAGTGGCTTTTAGAAGATAAACCCTTCTTTTCAGCTAAGTTTGTTTATGATGGGGATAAATTATTGGATACCCAAGTTGATTTCTATGAATAAAGGAGAAAGCGGATGCTAGTAATCAAAAATGGTCGTGTCATGGATCCCAAGTCTGGTTTGGATCAGGTTTGTGATGTCTTGGTTGAAGACGGTAAAATTCTTAAAATTGCACCACAAATTAGTGAAGAAGGTGCAGAGGTCATTGACGCAACTGGTCTTGTAGTTGCGCCTGGACTAGTTGATATTCATGTTCATTTCCGTGAACCTGGTCAAACCCACAAGGAGGATATTCATACTGGGGCACTAGCGGCTGCTGCAGGTGGTTTTACAACGGTTGTCATGATGGCTAATACTAGTCCAACCATCTCAGATGCGGAGACTCTTCAAGAAGTTCTACAGTCAGCTGCCAAGGAAAAAATTAATGTCAAGACAGTTGCGACTATTACCAAGAACTTTAATGGCCAAGACTTGACAGATTTTAAGGCGCTCTTAGAAGCAGGTGCGGTTGGTTTTTCTGATGACGGTATTCCGCTTGAGAGCAGTAAAGTGGTTAAGGAAGCCATGGAAGAAGCTAAAAAACTTAATACTTTTATTAGTCTTCATGAGGAAGATCCAGGTTTGAATGGGATTCTTGGATTTAACGAAAACATCGCTAAGGAACATTTTCATATCTGTGGAGCGACTGGGGTGGCTGAGTACGCTATGATTGCGCGTGATGTTATGATTGCCTATGCAACCAAAGCCCATGTTCACATCCAGCATTTGTCTAAGGAAGAAAGTGTCAAGGTAGTGGAATTCGCTCAAGGTTTGGGAGCACAGGTCACAGCAGAAGTAGCGCCACAGCATTTCTCTAAGACAGAAGCTCTTCTTTTAACTCAAGGAAGCAATGCCAAAATGAATCCTCCACTTCGTTTGGAGTCAGACCGTCGTGCCGTTATCGAAGGTCTCAAGTCAGGTGTTATCACAGTTATCGCAACGGACCACGCGCCTCACCATGCAGACGAGAAAAATGTAGAAGATATCACTAAAGCACCATCTGGTATGACAGGTTTGGAAACCTCTCTTTCTCTTGGTTTGACTTATTTGGTGGAAGCTGGTGAGCTAAGCTTGATGGAATTGCTTGAAAAAATGACTGTCAATCCAGCCAAACTTTACAACTTTGAAGCTGGTTACTTGGCTGAGAATGGTCCAGCGGATATCACTATCTTTGATGCTAAGACTGACCGCCTTGTGGACTCCCACTTTGCTTCAAAAGCAGCTAATTCACCATTTATTGGTGAAACTTTAAAAGGGCAGGTTAAATATACCATCTGTAAGGGACAAATCGTCTACCAAAACTAGATGGGACTCTGCTCTATAAACTATAAGAATAGAGAGCGTATATGTATCCAACCCATCAATTTAAAGATAAGTTTGTCTTATTTCTTAAGATATTTTTCCCTATCCTGATTTACCAGTTTGCCAATTATTCTGCCTCATTTGTTGATACAACCATGACTGGGCAATACAATACTATGGACTTGGCAGGTGTATCAACTGCAACGAGTCTATGGAATCCTTTCTTTACTTTTTTAACAGGGATTGTTTCGGCCATGGTTCCCATCATAGGCCATCATCTGGGACGGGGCAAAAAGGAAGAAGTGGCATCTGATTTTTACCAATTCATCTACTTAGCTTTCGGACTGTCTTTGGTCTTGCTTGGAATGGTAGTATTCTTAGCGCCACCTGTCTTAAACAACATCGGACTAGAAGCTCAAGTGGCGGCAGTTGCAGTTTCCTATCTTTGGTACCTGTCTATCGGGATTATTCCCTTGTTGCTGTTCAGTGTCATTCGCTCTTTGTTGGATTCTCTTGGATTGACCAAGCTATCGATGTATCTCATGCTCCTATTACTTCCGCTCAATAGTGGTTTTAACTATCTCTTGATATATGGAGCTTTCGGTTTTCCTGAGCTTGGTGGCGCAGGAGCAGGGCTAGGAACTTCCCTAGCCTATTGGGTTTTATTGGGGATTTCTATTCTTGTTTTGTTCAAACAGGAAAGATTAAAAACGTTACATCTTGAAAAACGGATTCCACTTAATATAGATAAAATCAAGGAAGGTGTTCGATTAGGTCTACCAATCGGGGGAACCGTATTTGCTGAAGTAGCCATTTTCTCTGTGGTTGGACTAATCATGGCTAAGTTTTCATCGCTTATCATCGCCAGTCACCAGTCAGCTATGAATTTTTCGAGTCTCATGTATGCTTTTCCTATGAGTATTTCCTCTGCTATGGCGATTGTTGTGTCTTACGAGGTGGGGGCCAAACGTTTTGAGGATGCAAAAACCTATGCTCGTCTGGGAAGAGTAACCGCCCTTATGTTTGCAGGTCTTACCCTGTCCTTTCTCTACATTTTTAGAGATCGTGTAGCAAATCTATATGGAAATGGCCCTCAGTTCATTGAAACAACTGCTGTATTTCTAACCTACAGTCTCTTTTTTCAGTTAGCTGATACCTTTGCGGCTCCTCTCCAAGGAATTTTAAGAGGCTATAAGGACACTATCGTTCCTTTCTATCTTGGATTAATCGGATATTGGGGAGTAGCGATACCACTAGGATATCTACTAGATCAAGCAACTGACTTAGGGGCATTTGCCTACTGGATTGGGTTAATTGCCAGCTTGATTGTTTCTGGTTGTTTGTATCAATGGCGTTTGAAAACCGTAATGAAAAAATTGAGCTAATTTTTGGGAAATATCCTGAAAAAGAACTTTGTGAAAAAACGCTCTAACTAGAGGGAATCCCTGTTTTAACAGGGATTTATTTTTTTATATTGTGAAATTTTATTAGCCATATACTTTGACAGTGTATACTAAAAAAGGTAAAATAGTAAGGTAAGAACAAAGTTAGAAAGGCAAGATTATGTCAACTTTAGATAAGAATCTTTTGCTAGAGATGTTCCGTAAGATGGAAGAAATCCGTCGCATGGACTTAAAAATTGCTCAGTTAGTGAAAAAGGGGAAAGTTCCCGGTATGACTCACTTTTCTGTCGGAGAGGAAGCAGCTAACGTCGGAGCGATGCTGGCTCTTAATCCAGATGATCTGATTACTTCCAACCACCGTGGCCATGGACAGGCTATTGCCAAAGGAATTGACCTCAATGGAATGATGGCAGAAATCCTTGGTAAGTACACCGGTACTTGTAAAGGAAAAGGTGGTTCCATGCATATTGCTGACCTTGATGCTGGTAACCTCGGTGCCAATGGTATCGTAGGTGGTGGTATGGGAATCGCTGTTGGTGCAGCCCTCAGTCAGCAAATGCAAAACACTGGAAAAATTGTCGTTTGCTTCTTTGGAGATGGCGCGACCAATGAAGGTGTTTTCCACGAAGCAGTGAACATGGCTTCTATCTGGAACCTACCAGTCATTTTCTACTGCATCAACAACGGTTATGGGATCTCTGCGGATATCAAGAAAATGACCAATGTGGAGCATATCCATCAACGTAGTGCTGCTTATGGAATCCCTGGAATGTTTATCGAAGATGGAAACAATGTCATCGATGTCTATGAAGGATTTAAGAAAGCCGTAGACCATGTTCGTGGTGGCAATGGACCAGTTTTGATCGAAAGTGTAACCTATCGCTGGCTTGGTCACTCATCATCTGACCCTGGTAAATATCGTACGCGTGAAGAAGTGGAATTGTGGAAACAAAAAGACCCAATCGAAAACCTTCGCAAGTACCTCGTTGAAAATAATATTGCGAGTGCAGAAGAATTGGAAGAAATTCAAGCACAAGTCAAGGAAGCAGTGGAAGCTTCTGTTAAATTTGCAGAAGAAAGTCCATTCCCACCACTAGAATCCGCATTTGAAGATATTTACGCAGACTAAGGAGAAAGAGATAAAATGGAAACAAAAACAATGTCGTTCCGTGACACCATTATCCTTGCTATGTCTGAGGAAATGCGTCGCGATGAAAATGTGTTCTTGATGGGAGAAGACGTCGGTGTCTTCGGAGGAGACTTCGGAACTTCTGTTGGAATGCTCGAAGAATTTGGTCCAGAACGTGTCCGTGACTGTCCTATTTCTGAAGCTGCTATCTCTGGAGCAGCAGCAGGAGCAGCCATGACAGGACTTCGTCCAATCGTCGATATGACCTTCATGGACTTCTCGGTTATTGCCATGGACAATATCGTCAACCAAGCTGCTAAAACACGTTATATGTTTGGTGGTAAAGGTCAGGTTCCAATGACTGTCCGCTGTGCAGCTGGTAACGGAGTTGGTTCTGCTGCCCAGCACTCACAATCTTTAGAGTCTTGGTTCACTCACATTCCTGGACTAAAGGTTGTAGCGCCTGGTACGCCTGCTGACATGAAAGGACTTCTCAAGTCTTCTATCCGTGATAACAACCCTGTTATCATCCTTGAGTACAAGTCAGAATTTAACCAAAAAGGGGAAGTGCCAGTTGATCCAGACTATACAATCCCACTTGGGGTTGGGGAAATCAAACGCCAAGGTACAGATGTAACAGTTGTTACTTACGGAAAAATGCTTCGACGTGTGGTTCAAGCTGCTGAAGAATTGGCAGAAGAAGGAATTTCAGTTGAAATTGTGGACCCACGTACCCTTGTTCCACTTGATAAGGATATCATCATCAACTCAGTTAAGAAGACTGGTAAAGTTGTTCTGGTCAACGATGCCCACAAAACAAGTGGCTATATCGGCGAGATTTCAGCAATTATTTCAGAATCAGAAGCATTTGACTATCTAGATGCGCCAATCCGCCGTTGCGCAGGAGAAGATGTGCCAATGCCTTACGCACAAAACCTAGAAAATGCAATGATTCCAACAGTTGAAAGCATCAAAGATGCAATCCGTAAAACCTATAACAAAGAATAATCTTACATAAATTGAATTATGTAAGATTTTAGAGATTTTTAACTTTAGTAACTTAAGACATGTGTTGTATTCAAGTGATTTGAAGAGTTGCGACATGAGTGAGTCGAATCGATAATATTCGACGAATGAATTAGTAAGTCTACAAGGTTGACCGCCTGATAGCGGCAACCGTAGTAATTTGAGTCACGTTCCGTGTCCAAGTTACTTGTAGAGTTGAACATGGGCTAAAAGCTCGGAAAAAAGATAAATCTCCTTGACTTCATCGAAGTCTGCGTAGATTTCATATTTTTCGGTCGCTTTTAAACGCCCTTAGTATCATAAATAGAATTGGAGAGGTCATGGCTGATGACAAGCTAAGAGCGACTCCTGCGGCTAGAAAGTTAGCGGATGAACTAGGTATCAACCTCTACGACGTTTCTGGCTCAGGTGCAAACGGTCGTGTCCACAAAGAAGACGTGGAAACTTATAAAGACACAAACGTGGTTCGCATTTCGCCACTTGCAAAACGAATTGCCCTCGAACATAACATTGCTTGGCAGGAAATCCAAGGAACGGGTCATCGTGGTAAGATCATGAAGAAGGACGTTTTGGCCTTGCTTCCTGAAAATATCGAAAACGACACCATCAAGTCTCCTGCTCAGATTGAAAAAGTGGAAGAAGTTCCAGACACTATCACTCCTTATGGTGAGATTGAGCGTATTCCAATGACACCAATGCGTAAGGTTATCGCCCAACGTATGGTTGAATCCTACCTAACTGCGCCAACCTTCACGCTAAACTATGATGTCGATATGTCTGAAATGCTGGCTCTTCGTAAGAAGGTCCTTGATCCAATCATGGAAGCAACTGGTAAGAAAGTAACGGTTACAGACCTTCTTTCTCTCGCTGTTGTGAAGACATTGATGAAACACCCTTACATCAACGCTTCATTGACTGAAGATGGCAAGACCATTATCACTCATAATTATGTCAATCTTGCTATGGCAGTTGGGATGGATAATGGTCTAATGACACCAGTTGTTTACAATGCTGAAAAGATGAGTCTTTCAGAGCTGGTTGTAGCCTTCAAGGATGTCATTGGTCGTACCTTGGATGGTAAATTGGCTCCAAGCGAACTCCAAAATTCAACCTTCACAATTAGTAACTTGGGAATGTTTGGCGTTCAGTCCTTTGGCCCGATTATTAACCAACCAAACTCAGCTATCCTCGGGGTGAGCTCAACAGTAGAGAAACCTGTAGTTGTCAATGGTGAGATTGTTATTCGTCCTATCATGAGCCTAGGATTAACCATTGACCACCGTGTTGTAGATGGTATGGCTGGTGCTAAGTTTATGAAAGACTTGAAAACCTTAATTGAGAACCCAATCTCAATGTTGGTTTAAGTTAGCTATTGTTATTTTAGAGTTTTAGATAAAGGAAGTAAGACATGGCCTTAGAAGTAATTATGCCAAAAGCCGGCGTGGATATGACAGAAGGACAAATCGTCCAATGGAATAAGAAAGTCGGAGAATTTGTAAAAGAAGGAGAAATCCTTTTGGAAATTATGACTGACAAAGTCAGCATGGAATTGGAAGCCGAAGAAGATGGATACTTGATTGCCATCCTCAAAGGAGATGGTGAAACAGTTCCGGTTACAGAAGTTATCGGTTACCTTGGTGAAGAAGGGGAAAACATCCCAACAACTGGAGTGGCAGCGCCAGAATCAAAACCTGCACCTGCAGCTAGTGCCTCAAACGACGATGGTAAGAGCGATGATGCCTTTGATATCGTTGTAATTGGTGGAGGTCCTGCTGGATATGTAGCTGCCATTAAAGCTGCCCAACTCGGCGGTAAGGTTGCCCTTGTTGAGAAATCTGAACTAGGTGGAACCTGCTTGAACCGTGGATGTATCCCAACTAAGACATACCTTCACAATGCTGAAATCATCGAAAATATCGGTCATGCAGCAAATCGTGGTATCGTCATTGAAAATCCAAACTTCACTGTTGATATGGATAAACTTTTAGAAACTAAATCTAAAGTTGTCAATACCTTGGTAGGTGGTGTTGCAGGTCTTCTGCGTAGTTACGGAGTTACTGTTCATAAGGGTGTTGGTACTATCACTAAAGATAAGAATGTCTTGGTAAATGGTTCTGAATTGCTTGAAACCAAGAAAATTATCCTTGCTGGTGGTTCAAAAGTCAGCAAGATCAACGTTCCTGGTATGGAATCTTCACTTGTGATGACAAGCGACGACATTCTTGAAATGAACGAAGTTCCAGAAAGCCTTGTTATCATCGGTGGTGGAGTTGTCGGTATCGAACTCGGTCAAGCCTTCATGACATTTGGTTCAAAAGTGACTGTTATCGAAATGATGGACCGTATCGTTCCAGCTATGGATGCGGAAGTGTCTAAGAATCTTCGCTTGATCCTTGAACGTAAAGGAATGACCATCTTAACAGGTACAAAACTGCAAGAAATCATCGAGGAAAATGGTCAACTTCGTATTAAAGTTGAAGGAAAAGACGATATCATTGCAAATAAAGCCCTTCTTTCAATCGGTCGTGTTCCAGATCTTGAAGGTATTGGCGATGTTGAATTTGAATTGGATCGTGGACGTATCAAGGTCAACGAATATATGGAAACTTCTGTTCCGGGTATTTACGCACCAGGTGATATCAATGGTACTAAGATGTTGGCGCACGCAGCCTTCCGTATGGGTGAAGTTGCCGCTGAAAATGCCCTTAAAGGAAATCATGCTGTTGCTAAGTTGAACTTGACTCCAGCAGCTATCTACACTCTTCCTGAAGTAGCAGCAGTAGGCTTGACTGAAGAACAAGCTCGTGAGAAATACGATGTTGCTATCGGTAAGTTCAACTTTGCGGCTAACGGACGTGCTATTGCATCAGATGCGGCTCAAGGTTTCGTAAAAGTTATTGCTGATAAGAAATACGGAGAAATCCTTGGTGTGCATATCATTGGTCCTGCAGCCGCAGAATTGATTAACGAGGCGTCAAGCATTATCGAAATGGAAATCACTGTTGAAGAAATGCTGAAAACCATCCACGGACACCCAACCTACTCTGAAGTGATGTACGAAGCATTTGCAGATGTTCTAGGAATGGCTATCCATTCACCTAAGAAAAAATAAATAAGAGTTTCAACTAAATTTTCTTAAAGTAGTACGGACGGCAGCGACCTCTATTAGAGTTCCATGCCTAAAAATTGAGCCTCTTGTCTCAATTTTTCCGAGAAATGTAACGATAACACGTTACATTTCTTTTACCACTTTAGAAAATTTGATTGCTATGAACAGAATTTAAAAATTAAATTTTTTGGAAATACTATGAAATATATTATCAATCATTCAAACGACACTGCATTTAATATTGCCTTGGAAGAATATGCCTTTAAACATCTTTTGGATGAGGATCAAATCTTCCTACTTTGGATTAACAAACCATCTATCATTGTTGGGCGTCACCAGAACACTATCGAAGAAATCAACCGTGATTATGTTCGCGAAAATGGTATTGAGGTAGTCCGCCGTATCAGTGGTGGTGGGGCTGTTTATCACGATTTAAACAATCTCAACTACACCATCATTTCAAAAGAAGATGAAAATAAGGCCTTTGACTTCAAGAGCTTCTCAACTCCAGTTATCAATACCTTAGCTCAACTAGGCGTTAAAGCTGAGTTCACAGGCCGTAATGACCTTGAGATTGACGGTAAGAAATTCTGTGGAAATGCCCAAGCCTATATCAATGGGCGTATCATGCACCACGGTTGCTTGCTCTTTGACGTTGATTTGTCAGTCCTAGCAAACGCCCTCAAGGTTTCAAAAGATAAATTTGAATCAAAAGGTGTGAAATCCGTCCGTGCCCGTGTTACCAATATTATCAATGAATTACCAGAAAAAATCACAGTTGAAGAATTCCGTGATTTACTATTGGAATACATGAAAAAAGAGTACCCAGAGATGACTGAATACGTTTTTTCAGAAGAAGAATTGGCTGAAATCAATCGCATCAAGGATACCAAGTTCGGCACTTGGGACTGGAACTACGGTAAATCACCTGAATTTAACGTTCGTCGGGGAACAAAATTCACTAGTGGTAAGGTTGAAGTTTTTGCCAACGTCATTGAATCAAAAATCCAAGATATCAAGATTTATGGTGACTTCTTTGGTATCGAAGACGTTGCAGCTGTAGAAGATGTCCTTCGTGGCATGAAATACGAACGCGAAGATGTCCTTAAGGCCTTAGAAACTATTGACATCACACGCTATTTTGCTGGTATCAGCCGTGAAGAAATCGCTGAAGCAGTAGTGGGGTAAGGAAAAAGAATCCATTTATGATGGATTCTTTTATTAGGGTTAAACTTAAGAATCATGCTGATTAGATTATAATAGTGATGAAAAATGAAAGGAGTTATTCATTATGTTAGAAATTCCAGTAGAAAAACTTAACCTATTTGAACAGTTAGACCGCAATGTTGTTGCTTTTTATAGAAATACGGAAATTTCTCAAACTGAAAGTTTAAATATAAGCATCACACAAGAACATTATGATAAGAAATACAAAGAGCTTCAGCCTTTAGGATACCAAGCTGTTCAAATACCTTTAGGAATGGCTTTAGATAATGTAATCCAGCAAGCCTATTTCCAAAATATTATAATTGGCGGTCTTCTGCCCGATGAAATCAATGTAAACAAAGAAGACTTAATGCCTTTGAAAGATATTGTTGATAGTTTTTGTATTATGTATGCTGCAGCAAATAACCGACTGGAAAATAGTAAGGCTTATGAACTTATGAAAGATAAGACAGTGTTCTTTATTGGTAAACTGTTGACTGATGATCTTAAAAATGGTGGCGAAATTTCGTATATGGGAATCGAAAGAGAATCATCTGATGGAACTTCTTATGAAGCAGTAAAATGTTTTCTAACTAAAGAGAGTGCTGATCAGTACAATGATTCAAAAAAACCTGTAAACCCAGTAAATCTAGCCCATCTTCAAGCCTTTTGGGGTAAACCAGTAATTATAGAGCCACACCGTAACTACTGGATTGAGTTTAAATAGCTAAAAAACGAAAGATAAAGGAATTGGTCTTTCGTTTTTTAGCGATAGTTGCTTTACATAATTTATAATATGTAACAATCATAAACTATCTAAAGCATTCTTTTGTTCATCATTGACGATATGGGTATAGAGGTCAGTGACTTGTGTGCTAGCATGACCTAACTGATGGCTGACCAAAACTTGCGATTTAGTTGCATCATAGAGCCTAGTTGCCAGGGTATGCCGTAGTTTGTGGGGAGTTACACGGACTTTGAAGTCCTCAGAGTACTTAGCAACCATTTTCTCGACGCTGGAAGCATCGATACGATTGGGAACACCACGATATAAGGTCAGAAAGAGCGCTGTATCTGTTTTTTCCGTCTTATAGCGTTGATTTCGAATGGCGAGATAATTTTCAAGGTAAGACTTGGCAAAGGCTGCGACATTGACAGAATCACGTTTGCCCCCTTTTCGAGTGACATCAATGACCATCATTTTGAGATTAAGGTCTCTTAGATCCAGATTAACAGCTTCAGATAGGCGGACACCAGACGCCAAGAGAAGGGCAATAATGGCTAAATCACGTTCTTTATTTTTATTGAATGACGAGAGAGCACGATTTGAGAGTTGTTGTGGGTACTCTTGGTCAATATAAGTCAGAAAACCTTCTGTTTCATCACCTAGAAAGAGTTTTTGCTTGATGTTTTCAGCTCTGGCAGCAAGTGTTTCTTTCTTTTTCTTGGTTGAAACTTTCTTCATTACATTACGATAGAAATAAGGCTCCCCCTGGTCGTTTTCGACTTCCTCGGTTAGATACTTGTAAAGACTAGATAGTGCTGACAAAGTGCGATTGATTGTTGTCTGAGAGACACCTTGTTTAGTTGTATTAGCATTCAGCAAAGGTCGTTCACGAAGATATAGAATAAAGGACTCCATGTCTTTTTTAGACATATTTTCCAAGACCGATAAAGGAATATCGACCATTTTATCCGCATTTGAGATTCCAGACTCCAAAACCCAGCTGAAAAATCGATCGTATTCCTTGAGGTATTCGTATAAGGTTGTAAAACTGTAGGGCACAGCAAGCTTAGATTGGTAGTATTCCAGAACATACCAGGGCATTATTTGTTTTAGTTTGTCGATTCGCTCTAGTAAAATCTCACGTTTCATGTATTTTCTCCATAATTAAGTCTACTAGTAGTATAGCATAGACTTACATATTTTTCAAGAAAATTATAGTTTTTCGGAAAGATGTAATAAGAAACTTAAAACTGAAGCCTAACATCTCCCAGTTATCTTGAACCCTTTGTTAAATTTCATCATACTTGAGCAACATATTCGGAATCTTTTCTTCAAGATTCTTGCGAACTTTACCTTGAATTGCAGTGTCCATCTGGTTGTTTATGCTTGTAATGGTTGATTTGGTTTCTGTAGCAATTTTCTTAGCTGCCTTATTAAAGTTATCTTTTAATTTATTTTTTGCTGTTATCGCTAACTTTGCTTCCGTAATGATTCGGTTTCTTTCCATCATTCGATACATTTGTTTCAGTGCATACTGGTATTCTTCATCTGTGTAGTATTCATTCATTGGTGCTTGCATAATCTCTCCTTAGTTTGTGAAATTCTTCGTCTAAATCATTTCTTTTTTTGCGAAACTCGTTATCGTATTTTTCTCGCTCATCTTCGAGTTTAATCCTACAATCTCTGTATACTTGATTCGAAAAGTGTCTCAAATTTTCTATTTCTATAAAATAGTCTCTAACATCATCAGTCGTTGACGAAAATTTTCTCAAAATATGATACATTTTATCAACTTCTTCGGAAATTAGTTTTTCTAAGTTTGCATTTCGTTCGTCTAGATCAAGGGCTTTGTTATCGAGTTTCTTCTTTTCTTGATAATATTGGTCTTCTAGAGTAAATAGTTCTCTTTCTTTCTCTTTTATTTCCTCCCATTTTACATCTTTTCTTTCCATTGTCGAAACTCCTTGGCTAATTGCTTATCTGTTGCTACTGTTTTTTCGATGACTTCCTGTAATTGTTTATCCAAATTTTCAAATGCTTGGGCGGAAGCATTCATCTTAGTGGCTGTTTGATTTGTTTCTGTCAGAAACGTATCAATAAACTGTGCTTGAGTGATGCCTTGACTAGCAAAAATGGCATCAACCTCATAGGGAGCTAATGCTGTGTAGCTCGTAAAGTCGATTTTTGACCAAATTTCTTGTAATTCTTGATTGGCTTTTTTGGCTAAGGCGCTCACTTCATCAGCTCCAGTTCTTGCTGCCGTAGCCGTAGATGATGATAAGATAGAACCCTGAACTGCATCTAAGTATATTTCCTCAGAGCTACTAATGCCACCTGATGACCATTTTGACTTCAAGTCCTTGTAATGAGCCATTCCTCGGAGACTGTTGGCATAGGCTCGATAAACGCCACTGATTAAGGGTTTCCCACCTTTACCATCTACAAGTTGACCAGTTACAGGATCAAACTCCCAGTCACCTATATTGTGGCTAGTTCCGTCAAGCCAATATATGGTATCAGGCATTTCTAAAAATGATTTATTGAATAATTCAGGATGGTTGAAATCATTTCCAAACACAACAAGATCATAATTTCTTCTATAATCTATAAACATGGCTGGATTTTTATCAATAAATGCTTTTTCTTCATTAGAAAGTGAACGATAAAAAAACCAGGCATTGAAGGTTGTCGTAGGTATGTGGTATTTAGCTCCTACCTTTAGCATATAAGATCCTTGTGAATAACCAGAAAGTTGACTAACTTCATATTTAGGGTCATCCATAATTCTTTTTACAAATCGGTCTGCTACATAATATTGAGGGGATAAACCTGACTCTCTTTCTGCAACTGCTGTTCCGACATCAATCTTAGTAGGACTCCCAGGGTCCGTTCCCGCAGCAATCACAGCTATACTTTTATAATCTGGTTCACCGTTGACTATTGGTGCAACCGCTAGTCCATCAAAACCTGTTTCTTTGTGAGACTTAGTGGCAACAACACGGAATTCTTGACCATCTGAGGTGGTTATAGTGTTAGTTTCATCCGAAGATAACTTATCATTTGTTTTGGCTACAACTTTCTTTTCAACTTCCCTTTCAGCATATTCAAAATTTACACTATAAACATTTTTCCCGTGATTTAATTCATTGAGTTGTTTATCAGTATAAGTGTATACCATTAATATTCTCCTTCTGAACCATCTGAATAAATAATTTTTGTGAGTTTACTAGTCTTACCCAAGTGACTATTTAAAAATTCTCGGTCCTCTTTTCTATTCTCTCTCTCTAAAGATACATCAGAAATACGTTTATCTTTTTTTGAATAATTAATTTTATATTTTATGCTTCTCTCGTTAAAATATAGTTCAACTACGCAAGTCCAACTTCCTGGAGGATTTGTGTAGTTTGCATTAGAAAATCTAATTTCTTCAATACCCTCATAACTATTTTTTAAAGTTTCAACCAAACTAACTTCATATTCTCTATTTCGACGTTCTTCTTGAGATTTTCCTAACATACTAAACATAAAAAGACCTCCTACTGTGATGGCTACGAGTAACAAAACGATTAGTAGACTTTTATAACTTTTTTTAGTGCTGGAATTGTTCATTTAAGCTTTTCTCCTTTTTCTCCTTGAAAATTCTTCGTTCACACTATAAACAGCATAATCTTGGTTTAAATTATTCAAGTGTTCATCAGTATATTGGAAATTCATCATAGTTCTCCTTGCTCACTATCAGAATAAGTAATTTTCACTGACTTTAAAGTTTGCCCTTTATGAGTTTCTAAATACTGCCAATCTTCGTTTGTTTCTTGACGACCACCATAATTGGTTTTATAACTTAAATGGTGATTAATCCCATATTTAAGAGTTTTTTTATCAATAAACTTAATTTCGACATCACAAGACCATGATCCCGGTGGGTTTGTATAATCAGGTTTCGTAATCTTAATCTCCTCAATACCTTGGTAAGAATTTTTTAAAGCATTCACCAAACTAACTTCATACTCTCTATTCCGACGCTCTTCTTGGGATTTCCCAAACATAGAAAACATAAAAACACCTCCTGCTGTGATGGTTGCGAGTAACAAAACGATTAATAGCCATTTATGACTTTTTTTATTGCTGGAAATGTTCATTTAAGCTTTCCTCCTTTTTCTACTTGAAAACTCTTCATTTACAATATAAATAGCAAAATCTTGGTTTAAAATATTCAATTGAATATCAGTATAATTAAATACTATTACTGTTCCCTTCTTTCTTTGTTAGAGTATGTAACTGTAACTGTATTAGTCGTTATTCCTTTTCTTCGGTTAAGAAAATCTCGCTGTCCATAAGTCATACTACCATTGTAATTTTCTATCTCATCTAAGTTATGTGGAATTCCATAGAATATTTTTTCCCCATCTTCAAACAAAATATCAACCTTACAAGACCAGTCACCAGGAGGGTTCGTATATGTTGGATTGGAAATTTTGATTTCTTCTATCCCTTCATATGAATTCTTTAAGGCATTCACCAAACTAACTTCATACTCTCTATTTCGACGTTCCTCTTGAGACTTCCCTAACATGCTAAACATAAAAACACCTCCTGTTGTGATGGCTACGAGTAACAAAACGATTAGTAGTTTTATATATCTTTTTTTATTGCTGGAAATATTCATTTAAGCTTTTCTCCTTTTTCTTATTATACAATATTTTAAATTAATTTTAACTATATAAGAAGTAAAAACCGATCTCATTGCTGAAAACGGTTTTTAAAAGTATTAAATTACAATCTCGATTTACATAATTTATATTATGTAAATATCATCTACAACAACAAATCTTTGACTTTTCCAATTTCACTTTTTGGAATCACTAGGTGAATCATATCACCCAGATACATTCTAGTTGAGCCGTTAACGGTTTGGCTTTTGCCATTATGGACTTGGGTGGTGATGAGTACGTTATGTGGCAAGTTGAGCTCGTGAACCTGTTTTCCTGCTATTTTATCTGATACAGGGATTTCAATGAGGGTGACTTCTCCTTCATCTGTCGCTTCTTCTGGCAGCATTTTTTCGAGCATGGCCTCATAGACTGGAGCACCCTTGAGCAGATCCATAACAATGTAGGCGACTAAGGTCACTAAGCCAAGTGGCATGAGGTTTCGAATGTCCCCTACCATCTCAGTAACAAGTATCATAGCGGTTAAGGGAGCCTTGGAAATTGCCCCAAAGTAGCCACTCATTCCCAGAATGACAAATATAGGGAATTGTTCCTGACTGACAAGCCCAAGATTGACACAAATGACACCAACTAGGGCACCAAGTAAGGAACCGAGCGCCAAAATGGGTAGGAAAATTCCTCCTGGGAGGCCACTTCCATAGCTAATCATGCTCCAAACAAAGCGAATCAAAAAGTAAGCTAATAGTACTTGAAAACTAAAATTTTGCTCAGTCAAGGAAAGAACGACCTGATTTCCACCACCGAGAATTTGTGGCAAGAAAATCCCGACTGGTATGATAAGGATAAAGGCTAGGATTGGATAATAAGCTCTATCCAAATGGATTTTTTGACCAATCCAGTCATAAATTTGACCAACATTGAGTACAGCTTTCTCATAGAGAAAACCAGAGAGCCCGAGAAAAACTCCCATAAGGAGGTAAATCCAATACTGGTCTAGGTTCATGAGAGGAATGTTGTCTGGCATATCCAGTACGGGTGTTAGACCAAATATGAGTAATGAGACAAAGTTTGCTACGATGCTGGCTGCTAGAGTCGAGACCCAGAAAAAACGTGAAAAATGGTGATAGACTTCTTCTACAACAAAGAGGAGACCTGCAATCGGTGCATTAAAGGCAGCGGCTAATCCTGCAGCAGCACCACTGGCAATCAGGGAACGTTCCTCTACTGGGCTAGATTTGAGCCACTTGGCTATGCCTTTACCACCAACTGCTCCAAGTTGAATACTTGGCCCTTCTCGACCTAGCATAAGGCCACTGGCAATAGCAAGAATACCTAGGATATATTTTTTCCAGAGGACACTCCACCAGTTGAGACTCATCAGTCCCTTTAGTTCAGCTTCAACTTGAGGAATTCCTGAACCCTTGATATCTTTTTCTGACCGAGTTAGTTTCGCGCTAAGCCAGCAAACTATTACGTAAAATAGGCCAATGATAAAAAGATTGCGCACTAAGTGCGCTTGATCTTGATAGAGTCCTTGTATCAGATGGAAACCCTTTTCGATTAAGAAACGAAAAGATCCGACGATTAGCCCGACGACGAGACCAACAATGATTCCTCGTCCAACTTGGGATAATATGGTGCTTGAGGCAAAGGCAAATTCTTTCTTGGAACTGAGTGTTTCTGACTGATCCTCCATAATCATTTCCTCTTACTTGTCTTTCTTAGTTGAAACCAGTGTTTTGACTGGTTCAAAACTGGTTCGGTGGATTGGGGTGACACCTAGTTTTTCTAGTCCTTCTAGATGTTTAGCTGTTCCATAACCTGCATTAGCTGTAAAATCATAGCCGGGATATTGGTTGTCATATTCCTTCATCAATTCATCCCGTGTCACCTTGGCTACTATAGATGCGGCTGCGATTGAGAGGGAGTTGGCATCTCCTTTAATGATTGCTGTTTGAAGAATCGGCAACTCCAGTTTCATGGCATCAATCAAGAGGTGCTCAGGTTGCGGACTGAGCTGGGAGATTGCTTCCTTCATAGCTAGTTTAGTAGCTTCATAGATATTGACTTGGTCAATGACTTCATTATCCATGATACCAATACCGATTGCCAAAGCTTGGTCTTGAACAGCATGATAAATTTCCAGATGTTTCTTTTTGGGGATTTTTTTACTATCGTTGAGGCCTTTAATCTTACATTTTTTAGGTAAAATAACAGCTGCAGCAACTACAGGGCCAGCCAGAGGACCACGGCCGACCTCGTCAACACCTGCAATTAGGCTCAATCCTTGCTTATACAGTTCTTTTTCATAGGAAAGCATAGTTTCTAGGCGAAGGTCTTCATCCAGTTCAGCCTGAATGGCTTTTTTACGCTTGTTGATTTCCTTTTGAACTCCAGAACGAGGATCTTTTTCCAGTTCAGGAAAAAGGGGATTGTCTAATTCTTTGACAGTGGCAAGAAGGTCTTTGATTTCTTTAATCGTCGTCATCGATGTCATCCAATGTATCTAAGGTATAGTTACCGAGCTTTCCATCACGGACTTCATTTACAAAGAGGCTGTAAAAGCGGTCGTAGTCGTCTCGGAAACCAAGGGCACGTGTCATATCCATGATGATAACAGGTGCTTCTTCTTCTATCTTCATTTGTTTGAAGCGTTCAGCTAGCTTTTCTGGATAATGTTTTTTGAAATAATCAAGACCAAAAATGGTCACTTCATCCATAGGAAGCAACTGGTCTTTAATGGCTCCAGTCAAGGCTAGTTTCAAAGCAACGGTTTCGTCTTCAAATTTAGGCCAGAGAATCCCTGGTGTGTCTAAAATTTCAAGGTCTTTATTGGTTTTAAGCCATTGTTGCCCCTTGGTAACACCTGGTTTATTGCCTACAACCGCAATCTTTTTCCCAGCCAAACGGTTCATGAGAGTTGACTTACCGGCATTTGGAATTCCGATAATCATGGTCCGCAAGGTTTCGATCTTGATACCTCGTTCTTTCTGGCGTGCAATCTTATCAGCCATGAGCTTTTTAGCGGCATCAGTAACAACTTTTACAGTCACTTGCTCTTTGGAGTTGATAGCCAGAGTTTGGATTCCCTGTGATTCAAAATACTGACGCCATTCTTTGGTCATTGCGGGGTCAGCCAGATCTGCCTTATTCAAAATCAAAAGCTTTGGTTTATCCCCAACAATCTTAGTTAACATAGGATTTTGACTAGATAAAGGTAGCCTAGCATCCACCAAAATCGTCACAAAATCAACAAATTTTAAATTCTCCTGAACTTGCCGCCGAGCCTTAGACATGTGACCCGGAAACCATTGAATAGTAGCCATAATATTTTCCCCTTCCGACTAAAAAAAACGTAGTAAAAACGTTTTCTTTCTTACTACCTATTCTATCATAAATGAGGAACTTTTGCACAGGCTTTGACCACAATAAATGACAAATAGTATAGGTGCGAAACATCCTTGATGCCAGTCAGGATTTACTTGACTTTTTTTGCTAACAGGTATATACTTAGTGTATACTAATTCGTGGAGGTAGAGCAATGAATACAGTAAAGACTCGGAAGGTAGGGAATTCTCTCACTGTGACCATTCCTAAAAATTTAGGTATGACAGAAGGTCAAGAAATGGTTGTCTACAAAGGGATTGACGGAGTCATTGTCTTAGCTCCAAAACTGAAAGATCCTTTTGATGGGATTACTGATTTGAGAATGACAAATGATTTTGAAGGGGTAAGATCACTTGATAGCGAAATCTGAGTATATTCCTGAAAAGCAGGATATCATTTGGCTGGACTTTGATCCATCAGTCGGTCGGGAGATTCAGAAAAGGCGACCTGCCTTGGTAGTTTCTAGGAGAGAATATGCCTTGCAAACTGGATTTGTGGCTGTCTGTCCTATCACTCACGGCCAACGTCGTTTGGCAGAAAAAGGCTTGCTCGTTCCTGTCTCATCGGACAAGGTAGATGGCGCTGTCAATCCATTTCAACTGTATACCTTTGATTTTCGGATGCGTAATGCTCAAAAAATAACAAGAATGGACACACAATGTTTTCAGAAAGTCGTCCAACTTTACCAGTACATATTTGGTGATACTTAAATCCTACCATGCATAGACAAGGTAGGATTTTTTCTATATGAGTAACCTATCTAAAAATGGGTGAAGGCAGTTTGTCAAAATCCCTCTAATCCAGCTTTCTTGTGCAGATGATAGATGTTCTGCCTGAAGGCATTCTGTTAGAAAATCGCGGACTTGTTCTGGTGCAATTTCAAACTCAAAGGCTTTCATCTTGTAGAAAAAATCGATGAGATGCTCAGATAAGTATTCATCTGAAAAGCGTACTTCTCCACTTTTTCGATATTCTAATAGAAGCCGAGAAAATCTGGATTTTTCATCAGGCAAATCCCGAAAATAGGAATTAAGAAGCCAAGTCTGCTTCTGCTTTCGTTCAATGGGATCTTGATTTGCAATCCGCTGATCTTTTTCCAGCTCTTTCTGGTTTTGTTTAGCCTTGATAGCCCGTTCTTCTCTATTCTTACCAAAGAGGATTTTTTCCCACTTTCGTTCTTCTTGGGTGAGAGTTTCTGTAAAGCCAAAATAATCTTGATAGGCGCGTTCAGCGGGCCCCATGGCTAGGATGAGATTGTCAGCGTATTGCTTGGCGATTTTATCTCTTTTCTTACGTTCTTTCTCTGCCTGAATCCGTAAATGCTGCTCGTAGTCTATTTTCTCCTTACCTAGCTTGATAAGGTAGAGTTGATCATCAGATTTCCCAAGTAGAAAGGGTTTGATACACTTTTCAAGGACTTCTTCCAGACGCGCCTTCTTTTTGGGGTCTGCCTTGGTCCAACTTCCACCTTGAAAGACTTCTAGGAAAAGCTGGTAATCTTTCTCAGGTGCAAATTGATTGCCACGATTGGCTTTGAAAACACCTTTTTCCCAAAACCATTTTAGAAGTCGTTCGTCAAAATCGACTTTATTGACCTTGATTTTTCCCTTTTTCTGAGCTTTTCTAGTTAGGTTTTCAACTTTTCTGAGTAGTTTTTCTTCCTCTGCCAGTTGCTGGTCTAAAGTCAGTCGATGAAAATGACGAACACAATCGCTGCCAATCGGAAAGAGGCGTTGACCTGTAACTCCGTTAAAGAGTTCGTAGGCGTATTTAATGGCATTCCCACAGACGCAATTACTACGACCAATGCCATTAAAAATCAAGGAAACTTCATTCCATTCCTTGGTAGCTTGATCCCAAGTATCGGCTTTTGAAGCCTGTAAAACCGCATCGTGCAGAGATTTTCTAACTGGAAGTGGCATGAGGTTTCCTTTCTAGATTATACTTTTACAACCTGAACCTCGTCTTTGCCAAGTAAGATCAAGTATTTTTCAATATTTTCAATCGAATAGGCTCGTGATAAAGCTTCTCCGTAGAGCGCTAACTGCCCACGATAGCGTTCAATGAGTTGACTTGGCTCATCATAGCGGTCTGTCTTATAGTCGAAAAGAACGATTCTATCATCATAAAGCAGATAGCCATCCAAGATTCCACGAACAACAAAGTCTCCCTGACTCTTTTGGTCCCATTTGAGCATGGAAAAAGGTTGCTCACGATAGAGATAGTCAGTATTAGCGAGAATCTCCTGACCAAGTGGTGTGTCAAAGAAAGCTAGGACTTTAGAAAGATTGATCTTTTTTCTAACAGCTGGACTAGTCTGAACTTGTTTGAGAGTTTCTGTCAGAGTGGCAAGTGTTGGTTGCTGACTAAGGTCAATTCTCTGCATCAGTTCGTGGGTTGCACTACCAATCACAGCTCCTGTCACCCTTTCTTTAGTTGAAAAATCTGGTAAATCAAAGCTGATTTTCTTGTCTACTGACTGACTTTGACCTGCAATCTCAACACCTTCCATATCCATAACAGGTTCGTAGAATTTCTTGATTTGGCTTGGGGTTTGAACACTAGGTAGCTCAATGGCTGCACGGTGAAGAGTATTATAAACTTCCACCTCTTTCAGCATTTCCAAAGCTTCTTTAATGGTTTCTGACTGGCGATTGTCTGCTTGAGATCTATCTTGTAGAGAACTCTTGTTTTCCAACTGACCAATAGCTTCTCTAGTCAACTGGTCTTCACCAACAAAACGATAGCTAAAGTTGAGATTGTCTCTAGCAAATACTTTACTAATCGCCCATATCCAATCTTGGAAATTCTTAGCTTGAAGTCTGGTATGTTTATCTAGTTTTCCGTTTTCAGCTGTTGGATATTCCTTGGCTTCCAGTTTTTCACGAGAGCACTTACCGACAAGATAAAGCTTTCTCTCAGCCCGTGTCATGGCAACATACAGCAGACGCATCTGCTCTGAATAGCTAGCCAATTGCAGCTCTTCTTCATTCTGCGTATAAGTTAGGCTAGGAATGGAGAGTTTGATGGTTTTAGGATAGTGTGCTTCCACTGCTCCTGTTTCTACCTTGGCAATGTATTTGACACCAAGCCCATTTTTACGACTGAGAATAACTTCTGACATCGAGTCTTGCTTGTTGAAGTCCTGATCCATGTTGAGGATAAAGACGTAAGGAAATTCCAATCCTTTGCTCTTGTGAATGGTCATAAGTTCCACGGCATCTTTAGGCGGTGCGACGGCTACGCTTGCGAGATCGTGCTGGGCTTCTAGGACTTGGTCAATCATACGTATAAAACGCGACAAGCCCTTGAAATTACTCTTTTCAAACTGGTCAGCACGTAGCGCTAGGGCATAGAGATTGGCCTGTCTAGCAGGTCCGTTCGGCAAAGCCCCAACATAGTCATAATAAAAACGGTCGATGTAAATCTTCCAAATCAAGTCATAGAGAGAGTGAGTTTTGGTATATAAGCGCCAAGAATCCAAAATATCCATGAATTGATTTAGTTTTTCAGCTAGAGCTGTATGAATTAACTCTTTCTGGTTTGTTACCAGTTTTTGAGCATTGACCAGTTTCTCATAGAGATTTTCTTGGACCTTATCTTCTACTTTCTGAAGGGACAAGCGTGCCAACTCGTCCTCGTCAAAACTAAACATAGGAGACTTCATCAGAGCAACCAAGGCATAGTCTTGCAGGGGATTGTGAATGACACGCAGTGTGTCCAGCATAACTTGTACTTCTAGGGATTGGAGGTAATTGTTTTGCTCACCGTCGGTTTTAACTGGAATTCCGTACTCAGACAGGGCAAGTAGAATCTGGTCATTTCGACTGCGACTGGAAGTCAAAAGGGCTATTTCTTTAAAGGTAACGCCTTTTTCCTGATGAAGCTTCAGGATTTCCTTGATGACCAGACGCATTTCCCCAGTGAGTTTCGTTTCTGTTTGGCTCTCTTCCTCCTCTTGCCCGCTGTCTCCCTTATCGTAGAGGAGAAATTCTGCCTTGTTGTCTGGATTGGGAGTCAGTTTGGTATTGGCAAAAACAAGCTGGTGCATACTGTCATAGTTGATTTCGCCGGCCTCTTGGTCCATAAGGCGTGCAAAAATATCATTGGTTGCTGACAGCACTTCTGAACTGCTACGGAAATTTTCCTTGAGGAGTATCAACTTACCCTCTTTAGGATTTTGCGCATAGCGTTGAAATTTTTCATTGAAAATTTGGGGATCTGCCTGACGGAAACGGTAGATGGACTGCTTGATATCTCCCACCATAAAGCGATTGTGACCATTCGACAGCAATTCCAGCATTCGTTCTTGAATGTGGTTGGTATCCTGATACTCATCAACCATGACTTCGTGGAATCTCTCCTGATAAGCCTCGCGGACTTGTGGGAAATTCTCTAAAATTTCAATGGTGAAATGACTGATATCAGCGAATTCAAAGGCATTTTCTTGGCGTTTACATTCACGATAAGCCTCCACAAAATCACTCATAAAGGTTTGGAAGGTTTTAGCTAGCTCCCAAGTATCTTCATGATAACGTTCTTGATAGTCGAGAATGGTTATCTGGTCCGCCAGTTGTCCTAGTTTAGCAAACTGGGCCTTTCTCTCATCGTTATAGGCATCAGCCAGTGGCTTCAAATCGGCCTTACGACTGGAGTTAGCTAGAGATCGACCATTTTTCTCCTTAGAGATGGCGATAATACGCGCAAGCACAGCTTGATAAGCCTGGCTATCGGACTCTTGATTTAAGGAGCCAATTTCATCCAGAACCAGCTGCACATTTTCTAAATAGGCAGCTTTTGGAAACTCATTGGCATCGTTATCCAGATGATAACGGAAGAAACTTTCCAAGTCCCAAAGCGCCTGCTTTATTTGCTCAGTTAGTTTGTCTTTTTCAATTACAAAGTCAGCTGTTTCAAATCCTTTGAGGAAAGAGTTACTCAACCATTTTTGTGGACTGCTGGTGGATTGAAGAAAATCATAGATTTTGTAGACTTGCTGGCGCAGACCTCGTTCATCCTTACCTCGTCCAGCAAAGTTCTTGACCAAGCGACTAAAGTTTTCTTTATTTTCACCTTGGTAATGGGCTTCAAAAACCTGATGAAAAACTTCGTTTTTTAAGAGTAACTGTTCACTTTCATTTTGTAGAATACGGAAATTCGGTGCGATATCAATCAGATAGCCATGTTTGCCAAGGAATTTTTGTGTGAAAGAGTCCATGGTTCCGATGGCAGCGTTTGGCAGGTCTGCCAACTGACGTCCCAAGTGTTGTTTGAGATCAACATCGTTACTTTCTTGGATTTGTTGGCTAATTTTTTTCTCCAAACGTTCCTTAAGTTCAGTAGCAGCCTTGACGGTAAAGGTCGAGATAAAGAGTTGAGAAATTTCGACACCACGCGCTAATTGATCCAAAATACGTTCTGCCATGACAAAGGTTTTCCCTGAACCAGCAGACGCTGAGACCAGAATATTTTGCCCTGCAGTATATATGGCTTCGATTTGCTCGGCTGTTTTCTTCTGTTCCTTGCTCGAACTCGCTTCTGCTTCTTGCAGTTTTTGAATTTCTTCCTCAGTAAAAAAGGAAATGGGCTTCATCGATTCAACTCCTCTCTCATTTTCTCAAACCAAGCTTGCTTGAGTTTTTCTCCGACCAGTCGTTTGCCATCCGCTAGGTGTAACTTTTCTAGGAAACGTGCTTGACCCAAATGGTAATTGGCTTCAAATCCTGTAATTGCATGATGTTGCTGGACGTATGGGGCAATACTTCTGCCGTTCTCTGTGTATGGATTGATGGCGAACTGTCCTTCTAAAATCTTCTCTGCTGCTTTCTTATAAAGATGTGCATTGTAGTCTAGCAAGAGATGAAACTCCTCATCAGTCAGCTGGTTGGCTTTATTTTTACTGTAAAACTCACCCAAATGACTGCTTTCTTTTTCTAAAAAGAGCCCTTGGTATTTCATTGACTTGCTGGCTTCTGCTACTGCTCCAGCCAAACTCTTAACGTTCAACAGAGATTGGACAGGTTCAGCCATTTCTAGGTACATAGCACCGAAAAAGTTTTGCTCTCCTTCTCCCTTAAGGGCAGCAAGATAGGTTGGCAGTTGGGAATTGAGGCCATTAAAGAAATTCGAAAACTGGAACTGAGTTAAACTAGACTTGTAGTCTACCACTCCCAGTGCTCCATCAGCTTTCAAACGGTCGATTCGGTCAACCTTGCCACGCACATGGACACTGCGACCATTATCCAATTGAATAAAGGCTTGATCCTTGCCACCAAATGTTGCTTCCTCTTGGATGGTTTCGATGGCTGGATTATGACGAAGGATATGACCAGTTGTCCGCGCGACATCAACCAGAACTTCCTTGGTAAACTGAGCTTCCAAACTTTCCTGATAAATGGCTTCAAATTCCCGTTCTTGACTGGTTTCCTTAATAGCTTGCTCCAAACGCTGGTCAAATGGATTTTCAGCAGGTAGTTTCAAGGCATGCTCAAAAATGCGGTGCAAGAAATTCCCGTGACTGCGAGCATCTGGACGAAGCCGCAATTCTTCCTGCAAACCTAAGACATAACGGAGAAAATAACTGTATTCATTGCGGTAAAACTCAGTCAAACCAGACGTAGACAGGTAAAACTCTTTGTCAGCGGGATAGAGAGCCTGCAAGGTCTCTTTCTCTAATGGCTTGCTGCTTGGGCTAGTTGGGAGTGCTGGATTTGTAAGGCCTTTTTGATCTAGTTTTTTACCCATCACACGCGCCAGAACCTTAACAAAGGTCAAATCTTGCTCAGTATCATTCGTCTCGCTCTGCTGATGGTAGGCAACCAGACTAGACAAGAGACTGTGATATGAACCCATATCTTTTTTGCTAAGATTTTTATGGTTCATTGTCTTTTCTCTTCTTCTAAATCCAAAACTCACCAGTTCATGAAGATAAGCAGATTCCTTGCTTTCGTTTTCATTGAGAAGACTTGGAGCGGATAACACCAACTGCTTACGAGCAGCATTGACTAAAGAAAGCATGGTATAGCGATTTTTCTTGAGATTTTCGCTACTTGCAATCAGTAATTGCGCTCCCTCTTCAGTCGCTTGGTTTAGATTTTGTCTTTCTTCGTCTGTCAAAAGACTGGTGTTTTGCGCAATTTTTGGTAAATGATCCTGAGTCAGCCCAATAGCGTAGACAAAGTCAGCGGTCAGAGGGGCAATCAGATCATAACTCTGCACCAGAACTGTGTCCACTGTTGCTGGAATAGTACGGTACTGAGAAAGGCTCATCCCAGAATGAAGCAAGGCCAGGAAGTCCTCCAGACTAACTTGTGAACCAGCAAAAACCGTCGCAAATTGTTCTAAAACATGGCAGAAGGCTTTCCAAACTTCAGCTTGTCTTTCCTGTTCTAGAGCTTCCATAGTAGCTGTCAAGTCTTGCATTTGCTTGCTTAAAGCAGTATTTTTTAGAAAAATACTCCACTTTTGCAAGAGATTTTCAGCCTTTTGTTTTCGACTGGCAAATATGGTTTCAAGTGGCTCCAAAACTCGCAGACGAAGAGCATTTAAACGCTCTAAATCAAATTTTCCGTGGTGAGATTTTGTGAAGGTCTGCTGAAAAGCTGGCAAGCCATTGATACCAAGATAGCGGAGATATTGCTCAAAAGCATCAATATCCGCTTGGCTAAGGTCAGTATATAGACCAGTTCTGAGGAGATTAATCAAATCCTCCTGACGGAAACGGTAGCGTTTTAAACGCAAAATAGATTCGACATACTGAGTCAAAGGGTGGTGAGCCATGGATTCACTTCTACCAAGATAGAAAGGAATCTGGTACTGGTCAAAAATGGTTTTCAGTGATAACTGGTAAGAAGCCACATCCCCTAAGAGAATGCGAAAATGCTTGTAACTCAGTTCTGGATGGTCATGTAATTTCTGACGAATGCTACGGGCTACTAATTCCAACTCTTCCTTTTGTGTCAAACAAGACCAGATTTGCAGGTTTTTTCGGTCCTTCTCATCGATCTCCAAAGTCAGCTCTGAAAAGTCATAAGAAGACTCCAGCAAACGAGAGGCTTTGTCAAAACTATCTATCTTCTCATGAGTCTGAGAACGATCCTGAGCAGGTGTTTGGTATTTTGCCCCCAAATGATGAAGAAATTCTACACTGGCTTGGTAGAGATTCCCTTCAGCGAAAGGACTGGTATAGGCCTTCTTACTTGCATAAGAACCAATGACAATCTCGACACCTTTTCGATGGAGCAGATCCACTACACGCTCTTCTTCGGCGGAAAAACGGGTAAAACCGCCAATGACCAGAGCAAGCTGACTAAAATCACTACTTACCTTGCCATTTTCAATAGCCTCAATCAAATGGGCCAACTGACTTCCCTGAGCCAACTGACCTTGATTGAGATAGGCAGTCACTTTCTCAAAAATCAAGAGTAAATCCGCTCGCTTATCCTCATCTGTTAAACTTTCCAAGTCCAAAAAACTCATCTGAGCAGTCGTCATCTCATGATAAAGTTCAATCAACTGCTGGATAAATTGAGGTTCCTGCTTAATGGCACCATAAACTCGCAATTCTTTAGGATCGAGTTCTGCAAGACATTTATAAAAAGCCATCCCAAGCCCGATATCATCAAGACTGGTCTTGGCAGGCAAATCATTTAAAACCAGGTAACGAGCCATCTGAGCAAAACGCGTGACGGTAATCGCAAAAGAAGCCTGCTGGGACAAGCATTCCAGCACGGCGCGTTCTTTTTCAAATGAAAGAGAGTTGGGGGCGATGTAGAAGACCCGCTTGCCCCCAGCAACTAGCTCTTCTGCCTCTCTGGTCAAGATTTCTGTCAAAGAAGTCCGAATATCAGTATAAAGTAATTTCATCTCAGCCTCGTTTGCTTTATCAAAGTTTCTTACTCTATTATAGCAAAGTTCGCTTCACAGTCCAAATCCAAAATTCTTGTTGATAATCATTTAACTAGCAAATCAATCATACTTCATCATCCATTTTCATATGCTGAAAAATATGGAGGAAAAAGTCTTTGGAAACTTCAAAATGTCCATAACGAAGTCGAGAAGTATAGTCTCTCCATTCAGGATGTTGTCTAGCTATTTCTATGGAACAATCTTTGACTGGTAGATAATACTCGACATTTCGTCTAAAGGGAAAGAATCCTTCAAATTGCTCTACTTGATAGGCTTTGTCATCTATAATTTTACCTACGGCCACAAAAGCCTGTAACTTATCTTGACCATTCATATCGTATTTTGGACTATAGTATAAAAGATAGTCACCTTTTTTCATACGATTTAAGGGGCCTCCCTTTCCATGACAGACCTGACAAAAATTTCCCTCAACTCCTCTTAAAACATGGTTCTTTGAAACAACTCCGACCCAATATCTAGGCATTTTTATCCTCCAGCACTACTAACATACGATTAAAACATTCTCTATCGTTAGATAGTTTTTCAAAAAATTTTTCATCAATCCCTTCTACTAAGGGTAAAGCTTGATTGACCTTCTCCGCGCCAGACTTCGTCACTGAGACCAGTTTTGCCCGACTATCCTTTGGATGTTGATCACGTCTAATGTAGTCCTTCTTCTCCAGTAGTCTAACAATCTGGGAAACCGTCATGACATCCATACCGGTGAAACGAGCAATATCAACTTGCGTTACATATTCCTCTCTATTGTTCAAAAACAAGAGCGAGGTTAAAACGATAAATTGAGGCAAAGTGAGGCCAACCGATTTCAAAACTCTTTTTAAATTACTTTCCCATTTGTTGTAAACTTTAATGAAAAGAAGACCTGTAGACTCTGTTTCATCGTTTTTATAAATTGAATTAAACTGATATTGTGGCATTTTTTCTCCTTAAATATTAAGTATACATATTATATAAGAATTTATTTTGTTTTTCAAGAAAAGGAAAGCCGAATTTTACAATTCTGTCAGACATTTTATAGTCTATATGCTATAATAAAAGCAAAACACATAGAAAAGGAAGTCTTATGATTAAACTACTAGCCTTGGATATGGATGGAACCCTCCTCAATGAAGCCAAGGAAATCCCTCAAGCCCACATTACTGCCATTCACCAAGCCATTGAAAAAGGTGTCAAACTGGTTCTCTGTACAGGTCGCCCTCTTTTCGGTGTCCTCCCCTACTATAAAAAACTAGGTCTTGACCTCCAGAACGAGTACGTCATCGTCAATAATGGTTGTTCAACTCACCAGACCAGTGACTGGAGTCTAGTGGACTGGCAAGAACTCAGCCCAGCTGATATTGAATACCTCTATGACCTAGCTGAAAAAAGCGACGTCCAGTTGACTCTCTTTGATGAAGAACATTATTTTGTTCTTGGTGGCAAGCCAAATGAAATCGTTCAAAATGATGCAAAACTAGTCTTTTCAGACCTGACTGAAATTTCACTTGAGGAAGCCACCAGTGGTAAATATCGTATGTTCCAAGGCATGTTTTTGGGCAACAAAGAACAAACAGACGATTTTGAGCAACGCTTTGCTGAGGAGCTCTGCCAACGTTTTAGCGGCGTTCGTTCGCAGCCTGTCATTTATGAAGCCATGCCACTTGGAACTACCAAGGCTACTGCTCTTTCTCGACTAGCTGCGATTTTGAAGATCGAGCCCTCAGAAATTATGGCCATGGGTGATGCTAATAACGATATCGAAATGCTCCAGTTTGCAGGACTTGGCATTGCTATGGGAAATGCTAGCGACCATGTCAAATCCTTAGCCAATGACGTCACAACCAGCAATGAAGAAGATGGTGTTGCACGTGCCATTGAGAAGTATATTTTATAAAAAAGAAAAGCAAATAGACAGAAATTACTGCTATTTGCTTTTTTACTACTTAACCCAATAAGCAATCAGGGTAATAATCCATAAATGAGCTGGGTAGAAAATATAAAAAAAATATTTACTCCAACTGGTTTCTTTTCCTCGCTGTCCATTATACAAGGCCATAAAAGGAAAGACGGTGACAAAGAGCCAGTCAGAATTGAAAAGCATCATTCCCAGTGTTTGGTGCCAAGTGTCGTAAATTTGGATGGAAGTCACTAACAGAAAGGCCCAGAGAAAAGCATATAGGAGATTTCGCAATCCCTTGCGATTTCGACAAGAGTAACTAATCAAGAGAAATGGTAGCATAGTAATACCACCCTCAGTAAAAAGACAACCGAAAATCAAGAGCCCAGCAACTCCAATCCGACGCCACAACTTCTCCTTTTTATCCAACTCTTTTCTGGGAAAACCAATCCAAAGCATGGTGACACCGATGGCCAAAGTCAGGAAAATGTTGTTATTTACCATTACTCCTTTGGATGCAAATAGGGCATTTAGTAGGCTATTTCCAGCAAACATGATAATCGCCCAACTCCAAAGGCGGATGAGGTAGTTTTTCAAATTCCGAGTATGAATGAATCCTTCCATAGCCATATAGGCAAACCAAACTCCTACACAACGGGTCAAGGCGTGAAAGATACCTTCCCACAGAGGAGAAACGATTCCGGTGATATGAGGGATATGGTCTAGAACCATTACTGCCGCCATCAGGTACTTCAACTGCGTCGCATTCCATTTTTTCATAATAAACCTCTTTCTTTTTAATCTACATAGAGTATAGCATACATTTTCACGTATAATCGTACACCCATCTTACATTTAAAAAGCCTATCTTACATTTTTGTAAGACAGGCGTGAATATCAAAAGTTTATTATGAAATTTACCATCTAGTCCGTAATTCGTTGGTACATTTCTGGTCTTCTATCTCGAAACAGTCCCCAGTTGAGGCGTTCACTTGCTCCCTTGTCAAGGTCATAGGTCGCTAACAGAATTGCTTCTCCTTGTCTTTCAGCTCTCTCTAAAATAGCTCCTGTTTCATCCGTCATAAAGGACGAACCGTAGAAGTCAAGACTGGAACTCTGTCCACCATTTTCCTCACTAGGAGAGACTTCTTCCAAACCGTAACGATTGGCTGCAATGACTGGAACAATATTTGCTGCTGCGTGCCCTTGCATAGTACGTTGCCAGTGACCACAACTGTCTGTATCCAAAATAGGTTCCGAACCGATAGCTGTTGGATAAAAGAGCAATTCAGCACCATTCAATGCAAGACAGCGCGCTGTTTCGGGGAACCATTGATCCCAACAGATGCCGATCCCAATTTTAGCGTAGCGAGTATCCCAGACCTTGAAGCCAGTGTTACCAGGCGTAAAATAAAACTTTTCTTGATAATAATGGTCATCTGGTATGTGGGTCTTCCGATAAACGCCCACCACTTCCCCATCAGCATCAATGACAGCAATAGAGTTATACAAGACATTGCCATCTTTTTCATAGAAACTGATCGGTAAAACAACTTCTAGTTCCTTAGCAATCGATTTAAAATATTGAATGGCTGTATTTTCTTCCACTGACTGGGCATATTGGTAGTAGTCATACTGACGCTCCTGACAGAAATAGGGACGTTCAAACAATTCGGGTAAAAGAATAATTTGTGCGCCTTGTTCTGCAGCCTGACGTACTAAACGCTCTGCGGTTTGGATATTTGTTGCCACATCCTTAGCGCATTGCATCTGAATGGCTGCAACTCTTACATTTCTCATCTTTTTCTCCTATTCTGGGATTTGTTGGGTGATACAGTGGATATTGCCACCACCTAAGAGAATATCCCTGGCTGGTATTCCGATAACTTTACGGTCTGGAAAACACTTGCTGAGAATATCTAGGGCTACTTGGTCGTTAACATCCTCAAACTGTGGAACTAAGACAGCCTTGTTGGCAATATAGAAATTGACATAGGAAGCTGCAAGACGCTCGCCCTCATAACGCTCCTCTTCCCCATCTTCATAGGTATAACCTGGTAAATCCTCCTTAGTGACAACCTGACGAATAGCTGGAATAGGAAGCTTATGAATAGTGAAAGTGCGACCTTTTGCATCCGTTTCCTTTTCTAAAATCTCAAGGTCGGCTGCAGACATAGCATACTGAGGATCACTTTTGTCGTCTGTCCAAGCTAGAACAAGCTCTGCAGGACCAACGAAGGCTGCAACATTGTCAACGTGTTCATTGGTTTCGTCCTGATAAATACCATAAGGAAGCCAGATAACTTTTTCAGCGCCAAGGCACTCTAATAAGGTGTTTTCGATTTCCTCTTTACTGAGATAAGGATTGCGACCAGCGCTCAGAAGGCAGCTTTCAGTCACGAGAATGGTTCCTTGACCATCGCTGTGTATCGCGCCACCTTCCAGTACAAAAGGTTTAGCTTCGTAAACAGGCATTTCCAAGGCCTGAGCAAAACGACTAGCTACTTGGTCATCATCTTCATAATCTTGATAAAGACCATCGACTGCTCCACCCCAGGCATTGAAAGACCAATCGACTGCCAACTTGTCTCTTTTATCATTGACGAGAATAGTCGGACCAGTATCACGGGCCCAGGCATCATTGGTAGGAATATCTAGATAAACGACCTTGTCTCCGAGATAGGATTGGGCTTCAGATTGATAGTCCTGCTCCACCAAGAGATAAACGGTTTCCCCTTCGGCTATGGTTTTGATAATTTGGCTAAATGCTCTTTTGGCAGCCTTTCCTTGGAAGGGCCATGAACCTGGTCGAGTCGGCCAGATCATGATGGTGCCATGGTGTGGTTCATACTCTGCCGGCATACGGTAGCCTAATTTCTTTGGACTGTCCATCATGATAATCTCCCTTTAAAGTCTTGATAGCTGAAGGCTTTGACCAAGCTGCAGTCACCTCGCTCGTCCATGAGATAGAGACTTGGCAAGCCAATACCGTTAAAGGTATTATTTTTTACAAAAGAGTAAATAGCCATATCTTCAAAATAAAGTCTATCACCGATTTGGATTGGATTCTCAAAGCTATAATCGCCTATCACATCACCCGTCAGACAGGTATTGGAAGAAAGTCTATAGGTATGGGCTTTTTCCTGAGCCTCAAATCCATTTCTCAAAGGTGGACGATAGGGCATCTCAAGTACATCAGGCATATGGCAGGTTGCAGAGGCATCTAAAACCAAGATTTCCATACCGTTTTCTACAATATCCAATACCTCCGTTGCTAGATAACCCGCATTGAGCGCAATAGCTTCACCCGGCTCGATATAGACTTCAAGATTGTAAGTTTCTCGGATACGCTTGATTTCAGAAATCAGCAAATCCACATCATAGTCTTCTCTCGTTATGTGGTGTCCTCCACCCATATTGAGCCATTTGACCTTATATAAATAAGGTCCAAACTGCGCTTCTACAGCTTTCAAAGTTGTTTCTAAATCATCTGCCCCCTGCTCACAAAGGGTATGAAAATGAAGACCATCTACTAAGTCCAGCAAATCACTCGGTATCTTGTCTAAAGTAACTCCAAACCGAGATCCCGGAGCACAAGGGTCATAGAGCGCGTGATCTCCTTGAGTTGAACATTGAGGGTTGAGGCGCAAACCAACACTGATACCAGCCTCTCGACAACGAGAACCGTATTTACGCAACTGTCTCTCCGAATTAAAGACGATATGATCTGATATCTGAAGTAACTCTTCCATATCTGATTCCTTGAAAGCTGGCGCAAAGACATGGACTTCCCCTGGGAACTCTTCTCGTGCTAGTTTAGCCTCATAGAGACCACTAGCCGTTGTACCAGAGAGATACTGGCTAATTAAGGGATAGGTTTTATAAAGAGAATAAGCCTTCTGGGCCAGTAAAACCTTGCAGCCCGCTTCTTCCTGAACTTGCTGTAAAATACGGCAATTGGCTTCTAATTTTCCTAAGTCAATGACATAGGCTGGTGTGGGTACTTGTTCTAACTTCATTAGTCCACCATTTGCGGGTTTTCTACCACAACCCAAGGCAAGCCGTACTCATTCAAAGCTTCCATGAATGGATCTGGATCCAATTCTTCAAGGTTGTAAACTCCAGGTTGTTTCCAAGTACCATTCATCACTAATTTTGTCCCAATCATGGCTGGAACTCCTGTTGTGTATGAAATTGCCTGTGAACCAACTTCTGCGTAACATTCCTGATGGTCACAAACATTGTAGATATAGATAGTCTTCTCAAGACCATCTTTGACACCTGTAAAGATACATCCAATATTGGTTTTTCCAACAGTGCGTGGGCCAAGGCTAGCAGGATCAGGTAGCAAGGCTTTTAAGAATTGAATCGGTACAATTTCTTGACCGTTAAAGTTAATGGTATCCGTACGAAGGAGTCCGACATTTTCCAAGCATTTCATGTGCGTTAGATAAGATTGGCCAAAGGTCATAAAGAAACGTATCCGTTTGACACCGGGAATGTTCTTGGCCAATGATTCAATTTCTTCATGGTGAAGGAGATACATGTCTTTCTGTCCAACTTGAGGGAAATCATACTCACGCTTGATAGACATAGCTTCGACTTCGACCCATTTTCCATCTTCCCAGTAAGAACCTGGCGCAGAAACCTCTCGGAGGTTGATTTCTGGGTTAAAGTTTGTTGCAAATGGATAACCGTGGTCACCACCATTACAGTCTAAAATGTCGATATAGTGGATTTCATCAAAATAGTGTTTGAGAGCATAAGCTGAAAAGACACTGGTCACACCTGGGTCGAAACCAGAACCGAGAAGAGCAGTTAAGCCCGCTTCTTTGAATTTCTCCTGATATGTCCATTGCCATGAGTAGTCAAAGTAAGCTGTAAAACCAAGTTCCTTGCAGCGATTTTCATAAATGGCACGCCATTCTGGGTCTTCTGTGTCCTCAGCCTCATAGTTGGCGGTATCGATATAGTGGACACCTGTTGCCAAGCAAGCATCCATAATTGTTAAATCTTGATATGGTAAAGCTACGTTCAAAACAGCTTCTGGTTTGTAGCTATCAATTAAGGCAATCACTTCTTCAACCTTGTCAGCGTCAAGGGCAGCTGTCTCAATCTTTGTACTTGTTTTACCTTCCAGTTTAGCCTTCAAGTCATCACATTTTGACTTGGTACGGCTAGCAATCATAATCTCTGTAAAGGTTTCGCTATCTTGGCAAATCTTTGAAATAGCAACTTGGGCAACGCCCCCACATCCAATAATTAGTAAACGACTCATTTTTTTCCTTCCTCTTCTTCTAAAATGTCCTCAACATACTTGGGCAACATAAAGGCTCCCACATGTAAGTTTGCAGTATAGTATTCTGTGAAAAGCTGGCGTTTTTTCCAGCCTTCCTTGTCAAAATCTTTGACAGGGTGGTATTTTTTCGATGCAAATCCAAACAACCAATAGCCCGCTGGACTGGTTGGGATATGGGCCTGATAAACCCGACTGATTGGAAATGCTTGATTGACCTTGCGGTGCATACTTCGGCAAGCTGACTCATCCTCGTCAAAGAAGGGACTCCCATGCTGATAGATCATGATGCCATCTTCTTTGAGAGCTCTGTAACTGTTACCGTAAAATTCCTTGGTAAAGAGCCCTTCCGTATGTCCAAATGGATCTGTCGCATCGTTGATAATGATATCGTAATCATCCTCACAGTTTCTCAAAAATCGTAGTCCATTTTGATAGTAAATGGTAACACGAGGGTCATCTAGCCCCGCAGCAAAATCTGGGAAATACTCACGACAGACCTCAACCAACATCTCATCTGGTTCCACAATATCGATTTGCTCCAGTTCAGGATAGAGCGTTAATACTTGGGCAACACCGCCGTCGCCACCCCCAATAACCAATACTTTCTTTGGATTAGGATGGACAGCCATGGGTACGTGGACGGTCATTTCATTGTAAACAAAATCATCTGCATCTGAAAACAAGACATGCCCATTTAAGATCAATATCTTTCCAAAAGCTGGCGTGTCTAAGACTTCTATATCCTGCCATTCACTCTTACCAGCGTAGAGTTGCTTGGCTGTTCTCAGGGACAGTTTCACATCTGGAGTATGAACTTCAGAAAACCATAAATCCATCTAGTTCTCCTTTCTCTCAATAACATTAATGTGATTGACCTCTGGATCTTCCGTTCCTTGGAGGGAGCAACCACGTTCCTTGGCAAACAGGATATAATCCACAATTTCTCGTGTAATGCGTTCACCTGGTGCTAGGATTGGAATTCCTGGAGGATAACACATGACAAATTCCCCACAGACCTGTCCAACAGACTCATCCAAGGTCAAACTTCTTCTCTCTGAATAAAAGGCTTCCTGAGGAGACAGGACCAACTCGGGTTGAATATATTCTCCAGCAATCAAGTCCTTCCCATCTCTCGAGTAGAGTCTCTTGATATCCGCCAAAGCACCAACCAGACGCTCAATGTCTTGGATGCGGTCACCGATTGAAATATAGGCCAATATATTGCCAATATCCCCAAACTCGATCTGAATATCGTATTCGTCTCGCAAGAGGTCATAAACCTCTATCCCTGTTAAGCCAATACCCTGAGTATAAACGGACAGCTTGGTCACGTCAAAATCACAGACCGACACTCCGTCTATTAACTCTTTTGAGTAGGCATAGTAACCACCGATAGCATTGATTTCACGACGAGCGTACTCGGATAGCTCAATGACTTTCTCAAAAGACTCTTTGCCACGAAGGGCTAAGTTTCGTCTAGAAATATCTAGACTAGCCATAAGTAGGTAAGAGGCAGATGTAGACTGGGTCAGGTTGATAATCTGACGAACGTACTCAGGATTCATCTGCTCCCCGATAAGAAGGATGGAGCTCTGAGTCAAACTTCCGCCAGACTTATGCATAGAAACGGCTGCCATATCCGCCCCAGCATTCATAGCGGATAGTGGCAATTTATCTGTAAAATGCAAATGCGCTCCATGGGCTTCATCTACTAAAACCATCATGCAAGCTTCATGAGCCATTTCCGTTAAACCCTTGAGGTCTGAACAAATCCCATAGTAAGTAGGATTGTTGATTAGGATAGCTTTAGCATCTGGATGTTCCTTAATGGCCTGTGCAACACGGTCATTTTCAAGACCTAAAGCGATTCCGATTTTAGGATCTACACTCATCTCGATATAGATGGGAATGGCACCACATAGAACCAGCGCATTGATAGCAGATTTATGAACATTACGTGGCAGAATAATCTTATCTCCCGCCTTGCAGGTGGAAAGAATCATAGTCTGCACCGATGAAGTTGTTCCACCAATCATGAGAAAGGCATGGGCTGCTCCAAAAGCATCTGCAGCCAATTCTTCCGCATCACGAATAATCGAAATGGGATGACCAAGATTATCCAAGGGTTTCATCGAATTGACATCAATGCCAACACATTTTTCCCCTAACAGTTCGACAAGTTCCGGATTTCCCCGCCCACGCTTGTGACCTGGCACATCAAAGGGAACAATCCTTTTCTTGCGTAACTTCACCAAGGCCTCATAAATTGGGGCTTGGTTTTGATCTAACTTCTTCAAGACATACTCCTTTACCATATTTTTAGTGCCTCAAGAAGATAAAGGCGACTAAAGGTTGACTTATGAAAAAAGAGCAGGTTTTCACCTGCTCTGCAATCTTCTGACGTGTGTATTTTGGTTTCTGTTGAGTATGTCTGTTCCTGATGTTTCCTAACTCTCTAGTAGCAAATATTACGTACTTTATTGATCGTTTCACAAGATGACGTGTGCTTTCACCACACTAAAATTTATGAATTAGGACAAGCGTCCTAACATCAACTTATAAAAGTAGGCTTTTAACCCTATCAATAATGTGGCTTTTTAACCACGCTTCGGCATTCAACCCTGCCTGTCCGTAGGCATTTTTTACTCGGGTTTATATTTGCTAGAAAACATCATCTCATTTTCTAAGCCTTATAACTATATCATGTTTATAAGAGCTTGTAAAGGATTTTGTTAAACTTTTTTTAATAATCTTGTTTTTTGTTCGCGAAATATCTTTCAACAATAAAAAGAAATCGTTTTAAATCGTTATCTGCATAAGAAAAAAGAAACTACAACCATTAGCTGCTTCAATAATCTTAAAGTATAACTTGATATTGAAAATCAATTCTTTTCATCAGATTTCATAAATATTTCCAGCTAGGAAGTGGGAATCAACTGCTCCAATTCTACTTCTGAAAGCTGTCCTTGATTGTAAAGTTTTCTAAGTAAGTCCTCATCTACGGTAATTGAATAGTAATCCGTCACAAACTCATGAAATCGCTCAAAACTGTCAAAGAAGTAGGATAATAACCATTCACCACCGTCCTGATCTTGGTAGGTATTTTGATGCTCTTGTCCATCATACCAGATAAAGAAGGTTGTTTCATCTTTTTGTTCTTCTGAGTATAGGTTTTGATACTTTTCATCCAGTCCTTTATAAAATCCGTCTATGATGTCTTGATTCCACTCATTCGCAGCAAATTGACTCAAACTACTTTCATGATCAAAACCTTTTATGAGGATCATTTTATCAGTCAAAATCACATCTAGAGAATCACCAGAGCCATTGTCGATAAGGTAACGAGCCCCATAGCTTCCCTCAGTCTTAACGATCAATCGAAGCCAGGTCTCATTTGGATCTGTTCGATACTCATCAATGACAAGTAAGGCATCTAAACGTGTCTTGGCATTTTCCCATTCAATTCTTCCCATCTCTTTAGTCCTCCATCTTAAAGCTTAAAATCTATTATGCTTACAAATTCTATAACCAATTTCTATCTATTCCGTCCAACTATACTGTGGAATATTTTCTTCACCAGACAAGTCATCAGGTGTATGATTTTCTACATGTGCATTCATCACGCACCTGACTAACAGTTGGTAAAAGTAGTTAACGAATAGTTACTAAGACATTTCCTTTGAGAGTTAAGATTTTCTTATAAAAGTCCTTCATTTTTACAAAACAGGTTCGAATATCATCCTTGATTTCTTCCTCTTCTTCAAGATAATCCCAAATATCGGGATACAAATCTGCCTTCTTGCATGCTTCCATGCTAAAATCAGCCAGAGCCCTATCCATGTCAAAATTCTCTAATGCTTGAACAATCTCAGCTATCTTTGAGTGTTCAGTATAGGCTATATACTCCGATACATTTTCTAAAGGAGTCACTCCCAAGACAGCTTCTCTCAAGGGGTCGTCATCCATAAATTCTGAACTACTAAAGCCTGTCATAACAAAGAGTATGGCGTCCCACATTTTGTCAATATCTATCAACGTCTCATTTTCCTTAGTAGAATCCTCTACTAAGTCAAGCACTTCCTCTTCCTGACGAGAATCTGGCACTATTTGCCTTAATTCATTTTCAGATAGATATCGATAATTAGCAATCATTCCCATAATGTTTCCTCCTATTCGTTTCTTAGGATAGCACTGATTTTACTAGTTACCTTTCTTGAAAAGGCATAATACTGTTTTTGGACTCTCCTCTTTATTTCAAATCCTCATCTTCTGTCACTTCCCAGACTTCTGACTGGTATCCCTCTCCGTCAATATCATAGCGCTGAGTATAACCTATAAATTTTCCCTTTTTATTTGACTTACGAGGCTTGAGAATGTTTATAGCCCAGAATCCGATAAGAATGAGAACTAAAAGCGCTATTACTGTCTTCATATTACTTCTCCTTTGCCTATCTTAATAACCTTCAACCCACTTTTCATTATCCATAATGAAAGGCTTGGCCAGTCCATCACCTGTATAATCCGCATATTTGGTGGATAGATACTTGTAACAATCTTCCTTGCTCACGAACTTAATAGCTTGATAAGGCTCTTCAAAAGTCAGTTTCTCTACAAATAAGAAACCATCATCAGCTGGCACTAAAACACCAACGTGTCCAACAAAAAGATACTCTCCATCCAAATTATCATGTAACACAACAGACAACATCCGAGCTTTATCATTAAATTGAAACTGGGAGAAGAATTTCTCCATCTTCTGCGCGTGAACTTTTACATCCGTTGTCGCTTCCGTCTCCACCCTAGAAAATAGAATATCAAACTCTTCCTTATCTTTCGCGTCAAATACTTTTCCCTTATCAATAGCATCGTTATCCACAAAAAGTAGCTGGTCATTCTTTTCAAGTTTTGGGATCGTGACTGAATTTTTTAATAACGCATAGCTATTGATACGGCAGTTGGTCCCGACAAAGTCACCCTTTTTTTGATTCCAGAGACTGCTGATTTTCTCTACATCGTATTCTGTCTTCGTAAAGGAGGCAAAATTTCCACTTAAGCCAGTAGAGCCGACAGTCGCATTATAGTCTGTGACAAGATTGAAAAATGTCTCAACACTATTTGGATCCAAGTGCGCTGATAAGAGAGATTTGACCTCTTCGATACTGACCTGATTGTTCAGATTGGTATATGAAGCCGTCCAAGGAACTTTATCTGAGCTGGCTTGTGTCTGATTTCCAGCTTCAGTGCTCGTATTATTTTGGTGACAAGCAGCCAATCCAAATAATAAGGGCAAGCACAGTCCAAAGGCTACTACTTTTCTCGTTCGTTTCATGCAATTCTCCTTCTAGACTACAAGCCTCTTTTTCATTTAAATAGCATTCACTAATCATTCAGCTAGTAATCGGTGACCTAGCTTTATTATACTACATAAGTCAAAAAAAGACTGCACGAATCACCCATTCATTACAGTCTTTTTAATCCTATTTTTTATTGAATGACGAAACCTTTAGGCAAAATCACCAGTTGCTGGTCCAATTCTTGGCAATGACTGGCCAGCGCTATAGTATCACGACCTACAAGATAGTTTTCACTTGATTGGTTAAAAATAGCTTGAACTTTGTGTCCATCATAATCCCATGCCAGAGATACCACATTCGGCTTGATTTCTTTCAGTCTATAGGTCCCATGCTGGATTATATCTGAGACACTCTTGCGAAGCTGAATCAATTTCTTCATAAAATTAAGCATGTCATTGCTATCAGAAACACGTTCCCAAGGCATGACACGACGACAATCTGGGTCTGGCCCTCCACCTAACTCCAACTCAGTTCCATAGTAGAAACACGGTGTCCCTCTTTGTAAAAAGAGGCAGGCGAGGGCAGACTTAACAAGTTGAACATCTCCTTTGGCTGTTGCCAAAATGCGTTCCGTATCGTGAGAATCTAGAAGATTAAACATCACTTCCGAAATCTGCTGTCTGTAGTACATAGACTGGCTATTGATCTCATCGATGAATTGATGGGACTTCTTAACCCCTCGCAAGAAATAATCCTTGATGCTGTCGGAGAGAGGATAGTTCATGACTGCGTGGAATTCATCTCCATTTAGCCAGGGCTGGGAGGTGTGCCAGACCTCTCCAAGAATATAAAGGTCAGGCTTTTTAGCCAAGACAGCCTTATGGAAATCTCGCCAAAATTGGTGGTCGACTTCATTTGCCACATCTAAGCGCCATGCATCGATATCAAACTCTTCAATCCAGTAGGTCGCAACGCTTAGCAAATAGTCTCTCACTTGAGGATTGGCCGTATTGAGCTTGGGCATATAGCTGGCAAAAGCGAAGGTATGATAAGGGAGTTTTCTTGGATCTCCCAGCTTATCCTTGGTCACTGGGAACTCTTGAACATGGAACCAGTCTTTGTAAACAGAATCTTCACCATGTTTGAGAACATCCTGCCATTGTGGCGATTTGTCCCCAATATGGTTGAAAACAGCGTCCAGCATGATCTTCATGCCTCTCTGATGGGCTTGGTCCACCAGTTTACGGAAAGTTTCCTTATCTCCAAAATGACGGTCAATTTCGAAATAATCCGTCGTATTGTACTTGTGATTGCTTGGGGATTCAAAAATCGGACAGAGATAAAGTCCTGTAATCCCCAAATCTTGCAAGTAATCCAGATGGTCAATAACACCTTGTAAATCACCTCCAAAGAAATCGCTCGTCTTTGGTTTGATAGAGGAATCCCAAGCTAGCGCACCTTCAGGTGAAATCTCAGGGTTCCCATTAGCAAAACGTTCTGGGAAAATCTGATACCAAACTGTATCGGCCACCCAGTCAGGAACATGGCAAGCATCAATCTCATGGATATAAGAAATTTTAAAGCCATTTCCTTCATGATGAAGGTTTTCTAGTGTGTTTTCAACACATCCCTTATCACCATACAGAATACTCTGACCTTGCTTATCTTTAAGTTCAAAGAGATACTGGAGTCGGGCATAGCCAACTGAAATCTCCACTTGCCAATAATCAAACAAAGCATCAGAAGTTACTTTACTCATCTCCTTACTATCTTCATAACGGTCCTCTATAAAGATAAAAGGATCTCCATAATGTAAGCTAATGCTTTTAATATCGTCTTTCTTGGTCCTGATACGAATGTGCATTGTCTTGTCTTTATAAAGATAAGCATACTCCGACTCTGGTCTGTGGTAAATGGCTGTTAATTCCATTGTATTTGTCTCCTGATTTACTTGGTTGCATTTGCGGCGCAAACGTTTTCATAATTGTGATTCTAGTATACTACTTTCGTATTTTATTTGCAAGGCTTGTCCGTAGTTTCGAGTGAATTGTTTTTGAGAATATAAAAAAGCAGTAAGACTTAATACCTACTACTTTCTGATTGATGATTTACAACTGTCTTTCCAGCCACTCTATCTTTTTAAAATCCTTATTGTTATTGTGGTTATTTCGATAGGAATCTTGGGAAGAAGACTTATAAATACTTAAATACTGTTCTAAACTTGGAACGCGAAACGTGATGTCCTCGAGATGAATCAACTCTATATCTGATTCCGAAACCCCTGCAAAATCTGGTAAAGAATCAATACTTCCAAACTCAACACTCAGACCATCCTTTTGGAATTCATGCTCATGAATATCTATTAAAACGTAGCCTAAACCTTTCATCACTTTCATTATCTTCTCCCAGTCATAAATTCTGAGATGATCGGGTGCTTCCCAGCCTCTAGGGTCACCAGGCACATGAATGTCAATGTCAGACGGCTGCCATTCTTCATTTGAACGGTATTCAAAACCCAAAGACCCCATGAGCGTCGGTGTGATTCCAACTTGGTTTAAATGAGAACAAATTGTTCGAAATTCATCAAATAGAGAATTCATTCCTCCTCCAATCATTGATATGAAACTCGATTTCGCAGTGAAAAATAAACTAATTTTTACTTTCTACTCTTTCGGTTTTGAAAATACTTCTACCCGCTGAGCTAGGACTTTGATTTCAACAGGTAGGTTATCCGATTTATCGCCGTCAACATCTGACTCCAATTCACTATCTGAAGAAATCTTAATATTACGCGCTCTGATATACTCAATATTATCATTGCCGACAACATCCCCTTTTAGTAAGTCAGGAATAACAGATAATTTAGAGAATATAGAAGCATCTTTTAGAATCAAAATGTTGGCATAGCCATCTTTATCTTCTTCAAAGATTTTCTTATCAGCGAAGTAATTTGTCAAGAGAACCAAAACATGACTAGCTTCACCAACATAATTTCCATTTTCTGTCTCGACCTTAATGTTAAAGACCTGATCCGTCATAACAGACTTCATGGTATTTACAGCATAGGCAAGGATACCAAATTTTGTCTTATCCTCGATTTCAACATTGTGAATCGCCTCTGGAAGAGAACCGATACTAAAGATATAACCAAAATAGTTATCATTTGCTTTACCGATATCAATCTTGTTGGTTAAGTTAAAATCGAGTTCATCAATCGCACCATCGATGTCTTGATTGATTTCCAACAGTTTCGTAATGAGGTTACCCGTACCGCCTGGGATAATCCCTAACTTAGGAATGTAGTCTCTCTCAGCAATACCCGAAATGACTTCATTGACAGTCCCGTCTCCACCGAAAACAACCACTGCATCGTACTGCTCACGAGACGCTTCCTCAGCAAAGTGTGTTGCATCCAACGCTTTTTCGGTAATTTTGGTTTCCACATGCTCAAAATAATCTTTGGCTTTATTCTCCAGCTTGACCTTATAATCCAAAGCCTTCTCCCCACCAGAGGTAGGGTTGATAATTAACATTGCTTTTTTCATTGATAATACTCCTTTAATAGTTACAAAAATTCTAGTAACTAATTATATCACTTGAGTTACGTAAACGCCATCCAAATGCTTGAAAAATCGAATCCATTAACTAGAATAGAGACGTTAATGTATCAAGCACTAACCTCAACTTAAACAAGAATAAATACTTATTGTTAGCAATCCGCTACTTTACTTTTTCGACAATTTTATATAATCCATTAAGTATAAAATAGCTGAAACAAATGCGAACACACTGGAAAATCCAGCTAATATCGGAATAAAACCAATAATAGATGCAATCAAAAGAAACTGATAAGTCTTCTTATTGACTTTTGATTCCTCATCATGAAGAAGGAATGCTACAAAACCAAAAAACAGCAATATTAAACAAGTTGAAAAGTAGATTCCATCCCAACTAGAAAGTCTAACAAGCTTAGGTATCACCCAGTAAATGATTTCAAATTTCCACATTTTAGAAGAAAGGTAAGTAATCGTTAAAGCTCCAATTAAAGAAATAACTCCGTTTATTAGCAATAATTTATTTGATTTCACACTTAATCTTTTTTATCCTTTTCTGTACTTATCCATCGCTAATTAATAGATTCAACTTTTTAAAAATTCTTTAGACTTCTGGACGATATAGAGCTGTTCATCTTCTTGAGCGAGTTTCTTAAACAACTCATTCGCCCTAGTCATATCTCCTTTTAATTTAGAGTTCAAGGCTTGATAGTAAATGATTTCCAATTGTTGATATTTAAATTCGTTTTCCAAGTCTTCAAAGTAATCATTGGATTGATGAGCAATTGTTAAATCGTAAAGTGCGATACTCACGCTTTTTGTTTTCTCGGCTAAAGAAAGATCTGATATGGACATTTTGTTTAGTATAAGATTAAGCTGGTCCCTGGTCAGGTTAGGATTTGCAAGAACTGTCGAGCGAACGAGGTAACTCTCAAAGAAATCCCTATATTTCGGCTTCAGTTTTTGATCAGTCATTGCTTCAGAAGCCTCCTTAATGGCAGCATCGAAATCACCAATCATATAGGAATACCCAACAGATGTTAGTGTCGCATCCATTTTTATAATAGCTCTTTTTGCACTTTTCTTCAACTCAATGTATTGCTGCCATGATAGTAAATCTAAGTCCATATGCAGTAACTTAGTACTACTCCTTAAATAACCTCTTCTGATTAGTGCTATGAAAAGAAATAAGAGTACACTTATGAATAAAACACAAAGGGTTTGATTGGTCCGATCTTTCACCATCCAAGCTACAAAAAGACTGAGAATAACAGCCAAAACAATCACGACTTTTCTATAAAATCCATATTTCTTGCGTATTTCTAAATAATTCATTTTTACTCCTTTCTCCAAGAAGGGTCGTCTGACAACTCAATCTCACCTATAAACCATCGTGACATCTTCTTTTTATCTTTAAAAGGGTCGGGTTTGATCAAAGTAAAAGGTGAAATGCTCGCATCTGGAAAATACAACTCCGCTTTTAAAGACTGGTTAGGATTATCGTTGACATAGGCTGAAAATTGAATATGGTAACTTCCACCCACATCACCACCATTATCATACCCTCCTCTAGCAGTATTTGGTAGAATTTTAAGAGACTTTATAGATTGTCTTTCCTCATCTTCCAGGTAGGTAATAAGCGCACTCTTGATAGTCTTTTCATGCTCATGTACAAATCTTCCGTTATTGTTAAGAAGAAAATTCCCATAACTTAGAAATGTTAAAAAAAGAAGCAGAAATGGAATGGATAACAAAAAGTACAGCCATTTATTAGATTTAAACATAATGTCTCCTATTATCTAGATTCACAAAAAATGTTATTATTTTCGAAGTTATACTATTAGATTTCCTCTATTTCAACTGGTATTAATTCCTTGTTCCTACATGAAGAACTAATTGTCGGCATTCTAGCTATAAAAAAGAAAAATGTTGATAGCAATCCATTTATAACTAAAACTGCTCCTTCAGCACCATCATTAATGCCCATAAAAAATACCAAAACAAATAATATTCAATAAAAAGCCGAACAATAATACAGGATTTCTTTTACCATTTGGTTTAAACTTGACTCTATAACGTTTGCTTTTCTCTGGTATTCTTGATAATGCATTATGTCGAGAATTTTTTTCATAATAAACAGCTCCTAAGTATGCAAGAATCATAGACAAGAAAAATAGTATACTCTTCATAAATATCTGTTGACTCAATCCCATACTAATAAAAGCTGATTCCATAGCTCTATATAGTAGAGCTACAAATGGTTGTACCATAATAGATATAGTAGTTGTTCCTATCTTTGGTTTAGACTTAATTTCAAAACTATCATCAGAGGGAGTTAACTCAATCATATCAAGAGTGATTGAGTTAGGCATCAATCCGAGAAAATAGCGTTTCCCTTTCATTGAACCTAAGTCCATAAGATACTTTTTATTTTCTATTTCTACAATGCTATACGCCATCGTATTAGCATTCTTAAACTTTAAATGCATCATTCAACACCCAAACACTTTCTGAATTGATTTAATACCTGAATCGATACTATTTCCAATATCATTTATTCTATATTTTCTCAATCTTTTCAACCTCAATTTGACCATGCTTGTATGGATGAGCGATTGGAAAACTTCCTAGAGTAAACATGAAAAAGAATAACGATATGATTCCATTGATTACCAAAAAAGCCCCTTCTGTTCCATTATTCAAACCAAGAAAGAAAAGTAAACAAAGGGCAATTGCTCCAACCAAAGGATATACTCCTCCGTTACTTTTTTTAATAGTTGTAAAGGTCACTGTGTATTTATTGCTGTTTTGAGGAATCCATTTATCTGCTTTATTATGGGATAACTTTAATGAAATCAGAATTGCAAAATAAGAAATCAGCATAGAAATTGCAAAGAGTAATAACTTTAATAATATTTGCTCGCTAATATTATTGTGAATAAAAAATTTTTTCAGCGCATCATAGCTAACCTTGACGATTGGTTGAACGATAATGGCCACCATTGTCGCATTTACAGGTCTTCTAGGTTTAATTGCAAACTGGTTATTATTCTTTTCAATCTCTACCATGTTCACTGTAATCGTATCTGATTTTAATCCCCAATAGTAGCTCTTGGGCCTTATAGTACTTGTATCCATGACATACTTCTTCGATTCTTTATCTATCTGAACAATTTGAAAGCACATCATGCTTGAATTTTTAAATTTTAATTCCAAAATTATCCCCCAAACACTTTCTGAATTTCGTTATAAGTTACATTATGGCTTTTTCAGTTCTTTAAATTCTAGGTATTTCTTTTGATAAGCATAAGTCAATGGAATAACGCCAGATTCAATCCAAATAAATAGATAGGCCAACAAACCATTCAACACTAGAATTGCAGCTTCTGTTCCATTATCTTGTCCCATATAAATAGAGAAAGCAATTGTATGTAAAATGAGAAATAGATAGGCATGGAATTGTCTTTTTTTCTTATTATTCTGAAAGACTATTTTAAACCTCTTCTTTTCCTGCGATAAACGACTTGAAATCTCCTTCCTTGATTTGATTAAAATACCTTGATAGACAATATAGGCTACCAAAATAGATATGAGAAATAAAGATACTTTTAAATATAGATTATGACTAATATCATAATATCTAAAAATTGATGTTACTACTTCATACGAAAGAAGACCAAAACCAATAGATACCATACGCATTCCTGAGGGTCCCATCTTAATTTTCTTATCAAAATTTTTATTCTGACTATCAAGTTCTATCAAATCAACTTCAAGGGTTTCAGGGGAAAGTCCCCAATAATAACTCTTTGGTGTTGTAGAGTTGGAATCAAGAACGTACTTTTTCTCTCCCATCTCTAACACATCAAAATAAGCAACATCTAATCCTCTAAAATTAATTTTCACATTTACCACCCAAACACTTTCTAAATTGATTTACTACCTGAATCAAAGGCCTTATTTAATTTCTCTAATTCCTTCAAATGTGACGTTTCTAATCTTATAAGCGGAAAGAATGGGAATCTTTCCAAATAAAAATGATAGAAGAAAAAATGAGACAATACTATTGATAACGAGAACAATACCTTCTCCTCCATCATTAATAGACAAATAAAGTGCCAAACAAGCTATTATAGGAACAGTAAAAATATAGGCATCAAAAACTTGTCTTCTTGCAGATACTGGTTTAAAAATCATCTCATATTTTCTACTAGAAGAAGGCAGTAAAGCTTTAACATTATTACGTTCTTTCTCTCTTGTAAAATAAAAAATCAAGTAAGGGAACAGTATAGATACGCAAAATACTACTAATTTTAAAATTATCTGTTGGCTAATATTGTACTCTTTAAAAAAAGTTTTAAGTAAAGAATAAACAATCCATACAAGTGGTTGAACCATGATTGCCACATATGAAGCTTTAAACTTATTAATCGGGGTACTAAAATTGATATCCTCACTGTTAAGTTCCGTCATCTCAACCGTTAATTCGTCCGTTGGAACACCCCAATAGTAGAACTTGGGAGTCATTGAACTTGCATCTAATATATATTTTTTCCCATTTAGTTCTACAAGTTGATGACAAAAATACTTCGTTTCTTTAACATTAATTTCCAAAATTACCTCCCGAATTGATTTAATACCTGAATCAATACTATTTCCAACTTCTCGGCACTCTATATTTATAGCTCTTCAATTTCAGTTAATGTTAGTGTTTTATAGTAGTCTGGGATTTGTGGCATTCTTAATAGTACAAAGGACCACCACGAAATTATGCCATTTATAACCAATATAGCACTTTCATAACCACTGTCAAGTCCTATAAAAAATGCCAAACATATAATGTTAATTCCAAGTGTGAAAAACAACCAATCAATTATTCGTTTACCTTTGGGTTCAAAAACAAGTCGACGACGTTTACTATTTTGGGGAACTCTTGATTCAAACTTTCTTACCGCACTTTTTTCATAAAAGACAGCCATAAGATAAGACAAAAATACAGAGAAAGCAAATAACACTACTTTCATTAAAATTTGCTGATTGATTCCCCAGCTAATAAAGGCATCTTTCATCAGCGTATGAGAGATGCCAACAAGTGGCTGAATCATGATAACTAGAGCAGTAGATGCGCCTATTGGTGTCTTCGATTTTATTCTAAAACTATCATTAGATGGAGATAGCTCAACCATTTCAGCGGTAACCTCTTTCGGAAGTGAACCGAAGAAATAGGATTTGCCTTTTATAGTGGTAGGATCTAATATATAACTTTTATTCTTAAACTCAACGATTCTAAAAACTGCTATATTCGAATATTTAAATTTTAATTCCACATTTACCACCCAAACACTTTCTGAATTGATTTAACAAATCTTGATTCAATTTCGCAAACACTTTACAATATTTCATTTCCAATTCAACACTACTTTCGATAATACTGCAGACACTTCGACTCGGCGGTTGCTTTTTTCAATTTCGTTCATGAACACCTCATTCTTTTTCAAAAATAACACTACTAATTTGCACAATCTTTTGATTAGATTTTAGTTGAATAGTTACTCTATATATAGTTGAGCTGGAATAATTTACTAATACTATACATGTTGTTTCCTCTGGTAAATCATATTTGCTTTTTAGATGTTTATAGAGGTCAGAGTTATTTTCTGGCTGATATACAATCTCACGAAGTTCTGTTTCTGCACTCTTAAAAGTCTCCTTTACATCTAGAGAAGTAAAGAAATCTCTTTGTACCACTAGATTAAGAATTTCTTCATCATATAAAGGAGTTACCTCCGACCCATAATTTAACTTCCCATTAGAATATGTAACCGGAACAGTTTCGTTATTCTCCCCAATTGTTATTGTATAATCACCTTTAATATCAGCTTGAGTGATATCTAAATCCACTTCGTATTTTTTAACTTCATCTTGATTTTTTATATAAATTCTACTAGTGTATGCCTTTAATCCCGTAAAATCTTTCTTGTCTTGTTCTAAAAATTTAAACATAGGTTCAAACGTTTTTTCAAATTCGTACTGTTCTTTTGTTCTGTTTTTGGGAATGGTCTCACCACCCAAACTACACCCATTCAGTGAAAATAGTGATATCAGTATGATGATCAAGGCAGAAAGCCATAATAAATGCTTATATTTTTTCATTTATATCTCCAAAAATAAAAAGTCTAAAACTATTATAGCATGAACACGCTGAAAATGACTTTCTATAACCATTTAGATTCATTCATAAAATGCATTTAAAGACAATTGACCTATTGATAGGAAAACTTGATAGTTTAAAAGCTTTGACCTTACTCTTGTAGAAAAAAGACATTCAAGAAAATCTTAAATGCCTGTATAAATAGTGTATTAAGGATATTGCTTGTTAAACTTCTCCTAACCAGGATCGACATTAAGAAATCTTACTGTATAGCCACTATCGGTATATAGAAACTCTATTTGCAATCTCATATCTACTAATTCAGAATTTGAAGTCAAATCATAATCAACAGCAAACCCAGTCTGGTCATCATAATCATAAATTTCCAATTGAGAGTACTCATAAGGCGGATTGAAATGACACTCCACACCATACTCATCAATCGTGTCAAAATCATTCAATTCTAATGTCTTTTCAACATAACTAAAGAATTCGTTTAAATCGTCAATCTCTGACTCATCGACATAGTTCATAATGTCTTCATATTTTTTCAGGTGAATAGCCTTTAAAATATTTGTGATAACGTCTATAACCTTTTCTTTTTTATACTTATCAATTAATTCCATAGATGCCACCTTTCTACTTAACTAAACCATCATTTTCCTGCTAAGAAAAGATCCCATCGTTCAATGACATTCTTTAACGGCTCGTCTAGATAGGAATAGGCCTTTTCCTTATCTCCAATAATTGCTCCTAGCATGGCATTCCTCCTTGTGAACTATTGGTTTAGACTAACTTTTCTACTTCCTATACTCTTTTATTCTATCAGCATATTCAGTCGAAAGATTCTTTGAATAAATTTTTTCATTACTCGAATTTCTAACTTCTTTCCAAAGAATAGAAGCTACTTTTAACTTGTTTGAGTAGTTACGACTATTTTCGTCTGCACAGAAGTCCTTTAAAAATTGGTTCCATTGACAAACCGAATGATCATACTTGGCATAATCTGAATTTCCATCATAAACTTTTAGCATGTCTTGGATTGTAAAATTCAAATCATTTACTTTTTTTACTTTTCTCCAAGCGGTGGCCATATTAGCAGTAAATTTAAAGGGCGAAACACCTGTTAAAGTTGAGAAATATTCTCTAAAGTTTGCATTAAAGGAGAATCCACATTCAAGTAAGGGCGTATCTAAAGTAACGACTTCTACTCGTTTCTTTTTCCTTTTTACTGATGATTTTTTAATCAAATTCCCATTGAAGTACTGCTCAATAATATCATTGAGTTCTTGTTTTGTACCTCTATTTTCAAGTCCTAATGACTGGCATATCTGTGAAAGTTCATCACGATACCAATAGTATTTATTAAATTCATCAAAGGATGTGATTTTATCAAACTCAGGTCTGCTTTCTATCAATATAACACTCCTTAAAGTCAGTTTAGGTTTTCATCTCAAAATAATGGAGTTTTAGTTTCTTTATTTTGAGGATTAGCAACGTTTCACTAACAAACTTACACACTCAGCGGTTCGGACTTGCCGTATCATCAGTGAGAAACAAAGTCTTTTCCATCTTCTAAAGAATCAAACACGACAAAATCTTTAGAATAATCATTTTGGTACAATTCCAATAGATACATCTTTCATTTTCCCAATATTTGAAAAACTAACCGATATTTTAAGCAACTTACAATCAAATTATCTAGCCTTAATATACGCATTTATTATATAACGAAGATAATTAAGTGCGGTTTATCCAGGATCAACATCTATAGAAGTTATTTTGTAACCATCATTATTGTATAAAAATTCTAATTGTAGGGTTAAATCTACTAATTCAGAATCGGAGGTCATCTCATATTCAACAACAAAGCCAGTTTGATCATTAAATTCATAAACTTGTAGTTGGGAGTACTCATAATTCGGATGGAAATTACAATCTACACCATATTCATCAATTTTATCAAAATCATTTAATTGTAATGAATCGTCAATATATTCAAGTAACTCTCTTACATCATCAACTTCTGAACCATCAACACAATCCAAAATATCTCTATAATTATTTAGATGAATTGCTCTTAAAATCTTTTTAAGTATTTCAATTACTTTTTCTTCATCTAGGTAGTTTTCTTTGTACTCAAAATCATCGAATATTCCCATGATAATACTCCCTTTTTGTAATCAACTTTAAATCTTATAAATATTAAAAATGTTTCACTAACAAACTCACACACTCAGTGGTTCGGACTTACCGTATCATCCGTGAAAAAACAATCATCACAAAATAAAGGAAAATCCTTCGTTTTGATATTGTTCCATTCGTAAACTGAACCTACAATATCTCCAACTATTGCTCCTAGCATCCGTTTCCTCCTTATGGCATATCAGATTCGTTACACATTTCTAATGAGTCACTCTTTAAAAAGGGCACCACCAAATCAATCCACTCATAAGGCAGGTAAGCTGATAAATAGCCGTGGTTATAGCCCTTTGCTTCATACAAAATTGTATTTGAATGTAGCTGATGAAATAATTTCGCTGATTCTTTCACACAGTTCAATTCTTTTTCACCATAGATATACAGAACCTGAGCCTTGCTAGCAGAAATCATATCTTTCAGCTTGTAACATCCCATATAATTTTTGTAAATGGTCACCAATGTTTTGACAGGGGTCCTTGGCAAATCCTCCAAATAATAAGCTTTTATTTCCTCTGGATAAGCCAGTTTAGGATAGAGTTTGTTCATCATGCTTAAGTGAAGTTTGCAAGAGAATTTATTGAACATCAGTTTACCAAATAGAGACACTAGAAAGATGCTGATTTTAGCTAACCTTGGTTGAGGAATGCAGAGGCTTCCATCTATGATGGCCTTCTCAGCAATTTCACTGTCTAAAGACAAAAGCTCAATGGCAATTTGACCACCAAGTGAAACACCACCGATTGCAAACAATTTCCCACCACAGTTTGCTTTGATATAGTCTAGAATCTCCAAAGCAGAATCTTCAGTAGAAACATAATCAAGTTGATATTCCTCGCCGTGGCCATTCAAAGTTGGTAGAATAATACGGTATTCTTTTGACAAGATTCGTGCTTGACGAAGATAATTCCACCAAGAACTGCCACCACCATGTATTAGTAAAATAGGAGGCAAATTCTTATCACCAAATTCATGGAATTTCATGTTTAAACTCCTTACTGTAGGGCTTTCACTAGATAAATACTTGTTAAACCAGTTTGAACAAGCAGTGATGTCTCATCAAATAGAAAAGTCCCTAACATTGATTATCTAGAATGACCACACGTTACTTTCAATAATGGATATCCTGATCTAAATTTTAAAATGTTGTTTCCTTACTAATTCTATTACTCGCCAATATAGTATAAATCAAATAACCAATAAAAATGATAATAAAAATAAGATTAATTTTTAACACAAAATAGAGATTTAGCAAATTTGCGAACGCATGAAATAATACACAGTATCCAACAGATTTCGTTTGACGGTAAAGAAGCCCTAAAACAAAACTTAAAAATAATGTATATATAAAAAATAAAATAAAAGGAAATCCTTGATGACTTTCTCCAACTATAAACCATAAAGGCAGATGCCAAATCCCCCAAATTGATCCTACAATCAAATTAGATTGCCAATAAGTATATTTTTTATCAAGTAAGGGTTGTAATATACCTCTCCATCCTAATTCTTCATGTCCACCACCAAAAAAAATTAGTTGTATAAAGAATAATGGCATCAGATAAATTGATACTCCGTTTAATTCTAAGGAAGATACAGAAAATAGTATCAAAATTGCTAACATATGATAAATGAAATAAATACTACTATTTTCTATCTTATTAAATAAAAAATGTTTAAATTTTATATTATTACTTTTTAAATAAAAGCCACTTGCAATAGCTGGACCAAGTGCACCTACTATATGTAATGTTCTTCCTATAATCGTTTCTAATCCAAAAATATGAGATTGCGTAAAGATGGCAAGAATCCCCCAAGCTATATAAGTAATTCCAAATGTAAAACAAAGATAATTTTTTAATTTCTTTTTTGTCAATTTCTGTCATTTTATCGCCCTTATCTTGATTATTTTATGAATAATATTTTTACTGCTTCTTAGTTGCTCTCGATTTATAACTACCTATATTCTATCACAAAAACACAAAAAAGCCTTACAATCAAGGCTTTTCATTATTCATTTCGTCAATACTTTAGTTTCGTAGATTCAGATTCGCATGATTAAAACTAGTCAATTTTCTCTATGATATTTCCAAGTTTATCCAATACAAGACAGGAATGATCATTTAGTGGAATTATGGGAACATCAACAAGTTCTTCAGCTCTATCCTTATTTGCTTTATCTTTCCATGAATCATAATGAACACTAATTAAAAACTGACTAAAGACTCCTAATCCATTTTTTATCTTTATCTGATGTTCTGAATTATCATTAGGTGAGACATAGACTTTTTCTCCTAATAATAGGGCTCCTGCAGAAAACCCTATAACTTTTGCCCCTTTATTAAGCATATGATCGATATAATTTTTGAACTCCTGATTGACATAAGTAGCTATATATTTTTCCGTATTTCCACCACCGATGATAATTAGATCAGCATCTAAATAGCTATCAAAATTAATCTGCTCAATGTCCAAAAGTAAGTAATCAGTGTTTAGATTAGGAAATTGACTTTGGAAAGCTTCCGTGTACTTTTTCATATAGGGTTGCCAATTATCTCGAAAAACTGTAAAAATAACAATTCTTTCAATCTTGCTTGATGATACAATTTTTTCAACAATGCTATATTTCGTTATTGGGGGATTCCCACCCATCAAAAAAATTTGTTCTTTCAAGTTAACACACTTTCTAAAGAGACATAAAGTTTAAACAAGTTTATTCATAATTGTCATTATAACTGTTACAAAAAAATTATTCAAATTCCTGACTATCTCAACTTGTACAAGCTGAGTCACACACATCATATGTCTTGACTGTTATTTCAGTGAATTCCTATAGAAAAGTATTGAATGCAATGCTTATCAATACAAATTCAAAAATCTCAGAATCGGAAGCAGTCAACTAAGTCCCGAATAAAACAGATGAGTCGATTAAATGATTAGACTTTAAATTGTCTCGGGATAACAATAAACAAAAGTGTTACTAGGACTGACAGTCCTACTCCTGCTGGGAAGATTGTCAGAGACAAGATAAGCCCTAACATTTTAATACCAATATCCCATCGTATCCAACGTTTTCGTCCTCGTCTTAACGCATGCATCTCAGCTATATCATTCACTTCATCCAAGGTACGGTAATACCATAATACTGAAAAGCTAATGAGTAGAACGATTACCCCATAGAATGCTTGCATGCTACCATTGTCGAAATGGGTTGCTATGAGCTGAGTAGTATAGGGAAAAAGGGAGGAGAAAAAGAGCATGATAATGGTTGCCCAGACTGTTTTTTGGCTAACTTTTTTAATGAGATGCGAAGAAGAATGGATATTGACCCACATAGCTCCCAGCCAAAAGAAAGAAATACCGTAGGCAAGAAAATTGGTTCTAAGCTCCCATAGTCCTTGTAAATCAAAGGTTTTTGGCTTTTCCAGCTCCAAAACCAAGATAGTCATAACGATGGCTAACACAGCGTCAATAAAGGCTCCCAAACGTTCCTTTTCCATTATTTGCGGTTGTTTTTTCATCAAATAGTCCTTTCGATTCTATTCTATCCAAGTGCCTGATTATTTCAGTCACACAATAACTTTATTTTTATATATGTTCAAGACTCCAGTGGAGTTTTGAAGCATCTCGCTTTGAAATAAAAAAGCGAGTGGATTAACTACATTTCTCTAAATAACTTACACACTCAACGTGATGCGTTTGTGGGAATAAATCCACCGGCTGGACTTTCCTCAACTCATATCCCAATTCTTGATAGAGTTTGATATCACGCGCCATGGTTGCGACATTACATGAAATATAAGCGATGCGGTCTGCTCCTGTTTGGGCGCTTGCTTTGATAAAGCTCTCGGTCAAGCCCTTGCGTGGTGGGTCAACCAAGATGACGGTTGGTTGGATACCTTCCTTGAGCCAGTTCTTCATGGCATTTTCAGCTGTGTCACATACATAGTGGGCGTTTGAGATACCGTTCAATTCTGCGTTCTTCTGGCTATTTTCTACTGCTTCTGGAATCACTTCAACACCGTAGACTTCTTTGACATGCTTGGCAACGGATAATCCAATCGTTCCAATCCCTGAGTAGGCATCGATCACCACATCATCTTCTCTTAACTCCGCAAAGTCAATAGCTGTTTGATAAAGTTTCTCTGCCATTTCTGTATTGACCTGGTAAAAGGCTGGCCCAGATATCTGAAAGTCATTTCCCAACATCTGGTCCGTAATATAGTCTTGACCATAAAGAGTCTTCCACTCCTTACCAAAAATCGCATTGGTATTCTGGTCATTGATATTTTGCATGACAGACACAATCTCTGGGAACTGCTTGATAAGTTGTTCAATCAACTGCTCCACTCGGAAAATTTTAGGACGTGTAGTCACTAAGATAACCATGATTTGTCCTGAATAGTGACCACGACGCACCACTAGGTTCCGAATCAAGCCAGACTGTTCCTTTTCGTCATAAGGTTTCAAATCATAGCGACGAAGCAAATCTCGAAGAGCTACTACGACTTGGTCAATGACAGGATCCTGGATAAAGAAATCTTCAAGAGGCATGAGGTCGTGCGAATTCTTACGGAAAAAGCCAGTTTCCAAGACACCATTCACTCGACGAACAGGCACCTGCGCCTTATTTCGATACTTGACAGGATTCTCCATACCAAGTGTTTCAGCAACCTCTACATCTATAATACCAGCAATCTTGTAGAGACTGTCTTTGACTTGCTTGGTTTTGAACTTGAGCTGCTCTGGATAGGCAAGATGCCCAAAATCAGCGATACCTGAACGTAGATAAGCTAGGTCAAGGTCTTGGTTACGATGAGCTGACTGAACAAGGTATTCTTCAACCTTCCCAAAGCCAATCTTTTTAGTGACCTTAAGAACACGCATGAGGATTTTCTCAGTTGGTAGAGCATTTTCTACAAAGAAAACCAAACCTTCTACCTTGGCAACCCCAGCACCTTCATGGGTCAAATCAACAATTTCAACTTCTACAATATCATTTTTCTTTAACATATTTTTCACTTTCTATCGGCCGACAAAAAAGACGGCAACATTTCTGTTACCATCTATTATATCATGAAATGACCTAAGCACCAAAACTCTTGAAGAAGTTGACAATGGCTTGCCAAAGAGAGCTAAAGAAGTTGCCCCCCTCTTCTAGCGCTTTATTTGCATCAAAGTTGAGATTGATATTTTTAAAACTATCTCCAGCTTGGGATACAATACTTTCCTTGAGGTCATTTAGGGTTTTAGTGAAATCAGCATTGTTCAAAATGTCACTCTTTGAGAGGTTGAGTGCAAAATTGATGATGATATTGACCTGGTTTCCTGTTATAACCTGATCGAGTTTGTAGTTTTTTAGTGTGTCTTCTACAATTTTGCGGACATCTTCTTCTGTCAGATTTCCTTTGGCTTCTTTTGCCTTTGCGATTCCTGCCTTGATATCTGCCAAAGCCACATTGAGCTTATTGGCATCGTAGCCTGACTTGTCCTTGTTTTCAGCATTGATATCGGACAAGGCTTTTAGTTCTTCTTGGGCCAGGTCTTTATTGGCTTGCGGTACTTTAGCACCATTGGCCTCTAACGAGTAGTAAATCCCAGCTAGGGCGCTCTCACCTGTAACTGGAATAGGGGCTGCAACTGTGATTTTGGCATGCTCAACTCCCAGCGTCACCGCTGCATTACGGTACATATCCTGCGTCACCTTGGTGATATTTTCAGGCGTTTCAATCTTGACCTCTAGAGGTGATTTGTCACCCAGCTTTTGAATCTTAGCCGATGAATAGAGTTGTAGACTAGCATCATTAGCCACATTCATAATTTTCGAATAGATATCGGGTGTCATAGTTTTGATATCTTTAGTGTCTTTTTGATGCGTCATAGCCAAGTTTGCTAAGAGTTTTGTTTTTTTGGTCTTCAGATAGAGAAGAACCTAGGACATATTCTGGTTGTACATAGGTTTCATCGATTACTTTTTGAACATCGGTTGCTGCGTGGACGCTTGTCATAGCTGTTACAGCCCACAAAACTGCAGCGCTTGTTAGAAAGAGTTTCTTTCTCATAGGGTATTCCCTCCTTTACCTTTCTAGGGTAATAAAACAATCTTAAAGAAAGCTTATAGTGAAAAACACCTGGTCAAACCAGATGTTTAAAAGAAATTAAAGAATTTCATGATATAGAGATTAAAGCGAACCTGTCTCGAGTAGTAATAATTTCCACCATTTTCATAGAGTTCGGCACCGTGAAAGATAGAAATAGGGTTGATATAGGTGTAGGTCTTCCCTGTAGTATTACCAAGGATTGGAGCGACCGTTTCTCGGGAGTAACGCTTGGCTAGGGCCAGTGTATTTTCCTTGCCATTCTGAGCGATAAAGTCGATATAGGCAGGTCCAAAATTATAGGCTTGAACGGCGGTCCAGACATCTACTCCTTTGCTCTGTGCCAAATAGAGATTATCTGTTAGAGTCTGAACCCCTTGGCGAATACTAGAGGCATCGTCTTTGATGGTATTGGTGGCGCCACTAGCAGACTCACTAGACTGCATGACATCCCGCTCTTTTCCCTTCGTTTCAGTATAAATCATAGCGAGCACCAACTCTTCATTGGCTGGAGTATCTCTTTCGCTCAAGATTTCTCGAACCATGGGTTGGTAGGTCATGACTTGTTTAACATCCTGATGGATATGATAAGCTTTGTATCCTGCTAAAAGGAAGACTGCTAGCACAAGCACTCTTCTTATAAATTTAAACATTATTTACTTTGAATATCCTCGATATTTTTGATTAAGATAGAATAGGTTCCATTGTCATTTTGGATAAACTCAACAGACTCGGCGTCTTGGTATACGTTATTGGGAACGATGAGTTCAATTCCATTTGACAAGGAAAGTTTTTGGTTTTCAAATTTCTTGAGCTGACGACTGGCATCAATTTCATCAAACTGGACTGGTTCTGGTACAGCTTCCTTGACTTGGTCGATAAAGCTCAAGCGAGCTGTCAGATTATTATCAAAAAGGTCGTTAGCCAATTTCTCAGGAGACAACTCATTGTTTTCTTCAAGATTGTTGAAAATCGCTGATTTGACCTTGGATTGAAACTGAAAATCATCTGTGTTAAAGGACTCTGCAATTCTCTGAGCCGTTTTTTCCAGTTCCTTGATAGATTTCTTGGGTGAAATCTTGGGAGCAACAGCTAGGAGATTTTCTGAAAAATAATTCAAGAAAGTCCCATTATACTTGATGCGTTTTTCGATGAGATGGTACTTGCGACTTTGAAGATTGACCACCAAGGCCTCATCAGCCCCCGTTCCAAATCCAGGTAGGTTATTCTGAGTTAGCTTGATTGGGTTATCAACTTCTCCACCAAGGTGAGTCAAGGTCTCACGCAGAGCAATTCGCAAAAAAGCGAAATGTTCTACGCCTTCTTTAGAAAACTGAACAAAAACCAAGTCATTGGTCTTGAGATTTTCTGAAATGCTGAACTCCTCTTTCCAGAGATTAGCCAGTGTCACTGATGTCTCCAACAAATCTTCTGTGATGTGATTGAAGAAGGGATTTTCTTCTTCGAAAATCCCAGTCTTTGCTTCATCTGAATACACACGTTCGATTTTTTTGCGCAGGTATTCTTCGATTTTTGGAGTGATATTGAGAAATTTATCCGCTAGAAACAGCTCGGTATCATCCGGACTGAACTGATGGATAATGGCTTTCTTAATATAAATGTCCATAAAAGTATTAGTCCTCGTATAGTGGGAAGGCATCTGTCAACGCTTTGACTTCACTTCTCACTTCTTCTAAGACAGCTTCATTTTCTGCATTTTTAAGGGTTTTAATGATGAGTTCAGCCACTTTACGGCTTTCTTCTTCACCAAATCCGCGTGCAGTGATGGCTGCTGCTCCGATACGAATTCCACTTGTCTTGAATGGTGACAAAGTTTCGTAAGGGATTGAATTTTTATTTAGGGTAATATTAACTTCATCCAGTACGTTTTGAGCAACTTTTCCGTTTTCTACAACCTTAGTGACATCAACAAGGAAGAGGTGATTTTCAGTCCCTCCAGAAATGATACGGAAATCAGGGTCTTGCAAGAAGACTTCAACCATAGCCTTGCTGTTTTTGATGACATTAGCAGCATATTCCTTAAAGGCTGAGTCCAAAACTTCTTTGAAGGAAACCGCCTTAGCCGCCACAACATGCTCTAAAGGACCACCCTGAATACCAGGGAAAATAGCTGAGTTGATTTTCTTAGCTAGATCTTCATCATTTGTCAAAATCAAGCCACCACGCGGTCCACGAAGAGTTTTGTGGGTCGTTGTTGTAGTGATATGAGCGTATGGCACTGGGCTTGGATGAAGTCCAGCTGCCACCAAACCAGCGATATGGGCCATATCGACCATGAGCTTAGCACCAACGGCATCTGCAATTTCACGGAATTTTGAGAAATCGATAATTTGAGAATAGGCTGAAGCACCAGCTACAATTAGTTTTGGTTTTACTTCTTGGGCTTGTTTCAAGATAGCATCAAAGTCCAAGAGTTCTGTTTCAGGATCCACACTATAAGAAACAAAGTTGTAGGTTTGACCAGAGAAGCTAACAGGAGCTCCGTGGGTCAAGTGCCCACCAGCAGCCAAATCCATTCCCATAACCGTATCACCTGGCTCAATCAAGGCCATGTAAGCCGCACAGTTGGCTTGGCTTCCTGAGTGAGGTTGGACATTGGCGAATTTAGCACCGAAAATTTCTTTCGCGCGTTCAATAGCTAGAGTTTCTACCACGTCTACTACATCCGTTCCACCATAATAACGGCGTCCTGGGTAACCCTCGGCATATTTGTTTGTCAAGATAGACCCTTGAGCTGCCATAACAGCCTTGGAAACCACGTTTTCCGAAGCAATCAACTCGATATTGTTTTGTTGGCGTTCTTCTTCTTTGGCAATAGCATTCCAGAGATCAGCATCGTATGCTTTAAAATCGTCTTTATCAAAAATCATAGGTCTTCTCCTTTATAGTGTGACTGGTCTTTTAGTTTGTTTTTCAAATAAGAAAATAAACTAAAAGATGCGAATAAACCGTTTCTGCACTTTATCACAAGTATAACCAACTTTTTCATAAAATGCATGAGCACCCAGACGGTGATCGGCAGAGTTTAAGCGGATAAACTCATAACCGCGTCTTTTTGCTTCGTCTTCCAACCCTTGCAGTAAGCTTTTACCAATACCTTGCCCTTGTGCTTGAGGCGAAACCGCTAAGCCTAAAATATTAAATCCTGCTTTGGAATAGAGGGATTCATAAACTTCAGCATGGACATATCCAAGTAGGACATGGCTGACCTCATCCTCATAGCCAAGTAGGAAATGATGAGAATCCTGAGACAGTCTAGCTAGTTGACTAGCTGTGTCCTCTGGACTAAAAGAATAGCCCAAAGCCTCTTGGTTAATCTCACATATAGCATTCACATCTGTTTCTTGCAAATCTCTTAGCATCTCATTCCTCCTCAAAAGAAATCTCTGGCAACTGTGCAAGAATATCTTCTCGCTTAATCGCTCCTTGGCGCAAGATTTTCACCTTGTCTCCAGACAAATCCAAAATAGTCGAATCCTGTCCAGTTAGAAAAGCGTCGTCCTCCAGACCCAGAACCTCTTGGTCAAAATCCTCTAGAATTCGAGCAAAGGCCACTCCACTTGCTCGGCCTGAAATATTGGCAGACGGCCCAATCAAAGGACCTGTCTCTCGAATCAAATCAAGTGTAATGGGGTGACTCGGCATCCGAAATCCGACAGTTGCAAGACCAGAGTTGACCCAATAGGGAACTCGGTCATTGGCTTCGAGAATAATGGTCAAGGGACCCGGTAAAAAGGCCTCTACAAGCTTTTGTAGATAAGTTGGCTGATTCTTTGAAAAGTGCAAGATGTCCTCTAGAGAAGCAACATTGAGGTTAAGTGCCTTGTCTCTGGGACGACGTTTGAGTTTGTAAACATGGTCGACAGCTTTTTCGTCTAAGGCCTTAGCAAAGAGACCATAAACTGTCTCTGTAGGCAAAACAACAGCTCCGCCCTTTTCCAACTCTTGTCTAATCCTGTCCATCATCAACTACAACCATCCTATCTTGACCAAATTGGTCCTTGAGTGTTCGTACTCTTTTTTCAGGAAGATTTTTCCTAAAAAGATCAGGAACACTTTGACCTTGCTTGTATCCAATTTCAAGGTAAATCTTACCACCATCTGTGAGATAGTCTTTTGCATCTTCCGCAATTCTGCGGTAAATAGCTAGGCCATCCTCATCTGCAAAGAGAGCTAGATGAGGCTCCGAATGCAAAACATTCAAACCGACCTCTGACTCATCTTCACGAGAGATATAGGGTGGATTGGATACAATTATATCATATTTTTCAGAAATTTCTGCAAAACAATCAGATTTTTTAAAAAATATATTAAGATTTTGATTTCTAGCATTCTCTGATGCAAGCTCTAAGGCGTCTTGTGAAATATCTGCTGCTGTCACTGACCAATCCGGTCTGTTTTTAGCTAATCCAAGGGCTATGGCACCACTTCCAGTCCCGATATCTAGAATCTTAAGACTTTCCTTAGCATTTTCTGCCAAGATAAGCTCCACCAACTCTTTTGTCTCTGGACGAGGAATCAAAACCCGCTCATCTACTTTTAACTGCATTCCAAAGAAATCTGCCTGTCCGATGATGTACTGTGCTGGTTTGTGAGCCGCTAACTGCTGATAAATTTCTTCTACAAATTGGTTTTCTTCCTCTGTTACCTCTTGCTGGAGGGCAAAGACAAAGTCTGTAAAAGAGAGATTTTTTAAGCTACGATAGACAAAAGAGAGGCTTTCTGCTTCCTCTCCTTGTCTTATCAACGCTTCTTCAAAATCTGAAAATAATTGAGCTAATTTCATTATTTGTTTAATTCTTCTAATTTTTGTGTTTGGTCATAGAGCACCAAGGCATCCACAACTTCATCCAATTTACCAGATAAAATCGTATCTAGTTTTTGGAGGGTCAAGCCAATACGGTGGTCTGTGACACGGTTTTGAGGGAAATTATAAGTACGGATACGTTCTGAACGGTCACCAGTACCAATAGTAGACTTACGTTCAGCGTCTTGTTCGTCTTGTGCAATCTGAGCAAAATGGTCAGCAACACGCGCACGGATGATTTTCATAGCCTTTTCACGGTTCTTCTGCTGGGTACGCTCTTCTTGCATTTCAACCTTGATATTGGTCGGCAAGTGAACAATACGAACGGCAGTCGCAACCTTGTTGACGTTCTGACCACCAGCACCAGATGCGTGGTAGATGTCAACACGAAGGTCTTTTGGATCAATATCGTACTCTACTTCTTCCACTTCAGGCATGACTAGAACTGTCGCTGTTGAGGTGTGGACACGGCCTTGGCTTTCTGTCACAGGGACACGTTGCACACGATGTGCACCAGACTCATACTTAAGCTTAGAGTAAACGGACTGACCAGAAACCATAGCAACCACTTCTTTGAAACCACCGACGCCGTTCATTGAGGCTTCCATAACTTCAAAGCGCCAGCCTTGAGCTTCCGCATACTTTTGGTACATAGTTAGCAAATCTCCAGCGAAGAGGGCTGCTTCGTCTCCACCAGCTGCCCCACGGATTTCAAGGATGATGTTCTTATCATCGTTTGGATCCTTTGGAAGGAGCAAGATTTTCAGTTTTTCTTCGTATTCTTCTTTTTCAGCCTTGGCATCTTTGAGTTCTTGCTTGGCCATTTCTTCCAAGTCCGCATCTCCGCCTGATTCCTTAATCATATCTTCGGCGTCAACGATGTTTTGAAGGACTTGCTTGTATTCACGGTAGGCAGTTACCGTATCACGAGTAGAAGCTTCTTCTTTCGAAAGCTCCATGAAACGCTTGGTATCTGAGACGACATCTGGGTCACTCAGCAATTCTCCTAATTCTTCATAACGGTCTTCTACAGCTTGTAGTTGATCATAGATGTTCATTTTTCTTCATTCTCCTTATTGATTTCAGGGGCAAAATAATGTTTACGGCAGACTGAGATATAAGTTTCATTGCCACCGATCTGAATTTGTTCACCATCATAGACTGGCACACCATCCTGCGTACGCAACACCATAGTCGCCTTTTTCTTACAATACTGACAGATAGTCTTGATTTCGTCAATCTTGTCTGCTAAGAGCAAGAGGTATTTTGAACCTTCGAACAGTTCATTGCGAAAGTCATTTTTCAAACCAAAAGCCATGACAGGTATATCCAACTCATCAACAACACGAGCTAGATCGTAAACATGGTGACGCTTGAGAAATTGAGCCTCATCGACCAACACACAGTAAGGTTTTTCAGGTAAATCTCGGATATAGCCGAAGATATCCGTTGTTTCCTCAATCGCAATTGCTGGGCGTTTCATACCAATCCGACTGGATACATAACCAACACCATCACGTGTATCCAGAGCAGAGGTCATGATGACAACACCTTTTCCTTGCTCTTCATAGTTATAGGCTACCTTAAGAATCTCAATCGTCTTACCAGAGTTCATAGTCCCATAACGATAATACAACTGTGCCATGCTTCTATTTCACGTCCATTTCTAAATTTTTGCTACATTCTAGTATATCATAATTTTCTGAAGCTTTAAACGGCAAAATGTGGTAAAATAGAAGAAATCAAAAACTAGTGGAGGAAGCTATTATGCCATTTGTACGCATCGATTTATTTGAAGGACGCACGCTCGAGCAAAAGAAAGCTCTTGCTAAGGAAGTAACGGAAGCTGTTGTCCGTAATACTGGAGCACCTCAATCAGCCGTTCATGTCATCATCAACGACATGCCAGAAGGAACTTACTTCCCACAAGGGGAAATGCGCACCAAATAAACTAGCTTAAGCAGAATTGCTTAGGCTTTTTCAATCTCCAAGTAGCATCCATTGAAGAAATAACCTAAATTTGTTACAATTTGAAGAGATGTTTGGATACATATCCTAAGAAAAGAAATACAAAAGGAATTAGTATGATTACACGTGAATTTGATACCATCGCTGCTATCTCTACTCCACTAGGTGAAGGGGCCATTGGTATTGTCCGTTTGAGCGGAACAGATAGTTTTGCTATTGCGCAAAAGATTTTTAAAGGCAAGGATTTGAGTAAGGTTGCCAGCCATACTCTTAACTACGGCCACATCGTTGATCCTCAAACTGGTAAGGTCATGGACGAGGTTATGGTTGGGGCTATGAAGTCTCCAAAGACCTTCACTCGTGAGGATATTATCGAGATTAACACCCACGGTGGGATTGCCGTCACCAATGAAATTCTCCAGCTAGCTATCCGAGAAGGAGCTCGCTTAGCAGAACCTGGTGAATTTACCAAGCGCGCCTTCCTCAACGGTCGTGTAGACTTGACGCAAGCTGAGGCGGTGATGGACATCATCCGTGCCAAGACTGACAAGGCTATGAACATTGCTGTCAAACAACTAGATGGTTCCCTTTCTGACCTCATTAATAATACTCGCCAAGAAATCCTCAATACACTTGCCCAAGTTGAGGTCAATATCGACTATCCTGAGTATGATGATGTTGAGGAAGCTACTACTGCTGTTGTCCGCGAGAAGACTAGGGAGTTTGAACAATTGCTAACCAATCTCCTTAGAACAGCCCGTCGCGGTAAGATCCTCCGTGAGGGAATTTCAACTGCCATCATCGGACGCCCCAACGTTGGGAAATCCAGCCTCCTCAACAACCTCTTGCGTGAGGACAAGGCCATCGTTACAGATATCGCTGGTACTACCCGAGATGTTATCGAAGAATACGTCAACATCAACGGCGTTCCTCTAAAATTGATTGATACAGCTGGAATCCGTGAAACAGATGACATCGTCGAACAAATCGGAGTCGAGCGTTCGAAAAAAGCCCTCAAGGAAGCTGATCTAGTTCTACTAGTGCTAAATGCCAGTGAACCACTGGCCGCTCAAGACCGCCAACTCCTAGAAATCAGTCAAGACACTAATCGCATTATTCTTCTTAACAAGACTGATCTGCCAGAAGCGATTGAAACTTCTGAAATTCCAGAAGATGTCATTCGTATTTCAGTTCTTAAAAATCAAAACATTGATAAGATTGAAGAACGCATTAACAACCTCTTCTTTGAAAATGCTGGTTTGGTTGAGCAAGACGCCACTTACTTATCTAATGCTCGTCATATTTCCTTAATTGAGAAGGCTGTTGAAAGCTTGCAAGCAGTTAATGAAGGACTAGAACTCGGTATGCCAGTCGACCTTCTTCAGGTTGACTTAACTCGTACTTGGGAAATTCTCGGAGAAATTACTGGTGATGCAGCACCTGATGAACTCATTACCCAACTCTTTAGCCAATTCTGTTTAGGAAAATAAGAAAAATCCATGATCGTTCTTGCGGTCATGGATTTTATTGTAGTTATTAGTAATCTGGTCTTAAAACACCAGTTACAGTTGCCTTAGTCGCTTCATAGTCGCCATCTACGACAACCTTGATAATGCGTTTGGCATCTTCTTCTGGTGCTGGAACTAGAGGTAGACGAGTTGGTCCAGCTTCAAATCCCATGTAGTTCAAAACTGCCTTAACTGGAGCAGGACTTGGATAAGAGAAGAGGGCGTTAACCTTAGGGATGAATTTACGCTGAATAGCTGCAGCTTTCTTCATGTCGCTTTCTGCAATGGCAGTAAACATTTCGTGCATTTCGTCCCCATTTGTATGAGATGCAACAGAAATAACCCCATCTGCACCAAGGTTCATGGCATGGAAGGCATCTCCATCCTCACCAGTATAGACCAAGAACTCTTCTGGCTTGTGCTCAATCAAATAAGCCATATTAGCCAAGCTGGTACATTCTTTAACACCGATGATATTTGGATGGTCAGCCAAACGAAGCATGGTTTCTGGAGTCAATTCGACAACCACACGTCCTGGAATGTTATAAATGATAATAGGTAAATCTGATGCATCCGCAATAGCTTTAAAGTGCTGGTACATCCCTTCTTGAGAAGGTTTGTTGTAGTACGGTACGATAGCAAGTCCAGCAGCGAAGCCACCAAAGTCTGCGACTTCTTTGACAAATTCGATCGAGTCACGTGTATCATTGGTACCTACACCTGCAATCAAAGGAACACGTCCATTGACAATCTTTTGTACAGCCGCAAATAGCTCCAACTCTTCATCGTGGGTCAGAGTCGGACTCTCAGCAGTCGTTCCAGCTAGAAGAATGCCGTCTGTGTGATGGGCCAATAAATGCTCAATTAAGGCTGGAATGGCATCAAAGTTGATGGAGCCATCCTCATGGAAAGGGGTAATAAAGGCTGTGATGATTTTACACTCTTTTAAATCTTGATAAGACATGAGAAACACCTCTCTATTTCAAAGAAGGAGTTCATCTGAACTCCTAAACGATATGACTATTTTAATTCAAATTTCAACTCAGCTGTTGGACGAACCAATCCACGCTCATGAAGCGTTTCTGCGATTTGAACTGAGTTCCAAGCAGCACCTTTGAGAAGGTTATCTGAAACAACCCACATGTGGATTCCTTTTTCTGCATCCAAGTCTTTACGGATACGACCGACAAAGGTATCACGTGAACCAACAGCATTGATAGCTTGCGGATAGATTTGATGAGCTACGTCATCCTCAAGAACAGCACCTGGGAAGGCTGAAATAGCTGCTTTCACTTCTTCGATTGGAGCCACTTCTTTTGTTTCGATATAAACTGACTCAGAGTGAGCTGACAAGACTGGAATACGCACACATGTTGCAGACACTGCGATGCTATCATCTTCCATGATTTTCTTCGTTTCCTTAGTCATCTTCATCTCTTCGTAAGTGTAATCATTGTCAGTAAAGACATCGATTTGTGGAAGAGCGTTAAAAGCGATAGGATAGTGTTTCTTATCACCACCTGAAGGCAAGATTTCCGCTTGCAAATCACGTGGATTCACACCGTCATTCAAGACTTCACGAAGTTCACGTTGTGTTTCAAGAATTGCTCCCATACCAGCACCTGAAACTGCTTGGTAAGTTGAAACGATGATACGGTCCAAGCCCCATTTTTGACGAACAGGCTCAAGAGCCACCATCATTTGGATTGTTGAACAGTTAGGGCAGGCAATAATCCCGTTGTGGGCATCAAGTGCATGAGCATTGACCTCTGGGACAACCAAAGGTACGTCTGGATTTTGACGGAAATAAGATGTGTTATCTACTACTACCGCTCCAGCTTTCACTGCGTATGGTGCATACTTAGCTGATGTCGAACCACCTGCTGAGAAGAGTGCAATATCAACACCCTCAAAAGCTGTCTCAGTCGTTTCTTCAATCGTAATATCTTGGTCTTTAAATTTCAAAGTTTTGCCTGCTGAACGTGCAGAAGCAAGGTAACGAATTTTATCGATTGGAAGTGTTGATTCTTCCAACATTTTTATCATCTGAGCTCCGACAGCACCTGTCGCGCCGACTACAGCAACTGTATATCCCATAAATAACCTCTTTCGGAATTTTCTAAAAATTTCTATAATAGATGTATTATACTACTTTTTCAAGAAATTGAAAAGCATTTTTGGGCTATATTTTCTGAAAATTAAAAATCCCTAGTCATTGACCAGGGACTAAGAGGCATCTTCATGTGATGAGCAGGTTCACACAACTCATCAAGGTCCGCTCCTGCGTTATGACCTCCTTATGCTCAATAGTAGTCCGAAGACTACCTATCGACTCATCGCATCTACTATTCTACTAGATAGAGTCACTTTTGTCAACAGCCAAAACGCTTTAACTTCATTTATACAAGTGTACAAGAATAACCTTGGTTTCCCAAGGTTATTTCGTTTCTATCATGCTAATTGCCGGGATTGAACCGGCGACCTCATCCTTACCATGGATGCGCTCTGCCAACTGAGCTAAATCAGCTTACCTAAAAAGTATACTATAGTTCTATGTTCTTGTCAAGCGCTCTCTTTTAATTTTATGGAATGAAAAAAGCTAGATTTAGCAAGAATCTAGCTTATAAACTTCTTATCTTGTTAGATCGATTCGGCGTCCTAATTTTCCGATTAAAATAGCACCTACGATGAGTGATGCAAACTCACCAATTCCAGTAGAGAACCATGTGAAGAAGAAGGGAGCTTCTGTCAAGATATGAAGTTCGGCTGCAATGGTAATCATTGAAATGGAGAAGAGGATTGAAAAGAAGAAATGATCTTTTCGAATCAATCCGTTAAAGAGGTAATCTTTGCTGTATTTTGCAAAGAGCCATACACCTAGACTTAGGAAAACTAGGGTAGAACCTCCACCAACAAAGACATCTATTAATCCAAAACTACTAAATAAATTAGCAATCATACATCCAATTGTCACACCGATGATGTATTTAGGGTTGTAAAATGCCAAGAAATTCAACATTTCTGAAATACGGAACTGGTACTCCCCAAAACTAAGAACATTGATTGGTGGCGTAATAGTCAAAACTACATAAATAGCAGCAACAATAGCAATATCTGCCATGTCGCGAACAGTTAATTTTTTCATGTTTTCTCCTTTAGCGGTTTCCCGCGTAAAATATGCTTGGTGAAAGAAGCTAAGCACCAAGGGTTGAGGTTATCAACCTTACTAGTATAGCACATTAGCCAGTTTTATGCTATACTAAAATCATGAAAAAACTAATAAAAGCTTTCTTTGATAACGAAATCCTCTCCTACCTATTTTTTGGTGGTGCTACTACTCTGGTTTCTATTGTATCACGTTTGGTTATTTACCATATCAGCCACCAGGAAATCCTCGCAACTGCCCTCGCAAATATTATCGGGATTCTTTTTGCCTTTATCACTAATGATACATTTGTTTTTAAACAAGAGAGGAAGAATTGGCCAATTCGACTAGTTAAATTTTTCTTAGCCCGTCTCTCTACTCTTGGACTGGACCTTCTTTTAACTTATATCTTTGTTACAACCTTTCCTGATGTTATTGGCCAGTTTGTCGAACAGAATATAGATAGGGTTAATATGATTGAAACTATCCTAGCACAAATTTTGATCATCATTTTAAACTATATTTTCAGTAAAATCTATATTTTTAAAGGGGGTAACTGAGCACTTTGAGCGTTCAAGTTGCTTTTTGTCACAATTTAGGATATAATAAATTAGAAAATTAGGAAAGGAATTTATGAAAATGTTAAAGGATCTTAAAGAATTCTTGCTTCGTGGTAATGTCGTTGACCTTGCTGTCGGTGTGATCATTGCCTCTGCTTTTGGTGCTATCGTTACTTCATTTGTTAATGATATCATCACTCCACTCCTATTAAACCCAGCCTTGGAAGCTGCGCAAGTACAAAACATCGCTGAACTTGCATGGAATGGTGTTACATATGGTAAATTCTTAAGCGCTGTTATCAACTTCCTTGTTGTGGGTACAGTTCTCTTCTTCGTTATCAAAGGTATTGAAAAAGCTCAAAACCTTCGTAAGAAAGAGGAAGTGGTTGAGGAAGCACCTGCTGCTCCAACTGAACTTGAAGTTCTTCAAGAAATCAAAGCTCTTCTTGAGAAAAAAATAAAACAAATAAAGGATCTAGCTTAAAGCTAAATCCTTTTTTCTTTACTCTTTTGGTAACTTCCCAGCCTTTTCGAGCATTTTCTTAATCAAGTAAGGCATCTTCACATTTTCACGACCTTTTTTCTCAATGAGTTTTTTGACAAATTCTGGCATCTGAAGGTCGTCTGTCTCCTCCATGATATCCTTGGTAGTTGCCGAAGGAGCTAACTCATCAAAAGTTTCTTCTTCTGGGAGAAAAGCTTTAAATTCTTTGTCTTCATTCGCTCTTACAGTAGCAACTAATGCGTCAATTAAACGGATATCCGTATTGGGCATAGGTGGGCGATGGTAGGTGACATCTAATTCTTGACACAACTCATAACATTCTACATCGTTGTCAAACAGGACTTCGATGTGCTCACTGATAAAACTAATCGGGACAAAAATATAATGCTCGGGATGTTGCTTTTGTTCTCGTAAATATTCTAAAACATCTGGCTTGATCCAAGGGATTCCAATATCGCTTTCGCTCTGCCAAGTATTGGTATACTGGTCGGCTGTTAGGCCGAGTTGTTCAGCGATTAGCTTGCTATTATCGAAAATCTGATCGATATATGGATCTCCATAGTCTAAGGCAAAAATGGGAACACTGTGTGCTGAAAAGATTACCTTGAACGATTCTTCCCCCACCTCATTTCGTAAAATTTTTCTAATCTCATCTGTCCAGAAGTCCAGCAAAGGCTGCTGTTGATACCAGTCCTTAATGACTAAAAATCGGATCTGCTGGCTTTCCAGAAACTTTTCATACCCCATGACTGAGTAAAAAGAATAATGAGGTTCCAAAATCAAACAGATACATTCTTCAACACCATCAGTTTCCATCTGCTTGATCACGTCTGGAATAAAGGGACGAGAAAATTTGTTGGCAAAGTAGATACCGTACTCCTCGCCTAAATGTTCCTTGACTAAATCAACCTCCTCACGTGTAATCCGCTGCAAGGGTGTCCCGCCGATAAGGACATAGTTGTCATAGAGAGTCTGGATCTCGTGGTCTTGGGGTCTAACTCCACGACGAATGTTTGTAAAAAATTCTGCTACTCCTTCAAAACTAATCTCCTCTGGAGATCCAAAGGTCATCATTAATATTGCTTTTTTCATGTTATCATCCTTATGATATTATTTTCACTATCTATTCTATCATGAAAGAGAAAAATAGTAAACGCTTCCGACGTCTACTATTTCTTTTGTTCTTTAGTCTTTTTATCTCGTCTCATGATTAGGATGATAACAACAAGGAGTAAAATAACGATAATCAGGAGAAGAAAGGCAAGGATATAAATCCAATGCGTTGGAATTCCTTGGTCAAAATAGCGTGTCCCTACTGCTTCTCCACTTTTATCCTGTGCAGCTTTTACTGGTGCATCCGTTATTTTAGCTAATAGGATATGTCGTCCGTTGGTAATGTTAAGGAAACAGGTGCTTAATAAAACAATCTTATCCGTTGAAGTCAAGGAGACATCCCGCTTGTACTTGGCTTTACTTAGCAAATACTGATAGTATGCCTGATGTTCCTCGTCATTGGAACTCAAGGTTCGGTAAATCTCCGTGTCATAGGCGTCCACTTCTAAAATCCCAAAAATCTCAAGACCACGTTCTCGACCATTGTAGTAGATAGAGCCATAACGGTGATTTTCGAAAAACTCTTGGTTAGCAAACTTTTGTATCTCACCAAACATAGCTCCAGAAGCCATGGAGTGACCATAAATGATGGTGTTAAAGTCGGTAAAGTTGGGGTTAAAACGATAGTCTAGAAAAATAGACCCTGACACAGTATAATCGCCAAAAGCATTGCGGTCAAGGTATTTGACATTGTCCTGACTCTGCAAGAGGGGATAGTCTACCTTGGTCCCATCAAGGCTAATCCAACCACAAACATCCTTGTTGAGGTGCTGCAAGGTTTCAAAGCCCGTACTGCTGGCATCCTTTTCAATGGGATTATAATGATCGTAGTCACTCGCAAGGACTCTATCAGCTGTAAAAAGACAGAAAAAAACTAGAAAGAGGGATAGAATGACCTTTATAACTTTGCGACTCGTACTTGTTTTCATATTTCCTTCTTTCTCCTTTCTAGCCTTGAAAATAAAAGAGCAAGAGAGGCTGTCCCTTTCTCTTTTATTGGTAGTTTAGTCAGTAATGGTATCTGCTCCTTCTTCCTTTGCTTCTCTTCTACGACGCAAGATTAAGTAGAGGATGATGAGCAAGAAGATCAATAGCAAGAGCAAGATAAACAAGATGATGTACCATATCCACAAAGGAATCGATGAGAGAAATCGTCCGAGCGACGAATCATCAAAGACGCTGTAAGGGAATGGTTTTGATTTTTTCGTATGGAAGGTGTTCTTTGGAACCGTATCCGTAATCTTGGCAACTACGATATGTCTCCCATTTGTTACGTCTAGGAAACAGGTACTGAGAAGGATGATATGGTCATTTGGCCCCAGTGTAATGTCTCGTTTGTGAATGGCAACCGAGAGTAAGTGATCGATATATTCTTGGCGCCGATCATCCCCATTAATACCTGGATCGTAGATGTTAAAGTCATAGGCGTCCACCTCGAGCATTTCAAAGATTTCAAGACCTTTTTCAACGCCATTATAGTAAATACTACCGTAGCGATGCTGGTCAAAAAATTCCTTATCAGAAAACTTTGCTACATCTCCAAACATAACCCCATTTTCTACATGGTGTCCGTAGATGATGGTATTAAAGTCCTCGAACTTGGATTCATTTCGAGCCTCAAGGAAAATAGCCCCTGTAGCTGCAAATTCTCCCTTGGAATCCTTGTTCAAGTATTTTTCATTGTCTTTAGCTTGGACTAAGGGATAGTCAATATTGGTGCCATAGACATTGATCCAACCGAGAACCTCTGGGTTGACTTGCTGTAGCTTGTGAAAGCCAGAAAAACTAGCAAGCTCATCCTTCTCAGTAGTACTTACTGGTCTATAGGCCTCATACTCACTTGATGAAGCCTGAGAATAAACCTGATTGGCATCCCAAAGGGCGTAGAAACCAAAGAGAAAGACTAAGGCTGTCAAGAGGAGCAAGATATGATTCATCAATGCATCTACAGCAAGGACCAGACGCCTAGACAAACTCCTTTTTGGTTTCTCACGCTTGATTTTCATAATTCAAACCAGTTGCCTAAGCTTGTCTGCGTTTTTTAGACAAAACAACAAATCCAGCCAAACCAAGACCAATCATCAAGATGAAAGGAAGGTTGTCAATCAAGAGACCAGTAGGGGTAACGTCTTGAACGCTATTGGTGATTGTGTTTTCATTTCGTTTTTCGCCAACTAAAATACTATCTTGAGTCAAATCAGCTGAAATTCTGCCTGCTTGAGTTTTAGATACTCCATTTTCCCAATAAGCAGCTGAAGCTGTATAGCCCTGAGATCCTGTTTCAACCAATTTATAACGAGTACCTGCTGGGATTGTATCAAATACTAAGGATTGATCATGGTGTAGTGTAATTATTGTTTCTTTTCCGTATTCGAAAGTTTTAGAAACATTCCCGATTTTTCCTACAATAGATGTTCTATCTTCAGTAGATGCTTTTTTGAAAGTAAGCTTGAAAGTGAAATCTTTCGATTTATCTGCAGTTCCTCCTGAAACAACTTTTTTAATTACTAATGAGTCAACTTTAGGATTAAACTTCGCAAGGTGCGGATTATTAGGATGGGGGTGATTTGGATCTGTTATCTTACCAGCATTTTTACGATAGATATTTGTGAACAAATCATATTTGTAAGTAGGCCCTTTTTCAGATGGTTTCACTTTAGCTGTGGCCCCTGTTGTTTCTTGTTTAAAGTACACAGATGAGATATACACACCACTCGTTGATTTATTTTTTACAATAACATGCATTTCATAGCTACGATTATCATATGTCATTGAGTCAATTGCATCATCACCTCTTTGAATTGCTCTCCAACCGTCATTTTGTTTTTCAGCTACAGTATAGACATATTCTCCAGCGTGTGTGTAAGTCACGTTTGCAAAAATATTTCCAGTTTCTTTCTTAATACTAGTTTGATTTGGTTGCAAAACATCTCTTTCAGAATAATTAATTGTTTTATCTGCTATTTGACCGTTTGAAGCATTGATTGTTTCATATGGTACTCCGTTATTCGAGTTACCGTTTTTCGGAGTGAAAGTAAAGGTAAAGTTAGCTAGTGGTGTAGTGATTCCTTCTGCAATATTCAACACCTTGTTAATGGATACTTGTGCATTTGTTTCTCCATTGGACATTGCGGTTGCATCAGAGTTTTCATCCGCAAATGTTGGCACTCCTCTAAAGACCGACAAGGCGGTTACAGCTGCAATACTTGCAGTAACTAATTTTTTCAAAAATGTTTTTTTCATGATTATTCCTTTTATTTTTAAATTTCTTTTTTCATAAATTGTCATCAAAAGCCCCGTCGCCTTAGGACTGTTACCACCTTGCCATGGGTATCCTGTATAGGAATGGTTCCAAAAGCACGACTATCTACAGCCGTTGTTCGATTGTCTCCGAGGACAAAGAGTTGTCCTGCTGGGACTTTCATTGGGAAGGTAGCCCCTTCCTTATAGAGCAGCGTTTCTTTGTAGATATCCTGCTCTTGTTGAGGAGAACCATTGATGATGAGACCATTTTCGTTTATATCGATCGTACTTCCTTCGGTTGCTATGACACGCGCCACTCTTTCCTTGCCCTTATAACTATAGACGAGCAGATCACCAATCGAATAACGTTTATCCAACCTATAGTAGACAACCAAGTCGCCATCTTTTAAGGCTGGTTTCATGCCATCGTCATTATATCTCAATAGTCCAAAGACAAAAAAGTAAAGCGTGGCCAGTACAAACCCAACCATCAGAAGCTTACTGACTAAGTAGAGGATATCTCCCCATACACTCGGCGGAGACTTATCCCGATTGACTTGTGTTACTGTTTTCTTATGTTTCTTTTTAAGTAGCATTATTTTCTCCTATGTACCACTAGATAGCCGAGTAGGATTGTAAAGAAGATACCTCCTAGAGGAAGGATTATTCCTAACACGAGTGTACTGCTGAGGAAGTCAACTCCGGTTTCAGGTACGCTATTCTTATTATTCGTGACTGTCGCGGACTTATCCCCATCTAGCTTGCCTTCTTGATTTTCATAAGATACCTGATATCCACGCGAAGAGTTTGATTCCTCTTCAATAGTATAGTGACTATTGAGTGGAAGTCCATCAATTTTTATGGTTTGGTCTTTGTTGAGATCAATAGACGCTCGACCATTCGTAAATTGCAGAGGGGTTCTTTTATTATTCACCGTTGCATTATAGGTTCCATTCAGTGGGCTGTTCTGAGCGTCCCTTATGTTAATCGTAATCTTGAAGGATTTTAATAGATTGGCAAATACCCCAGTAACCTTTTTTGTAACGGATAAACTTGGAAGCTTGTGATTCGTGACAATACTGGTTTCGTCTTTATTCAGATCGCCCTCTTGATTCTCATATGTAACGTGGTAACCGTTCGTCGATGCCGCTTCTTCTTCAACTTTGTAATGGGTTCCCCGAGGAAGATAGCTTAGAATACCTTTCCAACGCTTTCGTTTTTCGACACGGATCTCCGCTTCTCCATTCACAACAGTTATCTCGCCAAAAGTTCCATTCAATGGCTTAGAATCAGGAGAGGTTAGTTTTACCTTAATCCTAAACTCCTTGTTCAAGTTGTTTTCTGCTTCCAACACTTTCTTAATCGTCAGACTTGGCAATTGTTTATAGATTACCTTGAAGGATGGTTTAGTTTCTGTACCAACATTTTTTATTTCTTTGGTAAAGGCTGGGACGTCCGGTGCAATTAAATCGTATTGATATCCTTTGGCAACTTTTTCAAAGTTCCTCGTTTCATTAGATACGTTTTTACTAACATTCACATTGGTCTTTCGATAGTCTTGATTATCAGGACCTCCGTTCTTGTTCTTTTGAACCAGTTTCAGCTCAACATTACTCGGTTGATCAGCTGTAATAACAGTTCTCGCACCCGTCACACCTTGCCATTCAACTTCCACTGGTACCGTTAATGGATCCGAAGGCTTAAATGTTGGGTTGTCAGAGTATTCTTTGGTCTTGGTTTGGGAGGTGCCTATTCCATAGGAATAGGTGACACTGGCACCTTTATTGGAATAGAGTTTATTGACATCAGAACCTTCAGCATCACCAGCCTCTATCTTCTTATCACCAGCAATGGCATCCAAAGCATCTTGACTAGATGTAACTTTAAATTTTAGTACATATCTAGCGCCATCTTCCAAGGAATAATTAGGAGAAAAATTAGCTGTAACCTCCACTAAACCTTCTGAACTTGTCTTGGTTTCAAAAGTTACTTGCTCTTCGGTTAATGTTTCACTGCTACCATCTTTCTCTTTAACGACACGAAACTCTGAAGATCCATTAGGTAATAACTGAACATACTTAGAAAGAACATCCTTGATGGTCACGTGGTGGACTCCCAGTGGCAGAATCTTATCAGTGATATTTTTGAAACTGTCCCGTAACTGGTCTTCATCATTTGCAGATAATATTTCATTTGGAATGGAGGCATTATGTTGTCTTATATAATATTGCAGACTGGTAATACTGTCGACATTGTTTGAATAACGAAATTTAATCGAATAAAAACCATCAAGTGTTGGAGCCAAGCTATATGATAGACTATTTAAATTATTATTTAATCTATCCCAAAACCACTGGGGAGCTGTTTCGATATTAGGATCCTCGTTATTGTAGTTATATATAGTGTAACCATTGGCATCGTAGACCATATTCGCAAAGCCATCTGAAAGCAAAATAACGACTTTCTTAGCATTAGATCTTGCACTTCCCATTAACTGATTGGCCAAGGTTAATCCAGCCCCAATATTGGTCCCAGTACCAATCCCTGACTCAGTACCAATGGAATTACCTCCTGCAATACTCATGTTGTATACCGCTGTTTTAGCAGCACGAGCATTGTTACTCCATCCTAAAATCGTGTTAGCATCATCCCATGGTGAAACACCATCATAGTATTTTGTCATCCGTTCATAGGGCCAGTATGGTCTAAAAAGTCTCCATTTATTTCCATCCCAATACTGATCAACCTTTTTATTGTCAATTTTCCCACCAAATCCTACCATAGATAAGCGGTTATTGGAATTGGATAGAATGGTATCAATTAAGCCCTTACGACCATTCGTTCCTCTTAGAGTATTTTTCAATGCGTCAATCCGACTGATCGTCCGGCCATCAAAAGATTGAACATCCTGATTCTGCATACTTCCTGAGAGGTCTGCTACTAAAACAACATCCAAGGGATCCGTTTGGGTCTCCGTTCCCAGTTTGGAAGTGATATCCAATGACAACTCATACTTGTCATCCTGTCCTGATATCGGAGTAATCGTTTTATGAAGAGTTGTCTGAGGTTCTGTAGTAGAATCTGCATTTAACAGACTTATCGGAGCACACAAAAACAGAATAGCTAACAGTGTAACTAAACGGCGCGCAATAATTTGAACTTTCTTAAAATCGAAGCGAATGTTCATTTTATTCTCCTTAACTAGAATGTACTAATATTGTTACTATATCAATCTAGGACATTTACAAGATAATTGTACAATAAAGTTCACGCAGTGTCAATTAATATGATTAATTTTATATTATGTTAATTAATAAAAGGGTATGATTCTTCTTTGTCTTTCAAACTATTCTATGGTAAAATGAAAAAAGAAATAAAAAAATCTCATAAAATATCGATGCATATATTTTAATCTAAAATATCCAAGATTTCATTTAAAAGTCTATTGAATTTGAATTATTATATTTTTTCAAAATTCATGAAATTTTCAGAATAAGGTTTTTTCCGAAATTTGCATTCTATTTTATGATTGTTAAAGGAGTTTTTATGACTTATCCGAACCTTTTAGATCGTTTCTTGACCTACGTTAAGGTCAATACGCGTTCTGATGAACACTCTACTACTACTCCAAGTACGCAAAGCCAGGTTGATTTTGCGACCAATGTTCTTATTCCTGAAATGAAACGTGTCGGTCTGCAAAACGTCTACTACCTTCCAAATGGTTTTGCGATTGGTACCTTACCAGCTAACGATCCAAACTTGACACGCAAGATTGGCTTCATCTCCCACATGGATACCGCTGATTTTAATTCTGAAGGAGTTAATCCGCAAGTCATCGAAAATTACGATGGTGGAGTTATCGACTTGGGTGATTCTGGATTTAAACTCGATCCTGCTGATTTCAAGAGCCTTGAGAAATATCCAGGCCAAACGCTTATCACAACTGATGGCACGACCTTGCTGGGGGCTGATGACAAGTCAGGGATTGCTGAAATTATGACTGCTATTGAATATCTGACTGCTCATCCCGAAATCAAACACTGTGAAATCCGTGTTGGTTTTGGCCCCGATGAAGAAATTGGCGTTGGTGCCAATAAATTTGATGCAGCTGACTTTGACGTTGACTTTGCCTATACTGTTGATGGTGGTCCGCTAGGAGAACTTCAGTACGAGACTTTCTCAGCAGCTGCCGCTGAACTACATTTCCAAGGACGCAATGTTCACCCTGGTACTGCTAAAGGTCAGATGGTCAATGCCCTTCAGCTAGCAATTGATTTTCATAATCAACTTTCAGAGAATGACCGACCTGAACTGACAGATGGTTACCAAGGTTTCTATCATCTTATGGATGTGTCAGGTAGTGTCGAGGAGGCGCGTGCAAGCTACATCATTCGCGATTTTGAAAAGGATGCCTTTGAAGCACGTAAAGCAGCTATGCAGTCTATTGCTGACAAGATGAATCAAGAGCTTGGGAATAATCGCGTGACCCTAACTCTGACAGACCAGTACTACAATATGAAGGAAGTCATCGAGAAAGACATGACACCTATTACTATTGCTAAAGCTGTTATGGAAGATCTAGGGATTACGCCTATTATCGAACCAATTCGCGGTGGGACTGATGGGTCTAAGATTTCCTTTATGGGAATTCCAACTCCAAATATCTTTGCTGGTGGTGAAAACATGCATGGACGTTTTGAATACGTCAGCCTTCAAACTATGGAGCGTGCGGTGGATACCATCATTGGCATTGTATCTTATAAAGACTAAAAAAGACGAGGTAGCTCAGCTACTTCGCCTTTCTTTTTATTCATTTGGTTGAGCACTTGTCTCAGACTCACTTTGCGCCTGCTTTTCTGTTGGTTTAGAAGCAGCTGTTTCACTGTCTTTCTCAGACTTAGATTGGCTATCAGTTTTACTTGCTTTTGAACGGAGTTCCTGGTTCAAGCTAATGATTTCTTTAGCTAGAGTGAGGAGGCCTTCTTTATCACTGCTTTTGGCTGCAAGTTGATCAAATAGGGCATCAACACGTTCAAAGTCAGCATCTGTTCCTTTGTTATCCTCTAAGTACTTGTGAAGAGAGAGCAAGACATTATAGAGTTTTTGGTAAATAATCACCGTTTGTGGATCTTGTTCCGCTTCTTTTTTCTCTCGTTGGATAGTCGCTGCAATACGATTTAAAAGATCCTCAAGTTGTGTTTTAGCTTCGTCAAGGTCTGCATTTTCCTTTTCAGTAGCTGCTTTGATATTAGCTGCTTCTTCAGCTAGGGATTGTTTGACACCATCTTCTTTGACACGTGCTAGGAGTTGAGCAGCTTTAGTTAGGAGAGTATCCACTTCTTCCTTCTTAACATGGCTAACCCGCTCTTCTGGCATAAAATCACCGTAGAGTTCTTTTAAGAATTCATAGATGGCTGTCTTAGCAGTTTGACTATCTACTTTTTCCGTATCTAGAATAGTCTTACCAGCTTTTGTAGATACGGGTTCTTCTTTGAGAGCTTCTTCTACTTCTAGCTTAGTTTGGTAAATAGTTGGGAATAACTTGTTCAAGTCGGTTGCTTTGAGGAAAGATTGTGACTGGTAAAGTTCCCATGTCAACTTGGCAACACGGTTCCGAAGTTCTTCTCTCAAACGACCATCAGACACATGTTCATAGAAATACTTGATGTACTCTACTGTTGTAACCCCTGTCCGATCTCGGAAATCTTGCAAGGCTTGCAGTTTTGCTTCAATGGCAGCCAACTCTGCCTCATCCTGTGCTAGTTTTGCTTCCTGCAAATGTACCAAAAGATCTTTCTTAGGCAAGCCATAAGTATCTGTATCCAGTGTATTGATCTTATCTACAAGGGCTTGGTACTTCTTATCTAAAGGGGAAGTTTCAACCGGTGCCACACTTTGATCCACATGGATGTATTGTTTATCGAAGAGATCCAAGGCTGCTAGGTATCCAGCAGTTGAGTTTGTTGCCAGTTTTTTCATATTTTCGGTGAACTGCCCCAAAGCAAGTTCAACACGTCTCTGCATGATTGGCTGGTCTTTGTAGAGACTTCTGCTATCTGCTAAAAGTTGATCCACCTTAGATAGAACTGTTTGTTCATCAAATGCTCCAGGTTGATAGGTCGATTGTAGGGCCGGAATCTTATTTTTCAAAGCTACTTCATAGCCCTTAGTTTGAACCTTGATGTAGTGATTGTGGTCTCCGTGATGAATCACAAAACTACCATTTTCTACTTGCAAACTATAAGGAGACACCCCATCACGTAGTGCAGTCGTATACAGTTCATTTAGGAAATCCAGTTCTGGATTCCCAGTTTGGAGAGGAATACGAACATGTTCTTTTCGAACAGCATAGGGATGGATATGGGTTGGATCATAGGCTTGATCCGGATTTCCAAAGACAAAGAATCCATTTGAAATACGAATCGCTTCGAGCGGAACCCCGTAGGTCTGTGAGATATACTTGATTTTTTCTTCATCGCTAGCATCTCTTGAGAAACTTTCCACAGTCTTTGCAAGTGGTTGAACGTGCTGAGGCTGATGATTTTCTTTCAAGTGATTTTGGGCAGCTTTGATTTGGGCTGCAGTCAAGTCCTTCTTAAAGAAATAATGAGCGTGATCTCCATGAGAAACTACAAAACCTTGCTCATCCTCACTGATAACGCGATCAGCTGCAAAGCCATGATCATGTTCTTCACCATGATGATGGTCATGCTCCTCTCCATCATGGTCATGATCTTCATGATTGGTCCCTTGACTTCCATGGTCACCGTCTTGGTCATGAGAATGATTTGGCTGAGCTGGATGCTCTGCTGGTTTGCTTGGACTTTCCAAAGGTGTTGGTTTCCCACTGTCGCTAGATAAAGGAATCATTCGAGCAATCTTTTCTTCCAAGGCAGAAAGCTTTGTATATGGGATGAAATGATAGTGATTTCCGTGTGGAATCGCTACGCCACTTGGCGTTCTACTTGAAATCTTAGCAGGGTCAAAAATCAAGCCATCTGATTCAGCATAACGTTGAGTACTTGGAAGTGCATAGAGTTGCTGCAATAGACTCTGAAGACTCTCAGCTTGATTACTTGGTGTTTCAGCCTGTTGACTTGGGTTGGTAGTTTGACCAGTTTCGTTTGGACTAGGACGATAGTCAGTCACACTTGCTTGTTTTCTAGTTCCAGAGAGGTAGGCTTGGGCAGCAGCCAATTCGCTAGCAGACAAGGAACTCTTTGGAATGTAGTGGTAATGTCCACCATGAGGGACAATATAAGCATCACCAGTATCTTCTATAATATCAGAAGGATTAAAGATGTAGCCATCATCAGTTGTATAGCGACCTTGAGATTGAGCAAGCGCCACTGCACTATTAGAAGTTGGTGCGTCGTGAGTATGGTCTTGTTTTTGGCGCTCAATTTCCTCCTTCGTACGAATATTATCAGCATGAGCCGCATCTTTAAGGTAGACATAATACTTACCATCAACCTTGATAATGTAGCCACCTTTGATTTCGTTGACAATATCAGCGTCTTTCAGTTGATAATTGGCATCTTTCATCAACAGTTCTTCGCTGAAAATCGCGTCAAAAGGAACTTTACCATTGTAATAATGGAAATGATCACCATGTGAAGTCACATAACCTTGATCGGTGATTTTCACGACAATTTGTTCAGCCTGAATATCTTCTTTTTTGCTAACTTGATCTGGTGTCTGGGTCTCTGTTTTTTGAGAATCTTGCTTCCCATCGACATAAGACACACGGTTATTATCTTTGTTTCCTTCTACCTGGTGTTGGTTCAATGCATAGATACAAAGGCTTAGGGAAAGGACAAGAGCCGATCCTGCTGCAAGGTATTTCTTCTTCATTTTCATCATCTCCTCATTATACTTCCTTAACCATAGCGTAGATAGGATAGAAACTGGTCACAATTTTCATCCCTTTACCTGTCTGACTTTCCTTTTGACCACAAGCAGCTAATACTAGAACCAATACACTGGTCATCAATACTAAAATCGTTCTCTTTTTCACCATAACTCCTTAACTAGTGTTTAACCATTTAATTAACTAGTAAATAGTTTATCTTTTTTATTTAATAAGTCAAGATTTTAATCGCCAAAAATAAAATCACTGTTTTAGGACTCTTTGATTCATTTTTTTAAGACAGAAACCCCCAGCTTTTTTAACAAAGAAAAGGACATTATTCTATCAAAAATAGAACAATATCCTTTCGAATAGTTATAACTAATAAAAATCTTTTAAGGTTTTATTTGTTTTAGTGTCTTAATGTCATACATCACTAATTCACCGTTTTTATTGTAAAACTGAACCCCTTCTGGTTGAAAGATTAGAAACTTAGGATCAATTTGGGCAATTTTCGCTAACTTTTCTATATGTTCATTTAAAGTTACTTTATCTAACCCATAATCTGGTAAATCATCATCATTTTCTTCTTTGGAAATTTCTTTATTTTTTGAAGGAATTTCGTTGGTTGTACCAGTCTCATTCTCCCCTATATTTTTCTTCGGTTGCTCCTCAGTTTTATCTACAGTAGTCTTATTCTTATCACTGTTTTCAGTATTGTTTGAATCAGGTTTTAATTCTTCATTAGGACGCGTAGACGTTTCAGTTTTAGATTCCTTTTCTTTCATTCTTTTGGCTATTAAGTCCTGCGCTTGTTTCCATTCTACTTCTGATAAGTCGGATTTAGTGATACTTCTCAATGAACCACCTCCAGCTCTTGGAATACTAAATGATTTGTCCTCCCATACAAAAGTTTCTTTTGCCAATACATCTTTCGGATCAAAAATATAACCATCTGGAGTTGCAAATCGACCTTCTGCTAGAGCTTTCTGAACTTCTTCAGCAGAATGGATAATTTGCCAATTCTGCATTCCAGCGCGTTTTTCAAGAGGAGTCACATTAGCAATAACGGAACCTGAATCCTCGTGACCCGGCTTAGACCAAACTTCAGGACGAACCTCAGGGTGTTGCATGACATATTTAATAGTCGCAATTTGATCGGGCTCTAACCATGAGTAAGGCACAACATGAATATGATCAATGTGTGGAATAATGAATGAACTTCCAGTATCATAGGTAGTATTCGCTGCATGCATCGGCAAACTTGAGACATCTACAGCTAATCTCGGTTTGATCCCTGTGTCTACTATATCATAACGATAATGATCTCGATCCTTAAGCATGAGTTCTTGTTCAGAAAAAGCAATTTGAGTAAGATCAAGTTCATCTCGAGAGTAGAAGTATTCTTTTCCGTTCTCTTTAAGAACATAGCCTACTTTACCATCTTTAGTCACTTTACCAGTCACTTTTTTTGAATCAAATTTTGGTTTTTCTTTGTTATCCATATTCTCTGAAGGAATAACACTCTCATTAGGTTGGCCTTTTTCCTTCATCCACTTGCTAACTTCATCTAATTCGAACTGTTCTAACTCTCCAAATCCCACATAATGGAAATGATTTCCATGTCTTGCTATAATGCCTGATTTATCAACTGAATAGATAGAATCTTTACTGAATACATATCCATCACTAGTATCGTATGGTTTGCCATCCAGACCTTTACCATAAGCCTTAATTGAATTTCCTAAAAATGTATGCTCAACTGTACTGTTTGTTGGCTTTTGAGTATTTACTGGCCTGTTGTTTCCGTTATTTTGTCCTTTTACAGAAATCATTCTCGCAATCTTCTGCTCTAAGTCAGACATTTGAGAATAAGGGATGAAGTGATAATGATCTCCGTGTGGCACTGCAACACCATTCGCAGTTTTTCTTGTAATCTGCGCTGGATCAAAGACTAGTCCATCTGATTCCACGTGTCGTTGACTAAGTGGCAAGGCATAAAGTTGTTTCAAGAGACTAGATACATCTTCACTTGGACTTTCTTGATAACTATTATCCACTTGTGAGCTAACACTTGGAGCCCATCCTCTAATATTTGTCTCAACTTTACTATAATTTGTTTGTCCGTATGAACTACTATTCGATGCATCTGATGAGCTACTAGAAGAATTTGTAGACGGACGATACCCAACTGAGCTTGTTTGACCACCTTTACCAGATAAGAAGGCTTGAGCAGCAGCTAATTCACTGGCAGACAAGTCACTCTTAGGAATATAGTGGAAGTGATTACCATGAGGAACGATATAAGCATCGCCCGTATCTTCGATGATATCAGATGCATTAAAGATATAACCATCATCTGTTGTATAGCGTCCTTGAGCTCTGGCTACAACTACTGCCTGATCGTTAGAACCTCCTCCGTGATTACTACTATGTTCTTGTTTCTGACGAGTAATTTCTTCTTTTGTTCGAATATTATCCGCATGAGCCGTATCTTTCAGGTAAACATAGTATTTCCCGTCTACCTTAATCACATAACCACCCTTGATTTCATTGACAATATCTGAATCTTTCAACTGATAATTCGGATCTTTCATCAGTAGCTCTTCACTGATGATAGCATTATAAGGGACCTTACCATTATAGTAATGATAATGGTCTCCGTGAGAAGTCACATAACCTTGATCCGTGATCTTGATGACAATCTGCTCAGCATTTATACCTTCTTTTTTACTGACTTCATCAGGTGTCAAAGTCTCTGCCTTTTGACTCGGTTGTTTTCCATCTATATAGGAAACACGATTATTTTCCTTGACTGTTCTAGCTTGATACAGTCCCAACTCGTAAGAACAAACACTTAAAATTAAAGCTGCCGCAGAACCTGCTAGATATTTTTTATTGATTTTCATAATTTCCTCATTTTAATTCTTCTGCAAGAACATTCATGTTTTCTTCAAGATTTTCTAAGTAAGTTTTGTCATTTTCAGGATCTGCTTCTAAAGGATTGAGGGTCTTTAGGCTAACTCCTGTTGATTTGACCAAGGTCTCAGCGACTTTAGAAGAAGCATTGCTCTCAGTAAAGATGGTTTTAACCTTATAGGTCTTAACGAATTCTTGAATTTCTGTTAGTTGTCTCGGACTTGGCTCTTGTTCAGGGGAAATCCCTGCTATACCAAGTTGTTTCAAACCAAAGCGTTTAGCGAGATAAGAAAAGGCTGTGTGTTGTGTAACAAAGGTCTTTTGACTCGCTTTTTCAAAAATAGGCTGGTACTTCTTAGTCAATTCTTGGGCTTTAGCAATAAAGTTTTTAGCATTCTTTTGATACGTTTCCTTATTAGCACTATCAATCTCCGAAAGTTTGTCAGCGATAATCTGAGCTTCTTCACCTGCTTTTTCTGGATCTAACCAAGTGTGAGGGTCGTAGAGTGTTTTTTCATCGATACCGTCACCAGCTTCAACATCTTCCAAACCTGGTACACGCTCCAACGTCATTCCTTCAGAAGCTTCTAAAACCTTAACTTTTGAGTTTTTCAAGTTAGGATCTAGACTTCCAGCCCAAGATTCGAGCGTATGAGAATGGTAGACAAAGACATCCGCGTCATAAATAGCAGCAATGTCATTTGCTGACGGTTCAAAGGAGTGAATCCCACTACTTGACTGAATCATCCGTACATCATTCAAGTCCCCTGATACCTCTTTTACCATGGCATAGATTGGGTAAAAACTTGTTACAATCTTCATCCCTTTTGCTTCTTGTTTTTCTTTTTGACCACATGCTCCTAAGACAAGAACCAGCAGACTTGCCACTAATAATAGAAATGTTCTTTTTTTCATCATTACTCCTTAACTAGTATTTAACCATTTAATTAACTAGTAAATAGTTTATCTTTATTTACACTATATGTCAAGATATTTTGCACATTTTCATGAAAAAAATGAGAACTAGAACTCACATTCTGCTCTCATTTTCGATTAATCTTTTCTAGTTCTCCTATCCTGTTTTTAGGAGTTAGAAAATGCTACTACCTTTACTTGCTCTCCTTTAATAAAGCCAACAACTTTTCAGCTTCAGCCATAATGGTATTGTTATCCTGAGCACCAAATAGCAGGTTATTTTTTAAGCCAGTGAGAGTTTCTTTGGCATTGGACTTGATAATGGGGTCTTGGATCTTTGCAAGTAGCTCCTCAGCCTCTCTCAACTTCGCTTCAACCTTTTCAGTGTCGACCTGAGGTTCTTCTGGTTCCTCTGGTGATTCTTCTTCCGGCTCCTCAGTTGGTTTTGGAGATTCTGGTTTCTCACTTTGAGGCTTCTCTTCGCGTGGCTTTTCTTCCTCAGGTTTGTCTGTCCGAGGTTTCTCCTCTGATGGTTTTTCCGTTTGATTGGTATCAGCTTGACCATTTTGGTTTCTTTGGACATGGTCACTTGCATTGCCCCAACCACTATCTGAATGCGGACGTTCGTTTGGATGTTCGACATAGTACTTGACAGTCGCAAAGAGATCTTCTAGACTATACCCCTTAGGTGCCTCATAAAGTCCTTCGTCAAACCACTCAAATTTGATGTTATGGTAATGATCATAATGAGGAATGATTAAACTACCGTTTTTAACTTCCACGGTATGTTGGAGATTGTAAGGCATACGATCAAGTGGCACCTTCTTAGCTGCTTTCACGCGGTTGTAGATAGCTTCTGCTCCTTTAGCCTCCGTATTTCCTGGATTCTGATGGTCTGTTGAAGGTGGAGTCAAACCTTTCTCTTTAGTATAAGCCTGGGCTGCCGCTCTTTCGGCTTCAGACAAACTATCTTTTTTAATCCAATGGCTATGGGTCATATGTGGAGTTACATAGGCATCCCCCTCATCACTGGTGATATCACGAGGATCAAAGATATAGCCATCTTCTGTTGTATACTTGCCTGCCAACTTGGCTACCTGAATCTCATCATCAGTGTAGGCAATTTGCGCATTTGGTTTTCCTAAACGTTCTGGATGACGAATCGGTGCTAGAAAGGCCAAGATATCATCCACCAACTTGACTTTATCACTGCTTTCATCATTTAAACGTTCCAACAGTTTATCCAAAGTGTCAAAATCAGCTTGACGCCCTTTATTAGCAAGTAAGTCTTGATGAACTGCTGCTAGTAAATCATAAGCCTTATTGTAAAATCCTCGATTAGCAGATGGGAGGTTAGTTTTCTTAGCTCCGAGTTTATGAGACAAACTTTCTTGCTTGTCTAGTTTACTATCAATGGCTGCAGCAGTTTCTGCTGAAAGTTCCTTGGCAGAAATATAACGAGAGATTCCATTCTCCTCAAATACATAGCCATCAGCTACTTTTCGAATCACCTGTTTAACCAATTTTTCATCAATTGGATTGCTTGGAGATGGTTGAGGATTTGGTGCAGGTTGCGGGCTTGGACTAGGTTCCGGAGTCGGTTGTGGACTTGGTTGTTCTGGTCTTGAATCCGGCACCCTATGGTTCGAACTGTACTGTAGAGGAATAATACGAGCGATTCGTTCTTCCAATTCAGACATCTGTGAATAAGGAATGAAATGGTAATGGTTCCCATGAGGCACAGCAACTCCTCTAGCTGTTCGACTTGTAATCTGTGCTGGGTCGAAGACAAGGCCATCAGATTCTACGTGTCGTTGGCTGAGTGGCAAGGCATAAAGTTGTTTCAGAAGGCCATCAATATCCTCATCATTTTGACTTGCTTGGCTATCGTCGCTACCGTTGTTAGATGTGTTCGTGTTCGTATAGCCACTGCCTTGGTTATTATAGGATGGGGTCCATCTATCTACATCGCTACTAGCACTGTTGTTATTGGTACGGCGATAAGTAGGCGTGTTTGATTGGCCACTTCTACCAGATAGAAAAGCTTCTGCTGCAGCCAATTCGCTGGCTGATAACTCACTCTTAGGAATGTAATGGTAATGATTGCCATGAGGAACGATATAAGCATCACCAGTATCTTCAATGATATCAGAGGCATTAAAGATGTAACCATCATCTGTGGTGTAGCGTCCCTGTGAACGTGCCAAGGCTACCGCACCATCGTTTGCTGAAGTCCCTCTTTCACGATGCTGACTATGTTCTTGTTTTTGCCGATTGATTTCTTCTTTTGTACGAACATTATCTGCATGGGCTGCATCCTTAAGGTAGACATAGTATTTTCCATCTACCTTGATCACATAACCGCCCTTGATTTCACTGACAATATCCTCGTCCTTGAGCTGGTAGTTCGGATCCTTCATCAGCAACTCTTCACTGATGATGGCATCATAAGGAACCTTGCCATTGTAATAATGATAGTGGTCACCATGTGAAGTGACATAGCCCTGGTCTGTTATCTTGATGACGATTTGCTCCGCATTGATGCCTTCTTTCTTGCTAACCTCATCAGGAGTCAGATTCTCTGTTTTTTGCGCAGCCTGTTTTCCATCTATATAGGAAATACGATTATTTTCTTTGACTGTTCTGGCTTGATACAGTCCCAACTCGTAAGAACAAACACTTAAAATTAAAGCTGCCGCAGAACCAGCAAGGTATTTTTTATTAATTTTCATCGAAACTCACTTTCTTTTTTGATATTTCTAGTTGCAATTCATTTCTAAATTGCAGAAACTCCTCTCTATTACTTAACTGGTTAATAGTTTACTCCTAAATTTGCAACTTGTCAAGAATTTTATGAACCAGTTAAGTATTTTTTATTCTTCACCGCTACTTTCTCTAGAATGGAGTTTATATAAGAAAGATTTTCTTGAAAGTTCTTAAAAAAATCCCTGCAACTGGGTTGCAAGGACTTTTCGATTAATCAAAATTAACGTATTCTTTTTGAAGTTCAAGAACTTCTTCCATTGTTGAGCATTCTGTAAGGGCACGGTTTGCGTACTCTTCCATCTTAGCTGTATCGAGTTTCTTCATCAAGCTACGTGTACGAAGTACTGATGTTGCTGACATAGAGAACTCATCCAAGCCCATTCCGACAAGAAGTGGAACAGCCTGTTGGTCACCAGCCATCTCACCACACATACCAGCCCATTTACCTTCAGCGTGAGCTGCTTTGATAACGTTGTTAATCAAACGAAGGATTGATGGGTTGTATGGTTGGTAAAGGTATGAAACTTGCTCGTTCATACGGTCTGCTGCCATTGTGTATTGGATCAAGTCGTTTGTACCAATTGAGAAGAAGTCAACTTCTTTAGCAAATTGGTCTGCAAGCATTGCTGCTGCTGGGATTTCGATCATGATACCAACTTGGATATTATCCGCAACTGCAACACCTTCAGCAAGAAGGTTTGCTTTTTCTTCGTCAAAGACTGCTTTCGCTGCACGGAATTCTTTCAAGAGCGCAACCATTGGGAACATGATACGCAATTGACCGTGAACAGACGCACGAAGAAGGGCACGGATTTGTGTGCGGAACATAGCATCTCCAGTCTCAGAGATAGAGATACGAAGGGCACGGAATCCAAGGAATGGGTTCATTTCGTGAGGCATATCGAAGTAAGGAAGTTCCTTATCTCCACCGATATCCATTGTACGAACAACAACAGGCTTACCGTTCATTCCTTCAAGTACAGCCTTGTAAGCTTCGTACTGCTCGTCTTCTGTTGGGAAGTCTTGAGAATCCATGTACAAGAACTCTGTACGGTAAAGACCAACAGCTTCAGCACCGTTGTCATTGACACCTTCAACGTCTTTTGGAGTACCGATGTTGGCAGCCAATTCAAAGTGTTTGCCATCAGCAGTTACTGTTTGTGCATCTTTCAAGAGAGCCCATTCAGCTTTTTGTTTCGCATACGCTTCACCAGCAGCCTTGAATTCAGCCGCTTGCTCATCAGTTGGGTTGATAATAACCTCACCAGTGATACCGTTAACGGCAAGAATGTCACCGTCTTTAACGATTTCAGTGATATTGTTTGTACCCAATACTGCTGCAATTTCAAGCGTACGCGCCATGATAGCTGAGTGGCTTGTACGTCCACCGATGTTTGTTACAAAAGCTTTAACAAAGTTTTTGTCCAATTGAGCTGTATCTGAAGGAGTCAAGTCATGCGCAATCACGATTACTTCTTCATTGATAGAAGCTGGGTTTGGTAATTTTTTACCAAGTAGGTTTGCCAATACACGTTTTGTCACGTCGCGGATATCCGCAGCGCGTTCTTGCATGTATGGGTTGTCTTCCATGCCTTCAAAGATAGTGATAAACATGTCTGTTACTTCTTTCAGACCTGCTTCTGCATTCACTTTCTTCGCACGGATTGTTTCCTTGATTTGGCTGATCATTTCTGGGTCAGCAAGAACCATTAAGTGAGCGTCAAAAACTTGAGCTGCTTCTTCACCGAGCGTACCTACTGCTTTCTCGCGAATAACAGAAAGCTCGTCTTGTGATGCCTGTAGAGCGGCATCAAGGCGAGCTTCTTCTGCGTTTGTATCTTCGACTGTAATAGTCTCAAATGACAAATCCGGTTGAACGAGTAGATATGCTTTTGCAACTGCAACACCATCAGATGCTGCGATTCCTTTAAGCATTTCTGTCATTTTCCTTATGCCAATCCTTCTTTTTCCATAGTTTCAGTGATAGCAGCAATTGCGTCGTCAGCATCTGCACCTTCAGCTGAAATTGTAACGTCAGCACCTTGGCCAACACCAAGACTCATAACACCCATGATAGATTTAAGGTTTACTGATTTACCTTTGTATTCAAGAGTGATATCTGAAGCAAATTTGCTAGCTGTTTGAACCAACAATGTTGCTGGACGTGCATGAATACCTGTTTCTGCCACTACGTGGAAATCTTTAGAAGCCATAGTTTGACTCTCCTTTAGTTATTTCTTTTTTGGATTATATGTGATAACCCTTACAAGACTGTATTATATCACCTTCTAGATAATTTTTCAAGTGTTTTATGGACTTTCTTCTATTTCCTTTCTGATAACTTGCTGAAAATCTTCTATTTATCTTACCAATATACAGTATATAGTTTTTTTGTTTTGATAAACTTTGATAGTTCAATGAAAACCCAATTTTACACTCTGACAAAACACTATATCTTGTGCTTTGTTTTTGAAACTGTAACTTTTTAGCACAAGATTTAGTTTAAAAAGTTTGACAAAGTTTTTTTTTCTGATATACTAAGAAAGTAATCAATTTTGAAAGAGGAGTTACGAAAATGGTAACCGTTTATTCTAAAAACAACTGTGTCCAATGTAAGATGACCAAGCGTTTCTTGGACAGCAACAATGTGGCTTATCGTGAGATTAATCTTGATGAGCAACCTGAGTACATCGATCAAGTTAAAGAGCTCGGTTTCAGCGCAGCTCCTATTATCCAAACACCAACTGAAGTTTTTTCAGGTTTCCAACCAGGAAAACTAAAACAGTTAGCATAATCTTAGTACATCATCCAGAAGAGATTGCTTCTAGGGCTAACTTAGAAGCCTTTCTTTTGTAGTTAGATAAGGGAAATTTTATGGGATTAAAACATCTTGAGGACGTGACCTACTTCCGTCTCAATAACGAAATCAACCGTCCTGTTAATGGACAAATCATGCTTCATAAAGATAAAGAAGCCTTGGATGCCTTCTTTAAAGAAAATGTAGTACCAAATACCATGGTTTTTGATTCAATCACTGATAAAATCAACTACCTCATTGAACACAACTACATCGAAACTGCATTTCTCAAGAAGTACCGTCCAGAGTTCTTGGAAGAATTGCATCAATTCATCAAAGACCAAAACTTCCAATTCAAATCATTCATGGCTGCCTATAAGTTTTACAATCAATATGCCTTGAAGACTAACGATGGGGAATACTATCTTGAAAGCATGGAAGACCGTGTCTTCTTTAACGCACTTTATTTTGCTGATGGTGATGAAGCTGTTGCGATTGATATTGCCAATGAAATCATCCATCAACGCTACCAACCTGCTACTCCTTCCTTTTTAAACGCAGGTCGTGCTCGTCGTGGGGAGTTGGTATCTTGTTTCTTGATTCAAGTAACTGATGACATGAACTCTATCGGACGTTCCATCAACTCTGCTCTTCAACTTTCACGTATCGGTGGTGGTGTGGGAATTTCCCTCAGCAACCTTCGTGAAGCTGGAGCTCCTATCAAAGGTTATGAAGGAGCAGCTTCTGGTGTCGTTCCAGTTATGAAACTCTTCGAAGACAGTTTCTCCTACTCAAACCAACTTGGTCAACGTCAAGGTGCTGGTGTTGTCTACCTCAACGTCTTTCACCCAGATATCATCGCCTTCCTTTCCACTAAGAAAGAAAATGCTGATGAAAAAGTTCGTGTGAAGACCCTTTCACTTGGTGTTGTAGTACCCGATAAATTCTACGAATTAGCTCGTAAAAATGAAGAAATGTATCTCTTTAGCCCTTACTCTGTAGAGCTTGAGTATGGTGTACCGTTCAACTACATCGACATCACTGAAAAATATGATGAATTAGTAGCAAATCCAAATATCCGCAAGACAAAAATCAAGGCGCGTGATTTGGAAACGGAAATCTCTAAATTGCAACAAGAATCTGGTTACCCTTATGTCGTCAACATTGATACAGCCAACCGTGCTAATCCAGTAGATGGAAAGATTATCATGAGTAACTTGTGTTCTGAGATTCTTCAAGTTCAAGAACCAAGCTTGATCAACGATGCTCAAGAATTCCTTCAAATGGGAACGGACGTTTCATGTAACCTTGGATCAACAAACGTGGTCAACATGATGACTTCACCTGACTTTGGTCGTTCTATTCGCGCTATGGTTCGTGCCCTTACTTTCGTTACAGATAGTTCACACATCGTAGCTGTCCCTACTATCGACCACGGAAACAGTTTGGCTCACACCTTTGGTCTTGGTGCTATGGGACTTCACAGTTACCTTGCCCAACAACTCATCGAATACGGATCTCCTGAGTCAGTTGAATTTACAAGCATCTACTTTATGCTTATGAACTACTGGACCTTAGTGGAGTCAAACAATATCGCTCGCGAACGTGGTATTACCTTCCACAACTTTGAAAAATCAGACTATGCTAACGGTAGCTACTTTGACAAGTATGTGACAGGCGAGTTTGTTCCAAAATCAGACCGTGTTAAAGAACTCTTCAAAGATGTCTTTATTCCAAGTGCTGCTGATTGGGCTGAACTTCGCGAAAAGGTTCAAGCAGATGGACTTTACCACCAAAACCGTCTAGCTGTAGCGCCAAATGGTTCTATCAGCTACATCAACGATGTTTCTGCTTCTATCCACCCGATTACACAACGTATCGAAGAACGTCAAGAGAAGAAAATCGGTAAGATCTACTACCCTGCTGCAGGCTTGTCAACAGATACTATTCCTTACTACACTTCTGCTTATGACATGGATATGCGTAAGGTGATTGATGTTTACGCGGCTGCGACTGAGCACGTGGATCAAGGACTTTCACTCACTCTCTTCATGCGTAGTGACATTCCAAAAGGTCTTTACGAATGGAAGAAAGAAAATAAACAAACCACACGTGACTTGTCTATCCTTCGTAACTATGCCTTTAACAAGGGTATCAAGTCTATTTACTACGTCCGTACCTTTACAGACGACGGTGGAGAAGTCGGTGCTAACCAATGTGAAAGCTGTGTGATTTAATTTTTATCTGAGGCAACCACATTTTCTCAGACTACTGATTAAGTTACCCACCAGACAAAACTTGATAAGTATCTTAAATACTATGAAAAACTAAAAAGTCGGTCTTCCGACTTTTTGTGCGATACTCTTCTCAGACTATGATAAAATAGAGAAGATTCTATCATCGCATAATTACATACAGAAAGAGATTTCAAATGGAAACTTACTACAAAGCCATTAACTGGAATGCCATCGAAGATGTCATCGACAAATCAACTTGGGAAAAGCTGACGGAGCAATTCTGGCTTGATACGCGTATCCCCTTGTCAAATGACCTTGATGACTGGAGAAAACTATCAAACAAGGAAAAAGACTTGGTAGGAAAAGTCTTTGGTGGTTTAACGCTTCTTGATACCATGCAATCTGAAACAGGGGTTCAGGCTCTTCGTTCCGACATCCGTACACCGCATGAGGAAGCTGTTTTTAACAACATCCAATTTATGGAATCTGTCCACGCAAAATCCTATTCTTCTATCTTCTCTACCTTAAACACCAAGGCTGAGATTGAAGAAATCTTTGAATGGACCAACACCAACCCTTACCTACAAAGAAAAGCAGAAATTATCAATGAGATCTACCTCAATGGTACGCCTCTTGAAAAGAAGGTTGCCAGTGTCTTCCTTGAAACCTTCCTCTTCTATTCAGGTTTCTTTACACCACTTTACTATCTTGGTAACAACAAACTGGCCAACGTTGCGGAAATCATCAAACTGATCATCCGTGATGAATCTGTTCACGGAACTTACATTGGTTACAAATTCCAACTTGGTTTTAATGAATTGCCTGAAGAAGAGCAAGAAAAACTTAAAGAATGGATGTACGACCTGCTCTATACTCTCTACGAGAACGAAGAAGGTTATACTGAAAGTCTCTATGACGGTGTTGGTTGGACCGAAGAAGTTAAAACTTTCCTTCGTTACAATGCCAATAAAGCTCTTATGAACCTAGGACAAGATCCACTCTTCCCTGATTCAGCAGATGATGTCAATCCTATCGTCATGAACGGTATTTCAACAGGAACTTCTAACCACGACTTCTTCTCTCAAGTCGGAAATGGTTACCTCCTTGGTGAAGTTGAAGCCATGCAAGACGAGGATTACAACTACGGTTTGAACTAATTTGATCAATCATTCAAAATATCATGGTTTGTTTAAAACAACCATGATATTTTGTTTTTGTTTTTTCTATTTGATTGATTGAGCGTTTTATGGTAAGATAATAATAGTAGAAATCGAGGTGATAAGGATGCTAAAGCAAGAAAAACTAGATAGTATTCTAGAAGCAGTAAACACAAAAGGTACCATTACTGTAAAAGAGATTATGGAGAGTCTTGATGTGTCAGACATGACAGCTCGTCGCTACTTACAAGAATTGGCAGATAAGGATTTGCTGGTTCGTGTGCATGGTGGTGCTGAAAAACTTCGTACAGGTTCTCTCTTAAACAACGAACGCTCAAACGTTGAAAAACAAGGCTTGCAGATTGCTGAAAAACAAGAAATTAGCCGTTTTGCGGGTCATTTGATTGACGAAGGTGAAACCATTTTTATCGGGCCAGGAACAACCTTAGAATGTTTTGCTCGTGAGCTCCCAATTGATAATATTCGTGTTGTAACAAACAGTCTTCCTGTCTTTCTCATCCTAAACGAACGAAAACTAACAGATTTGATTTTGATTGGCGGAAATTATCGCTCTATCACTGGTGCTTTTGTAGGAACACTCACCTTGCAGGATTTGACCAACCTTCAGTTTTCTAAAGCTTTTGTAAGTTGTAATGGTATTAAGGATAAGGCAATTGCTACTTTCAGTGAAGAAGAGGGCGAGGTACAACGAATCGCCTTGAACAATGCCAATAAAAAATACTTACTGGCAGACCACAGTAAGTTTAATAAGTTTGATTTTTACAATTTCTACAATATCTCAGAAATTGATACCATCGTTTCAGATTCCAAACTGAGTCAGGAGACATTTGAAGACCTGTCGAAACAAACAACCATTCTTTTATCAAAACCATAAAAATTCCCCTGCCTTTTGGCGGGGAATTTTTGTTGAATTTTATTCAATAAGTTGTGTCTCAGCTAGTTTCTTGTACCAGTGAGCCGATTTCTTTGGATAGCGCTCCTGAGTCTCAAAATCAACATAGAAGAGACCGTAACGCTTTTCATAGCCATTTGACCAAGAAAAGACATCCATTAGCGACCAGATAAAGTAGCCTTTGACTTTGGCTCCATCAGAGATTGCATCTGAAATCACTTCCATATGTTTCTTAACATAATCAATCCGCCCATCATCGTAGACTGTTCCATCCACAAACTCGTCTTTGTATCCGAGACCATTCTCTGTGATGTAAATCTTCTTGTAATTTGGGTAATCTTTCTTTACGCGCATGATTTGGTCATACAAACCTTGAGGGTAGATAATCCAATCCCAATCCGTACGTGGGACATAGTCAGGCGCCACTCGACGTCCAACTCCCTTAATCTGATATTTAGAACTTCCTTTTTCACCTTTTCCATTGTGGATGATTTCCGTCTCACCATCAAAGGCTTGCATCCAATCACTCATGTAGTAGTTAATTCCAAGGAAGTCATTCAGGTCTTTTGCTGCTTCTAGGACTGCAAAGTCTTCTTCACGCAGATCTAAGCTTCCACCATTGACTGCTAAGATATGGTTGACACCTTCCATTGTTTCTTCGGAATATCGTCCTAGATAAGTCGCATCCAAAATAAATTTATTGTGAATGATATCTTCTAACTCGGCTGAACGAACATCTGCTGGATTATCTGGATCCAGAGGATACTTAGTAGGCAGTGCATGAACCACACCAATTTCACCCTTATATCCCTTATCCTTGAAAAATTTTACTGCACGCGCATGCGACACCATCATATTGTGATGAGATTGGAAGACTTTGGCAAGGTCGTACTGAATACCTGGAGGGAATTTTCCAACCAAGTATTGACCATCTCCTATCGGCCCAATTTCATTAAAGGTTGTCCAATAGTTGACTTCTGGGAATTCTTCAAAACAAAAAGCCGCGTAGTCTACAAAGTGTTCAATGTTTTCACGGTTTAAGAAATCTCCATTTGAATGAAGTGCTTCTGGCGTATCAAAGTGATGAAGAGTTACAAAGGGCTCAACATGCCGTTTGTGACATTCTGCAAATAGATTATGATAGAACTCAACCCCCTTGTCATTAACCTTCCCATAACCAGTTGGAAAGATACGTGACCAAGCGATTGAAATACGGATACCATTGACACCATACTCTTCTGCAAGTTTGAGGTCAACTGGGTATTTGTGATAGAAATCACTGGCTGGTTCAGCAGTGTACCAGTAGTTATCTTTGAGGTATTTGTCCCAGGCAACTGGTCCTTTACCATCAGTATTGGTCGCACCTTCTGCTTGATAGGCTGCTGTTGCCCCGCCAAAAATAAAGTCTTTTGGAAGTGTTTTTGTCATTTGATTCACCTTTCAAGAAATAGAAATGAGATGGAGATAGAGTTGGGAGGAATTCCGCCATCTCACTTCTTTGCTATTTACCTTTTATTCTTCAAACTGCGCTTGAACAAAGGCAAGAGCACCTTTTCCATCGCGAGTCAATTTAATGTATTGCCCACCTTCTGTCTTGGCAAGTTTGATACCAAGTTTGTCGGTTTCGGCCTTCATGTCTTCAAAGTTTGAAGCAACTTGAGGAGCAAGGATAACCAGATCAAACTCAGGCAACATTTCACGGTGAGCACCATAGCCACCAGCTGCTGCTTTAACAGGAACCTTGTACTCCGCAGCTGCTTTGTTTAGAGCATTTGCAAGGAGACCACTTGTTCCTCCACCTGCACAGAGAACCAAGACATTGGTTTCTTCAGTAATTGTGTTTTGCGTTGCTTCTACACCAGCTTTTTCAAGAATAGCATCTGCTTTGGCAGTATTGAAGTTTGCAGCTACTTTTTCTTTTAATTCATCATTGGCTTTACCAGAACGTTCTTCTTCAAGGATTTGTTCATCATAAACCTTGAGGAATGGATAGTAAATGGCTACGTCAACAAGGATTAACAAAGCAGCAAGTACAAATGACAAGAATTGGAAGTTTGTACCGAGAACAATACCGAGCGGACCTGGTGTTGTCCAAGGAAGGTTGGCAGTAAATGAGTTCATGCCAAGCGTTTCAATGAAGAATTTAAAGATCCAGACGTTTGCGATTGGCGCAAAGATGAATGGAATAAAGAAGATTGGGTTCAAGACAAGTGGTGCACCAAACAAGATTGGTTCATTTACACCAAAGAAGGTTGGAACTACTGACGCTCGTCCGATTGCACGATTTCGTTTTGATTTTGTTAACCACATGAACATGAATGGAACAACCAGTGTCGCACCAGTACCACCCATGGTAACGATAAACATTTGTGTACCAGAAGTAAGAATCTTGTCAGCGTGCATACCTTGTTGGAGAAGGTTCAAGTTTACTTCGGCATTTGCATAGGTAATAGCTGCGATTGCTGGCTCGACGATTGAAGGACCGTGGATACCAACAAACCAGAAGAAGGCAAAGGCACCAAAGATAATGGTAATACCAAGATAGCCATCAGCTGCAGAGAATAATGGTGCAAAGAATTTACCGATTGATTCTGCTACGCTTGCTCCAACAAAATGACGAGCTAGTAAATCAAGGGCGTAAAGAGAAACAACAGATAGAGTGAATGGAATCACATCTTTAAAGACTTGTGAGATATTGGGTGGAACTTCGTCAGGCATTCGAATAGTGACGTTGTTCTTAACACAAACCTTATAGATTGCTACGGTTACAAAGGCAGCAAGAAAGGCTGAAAGCAAACCTTTTGTCCCAAGGAAACCTGTCGCAAAACCACCTTCAATCGGGTCAGCTGCTAACATCAACAAACCAACAATCGCTGCCAACAATGTTGACATATAGTTGATTTGATTGGTTTTCTCCATGCTACGGTTTACTGAGTCGGTCAATGACTTAGCTGTTGTACCAGCTACCAAGAGAGCTAGAATCCCCATTGAATAGCTATAAGGTTTCATGAGGAGATTAACAACATCATCAGACCATTTAAAGCCCCATGAGTTAGGAACAAAGGCAATCAAGATAAAGATACTTGAGAAGAGAATAACAGGCATACCTGCAATGAAACCATCACGAATAGCACGAAGATAGATATTACGAGATAATTTCTCAAAGAAAGGTTTTCCTTTCTCGATAAATGCGATTAATTTATTCATTACTTAACTCCTCTCTTATAGAGTTCGATTAAATGGTGCATCAAATCTTTGAGCAAGATGGTTGTCATCAAGTGATCCTGACCATGCATCATGGTTACACTATAGGCCAAATCCTCACCAGCGGCTTCCTTGGTCAATAGACTTGTTTGCGCGTGATGAGCCTCGGCGATACAGCCACCAGCTTCCTCAACTAAACTATCCGCTTTCGCAAAATCGCCAGCTTCAGCAGCCTTTAAAGCTTCCAATAGTTTTGATCGAGCATCGCCAGCATAGGCAACAATTTCAAAACCTAACAATGTTACTTCTTCTCTATTCATGATAGAATTCTCCTTATGTATTTTTAATTAAATTTTTATGACAATAAACGTTGGATATGTAGAACTAGATAAACTCGTTCACTTTTATACAAATCAAGACCCGTATGTTGCGTAATCACATCATAGATCTTAGAACCAATCTCGAACGCTTTTGGATAGGATTGTTTAATATGATCTTCCATATCCAGAAGTGATTGGTTATCATCTCTAGATCTGTCTAAATAATCCAAGAAATAATTCAAATGAATCATAAAACGATCATAGAAATGATTATTCTCTTTGGTTCGTTGAATTGCATAACTCTTTAGTACTTCTTCGACATTCCTGAGAATTTCTTTCCTCTTATCAATCGACTCCACAAGTTCCACTTCATTTTCACCTTCGGCATTAATGAAATGATAACCAATCCGAATAATTTCATCCTCCGGGAAATGATCTGTCAACTTCTGACGATAGATTTCAAAAGCTTCCTTTGCGATTTGAAAAGCGACAGGATACTTATTGGAAATATCTGGCAGATTACTATCCTTGTACCGTCCTTGTGTTAGAGCTTGGTAAGAACAGTAAATATGATCTGTCAAGGTTACGTAGAGATACTCTTGAATCGGATAATGATATTTCTTAGAAAGCTTATCAATAATCTCATAAGTCACTGTGATAAAATCCAGCGGAACATCTTTGAGCAGAGCCATAAAATTTTCTCTGGACTCTTCTGTCTTCATCCGAAAGATTTTCTCAACCTGATTTTCAGCAATTAAGTCCCCCTTCTTCTTTCCGAATGCAATCCCCTTACCAATTACAATCACCTCTTCTCCTTTGTCATTTCTGACAAGTGAAACATTGTGATTCATTGGATTTAGAATTCGATACATGTCAACCTCCTTTTATATCTTAAAGGTATATGAGTATAAAAAATGACCACAAATGAACTAGAAAATCTTTTGATTTCTAATCCACCTGTGATCATGCCTAATATTACTTAGTAACACTCACCTTGTATTAACTTGTGATTTAAGTATAGCACAAGTAAGTTTTTTTGTAAACCTTTACATTCAACTTTTTTTAATTTTTTTTAGATCAATGTTCCTAAGATTAGGGGGAAAACTTATACACGTTCAGTCCATGAAGTCGCTGTTGTTTGAAGAACCTTGTTGAGTTCGTCAATGTTCTCAAATCCAGTTGTACGCAACCACTCACGAGCTGCTGCTTCACCGTCTTTGATGTAGGCTTCAACTGATCCAGCCCAGGTTGCACGGCCACAAAGAACGCCGTTGAAGTTTGCGCCTGATTCGTGGGCAAAGACAAGTGTTTCTTGGAAGAGTTTGGCTGATACACCTGCACTCAAGTAGATATATGGCAAGTTAGTCGCTTCATCTTGTGCTTTGAAGAAAGCTGCTGCTTCTTCGCGTGTATGCACGATTTTACCATCACCAAAGCCTTCAACGTATTTAACATTGACTGGAACTTCTACTTTCAAGACATCGATGTTAAAGCGTGGGTCTGAGAAGACCTTCATAGCACCAATAACCTTGTGTGGTTTCACTTTGGCGTATTCTGCAGAACCTGCGTCCGCAATCTTTTCATCGTAAGCCAAGATTTCAAGGAAGAATGGAATGTCTTCCGCCACACACTCAGAACCGATGCGTTCGATGTAAGCTTGTTTTTGTTGGTTGAGTTCGTCAGAGCTATCTACGTCATAGTAAAGCAAGAACTTGACAGCATCAGCGCCTTGTTCTTTGATGCGTTTTGCAGACCAAACATCCAAGCAGTCTGGCAAGCGTTTGGTGCTAGTTGTGTCGTATCCAGTTTTCTCATAAGCAAGGAGAAGGCCGGCGTTGGCATCAAGCGCTTTTGTAGCTGGAAGTCCATACTCAGGGTCAAGGAGCATAGATGATGCGTATTTTGTTAATTCATCTGCTACCAATACTTTGAGTTCTTCCATTTGAGCCACTGTTGGCTCTTCTGTTTGGTATTGAGCCATGAGGCGTTTCAAAGCACCACGTTGGTCAAAGGCAAGAGCTGAGATAATGCCATTTTCGTCTGAAAGTTTTTGCAAGCAAGCGCGTTTATTTTCTGTTAAAACCATTTTATACCTCTTTTACGATTAGTTGGTCGTATAGACCTTGATAGTTGGCCATATTGACATGACCTGTCATTTTTTCTTGAGCATTGAGCATACCAAGAACATTTGCCTTGATGAGGAGTTCTGCATCCGATTCTTTATGAAGAAGTCCTGACGAAATCCCTGCCACAGTAGAATCTCCAGATCCGACAGGATTAACTACCTGAATTCTTGGAATATCTACCTTGTAGAAAGTATCACCATGTTTTGCAAAAGCACCATTTGCACCAAGTGAAACGATAATCCACTCAATCCCTGCAAATAAAGGCTCTTGAAGAACTTCTTTTAATTCATCTAAATCCTCAGAAACTTCCCTGCCTAGAAGCTGAGACAATTCTTCGTTATTTGGTTTGATTACTGTTGGTTTATGTGGTGATTCAAGAACCGCCTGAAGGGCAGCACCTGAGCAGTCTAGAACAACTGGTTTTCCTGCGAGATTAGCAAGTTCTACTAAGCTTGCATAGTAGTCAACTGGAAGCCCAGCTGGAAGACTACCAGAGATGGCTACTACTTCCACAGTGTCAAGAAGATTTTCGAAATGAGCCAAGAAATCTTGCCCTTCTTGTTCCAGAACTTCGGGACCTTTTTCAAGGATTTCTGTTTGGTTTTCACCGTGTAGAATAGCGATACAGTTACGAGTCTCTCCTTGAATGGAGAAGAAACGTTTCGTTACTTTATCATCGATATGCTCTACTAAAAACTCACCAAGTTTACCACCGACCAAACCAGTAGCTGCAACAGAATCACCAAATTCTGAAAGAACTCGTGTAACATTGAGCCCTTTACCACCAGCTGTCTTGGTCACGTCCACCACACGGTTGACAGTGTCAATTTTCAATTCATCCAAAGGATAAGAAATATCAATGGATGGATTCATTGTGACTGTTAAAATCATGCGTCACCTCTTAGTCGTGGTATTCACCGCGATCCCATTTTTCAAGGAATTCTGTAAAGAAGTTTGCATCTGCTTGATGAGCATTGTGAGTTTCAACGTGCTCAATTTTCGCAATCAATTTTTTGTTTTCTTCTGATGGTTTGTATTCAGCATTGATGAAAGCTTCAATGATATCACACATGAGCAATTCACCAGTGATTTTACCACCAAAACCAATAACGTTGGCGTTCAATTGTTCTTTTGCATAAAGAGCTGTTGTCATATCACGAACCAAGGCAGAACGAACTCCTGGAACTTTATTTACAGCGTTGTTGATACCAACACCAGTACCACAGATACATACCCCAAGATCAGCTTGACCGCTTGTAACGGCTTCACCAACTTTTTTACCAAAGATTGGGTAGTGAGTACGTGTGTGGTCATAGGTACCAAAGTCGATGACTTCATATCCTTTTGATTTCAAAAATTCTGAAACCGCCATTTTTTCATCTGTTACGATGTGGTCACATCCAATTGCAATTCTCATTTTTAACTTACCTTTCTTACTGTAATCTAATTAGCACATTTTGTTCAACATATCAACACGAATTTGGTGACGACCACCATCGTATTTACCATTAACAAAACCTTTAGCAATGTTTTTGGCCAATTCGTCACCAACAAGTTGTGCACCCATAGTGATCATACGTGAGTTGTTGTGTCCACGAGTCATATAAGCTGAACGTTCGTCAGATACTTCTGCGGCAACCATTCCTTTGATTTTAGTTGCGACCATGAATGGACCAGCCCCATAAGCATCAATCACGATACCAAGGTTTTGTTCTTCTTTGTTTACTTCTGCAGCAACAGCAAGAGTCACATCAACAAAGTCTTGACCTTCAGCTGTAACATCCACAACGTGGAAGTTTTCTTTTTCCAAGAAGTCTTTCACAACTTCTTTCAATCTCAAACCTGCAGCATCTGCACCGATAACAATAGACATATTGTATACTCCTTTTTATTTTTCTAGGCTAGTAAAGACTTTTATAGTTAGCAGTTTACCTACAAAAGACTTTCTAGCAGTTTAGTGACAAATTTGATTGAATGAGATGAATATCACCTTATCCAAGTCCAGGAAATCAAGTTCCTAGAAAGAAACTTTCTCTGCGATAGAGAATATAACAAGTGATTATTTGTTTGTTACAAACATCATTTGTTGTTTACAAACATAATATACTCCTATTTATAGAAAAAGTCAACAGTAAATGTTTGTTTTTGTGGTTTTTTATCTAAAATATTTCAATATCAAAGCCAATCTGATCTACTTGACCAGGTTCTAGGAGACAAACATTCTTCTTATCTTCTAGATGATCTCCTTCTTCAAGAGATGTTGACAAGCCAGACCAAGGTTCAAAGGCAATGAAAGGTCCCTTATTCAAAGTTGACCAAATGATGAGATTTGAAAACTCTTGGAAATGTACTTTTAATCCCTTCTCATGTTTATGAGAACGAAGGGCAATTGTTCTGGATTGCAACTCATCCAAAGTCACTGCATCAATACTAAACAGATCGTAACTGAGGTCCACTTCCTTTTGTGAATCCAACCATGGACTTCTATCTTGGAAGTCTAACATTCCTGTTTCTGGGAAAGGACGGGGAACAGAGCAAGTCTCTTCTTTCTCAAACTCTAAATAGTAGTCTTCATAAGTTTCGCCATCAAGCAGAGGGCAATTAAAGCCTGGATGTCCACCAATAAAGTATGGCATGACCTTGCTAGTTTCTTTATTGAAGACTTTGTATTGAGTACGAACAGTCTTGCCAGTCACTAGATAAGTGATTTCAAGGCGGAAATGATAAGGATAGTTTTGATAAGTATTCTCATCATCTTCGATAGCAAAAGTAACACTGTTTTCTGTCTGTTCAACTAATTCAAATTCTTTTTTACGGACCAAACCATGGCGAGGAATGTTTCCTTTCGTCTCTGTTCCATCTGCATGACTGTAGAAGGCTGTATCTTCTCTTAAAGAGCCACAGATTGGAAAAAGTACTGGCGCTTGTCCACTCCAGTAAGTGGCATCTCCTCGCCACAAATACTCAATGCCTTCTCGGTCCTTGATTGACGACAAGGCGCCACCTAAGGTTTTAAACTGAACCGTTAACTGGTCTGATTTGATTTCAATTACCATAATGTTCTCCAACTATTTTTAGATTTTTATATAAAAAACTAGGTTGCCACTCCCAATGTAGGAAATTAACAACCTAGTTTTCACAATTTACATTTTATAGGAGCGAATTATTTAGCATTTGCTGCGTATTCTTCGTTACGTTTGATCATTTGTTTTCTATACCAAGCAAAGATACCTACATAGAATACAAGGAAGGCTGCTGCACCAAGGATTGCTTTGATATCACCTGTTGTAGCATTACCGATTGCCCAACCAAATAGTTTTTCAATTGGTCCTTCAAGAGTTGAGTGAGTAATCAATTGAGATTGGTTCACACCTTCTGGGAAGGCACCTACACCTTTAGCAAGTTCTGTTGCAAATGGAGCGATTAGAGTACCTGAAAGAAGGAAGAGTGGCAACAAGAGTGTTCCGAAGATAATCATACGGAGCAATTTACCACGTGTAACAACCAAGAGAGCTGGAGTCACACCCATAGCGATGATACCTGCAAGTGGCAAGATACCATTTCCGACGTTTGAAAGAAGCACAGCTTCTACTAGCATGATTGGAGCAAGTACGTTAGCACAAGCCCAGATTTCAGCACGACCAGCGATGAAAGGCCAGTCAAGACCGATGTTGAATTTACGTCCTTGAAGACGTTTAGTAGCAACGTTTGTAATACCTTGTGAAAGTGGTTCTACGGCTGCGATGAACCAAGATCCGATAAGTGAGAAGAGTTCCAAAGCCACACCGGCTGTCAAACCAAGAGACAACCAACCTTTAATAACTTCTTGCCAGTTTGCAGCATCTTTAAGTCCTTCAACAGGATGTGGAGTACCCATCAAACCGATAACAATACCTAGGATGAAACCGATGAAGAATTTAGATCCCCAGAAACCGATTTTTTTGTTCAATTTAGCAGCATCAAAGTCATATTTATCAAGGCCAGGGAAGAATTTTTCAAAAATCTTATCCAAAACCATGATAACTGGGTTCATCATGTAGTTCATGTGTGTTGAAGTCATTGGTGATGAACTTGGTGCATTAAGAAGGTCGTCGAATGTTGGTTTCATCAAGTCAGAGTTGATGATCTTCAAAACACCTACAAGGACAACTGCTGCAGTTGCGATGAAAAGTGAAACCCCTTGGCTAACTCCATTGTTGTCTGCGTACCATTTAATCAAAAGACCAGTGATTGACAAGTGCCAGATATCGAAGATATCAACGTCAAGTGTGTCTGTTTTCTTCATTGCAAGCATCGCAACGTTGACAATCAACATTACAAGCAAGAAGTAAAGTGTCCATGCAGAACCCCAAGTGATGGTAGCAAGTGGTGCCCAACCAACGTCAGTGATGTTCAATTGGATACCAGTGTTTTCAACGAATTTCGCAAGTGATGCTGAGAAAGCTCCATTGAGCATACCGATGATGGCACCAATACCAGTAAGAGCGATGGCAAGTTTAATACCACCTTCAAGCGCTTTGGAGAATTTCACTCCAAAAAGTAGGGCCAATACTGTCAAAATGATCAGCATGATGATTGGTCCACCCATATCCAAGATAGGTTTGAACAGCTTATTGGCTAGTTCGATAATGACATCCATAATAGTTCCTCCCGTTTTTTTTAGTTCTATGAATGTTAACAAGATAAAGAATAAATTAGCTTAGTCCGTGCTCTTTGATAGCTGCTTCAATATTGTCAAATACTGGAGCGCTCATCGCTGGAATACGGAACAAGATTGGTCCAGCTTCAATTACTGGAATACCTGGTTCAAAACCAAGGTCAGTTGCAGCGATTGGTGTAAAGATATCGTAACCTTTCATAAGGTCTTCGTTTACATCTTTCACCATGACTGCATCACAGTGAACATCATAACCACGGTTTGAAAGTTCTTCTTCTAGAGCACTTTTAATTTGGTGACTTGAGTTAACACCTGCACCGCAGGCAGCAAGAATTTTAATCATTTGGATTTCCTCCGATTTTATATTTTAATAGACAAGATTAAGCTGTTGCTTCAGCAATATAAGCATAAAGTTTTTCTGGTTCGGAAATTTTTGATAGATCTTCCAGATGTCCATTTCCTGTGAAAAAGTCCATCAACTGAGCCAGAATATTTGTTTGACTTGAACTTGAGTTGTTAATGATAAAGAAGAGTAGGGATACTTCTACTTCCTTATCAGGAGCTATCATATTGTGAAAAGTTACTGGTTTTTCTAATCGAACAACCACTACTTTCTCAGCTAGATTATGAACAATATCTGTATGAGGAATCGCTACATTTGGCAAGTCCTTACCTAGAAATTCCATATCTAAACCAGTTGGAAATGACTTTTCACGCGTGATCAAGGCTTCACGATAAGTTGGAGTTACAATTTCTCGTTCTTCCAACAAGCTTGCTACCTGATCAAAGAGTTGTTCTTGATTATCCGCTTCTAAGCAAAACACCAGGTCTTTGTCAAAGAACTGATCTAATCCCATAACATTTTCCCTTCTTTCAATTATCTTTTATGTAATAAGTATAACACTATATGAAATCGTTGTCAATAATTTTTTGTTTTTATTTTTGTTCTATTTTTTTTGTTAATTTTTTGTTTTCATTTAAAGAATACAATCAATATCAAACATTCTTGTTATAAAATACACAAAAAAAGAAGGCCCAAGCCTTCTTCTATTTCCTTACTTAATAGTAGATAAAATCTCTTCTAATTTATGGTAATCTTTTACACTATCAATTTCATAGATGCTATTTCCTTCTAATTCTTCGACATAGACATCTAATTCTTTGATATTATCCTTAACCATGTTGTCCCAGTAGAGATCAACAAATTCACCACTTTCGTAAGCTTTGTCAATAAAGCCAACAATCTTCTCAGCAGTTGGTGCATCCCAGAATGAAACTCCGCTCAGAATGCGACCAGCCTTGCTATCAACAATGATGTCTTGAACCTTGTAGTCATCACCGTAAACCAAGAACCACTCGTTGGTACAGTCTTCACGATAAACGCTAAAATAGGTAGAACGTTTAAGATCGTTTCGAAACATATTTTTGAAAAGATAGTTATCTGCATCGATGACGTAGCTGTTAGCCAAATCTTCTTTTACTAGATAAAGTGAGTAAAAGTTATTGTAATCAGCATACTTGTCGTTAAAGACCAAACGGACACCATATTTTTCTTTTAGATAGTCAAATTGTTCCTTGAGGTAACCGACAACGATGATAATCTCATCAATTCCTCTCTCTTTCAAAAACTCGATTTGGTATTCTACCAAGGGTTTTTGATTAACCTTAACCAAAGCTTTTGGGGTATTTTCAGTCATAGGACGCAGACGAGTTCCTAAGCCCGCCGCTAAAATAATCGCTTTCACACGAATCTCCTTTATTCTTTAATAATAATATAAACACCAGCCATAACAATAAGTGAAGTGATGATTGTCAGCATATCTAGCGGTGCACCCAAGAAAACAACTGCAAATAAGACAGTCCAAACTACATAGCTCACATTCAAACCTGTCGCTTTCGCAGGTTGTAAGCGATTAATGGCGATATAATAAGCTAAGTAGGAAATCATGTTAAAGGCCGCAAAGACAAGCAAGAGGCCTAGTAACTGCCCATCTGCCACTTCTGCAAATGAATGGTGTGAAAAGAGCACAATCACAAGATAGGACAAGAATGAGGTTACTTGTCGGATTAACAAGGCTTCAATTTCACTTAAATCACTTTCCATAGCATAGGAGCTGAGAACACTTTCACTCCCCCAGGCAATTGCACAGACAAGGGCACAAAGAATTCCAATGTAAAACGAGTTAACTTGTTCAACCTTGTAGGTTTGAGCAATGATCGCTGCAATAATCAAGAAAACACCAAATACTGTATTCTTTGAAACCTTGTGTTTCAAAATGAAGAAGGCCAGTAAAACTGAAACTGCTGGGTAAATAGCTGATACGGATGAAGCTAGAGAACTACCAATATATTTAACCGCATAAAGATTGGCTTGCATACCTATTGGTCCTGCTAGTAAAGCTCCGATTATAACACTCACATTTCGAATATTTAAGAAAATCGAGAGGCGAACTTTTCCTTCTTTTACCAAAAGAAAAGCTAACAAGATAAAGATACTCAAGAAATCATGAGCAGCAGCCACCACAAAAGGTGAAAGATTTGTAAAAATTGAAAAGATGTAAGCACTAATCGTTAGACCTAATCCCCAGAAGATACCAGAGAGCAGACCAAAAGAAACACCATTTTTATTCTTCATCCTAACCTCCATAATAAGTCAAACCTTCGACAGCTCTTTGGTAACGGTTGACACCGTAATCTCCAAAGTCAGCTCCTTGAGCTTCTTTGTACACTGTCCACAAACTCCAGATAGTATCTTGCAAGATTTTATAGATACGAATCTTCTCACGTGATACATGCGTTTTTTCACTTTCATAGTAGGAAAGGAAATCATCCTCCTCTTGCTTTGTAAATTCAGACTCTAAGAAAAGTGCTGCCAAGTCCCACATTGGATCATTCATAGAAGAGTATTCCCAGTCAATCAAATACAAGCGACCTTGAGGTGACTCGATAAAGTTTTCTGGTACCAGATCGATATGACAGGACTTTCTATCAACACCCAAATCAGCCAATCTCTTTTCTAGTGAAAATACATCTTTTCTTACAGCTTCATAGTTTTCATAAGGGATAGGTCCCTCAATCAAGGATTCATATTTGCTGATTTCCTCAAAGGGAGCAAATTCTCCTCTTAATTCTTTCCCTGAAGCATGGATGGTTTGTAAAATTGGTGCAATCTTTTCAAACTTGGACTTGATAGATGTTGAATCAAGAGTTACTGCCGATTCGATGTATTCATTTACTTTAATCCCTGACTCTATATCAAAGAGGTAATTTTTAACATCTAAATCTAAATCCTCTAAAAGTTCAAGATTGTACTTTTCATTTTGACGATTGATGAGTTTTTCAGTCCCTTTACCAAAAAATTTCACAATATACTGTTTGTTGGTTGTTTTAACCAAATAGTTTTGGTTGGTCATGCCTCCCAACTGTTCAACACTGAGTACTTCCTCTTCATCAGATAGTAAAGAAGAAATTTTTTCTTTGATGAGTTTCTCCACAATTAACCTCCATCTTCTACACTTCCCACTTAAATACTGTTTTGAAAGCAGTATTAAGGTCTGTAGCAAAGACACGATGAATGTCCTTGATTTCTCTCACAGGCTCTTCAACATAAAGGATATTCTTCAGACGATTCGCAAACTTTTTAACTTCCATCATTTGAATGGCCTTCTCAAAATCGACGCGTCCTGAACGAGACGATCCCACTAATAACAATCCTTTTTCCAAAGCATCTCGTGTATTGATATTAACCTTGTATTCGCTCACTCCCATCATGAGAATCGTTCCCTGTGGACGAATATAGCGAATCAAGTCATTGATAGCCGGACCTGTACCATCGCCACCGCAACACTCAAATCCATGATCAAAGGTCAAATCCTCTGGGATATTATCCGTAATGTAGCACTCTTTTGCAAAAGAGAAGAGCTCTAGTTTTTCCCAATGGCGACCAAAGACGATAATCTCTGCTTCTGGCAAGGTATAATTGATAATATTTGCAACAACAAAGGCCAAACTACCATCTCCGATAACAGCGATACGCTCTCGCTTACTATGAGCGAGATGCAAGAAACGATCCATGGCATGCATACCAACACTCACAAACTCAGTAATGGCTGCAACTGTGTCCTCAATGTCATTATAAGACACAACACGATCTTTTGGTAGAGAGACAAATTCTCTCGTAAAGCCATCATAGCCACTAGATAGGAAGTAGGTTCCTGTCATGTAGTTCTCGTAGAACTCCTTGTCACTCTGCATAGGCGGTTGATTTGGAATCATGACCACCTTTTGACCGACTTCATAAGTCCCAGTCGGATCTGAAATAACAGTTCCACAAGACTCGTGAATCATGGCCATAGGAAGCTTTTTAGCCAATACCTTTGGATCACGCTTCCCTTGATAGTAACGTTGATCCGCATGACAAACCGCCATATAATTTGGACGAATCAGGATATGATTCTCCTGATCAATGTCCTCTTCTTGGTATTTTACATTGATAAACTTTGGTTTTGTCAGTTGATAAATTTGATTAATCATAGCCTTAGTCTTTCTCAATCATGCTTTTCGCGATTTTCAAGTCTGTCACAGTTGTGATTTTAAGGTTTGAATATTCCCCTTTAGCTAGGGCAACGTCTTTCCCTTTGATAACAAAAATCTTACATGCATCCGTCAGGATTTCCTTTTCTTTATCAGATAGGGATCCATACAAGTCCATGAAATCCTTGCATCGGAAGGTTTGAGGTGTTTGTCCTTGATATAGGTGAGCACGATTTGGAATATCAGTGATAAATTGACCATTGGTACTTTCAACAATGGTATCAACCGCTTCTACTACTGTGTCAACCGCATCATGATCTTGAGCAAGTTTGATATTATCCTGAATCATGCGAAGTGTGATAAAGGGGCGAACAGAGTCGTGGGTAACCACGATATCTTCTGGAGTGATTGGACGATAGGCATTAATGGCTTCTATAATCTTCTCGATACTGGTATTGCGATCAGCCCCACCTTTGGTAATGATGATGCGATCCTTGTGGAGAGAAAGATACTTGTCAACTAGGTCCTCAGCGTGTGACACCCAGTCTCCATGAACTCCAACTACAATTTTTTCAATACTTGGTTCCAAAACAAATTTTTCGATTGTGTGGATCAAAATAGGTCGATCACCCAACTCCAAGAATTGTTTTGGTAAATTACTGATTCCCATGCGTGTGCCAGTTCCTCCGGCTAGGATTCCTGCATAGATCATTTATATTCTCCTTTAGTTTATTCTAAAAAACTCATTACCATCTATTATATCACAATCTGCCTCCATCATGAAGAAAAGATAGAGCACCATTTAGTTGAACTAACACACTATTTATCGTAAAAAGTGAACAATGTGTTACTAAATCTGGACAGACCATAACAAATTAAGAAATAAAATTAGGTTATCCTCTATATTTCCTGCTTAACGTTCGGTTAACATAGAGTTCTCTAGAATATAATAGAATCCTTAAAGAAAACTTAAATGAAATTTATTTGTTTCGCAAAGAATACCAGGTGTGCATAGTAAATTTCTTAAAAGTTGTTTAAGGGACTCATTATAAAAGTTCATATATCTAATGAATTAAACAAATAATAGACTTTTGCACCTAAAATTGATAAAATAAAAAAGGAAAATAATAGAAAAAGGAAACTGTAAACCGCCATGATAAACATGCAAAACATGATGCGCCAAGCACAAAAACTTCAAAAACAAATGGAACAGAGCCAAGCAGAACTCGCTGCCATGGAATTTGTTGGAAAATCAGCTCAGGACCTTGTCCAAGCAACCCTAACTGGAGACAAAAAAGTTGTCAGCATTGACTTCAACCCAGCAGTTGTAGATCCAGAAGATCTCGAAACCCTTTCTGACATGACTGCGCAAGCAATTAACGCTGCTCTTGAACAAATTGATGAAACGACTAAGAAGAAACTAGGAGCTTTCGCTGGAAAATTGCCTTTCTAATCCACAAAAAAAGAGAAACAGATGTTTCTCTTTTTTTATTAGAAGTCAAAGAATTCCATTGCTTTCTTTAAGAGTAATTCCGTATATTCCGGATCGTCTTGAGCCGTTGTGACTTGTGACTGGACCATTTCAAGATCATCAGTTATCATGCCATCTGCGCCGAGGCGAACAGCTTTATCAAATGCCTCCGAACCATTTACGGTCCAAACATAGAGTCTCTGATCAGTTGTCCAGAGTTTATTGACAAAGTATTCATCCAAAGTTGAGTACTCCATAGTATAACCCGTTGCCTTGGTTCTTGGGAAGATACTGTTATAGGGGAGAATGAAGTAAACTGGAATTTCAGAATCATAAGTCAACACTTTATCAATCACATGGTAGTCTAGTGATTGCATCTGATGTCCATATTTCTTGATAGTCGCCCCATACTTTTCGAGGAAATGGTCCATCATTTGCGGACTATCTTTTTTACTGGTCTTAATCTCAATCAGCAATTTTTGGTTTAAAGCATTTGCTCGTTCTAAATAGACATCAAAGCTTGAAATCTTTGTTTGATAACCATTCTCGTAAATATCTGTATTTGTTAATTCATCCAGAGTCAAATCTTGCGGTGTAGCATTAATACCTGTTAAATTTTTGAGGTTGGCATCGTGCATCATCACGAACTGACCGTCTTTCGTTTCCTGAACATCCATTTCGATGAGATCTGGTTTTAGTTGAGCTGTTTTTTCTAAAGACTGCACAGTATTTTGAACACCGTTTTTATTACTTACTCCTCTGTGCGAAATCACTAAAGGTGTATTGGTATCCGGAGATTCCAGATAAACGTAGCCTTCTATCGCAAAGAAGATGCTTGCACACCCCATAACACCCCATCTCATCAGATGATCTTTCTTTCGCCTTGGCATGATCTCTAGCTCTTCTCCTGTCAGGAAGGAAACAAACTTCACTAGGAAATAAGTCAGAGTCATATAATGGAAATTTTTAATCAAGACAAAATTAATCACACCGAGAATCAAGGATTCTTTTTGAGTTAGATTATCCATCACTGCTTGCGCAAAAAGCAAGGGAATTAACAAACCAAAGAAGAAGAAATAGGTTTTAATGATAATGAGTAAAAGATGCCAAGAGAAGAAAAGAACGTTTTTCTTCGTCTTTTGGAGACTATATTTCACACTTTCTCTTACTGTCTTTCTTTCAAAGAGAATCTTAGGCAGGGCAAACATAAATCTGACAGAAATATAGAGTAAGATCCAAGCGGATGCTATGAAAATCAGTCCTACCAGCCAATGCTTACCTTCCCAATAATTCACAATAAAATCCGGGATAATAATTTTGTTGAGGTAATAGATTTTTAAGATCTTACGGATGAACGGGAAAAGCATAGCAATGTAAAAAAAGACAAAAGCCATCTTACAAAAGCTCAATCGCTTAACGAATAGAAAGCTCTGGTGAAATACTTTTCTACTGTACTCAATTAAAGTTCTCTTTTCATGATAGAGAAGGTGACGAGCCCCGATAAACAAAAGACAGATCTGGAAATAGGCAACCAGGAGATTGATTGCAATTAAGATAAGAAAGGCTAAACTGATAAAAGGCGAGCCTTGTATAATCGCCCAAAAGTTATTGTAGGAGATAAACAAGTAACCAGTTTGTCTCAGAAGCATGCCAGCAATCCATGAATTCAATGGTAGCCAGACAAACTCAACCATCATAAATATCAAGAAAAATAGAAATAAAATCTTATCTAGGTTATAGTATATCTTCCTAAAACCTAGCTTTTTAGGTTTTTCAGGTTTCATAGGCACTCCTAGTCTAAAAATTGGGATAAATCTAAGCCACCGAAAGGATTATTCATAGAAAAACTACTCTGGTCATCTATTAATAGCTTTCCTTCATCCGATTCCAAAAAAGCTTCGTAAACACGCGCCGTCATGCGGGCATCTTCTAAACTATTATGAGACTTCCCGTGAAATCCTAAAAAATTCGCTACAGTTTGCAATTTAAGATTGGCTATGCCGTGTAGATCAGAACTACGGCGTTCAAAAGCCTCCTCATATAGATCAACCTTATACTGGTCACGATAATCAATACCGTGCTCCAAGAGAATAGGCAAATCACTCTTAGCTGCATTGTAACCAACGATAGGTAAGTCACCAACAAATGCTTGAAAGTCCTTTAAAACTTGTTCTACCTTTGGCGCATCTTTCAAGGTTTCAGCTGTGATTCCAGTCAAACCATTGATAAAACTCTTTAAAGGGGCTGTAGTATAAACATAAGAATCAAAAGCAGCACTTTCTTGTCCATCTTGAAAGCGGACTGCCGATACTTGAATTAAATGGGTAACCCCCTCGTGTTGATTGAATTCCAAATCAAAGGAGATATAATCTCTTAATTTTTCCATTATTTACCTCAATTACTACCCAAACTAAACTATAAATAATAAAAGAAGCCATTAGGTTAGTGAGTAACCCAAACAGCTTCTTTATTTTCCTCCAAAAAGGCGAGCAAAAAAGCCTTTTTTGGTTGCTTGGACTTCTTCTTTTGCTTGGTCCAACTCGAGTTTCAAGGTTTCTTGATCCTTCATAGCTTGAAGAGTTAACTGTTGCTGTTGATCCAACTGTTTGTCCTTTTCTGCAATCTGACGGTCTTTGATGCGCATCTGCTCATCTTTTTCTGTCAACTGCTGGTCCTTGGCCTTGAGTTGCTCGTACAATCGAAGAATTTCAGCATTCTTCTCATCGACCAAGATTTCCATCAGTTCGCGTTGTTTGACATCATCACTGACTGGTTCATCTTCAAAAATCGTTTTTTTGTAGATTTCTTCTAGCTTGATTAAGCCACTTCGAGTAACTACAGTTACACCTTTGTCATTTTTTTTCGTGTCCTCTTCTGGAAGTTCTTTGACACGATTGTTGATTGCTTGACGAGATAATCCTAAGACCTCTGCAATCTCACTGACGGTCATTTCAATACTCATAATATCCTCTGAAACGTTTTCTAGCTTTTCTTTATTTAAATCTTATCATAAGCTAGATAAACTGTCAAATTTCCGCTTAATCCAAGGCCTTTAAAAAGGCTAGTAAGACTTGGGCAGAACGACGTCCAGCTTCAATGATAAACTCATCAAATGAGATAGAAGCTTCGTGATTGGCATTGTCACTCATAGCACGAATGACTAAGAAAGGTAGGCCAAGGGCCTGAGCCGCTTGAGCAATGGCTGCACCCTCCATTTCAACAGCTAAAACATCTGGAAAGTGGGATTTGATACTAGCAATCTTATCCTCCCCAGCTATAAAGCTATCTCCTGTAGCAATCAAGCCTAGATGCCAGGTCAGTTCTAACTGAGATAAGTTTTCTTTAATCCTAGCGATAAACTTCTTATCAGATTCAAAGTAAAGAGGTTGACCAGCCATTTGGCCATAAGCATAACCAAAAGCAGTCACATCCACATCATGGTAAGCTAGTCTATCTGCAATCACGACATCACCAACAGCAATCCCTTCGGCAAGAGCACCTGCTGATCCTGTATTGATGATAGCTTCTACCTGAAAATGGTCAGCTAGAATAGCTACACTCATAGCCGACATGACCTTCCCAATCCCACTCTGAACTAGAACGACTTCTGTATTGCCAACAGAGCCAGTGTAGTAAGTATTTCCGAGAATTTGGACTTCTTGAGGTTTATCCAAATTCTGAGTTAAATATACGAGTTCTTCTGGCATGGCAGCAATGATTCCAATTTTCATTTCAAGTCCTTTCAATTACAAGAGTTTCATCGCTAAAATTAACAAAATCAAAAGTAGGATGACTGCAAACAAGATACGATTGAGTTTCGAATTAAAAACATTTCTCTTGGTATTCTCAATGCGGCGACTCTTATGAATCGTTGGCTCTACTTCGATTGTTAAGGTATCTTGACTAAAACCGTGGTCTCTAGAGCGTGAATAACCAAAATGTTGTGAAGACGTTGGTAGGATCTTTGTTTCCTCATCATCTTGAAGAGGTGGTCCTGAGATTTTCTCACCTCGGTTGGCACGTTCAATCATTTCGTCTGTTAATAAAGGTTTTCCCATGGGTTTCTCCTCTATTTCTTTTGTAGTTCCCAGTACTGGATCGCCATAATGGTCTTGGCATCACAGATATGACCTGACTGGATCAGGTTCTTGGCTTCCTCTAGGCTTACTTCTAGGACTTCCAAGGTTTCATCATCATCTTGTGGGCGAGGATTTTCCACCTTGACCAAATCACTAGCGAGGTAGAGTTTTAGTTTTTCATTACAAAATCCAATCGCAGAATAAAAATCGTACAATAGTTCTAACTTAGCCGTGTAGGCAACTTCTTCTTCCAATTCACGAAGTGCCGCCGCCATTGGATCAGCATTTTCACCAAGTTCAAGTTTACCAGCAGGAATCTCATAAGAAACCGCCTCGATAGCCTTTCGGTATTGCTTAACGAGAACGATTTTGTCCTCAGCTGTCACAGCTAGTACACAAACAGCTCCATTGTGAAAAATCAAGTCACGTTGGGCAGTACCCTTTCCTTCTGGTAGTTCCACCTGATCTTGTACTAGTTTGAAAATAGGACCTTGATAGATTTCCTTCCGACTAATCGTTTTTTCTTCAAATTCCATGACAAACTCCTACTGGTTCTTGGGATGATGAGGTAAGCGTGTTGCGTACTCATCTTTGTTGACTTGTCGTCCACGGCCGATAGCAATGGCATCAGCAGGAACATTCTTGGTAATGGTTGATCCCGCTCCAACCAGAGAATTATCCCCAAGTTCTACAGGAGCAATAATAGTTGAGTTTGATCCAACAAAGACATTATTGCCAATGACAGTTTTGTATTTATTTTTGCCATCGTAGTTGACTGTAATAGTTCCCGCACCAAAATTAACGTTGCTACCCACTTCACAGTTTCCTATATAGGTCAAATGACCCGCCTTGGTATTTTCACCGATTGAAGATCCTTTTACTTCAACAAAGTTTCCAATGTGAACTTGGGAAGCTAAGCTTGAACCTGGACGGATATGGGCATAGGGGCCGACAGTTACGCCATCTGCAACTGTACTTTCCTCAATCATGGAGTTGGTAATCACGGCCCCAGCTCCAACGGTACTATCTACGATATAAGTTCCATTTGTTAAAATAGTCTCCGCACCAATCTTCGTTTGACCTTTCAAGGTAACGTTGGCTTCGATTTGGACTTCAGGTGCAATCTCGACATCAATATCAATGTAAGTTGCTTCAGGATTGACAAAGCTAACACCATTAACCATGTGCTTTTGATTGATACGACGACGCATCACTGCTTCCGCGGTCGCAAGAGCCACACGGTCATTTACCCCAAGACTTTCATCAAAATCCTTGAGAGTATAGGCCCCAACCTTCTCACCCACATTACGGAAAATACCAATCACGTCAGTAATATAGTACTCACCTTGGGCATTGTTGGTGTTGATGTTTTTAAGAGCTTCAAAAAGACGTTCATTGTCAAATACATAAGTTCCTGTATTGATTTCCTTGATTTGCTTTTCAAAGTCAGAGGCATCTTTTTGCTCAACAATACGAAGAACTTCTGCGTTATCGTTGCGGACAATTCGACCATATCCAAAAGGATCAGCTGCTTCAGCTGTTAAAATAGTTGCCACATTTTTGTGGTTGATATGGAAATCCAAGAGGTTTTTCAAACTTTCACCTGTGATCAGAGGAGTATCCCCAGCGATAACCAAGGTGTGGCCAGTACGATTTTGGAGAATAGGCTCCGCCATCATGACAGCATGCCCAGTTCCTAGTTGTTCTGATTGGGTAACAAAGTCTGTCTGACCTGCCAATACTTGCTCAACTAGCTCAGCCTTGTGACCAACTACAGTGACTGTTTTTTCAGGTTGAATAGCACCAACACTACGAAAAACATGTTCCAACATCGAAATTCCAGCTACTTTATGAAGTACCTTTGGAAGATCTGATTTCATGCGAGTACCTTTACCCGCTGCTAAAATAATGGCATAATTTGACATAATCTTCTCTTTTCTCTAGAAATTCCCTTATATTATACCATAATTTAGTTTCTTAGGAGTAAACAAACAGAGAAATAGGGAAAAGACGCCCATTTATTCACTTTTTTCGATGTTTTCTTTGTATTTTTTTTATCTATTTACGTTAAACTATTTAGATATGGGAAAAAAGATTCATCCAGCTATTATTTTTACTTTATTTACTATATTTATAGCTATTTTGATCCTCAATAGACCAACTTATGAAGACCATCCTGTCAAGTCAAAACCCAATGCAGTCCAGGTTGAAAATCAGGCCTTGCATAATCTTGACAAGCCTATCATTGATGTCTCTGGTTGGCAAAGACCTGAGGAAATCAACTACGATACCTTGTCTCAAAATATTTCTGGTGTTATTGTTCGTGTCCACAATGGGGCTCAGCATACTGAAACAAATAATGCCGCCCATGCCAATGGTGTCGATAAAGCCTATAAAAATCACATTTCAGAATTTCAAAAGCGGAATGTTCCAGTTGCTGTTTATGCCTATCTAGCTAGCCCCAGCAAGGAAGAAATGGAAAAAGCTGCTGAGGTTTTCTACAATGCTGCTTCTCCATACAACCCTAGTTACTACTGGCTTGATGTTGAAGAAAAAACAATGTCTGATATGAACGAAGGTGTTGAAGCTTTTCGAGCTAAACTAGAAGCTCTTGGCGCTAAAAATATCGGAATTTACATTGGTGTTTATTTCATGCAAGAGCATAGTATCAATACAGATAAGTTCTCTGCTGTCTGGATTCCATCTTATGGAACAGATTCAGGTTACTTTGAAACCACGCCTAATACTGATTTAGACTATGACCTCCATCAATATACTTCAAAAGGAAGAATTGCTGGATTTGAACATCATTTAGATATTAATCTCATTTCTACCTTGAAGGAAAAAGAAGAAACCTTCAGAAAACTATTTTTAAGACCATAAGACAAGTGAAAATTGCTCTCTTTTTCACTTGTTTTTTCATTTTCTTCTCGTCTGTGTTATAATTGATAGAATAGAGAAAGAATTTTATGAAGTTGAGGATTTTATGATGTTTTCATGGATTGCAAGAGTTATTAAAGGAATCGTCATCGCCTTAGGATTTATCCTACCCGGAATTTCTGGCGGTGTTTTAGCAGCTATTTTGGGAATTTACGAGCGAATGATTAGCTTTCTGGCTCATCCCTTTAAGGATTTTAAAGAGAATGTCCTATACTTTATCCCAGTAGCAATCGGGATGTTGCTAGGCATTGGTTTGTTTTCTTATCCAATCGAGTATCTGCTAGAAAATTACCAAGTCTATGTTTTATGGAGTTTTGCTGGAGCTATCATCGGTACAGTTCCTAGCCTCCTTAAAGAATCTACTCGAGAATCTGATCGTGACAAGATTGACCTAGTCTGGTTCTGGACTACCTTTATCCTTTCAGGCCTAGGACTCTACGCGCTAAACTTTGTTGTTGGTTCTCTCAGTGCTAGTTTCGCTAGTTTCATCTTAGCGGGTGCTCTTTTAGCTCTAGGTGTCTTGGTGCCTGGTTTAAGTCCGTCAAATCTACTCTTGATTTTAGGGCTGTACGCTCCAATGCTAACTGGTTTTAAGACCTTTGATTTATTCGGTACTTTTCTTCCTATCGGAATTGGTGCAGGTGCAACCCTCATCATTTTTTCAAAATTAATGGACCATGCCTTGAACAACTACCACTCCCGTGTTTATCACTTTATTATTGGAATTGTGCTATCAAGCACCCTCTTGATTTTGATTCCAAATGCTGGAAGTGCTGAAAGTATCCAATACACTGGACTTTCTATCGTGAGTTATGTTCTCATCGCCTTCTTCTTTGCACTTGGCATTTGGCTTGGTATCTGGATGAGTCAATTGGAGGATAAGTATAAATAATGGCAAAGAAAGTTAAGATTAAAAAAACCTTGGTCGAACAAATCTTGACCAAGGCGGGTATTGACCATACTGGTATTCAAATCAACGCGCTTGAGGGAGAACTTCCTTCGGAATATGATCGAACTCACATCTTTAAAACCTTGGCTCTATTAGGAGACAAAACGGGGCCAATCATCGGAATCGTTCCCATAACAGCACACCTCGCTGAGAAAAAACTAGCAAAGGTTTCTGGTAATAAAAAAGTAAGCATGATTCCTCAAAAAGACCTAGAAAAAACGACAGGCTATATTCATGGGGCTAATAACCCCGTCGGCATTCGCCAAAAACATAATTATCCCATTTTTATTGATCAGACTGCTTTGGATTTAGACAAAATGATTGTCTCTGCTGGAGAAGTCGGGCACAGTATCATCATCCGACCTCAAGACTTAGCCAGCTTTGTAAAAGCGGACTTTGCTGACATCTTGGAGGAAAACAACTGATGAAACTCTATTTTGTCCGTCATGGTCGGACTGTCTGGAATCTTGAAGGACGTTTTCAAGGTGCTAGCGGCGACTCTCCCCTTCTTCCAGAGTCCATTGACGTTTTAAAACAACTGGGGCAGTATCTCAAGGAAATTCCTTTTGATACGATTTATTCTAGTGATTTACCCAGAGCAGTTAAGTCTGCTGAAATTATCCAAAGTCAACTCCAGGCCCCTTGTCCTTTAAAAAGCATTCCTGACCTACGTGAATGGCAACTTGGAAAACTAGAGGGATTAAAAATCGCTACGCTCAATGCCATCTACCCACAACAAATCAAGGCCTTTCGCTCTAATCTGGCCCAGTTTGATACGAGGATGTTTGAAGCCGAATCTCTCTACTCTACGACTCAGCGTACTATTCGATTTATCAAATCTCTGAAAGAAAGTCCGGCTGAAAGAATTTTGATTGTCGGGCATGGGGCAAATCTCACTGCTAGTCTACGCACTCTATTAGGTTATAAAGAGGCTCACCTTCGCAAAGATGGGGGCTTGGCAAATGCTAGTCTGACAGTTTTAGAGACCAATGATTTTGAATCCTTCACTCTGGAAAGATGGAATGACACTTCCTATCAAAGAAAATAATGGAACTTGATCTTAATAGTCAAGTTCTTTTTAGTTTTCAAAGAATATCCGTGAATTTCTCTGCTATTTATGATAAAATGGGAGTATCGAAAAAAATGACTCATCGTATCAAATTTTGAGTAAAATTAGGAGGAACCCATGTCTACAGAACATATGGAAGAACTAAATGACCAGCAGATCGTTCGCCGTGAAAAAATGGCTGCGCTCCGTGAACAAGGAATCGATCCCTTCGGAAAACGTTTTGAACGTACTGCTAACTCTCAAGAACTAAAAGACAAATTTGCAGAACTTGATAAAGAACAATTACATGATTTAAACGAAACTGCTACTATCGCTGGACGTTTAGTAACTAAACGTGGAAAAGGAAAAGTTGGCTTTGCCCATCTTCAAGACCGAGAAGGTCAAATCCAGATCTACGTTCGTAAAGACGAAGTCGGTGAAGAAAACTACGAAATCTTTAAAAAGGCTGACCTCGGTGACTTCCTTGGTGTCGAAGGTGAAGTGATGCGTACAGATATGGGAGAACTTTCTATCAAGGCAACTCACATCACTCACTTGTCTAAAGCACTTCGCCCGCTTCCTGAGAAATTCCACGGTTTGACTGACGTTGAAACAATTTACCGTAAACGTTACCTTGACTTGATTTCTAACCGTGAAAGTTTTGAACGCTTTGTCACTCGTTCAAAAATCATCTCTGAAATCCGTCGTTATCTTGATCAAAAAGGTTTCCTTGAAGTGGAAACACCTGTTCTTCATAATGAGGCTGGTGGTGCTGCTGCTCGTCCATTTATCACTCACCACAATGCCCAAAACATTGACATGGTGCTCCGTATCGCGACTGAGCTTCACTTAAAACGTCTCATCGTTGGTGGTATGGAACGTGTCTATGAAATTGGCCGTATCTTCCGTAATGAAGGAATGGACGCCACTCATAACCCTGAGTTTACTTCTATCGAGGTTTACCAAGCTTATGCAGATTTCCAAGATATCATGGACTTGACGGAAGGTATCATCCAACACGCTGCTAAGGCAGTTAAGGGGGATGGTCCAGTAAACTATCAAGGGACTGAAATCAAAATCAACGAACCATTTAAACGTGTTCACATGGTAGATGCTATCAAGGAAATTACTGGTGTAGACTTCTGGCAAGACATGACTTTCGAGGAAGCTAAAGCTATCGCTGCTGAGAAGAAAGTTCCAGTTGAAAAACATTACACTGAAGTTGGTCACATCATCAATGCCTTCTTTGAAGAATTTGTTGAAGAAACCTTAATCCAACCAACTTTTGTCTACGGACATCCAGTAGCTGTGTCTCCACTCGCTAAGAAAAATCCTGAAGACGAACGCTTTACTGACCGTTTCGAGCTCTTTATCATGACTAAGGAATACGGTAATGCATTTACCGAGTTGAACGACCCAATCGATCAGCTTAGCCGTTTTGAAGCTCAAGCTAAAGCTAAAGAACTTGGTGATGATGAAGCAACAGGTATCGATTACGACTACATCGAGGCTCTTGAATACGGTATGCCACCAACAGGTGGTTTGGGTATCGGTATCGACCGTCTCTGCATGCTCCTCACTGATACAACTACTATCCGTGATGTATTGCTTTTCCCGACAATGAAATAAGCACTTATCCTCTGGTACTTGCCAGGGGATTTTCGATTCAAAAAGAGACTGAGAAAAACTCAATCTCTTTTCTTATTCTTGATTTTTAACTTGACTGGTGGCTACATCTTCCCCAAACCATTTCTGGCTGATTTCCTGGAATTTTCCTTCTTGGTATAGTGATACAAGGGCTTGATTCAGAGCAGCTAGCAAGGTTTTATCAGCAGGTCTAACACCCACTGCAAAAGCTTCACTTTCAAATCCAGCTGAAAAGACATTGTAGTCATTTAATATTCCTTCAGACTGGAGATAATAATTGGCATATACCCGGTCAATCAACAAGGCATCAATCCGATCATTTTTCAAATCAATCAAGGCTTCATTGAAACTTTGGTATTGATTAGCCTTCTGGTCTTTCACTCGATTCTTGAGTAGTTCGGGTTGTCCTTCAAAATTCAAATAGCCAGAAGATCCTGCCTGGGCCCCTAGAACTTTGTCAGTCATAGCCTGAATTGAGTGGATATTTTGAGACTTTTTAGAGACCAAAACTTGTTGATTTTCCATGTAAGGAATGGTAAAAGCAACCTTCTCTTTCCGTTCATCTGTAGCTGTATAGCCATTCCAGATGGCATCAATAGTACCGTTTTGTAGTTCGGTTTCTTTCATATCCCAGTCGATGGGTTGAAATTTAATCTTAATTCCTAGCTTTTCAGAGACAGCTTGGGCTAGGTCAATATCAAAGCCCGCATACTGGCCATTCTTTTCCTCAAATCCCATGGGAACAAAGGTATTGTCAAAGCCAATAGTAATGCTTCCCTGCTTTTGATATTTGGCCCAATTATCCTGATTTGGATCACTTGCCTTCTGCGTACAAGCCGTCAGGAAGAAGCTAAAGAACAGAGCAAGTACAAGGGCAATTTTCTTTCTCTTCATAGGCACCTCCTACTCCTACTTTGGATCAACCTTAAGGATCTGATCAGCAATGTTTTCCGCAAACTGAAGATCGTGGGTTACAACAATCTGAGTCATCCCACGCTCTTTATTTTGAAGGATAAGTTTTTCTACTTCTAATCGCAATTCTGGGTCTAAGGCTGATGTAGGCTCATCATATCCAATAATTTCTGGGTTTATCATCATGGCACGCGCTAAGGCCACCCGCTGTTTTTGCCCACCTGAAAGTGAGAATGGAAAGGCATCTGCGTGCCCAGCTAACCCAAGCTGTTCTAACAAACCACGCGCCTTCTTCTCAGCAACTTCCTTCTCCATGCTCATCGTTTTTATGGGCGACAGAGTTAAGTTATCTAGAACTGACAAATGCGGAAAGAGTTGAAAATCTTGGAAAACAAATCCAAGAAGATTGCGCTTTTCTAGTTCGTCTATAGCTAGCGATTCGCCGTTATAGTAGATTTCCCCAGAATCGATGGTTTCCAGTCCAGCTAGCATACGTAATAGGGTTGTCTTTCCGCCTCCTGATGGACCTACGATTGCGAGGATTTGCTTTTCAGGAATAGATAGGCTGAAGTTGGTTAAGATTTGTTTGCCAGCAAAGGCCTTGTTAATGTTTCGTAATTCTAACATAGCAATCCTCCTATCTGTAATAGCTGTACTTCTTCTCAAGTTTTTTCGCTACAATGGTTACAAGACCAATCATAATCAAATAAATCGCCCCGGCTAAGAACATAGGAACAAGACTAGCATCTCGATTGGCTGCTGTCCGACTTGCCAAAATCAAATCTGAAATCCCCAAAGCATAGACCAATGAAGTATCCTTGACCAAACTCATAATTTCATTAAAGACGCTCGGTAAGACAATCTTTGTCACTTGAGGAAGAATGATATAGCGAACTGTAGAAAAGGGGCTAAATTTTAACACTTTTGCGGCTTCATACTGCCCTTTGGGTATGGTTTCAATTCCACCACGAAAGATTTCAGCAAAGTAGGCTGCATAGTTCAATACAAAAGCAATCACAGCAGCAGGCAAACGATCTAAACGTATCCCAATGCTAGGGAGAACATAGTAAATAAAGATTAATTGCAAGAGCAAGGGAGTCCCTCGCATCACCCAAATATAAAGGTCAATTAGATAATGGAGGGGTTTCCAACGAACTTGCAAAGCAAAGGCAACGACAATACCTAAAGGAATTGAAAAAATTAAAACCAGAGCAAAGACCTGAAGAGTCATACTTGCACCGTTCAATAAACTTGGTAATATCTCAAACATATAAGACATACTGCACCTCCTAAAAATTATTGTTCCTATTATAGCATAAATAAACAATTTTGCAAGGTTTTTTGTAAAAAAATTCTATAATTCTTGAACTATACACTTTTATCTAAGAAATCCGTGCGAAATATCATCTTAAAAAATTAGAAGAATTATAAGGATTCTGGACGAAAATATAGGTTTAACTTCTAATTCTGAGAGAACAATAATAAAAATTTTTTTATCAAATATCTATAAAGATTTCATTGATACAGAACGCTGTTTTCTATCATTCACTTCATACCTCTAGAGATATAAAAAAGAACCACTTTATAAGAATAGTATCATTTCTACTATCCATACAAGTGGCTCTTTGATGATGCCATAGCAAAGGCATCAAAATTTTTCAACTAGATTATTTAACTTTTTTGAAACGGAATAAGAGAATGGAACCAAATGCAAGTACTACTCCTACAACAGTAAGCAACATAGTCATTTCAGATGTACCAGTATTTGGTAGTTCTTTATTTTCTTCTGGTTGTTTAGGTTTGTTATCAGAAGATCCCGGAGTCTCAGCAGCATAAGTATTTGTGAAGGTTGGATTATTACCTGTAACTGTTGCTACAAGTTGACCTTGACCATTGTCTGCAACTTTTACTGTTACTGTATAAGCATTTTTATCATAAGTTACACCAGTTTCACCACCATCTTTTTCAGTGATCGTGTATGTGTAAGTTCCTGCAGCAGTGTATTCAATCGCTGGGAAAGCAACTGTTCCGTCTGCAGCATTCTTAGCTGTAGCTACAAGTTTGTCGCCTTCTTTCAATTCAAATTCATATTTATCTGCCTCAAGAGTTTTACCATTTAGGACTTTTATAGCAGTAATTGAAGTTGTTGCAGATTTAACAGAATACGAATTTACAAAAACTTTATTGTCATATTTAACACTTGCAAACTTCTCACCATAAACATCTGTTACAGTAACTTCTGCGTTAATAGTCTTATCATCGTAAGCAAAACCTGGTTTTTGATCATTAACTTCTTTGATTTGATACTTATAAGTACCCACTGTAGAGAATTTAACGGCTTTAAATTTCACTTTGCTATCTTTATCATTCTTAACAGTTTCAACAACTAATCCGTTTGGATCAAGTAGTTGGAAGCTAAATTCTTCAGCAGCTAAGTCTTTTCCTTTTAACTGCTTAGAAACCTCAAATGAAACTTCTGTAGAGCGTGAACCTGAACTAATACCTTCAGTTGTAGTTAATGGTGCAAAACCTTCTACATCAAAGTTTTCAGTTGAAGTCGTAATTTTAACGTTATTGAAAGCTTTCTTTGTTGTATTATCAACTGGTGCGGTGATACGAGTCTTATAAACTACATACAAACCTTGGTTGGTTAGATCACCATTACCATTTGGAGTAATAGTGAAGTGATTAGAATCTTGAACAACAATGTGACTTGGATTCAAAAGAGGATGATGCTCATCCTTACCCCATTCAGTAAAGTAGTAACCTGTAATCTCACTAGCTAATACTTGTCCTTCAGGGATTGTATCTTGAATCGAAACACCTTCATAAGGATTAGCATATTTGTTTACGCGAATATACCAATTAATATAATTTGGATCGTTCGTATCTTGAACTCCCCATTTAGTAAATCCTGTTGGATCCTCATCTGGAACAATACGAGTCAAATTGTATACTCCTGCTCCAGGAATGTCGATTGGATAAGATTTATTGAGTTCAACATTATCAGCCCATACAACAGTAAATAAGGCCGAAATTTGTTTCTCTTCAGGTAAGTTAGCAAAATAATCTTCGTTACTTACCGTTACAGTCGCTGTATTTGCAGACTTATTTGTCGTTAATTCAGCAACCTTAGTGACTCCATCGTTACCAAAGATTTCAGTAGTTGAATCTGATTCAATTTTGAATTCATTTGGAACTTTATAAACCATAAAGTCACCATTCTTCAACGTTGTTGAGTTGTCGAATTTGTAAGTGGTTTGAAGGTAAAATTTCCCTTCACCATACTCTGCACCGTCAACTAACTTATTATTGTTAATTGTCGGTACTGTCGTTAGCGTATAGCTACTAGATGGTAGTTCAGCAGCTTTAACCACATTGCTAGTTCTTAGTACTGGGATAAATACTGAAGCTACTAACAATAGTGCCATGAATGCATGAGAAAGTTTTTTATTAATCTTTTTCACAACATTTGCCTCCTTTATTTTTGGGGATAGATTCCCCTATTTATTATTATATATTCTTATATAAATTTGTCAAGTATTTCATAGTAGTTCGATGTTCAAATCATACCTTTAAACTCTTATTTTATAGGGTGTAGCAGGCTTTCATCGTTCAAAACTTCATCTAAATTAGCTATAAGAAATTCTAACATTTATATTATATTAGTAAAAAAAAGACCTATGAGGTCTTTCAAATCATTCATTTAAAGTCATTCGTTTCTGTTAACAAGATTTTACAAAAATCAGAAATCCTTAAAGTGTTTCTAAGAGTTCTTGCATCTGAACATCATCTGGAATGAGTTTTAAATAAGCTTCAGCTTGCACTTTGGCTTCTTCAAAATACCCCAATTCACGCAAAAGATAAGTATACTGCTCCAGAAATTCAGGATTATCCTTGAGATCAAGCGATAGTTCCTGATAGAACTCATAGGCCTTATCTAAATCCTCAATTTCCTGATAAGAACGGGCAATCATCCACTTGGTCAGGAGGTTTTCAGGTTCTTGACTTTGGAGAGCGATGATATCTTCGTACCGCTCTTGTTCCATATAAATGGTTGCAAGGCGAAGAAATATTTCTTCTGTATCCTCTGCATCTTCTTTTGCAGTAAGGAGAAACTGCTCAGCACCACTAGGATCATGCAATTCATACGAAAACTGTGAAGCAGCTAGCAAGAGCCGAGTTTCAAATGGATTTTTCTCCAAACCTTGTTTAACGATACGAAGGGCCTCTTCCACCTGATGTTCCTTGTGCAATGCTTGACTATAACCATATTCATATCCTTCAAAATCAGGTGAAATGGTATCAATTTGCTTAAAGTAAAGAACAGATTTTTGATACTCTTCTTGGTCAAAGTAAAGGCTAGCCAGTTCAAAGGCAGTTTGGTCATCGTATTCTAATTCTAAAGCTTTTTCTAAGAATTCTGTTGCAGCTTCAAACTTACCTAACTGGGCATAAGCATAGCCAATTCGTTGATAAGTTGAGACACCCGTTTGCTCATAGATAGAGCGATTGTCTAATTGAGCATACCCCTGAATAGCTTCCTGATAATTCCCTAGCTCGCTATCCAACTCAGCCAAACCAAAAACTAATAAGGTATCATCTGAGTAATTTAAGGCTTCCAGTAACTTTTCACGCGCTACATCTGTCAATCCTTCCAATTGATAGAGGTCAGCCTTCAAGGCCAAGGCCGACACGTACCAGTCACTTTCGGGTGTGATTTCCTCAAGGTAAGCAAAAGCTTCCTCAACATTGCCATCCTCACTAGCAATGCTTGCTAAATTCAGATTCACTTCTGGAAATTCTGTAACGATTTTTTGGTAAATTTCTTTAGCTTGAGGATAAAAGCCAATTCCCTCTAAATAGCTTGCTAGTTCGTAAAGAACTTCACTTGAATCTGTTTCGAGGGCTTTGTGAAAATAATGATCTGCTTTGGTTAAATCCTGTTCATCCAAAGCCTGGAGCATGCGTTGACTATTGTTCACTCTTGATTTCCTCCCCTTCTTCTTCATACAGACCGCTGACTTTTTTATACCAGTTAAAGATAGCTGAAATAACGACCTTGGCAGAGGCATAGACAGGGATTCCCAGCAAGACTCCCCAAATACCAAACATAGAACCTGAAGTTAGGAGAACAAAGAGGACATTGATTGGATGGATGTTTAGCTGACTACCTAAAATAAGCGGAGAAACGAAGCGACCTTCAATCGTTTGTTCAATAATAAAGACAATAATTACTTTCAAAAGCATGACAGGGCCCGCTATTAAGCCCAAAACCAGAGCAGGCAACATCGCTAGAAAACTACCCAAGTAAGGTACTAGATTGAGGATACCAGCCGTAATACCAAGAGTCACAGCATATCTGAGACCAATAATCTTAAAGAAGATAATAAACATAATTGCCACGATAATAGCAACTGTAACCTGCCCTCTAACGTAGTTTGATAACTGTTTATTAACATCTGACAAAACTTGTCCGACAGGTTCTTTTAACTTGTTTGGGATGAATTTAGTCAGGTAATCTCGCAAGCCTTTTCCATCACGCAAGAGATAGAAGAGCATAAAGGGTACGATAATGACCGCTACAATCACCTGAGAAACGCTACTGATAAAGGCGCTAACCCAGTTAACAGCTTGAGAAGAGATTTTGCTGGCCCACATGGTCGCCTCACTAGAAACATTGGAAAGAACCTGCTCCAACTGTGGTCTAAAATCATCTGGCAAGCGTTTGGTTACAAGGTCATTGATCACCTTATCAGCATCTTCCAGGTATGTCGGCACATTCTTCGCAAAATTTAAGACTTGACGTTGCAGATTAGGAATTGCGACTGCCAATCCCCAAATGATAAAAAGTCCAATAATGACAAAAACTATACTGATAGCAAGAACACGATTGATCTTGTGTTTCTCCATCCAGTCAACAATCGGATTGAGGAGATAATAAAGTAAACCAGATAAAATAACTGGCAACATGACAACTCCTAGAAAATCCAAAACCGGTAAAAAGATAAAACTAATCTTACTTAGAATAAAAATGTTTAGCCCCAGTAACAAGGTTACTAAAAATACAGTGATGGCTTTATTATCTAAAAACCACTTAAAAAACCAAGATAGGCTAAAATGTTTCTCTTTATGTTCCATAAATACATCCTTTCTGTCATTCACTCATTATACCATTTTTAGACTAAAATAACTCTTTTTTAAAGTGCTTACATGGATGAATCTAGTGCTTCATGACTGCCAATTTTGTGGTATAATGAACTTATCATTATTAAGAGGTATGGACATGAAAGAAACTGTTTATTTTGGAACTTACACTCGTCGCTTATCTAAAGGGATTTACAAGGCAGATTTTGATACAGAAACAGGCCAGCTTGCAAATCTTGAACTTTTTGCTGCTGAACCAAGTCCAACCTACCTTGCCTTTGACCAGCAGAAACACTTATACACTGTAGGGAGCCAGGATGGCTTAGGTGGAATCGCTGCTTACAAGACTGATGGTACTTTGCTAAATCATGTGGTTGAAGAAGGCGCCCCCCATTGTTATGTGGCAGTGGATGAAAAGCGTGGTCTCGTTTATGGGGCCAACTATCATAAGGGTCAAGTTCTGGTTTATAAACGTCAAACGGATGGTAACCTCATCCAAACAGATCTAGATCAGCATAGTGGACAAGGTCCTCATGAAAACCAAGCTTCCCCACATGTACACTTTACGGATCTAACACCTGACCAGTACCTTGTCACATGTGATCTAGGAACAGATGAGGTAACAACCTATGATGTTAGCTTAGAGGGAAAACTAAATAAACTCTACACTTATCACAGCCAAGCTGGAGCAGGGGCTCGCCACATCGTTTTCCACCACCACTATAAGATTGCCTATCTCATCTGCGAACTTAATAGCACTATAGAGGTCTTGATTTATGATGGAGTTGGTGAATTTGAACGCATGCAAGTTATTTCAACCTTACCAGATGGATACGAAGGCTTTAATGCTACTGCTGCCATTCGTCTTTCAAAAGATGGCAAATACCTCTATGCATCCAACCGAGGTCATGATTCCATTGCAGTCTATACAATCCTCGCTGATGGTAGCTTGGAATTATTAGAGATTGTACCAAGTCATGGTAAAAATCCACGTGATTTCGACCTAACTCCTGATCAAGAGTTTCTCATTGCTGTTCATCAAGATTCTGATAACGCAACCGTCTTTAAGCGCAATCCTAAAAGTGGTCGTCTTGCAGAGCTTTCTAACGACTTCCATGTCCCTGAAGCAGTCTGCATCAACTTTCCACATTAAAAAAAATAGAACTTGAGTTTCAAGTTATTTTTTTATAGTCTATTTCCGACATTGATACGGTTGATAGCACGTTGCAATGCGATTTTTGCACGACGCTCTTGGTCAATCAAATGCTTGTCATGGGCTTCTTCGATTTCTCGTTCAGCTCGAAGTTTCGCACGTTCTGCACGACTGATGTCAATATCACGAGCACGCTCTGCAGAGTCTGCTACAATAGTAATGATATCATTAGCAATCTCGATAATTCCTCCGTTCACTGCAATCCAGTTCACATGAGTATCATCATCGATACGTTTTACCTTCACTTCATCAACCGCTAAAACCGCAATCATATTTTCATGTCGTGGCAAGATCCCCATCTCACCATCCAGAGTTCGTACCGATACAAAGCTGGCATGGTGATCATAGACGAGGCCATCTGGTGTCACGATCTGGACAGTTAAATGAGCCATAGATCACCTCTTAAAATCCCATTTTCTCTGCCTTAGCAATGACGTCTTCGATTGAACCGACACCACGGAAGGCATCTTCTGGTAACTGGTCGTGTTTTCCTTCAAGGATTTCCTTAAAGCCACGAACTGTTTCCGCTACTGGTACATAAGAACCAGGTTGACCAGTAAATTGTTCTGCAACGTTAAAGTTTTGAGACAAGAAGAACTGGATACGACGGGCACGTGCAACCAAGGTCTTTTCTTCATCAGAAAGTTCATCCATACCAAGGATAGCAATGATATCTTGCAATTCATGGTAACGTTGAAGAACACGTTTAACCTCAGCAGCAACTGCGTAGTGCTCCTCACCAACAATCTCAGGTGCCAAGGCACGAGAGCTTGAAGCCAACGGATCAACGGCTGGGTAGATACCCAACTGTACCAACTTACGTTCCAAGTTTGTAGTTGAATCCAAGTGAGCGAAGGCTGTTGCCGGCGCAGGGTCAGTATAGTCATCCGCAGGCACGTAGATAGCCTGGATTGAGGTTACAGAACCCTTCTTGGTTGATGTGATACGTTCTTGCAATTGACCCATTTCTGTAGCAAGGGTTGGTTGGTAACCAACGGCTGAAGGCATACGACCCAAAAGGGCAGATACTTCTGAACCAGCTTGAGTGAAACGGAAGATATTGTCGATAAAGAGAAGCACATCTTGGCCTTCTACATCACGGAAGTATTCGGCGATTGTCAAACCAGTAAGGGCAACACGCATACGGGCTCCTGGTGGTTCATTCATCTGACCAAATACCATGGCTGTTTTCTCGATAACGCCTGATTCTTTCATTTCCCAGTAAAGGTCATTCCCTTCACGAGTACGTTCCCCAACACCAGTAAATACTGAAATACCACCGTGTTCTTGGGCAATGTTGTGAATCAATTCTTGGATCAAGACAGTTTTACCAACTCCGGCACCACCGAAGAGTCCAACTTTACCACCTTTAAGGTATGGGGCAAGAAGGTCGATAACCTTGATCCCTGTTTCTAAGATTTCAGATGAGGTAGACAATTCATCAAAAGTTGGAGCTTTCTTATGAATTGGCTGACGCTCAGCGTCTTCAGCGAAAGGAGCATCCAAGTCAATGGTATCTCCCAAAACATTGAAGACACGTCCCAAAGTTTCTTTACCTACTGGTACAGAGATTGGACGGCCTGTGTCCAAAACTTCCATTCCACGAGTCAAACCATCTGTTGATTCCATGGCGATCGTACGGACCATACCATCACCCAACTCCAAGGCTACTTCAAGGACGATTTTTGTTTTTCTTTCGTCATTTTTGTAGACGACAAGTGCATTATTAATCTCAGGAAGTGTTTCCCCTGCTGCAAACAAAACATCTACAACGGGTCCGATAACCTGAGCAATTTTACCTGAACTCATCTCCTTCTCCTATTCTATATAAGATACTGTCGGTTCCTAGTTTACCTAGGGCCTAAGTTCATTTTGATACGTACAAGGGGTAAAGTCTTATTCTAAGGCACTAGCCCCCGCCACGATTTCTGTAATTTCTTGTGTAATCGCCGCCTGTCTGGCACGGTTATACTGGATTGTCAAATCATTGATGACCTTTTTGGCATTATCGGTCGCCGTTTGCATAGCTGTCATACCTGCAGCATTTTCAGCTGTCTTGGCATCGATAATAGCCCCGTAAATCATACTTTCGGCATACTGTGGCAACAACTGCTCTAGAATTTCATCACGGCTCGTTTCCAACTCAAAGGTCAAACTATACTCTTCATCAGCTTCATTTGGATCCAAGTCAACAATCGGCAGCATTTGCTCCACACGCATTTGACTTGTGAGAGTATTGACATGATGGTTGTAGCAGACATACAATTCATCAAAAAGTTCGTTTTGGTACATCTCAATCGTTTTTGAAATAATTTTACGAACTTCATCAAAACTAGGTTGATCTGCCAAGCCACGTAGTTCATAGATTGGCTGAATACCACGAGCCTTAAAGAAATCAGCTCCCATACCACCGATACAGATTATCTCAAAACCTTTACCATCTGGATGGTATTCTTCTTTCAACTCCATAACGGCTTTAAGGATGGAAGCATTATAACCTCCAACCAAACCACGGTCTGAAGTGATAACGATATAGCCTGTTTTCTTAACTGGGCGACTGATGAGCATCGGATTGGTTGAACCACCAGATCCGTTACCATGCAAAATATCCGTTAAAAGCTTACGAACTTTCTGAGCGTAAACTTGGAAGTTGCGCGCTGCTTCTTCAGAGCGACCTAACTTGGCAGCCGATACCATTTGCATAGCATTAGTGATTTGACTCGTATTTTTGGTTGAGGCGATTTTTGTTTTAATATCATTTAGAGATACTGCCATCTGAAACCTCTATTCTTATTGGAAGCTGGATTGATTGAGAAACTCTGTAATCGCAGCATCCAAGACTGCTTCTTCTGGCAAGTCTTTTGTTTCACGAATGGTTTCCAAAATCTCTGGATAATGAGCATCAAAGAAAGTATGGAACTCTTCCTCAAAACGAACAATGTCATCTACTGGAATCGTATCCAAGAAACCATGTGTCAAAGCATAGAGAATGGTTACTTGTTTCTCAACAGGTAGTGGTTTATGGACAGGTTGTTTCAATACTTCCACAGTACGACGTCCACGGTTTAACTTAGCCTGTGTTGCTGCATCCAAGTCAGAACCAAACTTAGTGAAGGCTTCCAACTCACGGTATGAAGCAAGGTCGATACGAAGTGTACCAGCAACTTTCTTCATGGCTTTAATCTGTGCCGAACCCCCTACACGGGATACAGATGAACCCGCATCAATGGCTGGACGAATACCCGCATTGAAGAGACCATCACCAAGGAAGATTTGTCCATCAGTGATAGAAATCACGTTGGTTGCGATATAGGCAGAGATATCTCCTGCTTGTGTCTCGATAAATGGTAGGGCTGTAATAGATCCACCACCAAGCTCATCAGAAACTTTAGCTGAGCGCTCAAGCAAACGACTGTGAAGGTAGAAAACATCCCCTGGGAAGGCTTCACGACCTGGTGGACGACGAAGCAAGAGAGAAAGCTCACGATAAGCGACCGCTTGTTTTGAAAGATCATCATAAACAATCAAAACATGCTTGCCTTGGTACATAAATTCTTCTGCCATAGCTACACCAGCATAAGGAGCTAGGAAGAGCAATGGAGATGGTTGTGAAGCAGAGGCTGTCACAACGATTGTGTAGTCCAAGGCACCGTACTGGCGAAGTGTTTCTACTTGTGTACGGACTGTTGATTCTTTTTGTCCAATCGCTACGTAGATACAGATCATATCTTGACCTTTTTGGTTCAAGATTGTATCAATCGCAATAGTTGTTTTCCCTGTCTGACGGTCACCGATAATCAACTCACGTTGACCACGACCAATCGGAACAAGGGCGTCAATAGCTTTCAAGCCTGTTTGCAATGGTTCTGATACAGACTTACGTTGCATAACGCCAGGAGCTGGCGCTTCCACTGGACGAGTCTTGTCAGTATGGATATCACCAAGACCATCAACTGGACGACCAAGTGGGTCGACAACACGTCCGATTAGGCTGTCCCCCACAGGTACTTCCATGATTTTACCTGTACGGCGAATAGTATCACCTTCACGAATATCTGTAAAGTCTCCAAGGATGATAATCCCAACGTCTGTAGACTCCAAGTTTTGCGCCATCCCATAAGAGCCGTTTTCAAAGATCAACAACTCTCCACTCATGGCATTTTCAAGACCGTGAGCACGCGCAATTCCATCCCCGATATAGGTTACAACACCTGTTTCAGACACATCAAAATTGGGTTTGAAATTTTCAATTTGTTGCTTAATTAAAGCGCTGATTTCTTGTGCGTTAATTGCCAAAAGAACACCACTTTCTATTTCAAATTTTCTTTAACAACTCGAAGTTGTTGTTTTATACTCACATCAATTGTCTTGTGATTAGCAAAAATGACAAAACCACCAATGAGTCCTTCATCAATTTGTTCTTTAATACTCCGTACTTTCAGAGACATTTTTTTCTCTATCAAGGGAAGCAAACGTTCCTTCTGATCATCCGTTAAAGGATGAGCTGAGGAAATCGTGACTACAAAATGATTGGTTTCTCTTTCAAGACGATTCAAACAATCAACAATGATATCATAAAAAAGATTTGCTCTGTGATTGTAAATCAGAACCTGAATAAAGTTTTGCATTAAAGGTGAGACAGAGTCTTGAAAAAAAACAACTGTTTTTTCCTTATCAGACTCATCAACTGCCACCTGAGCTAAAAAAGAAGGTAAGCCCGTTTCTTCTGCGACTTGCTTGATTTGATCCAAGTCTGAAAAAATCCGGTCCTCTTCTCCTTTTTCAATCACTAATTGGACAAAAGGCATGCTGTACTTTTCAATTACCTTTGCTGTTTTCTTGTCCATTAGGCTTCCTCTAGCTGATCGATATACTGATCAATGAGTTCCTTATGAGCATGACTGTCAAGGTTTTTTGAGATAATTTTACCAGCGAGACTAATCGTCAAATCTGCCACCTCGCCCTTAACACTTTGCAAAGCCTCAGCTTTATTCTGAGCAATTTCTTGATTCGCCTTCTCTTTTAAGCGACCTGCTTCTACTTTAGCATCTGCCAGAATATCTGCTTTACTCTTCTCTGCAGTCTCTTTAGCATTTTCAATGATTGTTTTGGCTTCGTTGCGACTACCAGCCAATTCATCTTCACGTTTTTGGGCAAGAGTTTCTGCTTTTTGACGAGCCTGTTCAGCTCCATCAATATCAGCAGCAATTTTATTTGCCCTTTCTTCGAAGACACTTGTCAAGTTTGACCACGCATATTTCTTAACTAAGACAATCAAAAGGATAAAAGAGCCAGCGATTAAAATAAAGTTACCAATTAATTCACCTACTGTTACGTGCATCTGTTACTCCTTTCTACTCTTCTCCATCATTTATCTTATTTCCTAAGTACATAGAAGACAACATGGTAAACACATAGGCTTGGATGCAGGAAATAAAGACAGAAAAGGCTGTCCAAGCCAAGTTAGCACCAAAAGCAACTGGATACCAATATAGAGCTTGATGAGATAGAGTGATTAGCAAACTAGCCATCACTTCTCCAGCAAAGATATTTCCGAACACCCGCAAGGCAAGTGATAAAAAGTTGGTAAACTCTTCTAAGATATTCATGGGAGTCATAAAGCCAGGTGTGATATAGGCTTTTAGATATTTTTTAATCCCACGGCGACGAATCCCTTCAATATGGGTCATCAGGATAATTCCAAATGACAAGGCCAAGTCAAACTGGAGATTTGCAGTTGGCGATGTCCAAAGGTTTGTCCCATCTGTAGTTTGAAGTTTGGCCATCAAACCGAGGTTATTTGCCAGTACCATAAATAGAAATAGACAAAGGAAAAAGAGCGAGTAGTCTTTCATGTAGCTTTTACCAATGTTAGGTTCTGTAAATCCAATAACGAAGTCATAGAAATACTCAAGTACATTTTGCTTTCCTTTGGGTTTCAAAGTCATATTGCGACTTGCCCAATAGATAAAGCCAAAAACAACTCCCACAATCAACAAGGTCATGGCTAACATGGTTAAATCAAAGGTAACAGGACCAATATTGATGGTTGGATTGATACTTTCTTCCATCTAGAATCCTCCCTTTTCTTCTCGTTCCATTTGTCTATTTGATGACGAATGAAAAGACGAGGGTAACCAAGAATGTTCCTTCGATAAAGGCAATCCCCATGATCATTAAGCTACGCAATTGTGGAATGATGTCTGGTTGGCGAGCAGCTGATTTGAACAAACCGTTCATCAACATACCTTCTGCAAGGGATACACCCATACAGGCAAGACAAAGACCGAAAAATGTTAAATTCATGATGAATTCTCCTTTTATTTAAAATTTACTTACTTAGTTTAGTCCTAAAATTTTGATTTGTCAACTTTTTACTTACGTTGAAAGCGTTTCAGGTAATATATTTCTATTTTTGCTATTTTTACCCTATTCTATAGAAAGTTTTTCCATTTTAGATTGCGTGTTTTTCTTGATTTTACTATATTTTCTGAAACAAACCGAAAAATCCAAGTTTAAAACTTGGATTGATTCAGTTTATTTAAAATAGTAGGAATAGTGTTGTTTACAACCTGGATTAAATGGTGCACTGCAGTAAGGACAAGCCATCTGTTTTTGGTATTCTTGGAAAGTCATTGTCCTCTTACAAACCCCACATAAGATTGGTCGATCCTCAGAAAGCACCAAGGGATAGGGCGAAAACAAATGCGTTTCCATAGCATTGTGGCACTGATAACAAGCATAGTATTTTTTACACTCATAACACTGGAGGGAAACGATGTCCTTTTCACCATGGTAATGAATACATCTGCCTTCATCATCAACTAACAAACCTTGAGCTTGATTCATTCACTTTTCCTTCTCTAGGCACGAACTGTAACGCTAGTTCCATCTTCCTTATAAAGATTGATAAGACCTTCCTTGAGAGCGCGGACCATGTCACCTGCTTGTACAGGTTGTGGAACCTTGATGGTCAAGAGTTCCATTGGATTTGGAGCGCGGTCGATTTTATTGCCCTTGGCATCATGAAGGTCTTCGATATAAGTCTCAAAATGACGGAAACCTGGTCCATAAAACTCGACTTGATCGCCTTCGTTGATGACATTCCGTTGACGAATGGTTGCCGTTTGAGTCGCATCATCATACGCAACCACTTCAGCGACAAACTTATATTCAGGAATTTTACGACGAGCGCCAAATAACTGTTCGTTTTCTGTAGGTGTACCATAGTAGAAACCTGTTGCCAATTCACGTTGGGCAACCTTCCACATCTCGTCTACCAAGTCCTGTTTGATGGCTTCAAATTTCTCGGGACTTTCGAGATAAGCATCTACAGCCGCCTTGTAACAGTTGGTCACAGTTGAAACATAGTGAATCGACTTCATACGGCCTTCAATCTTAAGACTGTCTACACCGTTTTCAATCATATCTGGAATATGGTCAATCATGGACATGTCGACGGCTGACATTGAAAATTCTTCTGGAATTTCACCTTTCAGACTTTTACGTTCTTGACCAAAGGGCATGTCGTAAAGATCGTATTTCCAACGGCAAGACTGTGAACAACCACCACGGTTGGCATCACGCATACTCATGTGGTTTGAGAGCGTACAGCGACCTGAGTAAGAAATACACATGGCTCCATGGACAAAGGCCTCAATTTCTACATCAGTGCGTTTGCGAATCTCTGCCAATTCTTCCATTGAAACTTCACGGGCCAAAACTACGCGAGTTAGACCAAGTTCTTTCCAGAACTCAAGAGTTTCATAGTTGGTCGCACTGGCTTGGGTTGAAAGGTGGATTTCAAGACCTGGTGCTTCGGTTGCTGCAATCATAATCAAGGCTGGATCTGACACGATAACTGCGGCAATCCCGATGTCACGCAACTTACGGAACCATTCTCCAGCACCAGCTTCGTTTCCTTCGTGCATAACCATGTTAGCAGCCACATAGACCTTGGCACCGTACTTAGCAGCAAACTGGACTCCTTCTTCCATCTGTTCAAAGGTAAAGTTTCCAGCACGGCTACGAAGACCATAGGCCTGTCCACCGATGAAGACTGCGTCCGCACCATATTGAACAGCTACTTTTAGCTTCTCTAAAGTCCCTGCAGGTGATAAAACCTCAGGACGTTTTAATGTTTTTGTCATTTTTTCTCCTATTTGCAATATAAAAGTTTGACGTTTTTCCTTCTCATTTTATAGTAAATAATGGATAAAATCAAGCCTAGACAGATTGTTTTGACAATTCTAATCTTTTCTAAAATAAAAAACTAGCCTTTCTAGACTAGTTATTTTCAAGATAAAATTCAAAGCGTTCGCCAACGTATTGACTCTTTACGTACTCGAAAGCCGTCCCATCATCGAGATAGGAAACCTGAGTTAAGGCTAAAATGGCATGCCCCTTTTCGACTTCTAGATAGTGAGCAATCTTTTCCTTAGCCAATCTCGCATAAATGGTCTGTTGGGATTTGCCAATCCGGTAGCCATGCTGCTGCAAGGTTTGGAAGAAATGACTGGTGATTTCTTCTTTTTTGAAATCCTTAATAAATTTCTCAGGGATGGATGCGACTTCATAGACTAGCGGTATTTGGTCAGCATAACGCACCCGTTCCATGCGGATAATATTCTCTGTTGGAGTAATCCCCAGCTTAGCGACCTCTTGCTCATTTGGAATGGTTCTTCTGTAAGAAATGAGTTGACTAGATGGAACTTTCCCCTGAGATTTGACAATCTCCGTAAAACTGGTTGTCCCACGCATTTTTTCTTGGACACGAGTGCTAGAGACAAAGGTTCCACTTCCTACACGACGCTCCAAAACTCCTTCCTCGACCAAGAGAGAGATAGCTTGGCGTAATGTCATCCGGCTAACTTGAAACTGTTCAGCTAAATCTCGCTCACTTGGAAGCCTCTCTCCGATTTTCCAACGATGCTCATCTATATCCTTCTTGATCTGATCGTGGATTTTCATATAAGCTGGTAACATGATTCTCTCTTCTTTTCTTTATTTTCTCCATTGTACCGTATTTGCTAAGAAAAAGTCAAACTTTGCCTTGTTTAGTTGGTAATTCGCCCCTATTTGTGATAGAATATTGAAAAAGATATTTCTTTTGAGAAAGGAAAAAGATGAGCAACATTTCAACTGATTTGCAAGATGTCGAAAAAATCATCGTGCTGGACTATGGTAGCCAATACAACCAGCTGATTTCACGCCGTATTCGTGAAATTGGTGTTTTTTCAGAGCTAAAAAGTCACAAAATCTCAGCTGCAGAGGTTCGTTCGATTAACCCTGTAGGGATCATCCTCTCTGGTGGACCAAACTCTGTATATGAAGATGGTTCATTTGATATTGACCCAGAAATTTTTGAACTTGGCATTCCAATTTTGGGAATCTGCTATGGTATGCAACTTTTAACTCATAAACTTGGTGGAAAAGTTGTTCCTGCAGGTGATGCTGGTAACCGAGAGTATGGCCAATCACCACTTACTCATACTACTTCTGCCCTCTTTGAAGGGACTCCTGAAGAACAGATTGTTTTGATGAGCCATGGCGATGCTGTTACAGAGATTCCAGCTGATTTTGTTCGTACTGGCACTTCTGCTGACTGTCCTTATGCAGCTATTGAAAACCCTGACAAGCACATCTATGGTATCCAATTCCACCCAGAAGTGCGCCATTCTGTATACGGAAATGATATCCTTCGCAACTTTGCCCTTAACATCTGTAAGGCTAAAGGCGACTGGTCAATGGACAACTTCATCGACATGCAGATTAAGAAAATCCGTGAAACTGTAGGTGACAAGCGTGTTCTTCTAGGTCTATCAGGTGGTGTTGACTCTTCTGTTGTTGGTGTTCTTCTTCAAAAAGCGATCGGTGATCAATTGATCTGTATCTTTGTAGACCACGGTCTTCTCCGTAAGGGAGAGGCTGACCAAGTTATGGACATGCTTGGTGGTAAGTTCGGTTTGAATATCGTCAAAGCAGACGCTGCAAAACGCTTCCTTGACAAACTTGCAGGTGTTTCTGATCCTGAGCAAAAACGTAAAATCATCGGTAACGAATTTGTTTATGTCTTTGATGACGAAGCAAGCAAGCTAAAAGATGTAAAATTCCTTGCTCAGGGAACGCTTTACACTGACGTGATTGAGTCTGGTACAGATACTGCTCAAACCATCAAATCACACCACAACGTTGGTGGTCTTCCAGAAGACATGCAGTTTGAACTGATTGAACCATTGAACACTCTTTATAAAGACGAAGTCCGTGCCCTCGGTACAGAGCTTGGTATGCCAGACCACATTGTATGGCGCCAACCATTCCCAGGACCAGGACTTGCGATTCGTGTCATGGGTGAAATCACTGAAGAAAAACTAGAAACTGTCCGTGAGTCTGATGCTATCCTTCGTGAAGAAATCGCTAAAGCTGGTCTTGACCGCGATATCTGGCAATACTTCACTGTCAACACAGGCGTTCGTTCAGTAGGTGTTATGGGTGACGGTCGTACATATGACTACACCATTGCCATTCGCGCTATCACTTCTATCGATGGTATGACAGCTGACTTTGCCAAAATTCCTTGGGATGTCCTTCAAAAGATTTCTGTACGTATCGTTAACGAAGTTGACCACGTCAACCGTATCGTCTACGACATCACAAGTAAACCACCTGCAACTGTTGAGTGGGAATAGAGTTAATGATCTTAAAAAGCCCTAGAAATCAATGTTTCTAAGGCTTTTTCTTTCATATTTTCAAAATCAGAAATTTTTGTAATATAGAAAGTCCTTGAGCATCAACTCCCCTTTTTAAATCCCTAAAACCATGCTATAATATAGTAAGTATAAGTCCAATAAACTGACCATAGAAGTCAACGATAAAGATTTCTTACATCATCCGTAAGTGTTATTCTACTCTGATTCATACTATAATGAAAGTAACAAAAGATGGAGGTGTTTCACATGGAAACAATTTTACGAGTAGAATCATTAAAAAAGCATTATGGAAAAGAGCCGAATATCACCAAGGCCTTAAACGGCATATCTTTTCAAGTTGTAAAAGGTGAGTTCTTAGGAATTATGGGGAGTAGCGGTTCTGGGAAAACAACCCTTCTTAACTGTCTCGCCACAATCATCAAGCCAACTGACGGCTCTATTCAAATGCAAGAAAAAGATTTAGGTCAGTTAAAAGGGAGCCAATTAGCAGATTATAGAGGCAAGGAAATTGGCTATCTCTTCCAGAATTTTGAGCTTTTGGACAATCTTACAGCCAAAGAAAATATTTTACTCCCCTTGTCTTTACACAAGGTCGATGCCGACGAAAGCAAGGTTCGGTTAGAATTACTTTCCCAATATCTGGATATTTCTGAACTTCTGGATAAGTTCCCTTCTCAATTATCAGGTGGTCAACGGCAAAGGGTAGCTGCTGCGCGCGCCTTAATTTTAGACCCTAAGATTGTATTTGCAGACGAGCCCACAGGGGCTTTGGATTCAAAAAATGCGACCATTTTGATGCAAAAATTATCCGAAATGAATCAAGTGGAAGAAACCACCATTCTCATGGTGACCCACGATTCCGTTGCAGCCAGCTTTTGCAACCGCATCTTGTTTATCCAAGACGGAAAACTATTCCATGAAATCCGTCGCGATTATCCAAGAGAAAGTCAAGAAGATTTCTACCACAGAATACTAAAGGTCATGGCAGCCCTAGCTGGAGGTGATGGCAATGTTTTCTAAATTAGTCTCAACAAATAGCAAGAGAGATCGAAAAAATAATGGCTTGTACTTCAGTTCCATGGTTCTTTCTATTATCTCCTTTTACATCATCCTTTCTTTGTCTCATCAAGATGTAATGATCTTTCTCAAACAAATAGAAAGTGATGCTGTAAATAAACTCTTTAGCATGATTCCTATTCTTTATGTAGCAACGCTCTTTATTCTCTTTTTTCTAGTCTACTTCGCAAGCAGTATGCAGATGGAAAGGAGAAAACATGAATTTGGTGTCTATCTCACACTGGGAATGCGAAGAAGCAAACTGTTCTTGCTACTCCTGCTCGAGGATTTGAGAAACAGTGTCCTTGCCCTTGGAATAGGCCTTCCAATTTCTATCTTGATCTCAGAACTAATCAGCCTAATAACCGCTAAAATTGTAGGACTAGGGATTATTGAACATCAATTTTCTCTATCTACCACAGCTCTACTCTATACAGTCATCGGCTTCCTAGCCGTAAAATTAGCTGTTTTTGTCCTTTTAAGTGCAAAGACGGCCAATATGGAAATCGGAAACCTGCTTACCTATTCTCCTTCTGGGATTAAGAAAGTACTACCCAAGGGGGTATACCTTCTTGCTTCTGTCCTCGGGATTTTGCTTCTAGGAACAGCCTATTACATGGGGATGAGTGGACGAGCTTGGGAAAATGTCATAACAATGGGCATCACCGTTCTCTTAGGAACTCTGGGAACTATCCTACTCTTCTTTGGTATGCGTTTATTTATAGACTTTTTGGTCAAGCTTGGAAACAATCGAAAACTTCATGCCTATAATTTTAGACAGATTCAGGAATTAGTTATCCAGCGCTCAACTATACTGGCCATCTGCTCCCTCTTAATCTTCTCTGCCTTGTGCCTCTTTGGAGCAGGTGTTGCTATTTCAAGTGGCAATTCAGGCAATCAAACCCACGTATTGGATTATACATTTAGAGATAGCAAGCAGGAAACAGACGAAAATCTTGATATAGACAAAGTTAAAAAAGAGCTTGAAACTGCAGGATTAGCATCACAGTTTTCAAAGATTCTGCAAATCAAAGTCGGCAAACCGAAAGAACACGAGTCCGTGTCCTTTGAACAGTTCATCAAGATTTTGAAAGAGCAAAAAGGCAGCAAGAACAAGGAAATTTTGCTCCAAAGATTTAAACAGTCTACTACTTCCCACCTCATACCAGTTTCCGAATACAATGAACTTAGAAAGGCTGCCAATCTCCCTCCTCTAGAATTAACTAGCAAGGAAGCCTACTTGTATATAGGGAAAGATTTTCTCCCAGATGAAAGTCTCGTCAACTCTGTTCTAAAGACGAATCCTCAAATCAAAGTCATGGAAAATGATGTAAAATTGATTGGAGAGGTGGAGTCTTTACCGATTGTAACGGATCGTGAAATCACCCTCTCTGTTGCCCTCATAGTCCCAGATGAAGTCTTTATGAACTATACAGACGGTCGCTACTCGAACTATGTCAGCGGTATCTTAGCTCCTGAGCTAGTCAAGGAAAAAGGCCTGATGAGAGCTATCTCAGATACCAATGAAAAGCTAAATCAAACCTCTCTTGGCTATGAAAGCTATATACAAAATATGGGAAGACAATTATTTTACATTATCTCTGCCAGCTATATCACTATCTATCTGGCTATCATCTTCCTTGTTGTCACAAATACAATCATTGGCGTTCAGTTTTTGATGGGACAAAGACAATCCTATAGACGATACCAGACCTTAATCCATCTTGGTGCCAACTATGAAACTCTTTGTAGATCTTCAGAAAAGCAAATCAATTGGTATTTTGGTCTGCCAATAGCCCTTGCACTTATCAGTAGTAGCTTCGGAGTGAGCTCCCTCCTCACAGGAATAGTACCCGCTAGCTCAAGAATGGCCATGGGGCAGAAATTTATCACAGCCATGCTGATAGTACTGCTGTTAACTGGATTTGAAATCATCTATATAAGAATTGTAAAGAAAAATAGCAACAAGTACTTGTTGTCCTTAATGGAACCCAAAAGAGATGAATAAGGTAAAATAAATTAGGAAAAGGAGGAACCGATATGAAGCATATTCTGGTTATTGAAGATGAAGCCTTGATTCGAGATGAAATTGTTATTTTGTTAGAGAAAACGGGTTATCAAGTTGATAAGTTGACTGACTTCAAAGATACAAGCCAGCAAGTACTGCAATACGATACGGATTTAATCATACTGGATTTGAATTTGCCGGGAGAAACAGGTTTTCAAATTTGTAAAAATCTCAAGTCCAAACGCTCTGTGCCCATATTGGTTCTCACCTCCCGTGAACAACTAAAAGATGAGATTTACGCCCTGAAATTAGGGGCAGATGAGTATCTAACAAAGCCTTTCAAGAAAGAAAGATTTTTGGCACGTATAGAAAATATCTTGAAACGCTATGAAGGCAGACAAAATCTACTTGAAAAAGATAATTTTCTGCTGGATAGACAGACCTATACCCTTTATATCAATGGACACTCGATTTTACTCCCCCAAAATCAAGGGAAATTGTTAGAAACCTTATTGGTTACTAATGCTCCTGTCGTCACAAAAGAAGAACTAAGTATGAAACTGTGGAATACAACTGAGTTCATCGATGAAAATGCCCTACAAGTGAACATTGCAAGACTAAAAAAGGTGATGAAACAGGCTGGCATTGCCCTTCAAGTCAAGTCCGTCAGAGGTATTGGTTACAAGCTTGAAGAGGTAAGTCCAGATGAAACATAATCTAAAATATCTAGCTAGTTATCTGCCTTGGTTACTTGTTCTCTTAGCATTTGATCTATTTACAGCTGTCCTGCTTTGGCTTTCAGATGTGAGAATGTTTCAAGCCCTCATCCTTCTCTATATTTTAGCCACCGTCCTGCTTTTTTTCATCCTATCATTCTTACTTATAAAAACAGAAAGAAAAAAATCATCTGCCTATAAAGCCTTCATAGCCAATCCCAAGACGGATACTGAGCTTGAATTATTGCATTTATCAAGTGCCTCAGAAAAAGAAAGCATTGAAAAAATAGCAGATACACTTTATCAAAAGCAGGCTGAAATAGGAAAACTCAACTCATTACTAGCCGAGTATGAGGACTATGTTGAAAAATGGGCGCATGAGATTAAACTCCCTCTGTCGCTTCTTTCCCTCCTTTTGGACAATCAAAGCGACCAGTTGCCTGAGGATACAGCTTTTAAGTTGGACTATGTGAAAAAGCAAATCCAAGAAAATGTATCACAGATCCTATTCTACTACAGGGTGAAAAGTGAGAAAAATGATTTTCTATTTGAATACCTTGACCTAGAAGAGTGTATCCAAGATCTTTTGGAAAACTTTGATCCCTTGCTCAAAGAAAAGAAATTTACGATTAAGGTAGAAAACATACAAGGAATCTGCTACACCGATAAACGCAGTTTTGAATTTATCCTCTCTCAAATCCTAGCCAACTCCATTAAATATAGCTCCGACAATCCCGAACTCAATATTTATATGTCAAAGGATAAGGGGCGCACAAGTCTGATTATTAGGGATAATGGCTGCGGAGTTAAAGCTTGCGACCTCCCTCATATCTTCGAAAAAGGCTTTACAGGTGATTCAGGAGACACAAGGAAAAAATCAACAGGCATGGGCCTCTATCTGGTCAAACAATTAGCAGATGCTTTAAAAATCGAAATCACAGTAAAATCCGAATGGATGCAAGGATTTGAGATTACTCTTTCTATTTAGTAAATGTTTCGATTGGGAAAAGATTACATGATCATGGAAAGCTCTTATTTTATATTAAAAAAGGAAAGCTCTTCTGCTTTCCTTTTTCTTATTTCCTCTTCTTCTTAGCTTTTTTCATTTTGTTGGCCATGCGTTTCATAGACTGTTTCATAGCAAATTCACCGATTTTACCTTTGAGTCCGCCACCAAACATCTGGCTCATATCTGGCATGCCTGCTCCTCCGAGACCTGACATATCCGGCATTCCACCTTGTCCCATCATGCCTTCAAGGGCAGACATATCCATCCCTCCCATATTTGGCATATTTTTTGGAAGGTTATTGGGATTGATTCCCATTTGTTTCATCATCTTGTTCATATCCCCAGACATGACACCTTGCATGAGCTGTTTGGCCTGGTTAAAGTCCTTGATAAATTTATTGACTTCAACAAAGGTATTACCAGAACCTGCAGCGATACGGCGGCGACGACTTGGATTTAACAAATCAGGATTTTCACGCTCCTCAGGTGTCATGGAAGACACAATGGCACGTTTGCGCGCAATTTGGCGCTCATCTACCTTCATATTTTGAAGGGCCGGATTGTTAGCCATACCTGGAATCATCTTAAGTAAGTCTTCCATTGGCCCCATATTTTGCACCTGATCCAATTGATCGATGAAATCATTGAAATCAAAGGTGTTTTCGCGCATCTTCTCAGCCATTTCAAGGGCTTTTTGTTCATCATATTCCTGAGAAGCTTTCTCGATCAAGGTCAGCATATCCCCCATACCAAGGATACGGCTTGACATACGATCTGGGTGGAAGGTTTCGATATCTGTTATCTTTTCACCCGTACCAGTGAACTTGATAGGTTTTCCAGTGATGTGACGAACAGACAAAGCTGCACCACCACGAGTATCCCCATCAATCTTGGTAAGGATGACACCAGTCACTTCTAACTGAGCATTAAACTCACGGGCAACATTAGCCGCTTCCTGACCAATCATGGCATCAATGACAAGAAGGATTTCGTTTGGTTGAGCCAGTGCTTTAACATCACGAAGCTCATTCATGAGAAGTTCATCAATTTGTAAACGCCCTGCCGTATCGATCAAGACATAGTCGTTATGGTTGGCTTGGGCTTGCTCCAAACCTTGACGAACAATCTCAACAGCTGGCACTTCTGTTCCAAGTGCAAAGACAGGAACATCAATTTGTTGTCCAAGTGTTTTCAGCTGATCGATGGCTGCTGGACGATAAATATCTGCCGCAATCATCAAAGGACGAGCATTTTCTTCCTTCTTGAGTTTATTAGCCAGCTTACCAGCAAATGTCGTTTTACCAGCCCCTTGCAAACCGACCATCATGATAATGGTTGGAATTTTTGGTGACTTGATAATTTCTGCCGTATCGGAACCTAAAACAGCTGTCAATTCCTCATCAACGATTTTGATAATCTGTTGAGCTGGATTGAGGGTATCAATGACCTCGTGTCCGACTGCACGTTCACGAACCTTCTTGATAAAGTCCTTTACAACAGGCAAGGCAACGTCGGCTTCCAGCAAGGCCAAGCGAATCTCTTTGGTTGCTTCCTGGACATCAGCCTCAGATATTTTTCCTTTTTTACGTAGATTTTTAAAGACGTTCTGTAAACGTTCTGTTAAACTTTCAAATGCCATTTTTCTTCCTCTTATTCTCTATTATCAATACTTGTTAAAATTTCTATCTGCTCCTGCAGAAAGTCATCCTTGGGATAACGCTCCAAGATCTGGTCAAAAATCTGACTGCGGACAATATAGTCCGAATACATGTGCAGTTTCATCTCATAATCTTCTAGAATCTTTTCTGTTCGCTTGATATTGTCATAGACAGCCTGACGACTAACACCGAACTCTTCAGCAATCTCAGCAAGACTATAATCATCAGCATAATAGAGTTCAATATAGTTCATCTGCTTGTCTGTCAAAAGCGCCGCATAAAATTCAAAAAGGGCGTTCATACGATTGGTTTTTTCGATTTCCATAACTTTTATTATACCAAAAAACGATTATACTGCTAGAGTAGAAGCACTTCAAATAGAGTAAGAAGAAGAAAAAAAGAACCTTGCAAAGCAAGATTCTTTTAGTGTCTGACTTAAATAATTGTTCTTCTGGGAACTAAATCGAATTAAGCTTCGATTTCTGTAACCATACCTGAACCAACAGTACGTCCACCCTCACGGATAGAGAATGTAGTACCTTGTTCTACGGCGATTGGGTGGATCAACTCAACGTCGATAGTCACGTTATCACCAGGCATTACCATTTCAGTACCTGCAGGAAGTTCGATTGAACCTGTAACGTCAGTAGTACGGAAGTAGAATTGTGGGCGGTAGTTGTTGAAGAATGGAGTATGACGTCCACCTTCTTCTTTAGTAAGGATGTAGACTTCACCTTTGAATTTAGTGTGTGGGTTGATTGAACCTGGTTTAGCGATAACTTGTCCACGTTCGATTTCATCACGTTGAACACCACGAAGAAGGACACCTACGTTATCTCCGGCAAGACCTTCGTCAAGTTGTTTACGGAACATTTCAACACCAGTAACAACTGCTTTTGAAGTTTCTTCTTTGATACCAACGATTTCGATTTCGTCGTTGACACGAACAGTACCACGGTCGATACGTCCTGAAGCAACTGTACCACGTCCAGTGATTGAGAATACATCTTCGACTGGAAGAAGCAATGGTTTGTCAGTGTCACGTTCTGGTTCTGGAATGTACTCATCAACAGTGTTCATCAATTCCATGATGATGTCTTCGTATTTAGAGTCACCTTCAAGAGCTTTAAGAGCTGAACCTTGGATAACTGGAAGATCGTCACCTGGGAAGTCGTATTCTGAAAGAAGGTCACGGATTTCCATTTCAACCAATTCAAGCAATTCTTCGTCGTCAACCAAGTCGATCTTGTTCATGAAGACGATAAGATGTTTAACACCAACCTGACGTGAAAGAAGGATGTGCTCACGAGTTTGTGGCATTGGTCCGTCAGTTGAAGCTACTACAAGGATAGCTCCGTCCATTTGGGCAGCACCAGTGATCATGTTTTTAACGTAGTCCGCGTGTCCTGGAGCGTCGATGTGAGCGTAGTGACGTTTTTCAGTTTCGTACTCAACGTGTGCAGTGTTGATAGTGATACCGCGTTCGCGTTCTTCTGGAGCAGCATCGATAGACGCATAGTCTTTAGGTTGGTTAACTGATGAAGGCAAGCGACGTGCCAAAACAGTTGTGATAGCTGCAGTTAGGGTAGTTTTACCGTGGTCAACGTGTCCAATAGTACCAATGTTAACGTGTGGTTTACTACGATCGTATTTTTCTTTTGCCATTTGAGTAAAAGCCTCCAATAAAATATATTTTATAGATAGACAGTAGGCAATACAGTCTAACTTTCCTTACTATTTTATCAAATTTCTGCTAAATTGCAAGTGTTTTACACATATTTTGTGAATTAATCTAAATCTTATCAAATCCTGTTCTTCTGCTTCTTTATGGCAATATGAATTCAAACTTATTTTGTTTGGAAGATAGTCTTTTCATCAAAAAAATCAGGTCTCCCTGATTTTAATTTGATTCTGTTTTTTCCAGTTCCTTAGCTTCTTTATGATTTTCATATAATTTCGCTAGGAACTTAGTAATTTCTTTAAAAATGGAGTAAGTAGGTACTGCTACGACCATCCCTATGACACCGTAGATATTACTTGACAGTAAAAGGAGCACTAAAATCGTAATCGGATGTACTTTCATAACTCCTCCAACGATACGTGGATAGAGAACATTCCCATCAATCTGTTGAATAATAAGCATATAAGCAACCGCAATCAACATACGATGAGGATCTGTGAACACATTGGCAATCACCATTGGAATCAAGCCAATACTTGGACCAACATAAGGAATTAAATTTGCAATTCCAGAGAAAATAGCAAAAACTAGGGCGTACTTTAATCCGATAACGCTATAGCCAATATAAGCCAAACATCCAATAATAACCGCATCAATCGCAATTCCACTGATATACCGCGCTATGGTTGTATTGAGATTGGTTAAAAGGCTAGAAAGATTCAATTTGTCATGCTTTAAGACGGTACGTTCCAACATTGGTAGCAACTTATGACCATCCAACAAGAAATAAATCAAGAATACAGGGGTCATAATGAGGATTAGAACTGTACTAAACAAGGCTGAAAGAACGCTTCCTAAACTATTGCTGACGCTATTCAGGATATTCTGGAGGATATCCACATAGGAGAGATTAAGTTGTTGAATAGTTTGTTGAATATCAATATTTTGGAAGACTGGATTCATGGACAAATCGATGATCAAATCTTGTAGTCTACTATAGATGTTTTGACTAGAAATAATCAAGCTGGTCAACTGATTAATCAAAATCGGCAAGAGATAAACGACTCCTACAACGATAGCACCAATCAAGGCACAAAGAGTGACCAAGACACCAATTAGACGATTGATTTTACATCTCTTTTCTAAGAAAGTAACGATTGGATTTGTAATGTAGTAAAAAAATCCACCAAGCAAAAATGGAATCATGATGGTATTTACAACCGTCACAAAGGGAGTAATGATGGCCCCCATTTCTCTCCAAAGATAGAAAATCAGTGTTAATAATAAAATTTCAGCTGTCCAAAAAAATAATTTGTTTCTACGGAACATAGGTATCCTCCTTCTCTCTATTTTACCATATTTCTGAAAAAGATAAGATGGCTTTAGTAAAAAAAGCGAGAATATTTTTTTTCTTTATGATAAAATAAAGCTAATATGAAAAAAATAATTTTATCTTTTATGACACTTTTAGTTTTTGGAACAGCTTCTACTGTTTCTGCTCAGGAATTTGATGTTGCTGCTAAACATGCCATTGCTGTCGAGGCTACGACTGGAAAAATCCTTTATGAAAAAGATGCAAATCAGCCTGTAGAAATTGCTTCTATTACCAAACTAGTTACAGTTTATTTGGTCTATGAAGCTCTGGAACAAGGAACTATCAGCCTGTCTACACCCGTTGATATTTCAGACTATCCTTACAAACTTACAACTAATTCTGAGGCGAGTAACGTCCCAATGGAAGCTCGAAATTATACTGTTGAACAACTATTAGAGGCTACAATGGTATCCAGTGCAAACAGCGCTGCGATTGCACTAGCAGAAAAGATTGCTGGTTCTGAGAAAGACTTTGTAGACAAAATGAGGGCTAAACTTCTTGAATGGGGAATTCAAGATGCAACTATTGTAAACACTACTGGTTTAAATAATGAGACCCTTGGCGATAATATCTATCCAGGTTCAAAGAAAGACGATGAAAACAAGTTGAGTGCCTACGACGTTGCAATCGTCGCTCGTAACCTCATCCGAGATTATCCTCAAGTTTTGGAAATCACCAAAAAGCCAACTTCTACCTTTGCAGGACTTGAAATCCACTCAACCAACTATATGTTGGAGGGAATGCCTGCCTATCGTGGTGGAATTGATGGACTAAAGACAGGTACTACTGATAAAGCTGGTGCTTCATTCGTTGGAACAACTGTTGAGAAAGGGATGCGTATTATTACAGTTGTTTTAAATGCAGATCAACAAGATACCAACCCTTATGCGCGTTTTACCGCAACTTCTGCACTTTTAGATTATATTTCTGCAAACTTTGCCTTAAAAACCGTCGTTCAGAAAGGTGAAGCATACAACGATAGTAAAGTAACAGTTCTGGATGGTAAAGAAGATAATGTGACAGCTGTCGCTAAGTCAGACATTTCCATCGTCCAACGCATCGGAAGCGCTACTACACCAGCTCTCCAATTCACACCGAAATTAACATCAGAAATGGCTCCATTGGAAGAAGGAAAGGTTGTCGGTACTCTAACCTATGAAGATCAGGATTTGATTGGCCAGGGCTATCTCACTGCTGACAAACCATCTTTTGAAATGGTTTCTGAAAAGAAAGTAGAAAAAGCCTTCTTTTTGAAAGTTTGGTGGAATCAATTCATCCGCTTTATCAATGAAAAACTATAAAAAATCGCGAACAATCGCGATTTTTTCTTTTATTCATTTCTTTAAATGCTGCTTCTGCATCAGCATTGCTAATAGCACCAAATTGGATTTTTCCGATTTTACCCTGACTGTCAATCAAGTATTCCGTTGGAATACTACGAATTTGGTAGGCTTGGAAGGTAGTTGCTTGCGTATCATATAGAACTGGAATATCCTTGTATCCTTGTTCTTTGTACCATTTTGGAAAGTCTTGAACTGTTTTTTCACCTTGTAGACCAGGTGCGATGACACTCAAGATTTCAAAGTCTCGATCTTGTTTGGCAGCTAATTCCATCAACTCAGGCATGCTTTTTTTACATGGTCCACACCAAGAAGCCCAGAATTTCAAATAGACCTTTTTCCCTTTATAGTCTGATAACTTGACTTCTTTGCCATCCATAGACTGCAAGGTAAAGTCTGGCGCATCCTTACCGACTGCGATTTGTTGTACAGCGGGTTGTTTTGGACTGCTTGTCTGTTTGGTTTCTTTTTCACCACAGGCAATCAACAAAAATAAAGACATGAGGCTCAATCCAGCAAAAATAACTTTTTTCATCTTTTTCTCCTTTTATCCAAGAATTCCTGATAAGGCATTTAACTGCCCTAGCATTAATAATAATCCCATCAAAATAATCAAAGCTCCCCCGATTTTCTTTAGTAGAATCATATGGGGTTTCAATTTACTAAAATAGGGCATAATCCAGCCCGAAGCCAAGGCCAAAATAATGAAAGGAAGGGCCATTCCCAATGTGTATACTAATGTTAACACGGCTCCTTGCCAAGCACCATTCCCTCCTGAAGCTGCAAGAGCCAAGACCGAACTTAAAACTGGTCCGATACAAGGGGTCCAACCAAAACTAAAGGTTATCCCAAGCAAGAAGGCTGACAGATAGTGATTAGACTTGGATTGTTTGAAGGTGACTGTCTTTTGAATCTCCAGTTTATTGAAATGCAAGATTTCCATCTGGTGAAGCCCTAAAAGAATAATGACTATTCCCATAGCATAACGAAACCAGTCTGCATAGAGCATCTGCCCTAGGAATCCAGCTCCAAATCCTAAAATAAAGAAAATAAGGGAGATTCCTGCAATAAAGCACAAGGTTCGAATTAAACCAGACCATGCAACGTCTCTTCCAAAAAAGCGAAAGCTTTTCGAATTTCCCTGATCATCCAGTAAAATACCAGCATAGACAGGTAGCAAAGGAAAGATGCAGGGTGAAAAGAAGGACAGGATACCAGCTAAAAAAACGGATACTAGAAATATAATCGACTCCAACGAATTACCTACTTTCTCAAAATTCTAATCCTATTTTACTACAAAAGAATAAATTTGTAAGAAGTCTGCTACGCTTATTTATTTTGATAAAATTTGACACAAAAAAAGGAGCTAAGCTCCTTTTTTTAATACGTTCCTTCTTCACCTTGACTAGTCAAGATAACTGGACCGTCTTTGGTAATCACGAACTGGTGTTCATATTGGCAAGACAGGCCGCCATCTATAGTCTTATGAGCCCAGCCAGTCTTCATATCTGTATCGATTTCCCAGTCACCAGTATTGATCATGGGTTCAATGGTTAGTACCATTCCTTCACGGAGGCGGAGTCCACGGCCTGCAATACCGTAGTTAGGAACCATTGGCTCCTCGTGCATAGTTGGACCAACACCATGACCAACCAAATCGCGAACGACACCGTAACCGCGACTTTCAGCGTATTCTTGAATGGCTGCACCGATATCACCGATACGATTGCCAACAACTGCTTGCTCAATCCCTTTATACATAGCTTCCTTGGTCACGTCCATCAGGTTTTTCACTTCTTCAGACGGTGTACCAACCGCATAAGCCCAACATGAGTCAGCTAAACCACCAGTATAACTTTGGGTGTATTTTTTCATTTGCTCAACATTGTTGAAATTGAGTTTAGAGACATTGAGGTCGGATTTGGCAATCGGACCACCCAGTACCATGTCAACCTTGAGCAAATCACCATCTTTCAAGATGTAATGACGTGGAAAAGCGTGAGCTACTTCGTCATTGAGAGAGCAACAAGTGGCATAGGGGTAATCCATGACTGCACCATCTACTCCAATCTGTAAAGGAAGGAAATTCTCCTCTTTACAACGTCGACGAACGTACTCTTCAACTTCCCACATATCCACGCCTGGCTTAATCAAATCACGTAAGCCGATATGGATACTTGCTAGGAAATCACCAGCCTTGTCCATGGCTTCGATTTCACGTGCTGATTTTAAAGTTATCATTTTTTCTCCTAGATTCTAATTAATTTTAACCGTAACATTTGCTTTTGAAACAATCTGATGACCATGATAAATATCATAATCAATAATAGCTGAACGTCTCGTGTGGTGAATAATTCGAGCCTGAATCCGCAGAGTATCATCTATCTGTACAGCCTGCAAGAAATAAATCAACATCTGCTCAATGATGAGATTACGTCCGCTATTGACAACGAGGTCTTGGGTCATATGGTTGAGGATTTCAGCCAAGACTCCATTAGCAAGGACCCCATTTTTCTCCAGCATGAAGGGCTCAACAGTAATGACGACCTCATCATGATGATAAGAGAGTTTTTGCCCGATTTGCTCTGAGAAGGTCGGCAAAGCAGAAACTTGGGAACGACTCATCTTTTCCATGACATCTCGTCGTGTTACGACACCGAGCAAGGTTTGGTTACTTCTGACAACGGGAACCATCTCAAAGTCTTCTGCGATCATTCGTTGACTGACATTGGCAATATTGGTCGCTAAACCTGTTACGAAGATACTTCGCGTCATCACCTTGTCAATCGTCGTGCTGGGAGACTTGTCTCCTGCGTCACGCATAGTAACAACGCCAACAACCACTTGGTGCTGATTAATGACTGGGAAACGACTACTTCTGTTCTTACGGACCAAGTCTAGATAGTCTTTGACTGTATCCGTCTCTCTCAAAAAACCATACTCATGACTGGGACGATAGAGCTTTTCGACTGTCAGAATATCGGTTTTGATTTGAACATTTGAGAGGGCTTTGTTAATCATGGTCGCTACTGTAAAAGTGTCATGTTTACTCCTCAGAACTGGAATCCCTTTTTTATTAGCCAACTCAAGAACATCGTCTTGGACATGAAAACCACCTGTTACAAGGACTGCATTTTCATTTTCCAAGGCTAAAAGTTGAATGCGAGTACGGTCTCCGACGATCAAAAGACCGCCATCATGGAGATAGGACAGGATATTTTGCTCTGTCATAGCCCCAATGGAGAATTTACTAAACTCTCTCTCAAGCCCTTCTTGACCAGCTAAAACTTCAGAGGAGGTGACTTCAGCAATTTCAGCATAGGTTAGCCTCTCAATAGCCACTTTCTGGGACTTGACTCGTATGGTTCCACTGCGGGGGCGAGTCTCAACAATTCCCCGATTTTCAGCTTCTTTGATAGCTCGGTAGGCTGTTCCGTCACTAACACCTAGGTGATTGGAAATACTGCGAACACTAACTCTCTTCCCAATTGGCAACTCTTCCAGATAGGACAAAATTTCCTGGTGTTTACTCATTGAATTCTCCTTTTATGTATCGAAATTCAAGATAGTCCCTCATTTTTCGTGTATAGCGATCGCTCCCCTTAAACTGTCGGACGAGGCTAAAGCCCGATTTTAAGGCTACTTTTTGACTAGCTTGATTTTCCAAATGAGTGATGATGGATAATTGTTTTAAACCAAATTCTTCAAATGAAAGCTGACATAGCTTGGTAACCACTTCTGTCATAAAACCTTGTGCCCAAGAATCCTTTTTTAAGAAGTAACCAATTTCTGCTTCTTTTTTGATTTCATCAATCTTTTCAAATTTAATGGAGCCAATCATTTCCTGATTTCCTTGGAGACAAATTGCCCAAACCCCTAGAGGGTTCTTCATAAAATAGTTAGCAAGTGCGTACTGACTTTCTTCCAAACTTGCTTGACTTGGAAAAATAAACTGTAAATTCTCAGGGTTTGAAGCAATCTCGAAAAACGCATAACTGTCACTAAAAAAGAAAGGACGCAAATACAAGCGCTCCGTTTCAAAAAAAGAAAACATTGCTAATTTGGTCCAAATATTCATAATCACCTCAACGGCTTAGTCTTCAACGAGTGTAATATCCGCTCCAAGACTACGCAATTTTTCAATAATATCTGAGTAGCCACGAAGGATAAACTCAATATTTGTAATTTCAGTCTGGCCTTGAGCCATCAAGCCGGCGATGACAAGTGCAGCACCAGCTCGCAAGTCTGTAGCTTTTACACTTGCCCCGTGTAAGTTACGACCACCGTTGTAAATAATGTGATCGTTTGTAGTCGTAATATCCGCATCCATTTTTGCTAACTCAAAGACATGATTAACACGTTTCTCATAAATCGTATCAATAATGGTTCCACGACCTTGCGCAGTTAGTAAAAGTGGCGTGATAGGCTGTTGCAAATCAGTTGCAAAACCAGGATAAGGAGCGGTTTTAATATTTATTGCCTTTAAGTCTGACTGCTCTTCAACGAAGATACTATCCTCAGAGACCGTCATACGAACGCCCATTTCCTCTAGTTTTGCGATAAAGCCTTCTAAGTGTTCATAGAGAACGTTGTTAATACGAATTCCTTTACCAACCGCAGCAGCAAGTGAAATATAAGTTCCAGCTTCAATACGGTCCGGAATGACTTGGTGACGAGTCCCATGAAGTTTCTCAACACCATCAATAATGATAATATCAGTCCCTGCACCACGAATGTGTGCTCCCATGTTGTTCAAAAGGGTAGCAACATCGATGATTTCTGGTTCACGGGCCGCATTTTCAATGACAGTACGTCCCTTAGCTTTAACCGCAGCAATCATGGTGTTAATCGTTGCTCCAACGCTAACGGTATCCATGTAAATACTTGCGCCATGAAGCCCCTTACCTTGGGCAGATAAATTCATATTATCTCCCTCATAGCTGACCTTAGCACCCATGGCTTCAAAGGCTTTTAAGTGAAGATCAATCGGACGAGGTCCCAGATCACATCCACCAGGAAGTCCAACTGTAGCTTCACCAAAGCGACCTAAAAGACTTCCGTAGAAATAATAAGAAGCACGCAAGCTATTAATCTTGCCATAAGGCATAGGAATGTTTTGAACACCTCTTGGATCAATCTCCAAGACATCCTCATAACGCTTAACAGTCGCCCCCATAATCTCCATGATTTCGACAAGACTAGCAACGTCTGAAATATCTGGAACGCAATCTAAAGTGACAATATCATCTGATAAGATAATAGCTGGAATAAGCGCTACAACACTATTTTTAGCACCACTAATGGTGATCTCACCTTGCAATGGACGTCCACCATTGATGACAATTTTTCTCATGTTTTACTCTTTCAAAATTTACTAAAAAGGTCTTTTCGTTCTATTATACCATAATTTTCAGTTTTTTCCCATTCCTATTTACTAAATACCATCTCATTTTGATAAAAAAAGACCTATCACTCAAGCTTTTCAGCCTGAAATGATAGGTTTTAATGTTAGATTAACGTACTGTACGGATACGCATTGTGTTTGTACGAACAGCTTCTCCAAGTGGCACACCTGCAACGATAACGATATCATCACCAGATTCAACCAAGCCTTGTTCAACTGCGATCTTTTCAGCAAGATCAAACATATCGTCAGTATTTGAAGGACGTTCAGTTGTTACTGGAATAACACCCCAGTTCAACATCAATCCACGTTCAGTCAATTCATCGAAAGTGATAGCCAAGATATCAGCATTTGGACGGTATTTAGAAATCAAGCGAGCTGTGTGACCAGTTTTAGTAAGGGTAACTACCAACTTGATATTCATTGAGTTAGTTGCATCTTTAACAGCTGATGCCATAACTTCAGTCTTAGAATTACGCGCCAAGTTAACTGATGACAAACGACCGTATTCATTAAGAAGAGTTTGTGCATTCTTGTCAATCGTAGCCATTGTTGTTACTGATTCAAGTGGGTATTTACCGTTTGCAGACTCACCTGAAAGCATTGTTGCGTCAGTTCCGTCGATAACAGCGTTGAATACGTCTGATACTTCTGAACGAGTTGCACGTGGTTTTTCAGTCATTGTTTCAAGCATGTTTGTTGCTGTGATAACAACTTTACCTGCTGCGTTCACTTTAGTGATAATCATTTTTTGGTAAACTGGAACCATTTCGAATGGTACTTCAATACCCATGTCACCACGGGCGATCATGATACCGTCAGCAGCTTCAATGATTTCATCCAAGTTGTCAATACCTTGTTGGTTTTCGATTTTAGCGAACAATTGAACGTGACCGTTACCAGTTTCTTCACAGATTGCACGAACTTCGTTAACGTCTTTTGCAGTACGTACGAATGAAATCGCGATGAAGTTAATACCTTGTTCAAGACCAAAGCGGATATCATCGTTATCACGTTCAGCAAGAGCTGGGAAAGGAATTTTAGTGTTAGGGATGTTTACACCTTTTTGTTTAGCGATAACACCGTCATTTTCCACTTCAACTACAAATTCACGAGTTGCATCGTCTTTTTCTACAACGCGAAGACCCAATTTACCATCGTCAACCAATACTTGGCGACCAACTTCAACGTCATCATAGATGTCAAGAGCACCAGCAACGTTCAAAGCAATCACTTCACGAGTTGATTTGATTCCTTGTTTAGTTGCAACACGGATTTTTTCACCAGTTTTGTATGAATACTCTTTAGCTTCACCTTCGAACAATTCAGTACGGATTTCAGGTCCTTTAGTATCAAGAAGGAAACCAACTTTTTTACCTGCAAGTTTTTCAGCAAGTTTAACAGTTGCCATACGCTCACCTTGTTCTTGGTGGTCACCGTGTGAGAAGTTGAAACGGAAAGTGTTTGCTCCTGCTTCAATCAATTTAGCAATATTTTGAGCTGAAGCTTCAACGTCAAGTTTTTCACCCCAGTATCCGTCTTCACCGAATTTTTTACCACCACGGATTTCAACCGCAGGACCTAAAGTTGCAACGATTTTTACACGTTTGTTCATGATTTTTGTGACTCCTTTATATAATTCGACCTTTTAAGGTCATGTTACCAAATTAATGAAAGTTGATTAGGACAAGCTCTTGTTCAAATCAGAAAGTTCAAGATCAGCTTTATGAGGGTTGTTAACAACGATCTTACCATCAGCTGTTAAGCTAAACAAAGCTCCTTCTTCTGCTGTTCCAAGAATTGGATTCTCAACCATTTTCTCGTTACGAATACCGACAGCGACACCACCGATTCCTTGTTTAAGGAGTTTAACAGCGTGTGCACCCATGCGTGATGCCAATACACGGTCACGAGCAGTTGGTGATCCACCACGTTGGATGTGTCCAAGTTCAGTTACACGAAGGTCACTAGTGTCTCCAGCTTCCTTGAGTTTCTTACCAAACTCATCGGCAGACATAACTCCCTCAGCCAAAACGATGATGTTGTGTTTCTTACCACATTCATAACCAGATTTGATGCTTGCAACGATATCTTCCATCTTGAAGTCTTCTTCAGGGATGATGATTTCGTCAGCACCAGTTGCGATACCTGCCCAAAGAGCGATATCACCAGCGTTACGCCCCATTACTTCAACAACGAAAGTACGACGGTGACTTGATGATGTGTCACGAATCTTATCAATCGCATCCATTGCAGTCGTAACTGCAGTATCAAATCCGATTGTAAAGTCAGTACCTACGATATCGTTATCGATTGTACCTGGAAGTCCAATAGCAGGGAATCCATGCTCAGTCAAGCGCATAGCTCCATGATAAGAACCATCACCACCGATAACTACGACTCCTTCGATACCGTGTTTTTTCAATTGCTCAATCCCTTTAAGTTGGCCTTCAAGTTGTGCAAACTCAGGGTAACGAGCAGAATGAAGGAAAGTACCACCACGAGAAATGATGTCTCCTACTGAAGCAGCATCAAGCGGATAAATTTCACCGGCAACCATACCTGCGTATCCATCATAGATACCAAAAACTTCCATTCCTTCTGAGATTGCTTGGCGAACTACCGCACGGATGGCAGCATTCATACCAGGGGCGTCTCCACCACTGGTCAAAACAGCAATACGTTTCATTTGGTTTATGCTCCTTTTTCTTTTAACATTCTTACTGATTATACCACATTTAAATCGAAAATTCTTCTATTTTCCGTATTTTTAGCGATAAATCGTTTTCATAGCAATTCCCTCTAATTTTTCCTCTAGAGCAGAATCTTTTCTTACAAAATATTGAGTAGAAACAACTGTTTTTTGTTCCTCTTCATACCTGATAATGACAGGGATTGGGCCTTTGTATTGTTCTAGGATATTTGAAATCTCTTTATCATTTTCATGATTTTTAACTTGAATCCAGAATCGTTCCGCCACTGCTTCTTTCAAATCTTGTGCAATCATTTGCAGACGACCATCTCGAGATTGAACTTTGCCATTGATGTAGTAAAATTTACCTTCGGATAAATTGGAAGCAAATTTTCTATATTGGTCTGAAAATACAGTTACATCCATCCGAGACTTACTATCATGAACCTGTAGAAAAGCCATACTCTCGCCTTTCTTGGTTCGAATCACTTTAATCTTTTGCACTTCAACTAGGAGAGTGGCTTGAGCTCCCTCGGTTAGATTAGTGATTGGAGTGGTCGGATATAGGGCTTGTTTGGCAAGAGTTTGGAGAGGATGGGGACTGATACCTACCCCAATCAGTTCCTGCTCTTTGTAAAATTTCTCTGCCTCAGTAAAATCATCAGCTTCAGTCCAACTATAATTTGTATCCGCAAAGAGTCCACCTAACTCCTCAACAAAGACAAATAAGTTTGGTAGGTTCACTAAGATTTTCTGGCGATTCTTGTCAAATTCATCAAAAAGTCCTAGTTCAACCAAAGGCGTCAAAAGCGACAATTTCTTGTAATTCTTGGGAAGACGTGTGACAAAATCTTCAATGCTTGAGAAAGGACGATTTTCAATAATCCAGTAAGACAAATCTCTTGGCATTCCCTTAATGGCTTTTAGACCAAGATAGATTTTCTTCTTAGCAATTTTATCATGATAGGGAATGCTGTTGATGGCTAAAGGCGCTACATCAAATCCCATCTGCAGAGCATCTACAATATAATCACTGCTTGAATAATTCAACATGACTTGAAAGAAAATAGCAGGATAATGAGTTTTAAAATAAGCAAGTTGGAATGCCAGTGCTGAGTAGGCATAGGCGTGGGATCTATTAAACCCATAGCCTGCAAACTTTTCCATCACGGCAAATACTTGATTGGCTTTTTCTTCCAAATGACCGAGTTTGACTGCACCAGTGATAAAATCTTCCTTCATCAAATGCATCTCTTTAGCATTTTTCTTACCCATGGCTCGTCTGAGAATATCGGCTTTACCAAGGCTGAAGCCTCCAAAGCGCTGAGCTACCTGCATGACTTGCTCTTGATAGAGCATAATACCGTAGGTTGATGACAGGATGTCTTCCAAGACAGGATCCAGCACCGTCACCTTTTCTTTGCCATGCTTACGAGCCACAAAATTATCAATATAATCACTAGCACCTGGTCTATTGAGGGATGTCGTTGCTACTACCTCTTCAAAGACTTGCGGCTGAACTCGTTTCAAGAGTCGGATGGCGCCAGGTTGTTCAAATTGGAAAATCCCCTTGGTATTTCCAGAAGCAAAAAGGGCCAAGGTTTCTTTGTCTTCCAAATCAATCTCTTCGATTTTTAGATGAACACCTTCTGACTCAGCCAGTAATTCCTGCATTTTTTGTACAAAAGTTAGATTACGCAGACCTAGGAAATCCATTTTTAAAAGGCCATTAGCTTCAACACCATGAGCATCATACTGGGTGATGAGCATATCCTCACCATATTTTAGAGGAATGTAGTCCGTCAAGTCTTGGTCACTCATAACGACTCCGGCCGCATGGATAGAGGTTTGACGAGGATACCCTTCAATTTTTCGAGCAATCTCAAAAGCTTTTTGGTATTCAATCTTACTATTGATAACCTGTCTAAATTGCAAGTTCTTTTCATAAGCAGTCGTTAGCGTATCTCGGAAACTGATTTTTTTCGTAATATTGGTTAATTCATACTCTGGAACGCCATAGCGTTTGAAAACATCACGAATTGCCTGTTTTGCTCCAAAGGTCGAATAAGTGACAATCTGCGCCACGTGTTGACTGCCATAGCGATCACGAACATAGCGAATGAACTCTGGTCTATAAAGGTCTGGAATGTCGATATCGATATCGGGCATGGTGTAACGCTCACGATTTAAAAAGCGCTCGAAAATCAGGTTCTTCTCAACCGGATCAATCCCTGTGATGTCAAGTGAGTAGGCGACCAAACTACCAACAGCAGACCCACGCCCCATTCCCATATAGTAGCCTTGGGAACGTCCAAAACGGAGCAAATCCCAAACTACAAGAAAATAGTCGTCAAATCCCATATCATGAATCACAGCTAATTCCTCATTCAGTCGCTCACGATAGATAGCTGAGGTTAGCCCCTTGTCACTCAAGCCTTTCTCAGCTCTTGCTCGAAGCTCTTCCACCGCTGGTCTTTCAGGGTTAAAGCGAGGGAGTTTTAAACTTGGATCAAGTTGGTAGCTAACATTCTCTATCAAATCTTGAAGATTGGCAAGTGCCTGAGGAAAGCGATTTTTAAACCGTGCTTCTAAGTCTGAGGCTGGTAGAAAGTTCCCTTGCTGTGAATGCAGATCCACTTCTCTCATACTGACATTATCCTTGACCGCCGACAAGATTTGTAAAACCTGTAGGTCTTCTTTGGCAAAGGAGTTGACCTGATACAGTGGAAGAATGGGTTTGGTAAAGACTTCTTGGTGAGTATCGGGACTAACCCCAATAAAATAATCATGACCCAAATCCAGCTGATCGATTCCATCAAAATAAGGAACAATAACAGCAACATCCTCAAGGTGACTGGTAAAGTCAGACCAATTTTTCCGTCCAGTCATTTTTAAAGTGGATAACTTCATCAACTCTTGATACCCTTTAGTGGATAGAGCTAGAAAACGGAAAGAAATATTCTTTTCATCTTTGATCAAGGACATTTCAAGACCAATTAAAGGTTGGATTCCATATTTTCGAGTCACTTCTAAAAAATGATAAGCCCCATAGAGATTATCCACATCCATGATAGCAAGGTGAGAATAGCCATACACTTTAGCTGTTTGTACATATTTTTCAATCGAAACCACACTTTCCATAAAACTATAAACAGTCTTGGTGTCGAGCTGTGCAATCATTTCTTCTCCTCCTTGCTTTCGTTTTACTACTATTATACCATTTTAAGTTTTAAGTTGGATATTGAAGCTACTCTGCTCTTTCTTTTCAATATCATCAGTAACAAACTTCTTCTCTTCTTCTCTTCTTATTTTCTTACTGTTAAATTCTTCATTTCTCAGAGGAAAGAAATAAAAAATTAATATCATATGATAGTTTTAAATGTAAATTTAGATATATTTATACCAAACGAAGTATAACAAAGATAGGAGCTATATGCAGTTTTACATATAAAAATCTCTAGAAAAAGGCTTACTTCTATGGTATTTATTCAGCATTTTATAATAACTTACCAAATTGATATGCTGGTTTAAGAAATTTATTTCATTTAAGTTTATTTATTCCATTTTTCCCTCTTTTTTGATATAATAAATCCAGTTTGTTTTCAAAGGAGAGAAACATGCGTTTTAATCAATTCAGCTATCAACCAACCACTAGTTCTCAACGATTTGAGGAATTAGAAAATCTTGGTCTAAAGCTGTCACCCCAACTGTCCTTAAAAAGACAGTTTGAAGACTTCATTCGTTGGAGTTTTTTCACTTATTCTAACACGGATTATGCCTTGTCCACATTGGCCGCGGATAAAGAAACAGATTTAGTAACCTTTTTCCAGTCAGACCGTGAGTTAACTGAGGAGATTTTCTACACAGCAGCTTTTCAACTTTTAGGATATAGCTATCTTATTGACTTTGAGGATGCCGAACAGTTCCGTAAAGAAACTGATTTTCCTATTGTTTATGGAGATCTCATTGAAAATCTTTATCAGTTACTCAATACGCGAACGAAAAAAGGAAACACGCTCATCGATCAGCTTGTTAGTGATGGACTCATTTCAGAAGATAATCACTATCACTACTTTAACGGCAAAAGCTTGGCAACTTTCTCTAGTCATGAAGTCATTCGTGAAGTCGTCTATGTCGAGAGCCGTGTGGATACTGATAAAGACGGACTCCCTGATTTAGTCAAGGTCAGCATTATTCGTCCTCGTTATGATGGACAGATTCCTTCAGTCATGACTGCCAGCCCTTATCACCAAGGGACCAACGACAAAGCCAGTGACAAGGCTCTCTACAAAATGGAAGGAGAGCTTGAGGTCAAACCGCCCCACACCATTGAACTTGAGGAACCTAAGCTGAATTTAGTCAAATCTCATGGTCAAGCAGAAGTCGTCACTGAAGCTGAAGAAAAGCTATCTCATATCAATAGCTCATACACTCTAAATGACTACTTCCTTCCACGTGGATTTGCCAATCTCTATGTATCAGGTGTTGGTACCAAGGATTCCCAAGGGCTCATGACCAATGGTGACTACCAGCAGATTGAAGCTTATAAAAATGTCATTGACTGGATCAATGGTCGTTGCCGTGCTTTCACGGACCACACGCGCAAACGCCAAGTCAAAGCTGACTGGTCAAACGGGAAAGTCGCAACAACAGGTATTTCCTATCTAGGTACCATGTCCAATGGTCTCGCCACCACTGGTGTTGATGGCTTAGAAGTCATCATCGCTGAAGCAGGTATTTCCTCTTGGTACAACTACTATCGGGAAAATGGTCTGGTGACTAGCCCAGGTGGCTATCCAGGTGAGGATTTTGACTCACTTGCTGAACTGACCTACTCTCGCAACCTCCAAGCCGGTGACTATATTCGTGGCAATGAAGCTCATCAGGCAGATTTAGAGAAGGTTAAAGAGAAACTCGATCGCAAGACTGGTGACTACAATCAGTTTTGGCATGACCGCAACTATCTGCTCAATGCTCACAAGGTTCAAGTTGATGTCGTCTTTACGCATGGTTCCCAGGATTGGAACGTCAAACCTCTTCATGTTTACCAGATGTTTCATGCCCTTCCTAGCCATATCAATAAGCACCTCTTTTTCCATCATGGTGCCCATGTTTATATGAACAACTGGCAGTCGATCGACTTCCGCGAGTCCATGAATGCCTTGTTAAGTAAGAAATTGCTAGGACTTGACTCAAGCTATCAACTTCCGACTGTCATCTGGCAGGACAATATCGCACCGCAAAGATGGCAAGGTCTTGATAACTTTGGCAAACAGGATGAACTGCATACCTTCTCTCTTGGAACTGAAGAAAAAGTGATTCAAAACCAGTATGATCAAAAAGATTTTGAACGTTATGGCAAGACTTACCAGACCTTCAACACCGAACTTTACCAAGGAAAAGCTAATCAGATCACCATTGACCTTCTAGTAAGTCAAGACATTCACTTAAATGGGCGAGTAGAGCTAAAACTTCGTGTCAAATCGAGTACGAACAAGGGCTTATTATCAGCCCAACTGTTAGAACTTGGACAAAAGAAATATCTACAGCCTTATCCAGCTGTTTTAAGTGCTAGAACCATTGATAATGGCCGTTACCACATGTTAGAAAATCTCTGTGAACTACCATTCAACCCAAGTGCCCAACGTGTCATCACCAAAGGCTACCTTAATCTTCAAAATCGAACCAATCTCTTGACGATTGAAGAAATCCAACCAAATGAATGGATGGACTTCAAGCTAGAGCTTCAACCAACTATCTACAAACTTAAAAAAGGAGATACTCTCCGTTTGGTTCTCTACACAACAGACTTTGAGATTACAATTCGAGATAATACAGACTATCAGTTGACTGTTGATTTAGCACAGTCTAGTCTTATCCTACCTTGTCAAAAGGTATAATGTACCAGACTTTCAATACGGAAGTATTCAAAGGAAAAGTCAATGAATTTGACCATTGAACTTCCTATAACCAAAGTTTTCCACTTGAACAGTCGAATCAAACATAAACTTCGTATCAAATCCAGTTCATCTAAAAGCATTTTAAATGCCCCTAGACAGAACTTGGAAAAAAGATCCTAACACCCCTAACCAACATGTGTCACCATTTATCATAAACGCTACTAGACCACATGTTGAAAAATCTTTGTGAATTAACATTTATAGTAAATTCACAACAAGCCGTGACAAAAAGCTACCCAAATTGAATGATTCACTGTCATTAAAGAACATCAATGTAGATAAACCGATTGCTACCCAGTTTATCTGCGCGAAAATAGTGACAAGTTAAAAGAAGGAGATTCTCTCCGTCTAGTTCTTTATCCTACTGACTTTGACATCATCATACGTGACAATACCGCCTACCACCTGACTGACGTTTTCGTTCAGTCCACGCTACTGTACCTTGTAAAAGGAGTACTTACTTTATGAACAAATCAGAACACAGACACCAACTTATCCGCGCCCTCGTTTCAAAAAACAAAATCCATACTCAAGCTGAATTACAAGCCTTATTAGCGGAAAATGATATCCAAGTTACTCAGGCTACCTTATCACGCGATATCAAAACCATGAACCTTTCAAAAGTGCGCGAAGAGGATCATTCTTATTATGTGCTAAATACAGGATCTATCTCCAAGTGGGAAAAACGTCTTGAAAATTATATGGAAGATGCTCTTGTTATGTTGCGTCCTGTGCAACACCAAGTTATTTTGAAAACTTTACCCGGTTTAGCCCAATCTTTTGGATCTGTAATTGATTCCTTGGCCTTTCCAGATATCGTTGCAACCCTTTGTGGAGACGATGTCTGCATGATTATCTGTGAAGATGCTACAAAAGCGCAAGCTTGTTTTGAAAGTCTCAAAAAATATGCACCACCATTTTTCTTTAGTGAATAAAACAAATCCCGTGATTAAAAATCACGGGAATTTTTTATTTCTTTAACTGTGTTTCTTCTTTCTTTGTACGTGCCAATCGAAGAGCGCGTTTAGGATTGAGACGATTAAACAATTCTTCTAGTTTCTTTTCATTCCACACATCTGCTGCAGAAACAAAATTTCCATCTGCATCTCGGAATGATATCGGTTTATCTCCCATATCAATCTCCTAGTCTACAAATTCAAACTCAAATTTACCGATGCGAACCAAATCACCATCTTTGGCTCCACGCGCACGAAGGGCTTCGTCAACCCCCATACCACGAAGCTGACGGGCAAACTTCATGACTGATTCGTCACGGTCAAAGTTGGTCATATTAAAGAGTTTCATGAGTTTTTCACCAGAAAGTACCCATGTCGCATCATCATCACGACTAATCTCAAAGGCTTTTTCTTCCTCGTCAAAGCCATAGTAAGCCTCTTCTTCCATATCGGATTCATCATAAATCGGGAATTCTGGAGTCTTGTCTAACAACTCGGCTGTAGCATCCAAAAGAGTCGCCAACCCTTGCTTGGTCAGACCAGAAATAGGGAAGATGGCTGGAAGTTCCTCGAACTCGTCGTAGTTTGCTGCCAATTTTTCCTTGAAAGTTTTAAGATTTTCTTGACTTTCAGGCATATCCATCTTGTTAGCCACGATGATCTGCGGACGCTCCATCAGACGAAGGTTGTAGGATTCTAATTCCTTATTGATAGCAAGGTAGTCCTCATAAGGATCACGTCCTTCGCTAGCCGACATATCGATGATATGAAGGATAACTCGAGTGCGTTCGATATGACGGAGAAACTGAGTTCCAAGACCAACACCTTGACTAGCTCCCTCAATCAAACCTGGAAGATCTGCTACTGCAAAAGATTCACCTGACTGCGTACGAACCATACCCAAATTAGGGACAATCGTCGTAAAGTGGTAAGCACCGATTTTAGGTTTAGCTGAAGTGATGACACTAAGCAAAGTTGACTTTCCAACAGATGGGAAACCGACTAAGCCGACATCCGCCAAAATTTTTAATTCCAGTTGCAACTCACGTTCTTGACCTGGTTCTCCATTCTCAGAGATTTCAGGTGCAGGATTTTTTGGCGTGGCAAAACGGATATTTCCACGACCACCTCGACCGCCATGAGCCACGATAAATTCTTGACCATGTTCAATCAAGTCTGTAATGACTTTACCTGTTTCCGCATCACGAACAGTAGTTCCTTGTGGTACGCGAACACGAAGATCTTCTGCACCACGACCGTGCATTCCTTTGGTCATCCCTTTTTCACCAGAGTCAGCCTTGAAATGACGGTTATAGCGGAAATCCATCAAGGTACGCAAGCCTTCGTCTACCACGAAAACAACGTTACCTCCACGTCCACCATCACCACCCCAAGGACCGCCATTAGGGACATATTTTTCACGGCGAAAGGCAACCATGCCATCGCCACCATTACCAGCCTTGACCTTAATCTTGGCTGTATCTAAAAACATACTCATATTTTCTTCTCACTTTAAAAAGGCTGGGAAATCCCAGTCATTAGTTATTGTTTCTGTCTAAACAACTTGCTTAGAATCTGCTAAAAGCTCCAAGCGCAGTTGCAAAGATACCAGCAAGGGTTACAAACAACATGATGAGCACGATAACAAGTGTCACCTTTTCAAACAATGTTTTTTTACGGTTACCATTATCTCCAAAAGCCATAGTTTCTCCTTTTCACTCTATAATTTTAATTTAATATTCTGTAGAAACAGGTGCAATTGCCCACAAAATCAAGTAAGCAAGAACCCCTGCTCCATAACAAAAGGCTAGAACTCCCCAAATCACTCGGACAATCGTCGGATCAATATCAAAATAGTTGGCAACACCGGCGCAAACGCCTCCAATTTTCTGGTCTTTCCCACTTCTCATAAATTTTTTTGCCATCGTTTATTCCTCCTTTTTTACTTATTGTCAATCTTTCCAGTAGTCTCGCATACTGGACAACTGTTTTTTTGACGCCTTCAGAATGCGTTTAGATTCTTTTACCGGGGCGCTGACTGCTTGTTGAGGTAGATATAAAATGGTTTTTAGAAAACGTTGACTCATAGGTTCTCCATCGAGCAATTCTTGTTCAAAATTATTTGAAATAATGGCATCAAGGTAAAACTCGTGAACTCGTTTCCCAAAATTCTCAGCAGAAATCTCATATAACTTGTCAGCCAACTTTTGCTCATCCATATCTGGAGTGGCAATCAAAGCCTCCAAGATGGCACCTGCAAGGTCCTTTTCTCCATAGTAGAGGGTTCCAAACATCTTGTCATTGATCAGATTATCCAGATAAGGATTTCCATGAGCGATGACAGGCGTTCCACTAGCTAGACTCTCTAGATAAGTCAACCCTTGGGTTTCACTAGTGGATGCAGAGATAAAGAAATCTGCCGCCTTATAATACAAGGCTGTTTCACTTGGGGCGATCATACCAGTAAAAATCACCTGATTTTGAATTTGCAATTTGATTGCTTCTTCTTTCAGACTGTCCAAATAAGGACCGTCACCAGCAACAACCAGTTTCACCTTGTCTTCTTCTTTCAAAACCTGCTCAAAGGCGACCAGCACCGCTTGGATATTCTTCTCATAGGAGATCCGAGAAAGACTTAGTAACATTTTCTCGTCTTTTTTAATCCCAAGTTTAAATCGAAGTGCAGCTAAATTCTCTTCTTTAATCTCAGGTCGTTCAAATTTTGCTAACTCAATACCAGTTGGAATAACACGCTTTTCAACCTTGACTTTGTATTTAGATAAAAGGTCCCGAACAATCTCACTAGGGCAAATCACGCCATCTACATCATGAAGGAAGCCACGCACCAAATATTTTACCATACTCGGACGAATCAGCATACCCTTCGCAATGTAATGCACATAATCTTCGTACTGGGTGTGGTAGGTATGAATAACAGGAATTTTCAATTCTCTCGCAATCCAAATCCCTAACAAACCAAGTGAAAATTCTGTCTGGGTATGAATGATATCTAGCTGATACTGTTTAGCAATTTCAAGCGCTTTTGTAAAGCCACGATAAGCAAAACGTCGATCCTTAAATGCAAAGAAGGGAACACTCGGAATTCGGATAATTTGCCAATCTTCGTATCGGTTCACATCTTTATCTGTTGTTGTAAAGATAAAAACTGCATGTCCTTGCTTCTCAAGCTCTGTCTTCAAGGTTCGAATACTAGTCGCAACCCCGGAAACCTGAGGGAAATAGGTATCTGTAAATAAACCAATTCGCATAAATTACCTCACTTTTTGCCCAAAGCAGCCTGTTCTCGATAAAATTTTAACCAGATTTCCAACAAATGCTCCTCAGAGTACTCTTTGGAGATCTCGCGAGCTTTTTCTTTCAAGTCCTTTAAAGCTTTAGGGTCATTCTTGTATTCTAGGATTGCTTCTCTCATCTCGGAAACATCACTTGTAGCACGATAATTCCCATCAAGAATAACCTTATACAGATCCAAATCTCTTAACATAATAGGAGCCTCGCAACTAGCGGCCTCTAAGATAGTCATAGGGAATAATTCATTGTAACTTGGTAGCAAGAATAGATCCGCCATAGCGTAAAGCTCCCGCATCCGTTCCGGTGACACAATTCCAGGGAAAATAAGATTTTTGGGTGGATTGTCCATTATCTTCTTGTAGCGTTCATAACCATCTGTCATCCCACCAAATGAAAAACCACCTGCCCAGATAAAGGTAATTTCTGGCAATTCCTCAGCAAGACGGATAAAATCATCAATTCCTTTACGTTTCTGAACCTGACCCGCACCGATTACGACAAACTGATCTTCCGCAAGATCCATTTCCTTCCGGAGTTGTGCAACCTGTTCAGCTGGTAATGGATGCCATTTTTCTTTGTTTACAAAGTTTGGAATATAAGTTACTTTTTCACGCGGAATACCAGCAGCCACCAAATCCTCGATAAACATGGGATTGACCACCACCAAGTGTTCCATTCGGTTGTAAAAGGAAAAAACATAGCGTTTGACAATTCCTTTTAGGAAAAATGGGATCTTCAAACTCCCCTCAAGCGTATCAGGCAAAAAATGCACATAGCCAATTTTTCTCCCAGAGCGTTTCTTTTGGAAAGTAGATAAATAATAGGGGAAATCAATGGTGTGAAAATGAGTTACATCTGCCTCTACAGGAAGATTCTCTGTAACAATCAACTGGTCTTTGGCATCGCGGTGAAGGAGACTAACCAATTCTCGATAAGCTCCTGACACTCCTTGACCAGCTACTTTTTCACTTGAGCTTAGCATATTAATACGCAATTTTTCGTTTTCCATACCTTTCATTATACCATTTTATTTCCAGAAAATCAGCAAAAGAAAGAAGAGACGATTGGAAAATAGGATAATTTTATCCTTTTTCCAATCGTCTCTCGCATTTTTCTTAGTCTTTATTTAATTCCTAGAGCGATACGTGCATATCGACTCATTTTTTCAACCGTCCAAGCTGGATACCAGACCAATTTAACTTCGGTATTGGTTACCTCAGGCACATCTGTCATCGCATCGTGTATCTGGTCTGTCAAAAGGTCAGCCAGTGGGCAGCCCATAGTTGTCAAGGTCATATCAATTTCAGTGTGACCTGTTTCACCATCAAAACGAATTTCATAAATTAAACCTAGGTTGACAATATCAATCCCCAACTCAGGGTCGATGACTTCTTCCAAAGCATTTAAAATGCGTGTTTTGATCGTTTCGATTTGCTCTTCTGTATAAGCCATGTTATTCCTCACTCTTAGTCTTCAATAAAATCACGAAGGGGTTTACTGCGACTTGGTTGACGCAATTTTCTCAAAGCCTTAGCCTCAATCTGACGGATACGCTCACGAGTCACGTTAAAGACTTTACCAACATCTTCAAGAGTACGCATTTTCCCATCATCTAGCCCGAAACGAAGGCGCAGAACGTTTTCTTCACGGTCTGTAAGAGTATCCAAAACCTCATCCAACTGCTCACGCAAAACGATACGAGTTGTGTAGTCTACTGGATTTTCAATCACTTCGTCTTCGATAAAGTCCCCAAGATGACTATCGTCCTCTTCACCGATCGGTGTTTCAAGTGATACTGGTTCTTGGGCAATCTTTAGGATTTCACGGACCTTGTCAGGTGTCATATCCATACGCTCAGCAATTTGTTCAGGAGTTGGATCTTGCCCCAATTCTTGAAGGAGATTCCGCTGTTCACGGACAAGCTTGTTAATGGTTTCTACCATGTGGACAGGGATACGAATAGTACGTGCCTGGTCAGCGATGGCACGGGTAATCGCCTGACGAATCCACCAAGTTGCGTACGTAGAAAACTTAAATCCTTTTGAATAGTCAAACTTGTCAACAGCCTTCATCAAGCCCATGTTTCCTTCTTGGATCAAATCCAGAAATTGCATGCCACGCCCTACGTAGCGCTTAGCGATAGAAACCACCAAACGAAGGTTGGCTTCTGCAAGACGTTGTTTGGCTTCGATATCACCAGCCTCAACTGCTAGGGCCAATTCTTTTTCCTCTTCGTTGGTCAAGAGAGGAACGACCCCGATTTCCTTCAAATACATACGGACTGGGTCATTGACCTTGGCAGAAGTTGAGCCAATCAAGTCCTCATCACTGAGTTCTGGCTCTTCTTCTGCACTAAGCACACGCGCGCTTGGATTTCCTTCGTTGTCTGTGATAGAAATTCCAGCATCCTGAATCCGTTGCAAAAGGTCTTCAATGCCGTCTGCATCGAGGGTAAAAGGAATAACCAGACTTGAATTGATTTCGTCATCTGTTGCTGTTCCTGTTTTTTTGTGGTTACGGATAAAGTCTGCTACTTGCACATCAAATGTGGTTACTTCTTTTTGTTTTGTTGCCATTATTACTCCATTCTTCTCTTTTGGGAAATCAATCGTTGCAATTCTTCCAAGGCTGTGTCTGTATCTCCTACATGACTAGCTTCCTGCACTTTCTTTTTAATTCTTAAGTTGTCCTTGCTGAGGAGGGCACGGTTTCGAGTCGCTTCGACTTCCGCTAGCTCTTGGGGCGACATCTCAACTGGCAAATCCAAGCTAAGCACGTGGTACCAAGCATTTTCAACTTCAGGTGTCTGATGAGAAAGCTCCTCTGAGGCGATTTCTCCCTGCTCACTTAATAATTCGTAAAGAATCTGAAATTCTGGGGTATCAAAGAAAAAATCTTCTCTTAATCGATAGTCATTCAAAACAACTGGGTTCTCAGCCATCCTATAGAGGAGATGAGCCTCTGCTCTCATGACTGCTGTCAGTTGGCGCGTTACAGGTAAACTAATCGCTGCTGGAGGTTGCTCCTCTTTAACTCTTTCCTGCCTCTGAACAATGCGACTTTCATTTACTATCTGTTCCACCTGCTGGTAATCAAAAGAAGGTAGATTATCCGCCAGAATGTGGATATAAGAATTCTGGGCAGTGATAGACTTTTCTTTGGCGATTAGGGGAGCAATCTTTTCAATGAACTCAATTTGCGCCTGCAAGTTATCACTATTTTCAGGCTTTAGCTGGTGAATATAGAACTCTATAGGACTGATACGAGTCTTGGTTAAAAGGTAAGCCAGGTCTTCAGCAGAATTCTTTTGCAAATACTCATCTGGGTCCATGGCATCAGGTACTCGAACAACCTCCACTGAGAAGTCTTTTAATTCCTCTAGAGCCTTGGCTGTTGCTGCCTGCCCTGCCTTGTCACCATCATAGCTGAGAACAATTTTTTTGGTAAAGCGTTTAAGGTGGTCAACATGCTCCTTGCTTAAGGCTGTTCCCATGGAAGCTACAGCATTTTCTATACCAGCACGGTAGGCTGCTATCACATCCATGAAGCCTTCCATCAGATAGAGCTCTGTAATCTTACCTGTTCCCTTTTTTGCCTTGTCCAAATGATACAATTCGTAACTCTTGTTAAAAATTGCAGTCGAGCGACTATTTTTATATTTGGCAGTCTGACTATCTGTTTCTTGCCAGATACGACCTGAAAATGCAATAACCTGTCCCTTGTCATTGGTCAAAGGAAAGATGATCCGTCCAAAAAAAGTATCATAAAATTGATTACCATCTGACAGATAAAACAAGCCCGAATCCAATAAATCCTTTTCCTCAAACTTGTCAGCCAAACGTTGATAGAGATAAGTTCTCTCTGCTGGAGCTAGTCCAATCTGGAAGTGCTTCAGAACATCGTCTGTCAATCCTCGTTTGTAGAGATAAGCCCTTGCTTCTTCTCCCATCTTTGTCGTCATGAGGATGGCATGATAAAAACGGGCAGCTTCTTCATGCATGTCATATAAAGCTTGATGAGGCGAAGCCTGTTGAGAACGAGACTGGACAGGCATGGCTAGTTGAATACCGACGCGCTCTCCTAAGAGCTGAACGGCTTCCATGAAGGACACGCCTTGGTATTCTTCGATGAACTTAAAGACATCTCCTGAACGACCACAGCCGAAGCAATGATAAAACTGCTTGTCTTCCACAACGTTGAAAGAGGGGGTCTTTTCACCATGAAAAGGACAGAGCCCTAAATAGTTCCGTCCAGCCTTCTGTAAAGAAATCACATCACCTATGACTTCCACAATGTTGGCATTGTTTTTGATTTCTTCAATGACTTGCTTGTCAACCATACACAATACCTCCATCTTATCATAGTTTCACGTAAACTAGTATAGCTTATTTCTGAAAAAAAGTAAACCATTTCATACGCTTTCCGTAATTCTCTTTGCCTTATTTTTCTAGATAGAAAGAGGAGATAAAAAACTCAGAAACACTTCCATGCTTCTAAGTTTTTCTTCACTATTTTTGATGATAATTTAACTCATCTATTCAAATAATTGATAGTAGTCTGAAATCTTCATCTTAGCTTTTTCTTCTTTGTTGAGGTCCTGGATGATACGACCTTCTTTCATGACAATCAAACGATTTCCATACTTCAACGCATCCTCCATATGGTGGGTAATCATGAGGGCAGTCAGCTTATCTTTTGTGACAAATTCATCTGTTAACTCCATCAAGGCAACACTGGTCTTGGGGTCGAGGGCTGCTGTGTGTTCATCCAACAAGAGCAACTCTGGTCGCTTTAAGGTTGCCATCAAGAGACTCAAGGCCTGACGTTGACCACCTGATAGAAATTCAATCGGAGTGTCCAGATGTTTTTCAAGACCATTTCCAACCTTTTCAATGGTAGCCTGAAACTCTTCTCTATGACTTGATAATCTTCTAGGAAGAAGCCCTCTCTTCTCACCACGGAACTTGGCAATCAAGAGATTTTCCGCCACCGTCATACGGGGAGCCGTACCCATCTTAGGATCCTGAAAGACACGAGACAAATACTTAGCCCGCTTTTCAGGTGAAAAATGCGTCACGTCCTCGCCCATGATACGGATACTTCCACTTGTTAAAGGTAAGGTACCTGCAATCGTGTTAAAAAGCGTTGACTTCCCAGCTCCATTTCCCCCTAGGATGGTAATGAAATCATGTTCGAAAATTTCAAGAGAAACATCATTCAGAATGATTTTTTCCTCATCAAAGCCATTCGTGATGACTTTGGTAGCATTTTTTAATTCTACAATTGCTGTCATTTGCTAAACTTGACTCCTTTCAGGTATTTGCTTTTGAAGGTTGGAATCATGAGACAAACTGCCAAAATCAAGGCGCTGTATAAACGAAGATAACTTGTATTAAATCCAAGAGCAATCACTCCCCAGACGAGAAACTGATAAGCAATAGACCCCACGACAATGGTCATGAGTCGCTCTGCCAGGGTCAAACTCTTGAACAATACCTCACCAATAATCAAGCTAGCAAGCCCTACGACAATCACTCCAATTCCTCGAGAAACGTCTGCATATCCTTCTTGTTGAGCAATTAATGCCCCTGCAAGCGCGATAATCCCATTTGAGAGAACCAAACCCATGAGTTCCATACGACCCGTATTGATACCAAAGCTACGAGCCATATCAGGATTATCACCAGTAGCGATGTAGGCCTGACCTAGTTTGGTATCAAGGAAAAAGAGCATGAGACCAATTACAAGAGCTACAAAGATTAATCCAGTCAGGAGTTGATTGAGATCCGAATCAAAAGGCAAGGCATCTTGAATTTGCTTGGTCCCAAGAAGCCCCAAGTTCGCACGTCCCATAATCATGAGCATGATGGAATGGCAGGAAGTCATGACCAAAATCCCTGATAAGAGAGTTGGGATTTTTCCTTTGGTATATAAGAGACCTGTCGCCATTCCAGCTAGACAGCCCGCACCTACTGCAGCTAGGGTTGCTAAAACTGGGTTGACTCCCTGTGTTATCAAGGTTACAGCTACTGCTCCCCCAAGAGGAAAAGAACCTTCAGTAGTCATATCAGGGAAATTCAAAATTCGAAAAGTCATAAAGATTCCCAAACCTAAAATCGCCCAGACCATCCCCTGAGAAATAATGGATACTATCATAATCTTTCACTCATTTCTTTCTTTAGTAAAAATGGGAGGAGATGTGTCCAGCTCCTCCTTTATCTTTATTCAATCACTTGTCCTGCTTCATTTAGAACGGACTCAGGAATGGTGATACCAAGTTCCTGCGCTAGTTTTTTATTAATCACTGACTTACCAGTTGAAAAGACATTAACTGGCGTATCAGCTGGTTTTTCACCCTTCAAAACTTTAGCAATCATTTTACCAGTAGCCACACCAAGATCGTGTTGGTCAACTACTACAGATGCTAGTCCACCTGCTTCTACCATGGCAGTGGCACTTGGATAGATTGGCTTTTTAGCTGTTTGGTTGCTTGAAACAACTGTTGAAAATGCGGATGCAATAGTGTTGTCAATTGGAACCCAAATCGCATCGACCTTGCTGGTCATAACATTGACTGTTGAAGCAATTTCATTTGTTGATGGAACAGCAAATGTTTCGACTGTCAAACCTGCTTTTTCAGCATAAGCCTTGAATTCTTCTACCTGTGTTTTTGAGTTATCTTCGCTACTTGAGTAAAGAGCGCCGATTGTTTTGACATTTGGTGTGAGAGTTTTTATCAACTCTACTTGTTGTTCAGCAGGGTTGTGGTCTGATACCCCTGTGATGTTGCCACCTGGTTTTTTCAAATCTTTGACCAAGTTAGCACCGATTGGGTCTGTAATAGCAGCCATGATAACTGGTAGGTCTTTTGTAGCACTTGCGAGCCCTTGAGCTGCTGGTGTTGCAATCCCAACAACAACATCGTTTCCATTTGCTACCAATTGTTTACTCATGGTTGCAACCTTGCTCTGATCACCTTCAGAGTTCATAAAGTCGATTTTTACTTGATCGTCCTTATAGCCTTCTTCAGCTAGTCCATCTTGAATCCCTTGGTAAATCAAGTCCAAGGATGGGTGACTAACAAATTGAAGGACACCAACCTTAGCGACCTTTTGCTCTTCCTTAGTTGCTGGCTTGTTCATTGATGAATAAATCAAGCTAGCCACCACCAATACTGCTAATCCAGCGACAATTCCAATCAAACGTTTATTTTTCATTTTTCTTTCTCCTTAATTCTTTTACCTTAACTTTTTAAATTACATCATCAAGCGATGCCATCGTTTAAATTCCAATATCTTTCCTCCTAATAGAAAAAGTCCCCACACAAAAAACTTGTGTGAGGACGTCGATGCGCGGTGCCACCTCAATTATAGGGACTATCCCTATCGCTCTTTCTCGCATTCACGAGTTGCACTGTAAGGTGTGCTCACCGAATTTTTATGATTTCAAATTCTTAAGTACATTCAGCCCAATTTTCATCACTTTCATCTATCTGTTTCCACCAACCACAGACTCTCTAAAAAACTTCAATGATTACTTTCTGAATATTTAAATTATATCATTTTTCAACTACTTGTCAAGACTATTTTTAGAATTTTTTAAACAATTCAAAAACTTCCCCTTGAAAAAAGAGGAAGTTTGTAGAATATCAGCCTGAATTACGTAAACCAGTTGCAATTCCGTTAATGGTTGTATGGATCAGTTTTTCTTCGTCTGCCGACAATTCGCCGCGACGTTGACGTTTAATCAACTCCAACTGGATGTAGTTAAGGATATTAAAGTAAGGCATACGATAGTTTAGGCTGTCTTTTAGGTAAGAGTTTTCTGCTAAGAGTTCATCATAACCTTCGATAGCTAAAATAACATCCTTGGTTAACTGCCATTCATCTAAAATAGTGTAGTAGATAGCTTGCACTTCTTCGTCTTCACAGAGCTTGGCATATTCAAAGGCAATATTCATGTTAGACTTTGACAAGACCATGTCTACATTGGAAAGCAAAGATTGGAAGAAAGGCCAGTTTTGGTACATATCACGAAGAAACTCGATATTTTTCGGATCTTGATCAATAAACTCTTTAAAGCTTGATCCTACACCATACCATCCAGGGAACATGACACGGCTTTGTGACCATGAGAAGACCCAAGGGATAGCGCGCAAACCGCCAATTTCAGTGATGGTCTTACGAGCTGCTGGACGCGAACCGATATTGAAGCTTGAAATAGCCTTGATTGGGCTTGATTCAAAGAAATAGTCATAGAAATGTTCATTTCCAAAGACCAAGTCACGGTAGATATCGTAGCTGCGGTCCACTACTTGGTCCATGATGGCTTCGTAACGGTTTGATGTATTGGTATCACTCTTCTTCTTGGTAATCATACGGTTAATGGCTGCAGAAACCAACATTTCAAGGTTATAATAGGCAGCATCTTTGTTACCGTATTTGTTTCCAATCACTTCTCCTTGCTCAGTCAAACGGATACGGTCCTTAATAGACTTAAGTGGTTGAGATGTGATGGCTTCATAAGTTGGTCCACCACCACGACCCACAGTACCACCACGACCATGGAAGAAAGTGACTTTAACGCCAAATTCATCCCCAATAGCAGTCAGTTGTTGTTGCGCTTTATAGAGAGTCCAACATGATGATAGGTAACCACCGTCCTTGTTACTATCAGAGTAACCAAGCATGATTTCTTGGTAGTTGTCTTTTGAAGCAATCCATTTTTTAGCCAAAGGAAGAGAGAAATATCTTCTCATGGTTTCTTCTGAGTGATCCAAGTCCTCGATCGTTTCAAAGAGGGGAACAATCTGAACGCGGGCTTTTTGGGCATCCACCAAACCGACTTCCTTAAGCATAATGGCTAGCTCTAACATATCGGATACACTTGTTGCGTGAGAAATGATGGTTTGACGAATGACGTTTTCACCCAGTTTATCCTTCAACTTGCGGGCAGCTTTAAAGATAGACAGTTCCTTCTCAAGAAGTTCTGACTTTTGAGCATGAGTCGCTGAGAGGATACGAGGATCTTCTTCCAACTCTTTTAAGAGGAGGGTACATTTTTCGTCTTCAGAAAGGTCGCTATAGTGGTCGTTGATACCAGCTGATGCTAGCAATTCAGCCACACAGGCTTCGTGAACACTAGAATCCTGGCGCATGTCGATAGAGGCAAGATAGAAGCCAAAGATTTCAACTGCCTGCATCAACTCGACAAATTCTCCAGAAATCAGGTATTCCCCTTTGTTTTCAAGGAGAGAATCGCGAATCGCCAACAAATCTTGATAGAATTCATCTGCAGTGGCATATCTAGGCTGAAGTTCCTTGTCTTCAATGAGATAAGCCTTGGTTGCCTGCATCTTAGCTTGAATGTCAAAAAGAGCACGACGATAGAGTTCTTTTTCACGGTAAATGGAGTTATCTTGTGACTTCAGCGCCATCTCACGAACCTTGTCGCTGACATTCACGATGCTGGTTGACAGTGAAAATTCACGATAAAGATTATAAATCTTTTCATCATAGTAGTTCATGATGACTTCACACTGAGTCAAGGCTGATTTGTTGAGGGTTTCTGCAGTTACGAAAGGATTTCCATCACGGTCTCCTCCGATCCACATCCCCATGGTAATCGGTTTTGGATGTTGGAGATCGATACCTTGTTCTTTGGCCATTTTTTTATACTCAGCTGTCAAACGTGGAACAGCATTCAGGAAAGAACTTTGGTAGTACTCCATCACGTTGGTGATTTCGTTGGTTACTTTCAATTTCTTCTCACGAATCATGTCCGTTTGCATGATAATTTCAATGTAACGACGGAGATCTGTGTGCCATTTTTCTTTATTAATCAAGCCGAGTTTGACATCACGGTACTTGCGCAAGAGCGTATGGATATGGTTGGTCAAATCCAGCATACTCTTGCGTTGTACTTGCGTTGGATGGGCGGTCAAGACAGGAACGACATTTAACTTTTCTAAAATTTCAGCTGCATTTTCTTTTTCAGCTACCATCTTAATCGTTGTAGATAGTTTTCCTAGATAGTCTTGGTCCACATTGTTTTGGTGATTAATTTCATAGGCCAAATCCACATCCTCGGAGATATTAATCAAAAGTGGAAGGATAGAGAAATAGCGTGAAATGTAAATCATTTCTTCATTCGAAAGACTTGTCACTAGGTCATTGAGCCCTTGATAATCCTCGCTAGTTGATAATTCCTTTAACTGGATAATCTTTTCAAAGGTTTCTGGCGCCAGCATATTTTTTGTAATATCTTCTAATAGCTCAGTCAGAATCAAGACTTCTTCTTGGACAACTGCTTTATTACTATAGTTTTCTAATTTTTGAAGAGACATATACTTTCCTTTCCATTCAATCCTTACAGACTTTCATCGGTTTGATTCTCGTATTCTCTGATAAGTTTGGCACGTTTTTCGCTGGCATCAATGTTTAGTACAAGCGCGATGGCTACTGATAATACCAGGAGACTGTTCCCACCTTGTGAAAGGAAGGGGAAGGTTACCCCTGTAGAAGGAATCAATCCTGAAATCCCACCGATATTGACAAATACCTGAACAAGGATCATCCCTCCGACACCAATAGCAACCATGGAGTTAAAGGGATCCTTTGCTCGAATACCAACCAAGATGATTCGCAAAATCAAGAAGAAGAGTAGAGCCAAAATCATACTGGCTCCAACAAATCCAAACTCCTCGATGACAATCGAAAAGACAAAATCCGTATGGGCTTCTGGCAGATAACCACGCTTCTCGATAGAATTCCCTAGTCCCAGTCCGAACCAGCCTCCATTTACCATTGCATAGTAGGAATTTGCGAGCTGATGTCCTGCCCCCGCCAAATCATTAAAGGGATTGAAGAAGGCACTAAAACGTTTAGCAACGTAACCAAATACAGGAATTTGAGAGAACTTTTCAACCCCAACAAAGCGAATGACAGACAAGACTAACATTGAGCTCCCTGCCAAGAGAGCTAGAATGGTCGAGAACCAACGATAGGCAATCCCACTAACCGTATACATGATGAGCGCCACCAAGACCAAGATGGTCGCATTACCCAAGTCTGGAAAAATTCCCAAGCTACCAATCAGAACCAGCAGAACAAAACGCCAGTCGTTAAAAGCTCGAGGTAGCCACTGATTCTGTGTCAAAACCTGGAAGTCATAAACTGCAATCTCATCTTGTTCCTTTGAAAATCGATGTGCCAGGTAGCAGATGATGATAATCTTAAGGTACTCCGCAGGCTGAATCGTTACAGGTCCTACAGAAATCCATCCGTATGCTCCATTGACAGGTGTCCCGACCAGTCGCGCCAGAGCTAAAAGAACCATCTCCACAATCATTACGATAAAGATGAGACGCCCATTTCTTAGGAAACCTAATTTTAATTTATAGATTAAGGCAATCAGAATCAAACTAGCTATCCAGAAGATCCCCTGGTTACGCACCAATTGAAAGGCACTTTTTCCTTCTTCGATCAAGGTTGCACTCGTTGTCGAGTACACCACAATCAGTCCCAAAATCGATAAAAGGAAATAAGGAATCAAAATGGAATAGTTTAGTAGGTGCCTTTTACTAATTTTCATATTTCACCACTCTAATAGGAACAGACGCTTCTGTTCCCAATTCCGTTTTATTTTCTAGTTTTGATTGCTATTATACCACTTTTTCAGAAAGAAAAAAACTCTTATCCTTTAATCCTTCGAATTTTACTCATTTTCTAGTATCAGGTATAAAAAAACAAATCTCTTTTGAGATTTGTTTTTGCTTTCTTAGTTAGATGAAGAGCTGCTGCTTGAGCTTGAGTCACCACCACCGATGTATTGGGTGAAGATGTTTTGGAATGATTGGTCTTTAACCTTGATGTTTGCTGCTTGCAATTCTTTACCAATTACTCCTTGAACAAAGGCTGAATCATTTTGTTTTTGAGTCAAGATGATGGTCTTCAATTTTTCTTTGTAATCCTCTATATTAGAAGATTTTTCTGTTTTCTTCGTTACTTTGATGATGTAGAACTGACTGCTGTAGGCTTGTGTTCCAGTAGCTGTAATCACATCAGAAACCCCGTTCACATCCAAGGCAAAGGCTGCTTTCTTGACTTGTTCTGGAAGTTCTGTTGAAGCAGAGTCAAAAGTGATTTCTCCACCATTTTCTTTTGTTTTGTCGTCGTTAGAGTTGTCTTTTGCCAACTGAGCAAAATCCGCACCTTCTGCTTTAGCTTTCTCAAGTACTTCTTTTGCCTTGTCTTCATTGTCCATACGGATGATTTGAGCAGTTACATCTGGTGTGTACGCTTCAAAAGCCTTTTGGTAGGCTTCGTCTGTCAATTCGCTCTCAGCGGCCTTCTTAACCGCCAATTCAACCAATTTGCTAGTACGGATTTGAGCTTTACGAGTCTCAGGTGTCATACCTGCACGTTGAAGCACGCTGTTATAGCTATCACCGTATTTCTTTTGTTCTTCAGCAACGGCGTCATCCACATCTTTATCCGTTACCTCTGATCCATATTGTTGTTCGAATACTTTTTGGATAGTCATATTGAGCAAGACTTGTTGTGCGGTTGGATTGTTCTTTACTTCTTCAAAGAATTGATGTTCTGTAATCACATCGCCCTTCATGCTGATCAAATCTTTTCCTTCAGAACTGTTTGAACAAGCTGCAAGTGTTGCTACTGATAAAAGTGTGATGGCTCCTGCCATAAGTTTTTTCTTCATGTTTACTCCTTTTACGGTAAGTGTTACCTTATCTATTTTACTATAATTTCTTAAATTTTTCTGAAAATCATTCGCTCTCAGGAAGCTCTACTTCTGCTAGATTCTTTCGTATCATGAGAATGCCGTCCCCAAGTGGAACTAAAGTTGCTGTTAGACCTGGATTGTCCAAAGTTGCGTCGAAAAGTCTTTGCAAACCACGGTAAATGGTGCGTTGACCTCGGCGTACTTCCATGATATCCTTGGCAACATCTCCTCCTTGGAAAATATCATCCAAGACCACCACTCCACCGACTTCCAAATGTTTAAGAATTTCAGGCAGAAAGACGATATACTTGGACTTGGCCGAATCCATAAAGACAAAATCATAAGTTTCTGTCAGACTAGATAAAACATCGACTGCATCTCCCTCTAGGAGGGTGATTTGCTTACGACTGTCAAACTGGGCAAAGTTTTCCTTGGCAAAGCCTATCATCTCAGGATTACGGTCAATCGTTGTAATCTTGGCATTTGGCGCATGTTCCGCCATCAGGAGGGCAGAAAAGCCAATTGCCGTTCCAATTTCCAAAATATTCTTAGGCTGTATGGTCTCCATGAGAAATCGAAAATACACGACCGTTTCATGGGGAATAATGGGAATGTTTTCCTTACGAGCGAAGGTCTCCAATTCTTTCAGGGAGCCTGTCACCTGCTTTTGACGCTGGCGCATGAGTTCTACGATTTCTTCCTTGACGATGGGGCGACGCATATTGTGATTGGCATTTTTACTATAAGACTCTACCATCTTAAGCTAGTCCCAATTTTTCAACAAGGGCTTCAAACTCGTTCAAGCGACGTTCAAAGACTGCAAAGGCATCGTTGAGATAGTCTTCCTTCTCCATATCCACTCCTGCTTTTCTCATGACATTGAGTGGATAGTCAGATTTACCTGCCTTGAGGTAGTCGATATAGCGGTCACGATCTTCTTGACTACCATGGACAATCTTCTCAGCCAAGGCTGAAGCTGCTGCAAAACCTGTTGAATACTGATAAACATAGTAGTTATAGTAGAAATGCGGAATGCGTGCCCACTCGTATTGGATCTGAGGATTGTCTTCCTTGCTGAGTCCATAGTACTCTTGGTTCAGGTCAGCGTAGAGTTTATTGAGGAAATCACTTGTCAAGACTTCTCCATTTTGGTCTGCTTGGTGGATGGCATGTTCAAACTCAGCGAATTGAGTTTGACGGAAGACTGTTCCACGGAAACCGTCCAGGAAGTTATTGAGGATAGCAAAGCGTGTCGCATCGTCTTCTACTTCTTCCAATAATTTTTCTGTCAAGATATTTTCATTGGTCGTTGAGGCAATCTCCGCCAAGAAGATAGAATAATCTCCGTAAACATAAGGCTGGGTTTCACGAGTATAGCTTGAGTGCATACTGTGGCCTGTTTCATGAACAAGGGTAAAAAGATTATCTAGATTATCCTGCCAGTTGAGAAGCATAAAGGCATTGGTATCATAAGAACCACCAGAGTAGGCACCTGAACGCTTGCCTTGGTTTTCATAGACATCAATCCAACGCTCACTGAAGGCACGTTTAACACGGCTCAAGTAGTCGTCACCTAAAACTGCCAAAGCTTCTTCTGCCTTTTTCAAGGCTTCTTCGTAGGTAAAGCTATAATCTACTGAAGATAGTGGAGTGTAGACATCGTACATCTTGAGGTCGGAAATACCCAAGATTTTAGAACGAAGTTCTAGGTAACGATGCAAGAGTGGCAAATGCTTGCGAACTGCAGCTACTAGATTGTCATAGACACTTTCTGGAACAAAGTTTGCCGCGAGGGCTGCATGGCGAGCACTCTTATAGTTGCGAACTTTTGCTCGGTAGTTTTGCACCTTGACATTTGTTTGCAATGTCTTCGCATAAGTATGTTGGAATTGCTCGTAAGTCGCATAGAGGGCTTCATAGGCACCACGGCGCACTTCACGATTTTTAGATTCCATCAAGCGAGAATATGTTCCGTGAGAGAGCTGTACTTCCTTGCCTTCATCATCCAAGACGTATGGAAAGGTGATATCTGCATTGTCCAAAATAGCAAAGGTTTCACTAGCAGCGCCAAAAATTTCTCCTGCTCCAGCAAGCAATTCTTCCTCACGTTGCGAAAGAACATGGTCTTTCTTTTGCAAGAGCTTGTCAAAAAAGTGCTTGTAAACTTGGAGTTTTGGTTGAGCTTCTAGGAAGGCCGCATACTGCTCTTCGCTAATCTCCATAAACTCAGGTTCATAGAATGAAAAGGCTTGTTCTAACTGACTGTATAGGGTCATTGCCTTAGCATAGTACTCTTGATACTTGGCTTCACGCGTGTCCTGATCATTTTTCATATGCGCATAGACATAAAGCTTTTCAACTTGGCGTTCCAAGTCAAGTGAGAATTCTGTGATCTCAAGCAAACTGTCTGCGCTGTCCAAGAGATGCCCCTCATACTGGGCTGCTGTTTGTACTTTTTCAGTTAAATCTTTCAAGGCTTCTTCCCAAGCCTGGTCTGTTGGGTAGATTGTCGAAAGATCCCATGTATCTTTTTCATTTATTTCATGTCGTTGTAATACCATAAGATTCCTCCATCCTTTCTATTTTACCACATTTTTTGAGAAATATAAGTGATAAAAGGCTGGTGGATAGAGCTTTTGGCGATTATTTTTAGGATTTTTTTGATAGTAGGCCTGAAAATTTCTATAATAGCTAGTCAAATCCGTTTCAATCTGCAAAAAATCACCTGACTCTATCGGTCTGACCTGGGGATACCAGTCGTCCAGTTGACGGTTTAATAGATTGTCTCCTTGATGATAGGCCTCTTCTTGCTTCTTCATCCAGTAAGGCATTTGGTAGTACAACTGTTGGCGAATGTAGTGACAGATAGTTGAATCTTGAGAAACTGTAAGACTAGCTAGCTTTTGTTTTTGATAAGGAAATCGTAGAATTTCCAAGAGATTTCCTTGGCCATAGGGAAATTCCTTGACCTGAAAATGAAGTTTGCCACGTAGGTCCTGATGTAAAAGGTATTTAAGTCTCAAAACTTGCTTTTTGAGATCTAGTTCCCAAACATAGAATCCCATATTTTGACTAAAATAGAGAAATCCCCTTTGCAATTGTGTTAATCGCTCTTTTAACCAGAGTTTTTCTCCCAGTAACCAGATAACCTGATAGCCCTGGCTGCGGTATCCTTGACTTCTATCGCCTAGAAGCTTTTGAGACAAGGGACTGCACTGAACCTCAAGAGCTAGTTTTTCATTGACGAGAACATCTGCTATCTGCTGAATCGCAGGCAGACTATATTCTAAGGCGACCTGATTGTCCTTCTTGGCCCAGTGATAAAGGGCCTCTTTGTTACCCAAGTGTTCTGGACTTTCATTCTCAAAAATAGCCATACAATCTCTTAACCTTTCATGGGCAAAGTGCGTTCGAATCCTCGGTCCTTGGCGTAATCGTAGTCCACCACCACAGGCTGGACAAGTATAAGCTTGCTTGGTAACATCTTTTTCGAGGGCATTCACCAATTTCCCCTTGGCATCTCTGGCTACAAACATGGTCTACCTCCTTTTCTCATTTATTCGAAAAAGAAAGAAAAAAAGACTGGAATCCCAGCCTTTCATGATATTATTTCTTATCTTTTTTGTCTCTTAGAATATTTTTTTAGCATGGGAATGAGATTGGGAATCTGCTCACTTCTAATGACCAGCACGCCGTATTCCTGGCAGCGATTGGCATAAGCAGGATTGATTTTCCCCGTACAGACAATTAACTTGAGGTAACTCTCCCCGGCAAAATGATTGGCATAGACTTCTAGTTCGTTGATGGCTTCAACAGATAAATCTGTCATCTTGCAGGAGATAAAGGTAATTGAGCGCCCCTTTCTCAGAATGACATCAATCTCATTTTGAACATTGTCTGCCTCTGGAAAGATGCCATTCCAATCAATCTCACCGCCTATCATGCACTCATCAAACAGCTGCGATTCAAGTGCCAAGAGATAGAGATATACCTCTAAAATATGCCCCTTGTTGCGGCAAAAGACCTGAGCTTCTTGACTTGGAAAGCTGTATGCTACTCGTTTCTTGTCCTCACTTTCAATACAAAGCATCCCCGCTTCCACAAGTAAAGGAATGAGGGATTCTGGATAGTGATAATACCTGCCGTTGTTTTCCAGTATTTTTTCGGTATCAGCATGCAGGTCATTGGTCTTAGCTAGAGAGAAAAATTGGGTCACTTGATACCAGTGGGCAGGGTTGGCAATGGCAGAACTGGCTAGTTTTTTGACGGCTGCAATTTGCTGAGCTGAGTGGATAGGGCGTTTTGATTTGAGCATTTTTCCGCCACGCAAGGCGATCAGCTGTTGGATGCTTAGGGTTGGAATGTCTAGGTCTTCTTTTTCTAACTGACCAGCCACCCACTTGTATTGTTTTCCTCGTTCGACATCCATGGCTACGATGGGGAGGTGGCGATCCAAGCCGTATTGATAGAGAGATAAGGCTAGTAGCGAATCCCCACCAAAAACATCAAGAAGAACCTGGTCATAGCCTGCTAGACAATAATCTAACTGGTCTGCTAGTTGTTCTAAGGATAACTGACGAAAGGTCACTCGTTGAATATGAGGTACCTCTTCCATGATAAACTGACGGAGAGAGAGCTTCTCTTCATTGCTTATTTTCGTCAAAGATAGAAAAAGAATCTCGTCACAATCACTGATAAAGGCTTGGTAGACATTCTTTTCCAATACATGCCGATCATACAATTCCACCAAAAGACTCGTCATTCGACCACCTCCATCATAAAGACTTTCTTGCGCTGAGAGTATCGGCAATACAGCCCTACTACTCAGATTTCCTACTTCTAGTATAGCATAAAATCCTGCTTGCCCCAATCAACCAACGCAAACAAAAACGAATAGAAACCTTGCAAAGTAGTTTCTATTCGCTGGTATAGGTTTGATTTACTTGATCTTTTTAGCTAACATGGTCGCAAAGCGTAGTTGAATACGATTGCCATTTTCATCACGACGGTGCAGATGTCCTGGGTTTTCATTATACTTGATCAATTCCCAATCCTTGTAGTAGTCCGCCAACTCCCCTTCTTTAAAGGTGAATGGGAAATTAACCGAGCAAGGATAATCCTCTGTATCCATGGCACAGACGATAAGATTGTAACCACCGACCGTGGTGTGCTCCTGCATATTTTGGATAATAGCTGGAATGCGGTCCGCTTGTAGGAACATCAGAACAACTGTCGATACGATGAAATCATAGGCTTGGCTAATGCTGGCTGAATTGATATCATAAAGTCCGACAGGCATGTCGAGATCCTCTTGCTCTACGATGCTTTGCAAGATTTCAAGGGACAATTCATTTTGATCAACAGCTGTCACATCAAAACCATTCTGTGCGAGAAAGAGAGAGTTACGCCCCTGACCACAACCCAAATCCAAGGCTTTCCCCGGTTTCACCGTCTGCATAGCTTCTAGGACCTCTGAGTGGACTGGATTGGTATTGTATTTCTTAGGGAAATAATCCTCAGGTTTACAATAAAATTCCAAGTACCACTCTACATCGTCTGTCGCAGCCTCCACTCGGTGCCAGGCTTGTGGTTGCGCCATAGGATTGTCAGCTCCTGCCTCAAAGAGGTACTCAGCTAGAACCTCACCATCTTCTGTCAGCTCAATAAACTTGAGAGCACCCTTCAAGACAGTAATTTTTCCCCAAGTGCCGACTTTAGTATTGTGCTTTTGCTGGACAGCTTCAGGCATGGTTTGTTTATTCCACAAGGGCATCCGTTTATAGGCAATTAATTTTTCCATTTTACTTCCTCTTCTTAACGCTGGTTGACAGCTTTCATCACACGCGCGATGTCGCGGTTTTGGTCACGACGCTTGATCGACTCCCGTTTGTCATAGTCATGTTTCCCTTTAGCAAGTCCTAAAAGGAGTTTAGCATAACCATCTTTGATATAGACTTTAAGGGGAACAAGGGTCATTCCTGTCCCTTTGGTCTCTTGTTCCAATTTTTGAATTTGCTTCTTATGGAGCAGAAGTTTGCGACGTCGTTCCGGTTCCTGGTTCCAGATATTGCCCTCTTCGTAAGGGGCGATATGGACATTGCTCAGCCAGACTTCCCCATTTTTTACTTGAGCAAAGCCGTCCTTGAGATTGATTCGAGCAGCTCGAACGCTCTTGATTTCAGTTCCGGTCAGGACCATTCCTGCCTCTAGCGTATCTACGATTGTATAGTCGTGGTGCGCTTTTTTATTTTGTGCGACGACCTTTCCCTCGCCCTTTGCCATGCTTGGCTCCTTTCTTAGCTACTTCCTTGTAAAAAGGGTTCTTCCCCTTTTTCTTCTTGTCTTTTTGTGAATGCTTGTGCTTATCATTTGAGCGCCCTGATTTTCTCTTGTCTTCCTTCTTATCCGAACGACGACTTGAACCACGACCTCTGTCTTTGCGCCCAGCTTGTTTCAAGCCTTTTTCAATCACATCAAACTCACTTGGGATATAAGAGAAGTCAATTTCACCTGTCATCTTATCCGCTCTTTCAACCCGAATGCGAATCTGCTGTCCTACACGGAAAGTTATGCCCGATTTCTCCCCACGGAGTGTCAAGTCACGCTCGTTGAAATGATAAAATTCAGGCAAATTAGTAATGTGAATCAAGCCTTCAACTGTATTTGGCAATTCGACAAAGAGACCGAATTTGACGATGCTGGATACAACCGCATCATACTCTTCGCCCACGTATTCTTCCATGTACTCAGCCTTTTTCATAGCTTCGACTTCACGCTCTGCCTCGATGGCACGACGTTCACGGTTGGAAGACTGGGTTGCAATCTCTGGAATCACTTGCTCAAAATGCTCTGCTATTTCCTTGGAACGGCCGTAATCCCGAATCATACGGTGGACAAGGAGATCTGGATAACGGCGAATCGGACTGGTAAAGTGAGTATAATAATCAGCAGCAAGACCATAGTGACCGTGATTGTGCTCTGAATAGCGAGCTTGTTGCATGGAGCGGAGAAGCATCATGGACAATACATCCGCATAAGGCTCTCCCTCAACAGCACGCATGATATCTTGAAGCGCCTCTTGGCTAATCTCACTGGCAGTCCCATAAATCCGCAAACCAAAGCTTGAAGCATAGTCAATAAACTTCTGAACTTTTTCTGCCTTAGGCTCCTCATGAATCCGATAGATAAAAGGTAGGTCCAGCTTGCTAAAGTGCTCGGCAACTGTTTCGTTAGCAATCAACATGAAGGACTCGATCATCCGCTCAGCAACGCCGCGTTGACGGAGGACAATATCCACAGGCTTGCCTTTTTTATCCACCAAAATCTTAGCTTCGTTGGTATCAAAATTCAGGGCACCACGTTTCTCACGCATGTTTTCTAGCCTTTCATGAAGCTTGGCCATGAGCTCGATACTAGGAACAATTTTCTTAAACTCTTGTCTCTTTTCCTCATCGCCAGCTAGGATATCATTAACAGCGCTATAGGTCATACGAAAACTAGTCTTGATAACCGTTTGGGTAATGGTGTAATTAACCACACGACCATGTTTATCAATCTCCATAATGGCAGACTGGGTCAAGCGATCTACTTGAGGATTGAGAGAGCAGATGCCATTTGACAGTCGTTCTGGTAGCATAGGTACTACACGGTCTGTCACATAGACAGAAGTTGCCCGGTTAAGGGCTTCCTTGTCAAGGGCAGAGCCCTCAGTCACATAGTAGGAAACATCCGCGATGTGAACTCCGAGTTCGATATTGCCATTTTTCAAAGGCTTGATGTGAACTGCATCGTCCAAGTCCTTGGCATCCGCGCCGTCAATGGTAAAGGTAAGCTCATCTCTCAAATCAAGACGCCCCTCCATATCCTTTTCTGAAGGAGCATCAGGCACACTTTCCGCCTCCTTGAGAACAGCCGCTGGAAATTCAGAGACAATATCCATAGACTCCAAAACTTCAAGGACATCAATCCCAGCATCAGTAGAGTGACCCACTACATCCAGTACACTAGCGACAAAGAAATCGTGTTTTCTACTTGGGTATTTGTCGATAAAGACCTTGAGAACTTCCGTTCCCTCTAGTTTAAGAGCTGGTTTCTTCACATAAATCGGTTGGCTGATTTTCTGATTCTTTGAACGAATGTAGCCAGCATACTTAGGTTTTTCCTGATCCAGAACGATTTGCCCGACAACTGTCGTCAGGCTATGCTCTAGAATATCGATAATTTTGGCTTCTGCAGCAGTTCCCTTGTTACGGTCAGCGACTTTCTTAATCACGACCTCTACGGTATCACCATCAATGGCATAGTTGACATCGTTTTTTCCTACAAAAAGGTCGTCCTCTTCGCCTTCCAGGCTGACAAAGCCAAACCCATTTTTATGGGCATGAAAAACCCCTTTGAGGGTGATTTCATGTTTCTTCTTCTGGTCCAAGGTAAGGCTTCCATCTTCTCCAAATCGAATCTGGTGCTTTCTTTCCATTAGAGACAGGGTCTTAATCAACTCACGGAAATCCTTGGATCCATCCTTTCCGAGAACCTGAGCTAGGTCATTTACCGTCACTCGCCCCTTCTCTTGCAAATATTCTTTAATTTTATCTTTCATGTTTTCTTTCTAGATTTTTTAATTTTCTGTTACTGTAAGACCTTTTCAAACATCATTTAATACTTAATAAAAATAAAAAGAGGCTAAGACCTAGTCTCGCCCATTTCTTATCTACTTGATAATACCGTCAATGCTAAGGCAATGGCTAGCCAGAAAAAGACTAAAATACCTGTCAAACGTTGCATCACAGCTTCAAAACCACGCGCTTTACTACGTTCAAACAAATCACCTGAGCTGGCATCAAATACATTGCTGGATTGGTTTTTAGTTGGTTGCATGAAAATCGCAATCACAATCACAACAGATAATACTAATAAAATGGTTAATAATAGGTTATACATATCAAACTCCTTAAAATCCCTATTATTTTACCATAAATTCTACTTAGATTCAAGATGTAAAGTTACTTTTCTTTCCTTTGGACAATATTTTAACACCTCAATCTTGTCTGGATGAGTTTTGGAGTTCTTACTGGTTAGATAATTCATGCTGCCACAAGAGGAGCACTTGAGATTGATTTTTACTCGCACTAGATTTCCTTTACTTTTAATAATGATCTAAATTGCACTATGTTACATAAACAACTGAAAGCTACACAGGCTGCTGTCGCATAAAAGACAGCATGATAGCCCAAATATCCTGCAACTGCGGATCCCGCCATAGGTCCAATCACTCCACCGAGGTAAAAAAAGACTTGGTTGAAGGCGAAAATCCTTGAAATACCTGATTTTGGAGTCATTTTGCTGAGAAGGGCATTGACTCCCGGTATGAGAGCTCCCGTTCCCAAACCAAAGAGAAAACGATACAAGCCAAGTTGAAGGGGGCTGGTCGCATGGGCACAAAGAAGGTAAATGATAACGGAATAAATCTGTGCTGTGACCAACAATCTATGATTCCCTACCTTATCGCCAAGTTTTCCTAGAATTCCAGCACTCATCATGCTAGAAAATCCCATGCTGGATACGATCAATCCTGATATAAATAGGAGATTTTCGGACTGCCCTAAGTCCCGCACATAGAGAGCTAGAATGGGACCAATTGATTGAGCTGAAAATTGAATGACAAAGCTCGTCAAAAATAGGTTTACTAAAAGCCTAGGATACTTGAAAGAAGAAAATACTTCTTTCGTTGGGATAGCCTTCTCCTTAGCCACTGGTTGAAAATCTTCCTTGATAAAGAAAATAGTCAGGATTGCAGCTAAAAATAGGAAAGCACCCACCAATAAAAAGACATTGCGAATGCCAAAAATTTCAGCAATAAAGCCTCCAACAAAGGGACCCGTCAGTGTTCCTGCAACAACTCCTGTAGATAGAGTCCCCAGAGCCGCTCCAGACTTATCTTTGGGTACCTGACTAGCAATCAAGGCCGTTGCATTGGGGACAAAACCAGTAAATACACCATTGAGCAAGCGCAGAAAGAGTAGCCAATAGATATTGGGTACGAAGGCCAAACCTCCCATAGTGATGGTCATGGCAAGACCTGCTCGAATCATCATGGGCTTTCGTCCATATTTGTCAGCAAGAATACCCCAGATGGGAGAAACTAGAGCTGCTGAAACAGCCGAGACCGAGATGGCTAATCCAGCATAGAAAGTTACTTGATTTCTTTCGATTCCCAACTGCTCTACAAAGATAGGCATAAAAGGAACGACCAAGGAAATGCTGGCGCCCGTTAAAAAACTACCAAACCAGGCGACACGAAGATTCTCTTTCCAACTAATCTCTTGCACAGCTGTCGCCTCCTTCAAGTAACTTCACTACTTGACCCACAAGCTGATCACGACTGCCATTGTTATCTAATATATGACTTGCCAATTTTTTCTTTTCTTCTAAAGACCACTGGGCGGAAAGACGCGACTCGGCGACTTCCTTAGAAAGATGATCCCGTTTCATGAATCGTTCCAATTGGATATCATAGTCCACATAGACCAGCCACGTTTCATCAAACCAAGCACTGTAGCCCTGTTCAAAAAGCAGGGGAATATCCATGAAAAAAATCGCTTCTGTCTGAATCAACTGGTCTCGCAATGCAGCCAATTCCTCACGAATAATCTCTCCTTGTGTTTGTTTAGACCATTCCTGCTCCTCAGGATTTGAAAAGATGAGACTAGCCAGGAGAGGGCGATTGAGTTCTCCATTTTCAAGGATGATTTTCTGCCCAAAGTGCTGAACTAAGAGCTGATAAAGACGACCACCAGGTTTTTGTAGCTGGTGGACGACTGCGTCAGCATCAACCACTTGAAAACCTTGCTCTCTTAGGAAATTTGTCACAGTTGACTTACCTGAGGCAATTCCTCCTGTGATTCCAATGATTTTTCCCATTAGCCCCTCCTTTGACACTGAGGACAAAAATGAGTTCCCCTTCCACCGAGCTGGAATTTCTCAATGAGGGTGCCACAGCGTGAACATGCTTGACCAGCCTTATCATAGACCTGATGAAAATCCTGCATGGTTCCATCTTCCCCAAAGGCATTGGTATAGGTCCGAATGGTAGAGCCACCCTTTTCAACAGCCTGCCCCAAAACAGCAATGGTCTGGTCATGAATAGCTGACGCTTCTGCTGCTGTCAAAGTTTGCGAAGGTCTTGCTGGATGAACCTGAGCTCGCCAGAGGACCTCATCTACATAGATATTGCCAAGGCCAGCTACCAAGGTCTGGTCTAAAAGGTGAGATTTGATAGGCTTCTTAGATTTGGCTAGGGCAGCTTGAAAGACCTGCAAATCAAAATCCTGCTCTTTTGGCTCAGGACCTAGTTTCTTAGAAATAAAGTAGGCGTCCAAAAGGTCGGGTGCCAGCAGTTCCATAGTACCAAACTTGCGTACGTCCTCATATACAAGAGTGCCGCCATCCTCAAAATGGAAGAAAACATGGGCGTGTTTACGTTCTGGAACTTGGTCTGGATAGTAAAAATACTTGCCCTCCATCCGCAAATGAGAAATCAAGACCTTGTTTGTTAGGTAAAAAAGCAAATATTTTCCACGGCGCCCCACGGACTCAATTACTTGGCCAGGCACTTCCCTTTGAAACTCATCCAAATCTGTCTTGATCATCTTAGGATAAGCAATCTCTATACTCGAAATCTTCTTTCCCAAAATCAATTTTTCTAAGCCACGACGAACGGTTTCAACCTCTGGTAATTCAGGCATAAATCCTCCTTCTGTAAAAACAAGAAGCAGGCATGAGCCCACCTCTACTTAGTATTCTTTTTCATTATAGCCAAAGTCAGCCAAATCTAGCTTTTTATCACGCCAGTTTTTCTTGACCTTGACCCAAGTTTCTAGGAAGACCTTGTCTCCTAGCATGAGTTCGATATCACGACGAGCCATGGTCCCAATTTTCTTGAGCATGGCGCCACCTTTTCCGATGATGATACCCTTTTGGCTATCACGCTCAACCATAATAGTAGCTCGGATATGAACCTTGTCGGTCTCTTCATCACGCTTCATAGAGTCAACCACTACTGCAACTGAGTGAGGGATTTCTTCACGCGTTAGGTGCAAGACTTTCTCACGAATCATTTCTGAAACCAAAAAACGCTCAGGATGATCTGTGATTTGATCAGATGGGAAATACTGGAAACCTTCCTCTAGATTTTCACTCAAAATATCGATTAGTCGAGAAACGTTATTTCCCTGAAGGGCTGAGATCGGAACAATCTCCTTAAAGTCCATCTGGTTACGGAAGTCATCAATCTGAGACAAAAGCTGATCTGGGTGGACCTTGTCAATCTTATTCACCACCAGAATCACAGGAACCTTGGCAGCTTTCAGACGCTCGATAATCATATCGTCACCCTTACCACGTGGCTCATCAGCTGGCACCATGAATAGAACAGTATCTACTTCACGAAGGGTGCTATAAGCAGATTCCACCATGAAATCTCCAAGAGCTGTTTTTGGCTTGTGAATCCCAGGTGTATCGATAAAGACGATTTGCTCCTTATCTGTGGTGTAAATCCCCATGATTTTATTGCGCGTTGTCTGCGCCTTGTCACTCATGATAGCAATCTTTTGCCCCATGACGTGATTCAAAAAGGTTGACTTCCCAACATTGGGACGTCCTAAAATGGCTACAAAGCCTGATTTAAATGTCATAATTTCCTCTTATTGTTTAAAATAGTAAATCCCAAATGCGTGGGAGAAAGATAAGTGCACCAATCACTGCAGCAAGAAGGGAAACCACAAGCACGGCTCCTGCCGCCATGTCCTTGGCTTTCTTTGCCAACATAGAAAAGTGATAGTGACTGGCTAGATCCACCACATTTTCGATAGCAGAGTTAATAATCTCAAAGGCTACTACCAAGAAAATGTTCATTAGGAGAAAGAGCCATTCGATCCGTGACACCTGAAAAACAAAACCTGCAAGGATGACCACTAGAGCCGTCACTGCATGTTTTCGCATATTGCGTTCTTCCTTGAAAGCAGTCAGAATTCCTGTGAGAGCAAATTCTAAACTGGATACAAGGTCACGATTTTTCCATTTTCGTTTATTGTCTTGTGAGTCCATAGGCTGTCAAAATTTCTTCTTGTAAACCGAACATCTCCGCTTCTTCTTCCGGAGTGTAGTGATCGTAGCCGTTAATGTGTAAAAAGCCGTGTACTGCCAAGAAGCCCATCTCACGCTCAAAGCTGTGACCGTATTCCTCAGCCTGCTCATGAGCCTTATCGATAGAGATGAACAGTTCCCCAATATAGGCATCAAACTCAGACATCATCTCTGCTAATTCTGGATTTTCAAGCAAATCTTCTTCATCAAAGGCAATGTCCAACTCTGGTTTATACTCAAGGCTGATAACATCTGTCGGACGATCCGTATCACGGTACTCGAGATTGAGTTCGTGGCTACGCTCGTTAGTCACAAAGGTCACTGCCATCTCCTTGTCTTCTTTTCCTATTTTTTGGGCTGCAAATTCCAAAATTTCTTGGGTTTGGTGCAAGATTTCTTGTGAAACTTGACCAGTTTCATCTACCATTTCAATATACATGTACTTCTCGATTCTCTTTACTTGGCTTTATTATACCATATTTCCATGATTTTATTCTACCTTTTTGATATAATACTATGGAATACAATCACAAGGAGAGAACGATGTCATTTGACGGATTTTTTTTACACCACATGGTTGAGGAATTGCGAAGCGAGTTGGTCAACGGTCGCATTCAGAAGATCAATCAACCTTTTGAACAAGAATTGGTCTTGCAAATCCGCAGCAATCGCCAAAGCCATCGCTTGCTCCTCTCTGCTCATCCCGTTTTTGGTCGCATCCAGCTGACCCAAACGACCTTTGAAAATCCAGCCCAACCTTCTACTTTTATCATGGTTTTGAGAAAGTATTTACAAGGCGCCGTGATTGAGTCGATTGAGCAGGTGGAAAATGACCGTATTGTGGAAATTACAGTTTCCAATAAAAACGAGATTGGAGACCATATTCAGGCTACCTTGATTATCGAGATTATGGGCAAACACAGTAATATTCTCCTCGTGGATAAAAGTAGCCATAAAATCCTCGAAGTCATCAAACACGTTGGTTTTTCACAAAACAGCTACCGCACCTTGCTCCCAGGGTCAAGCTATATCGCTCCACCAAGTACTGAGTCTCTCAATCCTTTTACTGTCAAGGATGAAAAACTCTTTGAAATTCTACAAACCCAAGAACTAACAGCAAAAAATCTTCAAAGTCTCTTTCAAGGTCTGGGACGCGATACGGCAAATGAATTGGAAAGCATACTGGTTAGTGAAAAACTTTCCACTTTCCGTAACTTTTTCAGTCAAGCAAGCAAGCCATTTTTGACAGAGACTTCTTTCAGCCCAGTTCCTTTTGCCAATCGTGTAGGAGAGCCTTTTCTCAGCCTTTCGGATCTCTTAGATACCTATTATAAGGATAAAGCCGAGCGCGACCGTGTCAAACAGCAAGCCAGCGAACTCATTCGCCGCGTTGAAAATGAGCTTCAGAAAAATCGCCACAAACTCAAAAAACAAGAAAAAGAATTACTGGCGACAGACAACGCTGAGGAGTTTCGCCAAAAGGGCGAATTACTGACAACCTTTCTCCACCAAGTGCCTAATGACCAAGATCAGGTTACCTTAGACAACTACTACACCAATCAACCTATCACCATTGCTCTTGATAAGGCCCTGACTCCCAGTCAGAATGCTCAACGCTATTTTAAACGTTACCAGAAACTTAAAGAAGCTGTCAAATACCTGACTGAACTGATCGAAGAAACCAAGGCTACCATTCTCTATCTAGAAAGCGTGGAGACCGTTCTCAACCAAGCTGGACTGGAAGAAATCGCTGAAATCCGTGAAGAATTAATCCAAACAGGCTTTATCCGTAGAAGACAGCGAGAGAAAATTCACAAGCGCAAAAAACCAGAACAGTATCTAGCAAGCGATGGCAAAACCATCATTTATGTTGGTCGAAACAACTTACAAAATGAAGAGCTAACCTTTAAAATGGCTCGCAAGGAGGAACTTTGGTTCCATGCCAAGGACATCCCTGGAAGCCATGTCGTCATCTCAGGCAATCTCAATCCTTCTGACGAAGTCAAGACAGATGCGGCCGAACTAGCTGCCTACTTCTCCAAAGGGCGCTTGTCAAATCTCGTGCAAGTGGATATGATTGAAGTTAAAAAACTCAACAAACCAACTGGTGGAAAACCTGGCTTTGTAACCTACACAGGACAAAAGACCCTCCGCGTTACACCAGACCCCGAAAAAATCGCATCTATGAAAAAATCCTGATTACACTTGAAATCAGGATTTTCTTTTACATTTTACTCTGCAATCAAGGTTTCCAATCCGACCTTCATCATATCGGTGAAGGTATTTTGGCGTTCTTCTGCAGTAGTATCTTCATCTGGATTGACCAAGCTATCAGAGATTGTCATGATAGCTAGCGCATCAACGTGGTGTTGGGCAGCAAGATAGTAAAGTGCTGCTGCTTCCATTTCTACAGCTTTAACTCCCCATTTACCAAGCTCAATGTTCTTTTCAAAGTAGTTTGAGTAAAAGACATCAGATGACAAGACGTTCCCAACGTGGGTTGTCATACCGAGTTCTTTAGCGATATGGTAGGCCTTGTCAAGCAAATCAAAGCTAGCGATTTGTGGGAAATCATACTGTGGCCAGTCATTGCGGATGATGTTTGAGTTGGTTGCAGCTGCTTGCGCCAAAACCAATTCACGGACATGAACATCTTCATTTAATGAACCCGCAGTTCCCACACGAATCAATTTCTTCACTCCGTAGTCTACAATCAACTCACGGGCATAGATAGAAATGGACGGCATTCCCATCCCAGTTCCCATGACCGATACACGGTGACCCTTGTACGTACCAGTGTAGCCAAACATGTTACGCACTTCGTTAAAACAAACAGCATCTTCAAGGAAATTCTCCGCAATAAACTTAGCACGAAGAGGATCCCCAGGAAGAAGAATTTTATCAGCAATTTCACCCTGCTGAGCAGCAATATGGATAGACATAATATAAGATACCAAACCCGTCAAAAAGCGAAGGGAAAATAGGAGTTTGGTGCAGTGAGCGATGCTCGCTAGACCAACTATCTTTTTCCCACTGCTTTTAGGGTGGGTTCAATTCCTTTCTTTCTTAATTTTTATGATATAGAAGAGAACAGTCCGAGTTCAATTCAAAACCGAACTCCCCTTCCTTTCTGAATTTCTAGAAAAGTTTCCGCTCGTGTTCAAATTTGAACACACGCTCTACCTTTCTTTTTTTTATATTTCATAACTAGGAAAAATCGTATTCAATCATGACTCCGATAAGCCTACTACATTTTTATTTAAAACAGTTATTGATAAACTAACAATAGTTTTTAATCTTTTAAGATAAATCCTTGATTAGAAGAAACGGGCATTTCCTACCTAATTACTTTATTCTTTGACTTCTGACACAGTATGCTAGCCCAAGGAAAACGGTCTAACACCTTTGCAAAACCATAAGCTAGGAAAGCAGTTACTAAGAGATACGGAAGAGAATCTAAACCTAGCCCAGTGAAACCTATAACTAATCCGGTTGCAGAAATGGGCGCCCTCAAGGTCACAGATAAAAAGCAAACAGATCCCAAAAGTAAAACGGTTGGCTGACTGTCCAAACCTAGAATCATGGCTAAGAGAGCAGCTCCAGCCATCCCCAAGGCAAAAGATGGCGTAAGAGTACCACCATAGGCCCCTGCCCAAAGGATAATAAGAACGAGCACTGCTTTTAGGAAAAACATGAGAAGCACTGTGTGACCACTGCTACCATTTAAAATTTCCTGAGCCATCATGCGTCCATTGCCAAGTAGATGCGGAAAGTAACTTGCTAGACCAACAAGAAAAAGAAAAGCTGAAGGCAATGTGAGAAGTATTCGTTTATCTTTTATCCTGTTTGAAGACACTTCTTTACTCGAACGACCAAAAAGCCAAGCTAGGGGGGTTAAGAAAAGAAGTAATAAAGGAACAATCCACACTTCCTTTAATGACCATGCAATAGCTGGAATCTGGTAGAGAGCATGATCTGAAATAACCAATCCTGCTGTATAGGTTGACACATAGGTAGTCAAACCGACAAAGACAAATCGCTTGATAGATAAAGTAATTCCTAGAGTCTCAAAAACGAAGAAAACACTTGTTAATGGAACCTGATAAACAGCCGCTAAACCAGCACCAGCACCACAAGCAAGGAGAAAGATGCGATCCTTCATAGACAGTATACATATTTTTCCAATTGGCCCTGCAAATAGAGTTCCAATCTCTCGTGGCGCAGCTTCTTTTCCAATAGGCGCTCCCCCTCCAACTGCAATAATCTGCCAAATTGAATGAAATAGCTGTCTTAAAAAATGAAGCTTGTATTGTGAAGTCTCATCCTTCATCTGAGCTTTGATGGAATAAATCTTCGACCCTTTTTGCAAGAAGTACCAGACTAAGGACGAGCTAAGACCCACGATTATTAAACTTAGTCCTATCCGTGAGGAGGAAACTCCATCTGTCAAAAATCCACTATGGTGCTCTGACTGACCAAAAGCTAGTCCCTCCACCATCTCTAAAAGATAATGGAGAAATATACCAGATAAACCCGAAACTATTCCTTGCAGAATTACTGCTATGAATAATCTAAAATTATAAGGGATTTTTCGAAAAATACTCCTCAATTCTATTAACATGATTACAATTCAGCAAGAATCGCTTTAAGCAAGCCTTTGAAGTCGCCTTTAACATGTTCAGTCACTTCTACAACTTCTTCGTGGTTGAGTTCTTCTTGGAAGCCTGCAGCATGGTTAGTAATACATGAAATACCGAGAACTTTCAAGCCAGAGTGGGCTGCCACAATAACTTCAGGAACTGTAGACATACCAACTGCATCTGCTCCAAGTGTCTTATAGGCACGAATCTCTGCTGGGGTTTCATAAGTCGGACCTGTTACACCAATATAGACACCTTCATCAAGCTTGATACCAAGTTTCTTAGCTACTTCATGGGCAGTAGCACGGTATTCTGGAGTGTAGGCTTTAGACATATCTGGGAAACGTGGACCAAAATCATCCAAATTTTCACCCATCAATGGGTTCTGCCCCGTCATATTGATATGGTCTGAGATAGCCATCAAGGTACCAGGACCAAATCCAATACCTCCAGCTGCATTGGTTACAATGACACCTTCGCATCCGAGAACTTTCATCACACGAACTGGGAAAGTCACGACTTCAAGAGGATTTCCTTCATAGAAATGGAAACGACCTTGAAGAGCCAAGACCTTGCGACCTGCAAGGTCACCATATACCAATTTACCAGCGTGACCGACTACTGTCGAACGGCCCCAGTTGGGAATATCTGCATAGTCTACTACAACAGGATTTTCAATTTCCTCTGCCAATTCTCCAAGTCCTGATCCAAGGATTAGACCGAACTCAGGCGCTTGGATACCCTTTTCTTTCAAGAAAGCAGCTGTTTCCTTGATTTTATCTAAAAAAGTCATTGTGTCTCCTTTATTATTTTTTTAGCATTTGACCGATTTTGTCAAAAGTTTTAGCATTACGAATGGTGATTTGGCGGTAGAAAGGCATCTTGAGTAAGTATTTGTGATAGGCTGTTTCGTAGTATGATTCTTCAGAGAATTTCCCCCAGAAAATCCCAAGTCTTCCAAAATGAACGACTTCATCTTCCAGTTCCAAACTGTTCACTTTCTCGATCACTTGATCCACATCCAAGCTCTCCGTGTAGAAGAGCACATCTTTTCGTGCCAGGTCTTTGGTCCACCAATCTGGCAGATTCTCCAGCTCTGCTTCATAGTCTTCCTGACTCAGCAAAGAAAAGCTCTGAATAAATGGATAATGGATTTCAAAGAAAGCCTCTAACTTTTCAACCAATTGGGCTTTGGGAGCTGTCGAAGTAAAGAAAATGTTGCCACTGTTGATGTAGGTTTCAACCTTTTCCAGTCCCAACTCTGTCAGTTCTTGACGAAGTTGCGCCATGACAACTTTATTTTTCCCACCGACATTAATGCCCCGAACAAGTAAAGCATATCTCGTCATCTTATACCAATTTATCTAAGAAACTTTCCCCAATCATGGCAGTTTCCACACCAAAGTTATCCGCAACTGTCGCTGAGATATCTGCAAAATGTCCAACTGGAATGACACCATTTCCTTTAAAAGCAGGGCTGTAGGCCAAAAGTGGAATATATTCACGAGTATGGTCTGTTCCTGCATAGGTTGGGTCATTTCCATGGTCCGCAGTGATCAAGAGAAGATCATTTTCTCTCATAGCTGCGATAATTTCAGGTAAGCGTTCATCGAACTCATGCAAGCAATCACGGTAACCATGAGCATTGCGACGGTGGCCATATAGTGCATCGAAGTCTACCAAGTTAGTAAAGGAGAATCCTTTTTCAAACTCAGCAAGTCCCATGGTCTTCAATAATGTATCAATTCCGTGGCTGTTTGACTTGTTGTGGCCCATGTCGTGGTTGATACCCGCACCGTTAAAGATATCGTTGATTTTTCCAACAGCGTAAGTATCGATACCAGCCTCGTTCAATTTATCCAAAACGGTTGGTGCAAATGGAGATACGGCCAAGTCACGACGATTTGCCGTACGAGTGAAGTTACCAGGCTCACCTACATAAGGACGGGCAATGATACGACCTAGAAGGGCAGGACGCTCAAGGGTAATCGAGCGCGCGTATTCACAAATACGATACAATTCATCTAAAGGAATGATGTCTTCGTGGGCAGCAATTTGCAAAACAGGGTCAGCTGAAGTATAGATAATCAACTCCCCAGTTTCCATCTGGCGTGGTCCAAAATCATCGATAACAGCTGTTCCTGAGTAAGGTTTGTTGGCTTCACGAATGACCTTACGTCCTGAAAATTCTTCAATCTTTGTCAAGATTTCTTCTGGAAATCCGTTCCAGAAAGTATCGAAAGGCTCAGTAATGTTGAGTCCCATGATTTCCCAGTGTCCAGTCATGGTATCTTTACCGCGCGATACTTCTTCCAATTTTGTTGCATATCCTGTTGGATTGCTTTCAGCTGGTACAGTCTTCAGAGGCGTTTCACGAGGAATATTTCCTAGACCGATTTTAGCCATGTTGGGCACATTCAAACCAACGGTTTTGGAAATGTGTCCTAGTGTGTCAGAAGCACCGTCTGGAACCCCTGCATTGACAAAGTTATTGGCATCTGGTGCAGCACCGATTCCCACAGAATCCAGTACCACCAAGTGAATCCGATTAAATTTTGACATAGTGTATCTCCTTATTATGTTGATTAGTTTGCTTTTGTTGAAGTTAAAATCTGAACCCCGTCTCGTCCAGCAACGATGACCTTATCTACCATTTGGTTGAACAAGCCATGCTCAACGACACCAACGACATGGTCCAATTCTTGCCCGAAGGCAATTGGATCTTCAATGACATCCAAGGCTAGGTCAATGATAAAGTTCCGCATATCGGTCACAAAACGTTGGCCGTCTTTTTCACGGAAACTTGGTTTATAGCCAGCTCGCTCAAATCGACGAAAAACCTGTTCTGCACCATACTGAACCACTTCTACTGGCAATTTAAAAGCACCTAGTTTCTCTACCAGTTTGCTTTCATCTACCACCCAAATGTATTCTTTTGAGGGCGTTGCGACAACCTTCTCCATCAGAAGGGCCCCACCACCGCCTTTGATCCCGTTGAACTGGCTATCTACTTCATCCGCCCCGTCAACCGTCACATCGACAAAGTCTACTTGATCAATCGACTTGAGCGGGATGTTAAGACCTTCAGCCTGTTTACTGGTCACACTGGAAGTCGTTACAGCTGTAATCTGCAAACCTTCTTCCTTAATCCGACGACCGATTTCTTCTACGAAATAGTAGGCAGTAGAGCCCGTTCCAAGTCCGACTACCATGCCATCCTTGACAAACTCAGCAGCCTTGATACCTGCCATTTTCTTCAGATTTTCCACTCAAACACCTCCATTAAAGAGCTATTTTTATTATAACATGTATCCGTTTTTATTTCATGGATACACTGGAAAAACCCGAACATTTTTATTTCGGGTTTTTATGTCCTATTTAACCATGTCAGGATCGTAATCATAGAATCCTGTGTCGAGGAAACGGTTTTTAGGGTGTAACTTGCGCACTTCCTCATCTAACAAGAAAGCTTGGTCATGGCTGAATTTGCCCTCTTGAATCAAGCTGCGTGCTTGGACAAAGAGTTTAGCAATCTCTACAAAATTCTGACCAGGTGTGTAGAGCCCCTCTAGCTTCCAGTGAGTGAAACCATGCTCTACCAATTCTGTCAATTTGGTCATCAAATCAAGGTCATTGTTAGCAAAGATGTGGGTACCATGATTGTCTTCAAAGATAGAGTAATGGCTCTCTGGATCACTTGGTTCAGCCAAGAAGAGGTCACGTTTACGCGTTTTTTCATCATCAATATGCGTAAAGTTATAGTAGTTTTGCAAAAGTGGTCGCTTAGAATGGTGAATGACACTAGCTCCGTAAACCAACACTTCAGCAGGAATTTCCAAAATCTCAGGCATCTTGAAGAGCTCAGCAGATGGAATTTCACGCGCCAAAACCGCCTCAGATGCGCCAGCCTTTTGACCCCAGAAGTTAATCTGACGACTGCTTGTCACCATGGTTGAAGCATCGTAGATAGTCTTAAAGGAATAGCCATCACGGTTGACTACGTAAAAGACACCTGCATCGCCAATAGTGATGTAGTCTGTCTTGATTTCTTCCAAAAAGTCTAGGAAGGGCTTGATACGATCCATCATATCTTGGTGCATGAGGGCATTAACTGCGACGATCAATTCTTTGCCTGCTTCATGAACCAACTTAGCAATCTCACGCAATTGGTCATAACTAAAGGTTGTTGGCAGACGAAGTCCAAAATCTTTCTCACCAACGTAGATACGGTCTACGCCAGCTTCGAGTAGTTGTTCAACTTGTTCAATACTTTCAGCAGTTGCTGTAATGATAATCTTTTCCATAAGAAAAATTATACCACATTTCTCAAAAATCAGCTATGAATACTGAGAGTTTCACAAAAAGTTAAACTTGTTTCTATCTTTCCCAATCAAAAAAGTGAACAGTAACTTGTACCATTCATTCTATTTTATGCATGTGTTTCTTCAACTAGGTGGCCATCGTTCATAACATAAATACGGTCAACCTTATCAAGAAGGCGTGTATCATGAGTGATCATGACAACTCCTCTGCCTTGTTCATGGGCAATGGCAGCCAACATCTCCGTTACTTGGTAGGCACGCTCAGTGTCAAGACTGGCTGTCGGCTCATCTGCAAGCACAATGCTTGGATTGTTATAGAGCGCTCTAGCAATCGCGGCACGCTGACGTTCGCCACCCGATAGAGCTTTGGGATAATGATTTTGAACTTTTTCCAAATCCAACAAGTCAAACAGCTCTTTTCGATCACTTTTACTATTTTTTCCCTTATCTAGTCTGTCTATCAAATCCAGCTGTTCCTTGACCGTTAGAAAAGGAATTAAGTTTGAAGCCTGGAGAATGAAACCAAACTCTCTAAAACGGAGATCTGTTTTTTCCTTCTCCGTCAAACTGCCTGTTTCCTTCCCCTTGACTAGAATCTTTCCACTCGATGCTTCCTGAAGTTGTCCTAGAGTTGTTAGAAAGGTTGTCTTGCCAGAGCCAGAAGGCCCAACAATAGTTACGAACTCTCCCGTATTTAGCTGAAAATTCGTCTCATGCAGGGCAACGACTTTCATCTTTCCTTCCCCGTAGGTTTTTGTCACTTGAGTCATTTCAATCAATGTTGTCATACTATTCTCCTTATCATTCTGCAATCGCAGTAATCGGATCCACCTTTAGCAAGCGTGGAAGTGAAATGACACCACCTAGAAGGGCCATCAAGGAAATTACCAAACTTAGGACAGAGTAAGCTATCCAACTCGGATAGAAAAAGAAGGTAGCTGGTAAGACTAAAATCACTCCTCCGATTGCCAGCAAGGCTAAAGCAATCCCCATACCAGCTAGGAGGAAGATTTGACAGAACAGAGACCATACAATGGTTTTGATCTGTATTCCTTGAGCTCGCATTATTCCATAAAGTCCTAGTTTTTGGATGGTAATGATATAGACAAAAATACCCACAATCAAGCCTGTGATGACAATCATAGCGAGAATCATCCCTGAAAATACATTAACCTGAGGTGTGTAACCAGGAATTTTCGATATCATTTTTGGAATGGAAATCTGTTTCAGTCCATCGCCAGTCACTTCTATGTCATTTTTCAATACTAAGGCAGAGATGGAACGATTGGCTTTCAAGGTTCCTTGTAAGGTCCAATAAGTTGTCAGACTCGTAAAAACAACAGGCTCGGTGAAAAATTTATTTCCTTGAGTCAGGCCTACAATCTTGTAACTTGAATCGCTTCCATTGAGCTGAATGGCATCACCTAGCTTCATCCCATAGTTCTCAAAAGACTGATCCACGACAACCTCATCATCTCCTTCAGGATAACGACCCTCCGTCAAACTAGGAGAGATAAAAGAGTCCCAGTCTTGAGCAAAAATGGAAACATTGACCTTTTCACTACCATCGACTAGATTGGTTACAGCAAACATATAGCCCAATGGAGCAGCCTCTTCAGAACTCTTATCCTTGTAGTCCTTTTCAGGAATAAAAGATGCCGTCAAATTATCATTTGCGTAGTCAGATAAAACCACTCCCGTCGCTTGCCAGTTATCAATAGCGGCTCGGTTGTTTCGCACAAGACCAAGAGCTAGACTGGTCATAAAAAAGACCATAAAAGCGATAAGAAAAATGGTAGTTAGAATCAAACTATATCGAAGTTTGTTTCGTAATATCTCTTTGATAGCAAGATACATGCTTGTCTCCTTTAACATTTCCCAGAGGTAGTTTAAAAGCCACCCAGTCCAATAGACAGAATCGCTGTCTTATCATCCATTCAAAACAACTCCTACCAATACTCTTCAAAAGTATCCAGGTAGCAACTCAACAAATCATCTTAGGAAAAAGCCTCAGCTTGCTATCAATTTATATAAGTTATCCTTTCCTTTCTCAGTATATTTATAAAAGAGAAGGTCAGGTCATCTGTTCTAAGTGTAACATCCATGCTACCATTTTCCCTTGTAGGTGTCAAGAGAGCGACTTAGAGGATGATAAGAGACTTTAGTAGTTTTGTAACAATCCTGTAATAATTCTTTGCATAAAAAATGATAAAATAGTTATGTACTGTTAAGGAGAGAATCATGTCCGCAAGAAAACTAGAAGCTTATGAGTTTGAACAAGCTCCCGAATCGAAACAAACTCCGCTTTACCAAGATTACACACCTGAAGCCCCAGTCGGCCCTAACCTAAAAGAGATTTTATTTTTTGTAAATATCGCTTGTTTCTGTATTTTTATGGCACTGTTTAGTTTTATCTTTTTAGCCTTAAAATTGAACACAGCTTTATCCTTTATCGCTGCAATGGGTCTTAGTTTCGCCCTTTTACAACTTCAACGAAAGATAATGAAACGAAAATTTTCAAAATAAAGGTTGGTACTACTACCAACCTCTTTTCTAGTTATCAAAAAAGACAGTTAGATAACTGTCTTTTTTATTTATTCTTACGTTTTGAAGGAGATTGAATAGCGATCTTAACTTCAAAAATTGTTCCTCTAGGTTTGTTATCTTTTACGCTAATCGTTCCTCGTAAGGCATCTACGATCTGCTTGGCCAAAGATAGTCCAAGACCAAAGCCACCTTTCTGACGGGTTCTCGCCTTGTCCACACGGTAAAAGCGGTCAAAGATTTTCTTCTTGTCAGCAGCTGAAATTCCAATTCCGTTATCCGTTACTGTAAGATAGAGGTGGCGATCTGTAGCATAGACTACAAACTCAATCTTGCCATCTTCTTCGGTATACTTGATGGCATTGTCAAACAAGATAGTCATGAGTTGTTTTAAGAGCAACTGATCGGTCATGAATGGACGATAAATTCGATTTTCATAGTTGAAAAAACGATCATTTTCATAAGCAATCAACTCATAGTTGGCAAAGGTTGTTTTAAAGAATTGTGGAGAAACTTCTGCTATTTCTGGTTTGATTCCATCATCTCGACGTGCAAGGTTGAGAAGATTGGTCGTGAGGAAACGCATATTGCGAACCTCTTCAAGACTGGAAGCGATACTTTCGCTGGATTCCATGATTGTTGCCTCTGGTTTTCGAAAGAGATTCTCTAAACGATTTTGTAAAACGGCCAAAGGCGTTCTCAGTTCATGACTCGCATTTTCAACAAAAGACTTCTGCTTTTGCATGCTTTCCAGTAGCGGTTTGACACTGACACGTGCCAGGTAAACACTGGCAATTAAAGAGAGGAGCCAGAAACTAGCCATCACTACAACAATTAAATGCTCGTGTTTTTGGCTGATTTGCTCAAGCTGGCTGGTATTGATTAGAACCGCCGCATATTTGACATTACTTGATACGGTGGAAGAGTTGGTTTCCATCAAGACAATTCGATAGGTTTCTTCCAGACCATAGCTGTTGACAACTTGGATTTGCCGAATATGATTCAACTCTTTCTTGTCCAGCTTGATCTTGTCCAAGCCTAAAAAGCGATTACCCAGTAAGAGTTGGTTAAAATCCTTGTCAAAAAGCAAAACTTCTGTATTGGAGCTAACATTGGGCTTGATTTCAGCCTTGCTGGCATCCGCAGTTGCGGGTTGAATATCTTTGACTTCCTCAGTTGCCCGATTCAGGGCTAACTGAATGACCGCTTGAGGACTACTACTAAGGGCTTGTAGTTTTTCATCTACAGAAGTATAGAGACTGGAGTGCATGACCTGTAGGATAATCAAGGTCATAGTAGAGAAAATCAGTGTGAACACTCCAAAGTTTCGAATGAAATAGCTGAAATCATCTGCATACCATGTTTTTTTTAGTTTATTGAACATCTTTTAAAATATACCCGACACTACGCAAGGTTTGAAGATTTTCAGCAAAGGCTGTTCCCTTCAATTTCTTACGAACTTTTGAGACATAGACTTCTACAACGGAAATCGTCGTATCGCTATCAAATCCCCATAGACGGTCAAAAATCTGTGTCTTGGGAAGAATGACATTTTGATTTTGAAGGAAGTAAACCAATAACTCAAACTCTTTTCCGAGCAGTTCCACAGGAGTATCTTCCACTTTTACTTCATTCGTTGAAAGATTGACGATAACATCCCCATAGGTCAAGGTGTTTTCATTAAACTTACCTGAACGTTTGAGAAGGGCTTGAATCCGCATTTTAAGTTCTTCTAGGTAGAAAGGTTTGGTGAGGTAGTCATCCGCTCCTAACTCAAAACCATGTCCCTTGTCATCCAAACTTTCCTTAGCGGTCATGATAAGGACTGGTGTCGTAATTCCTTTTTCACGCAATTCTTTCAAAACTTGGAAGCCATTTTTTTCAGGCAACATCAGGTCAAGCAGAATCAAGTCATAAACGCCACTTTCTGCTTCGTAGAGACCTTCTTCTCCATCAAAGACCTGCATGACATCTGCAAAATTATCTAAAAAGTCAAATACTGAGTTTGACAGACCCAGGTCATCTTCTACTAATAAGATTTTTATCATCAGAAACTCCTCCTTGTTATGATTATTATACCAAAATTGCCTTAAAAAAAACTCAACTCTCTCTCGTTTTCAGATAGAAAGTTGAGTTTTTGTTTACATTTTGAACGAATTAAGCTTTAGCATATTGGGCTACAACAGCTTCGACTGCTGCTTTTTCACGCTTAATCAAGTCAACACGTGCTGCGATATCCTTGATACCCATACGAATGTTACGGCTAAGAGCAAGGTCAGAGAGTTGTGGCTCAAAGAATTCCTTGTACTCTGCCAAGCGTTGCTCAGTCTTAAATACATGGGCAGGTAGGATAACAAAGCTATCAAAGCTCATGTCTCCACCAAGAGCCGCCTTAATCCAATCCCAGTTTTCACGCGCCCATACCCAAACAGTTTCTTGAGTTGTTTGATGAGCAAGGAACTGGTAATACCAAGCAGACAAGTCTTGTGGTTTCACAACAAACTTATCCTTCCATGAACGAATCAAGGTTTGGATATTATCAGCATCTGTACTGTAGGCTAGAGCAGCTGCCAACTGACGCTTGAAGACAGCATCTGTGGCATGAGTGTAGAGGTCCAGATAAGTTGCGACCAAGTCCTTGGTCTCATGGTGTTTCATTTCATTGATGAGAACTTGAGTTCGGACGGCTGCAGGAAGTCCTGCAAGATTATCCTTGTGAGCTGCAAAGATTTGACTAGCAACTTGACTAGCTTCTGCATCATTGGAACGAATCATCATAGAAACAGCCAACTGACGAACCAATTCATCCTCATCTGATTCTCCCTCTTTGGCTTCAAAACCAAGACGGTCATAGTTGTGGCGGGCTAATTTAGCAACGAGTGTATTAAAAGCTTTCTCAGTTTCTGTTCCTTCATCGATAAAGCGCTCAAGGGCAGCAATCACTTGAGAAACAGCTGAAACCACCAGATAAGACTCTTCCTTAGCAAGTTTATCAAGGACTGGAAGCAAGTCTGCATAAGAAATGTGCCCTGCCTCAGCCAACAAACGACGTTCTTGAACAATTTGCAGTTTGCTTGTGTTATCAAGTGTCTCTAGCTCAGCAAGAACGGCCTCTAACAAGTCTCCTTGATAGTCGGTAATATAGTGGGCAGTATTTTCAGTGTTGAGACGAAGAGCTGTTTTATTTTCAGCAAGAAGAGCTGCGTAGCCAGGGATTTCGATACTTTCAGTTTCGAGTGTATCTGGCAAGCCTTTCCAGTTGCTGTTGAGTGGCACCACCCAGAGACGGTTCTTGTCTTCGTGCTCACCGATAAAGAATTGTTTTTGTGAAATCTTCAAGACATCATTTTCAACTTTGACAGTGAGAACTGGATAACCAGGTTGCTCCAACCAAGAATCCATGAAGGCTGCAACATCACGTCCTGACGCTTGTCCGAGGGCATTCCAAAGGTCACGACCAATGGTGTTTCCATATTGGTGTTTTTCAAAGTAGGCATGCAAGCCCTTAGCAAAATCCGCATCACCGAGCCAACGACGAAGCATGTGCATGAGACGGCTTCCTTTGGCATAGACGATAGCACCATCAAAGAGCGTATTGATTTCATCTGGGTGTTTGACTTCGACGTGAACAGACTGTACGCCATCAGTCGCGTCACGTTCAAGAGCGTGAGGCACTCCACCTGTTTGGAAGTCTTCAAAAATATTCCAGCTTGGTTCGATGGCATCCACACAGACGTATTCCATCATGTTGGCGAAGCTTTCATTAAGCCAGAGGTCATCCCACCATTTCATAGTCACGAGGTTTCCAAACCATTGGTGGGCCAACTCATGTGCCACTACAAGGGCAACTTGTTGACGACTGGCAAATGTAGAGTTTTCATCTACAATTAGGCAAACTTCCCGGTAAGTGACAAGACCCCAGTTTTCCATGGCACCTGCTGAGAAGTCAGGAAGGGCGATGTGAAGTGATTGAGGGATTGGATACTTGACTCCGTAGTAATCTTCGTAAAACTCGATTGAGCGAACAGCGATGTCCAGTGAGAAATCAAGGTTAGATAGTGGGTGAGCTTTGGTTGAGTAAACACCTACGAGGGTACCATTTTTAGTTTTAGCGGTCACCCCTTGCAAATCACCTGCAACAAAAGCTAACAAGTAAGAAGACATGCGAGGTGTTGTCTCAAACTTCCAGATGCCTGTTTCCTTGCGGTTTTCCACATCAATCTCAGGCATGTTTGACAAGGCCAACTCACCTTCTGCTTGGTCAAAACGGAGAGCGAGGTCAAAAGTAGCCTTGGCTTCTGGCTCATCTACACACGGAAAGGCTTCACGCGCAAAATGGCTCTCGAACTGAGTAGACAAGACTTCCTTCTTGACACCATCCACTGTGTAGTAAGAAGGGTAAATCCCTGTCATGTTGTCTGTGATTTTTCCTGAAAAAGCGATGACTAATTCAACTTGACCACCCTCAGCCAATTCGATATGAAGGGCTTCATTTTCATGATCAACTGTAAATGGACGAGCTTGACCCGCAACTTCTACAGAAGCGATTTCCAAGTCCTTTCGGTGAAGGGAAATACGGTCACTCTTGGCTTGACCAGTGATGGTCACCTTCCCAGAAAAGGTCTTGGTCTCACGACTCAAATCTAGAAATAAATCATAATGTTCAGGAACAAATTGGGTAATAAAATGTTCTACTGCTTGCATAGTTTTCTCCTATTCTAAGTTTAAGAGTTTTACTCTTATTCAAACAAACTTATTATATCATGTTTTGCTTAAGAAAAAAGGATTGGACGGTGATTTCCAAAACTTTCTTTCTACTATAGTTTACTGTGGATAAACCTTGCGAAATTCTTCTAAAACAACCTTGCTGTCAGGCGTAAAAGCTAGTCCTGCCTCTCTCAGCCACTCGGCAAAACAGTCCTCATGAACCCGACGCCAATAGGCTAGGGATTTGTCACCTTCCCCTTCCTTAAAGGCATGTTCAGCAGAAACTTGATGAAAGGGCTGAACGGAAACCTTTGTAATTTCAACAATGCAGACAGCCCGATCTTGACTGTCTAAAATGACATCGAAGGTCCCTTCTTGTGGAAGGGGTTCGTCTTCTAGTGAGTAGAGGTCGTAGGCTGAGGCAGTTGCAGTCTTTTCGCCTTTTAAAACCAAATCTGCCAAGAGATCGGCTTCCACTCCAAAAGCCCAAGCATCGATCTCATCTCCGATCGAGGGATTGATTTTCTTGTATGCATTCCACATTTCTTGCGGTGTCATGTGTGCTCCTTTGTAATTTTTTACTTACTTCTTTTATACGTTTGAGATGGTCTGGATGATCAATCTCTAAATTAAAAATCTCTGGAATAGAACTGTAGTGGATAATGCATTTGATATCCATCTGATTCATTTTTTGTATGAAAGAAGCATTCAGATAGCCTGCTACAGCAAAGTCAATTTTTTCCGCCCTTGCTTTATCCTGCATATCTCTCAGCATATCCAACATAATGGGACTTTCTATATCATGCCATTGACTATTTCTCACAGTCGCAAAAACAAAAGAAGTCAAATCATTCATTCCAACTATAATCTTTGAAATACCAGTTTCCAGTATCCTATCCAAGTCAAAATAAGCTGACGGTAATTCAATCATTGTGCCGACTTTTCCAGTAAAACCATGCTGACGTAATACTCTAATAGCTTGCTTTAACTGCTTAGCATCATTGACAAAAGGAAAGATAACAGACAGATTGGGATTGGTTTGATAAACATCTGTAACGACATGTGCTTCATCCTGAAATTCATCAGGACACGCCAGCAAGCGCCTAGTTCCTCTATAACCAAACAAGGGATGATTTTCATCAAAATGCTCTTTAGTCCCCTCTAAACAATTAGCTTCTGTATTTGTTAACTCTGAAAAACGATACCAAACCTCTTCATCTGAGTACAAGGAGCAAATGGTGTCTAGATAATCTTTTACAAATTGCTGGCAACTTGCTAATAGGATGTTTTGATTAAGCTCTCTCAGTAAGTATTCTCCACGAATCATACCGACGTGGTGCAATAACTGAGGATAAACTTTTTCAACAATTTGTTCTCCACTAAGGACAAGTTGGTTTCTCATCATTCACCTTCCAATTCATGTAAGAAGTCTTGTCCAGTTCTGGAAATCCTAATAATTCAGACTTAACTTTCAAGACTAGTGGCGATGCGTTTTCTTCTGTGATTTTCTGAATATCCATCCAAACATATCCGAGTGAATCATTCGCACCATCAGAGACATCTTCCGAAATCGTGACTTGAGCTTTCTTCTTGTTTATCTCAATATCATAAAATGCCATGATATGGTGAACCGTAAAATTTGTTAACTCTTCCCTGACGAAAACATCGTAGATTCGAGGATTGGAATAGCTTCTAACAGTAAATCCTGTCTCTTCCATCACTTCTCTAATCAGCGTTTCCGTCAATCCTTCACCAAGTTGCTGACTACCACCAGGTAGATCATAACGATGTTGATAAGGGCCCCTCGTTTTTTCAATGCAGAGTAACTTCCCATTTTCAAAGCAAACAGCATAGACTCCAAAGTGTTTTTTGATTTCCATCCAACTCCTCCTACTTCAAAGACCAGCCACCATCTATTGTCAAGATTTGTCCTTGCATGGCGCTCGCTTTTCCACTTGCTAAGAAAAGGCTAATTTCTGCTACTTCCTCTGGCTCGATCCAGCGCTTGATTGGCGTTTCACTAGCCACCCAGTCAGCCAATCCACCTGGCTCAAAGTCGGCAGCAGTCATGGCTGTCTTGACTGCCCCTGGAGCAATTCCAAATACCTGAATCCCAGCTTCAGCATAGTCTAGAGCCAACTGCTTGGTAAATCCAGCCAAGGCATGCTTAGAGGAAGTATAGGCGTGACCACCACCTCCCGCTAGAGTTGAAGCAATAGAACACATATTGATGATGATTCCTTTTTTATTTTCCAACATTTGTGTCAAATAATGCCGAGTCAACTCAACAGGAGTCACATAGTTGATTTCAAAAATCTCTTGAATTTCCTGGGCTGATTGTTCCAACAGTGGTTTGTATTCATCCAAAACTCCAGCAGTATTGCACAAAACATCCACATAAGGACACCAGTCAAAAATAGGCTCCAAGTCCAAGGTCAAATCTCTCTGTAAAAAATGAAAATCACCCTCTAAGAGTGGATTTTCACCTTGGTCAACTCCATAAACTTGATAGCCATTCTCTAAAAAGAGGCAAGCTTGAGCAAGTCCGATACCTGAACTCACTCCTGTAATGAGTACACGTTTAGTCATGCACTTCTACCCAGTCCGTTGCCAAAACATCACATGGTGTCGGGCTCCACATGGAGAACCCTTCCCCTTCTCCAGACACGTTGATTAGGAAATAAGGCGTCACTTCAAGCGCAACCCCGTTTTGCTCGATAGTGTCAAAGAGTTGGACATAGTTTTCAGCCCCTCCCCAACCAGTTCGTACATATTTTTTCTTGGCCTTTAATCCAGGCAGGATCTCTTCAAATGTCATGTTTTTCTCCTTTAATATCAATAATTCTCCCCTTCATTATAACAAAAAAACCACTTTACAACGGCTTTTTGACTGTGATTTATTTAAATCTGCTTCTACTTACGGCAAATTATTCCCTGCTGCAAGATAAATTTCATACCATTCTTTTCTTGTTAAGCTAAAGTTTGCCGCTTGGCTAACTTCTCTCAAATGCTTAGGATTTGTTGTACCTACGACTGCCTGCATTTTTGCTGGATAACGCAATATCCAAGAAATGGCAATAGTTGAAGGGGTTACTCCATATTTAAAAGCTAGACGATCAAGTACTTGATTCAAAGCTTGAAATTTCTCATTACCAACAAAGTTCCCTTTAAAATACCCGAATTGTAAGACAGACCATGCTTGAATGACCACATCGTGTAATTTGCAATATTCAAAAACGCTGCCATCTCGCATAGTTGCTTGACTATCTTCCATATTAACATGAAAACCTGATTCGAATCCTGGAGTAAAAGCCGCACTCAATTGTAGCTGATTAACAGCTAACGGCTGCTTGACATCTTTTTTAAGCAACTCCATCATCATAGGATTTTGATTAGAAACTCCAAAATCTCGGACCTTACCTTGTTTATAAAGAAGATCAAAGGCTTCTGCTACTTGGTCAGATTCCATCAAAGCATCTGGTCGATGAAGAAGCAAGCTATCTAGATGATCAATCTTCAATCTTTGCAAAATTCCGTCGACTGATTTTATAATATAGTCCTTAGAAAAATCAAAATAGGTAAATTCTTCAATGCGAATGCCACATTTGGACTGAATCCACATCTTTTCTCTTAAATCTGGACGATTTTTTAGGACAATACCTAACAGTTCTTCACAACGACCACGACCATAAATATCAGCCAAGTCAAAAGCATTGATTCCAACAGAAAGTGCTGTTTCTACAAGCTCTTCAACTTCTTTTACAGACTTATCTTTTATTCTCATCATTCCGAGAACAATTTCTGATAATTCTTTGTCATCTTGACCAAGAGTTATGTATCTCATCAAATTTTTCTCCTTTAATTCTAAATTCTTAGTTTAATTATAACAAAAAACCGTTTTCCAACGGCTTTTTGACTGTATATCTACTAAATTCATCCTACCACTGCAATCCGGCTTCTCTAATTTCTTTCTTAGAAGCAAATTTACCATTTGGTCTGTGCCATCTTCCGTTTTTATCTCTAAAGTAGCCACCTGAATTAGTTGATTGCGAGTTTGATTCTTGGCTTTCTTCCTTTTCTTGTGCGGCCTGACGTGCTTTTTCCTGTTCTTCTTCTTTTGCTTTCTTTTCAGCTGCTTCTTTTTCTTCAGCCTCTTTCTTGGCTTTTTCCTCAGCTTCCTTCTTAGCCTTTTCTTTCTCTTCTTTTATCTTTGCATCTTCAACTGTATTTTTAGCAGTACCATCCAAATAATTGATTTCCGCATTAGCTGAAACATTGTCTAGAATAACATGCGTCACAGAATACTGATCAACCTTTTCTTTACTACCACCCAACTTGATCTCCAAGAGTTTGCCATTTTCATCAATTCCCACATACTGCAACTCAATCTGTCTAGGGATCAATTCGTCCTTTTGATAGATTGGGGTCACCTTGTAGTCAAGATAATAGTTTGGGTGATTGGCCAACCAAGAGTCCAATCGATTTTCATAGTAAAGCATGCTTTCTTGATTAGTATTATCTGTACCATAGTAAGTTCCAGCATTGAGCCAGTTCGTCATAGGGACCAAGTTTCTCTTTTCATCGTTTAATCCACTAAACTGGTACCCAATCAAATGACCACGATTCATCAACCAAGCCTTTTTAGAGCCATCTCCATAATAAAAATTATAGTTGTGCCAACCAACTGGGTTATAACTTATCTTAGGCTCTCTCTTCTCTGTTGGTTCATCACTGTCCTTAAGTTGAATATGAGCACCCGTTGCGCGTGATTTAGAATCCAATTCCCCAAGTTCTAGTTGTTTCTCATTTTTAAAAGGTAAGAGTCCAGCTTCTTTAAACAACTTTTCATCGAACTTGATTTGCTTCTGTTCAATTTTTTCTTCTGGGACCTTTGATTCCGCCTTATGTCCAGAACAAGCAACTAGTGTTGTGATTGAAAGCAAGGCAATTGAGAAGGATAGTAGCTTTTTCATAAAAGTCTCCTTTTTATATAGTAATTAGATTAATATCTCCTATTACATTTTACTATCATTTTGTTAATTGTTCAAGAATAAAGAGGCTGTTATTATACTATTTCTCCCCCAATGTTTAAAACAAAAACGATAACCACTTTTTCAGTAGTTACCGTTGATTTCTTTTGATTAGTCTTTCCCACCAAGTCTACTGTTGATGGTCATCATGATGCTGGCTATCTTCTCACCCCAGTAAGGATCAGAAGCATAGCGAACATTCATTCCGGTTGCTTTATTTCCAAGGTGGTCTCTGCCATAGTCGATGTAATTCTCACGAATCCACTTGGCCGCTCCAAGGATTCCTTTATCCACATTATCAAAACTCTTGGCTGAGAGATATGGGCTCGTATCATAAGCAGCAATACCAAAGAAGTTGTTCTTATCTCTGGCAATTTGACTGCGACCCCAAGCACTTTCAAGGGCACTATGTGCCATCAAGTAAAGGGCATTGACACCGTAGCGTTCCTCAGCTTCTTTGAAAGTCGCTCCTTTACCTGCGAGAGGACTATCCTGCAAGTTCATCATCGAATACAGTTTATCCAACTCAGCTGCACTATAATTACTTGGTTCTCTCAAGTTTTTATAAAGGAAAGGATTCTTAATGGTAAAGCCATCAAAATGCTCTCCATCAGTCGAGTAGTACTTCTTACCAATAACCATAGCAGATGTGTGTGGAGCTACTTTGATACTCGTGTATGGAGAGAGTTCATGGTAGAGGAATTTCCCATCACTAGTATAATGAGGGATAAACTCGCTTCCTTCATCCACTGCTGTCAAATCACTTTGATTCATATAGCCAGACAAGCCAGAAATCGAAACTGCAAGTCGGCCGCCTTTTCGCGTTGAGCTATCTAGTGAAACGATGCTTCCTTGGTTAATGTAACTCAAGATTTCTCCAGATGCACTGTAGACATAGGCTGTGATTGGTTTAACTTTGTAATATTTGGTTTTATCCGCAACATGCCATCGACCAGAAGCATCCAAGGTATGACCATCCACGGTCTCATTTCTTGCCATATAACCGCCTGATTTAAGGTAGTACCATGATTGGTCAGATGAATCGTAGATTAATTCTTTCTCAGCCATCTTTCCATTTGACTTGAGGTAGAACCAATTGTTCTTGTACCATACCCACTCATTCGTGGCCATATAACCACCAGATTTGAGATAGTAGTAACCATTATCCCAGAGCCATTCTTTATTAGCATAATTTCCATCAGAGTTAATATAGAACCAAGAGTTAAAATTCTTGTCAAAGAGCCAACCTTTGCCAGCTTTTGCTCCACTACTCGTCACATAGCTACGGTCAATCCAAGTTTCCGTAGAAAGGTAGCCACCTGATTTGAAATGGTAATCCTTGCCTTTGATGGTTTGCCAACCTTTCTCAGCATAGGTTCCGTCAGCTTTCAAGTAAAACCATGAATTATAATTCTTGTCAAAGAGCCATTCCGATTTCAATTTAGCTCCACTTTTAGCAACATAGAAGCGGTCAATCCAGCGCTCAGTTGAAAGATAACCTCCCGGTTTGAAATGGTAATCTTTTTCTTTTATCGTTTCCCAGCCTTTTTCGGCATAGCTACCATCAGCTTTCAAGTAAAACCAAGAATCATAATTCTTATCAAAGAGCCATTCCGATTTCAATTTAGCTCCACTTTTAGCAACATAGAAGCGGTCAATCCAACGCTCAGTTGAAAGATAACCGCCTGATTTAAAATGGTAGTCCTTCCCATCTATAGTTAACCAGCCATTTTCAGCATAGGTACCATCTTGTTGGAGGTAGAACCAACTACTATAGTTGTCATCATAAATCCAGGCTTGTTTAACCTTATTACCATTTTCTGATATATAATTCTTACCAAGCCAAGCATTCTTCAGCATTTTACCTTGTGAATTGATGTAGTACTGGTTCTCACCTTGAGTGATCCACTCATCTTTGGCCATTTTTCCATCTGCTTTAAGGTAATATTTTTCCTGACCTTGCTGAATCCATTCGTTTTGAGCTTTCTGACCATTAGACTTGAGATAATACCAGGATTCTTGTTCCTGATTAAATACCCACTGTTCCTTGGCTTTAGCACCACTTTCAGTCACATAGTACTGGTCAATCCACGTTTTCGTAGCTAATTTCCCAGCTTCATTAAAATAGTAATCCTTACCAGCAACAGTCAACCAGCCGTTCTCAGCACGATTTCCATCAGCTGTTAAATAAAACCAAGCCTGTTGCGTTTGGTCAAAGATCCATTGGTTGGTTGCTGGCTTCCCATCTGCTTTGAGGTAGGTCTTTCCTTGCCATGTACCTTCTTCAGCTCTTGCTGTCTCCACTACAGTAAAAAAACACCCCAATAAGCCAGCACTTACTAGGGCCACTTTCCATCGTTTCATTTAAATGCTCCAATAACGTTTTCTAAACCCTATTGTAACATAGTTAATAGACGGAAATATTACAAATTGATGAAGATTCTATTTCTTGTTGACAATAAGGAAGGTCTAGCTTATCTCAGACTGGCTTTGACTTCCTGACGGAGATCTTCCAAACTGCTAATGCCATATTTGTCCATGACCTTTGGTAGATGTTCGATGATATCAGGACAGGCATAAGGATTGGTAAAATTGGCTGTTCCAACTCCGATGGCAGATGCCCCAGCCAGATACATTTCTAGCGCTGCTTCAGCCGAATCCACTCCCCCCATTCCAATAATGGGCAGGTCTGTTGTTTGAGCTACTTGTCGGATGAGTTTGAGGGCTACTGGAAAAACTGCTGGACCTGACATTCCACCTGTACCATTGGCTAGGATTGGTTTTCTAGTTTTGAGGTCAAAGCGCATACCGACAAGGGTATTGATCATGGTTAAGCCACTTGCTCCTGCATCTTCTGCGGCTTTAGCAATAGTGACAACATCCGTTACACTAGGGGTTAACTTAACATAAACTGGCACATCAGAGGCTTCCACAGCCGCTTTTACCACTTCATAAGCTAGATCCGGATCTTGCCCAATCAAAAGTCCATGATTGCCGTGATCCACATTCGGACAAGAGATATTGAGCTCGATCGCTTTTACATTAGCCGCCTTGGAAATTCCTCGAGAAACGGCAGCGTACTCTTGTTTTGAAAAGCCTGCAACATTTGCGATGATGGGAAGCGTAGGATACTCTCTTTCCAGCCAAGGCAACTTTTCAGCTAAAACAGCTTCTAAGCCAGGATTTTGCAAGCCGATTGCATTGAGCATACCAGCAGGCGTCTCTGCAACTCTTGGAGTAGGATTGCCAAAACGGGGTTCTAGAGTCGTTGCCTTAATCATAATAGAGCCTAAAAGGTCTAAATCATAGTACTTGGCATACTCTTGGCCAAAACCAAAACAGCCTGATGCTGGTATGATAGGATTTTTCAAGTCCAAGCCTGGTAGAGAAACTTGTAAACGATTTGTAGTCATGACTTTCTCCTTATAATACAACTGTTCCTGTACGGAAAACAGGACCATCTTCACAGACACGTTGACTGACAGTCTCACTATCTGGTACTTTTAGAACACAGGCATAGCAGGCCCCCATCCCGCAAGCCATACGAGATTCTAGAGATAGATAGGCTCTTGGGTGGTCATAAAATCTTTGATTGATATACTTCATCATTCCAGGCGCTCCACATGAGTAAACAGCATCAAATTGACTGTCTAAGTCATTGATGACGACTGACACATTTCCCTTAATGCCATAAGAACCATCATCTGTCGTTACAAAGACCTGACCATATTGGGCCAATTCGGTTTCAAGAATAACAGCATCCTTGTTGGCAAAACCGAGGACTGTTACTAGTTTCACCCCACGCGCATGCAATTCCTTGGCTACCTCAAGCAAGGGTGGAACACCAATCCCACCGCCAACGAGGAGAGCTTGACTCTGATTGTCTAAATCAGACAAGTCAAAACCATTCCCCTGAGGCCCCATCACATCAAGTGTATCACCCTGACTTAATGTTGAAAAAATAGCGGTCCCAGCCCCCTCAATCCGATAAATGAGATGACATTGCTTGTTTGCCTTGTCAATAGACGAAATTGAAATAGGACGACGCAAGAGATGGGCATCATCAGGCACGCGCAGATGGAGAAATTGGCCTGCTCGCATGGCTTCAACCATTTCCCCTTCTAGGACTAATTCAAAGATTGCTGGCGCAATTTCCTCTTGTGCGACCACCTTCATGCTTTCCAAACGAATCGCACCCATACGCTTCTTACATGTGGGATTCATGATTTTCCTCCTTAAATTTTAAGGGGACCAGATAAAGAAAAGACCTTGCAATAGCAAGGTCTCAGTTAGGTTAGGCTAGAACTCATGCGCACACTTAAAAAGTCTCCACAGAGAGTCCCCTATCCCTTTTATCTGACACCTTGTGAGTCTCTCTGGACTCCCCTTAAAGGTTAAATTTGTATTAGTATACTCTTTCAAAGTAAAAAAGTCAAGTAGAAAACGAACATTCTACTTGACTGTACTGGATTATTTTTCACGAATCACTTCGACCTTGTAGCCATCAGGATCCTTGACAAAGTAATAGTTTGGTTGAGTTCCTGGAAGTCCATTAGGGGCTGTCACCTCATAGCCTTTAGCGCTATGTTCTTGATGTAGCGCCTCAAGATCAGGTGTACTGAGGGCGATATGGGCGAAGCCATCTCCTACCACGTAAGGACCGTGGTCATAGTTATAGGTCAATTCCAACTCGTAGTCATCACCCTCAAGTCCTAGATAGACAATCGTGAAGGCATGATCTGGAAAATCTCTGCGACGCAATTCTTTAAAACCAAAAGCATCTTGATAGAATGCGATTGATTTTTCAAGGTTTTCTACTCGCAAGCAAGTGTGTAGCATTTTTGAAGCCATTTTCATTACCTCTTTCATTTGAATAGTTCTATTATACCTTTATTCAGGAAAATTTACTAGGAACTTGAACCAGAGTCATCTTCTCTAGGTTATCATTCTATGCAGAACTTTTACGATTTTCCTTGCGTATATTGCGAATAAGGAAAAGCAGGATAAGGACAAAAAGTCCCTCTAGGAAGTAGAAAGCAAATTCGCTATTCAAGATTAGTAAATCTCTGTTAAAATATTTGTTACCGAAAACTGAATTTGGTGCAAATAGGATTCGCAACAGTCTTCTTAGGAAAATAAAGATCTGCAAGCCATAAATCATAAAGACCTTCTTCACACCAATCATGAAACCTTGTTCCTTTGTAAAATAAGACAAAGCAATTCCATTTAACAAGAGAATAACCGTTATGGCCAGAGTTTCATTTCGTAGAATAGTTGGATCAAAGATGTCTAAACGGCTGTGAATGTAGGGCAACGTTTGAAAGAGTAAGATTCCCAAGATTGCTGGTATGAAAATTTTCTTCAGAGATGGTGGAAATCCAGGACTAAATCTTGTAAAAGATAAGCAAATCACAAGGATTGCAAAAATATGGAAGTAAGCTATGGCAACTCCTGAAATAGTCTGGCTTTGATTTACCAAAGCAGAAAGAAAACCAGCAGAAAGAAAGATACCAACAGGAATCAGCTTCTCCAAAGAATAATCCCACTTCAGCCCCTGACTCACTTGAAAACCATCGATGAAGCTGAAAAATGTAATGAACATAAGGGCACCAATGAGACCAAATGGTAAGGATGGAATGACGAGGGTTAATAACAAGATTAGTAGGAACCATGGATGAGGACTGTAGTAGAATTTTCGTTTTTCTCCCCTAGCAGTCACTCCTTCCTCAATCGGTGTTTTCCTCAATTTTAGCATATAGACGTAAAAGAGAGAAAACATACCAGCATGGACCCATAAATTATCAATAGGTTGCTCTAGAACACTGAGTATCAAACTCACAATCGAAAATAGACCAAAGACAATCTGAAGAAACTTATTTTTAAAGACCTGTCTTTTTTTCCAATCCAAATAAGAGAGCTTGGCCTTTGGATGACTAAGTTCATAAGCATAAACTGTCATCTCTTCTAGTTTCTGGTCTGTCTCCTCCGTCATCATTTGGGGAGCCATTTTAGAAGTAGGAAAAGGAGCTAAAACATATCTCAGGAGATCGCCATCTGTAAATCGATGGTACTCCTTATAGATTTGTTGAAGCAAAATCGTTAGAATGCGTGGTCTTCCTTTAAAGTAGCTTCTCCACTTTTCCCAATCATTGATATCTTCATCGCTCTTGGTGAGCTTATCCATATAAAGATAACCTTCATTGTACCAGTAATCAAAATTTTCCTTTTTGTCTAGTTCATACTCCTCTACCACTGAAGGATAGGAATGGATACTCTTCCAGAAATGGAGTTTTTTCAGGTAAGGATTTGATTCCTCATCGCTGTAACGCTCCACAAATTGGAGAACGAGTGCTAACACTTTCGCATTGGTTAAAGGATAGACATCCACCTTTTCTAATAAATCAAGTAGGAGAGTATGATCCTTAACTGTTTCAAAAAGATATTGCCAATCACGTAACAGTTTGTACTCGTCTTGATAGCGAGCATGGAGCAACTCATAGAAGGCTGCCTCAACTTCATCTGGATTATCTAGAGAGTAGTGACTAAAGTCAACGTTTTCTCCCAGCTCCTCTTTTACTTCTTCTAAGTAATCAGCCAAGTCATTCAAGAGTGGATAATCCTCTTCAAATATGACTTGTCGGTTTTTTTCAAGGATATAGCTTAAAACAGGAACGCTCTTGATTATTTGACGATTCTGATTTACTTGATCCAAGACCATAAAGCTCAGATAGGGGTGCTTGAAAAATTCTATCCAAGAGCTCAATTGATTTGCTTTGTTAAAATCATGGAGAATTTCTTGGCAAAGTTTATAAGAATAATAGAATTCTTCAGTGGCTTCATGGGCGCTTTCAAGCGAACTGCCTTCCTCTTCTGCTATAGCTCTTTTAACTTTCCAATACTTCAGTTTATAGTAATAGCTCCAGTACTTAAAGTCAGGTATATAGCCTTCTAGCAAGGGAATGAGGATAGAGAATTGCTCCGGTTTGTTAAAAATATAAACATCCATTTCCTCTAAAACGGATTGAACAATGTCCATATCATACTGATACTGATGAAAGAACTGACGCCATAGATGCTCTTGTTCTTCTGGACTGTAATCATCATTTTTAACAATACTTTCAATCGCATTTCGGATCAGATAAGTTTCTTCATTATAACCGCTAAAGTCAAGAGTAGACCTTGTTAATCCTTCTTGCCCCTGGTTCTCTTCATTATCAAACGTTTCAAAATTGAGGGGATTCGTAGCTCTTTCTTCAGAATCTCCATTTAGCTGAACTTCCTCATCATAGTCACTAAAGTCAAGGGTGGACTTTTGCTCATCCTCTTCCGCTTTAAAGGTTTCAAAGTTAAAGGAATTGCTTGTTTTATCAGTTGATTGCTGATAATCACTAAAATCAAGACTAGATCTTTCAGACTCTTCGTTCTCAGTCTTCGTTTCTTCAGTTAAGTTTTCAAAGTTGAGACTAGAGTTAGGCTTTCCATTCGCCTCTTCTTCAAGTTCAGTAGCTTCTTGAGAGTCACTCGCTTTTCTTAGGCTATTTTCTGGTCTTGTGTTTCTAGACCTCGCATAAGTCAAGGCTTTTTGGTAAGCTTCAACAATTTCTTGGTAAATTTCTGGTTGGTCTTCTGGGTGATAGAGCCGAACCAGTTCAGCATAACGCCTTCTAATAAGCTTGACGTCAGTCGTTGGCTCTATCCCTAAAGTTTCCCATATATTCATAAGGTCTCCTCTTTTACAGTCCTCGCTCTAGGAAGTCTAGATAGTTTGAAAATGATTGATAGAGTTTTGGCAAATGATACATAGATGCTTGGCTGACCTCTTCTTCAAATCGTCTAGTTTCAGCCATTAGCTCATCTCTTCTTCTCCCCAAGAGCATACTGTACACGCGATTCGCTTTTTCAATCAAGAAGCGATAAACCTCTGTTTCTTGAGCATTGATCTTATAGCGAGTCAACTCTGCTTGCTTAGCCTTGATTTCCTTTTCTGTCAGAGTAACACTATCTTGGAGAATAACATGACTAAAGACTTCCTGTGTTGAATCAATTTTCACTTCGACATCCAAAATCCCATTTAAATCATAGGTAAATCGAACTGTGAAACTTTCATTTACTCGAGTATTCACAGGGACGGGAACTTCTAATTCTCCTAGAAACAGATTTTGTGATGCCTTCATCATCTCACCTTGATAGACCTTTATCTTGACCTGACTCTGTCCCAATTCAGCCGTATAGTACTGCTCGATGCGTGAAGCAGGGAGGGTAGAATTTCTCTCAATAATCGGCGAAAAGCGGTCGCCAACTATTTCTATCCCCAGTGTAAAAGGACAAATATCAGACAGTAATAAATCTCGTATCTCACCTTGCCGCTCTTTTATTCCTGCTAAAAGGGCACAACCTCTCGCAATCATCCGATCGGGATCATCCGAAACCTGCACCACTTGATTGATACAGTAGGATAAAAAGTCCTGAACCAAGCGGAGTTTCGAAGTCCCCCCAACAAGAACAAAGTTATCTGATGATACATAGCTATAGCGCGCATCCATCAAGGCACGGTCCAAAACAGCCTTAACACGTGCTAGCAGAGGTTGACAAAGCTCATAAAAGCGTTGGTAGCTCAAGTCTAAAGTGTATTCTTGTTCTTGGTCCAGAACTGTCATCTTCACTTCTTCTTTATCATTGAGTTCTAGCTTTGTCTTTTCAGCCTGTACCAGAATCTTACTATAAAATTCTCGGGAAATCGTATCCTTGGTTAATTGATTGGAGGCTAAAAATTCCTCAGCAATAGCCGCAGTAAAGTCTTCTCCTCCCAATCGATTGTCCCCTGCAATCGACACGATTTCGACGATATTATCAAAAAGCTCTACAACTGAAATGTCTAGAGTCCCACCACCAAAATCGACTACAATAAAAGATTGATCTTCTTGGTTTACCATAGATCTTTTAGCAAGAGCCGCTGCGGAAGGTTCATTGATAATCCGATCAATCTGAACGCCTGCAAATTTCCCTGCTAGTTTGGTCGCATAGCGTTGAGCATCGTTGAAATAGGCTGGTACACTGACAATCACTTCCTCAACCTTTTCTCCAAGATAGGTTTCTGCATCGTCTACCAACTTTCGAATGATAAAGGAGCTTAATTCTTCAGCCTTATATGCTCGATTTCCTAGCGTTAACTCATGTTTGGTCCCCATAAAACGCTTGAACTGAGAAACCGTCTTATCTGGGTAGGTCACCAAGCGTTCCTTAGCAATTTTTCCAACTATAATCTCATCATTGTCATCTAAAGCCACAACAGAAGGAGTCAAATACTCACCAAAAGCATTGGGAATCAACTTGACCTGACCATCTTGATAAACCCCTACTAAAGAATTAGTCGTTCCTAAATCAATACCTACTATCATCTTCTTCTAACTCCAAATCTTTTTTAGATATACCTATTATACAGGAAATATCCTATTTTCTTTGAAAAAATCTGTGATTTACTCTCTAAAATAGAAAATCGTTTAAGGAAAATAAAAAAGTTTCACCCTACTCTTGCGGTAAAAACCACGAGAGTAAGAATGAAACAGTTTGTCATTATTTACCAAGTTTTGCTTTAGCTGCATCTGCAAGAGCTGTGAAAGCTGCTGCATCGTTAACAGCCAAGTCAGCAAGCATTTTACGGTTAACTTCGATTTCAGCCAATTTCAAACCATGCATCAATTGTGAGTATGAAAGTCCGTTCAAACGAGCTGCCGCATTGATACGAGTGATCCACAATTTACGGAAGTCACGTTTTTTCTGACGACGGTCACGGTATGCATAGTAGTAAGAGTTCATTACTTGTTCTTTTGCAGTACGGAACAAGATGTGTTTAGCTCCATAGTAACCTTTTGCTAATTTAAGAATACGTTTACGACGTTTGCGTGATACAACGCCACCTTTAACACGTGCCATGTTTTATTTCCTCCAAATATTTCCTAGAATTGTTTACTTACTGTCAGGCTATTATTTCAAGCGAGTAAGCATTGCTTTGATACGTTTGAAATCTCCTGAATGCACCATAGATGCTTTACGAAGATGACGACGTTGTTTCTTAGTTTTTCCGTGGAAACGGTGAGAAGTGTAAGCACGGAAACGTTTAAGTCCACCAGAACCTGTACGTTTGAAACGTTTAGCTGATGCGCGGTGTGTTTTTTGTTTTGGCATGATTTTTTCTCCTTTATTTAACTTTCTGACAATTATTTTTTGTCAGTTGCTGGCGCCAACTGCATGAACATTTGGCGTCCATCCATCTTAGCTCGTTGTTCGATGATCGCAATATCTTGTGTTGCTTCAGCAAACTCAGCTAAAACTTTTGCACCAATCTCTTTATGGGTAATCATACGACCCTTAAAGCGAATAGATACCTTAACTTTATTTCCTTTTTCAAGGAACTTGCGTGCATTGCGAAGTTTTGTGTCAAAGTCACCCTTGTCAATAGTTGGACTCAGACGAACTTCTTTCACAGTAACAACACTTTGTTTTTTACGTTGTTCTTTTTGCTTTTTCTGATACTCAAATTTGAACTTACCGTAGTCCATAATTTTAGCAACAGGTGGTTTTGCTTGGGGTTGAATCAATACTAAGTCAACATTTGCACTATCAGCCAATGCTTGCGCTTCGCTGAGTGGCTTGATGCCTAGCTGTTCTCCCTCAAGACCGATCAAGCGAACTTCACGTACACGAATTTCATCATTGATGAATAAGTCTTGCTTTGCTATGGTTTTCACCTCTTTTTTATTATTAGAGAAAAACAATAGCGGACTCGTAATGATACAAGCCCGCACGTTATGATAGCGTTTCTTAGAAACTTTTCATCCGTAGGGCCAGGCAACTTGATGTCACAAGGCGAGAAGCTCTCACTTCTGCTTTTCTCAACTTTTATATGATACCAAGTTTTCTATCCCTTGTCAAGATAAAAAGTCAATTTTTCGAAAAGTTTGTCTATTTTATCGAACCGTTTCAATTCTCCAACTATTCCATCCTTTAAAGCGGATAGCTCCTTGCTGGTCAGTTCGGTAAATCTTACTCTTGATATTTTCCAGTTGTGTCAAGGTTTCCTGATGAGGGAGTTTTGCTCGATTGTTTTTTCCAACTGAGATGAGAGTAATTTCTGGTTTGAGCTGTTCTAGGAAAGCTGGATTTGATGAGGTTTTAGCACCATGTTGGCCTGCTTTCAAGACATCCACCTCTAGGTCAGGATAGTGCTTCATCAAGTCCTTCTCTCCCTTCGCTTTCAAATTTCCAGTAAAGAGAAAGTGCTTATCCAAAAGTTTTCCATAAAGAATCAGGGAAGCATCACGATCCCCATCTCCAATTTTCCTTGGAGATAGGACTTCTAACTGACTCCCAAAAATCGAGAAATTCTCCCCAGCTGTCACACTACGTACCATGTTTTGACTTGCTTCTAGTTCCGCTACAAATTCCTTCTGTGTCAGACTTCCTTTTGATACTAAAATCTCCCCGACATGGAAAGCCTTGGTCACCTCCAGCAAATCTCCAACATGTTCTTTATCTGTGTTGGTCAAAATCAGCTGATCAATCTTATCTACTCCTCGACTTTTTAGATAGGGAATCAAGGTGCGCTGAGCATTGCTGGTCGTCGCCTTTTCTTGCCATTTTTCGATTTTCTTATCAGACTCTGCCCTGCCACCGACATCTATGAGAATGATTTTACCAGTCACATCCCGTAGGAAAATACTTTCACCTTGCCCCACATCTAGCATGGTGATTTCATTTTCAAGTGGATGCTTGGTCAAGAAAAAGAGACCCACGATAAAGAGACTGAATCCTGCTAGTCTTTTGACATTTTTCCTCATGTCATAGACCAAGGCTAATGAAACTAAGAGAAGAATCAAAAGCCATGCGGTGGGTTGACCAAAGACCAGTGGTCTGCTTGCCAGCTGCGATACCAAGCGAATGATGCCCTCCAACCATTCAAAGACAAGGTTAAGCTGAGTGACTGGGTAAACAAAAGACAGAATGAATAAGATAGACAAAAGTGGTAAGAATACTACATCAAACAGAAAGGAAAAGACAAAGGTCAAAAGAATAGACCAAGGCTGAAATTCTGCAAAATAAAAGGATAGAATGGGCAATATTCCCAAAGAAATGACCAAACTTTCTCTGGCAACAGCCTTGATCCCATCGCCTTCTTTGCTAGTCATGGTCAAGATAAAAGCATAAGCGCAAGACAAGACTCCTCCTGCTGTCAAGAAAAAGTTGGGCATGATGATAAAGAGGACAAGGACCGTCAAGGCAAAATTATCCAAACCCTTGTAGCCATGTTGGGCCAGTAACTTTTGCAAGAGACTGCGAATGACCGATGCTGAAAATCCTGTCAGACCAGCATAAATAAGAGAAAAGGGATAAGTCAGCCACTTCAACTTTTCTTGGGTCAAGCCCAATCGTAAGAGAAGTTTCTTAAAGGCATCCATGAAAAAGCCCACCTGCATACCCGACAAGGCAAAAAGATGAATAATTCCAAGACTGGAATAGAGCTCATTCATCTCCTCAAAGTCCGTGTCCAAATGTCCCAGCAAGAGCCCCGTCATGTAGTTACGCATAGGGTCGGGAAAATGGCTCTTAATCCAAACAATAGCCTTTCTACGTAGACTCGATAGGTTTTCACCTATATCCCAACTGCTAACCTGTTTAAGTGACTGGATGCTCTTAATAGTCAGTGTCTGGTAAATCCCCTGAGTCTTCAGATAGGCTTGGTAGTCAAATCCACCAAAATTTCTCTGGCCTTCTGGCTCGGAAAGTTTTCCTTCTAGTTCAATCTCATAAAGGTCTGTCAAGGCTTGAAAGTGCTCTTTCTCCTCCTCGGACTGGAGTTTATAGTAAACTTGGAAGGTACGACCGTCAGCCTTGCCCCGAAAGGACAGACTATCTCCATTGACCTTGATAGTATCTGGTAAAATCCGTACCCTTTCAACAGAATCCACTAGGTTTTGATTAGCTTGTGTCTGTTGCCAATTTTGAAACAAAAACCAAAAGCCAAAGACTCCACAAATCGCTAAAACTTTACCAGCCGATTTCCAAGGAAATTGGAAAAAGAGACAGACAAGCAAAAAAACAAAACCTAGCAGTGCGAGATAGGACGCTCCAAAAATGGCATAGTAAAGCCAGAGTAACAGAAAGCTCAGATAGATTAGGGGGATAGGGAAATTCTTAATCCACTGTAACATAGTCTTTTAACTTTTCTATGGTCTTAGCGCCAATGCCAGAGACTTTCTTTAATTCATCTACCGACTTGAATTTGCCATTTGCCTCGCGATGGTCGATAATATCCTGAGCTCGTTTTCCTCCCAAGCCTTTGACCTGCTTGAGTTCTTCCAGACTAGCTTTATTGAGATTGACCTTCTTATCTTTACTTGTCGAAGGAGACGTTCCAGAGGTAGCCTGCTGACTAGCTATTTCTTCTCCCTTGGTTGGAACATAGACAAGAGCCTCGTCACTGACTTTCTGAGCGAGATTAAGCGACTTGCTGTCTGCTTCCTCTGTCAATCCACCAGCTTTCTGAACTGCATCGTGAACCCGACTTCCTACTGGCAAATCGTAAATCCCGGGTGATTTAACGGCACCCTTGACATCTACTGTGATTAGATCTTGTTCAGTAGATTCTTCCTTTTCTTCCTTGTTCACTTCTTTTTCAGATGATGAATCCTTTGAAACAGCTGCGACTTCAGCCTGCAAATTCGTTTCCTTGACAGGTGTTTGTGAAGTTGGCTTTAGTAGGAAAAATCCGCCCAAGGCCAAACCTAAAACAGCACAGATGACAATGATTTTATACTCTTTTATTTTCTTGATAATTGCTTCCATATTTTCTCCTCTCTTAAGTTATTCGCAAGAGAAAGAAAAAAACAGCTGAAAAATCTTTTCAACTGCTTATTTATTTGCAAAAAAGTCTTCCTTAGTCAAGACATAATGAACCCTTGTGATAATTCGACCTGGTTCTTTATTATCCATTCTGGCATAGGATTCTTCGTGGGAAAAACGCATACCTGATTTCTCCATGACCTTTCCTGATGCGGGATTGTCTTTATCGTGAAGAGCGGTCAACTTGTTCATTCCAATCTTCTCAAAAGCGAGCTCAATCACGGCGCGATTGGCTTCTGTCGTCAATCCTTGATTCCAATATTTTTTATTGATAATGTAGCCAATAGCTGCTTTTTTGAGAATGGGGTCAATCTTGTGCAAATCAATAGTTCCAATAAACTGGCCATTACTTTTTAGTTCCATCCCCCACCGTCCCAAGGGATTAGCCAAGTAGAACTGAGCGATGTTGTTCTTGGTTTCTTCTAGGCTTTGATTTGTTGGAAAAGTGTAGCGTGTATTTTCTCTGTCTGATGCATACTCAAACATAGCTTCCGCATCATCCAAGGTTACAGGTCGGAGCAATAAACGCTCCGTTTCTATAGATAGATACTGGGCAAAATTCACAAGTATTGATTCCATACTTTTCCCTCCATTAGAGCTTGATTCTCACTAGTCTAGCATAAATAAATTTGAATGACAAGTTTTTCTTGATTTTTGAAGCGGTTTCATATACAATAAAACCATCACATTTTTGATTTATGAACTGGAATGTGACAACCAAAACAAGATTGTCAATTGAAAGGTAGGTTATCTCTATGTTAATCGGAATCCCAAAAGAAATTAAAAATAATGAAAACCGTGTTGCCCTCACTCCTGCTGGCGTCCATAGTTTAGTCAGTCGCGGGCATCGTGTCCTCATCGAATCAAATGCTGGTCTCGGTTCAGGATTTACTGATGCGGACTATCAAAAGCAAGGAGCTGAGATTGTCGCTACTGCTGCAGAAGCATGGGCTGCCGAGTTAGTCGTGAAAGTAAAAGAACCACTAGCTTCTGAATACGGTTATTTGCGCGACGATCTTCTCCTCTTCACCTACTTGCACATGGCCGCTACACCAGAATTAGCAGATGCTATGTTAACAGCAAAAACAACAGGAATTGCCTATGAAACTGTTCGTGACAATCAAGGACAACTACCGCTCCTCGTTCCTATGAGTGAGGTTGCAGGTCGTATGGCTGTTCAAATCGGAGCTCACTTCCTTACTAAGCAAGCTGGTGGCTCTGGTGTTTTACTTGGTGGTGTACCAGGTGTTCCAAAAGGAAAAGTAACCATCATCGGTGGTGGTGTCGTCGGTACACATGCTGCCCGCATCGCCCTTGGTCTTGGTGCTCAAGTGACTATTTTAGATATCAGTGCGAAGCGTCTCTCGGTACTAGAAGAAGTCTTTGGAAACCAAATTCAAACTCTTATGTCTAATTCATTCAACATCGAAGCAAGTGTGAGAGATGCTGATGTGGTGATTGGTGCAGTTCTCATCCCTGGTGCCAAGGCTCCGAAATTGGTGACAGATGAGATGGTCAAACAAATGCGTCCAGGCTCTGTCATCGTTGACGTTGCCGTTGACCAAGGTGGTGTTATTGAAACAGCTGACCGTGTGACAACGCACGATGAACCTGTCTATGAAAAATACGGCGTTCTCCACTATGCCGTTGCCAATATCCCTGGTGCGGTCGCCCGTACTTCTACTATCGCCCTAACCAATGTCACTCTTCCTTATATCGAAGCATTGGCTGACAAAGGATTCGCACAAGCAATTGCTGAAGATGAGGGCTTGCGTCAAGGTGTTACCACTTATCAAGGTTACTTGACCAGCCTCCCAGTTGCTCAAGGCCTCGATAAAGATCATACTTCTATCGACGAACTTGTTTATAACTAGACACTCATTAAAAAGAGCAGTTCACATCTGAACTGCTTTTTTTGTTATTCTGTTTCTTGGTTCTTTTCTTCAACCTTAACTGGAGCTGGTTCATAAGCCCGGATAATCTGAGCGACAACTGGATGACGAACCACATCCTTAGCTGAAAAATGAACAAAGTCGATTTGGTGAATGTTCTTAAGCTTTTCTTGGGCATCAATCAAACCGGACTTAACATTACGCGGCAGGTCAATCTGACTGATATCTCCATTGACAATCATCTTCGAATTAAATCCTAAACGCGTCAAGAACATCTTCATCTGCATGATGGTCGTATTTTGCGCCTCATCGAGAATGACAAAAGCATCATCCAAGGTCCGTCCACGCATATAGGCAAGGGGCGCGATTTCAATGATTTCACGCTCCATGAGACGGGTGGTCTGGTCTTTTCCTAAAATCTGATACAAGGCATCATAAACAGGTCGAAGATAAGGATCCACCTTCTCCTTAAGATCACCTGGAAGAAATCCTAGACTCTCACCTGCCTCCACTGCTGGACGAGTGAGGATAATTCGCTTGACTTGACCACGTTTAAGGGCAGTCACTGCCAAGGTCACTGCAAGAAAGGTCTTCCCTGTCCCTGCTGGCCCAATTCCAAAGGTCACATCATGCTGTTTAACACTGTCCACATAAAGCTTTTGACCCAAGGTTTTGACACGGATAGGCTTCCCAGTGTTGTCTTTGATGATTTCTTCTTCGTAAAGGGCGACAAACTTGTCGATTTCATCGTTTTTGACCATGCTAATCGCAGTCACCACATCTGGCGTGCCAACGCTCATCCCCCGATTCACCAAGACCATCAAAGCCTGGATAACCTGACGGGCTTCCTCACAGGCAGTCTCTTCTCCCAAAACCTGGACAATCTCCGTACGAGCATGAATCACCACATCAAGCTCTTCTTCCATCAAACGAAGATGGCGTTCATTGGAACCAAAAAGATGGAACAAGTCATCTGGATGACTTAGTTGAATGTCTATTGAATGTTCCTTCAAATAAAGAACCTCTCTAATCCGTTTATTTCTTTTTATTATAGCAAAGAGAACAATAAAATACTAGCCTCATCTCATTGTCTCTAGTGTTCTAAGTATTCTTGCCAGATGGCGTCAAAGTCTCCTAGGTTAAAAGAGAAACTGGCATGCTCCTCCAAAAAGCGACTCACCTCATCAAAATCATCCGTGTGTTTTGGAAAAGATGACTCCTCAAAAGCGAGGTCTGCCAAGATGGCTTTTGGGCTATTACTTTTAGGATTGCGCTCGGTCATGAGCCAAGTGTAAAATGATTTTCTCATAAGCCTCCCTAAATCAACTCTGTACCAAACTGGTCTTGCTTGATTTTGCCAGCCTTCATCAAGCCACCGAGTGCTTTCTTGAACTGACCTTTAGAGATACCAAAGGTTGCCTTGATGTCCTCAGGAGACGACTTATCATTCAAGGTCATGAAACCGCCATTGCTTTCCAAGTAAGTCAAAATCATCTGGGCATCATTTTCCAACATTTCAAAGGAACGTGGCTTGAGGGAGAGGTTCAAGGTACGATCCACCTCACGGAAACCGATAACACGCGCATCTAACACTTGCCCCAAACGTGGCTCTGCGTAGCGCTCACTTGGGTGAATGAAACCAAGCATATTATTCTCTGGCAGATAGACAAAGGTCCCTGACAGCTTGAGACGGTAAACAATAGCTGGCCAGTTTTGGTTCTGCATGTTGTTGTAGGCAGGACGAGCCAGACGTTGGAAATCTTCTTGATATGCCAAGAGTCCCCATATTCGGTCTTTCTTGTCCACTTCAAGACGGATGTAGAGTTTGTCACCTTTCTTAGGCCAGAGTTCCTTGAGCTCAGGGAGGATATCGAGTGACACTACAATCTCCTTGTCAGGTAGACCGGTATCGACAAAGACACCCAAGTCCTTACGAACTTCTGTTACGGTTCCCCAGCCAAATTGGTCCTGAGTGGCAGTCACTTCTAAGGTTGTCAAGCGGAGTTTTTGCTTCATATCTGTATAGGCAAAACCTTTGACCGTATCCCCTACTGTATGTTGACCTTCTTCCTTGGCAAGGGCGTAACTCTGACCATCCTTTTGCACAAAGTAAAAACGGTCATTTTCATCGATGATGAGTCCAACGATAAAACTTGCAAGATTTGTATTCATATTTCCTTCTTTCGAATAAAACTCAGCCAGCAATGCCAACTGAGTTTTTCTGTTTATTTTTAGACTTCCAAGATTTCTTTTTCTTTATTGGCAGTCATGTCGTCGATGTGTTTCACAGCGTCGTCTGTTACTTTTTGAATATCTTTTTCAAGAGTCTTCAATTCGTCTTCAGTGATTTCTTTTGCTTTTTCTTGTTTTTTAGCTTCATCCATAGCATCACGGCGGATATTGCGGACAGCCACTTTAGCATTCTCACCGACCTTCTTCACTTCTTTGGCAAGGTCACGACGAGTCTCTTCTGTAAGAGCTGGGATAACCAAGCGGATCACAGAACCGTCATTAGCTGGTGTAATACCAAGATCAGAAGCGTTCAAGGCACGTTCGATGTCTTTCAATGAAGACTTGTCAAATGGTGTTACCAACAAGACACGCGCTTCTGGAATGGTAATTGAAGCGATTTGGTTAAGAGGAGTTTCTACTCCATAGTATTCTACGTGGATACGGTCTAGTAAGCTTGCATTGGCACGACCTGCACGGATACCACCAAATTCACGAGCAAGTGATTGGTGAGACTGGGTCATTCTCTCTTTAGCTTTTTCTACAATTGCATTAGCCATAATTTTCTTATTCCTTTTCTTCGATATTGTTTGAAACTGTTGTTCCGATATTTTCACCAAATACGACACGTTTAATGTTTCCTGGTTGGTTCATGTTAAAGACAACCAAGTCAATGTCGTTGTCCATAGAGAGGGTTGAAGCTGTTGAGTCCATGATACGAAGACCTTTGTTGATAACGTCACGGTGGGTCAATTCTTCAAACTTAACGGCTGTCTTGTCTTTCTTAGGATCGGCATTGTAAACACCATCTACGCCATTTTTAGCCATAAGGATGGCATCCGCTTCGATTTCAGCTGCACGAAGGGCCGCTGTTGTATCGGTTGAGAAGTAAGGCGAACCAATTCCGGCACCAAAGATAACGATACGGCCTTTTTCAAGGTGGCGAAGAGCACGTCCACGTACATAAGGTTCTGCCACTTGTTGCATGGCAATGGCTGTTTGTACACGCGTATCGACACCAACTTGTTGCAATGAATCTGCCATCACAAGAGCATTCATAACAGTCCCAAGCATTCCAGTGTAATCTGCCTGAACACGGTCCATTCCTGCTTCTGCAGCAGGTTCCCCGCGCCAGAGATTTCCTCCACCAATAACAAGGGCAATTTCGATACCTAAGCTATGAACTTCTTGAATCTCTTTTGCGATTGTTTGAACTGTTTGGATATCAATCCCTACGCCACGTTCACCGGCAAGGGCTTCACCTGATAACTTGATTAAAATACGTTTATACTTGGGATTCGCCATTTTTACTCTCCTTTTTTTATCCTACCTATTTTATCACAATTTCTAAGATTTTTATAGTATCATGAGCAATTCTTTGAAAAAAATTAGACCGTTAAAAATTCTTCTAAGTCGGTAAGAGCACGCTCTGCAATTTTTTCATAACGAGCTTTTTTATCACGGATACGCTCGCCTTCCAATTCCTTGATAATCCCAAAATTGACATTCATTGGTTGGAAATGTTTGCTGTCCGCATGGGTGATGTAATGAGCCAGACTTCCAATCGCTGTGGTCTCTGGGAAGATAGCTTCACTTTCACCCTTAAAGAGGCGAGCAGCGTTAATCCCCGCAACTAAGCCTGATGCTGCTGACTCAACATAGCCTTCCACACCCGTCATTTGACCAGCAAAGAAGAGATTTGGCTGTTTCTTAGAACGATAGGTTTGCTCCAGAAGATTTGGTGAATCCATGTAAGAATTACGATGCATGACCCCATAACGGACAAACTCAGCATTTTCAAGACCTGGAATCATTTGGAAGACACGTTTTTGTTCTCCCCATTTGAGGTGGGTCTGGAAACCGACGATATTGTAGAGGCTACCAGCCGCATTATCCTGACGAAGCTGGACAACAGCATACGGTGTTTTAAATTCTCCGTCACGAGGGCCTGTGTAATCATCTGGATACTCCAGACCGACTGGTTTCATAGGACCATAAAGCATGGTTTTAATACCACGCTTAGCCATGACTTCGATCGGCATACAACCTTCAAAGTACTTTTCTTTTTCGAAAGAATTGAGCGGTGCTTCTTCTGCATTGACCAAGGCTTCATGGAAATCCATAAACTCTTGCTTGGTCATAGGGGCATTGAGGTAGGCCGCTTCTCCCTTGTCATAACGAGATTTGAGATAGACCTTACTCATATCGATGGTGTTGACATCGATAATAGGTGCTGCCGCATCGTAGAAATAGAAACCATCACCGTCATTAAGGGCATGAATCTTTTCAGCTAGAGCATCGCTAGTCAAAGGACCAGTAGCCACAACTGTAATAACATCAGTTGGCAGTTCTGTAATTTCATCGCGAACCACTTCAATCAAAGGATGATTGGCTACTTTTTCGGTCACCATTTGGGAGAAACCGTCACGGTCCACCGCAAGGGCACCGCCCGCAGGAACACGTGTAGCTTCAGCAGATTCCAAGATAACAGAACCCAAGCGACGCATTTCTTCCTTGAGAAGCCCAACTGCATTGGTCAAAGCATCCCCACGTAAGGAATTGGAACAAACCAATTCAGCAAAATTGTCTGTTTTGTGTTGGGGTGTTGACTTGACACCACGCATTTCATAGAGTTTAACTGGAATACCACGTTCTGCGATTTGGTAGGCTGCTTCAGAACCTGCCAAACCTGCTCCGATAACATTGATATAAGATTGAGACACGACACTAATACCTCTTTGGGTGGAAACTAAGTCCAAATAAAAACAAGCTACTAGACTGTTTGACACCCACAAATCTTTCTAATTTTTCTTTTACTAGTATAACAAAAAAAGGGAAGAAGGCAAACTTCCCTGTTTAGTCATTTTCTTGATTTTCTTCCCATTCGTGGTAGGCAGCGTAGAGCTGACTCTTATTCCACTGGTAGAGTTTTGCAACTTCCTTTATGGCTTGATTTTTCTTCATGCCTTGCTGGATACGGGTTTGAATTTCTAAGAACAAGTCCTCCTCGTCCTTTTCCTCCACATCCTGATTTGCACCTTCAACGATGAGAAGGCATTCGCCCTTGAGTGGCGTTTCAGCGATGCTTACTAGCAATTCAGAGATCTTTCCTCGTTGGTATTCTTCATAGATTTTGGTTAATTCTCTAACCAAGACCACCGAGCGGTCGCCGTAAACTGCTAGCATATTTTCCAGCGTATCCGCTACACGGTGGGGCGATTCGTAGAAAATTTGAGTTTCTGGATAATCTTTTTTCGAGTCGAAAAATAGCTTTTGCTGACCTGATTTTCTCGGTAAGAAACCATAAAAGATATGTGGTTGTGGCGCCAATCCACTGGCAATCAAGGCCGAAATCCCTGCAGAGGCACCTGGAACGGTAACAACTGCGATTTCTTCCTCAATAGCTGCCTTGACCAAATCATGACCAGGGTCCGAGATGCTAGGCAGACCCGCGTCAGAAACCTGAGCAATACTTTGCCCTGCTTTCAAGAAACCAATCAAATCAGGAATTTTTTCCTTGGCATTGTGCTCATGAAAACTAATCTGCTTGGTGGAAATGTCAAAATGTTTGAGCAAAAGCCCTGTATTGCGCGTGTCCTCAGCCGCAATCCAGTCCACCTCTTTCAAAGTCTGGATGGCACGAAAGGTCATATCATCTAGATTGCCAATCGGCGTTGCTACTAGGTAAAGTTTGCCATAGGGAGATTGTCCCTTAAAACTTTTTTGAATCTGCATGCTTACTCCCTATATAACAACTCATCACAGAACATACATTCCTCGTCCTGCTCTCGGCGTTGTCCATAAAAATCATTACAAACGTGAAACCCGTCCTTATAGATTCGGCGGACACTTTCACGAACATGCTTAGCCTTGACGGGAGTATCTGCTTCCACCTCGCCCAAGCGTTCGCGCAACTTACTATTTTCCAAGCGAAGAGCTGTATTTTCCTCTACCAGGCTCTTGAGATTTTTCTTGATGGCTTCCACATCGGCCAAGGTCACCAGTAACTGTTGGGAAAAATCGTCCAGCGCGTCAAATAATTCTTTTTTATCCATAAACCAGCCCTTTCCTTTCTATATCGTTCATTTTTAATACTCAATGAAAATCAAAGAGCAAACTAGGAAACTAGCCGCAGGCTGTACTTGAGTACGGCAAGGCGACGTTGACGTGGTTTGAATTTGATTTTCGAAGAGTATGAGTTTATATTTCTTTCAAGACCAGATATTCCATGGCATTTTGAAAGCTAACATTGGCTTGCCACATTTTTCTAGCTTCTAGCAAATCTTGCAGAATCTGTCGAATTCTTGCTTGCAAGAGATCCTGTCCACAGAGCACTTCGAGGATTCGCAAGACCTGATCTTGTTTTTCCTTGTCATCTGCCAAACTAGCTAATTTGGCTACCTGCAAATAACTCTCTGTTTTCTTGGCTACTAACCAAGTCAGCAGGCGCTCACTTTCATCCACCAAGGTCCAAAAACTTGCTTGATTGACCAACTTTTCAGCTTCAGCTCGTGATTGACAAAACTGGGCTAAGAGAGTCGCTTTTTTCTTGACCAGACCTGCTTGTTCTAATTGATGGATGAGCTTTTCTTCTTGCTTTTTAAAGTTGAAAATCTGGGTCCGACTACGGATTGTCGGCAAGATTTTTTCCTCATCACTGGTTAAGAAGAAAATATAAACTTCACTCTGAGGTTCTTCGATGACCTTAAGCAGAGAATTGGCTGCGTTGGGATGCATTTTTTCCGCCTGCTCGATAATAAAGACCTGTTGCTGGCTTTCAATCCCTGTTTGGGAAAACTGGCCCACCAATTCCCGAATGCGTTCTGTCTTAATGACCTGATTGACTGGCTTAATCAAGGTAACATCGGGAAATTCTTCCTGTTCAATCAGCTTGCAGTTTCGGCAGTTCTCACATGGTAAAACGCCTACTTTATCCGTACAGAAAAGACTTTTAGCCAAAAATTGCGCCATTTCCAAACTTCCAAAGAAACCTGAAAAGAGATAGGCGTGATTGAGCTGGTCTTGTTCTAGGATACAGATAAAGCGGTCAAACTGCTCTGGTTGCAAAGCCTTTAGTTGTTCTTGTTTCATTTTGCCAATCCCATTCTGTCAAACAAGACCGCCTTGGTTGTATCCACAACTTGCTCCAAGGGAAGACTGGCATCAATCTTGACAATGCGATTTCCTTCTTTGTCCAGAAGAGAAAGGTAGCCTTGACGGACTTTTTTGTGCAAGTCTAAGCCTTCCAAGTCCAAACGATTGACCTCGCGATTGCTATTCGCAGCAATGCGAGCCAGCCCTTCTTCCACCTCAATGTCAAAATAGAGCGTCAAATCGGGTTTGAGGCCATCTGTCGCAAAATGGTTGAGCCAATCAATAGCTTCAATATCCAAGCCACGACCAAATCCCTGATAGGCAACAGAACTATCGATGAAACGGTCCATAATGACCAACTTACCAGCTCCAAGAGCTGGAAGAACTTTTTCTACCAAATGCTGTCTGCGACTGGCGATATAGAGAAGAAGCTCTGTTTTAGGATCCATCTGAGTATGACTTGGATCTAAAATCACTTCCCGAATCTTCTCTCCAATCAAGACTCCACCTGGCTCACGGGTCGTCAACACCTCTACTCCTTTTTCCTCTAAAATTGGGAGTAGAGCCTCTAAAACACTGGTCTTTCCTGCTCCCTCTGGTCCCTCAAGAGAGACTAAAAATCCTTTTGACATGTCTAACTCATTTCTTTTTTTCTACTTTCTATTCTATCAAAAAAATAGGTTTTTGTGACAATCTTTTTGCGTCTTCTGATTTCAAAAGAGCATAAAAGAGGCTGGGAGTCATCCAACCTCTTATTTACCTAATTCTTGTGTTCGTTTGTAGGCTTGATGAACTGCGTCCATGACGGTACCTCTAAAGGCATGTTCTTCCAGACTTGCTACACCCGCGATAGTCGAACCTCCTGGGCTACAAACTTGGTCTTTCAATACTCCAGGATGTTGCTGACTTTCAAGGACCATTTGTCCAGCGCCAACTACTGTTTGAGCTGCCATTTTCAAAGCCATTTCTCGTGGCAATCCTGTCTGTACACCCGCATCTGCCAAAGCCTCGATAAAGAGATAGACAAAAGCTGGTCCACAACCTGCAAGACCTGTCGCAGCATCTATTAAGCCATCCCCAAGTTCAACCAAGAGACCAGCCTTGACTAGAAGCTGACAAAAGAGTTCCCTGTCCTCAGCACGACAATTTGCTGACATGGCATAACTAATCACTCCTTGGCCGATAGCCACTGGAGTATTGGGCATGATGCGAATAATTCGGTGGTGACTCGGTAAAAATTTGGCTAGTTTTTCCAAAGTCAATCCAGCCGCCATGGAAATCAAAAGAAGACTCTCTCTATTTTCAAGGATGGTCTGGTATTGAGAAAGCAAGTCTGAGAACTGAGCAGGCTTAACTCCTAGAAAAATCACATCTGCTTCTGCGAAGATTTCGTCATTGCTGGAAGCCTGACCACCAAAGTTGGTAATGAAAGCATCTACTTTTGCTTGACTACGATTGGCAAGGAGAATCTGAGCACCCGTCTTGGCCTGCACAACAGCCTTAGCCAAGCTAGCTCCCATATTCCCCAAACCGATAAATCCAATCTTCATCTCTTACTCCCTTATCTGTCCGTTACCAGTAACCACATACTTGTAGCTGGTCAACTCTTTCAAGCCCATAGGCCCACGCGCATGCAGTTTCTGAGTAGAAATCCCCATCTCACATCCAAGACCAAATTGGCCTCCATCAGTGAAACGCGTTGAGGCATTGACATAAACCGCTGCTGAGTCCACTTGATCTGTAAAGTAAGCTGCAGCTTCAGCATTTTCAGTCACAATGGCATCCGAATGATGGGTACTGTGGGCTTCAATATGCGCAACCGCTTCTTCTAAACTGCTCACAACCTTAACAGCGAGAACATAGTCTAAAAACTCTGTGTCAAAGTCTTGGACCTCAGCTGCTCGACCTGAAACAAACTGACTTGCCGTGCTATCCAAACGGAATTGAATTGGTTCCAACCCAGCTTCTTTTCGATTCTCAACCAGAACTTGCTCCAAGCGAGGAAGGAAATCTGCTGCCTTGTCTTCATGAACCAGCAGAACCTCCATAGCATTGCAGACAGAAGGACGACTGGTCTTAGCATTGTTGATGATAGATAAAGCCTTGTCTTCATCGGCATCCTTGTCCACATAGACATGGACAATTCCAGTTCCTGTCTCGATAACGGGCACGATAGCATTTTCAACCACGGCATTAATCAAGCCAGCCCCTCCACGAGGAATGAGAAGGTCTAGATAGCCCTTGGCCTTCATCATAGCATAGCTACTTTCACGGCTGGTGTCTTCCACTAGTTGAATCACCTCTGGATGAATGGTAGTCGTCTCCAAGCCCTTCTTCAAGGCTGTGACAATAGCATGGGCAGTTTGATAGGCGTCCTTGCCACTACGAAGAACGACTGCATTTCCACTCTTGAGAGCCAAGGCAGCTGCATCCGACGTCACATTTGGACGGCTTTCATAGATAATACCGATAACACCCATAGCCACACGTTTCTTGGTGATAAGCAAGCCATTTTCAAGATGACTTGTTTCTAAGACTTCACCAATGGGATCTGGTAAAGCAACCACTTCACGAATTCCTCTTGCCATAGCTTGGATTCGCCCTGCATCCAAATAAAGACGATCTAGCATAACATCTGAGATTTTCCCCTTGGCCGCTTCCATATCAAGGGCATTTGCCTCTAAAATTTCCTCAGTAGCTGCCAATAACTGATCAGCCATGGCTAGCAAGGCTTGGTTTTTCACAGTTTCACTAGCAGTGTTGATTGACTTTTTAACAGCCTGTACTTGTTCAAATTGTTCTTGTGTACTTACCATTTTTCACCTCTAAAATTCTGTAAAGAGCAGCTGGATTTCAGGAGTGATGGAAATCCAGTCATCACGGTGAATCAAGACTCCCTTAGCTTTTTGAGAACGGAGCATATCTTCTAGGGCTGAGACACCAAATTGGACACGTCCCTTTCCAAGAGATTGACCTGTTTCTTTATCTGCTACTGTAACAATATCATGGTAAGAGAAGTTCCCTTCCACTTCTACCACACCTGATAAAAGGAGACTTTTTCCGTTTTCTGAAAGTGCTTCTGCAGCTCCACCATCTACCCAAATCGTTCCCTGACTTTGAGCATAGAAGGCCAGCCATTGTTTCTGGGTACGAAGACCCTTCTCTTGCGCAACAAAGAAGGAACCATCCTTGGTCTCGTCCGCCGCCTCAATCAAGGCATCTGATTTCAGGGACGAGCAGATATAGACTGGCACCCCTGACTCCGTCGCAATAGTTGCAGCTTTGATTTTTGTCAGCATGCCCCCAGTACCGTTTGACGAACCTGCTCCACCAGCCATATCAATAATCTCACGATTGATAGTCTCGATTTTCTCAAGACGTTTAGCTGTTGGATCTGAGTTGGGATTTCCAGTATAGAGACCGTCCACATCCGTCAAGAGAACCAAAAGGTCTGCCTGCACCATAGCCGCTACCTGAGCACTCAGAGTATCATTGTCCCCAACCTTGAGCTCATCAATAACGACACTGTCGTTCTCATTGATGATGGGAATGGCACCACGATGAAGCAATACAGATAAGGCCTGATGGGCATTCTTATAACGACGTTTATCTACAAAATCATCCTGAGTCAGCAAGATTTGTGCGGAGACGATTTGGCGCATGAGGAGGTTGGTTGTGTATTCTTCTAGGAGCAAACCTTGTCCTACTGCGGCCGAGGCCTGCTTATCTGCAATCTTGGTCGGCCGTTTTTTAAAACCTAAAGCACCAAATCCAGCGGCAACTGCCCCAGATGACACCAAAATCAACTCATGTCCAGCCTCATGCAACATAGCCAATTGTTGGGTAATTGCCTTTACTTTACTTCTTGATAAACTCCCGTCTTCATTTGTCAACGACGAAGTCCCCACCTTAAAGACGATTCGTTTGTACTTCATATTCTCACTCCGATTCTTCATATTTATCCATTATAACACGAATGCTTTAAAATAGAAAAGACTTGAAATAAAAAGGTTGAGACAAGGCATCTCAACTCTTTTATCTATTCTCAGTTTTACGCAATCTTTCCAGCGTTTCTTTAAAAATCTCTGGAATATCTGCTGTGAACTCCAAGGTTTCACCTGTTCTCGGATGGGTAAAACCTAGAGTTTTAGCATGGAGAAATTGCCCATGTCCCTTAAGTGTCTTACGAGGACCATAGACCTCATCACCAGCGACTGGATGACCGATATAAGCCATATGGACACGGATTTGGTGGGTACGTCCTGTCTCTAGTTGCAACTCTAACAAACTATAATCTCCAAAGCGTTCCAAGACTTGAAAACGGGTCACAGCTGGCTTCCCTTTAGCAGTCACAGCCTGTTTCTTACGGTCTTTTTCGCTCCGACCAATCGGTGCTTCAATGACACCACGATCATTTGGCAGATTACCGTGAACAATTGCCCAGTATTTACGTAGAGACTTCTTATCTTTTAGCTCTTGGGCAAGTGCCAAGTGTGCCTCGTCATTCTTAGCAATCATGAGGAGACCTGACGTATCCTTGTCAATGCGGTGAACAATGCCCGGTCGGAGAACTCCATTGATACCTGACAAGTCCTTGATATGGTACATGAGGGCATTGACCAAGGTTCCGCTAGTATGACCGGCACTCGGATGGACCACCATCCCTTGAGGTTTGTTGACGACGGCTACATCCTCATCTTGGTAGATAATTTCGAGCGGAATATCCTCAGCCACATACTCTAAAACCTCTGGTTCTGGCACATGGTAGGTGACGATATCCCCCTCTTGGACAGTGTATTTGGCTTTCTTGGCTTGCCCATTCACCAAGACTTGTCCAGCCTTAATTTGTTCATTAGCGAGACTGCGTGACAATTCTGTCAGTTCTGACAAGGCCTTGTCTAAACGTTGCCCACCAGTTTCAATTTTTATTTCCATTTACTTCCTCTTTAAGCATTGCAATCAATAAAACAATGACACCAACTGTCAAATAGCTGTCAGCAACATTGAAAATCGCAAAGTTGATAAAGTCTAGGTGAAACATATCCACCACAAAACCTTGACTCATTCTGTCAATAAAGTTACCCAGGCCTCCCGCGATGATCAAAGTCAGTCCAAAAACCAGCCAGAGAGAGTCCTCCATGTGCTTATGTAGATACCATATGGCACCTGCCATGACAACCAAGGTAATGATAGCAAAAAACCACTGCTGGTCTTGTAACATAGAGAAGGCTGCTCCTCTATTTTGTAGATAGGTCAAGCTAACGAGATTGGGGATCCACGAACGCACTTCACCCAGTGGAATCTGCTGGAGAACATAGGCTTTAACCCACTGATCCAGCCCAATCAAAAGCAGTACAATGACTGCCACTATTCCTCTTTTTTTCATGATTTCCTCTTCTGATCAAAATATTCTTGCATAACCTCAACGAAAAGAGTCCCAGCTTGGCTAAGCTCCACTTCCTCACGTTTGACGTAGACCATGCGGTTATCTAGATTATCCTTGAGACGAATAACTGTGATGCCATTAACACTGTCACTATCCAAAAATCCAGACCCAGTCGCATAAGCATCCGTCCGCTCCAAAATACCATTCAAAGTAGCACGGTCGGTCACATTGAACATCTGGGAGCTAGCACTGGTATCGACAAAGTTCTCTGAATAGTAAAGGTACTCATCCTTTTCTTGAGTGAAACGAACGGTTGGTAAATCAGCCAAATCCTCCATGACCAGTTCTTCTTTCTCTGCTAAAGGATGTCCTTCACGAAGATAAATGTGAGTCTGGAAAGGAATTAGTTCAATAACTTCTAAACCAAGCTTTTCAACCCGTTGCATGATGCCCTTTTTATTTTGATTGTTGAGGTAGATAATTCCAATCTCACTATGCCCTTGGGCTACTTCGTCTAATATTTGAACTGTAGTAGACTCAAAAATACGAAAGTTCTTATAATCAGGATAACGTTCCGAATAGGCCGTAATGGTTGGTGGCAAGAAGTCATAGTGCTGGCTGGCAATAGAAAATTCATCCTTTTCTTCCTCAGGATTGGCATATTGATTTTGAAAAACATCAAATCCTTTGACCAATTCTTGCGCTTTCTCATAAAATTCCATACCACGACGGGTCAAAAACGTTCCCGAACTCGTCCGACGGAAAATTTTAAAGCCTAACTCTTTTTCCAAATCGCGCACAGAAATAGACAGACTCGGCTGACTAACATACATCTTTTCAGCAGCTTCACGGAAAGTACCACTATTCGCAATAGCAACAACATAGCGTAATTGTTGAATGTTCATCTTTTACCCCCAACTTCTCTATCTGTTCATTATACCATATTTCAGAATTTTTCCAAAAAAGAAAAAAGTGTCCATCGCAAGTTTAAATCTAACTATTCTCTATTAAATTCAAAATGGGTATCAAAACAAAAAAATAGGCTCTCCGAAAACTCGGAAAGCCTTATTTAATGCTACTTCTAGCTTCCTCGCCTTCTCATTTCAAGGCTCGGGATAAAAAGGTTCACTGGACCTTTTTATTTAGCGATTGGGTAAACAGAAACTTGTTTCTTGTCGCGACCTTTACGTTCAAAGCGTACTACGCCTTCAACTTTAGCGAACAAAGTATCGTCTCCACCACGTCCAACGTTTACACCTGGATAGATGTGTGTACCACGTTGACGGTAAAGGATTGATCCACCTGTTACAGTTTGTCCGTCAGCTGCTTTAGCTCCAAGACGTTTCGCTTGTGAATCACGTCCGTTTGATGTAGAACCTCCACCTTTTTTGTGGGCGAAAAGTTGCAAGTTGTTAAGAGTCATTTTTAACATAATGTTTTCCTCCGTGTTAGTTTTCTGTGATAACTCTGGTTTGGACGAACTCAGAAGAGTTCTCCGATAAGTTTGCCATACCTAAGAAAAATGATTCGAAGAATAACTGGGTCATTTCTCTCTGGTGTGAAGGAAGATCCGCTGGTATTTCAACCTTTAGATAGCCGCCTTCATCTTCGTTTAATTCAAAGATTGGTTCATAGCCTGCAAATTTCTCAATGGAATTGACAAAGTTAATGGCAAGCGTAGAAACCGATGCACACACGACATCTAAGCCGTATTCGCCACTTTCGGCGTGTCCAGTAATTTCCGCACTCCTCAGCTCGCCATCTTCGGCTCTCTCAAAGACTGCTTGTATCATGTGTTCTCCTTAAAATTAAGCGTTGATCGCGTTGATGACAACTTTTGTATATGGTTGACGGTGACCTTGTTTACGGTGGCTACCTTTTTTAGGTTTGTACTTGTAAGTAACAACTTTCTTTTGTTTTCCTTGTTTTTCAACAGTTCCAACTACAGTAGCTCCAGCAACAAGTGGAGTTCCGACAACAGTGTTTTCACCACCAACAAGAACAACTTCGTTAAAAGTAACTTCTTGACCAGCTTCAACGTTCAATTTTTCAACGTAAACTGCTTGACCAACTTCAACTTTAACTTGTTTTCCGCCAGTTTTGATAATTGCGTATGTGCTCATTATGCACCTCCTATGATTTTTAGGGTTTCCCCGTATTATTGTGAAGACTCGCCTAGCATCGTGGGACGAACCACTTAAAAGAAGAGCTCTAAGTATAACAAAATTTAAATTTGTTATACAACGAGCAAACGATGTTCGTGCGGTTGCACAGGACTGTGCATAGTCAACTCTTCAAGTATAGCATATCTTCTTTTTTCTTACAAGTGAAATCAATTAAAATTAAGCTTTTTCTTTCCCTTTTTTCCTCCAAAAAGCAAAAAGCATGCTGAAGTAAAAGATACTCATCATAAAAGGAACACCTAGAATTGTCTTCTCCTGATAGTAAATCGTCAAATAAGCTGAAAAAACAACTCCGAAGACAAAACTGCTAAGCAAGCTAACAAAAATCAAGCCCTCTCGTAGAAAAGGCGTATGCTTGGTCCGAAAATAATCTCCAAAAGCCAACATGGTACGTTTGATATTCCCTGTCATAAAGGCATTATTATAGGCAATCCCTGACACTTCTCCAAAAGCAGTTGTCACCAGTCCCATACAAAAGGCCAAGGGCGGTACGAGATAGATATTATCAACCGTTTGCGGCACAAAGCCTATAATTAGGGACAAGACTGCAAGTGGAATCAAGGACAAAATCGGCTTTTTAACAATTCGTAGTTTTTCCTTATACAATGTCAGAAAAAAGACACCCATCATAAAGGAAAACAAGGTCATTACTTTGGCACTGGCGTCCGATACATTTTGTTGAATAAGTCCTACAGAAAGAAAAACCACATTCCCAGTCTGTCCAGCGACAAGGGTGTTCCCTCGCACGATAAAGGTATAAGCATCGACATATCCTGCACAAAAAGTCAAAAAAAGCGCTAGTCGCTTAGACTGACGTGATATTTTTCTTATTGGTAATAATCTCATTTTCTCTCCCAATTCAGTTTCATTTACTCATTTCAATATTGTACCACTTTCTCCTAAAAATGCGTAGCCCATTTGAAAATTTTTACCATCTGTTGGATAGTCCTTCTTTTCTATGTTATAATGAAGGAAGGATTTGAAGTCGGAAAAGGAGTATTTATGCTTAAATTAGGTGTTATCGCAACAGGAGCTATCAGCTATCATTTCATAGAAGCAGCCCATGCCAGCGGAGAATACCAGCTGGTCGCTGTCTATTCTAGAAAACTAGAAACAGCCGCAACCTTTGCTTCCCGCTATCAGGATATCCAACTCTTTGATCAAGTAGAAGACTTCTTTAAATCTTCTTTTGATGTGGTCTATATCGCCAGTCCAAACTCCTTGCATTTTGTTCAAGCAAAGGCTGCCTTGTCTGCTGGCAAGCATGTCATTCTTGAAAAACCAGCTGTCACTCAGCCACAAGAGTGGCTGGATTTGAGACAGACAGCTGAGAAAAATAATTGTTTTATCTTTGAAGCAGCACGAAACTACCACGAGGAAGCTTTTACTACTATCAAAAACTTTTTAGCAGACAAGCAAGTGTTGGGAGCAGATTTCAATTATGCCAAGTATTCTTCCAAGATGCCTGACTTATTGGCTGGACAGACGCCAAATGTCTTTTCAGATCGTTTTGCTGGTGGAGCCCTTATGGACTTGGGGATTTATCCCCTCTACGCTGCCATTCGCCTCTTTGGAAAAGCTCAGGACGCGACCTATCAGGCTCAACAGCTTGACAATAGCATTGACCTAAATGGAGATGGTATCCTCTTCTACCCAGACTATCAAGTTCATATCAAGGCTGGGAAAAACATCACTTCCAATCTTCCTTGCGAGATTTATACAGCAGATGGAACCTTGACCCTCAACACGATTGAGCATATCCGTTCAGCTATTTTTACCAACCACCAAGGAAATCAAGTTCAGCTCCCTATCCAACAGGCTTCTCATACGATGACTGAGGAAGTTGCTGCGTTTGCTCAGATGATCCAGCAACCAGACCAGACACTTTACCAGAACTGGCTGGATGATGCAGGCTCTGTTCATGATTTACTGTATACCATGCGCCAGACTGCTGGCATTAGATTTGAGGCAGAAAAATGAAAACCAAACTACCGACTGAATGGCAGGAATTGAGTGACCAACTCGGTTTCCAAGAATTTACCCCCATTCAAACTCAACTATTTGAGCCTATACTAGCTGGAGAAAACCTCCTAGGAGTGAGCCCAACAGGAACTGGTAAGACCCTAGCTTACCTCCTGCCAAGTCTTCTCAGACTACAAAAGAAAAAAGCCCAGCAACTCTTGATCCTAGCACCAAATACAGAACTAGCTGGACAGATTTTTGATGTATGTAAAACGTGGTCAGAGGCTATCGGCTTAACTGCTCAGCTCTTCTTATCAGGTTCGAGTCAGAAACGCCAGATTGAACGCCTCAAAAAAGGACCAGAAATTCTAATCGGTACTCCTGGCCGTATCTTTGAGTTGATTAAATTGAAAAAGATCAAGATGATGAATGTAGAAACCATCATTCTGGATGAATTTGACCAATTGCTCGATGATTCTCAGATTCACTTTGTTGAGAAAATCACCCACTACGCACCTCGTGACCACCAACTCATCTACATGAGTGCGACGACCAAGTTTGACCAAGAAAAGATTGCACCAAACACGCGCACCATTGATCTCTCTGACCAAAAGTTAGACAACATTCAACATTTCTACATGCAGGTAGACCAACGTCACCGCGTTGATATGCTACGAAAATTGGCTCATGTAGAGGATTTCCGAGGACTAGTTTTCTTTAATAGCCTATCAGATCTTGGAAGTGCGGAGGAAAAACTACAGTATCGCGATATCTTAGCTGTTTCCCTCGCTAGCGATGTCAATGTGAAATTTAGAAAAGTTATCTTAGAAAAGTTTAAAGATAAGCAGCTAACCCTGCTCCTTGCAACTGACCTTCTGGCTCGTGGTATTGACATTGATAGCTTGGAATGTGTTGTCAACTTCGACGTCCCTAGAGATATGGAAACCTATACCCACCGTGCTGGCCGTACAGGTCGCATGGGTAAAGAAGGCTATGTTATCACTCTGGTAACCCATCCTGAAGAACTTAAAAAACTCAAAAAATTTGCAAGCGTGCGTGAAATTGTCCTAAAAAATAAAGAACTCTATATCAAATAAGGTTGGCTACCGCCAACCTTTTTCTTATCCCCAAGTAATTTCTAATTGATAGCTGGCAAAGGGGTGTCCCTCTTGGTTTTGCAGTTGATAGGCTAATTCAATCTTTTGCCCATCCAGTTCATAGTGATTCGTTTGAATGATAAATTCCTGCATGCCCATAGGTGTAGGAATATAGGCTAAACTATCGCTATCCTTTAGAAAACGCATGATAGTTTTGGGACTCGAGAAACGGGTCATCACCAGTTCTTCTTCATGAAACTTGAGAACCACTTTTTCCTTCTCCTCATTGTAGAAAAGCAGATAGCTATAATCGCCCTTTTCACGCACTTCCACGTCATAAAGTTGGTCTATGACTTCCAACTGTTCATCAAACTGAATCGTATTGCGCATCCGAATCTTCACATCAAATCCTCTTTCTTGTCTCTTGTCCTACTATTTTACCAAAAAGAGCAGGATTTTGCTATAATGGTCATATGAACGAAAAAGTATTCCGTGACCCAGTTCACAACTACATCCATGTAAACAATCAGGTCATATACGACTTGATCAATACAAAAGAATTTCAACGTCTGCGCCGTATTAAGCAACTAGGAACTTCCAGCTATACCTTCCATGGTGGCGAACACAGTCGCTTTTCCCACTGTTTGGGGGTCTATGAGATTGCTCGTCGTATCACAGAGATTTTTGAAGAAAAATATCCTGAAGAATGGGATCCTGCTGAGTCTCTCTTGACCATGACCGCTGCGCTCCTTCATGATCTTGGGCATGGTGCCTACTCCCATACTTTTGAACATCTCTTTGATACAGATCATGAAGCTATTACCCAGGAAATCATCCAAAGTCCTGAGACAGAGATTCACCAAGTTCTGCTACAAGTAGCGCCTGACTTTCCAAAAAAAGTTGCCAGTGTCATCGATCATACCTATCCTAACAAGCAGGTCGTGCAGCTCATTTCTAGTCAGATCGATGCGGACCGCATGGACTATCTCTTGCGCGACTCCTATTTTACAGGAGCATCTTATGGGGAATTTGACCTGACTCGCATCCTCCGAGTGATTCGCCCTATCGAAAATGGCATCGCCTTTCAGCGCAATGGCATGCACGCCATCGAAGACTATGTTCTCAGTCGCTACCAGATGTATATGCAGGTTTATTTCCACCCAGCAACACGTGCCATGGAAGTTCTCCTACAGAATCTTCTCAAGCGTGCTAAGGAACTCTACCCTGAGGACAAGGACTTCTTTGCACGCACTTCTCCACATTTGCTACCTTTTTTTGAAAAAAAAGTTACTCTATCTGACTATCTGGCACTTGATGACGGCGTGATGAATACCTACTTCCAACTCTGGATGAGCAGTCCTGACAAGATTCTCGCAGACTTGTCGCAACGTTTTGTCAACCGCAAGGTCTTTAAATCCATTACTTTTTCAGAAAAAGACCAAGACCAACTCGCAACCATGAGACAACTGGTTGAAGAAATCGGTTTTGATCCAGACTACTATACTGCTATTCATAAGAACTTTGACCTCCCTTATGATATCTATCGTCCCGAATCTGAAAATCCACGGACTCAGATTGAAATTTTACAAAAAAATGGTGAACTGGCAGAACTCTCTAGCCTGTCCCCTATCGTCCAATCCCTTGCTGGCAGTCGCCACGGTGACAATCGTTTCTATTTTCCAAAAGAAATGTTGGACCAAAACAGCATCTTCGCAAGTATCACCCAGCAATTTTTACACTTGATTGAGAACGATCATTTTACCCCAAATAAGAATGAATAGAGGAAATTTATGAGTATTAAACTAATCGCCGTCGATATCGACGGTACCCTGGTTAACAGTAAAAAGGAAATCACTCCGGAAGTCTTTTCTGCCATCCAAGATGCCAAAGAAGCTGGTGTCAAAGTCGTGATTGCAACGGGTCGTCCTATCGCAGGCGTTGCCAAACTTTTGGACGACTTGCAATTGAGAGATGAGGGTGACTATGTTGTAACCTTCAACGGTGCCCTTGTTCAAGAAACTGCTACTGGCCATGAGATTATCAGCGAATCCTTGACCTATGAGGATTATCTGGATATGGAATTTCTCAGTCGCAAGCTCGGTGTTCACATGCACGCTATTACCAAGGACGGTATCTATACTGCCAATCGCAATATCGGAAAATACACAGTTCACGAATCAACCCTCGTCAGCATGCCCATCTTTTACCGCACTCCTGAAGAAATGGCTGGCAAGGAAATCGTCAAATGTATGTTTATCGATGAACCAGAGATTCTCGATGCTGCGATTGAAAAGATTCCAGCCGAATTTTACGAGCGTTACTCTATTAACAAATCAGCTCCTTTCTACCTCGAACTCCTTAAAAAGAATGTAGACAAGGGTTCAGCTATCACTCACCTAGCTGAAAAACTCGGATTGACCAAAGATGAAACCATGGCGATCGGCGACGAAGAAAATGACCGTGCCATGCTCGAAGTCGTTGGAAATCCCGTTGTCATGGAAAATGGAAATCCAGAACTCAAAAAAATCGCCAAATACATTACCAAAACAAATGATGAATCTGGCGTTGCCCATGCTATTCGTACCTGGGTATTGTAAAATTCTTAAGGATAGAAAATAAACAACACCCCAAAAGGTAGAGATGACACTCTAACTTCTGGGGTGTTCTTTTTGATTTTTCGCCAAATCTTCCAATCAATTCATCTAAGTAAGCCCATCTTATCTAGTGCTTTTAGGGCATACTCTTTTGATGGATATGGATTTCTATTGATGAAAATTTTTACTGTTTCGACGTGATGATAAAGATCCATGCTAATATCTTTTAAATTATCAATAAAGACATCAAGTAGTTCCGGTTCAATGTTTTCCAAGGGAGAAGGAAGCTCTTTCTTGTTTTCAAACTCAAAAGCTTCTTTAGCAGTCACACCTATTGCATAGCTAATGTTGTCCCACAAGAGACCATTCGCTTCATTTTCATCTAACTACATGTAGATAAATATTCCACTGAAGTCTGTCCCATCATCTAAAAGGCGATAAAGTTCCTCTCCCCTTTTATCTCTATTCTCCAAAAAACTCCAACATGCATCCAAGGCAGTTCGAATTTGAGAATTGTATCGTGTTTTCATACGGTTTACAATTGCTTCAGCAAAAATCAACATAAAATAACTCGTAAGCATATCCTCTCCTGATCTATACTTGAACGAATAGCCTATTCATTCTCATCTGATAAAAATAGTGAACCAAAATAGTTTTTAACGAGCTCATCCTTTAAATATCCTTCTATTTCTGGACCAGTTATTTGTGAAATAAGCTCCCTATTTTCAGCTAGGATTTGTTTGTAACTTGAAGAAAGAGCCTCAAGTATGTCCTCGTCGGCACTTTCAATCGTTTGTGGCAGGTAAACCTCCTCAGAAGCAATATATGAGTAGTGACAAACTAGGACAAAGAAATTAGCGATACAGTTCCACACTAGTGGATTGGTTTTCTTATCCAACACCTGAAATGTCAAGATATCCAGCTCGTCCATATTTTCCAGTCGATTGTATAAAATATCTGGACAAAAATCACTCTCTTTATCAAGCTCCTGTTTGGAAAGTTTTAAGGCATCAAGGACAAACTCCTGATATTCTTTCTCACTGATAAGATCTACAAGACCGTATATCAACTCCTGTAAGAAGCGCAATAAATCTCTATTATCATTCATCGATTTTCCTTTTATTACTAAAAACTCACTTGGGATCCACTGAAAAACATGGCACTCACTCTTCCTCCTCAAACATCAGGGCATCCAGTTCTTCTCTTTCAGCCGCAATCTCTTCAAAGGTGGAAATAAGATTATTTACTGTTTCTAAGGTGATAATACCAGTCGAATCCTTAATGGTAACAATAGTTCCAATGGCAGTTAACTGACCGATTAATTCTCTAACCTTTTTTAATTCATCCAGATCTAGAATATCCACTTCCATGAACGTATCGTGATTGTTTATTCTGGTTTGAATCAGAGAAAAAGGCAAGGATGAATAATTTCTTAACAACTTATAGGTCCCTGACTTATCACCTATAAAATCAATACAAATAGCTAGCATGGTTTCGACTCCTATATTCTCTGGGTGCTTCTAAATGACATTATATCATACTGGAGAGCTATTCCATAAGAAATTAAAAAGAGCGTTCCCGCTCCCTTTATTACTCTGGCAATTCTATCTTCAAGCTCATATCAGTCGGTTGTAACACCTTCTGAACAGCTGCGAGAAAGGCTAGGCCATTATCAGATGGAGAATACTGGAATGTGATATGAATGACTTTTTTGTCAAAACTATCGCCATATCGAGCCACATACTGCTTGCTTTCGAGGAAGTAGATGTAGTTGTTAAGTTTTTCTTGAAGCTTCAAGAGATGCTCCTCTTCTAATGACTCTATCCATTTATTCTCATCAATCAACAACAACTCTAGATGGTCATCAGAAACACCCATTGCATCGATGCTTGTAACGTCTAGTTCAATTGGCCATACTTCTGCAACTGATTTAATTTTTCTTCTATTCTTATTCTCCTCTTTCTTTTGCTCATTAACAATATATTCTACTTTGTCTTTATCACAGTTTTTGAAAAGCACCATAGAATCAATTAAATTACAAATATTACGGTAATAATCAACCTTTTTCTCATTAGGAAGATTATAAATACTTTCAAGAACTATAGGTACTATGTTCTCAACATCAACGACAAAAGGTAAAGTATCATATTCCTCCAGTAAATCTTCTTGTTTTTTGATAAATGATACAACTTGATATAAATGTATAATATCCTGACTAGAAGCTAATTCCTTTAAAATATTAAAAGTTCGATCTGGAATATCAAAATCTCCCTCTACATAAATTGGATAAAGGCTGTATTCTATCAAAATATGAGTATCTGTAATATCTTGATAATATGAATCTCGATGACCAATTCTATACTTGGGATCAATACCTAAGAAAGAATCTATTTCTCTGTGATTTTCAATTGCTTTTTTATACCGCATAATATCCCACTCGGTATCTTTTTTTAGTCTATATGCCTTCATTTATTTACTCCATTGGTTTATTCTGCCTATTTCTGGGTATTTACTTGGTCTATTGTTGAATGATGGTATTAAAACTTTGTCTTATTATAGCATAAAATAAATACAGAAAAAATAAAATGGGGAACTTAAGGAAAAAGAAAACCACCTGAAAAAACTATCAGATGGTAAACTGTTCAATCTTGAACAGACTAATAAGTTTCTTAGAACGTTAGTTTTGTGATAACTTCTGCAACGTTTCAGGAGAAATTGGGTCGACCAGAACATACTTGGCATCTAGCATATAGATGCCCTCGGTCAACGACTCTAAGAACTGTCGATAAGGAACCTCGGCTAGTTTTTCCCCATCGGCTGTCATGATAAACAGTCGTGCAACTGCAACCTTACTTCCTCGATACTCTTGTAAATATTGAGGTTCTAGCTCTGGTTGAGCCGGTAAGATTGTTCGTCCTTCACTATTTAGATAATTGATAGGGATAATGATGTCCTCACCATCCTGCTCTACTTTAAAAACTTGCTGCTCAGAGTAATAAGCATTCAGCTGTTGGGTAAAGCGCAAACGCTGGTCATAACTATTTAAGAGTTGCTCGTCCGGCACATGGATAATCTGCCCTAGGTAGAGTTCATTGATGTAAATAGGACGTTTCACTCCCATAATTTCCACGATGGGATGGACTTTTACTTCCTTAGTCAATTCTGAAAGAGCTGATAAGAAAATATCTGTGAAATGAAATTCTAGAATAGAATCTTTATCATACGCCACACCATCATGTTCACATACAGTTACATCTAAGAGAATGAGCAAGGTTTTCAAGAACATCAAGGCCCCAGTCCAGTCAGAAGCTGTCGCCAAATCTGGAACAGATACCTGATAGGCTTGACCATCAAAAGATAGACGGAACCCTAAACTAGACTTCTCTTTGACCCCAAACTGAACAGAATGGAAATCCGAAATAAGAGAGTCTGCAGATGGCTTTAATCCTGCATCCTTAGCAGAAACGCTGTAACATTCAAAGAGTTCTGCTTGAAGCACCTCACCAATTCTTAGTGATTGGTTGCTTTTTATTGTAAAAATAACTGATTTCATATTTTTCTCCTTCGGTCTACTGGTAAATTCTTTCTACGACGTAGAATCGTTACTTCGCTGACAGGGATTTTTCCTGATGCATACGTAATATGACCGTACTTATCATCCATCAATGACGCACCATCTGCTATATTGTTTTCATTTAAAAATTCTTTATCAGAAACCAATATTCGCACATAAGAATCGGGTGCTGTAAAATCATCATCCCCATACTTGTGACCTGCGATTTCAAATTCATGATCTTTATACAAGACACTATCACAAACCAAATACCTTTGACTAACCTCACTATAAGGCACAAGCTTCCCGTATAGACCTTCTTCTTCACCATCTACATAGGAACTATAGGGGAAATAGCCTTCTTTCAACATTGCCGGATCTTCTGAAAGAAGGATATAGTCATTTATATAATTCACAAAATTCGAGTATACTTTGTTTTGATAAACTAGAAATTCTTTACGCATACTAACCCTCCACGTATTCCATTATATTATATTCACAACAACAAATTTTCCGTACTTACATCACTCATTTCCTGACTCAGTCTTTTCTGAATTTTCTTCTTTCTCCCGTTTCTCATTGAAATCTTTCAATGTTTTATCAATGACCCTCTTTAATTCCTCATCACTCATTCCAGGTATATGGTGAGGGTAATTTTGACTCTCCTTACTTGAATTTTGACTTTGTGTACTTTCTTCAGTTGAAGAGGTCTCGTTCAAATCTGATGTTGTCGATCTAGACTCTGGTTCAGAGGATGAACTACTTTTTGACTTAGGAGTATAGTTATTGTCAAATCTAGGCATATTTTTAATTTCCTCAGCAGTAGGAATTTTCGTATTTACTTTAACCGGTCTGTAGAGCATCGCAAAAGATAAGAATAAGGCCAAAATAGTTCCAATAGCTGCTAAAGTTCTTTTACTGGATTCTGATGAGGGAACCTTGACTTCACTTGTGCTAAGGTTCTTCCATTCAGGATGTTCCTCTTCTATCGCTTTTTTCTCTTGCCAAACTGGGACCAGTAGAAAATGATTAAAAGGAATAACCGTCCCCATAACTGTTGCTATAAATGGGATATGTCTAGAAAAACTTAGAATGATAAACAAATATAGTATAAAAGAAAGGAATAAAAGAAAAACTACTAATACTAGTCGAACTTTATATTCTTTCTTAATCTGGAGATATCGCTCTTGAGATACCTTTTCTTGTTCTTGTTTGGGTTGACTTACATCTGCTAATGAGCTCTTCTTCTCTGGTAAAGTTTCATCATCTGGCAATTCTACCTTCAAGCTCATATCTGTATTTTGCAATGTCTTCTGAACAGCTGCGAGGAATGCTAGACCGTTGTCTGATGGAGAATACTGGAATGTGATATGGATAACTTTTTTGTCAAAACTATCGCCATATCGTGCCACATACTGCTTGCTTTCGAGGAAGTAGATATAGTTATTGAGTTTTTCTTGAAGTTTCAAGAGATGTTCCTCTTCTAATGACTCTATCCATTTGTTTTCATCAATCAACAACAACTCCAGATGGTCATCAGAAACACCCATCGCATCGATACTTGTAACATCCAGTACAATTTTCTCAACTGTTTTAATGGTTTCTACTACCTTAGGGGGATTGTAGTATTTTTCCTTGAATTCCTTGAGAATCTTCTCTACCTTTTCTTCATCACACTGTCTGTATAATGGACTACGGTCTAATACATTACAGAGTCTTTCATAGGTATAAGTACGTTTCTGCTCATCTGATAATTTTGAAATGCTATCTATAATATTTCTTTCTAACTCATCTGTTTCAATAACAAAGGGAAGATTAGAATATTCAGTTAAAAACCAGTTTTGAATAGAAATATAATCAGTCACCTTATCTAATTTGACTAGGTCAACTGATAAGCTAAAATATTTCAAGATATTAAAGGTTCTGCGCGCTATATCCCTATCACCTTCCACATACAACGGATATAAGCAATATTCCATTAATACGCTAATGTCTGTACTGTCAAGTTCATAAGAATCTCGTTGTCGAAAACGATACCAAGCTTCCGTACCTAGAAAAGCCTGATCTTCTTTTCCTTCCCTCATCACTTCTCTATAATGTGTGACAAAATGTTGATAATCTTTAGGCTCTGGTATTTCAAATTTCTTCATTTATTTACTCCATTGGTTAATTCTAAAAATCACTTTAATTTCATCAATTTAATTAGTGCCTAGTTTATAGACACGTGGTTTTTTGATTTCATAATAGCCTTGACGTTCAATCGCAGATAGAAGGCTCATCGTAAGAATGCCCCGTTGTGTCAATCGTTGGCATGAGTAGTTCGCTATTTAGAAATGCTAAATAATCATTTTAAAAATCTAGTCCCATTATACCACAAAAAGAGAGCGTTTCCGCTCCCTTTCTTACTCTGGCAATTCTACCTTCAAGCTCATATCTGTGGGTTGCAACACTTTCTGAACCGCTGCGAGAAAGGCCAATCCGTTATCAGATGGGGAATGCTGGAATGTGATATGGATAACTTTTTTGTCAAAACTATCACCATATCGTGCCACATACTGCTTGCTTTCGATGAAGTGAATGTAATTGTTAATTTTTTCTTGCAGAATTTCCAGATGGACTGCTTCTATCTCTTCCTGCCAGCCGACTGGATCCGCCAGAAGAAGCTCTAAATGACTATCAACTGTACCAATAGCGTCAAGTTCGCTAGGTTTCAGTTTCGAAACGATAGCTTGGGTGGAAATTTGAGTAAATTCTTCAGGAGAAAATATTTTTTGGTTATAAGATAAATCATTGAAAATTAAGTCAGGGTTATTTTGTATAAAAATTTTATTCGACTCTTCTTGTGTATATTGTTTTTTAGATTTCCAAAAACCATAATCTGCATAATTCATCAACTCTTTGCCAGTATGTTCTCCAGACATATAACTATCTGCAGCTTCTTTGGGGATTTCTCTAACCACTTCTGGGCAGGTAATATTAAAAGTTGGATAACGCAAGAAATACTTGTCACCATCTTGACAGATTTCCAACATATCTTTTTGACTTACATAAATTGTTTCCATTCTTATATCCTTTGCCATCTACCAAATGTCCACTGATTTATTCTTTCTCAAAACTCATTCATCTTCTCTTTTGTACTAACCAAACTTTAGCTAGTTATCAATCAGCTGGAAGCTAAACATTACTCACTTACAACCAGCCCTTAGCTTTTAAGAACTCATCGGGAATACGTAATTCAATCTCTGCCATGATTTCTTTTAAGTAGTTATCCCAATCCTTTGTTCCCATATAGCTACGCATTTTGCTTTCAAGCGACGCTCCAAATTCATCATTCAAAACAATAGAGAATCCGCATAAATCATTATCGTAATTAAATTGAACCCAATAGTAATCATAGGCTCTAAATATGAGACGTAATATATAATGATTTGGGACATCAACCAACTCACAAATGGTTACATCAGAGGCCCTATCTCTAAAGAAACGCTGAATCCGTTCAATTACTTCTTGTTTTATAGCTTCCATACTTTCTTGAACCATACCAATACCTCCTTCTTTTTTATCGCCAACCCTTGGCTTTAAGATATTTCTCTGGGATATGAGACTCGATTTTTGTCATGATTTTTTTTAAATAACTATCCCAATCGCTTATTTCACTGTAACGACTATTTCCCTTAGACAGCAGTAAACCCTCATCACCATTGAAAAAAACATAAATCTCGAAGAAATCATTCTCGTACTGAAATTTTACCCCAGCAAAATTATAGACGCGGAACTTCAGTTTGAAAGTATGATGATTTGGTTCGTCAATAACATCATAAATGCTAGAAGAATCCATCTTATTCCCGAAATAAGTTCGAATCATTCGGCTCGTTTCAACAGCAAACTTCTCGGTTTCATTTAATTCCATAATATTATTCTCCTCAAAGAAATCATTTTCTTTAAAATCTATTTGGTCAATTCTTTAATAAAACTTCCGCTCTTTCAGAATCTAGAAAGTCTTTCAATATATTCAAAGTCCGTTCAACTGATTCTTCATCACGGCCATACACTCTTTTTATGCTTTTGTCATCAATTATCTGTGACAACAATGTGACTGAAAATCTCTGTTCATCAGCTTGAGTGAACCATATGTTAAACAAGCCACCCTCTCCAGCTTCCAATTGCCTATTTTTACTTGTTGATGAAATCCCCATCGTCATATGATAACCCTTATACACGAATGGAAAATTAAAATTTTCATCTTCTCCTTCATGAATGGCAATCGTATCAAGGTCAATCGAAAAAATTTTCTCTAAAGCTTGTTTGACATTCTGATAACCTAAACTATCTCTTGTAGGTAAGTAACCTTCGCTCATTTGCGAGACCTCCGCATATTTTCGAAATTCTCAAACTTCTATTACTTTGATAGAGTCATATCAACTATTTTCCCCGTTTTTATATCGACTTTTAATCTTCTGCCATAAAAATCAGTCGCATAAAGCCAGCCATCGCTCAAAGTCATCTGTTCAAAGGGATAAATATTATTACTGTATCCACTATTATCTATCGTCCAAACTATATTTCCACTACCATCAACTCTTAAAATGTTATTTTTTTCAATATCATTATCAAAAGGAACCTCCAATAAAACAATACATCCATCAACTAGTTCAATTATATTTCGGATTTCAAATGTAAAAGATTTTATAATTTCACCATTTTCTATTAGCTGGTGTTTTTTATATTCTAGCATTGTATCAACCTTTCATCTGAGAATACCTACGTTAATCAGTCTTTTAATCGTTTCTTCGTATTCTTGCTAAATCAATATCTAGCCTGCTGCTAATCCTGTAACATAGCTAAAAACTCTGTAAAGTTATTAGCTACAAACTCTATAGCAGGCTCCAGTTCGTAGGATTCCTCGTGGTACCAGATACAAATGCTTGGATTTTCGGGATTCTCTATATAATTTAGACAAAGAAAGTCGCCACCAAACAGTGCTGCTATGGGGACCAACTCAAACCCCAAAATATCTTCATGGACAAACAAACGTTCATCCAGTTGGGACATTACAACATCAATGTCATACATGCCAAGTGGATTGTCTTTTGTATTTTCTAATACACACAAGAATCTCTCGATCAAAAAGGACCTATTTGCTAAAGAAAATAAATTTTTAGAAGGACGAAAACCATTTTTTCTCATTATAAAATTCTTATAATCGTCAGGTAGTCGAACTTTCCACGCTACTTCTCTTTCATTTAATAGCGCATCAGTTGGCAAGGGGGAGATAATCGATTGATCTTGTTGTGTCATATTCTTCTCCTACAGTTCCTCGTCTTTTACTTCCTCAAACCATTTTTCAAACTCGAGACGTGGAAGCAATTCCTCATCCTTGTCATAGCGCCCCTCATAGCTATAGCGACTGTCAAGGCTGTTTTTCTTGGCATCATAAATCAACCACATTTCAGTTGGGTGTTCACGGTTATATTCTTGGCAAATATCAAGCATTTTTTGTATATCTTCAGCTCCATATCTCAATAGAGCGAATGCCATATTATCAGAATTATCTACTTTTTTTGCCACAACTTCATTAACTTTATCCATTTCAATTACAATACCATTAATCTTATAAAAAACTTTATATGATTGCAATGCTTCCTCCGAAATGCAATAAATATATACTTTTTCTGCCTGATTTTGAACATATTCCATTGCTAACGAAATCATGCTAACCTGAACTTCCATAAATTTATCTTCAAATACCATAATTCCCCTCTATCTCTTCTTTTACTTCATTGTACCATTGTTCAAAAATATCATCTGCTGTTAATGTATCTGAGTTGGAATAAAATAAATCATAGAAATACTTACCATTTACACTCTTTTTTACATTATCATAAATCAATTTTATTTGTGAAGGCATCGGACGATTATACTTTTGACAAATTTTATGAATATCTTGTAAATCTTTATTGCCTAATTTTAAAACTGAAAAAATCAGATTATCTATTTCAGATTCACTCATACCTTTTTTTGAAAGTTCATGCAACATTACAATATTATTTTTATCATCTTTATAGAAAACATCAAAGGAATACATTGATTCAAAAGAACAATAGATATACACAGTATCAACCTTTTTCTCTACCCTATCCACATATTCTAATGCCAATTGAATCATGTCTGTTTGTTTAGCTGAAAATTCGTCTTCAAATATCATTTTTTCACCTCTAAAGTATCTTCCTAAGGAGCTCCTATCAATTAAGTATACGGTATGATTGGTTCTATTATTTTGCAATAATGAGACTAAGTCTCCTTATATCTAACAGTTCCGATAAATCTTGTATTTCCCGTTGCTATTTCATTGTCACTATAATCATAATTGTAAAGCAAAATGATGGTGTTGCTGGGAGGAATAATCGTATTGATTCCCTCCTCTTTTAAATTTTGAAGAATAGTCTGTTCATAGGACGCACCTTTCAACATCCGTTCGAGATTTGAGTGTTCTACATCATCGACCTCACATTCTATAAAATCGTCATCAATATCATCCAAGTCAATACCATTCTCTATTAAGAACTGAGATGGAACTGCTTCTCCATCCTCATCATAGTTTATCTGCAAATAATGGTCTAATTGAGATTTATCAGCAAAATTTCCAATCCAAATGGACACTGTATTTTCTGTTTCCATTCATTTCTCCTTTCGATTAATCAACCTATATTTCAAATCCATGATTAGTTTTCTTGGACTAGAAGGTCATATGGAAAGTACTCTAGGCCTTTCAAGCGCTCGTCGTAGATGTTTAACTTTGGTTTTTATACTAGTCTTAACAGCGGTGAGCCCTGCAATCTTTCCTGTATTGGCCAAGTCATGTAGGTATTTACCTGCTGGGGGCAAGTCAATAAATTTTCACATCCATTTAAAGCGAGCTATCGTATCATTATTCTTATTTTTAAAGACGAATATGTAAATCTTTTCCTAATACTCCGTCTAAAATAAACGAATCGAGATTGGGATTCAACTTATTTAATTTGAACTTTTGAATTTTTGTTATTTCAGGCTGAAAAGAGATACTTCCTTTATGATATTGTTTTCTCAAAATTTTATCATAAACTTCCTTTATAAAATCTTCCCAGGATTTCGATAAGCGATTTACAAAAACAGCCTCTCCTTCAAGTAAATATTGTATACCGTCTGCTCGATGAAAAGCTAATAAGGCAACAGGGAGAGTGCAACTAGGATGATTAATAATTGCCTCTGGTACTTCAAAACCATTATCCCAATTATAATTATCAAGCAAGACAAAGAGTTCATCTTCACTATCAATAGACTTAACTAGTTTTACAGCTTCAGCATTGCTTTCAGAATATAAAATATATGATAGCTTATTTAATTTTGTTGCATCCATTTTTAATACCTCAATCTAATTTATTATAAAAACGTTCCCATAGTTCCTGAGTTGCACCTTGGCTACACTCTCATAAGCATCCTCAATCATATTTTGATACTCTAGAATCGAATGGAAAGGGACTATCTTATCATGGAATAGATAAACCATGTAGTATTCAATCAAGCCATCTGTGTGATCCATCTGCTCATAAATAGCCTTTAAATCATCCAGAAACTCTTCCTTGCGCTCACTGTAAAGAACTCCCAAGGAAAAGATGTTAACTGCCAAGTCAAATGGAACTCCCTCTGATGCAATGAGTTTCAAATTAGAAAGAACGCCTTGATAATAGGGGAAAATCTCCTCTTTCGAAGACCCTGAAGACCCTATAGAATAGGAAAGTTTCACCAGTTCTTCATTATCCAAAACCAAATCTTGGTAATGGAGCAACAAATACTTCTCCGCAATTTCATCCGTCATCTCGATATCTTCTCTTAAACGGTTTTGTAAACGATTCAAACGTTTTTCAAAATACGCAAGATCTTTATGTTTGTCTCTTATCATGCGGTAACTCCTGACTTTGCTCAACATCACTGCTAATCTAATATCTCTGATAGTTTCTCTATTATCTTTTCTTTGTTCTTTTCCTTATCAACTGATAAGTAGTTTTTAAAGTTATCTAGGGACTGGATTTGATTTCCAATAATAGTTCGCAACTGCTCATTGAAAAATTCTTCTTGTTCAGCATCGATCTCTTCCAACAAGGCAGGTTTATAGTCTTTCTCCTCACACTCATAAGCTAACGAGGCTATGGAAGCACCTGCTTCAATAACACAATTCCACCTTGCTTCAAATTTTGGATCATCTTCTTGCATATAAACAAAAGCTCCTCCAAATTCAGTTCCATCATCGAGAAGGGAATAGATGTAATCTGCAGACACTTCATGATTCTCTACCCATTTCCAGCATACTTCGAGAAGCTCTTCAATCTTGTTATAAAACTGACTTTCCTGCATTAATTTGGATAACCATGTAGCTATTCCTAATTCAAATAGTGCTTTATTATATTTATTCATGATTACGCATTTCTTTCAACTGTGCTCTTAGTTCTGTATCAACTCTATGAATTCTGAAAATGTTTTAGCTAAAAAATAGGCATTGTTCTCATCGCTTGAGGCTTCTAATTGATAGGTATCGTCGTAATAATATAAACCTTCGTTAGCATCACCACTTTGCCAAAATAGTAGAAATCCATGCTGCAAAGTGTCACCAATAATAATGGAATGTTCAAAAATATCATTCCGATATTCTTCTGTCCACTGCTCTATATCAGCATTTTTAATTCCAGTATTTATACCAAACATAGTATCAATATTAATAGTTTCATCAATTTGATGAATCTTAATTGAATTTTCAAATGTATAAGATAAATTTCTTCCTCCGTTTTGTGTGACTAAAAATTCTTTATAGTCAACTGGAAGTTTGATATCAAATCGTTTTTCTAAAAGCTCGATATTTTCATCTTCTGCATGCCCAAATGGGTCTAAAGTTAATACCATTTTATTTACCTCCGGTATGTTTCCTCTTTGTTTGAGGACCTGAGCAACACTGTGGATGTCCGTGTTAAGAATAACTGAGTTAATGTAAAGAAAAAGGAGACTACCTGTCTGATAAAAACTGGGTGGAAACCCCAGTTTTCTTAGTTTTCTTGGACTAGGAGGTCATATGGAAAGTACTCCAACTCCTTTAAGCGTTCGTCAAAAATTCCTTTGATTTTGCAGATTTCATCAATAAATATTAAAACTACAAATAATTATAAGAAAACAAATACTTATAGGAGTACATCCTGATAACCAATTTCAGACAATACGCCATTGACAAATTTTATTCCTATGCCATTTTCTTTATCCCAATCACACTCACATAAAAAACCAAACTCTTCAACATTTTCGTCAAAAGTTAAAGGAAACATGATTTTCTTTGGTTGTAACAAAGAATAAATCTTATCTTTGTCACCAATTATATCTAAAAAATATTGTTTTTCTTTATGATTCGTGTAGCTTGAAACAATATCTGATATTTCACGATCGTAATATGATACAATTGCCACATCTACCTCTTTTGCTATTTCATCTATGTGATTTTCAAAAAATATATAGGCTTTTTTCTGATTAATTTCAAATTCAGCATCTTCATCCGCATCAATATTGATTTTCAAAACATGGTGCTTATTGAAAATATCTAGAGAAATATCTTTTGTCCAACCGTAATTAAATTTTATTTTCCCAAAAGTCTGATGATTTATTTCCATTTTTTTTTAAACCGTTCTTTCTATCAATATAGCATCGCTAAAAACTCTGTAAAATTATTAGCTACAAACTCTATAGCAGGCTCCAGGTCGTAGGATTCTTCGTGATACCAGATACATATGCTTGGATTTTCGGGATCCTCTATATAATTTAGACAAACAAAATCACCCCCAAACAATGCTGCTATTGGGATTAGTTGCATTCCGACATAATCTTCATCAAAGACAATGCGACCTTCCAATTGTGTACTCACAACTCCGATATCATAAGCCTCTTCTGCCTTCTCACCTGAAATAGCTAGTATGGCTAAAAAGTGCTCGATTACTTTCTCATTATTCCCAAAATGAAAATACCGTTTTGACGGAATCAATCCATTCTCTTTCTTTATAAATTCCTTATAATCATCAGGCAGTTTAACCCTCCACACTACTTCTCTTTCATACAATAAGGCATCAGTTGGCATAGGGGAGATGATTTCTTTTTCTACATCATGTTTTAACAAATCAAAATTTAAATTCTCATTCATAATATTTGTCCCAACTTACATTTCATCTATATAGGATTAAAACTCACACTATTATTTCTCCATAATGGAAAACTGTTCATTCTTTTGATATTTTTGATTGAATTTTTCCAGCTGATTCATTGGTTTTAATTTAACAAGACCGTTTGGGAAAGTGATACTGTTGTTCAATTCCTCTTGAAAATTCTTAATTCCCTTAGCGATTGCTTGTGCAACTGTCGACGTATGGATTGTAAAGCTAGCTATGTTTTTTTCCTGCATAAAAAGGATTGTATCAAAAAACAAAACTGAAATATATAAATCAACGGCAGAATTCTGTGATAACTCTATAAGACTGCCTTCTAATATATCTTGAATCTTGTCAATATCATTCTGCTTGTAGAAATACTCAGTTAACACTTGGCAAACATCTGTTGGAAAAACATCTGGTACAGAGGTTGGAGGCTCTATGCGATATCTTTTTTCACCTCGCAAAATCCCTGCAACATTGTCTGCTTGGATAGCTTCTAACAAGAGTTTTCTGTAATTTTTCATTTGATAATCTCTCTTATCTCCAATTTCGAAAAGACTTAGTTCGTTCTCTGCAAAATTTACCATTTTGATTTTATTAAGCTTAGTTTTCTCTTCTTAATCGTCACTCGCAAGAATTTCAGTCCCTTCTGGTAATATTTCTTCCAGTTCATCTTTTGTGAACAAGCCTTGCGCTTTAGGATTTCCTCTTAAAGCTTCTGGATATTGCCTCAAGAAATTTCTATTAGCTTCTTTTTGTGTCACGTTCGGTGGCCAAGAATCGTGTTTAATCTTCCAAGATACTTCGAGTAGTGTTCTCTCTCCACTATCTAATAGAGAGAATAATTCTTGGGGTAAATCATAGACTGCTAACCAAGAAGCCACAGTTCCTTCTTCTGAAACTAAATAATATTTATCCTCATTTTTCCAGATGGATTTCCCATATCCTTCAACTTCTTCAAACTGGATAACATCTTCCCATTCTAGGTTTGTTGGTTTCATTTTATACCTTCCTTACTTAAATGGCGATACATAATCATCTGGAAGTTTGCCTCTCCAGTCAATCCATTTCTGTTCAGCAAGTGGAATTAATCTTTCAAGCTCTTCTTGAGTAAATAAATCTCTAGTTTCAGGTAAATCAATTAAAGATGTAGGACTCTCTTCTATGAATCGTTTCTCACTAGCCTTCTTTTCTTCTTCTGTCGGTGGCCAACAATCGTTCTGAAGTTTACTTAATATTTCTAACTGCGTTCTCTCCCCACTTTCCAGTAAGGCAAATAACTCATTTGGTAATTCATAAACCACTCGCTGAGGGGCAATTCCTCCCTCCTCAGTAACGTAATAAAGATGATTGCCATCTCTCCAAATGTGCTGACCATAACCTTTTACTTCTTCGAACTGGATAACATCTTCCCATTGTAGGTTTGTTGCTTTCATTTTATACCTTCCTTACTTAAGTGGTGATACATAATCATCTGGAAATTTGCCTTCAGATTCGATCCAAATCTTCTCTGCAATAGGCATTAATTCTTTTAATTCTTCTTGTGTAAAAAGTAATTGATTTTTCGGATTAGCTATCAGTATCTTTGGTCGTTCTTTGGCTCTTCCTCTTTTTATTTTATTGATTTCTTCTTCCGTCGGTGGCCAACGATCGTGCTTAATCTTCCAAGATATTTCGAGTAGCGATCTCTCTCCACTTTCTAATAAGGCAAACAGCTCATTTGGTAATTTATAAACAACACGCTGAGGGGCAATTCTTCCCTCCTCATCAACATAATAAAGATGATTACCATCTCTCCAGATATGCTGACCGTAACCTTTTACCTCTTCAAATTGGATAACATCTTCCCATTGTAATTTTGTTGGTTTCATTTGTATTCTCCTAGTGCAAGTTTTTCTCTCAACCAGAATATCATAAAATCAGGCTTCTTTTTCTCTTCCTCAATAGGCGAAGCCATCTTTTACCCATCTTCTAGTTTCTAAGTCTAAATTAAAATAGAAATCACTTCGGCCAGAACTATCAAAACAATCTTCATTAAGAGCTTCACATACAATTCTCAGTTTTTCTTTACTTATCTCAGAAATGTATAGCATTGTATACCCTGCAGGAGATTCAATTTGGTCGATTCTCTCACCTTCTAAATTATAAACCTCTAGTTCTGATGGAACATCAAAATCGCTGGATGAGCGAAATATGCTCAAGATACGCTGATATTTAGGGCTAAAGCGAAGACAATGTAAATGATGAAAACTAATCTGATGCTTCCCATTATGATTCCAATCTAGGGTTCCTTCTAGTAGATTTTGTTGCCCTAACAATTTTCCTTCTAAACTAAAGTAGAAAATGATTTTGTTAATGAAATTTTCCCCACTATAAACCATCACCATGTTCTCATCTTTATGATATTCCGCATGAATGATTTCTGGTAATTCTATCTTTATTTCATTGCCATCCCACTCCCATGTGAGCATCTGTTTACTGTAATCAATTTTCATCACCCTTCTCCTACTCTAACTCAGATAAATTCGATCTGAATTGTCTGCTCCGTCATCATGGAGTTCACTTCCTCAACAAGTTTATCTATCTCGTTCTGTGTGATAGGAATGTGATTGTAAGGTGGCTCCCAATTCTGTATGCTTGACCTATATACAATAAAGTTACCAGCAGTCAACAACTCTCCCTCTGCTTTTAAAACATAGCCATTTTCATAGTCAAAAGTAATGTTACCGCTTGACCCTGAAATTTTCATTCTATTTCCTTCTTTACTAAAACATCATTATTCTTCTTAGGAATCTAAATCCTAATACTCAATCCAATCCCATAATAAGGAGAGAAATTCCCCTCCAAATAAGCACTTATACTTTCTCCTATTATACCACACCTCCATTTTCATCTGAAATGGTTTCTATTTTAAGACAAGAAAAAAACACTGATCATTCAGTGCTTTTTGATTGAATTATTGCCCCCTGCAGGAATCGAACCTGCAACTACTCCTTAGGAGGGAGTTGTTATATCCATTGAACTAAGGGAGCTAGAGAAAAACCCTGCTGAATGAGCAGAGTTTTTTAGTCGAATTAACGACGGATTTCTTTGATACGAGCTGCTTTACCTTGAAGAGCACGCAAGTAGTACAATTTCGCACGACGTACTTTACCGTAACGAACAACTTCGATCTTTTCAACACGTGGAGTATGGATTGGGAAGATACGCTCAACACCTACACCGTTAGAGATTTTACGAACTGTGTAGTTTTCTGAGATGCCAGCACCTTTACGTGCAATAACAACACCTTCAAAAATCTGGATACGTTCACGGTTTCCTTCGACAACTTTCGCGTGTACACGAACAGTGTCACCAGGACGGAATGATGGGATATCTGTACGAAGTTGACCTTCAGTCAAGCTTTGGATTAATGGATTCATTTTATTCTCCTATCTTTGTCAATCTTGAGGAACCTTCCTCAGCGGATAAACTGTATTTTTGTGCGTCCATTACACACAAGATACAGTTTACCAAATTTCCACCTAAAAGTAAAGAAATTTATAGCAGAATTCCTAAAAAAATCGCTACTAAGCCGCCTATGTAAGTTAAGAGAAAATAGCTATAAAATACCTTCTTGTCACTGAATAGTCTTTGCAGCTCGTCATTCAAGGTTGAAAAGGTCGTCAACCCTCCACAAAAACCTGTCGCTAGAATAGCATAGACTTCCTTGGACTCCACATGATTGTAGAGTAGACCAATTAAAAAACATCCTAGAAGATTAGCTATGAGAGTTCCTAAAGGCAATTTTGAAGGTTGATTATAGCGGGAAAAGAAATAACGCACCAAGGCTCCGAACCCGCAGGCGATTGCAAGATAAACGATTACCATTTCTTCCTCCCTAGAACATAAGCCAAAAGTAGACCTCCACCAATGCTCAAAAGTAAGTAGATGCCTAAGCTAAGATAACGCCCAGTATCAAGCAGTTTTACTGCATCAAGCATTAGGCTAGAAAAGGTTGTCAGGCCTCCACAAAATCCTGTCCCCAGCGCCAAAACCAATCCTTTACTAGTCCCCTTATAGACCAGATAGCCTTTTACCAGATAGATCAGGCAGAATATTCCCAGATAATTGACGAGAAGGGTTCCCCAAGGAAAGTCTGGGCTAGCTGGTAACCAAGTGGAAATGAGATAGCGGGCAAGTCCTCCCACCATTGCAGCTAGAAAAATCCCTAGCGGATAGAATTGTTCTTTCTTCATTTGATATTCTGATCCTGATAATCACGCGAACGTTTGAGAATGTCTGAAAAAGTCGCAACAATGGTCTCCTGATAGCGCTTGTCTTCTACTCGATTTTTGACCTTTTCAAAAATGATTTCTTCTCTCTTAGTATCTAAAATAGGTTTTCCTGAGGCTTTCTTATAAGCAACAACCCCTTCAACTAAGTGCATCCGTTCTTCTAGGAGCTTAACGATTTGGTCGTCGATTTGATCAATTTCTTGCCGAATAATATCTAAATCCATGGCATCTCCTCCTTTATTTGAATTATTGTATCAAAAACCCTCTAAATAGGCTAGTAAAATCCCAAAAAAACTAATAAAAAAACGCACTGACTTCTTCCAGTCAGCGCAGTTTGATTCTTATCCTACTTTTGCAGCCAATTCTTCTGCGAATTGTTCCAAACGTTCGATATCTTCTTCTTCGGCAGAGAGGTCCACTTTAACACACTCTGAACCTTTTTCTGCTCCTGTCGCTACAAAAACACGATCAAAGTCATCAACAGCCTTACAGAATTCGTCGTAGAAGGTATCTCCTGAACCGACCACTCCGTAGATTTTGCCATTCAAGTTGAGATCTGCTAGGTCTTCGTAGAAGTCCATCATCTCATCTGGCAATTCTCCGTCTCCATAAGTATAAGTCGCAACGATCGCAATGTCCGCTTCCAAGAAGTCTGAAGCGTCAACAGTCGTACATTCATCCACATCGACATCCAAGCCCAAGTCACGCAATTTATCTGCTACAATATCTGCAATTTCTTCGGTATTACCGGTCATACTGGCAAATACAATTTTTGCTAATGCCATAACGTCCTCCTCAATTTATCTTTCTCCATTATATCATATCTTTTTCATTTTAAAAATAAAAATTCTTGTGCTACAATGAAATGAGAAAGAATTGAGGTTATTTATGGAAATTTGCCAGCAAATATTAGAGAAAATCAAAGAATACGATACCATTATCATTCACCGTCATATGAAACCAGATCCGGATGCCTTAGGGAGTCAGGTAGGTTTGAAAGCTCTTCTCACACACCATTTTCCAGAAAAGACCATTAAAGCAGTCGGTTATAACGAACCAACTCTAACTTGGATGGCGGAAATGGATACTGTCCAAGACAGTGACTACAAAGGAGCTCTTGCGATTATTTGTGATACAGCGAATCGTCCTCGTATCGATGATAAACGCTACGAACAAGCTGCTTTCACCATCAAAATCGATCATCATCCAAATGATGATATCTATGGTGACCTATCATGGGTGGATACAAGTTCAAGCAGTGCCAGTGAGATGATTGCATTATTTGCTCAAGAAAATCAGCTAGCTTTGTCTAGTGAAGCGGCACGACTTCTCTATGCAGGAATTGTCGGGGACACAGGGCGTTTTCTCTACCCGTCAACTAGTGCCCGTACCTTTAGAATAGCTGGCCAGCTCCGAGAAATTGATTTTGACTTTGCTGGATTGTCTCGTCAAATGGATACCATGAGCTTCAAGATTGCAAAATTGCAAGGGTATGTCTATGATCACTTAGAAGTTGATGAGAATGGGGCTGCACGCGTTCTGCTTACTCAAGACATCTTGGAAAAATATAAGGTTACGGATGCTGAAACAGCAGCGATTGTTGGGGCACCTGGTCGAATTGATACCGTTAAGGCTTGGGCTATTTTTGTTGAACAAGCTGATGGCCACTTCCGTGTGCGAATGCGCAGTAAAATCACTCCTATCAATGAGATTGCCAAAGAACACGACGGAGGAGGACATCCATTAGCCAGTGGCGCCAATTCCTATAGTCTAGAAGAAAACGAACAAATATACCAAGAGCTGAAAGAGGTTCTACAGATTCACCAAGGCTAAGAAAGAATTTTCTTGGCCTTTTATATGCTATATTCTTAAAATATACGGTTTCTTTGTACCTCAGTTTATGGTATAATAAATCAAACTGAATAAAAGGAGACTTAATAATGGAAAAAAATCGTTTGTATATTCTCATTTCTGCTGGAGTAGCCATCCTTGGTTCACTTTTGCCATGGGCTAGTTTAAATGCAGGTTCTTTTGGATCCTATAGCGTGAATGGTTACCAAGGTGATGGGTGGTTTGTCATTATCGCCGCTATTGTGTCTATTGTTCTTGCTTGCTTGAATAATATGAATAAAGCAATGCCTAAAGGGTTCTCAATTGGTGTCATTGTTGCGGGTGCAATTGCAACTCTCGTCACACTAAATAGTCTCTTTAATGTAAATAAGTACATGTCTAACTTTGGTGGATACGGCATTTCAATCGGCTTTGGTTTGATTTTAGCTCTTCTTGCTAGCATTGCACTAGTTGTAACTGGTCTCTTGGCAATGTCAGGTGGTAAAATTACAAAAGAGTCATTTACTGAATTAGCTGAGTCTGGTAAAGATTTTGCTCAAACTGTCGGACGTGTAACAAGCTCTACCGTTAAAACTGCGGTCGAAGAAATCAAAAAAGAATCTCAAGAACGTAAAAAAGAAGAAACTACTGCTGAAAAAACAGAGACAGCTAAAGAGGAAACCGAGAAAAAAGAAGAAGCTAAGGAACCAGCTAATGTGGAAGCTGAATCAGCAGCAGAAAACACAGAGCCAGTAAAAGAAGAAACTACTGAATCTGAATCTGAAACAAAAACAGAAGCTGAGCCAGTAGCCAAACCAACAGAAACAGAGGCTGAAGCTGAAACTGTAACAGAATCAACAGAAACAGAACCTACTGAATCTGAAAAAAAAGCTGAATCAGCAGCAGAAAACGTAGAACCGGTAAAAGAACCAGAAGTAAAAAATCAACAAGAAGAAAAAGCTCCAAAACAAGAGAACTAATCATTCTTCTACCGTCACTCCAGTAAACACTGGAGTGATTTTTTATCAAGATTTTTAATAAAATCAGGGAAAAGACTTGCCAAACTTATCAGAATCTGATAGACTAGTATGGTAACAATCTATGGCTCGCAAAGAGACCATGGCAGAAAGGAAATATTGCAAAATGAAAAAAGATATCCATCCAGAATATCGCCCAGTTGTCTTCATGGACACAACTACTGGTTACAAATTCCTTAGCGGTTCAACAAAACGCTCTAACGAAACTGTTGAGTTCGAAGGCGAAACTTACCCATTGATCCGTGTGGAAATTTCATCAGACTCACACCCATTCTACACTGGACGTCAAAAGTTCACTCAAGCAGATGGACGCGTGGATCGTTTCAACAAAAAATACGGTCTCAAATAAGAATAAAAAGAACAGTTTGCACTGTTCTTTTTATTCTTCAAATCAGGGCTCAAGCACCACTGCTGTTCCACTACAGGTAACCATCAGCATACCATTCTCTGATCCCAGAGTTTCATTGTCCATCTTGACCCCTATGATGGCATTTACGCCACGTTAACTCGCAGGCGCCATCATTTCTGCTAAGGCTTCTTCTCTCGCTTGGGTCAATTCGCCTTCATAACTACTAGCACGACCGCCAAAAATATTACGGAAACTAGCCGCCATATCTTTAAACATATTAACCCCAGCAACCACTTCGCCAAAGACAATTCCTTTGTATTCTAGAATTTTCTTTCCTTCGATCCCCGTAGTTGAAATAATCATATTTAGGTTCTCCTTGCTTCTTTTAGAACATTGTAACCCCCTTCATTGTCTTTGTCAAGAAATTCCTTATTTTTTTATACTCCCATCAAAAAAGAGAAGACTTGGAGTCTTCTCTTTTTTTTAGTTAAATCGCTTCTGTGACAAAACTACGACTTTCTAGCACCTTGAGCATGGCATTAGCTGTATCTAGGGCTGTGAAGAGGGGTACACCGTGTTCAATGGCTGAACGACGGATTTGCTCACCATCTTCGTCAGCAGTTCGTTTGGTTCCGACAGTATTGATGATCGCTTGGATTTTCCCTTTGCGGACAAAGCTTGGGATATCCTGTTCATCGTCACCAATCTTACCAACAGGTTGGGCTTGAAGTCCATGACTGGCAAAGAAGGCTGCTGTCCCTTCTGTCGCAAGGATACCATAACCGATATTTTGGAAACGACGAGCCAAGTCCAAGGCTTCATCTTTGGCATCATCAGCGATGGTAAAGACAACATTCCCAAAGGTTGGCAAGTGTAGGTAGGAAGCTTCAAAGGCCTTGTAGAGAGCTTTTTCCAAAGTAGTATCAGAACCCATAACTTCCCCTGTTGACTTCATTTCAGGCCCGAGCAAGCTGTCTACCTTAGCTAGTTTCGTAAAGGAGAAGACTGGAGCCTTGATATGAACGCGAGTGCTTTCTGGGTAAAGTCCATCCTGGTAACCAAGTTCTTCGAGACTTTGACCAAGAATGAGCTTAGTTGCTACCTGTGCCATAGGGATATTGGTTACCTTAGAAAGGAATGGAACCGTACGGCTTGCACGAGGGTTTACTTCAATGACGTATACTTTCTCATCCTTGATAACAAACTGGATGTTCATCATCCCAAGACAGTTGAGGCCGATGGCTAGGCGTTTGGTGTAGTCTGCGATGGTTTCCTGAACCTTTTGCGACAAGGTTTGTGGAGGATAAACGGCCATTGAGTCACCTGAGTGGACACCGGCACGTTCGATATGTTCCATGATACCAGGGATGAGGACATTTTCCCCGTCTGAGATGGCATCGACTTCACACTCTTGCCCAACGATGTAAGAATCGACAAGGACTGGATGGTCTGGACTGGCCTTAACAGCGGTACGCATGTAAGAACGAAGGTCTTCTTCGTTTTCGACGATTTCCATAGCACGTCCACCCAAGACATAAGATGGACGAACGAGGACTGGGAAGCCAATCTTGCGAGCAGCAAGCACTGCTTCTTCTTCATTGGTAGCCGTTTGTCCTGGTGGCTGTGGAATATCCAAGTCTTTGAGGGCTTGCTCGAAGAGGTCGCGGTCTTCGGCACGATCCAAGTCAGCTACTTGGGTACCAAGAATGGTCACACCTGCTTTTGCCAAAGGCTCTGCAAGGTTGATAGCTGTTTGACCACCAAACTGAACAATAACGCCTTTTGGTTGCTCCAAATCAATGACATTCATCACATCTTCGAATGTCAATGGTTCAAAGTAGAGCTTGTCAGATACAGAGAAGTCCGTAGAAACGGTCTCTGGGTTTGAGTTCATGATGATAGCTTCATAACCAGCAGCCTGAATCGCCTTAACAGAGTGAACGGTCGCGTAGTCAAACTCAACCCCTTGTCCGATACGGATTGGACCTGAACCTAGGACTAGGACGGATTCCTTATCCGACTTGATAGACTCATTTTCCCATCCATAGGTTGAATAGAAATATGGAGTTTCAGAGTCAAATTCTGCCGCACAAGTATCGACCATCTTGTAAACTGGGACAATCTTATTTTCCAAGCGAAGTTGGCGAACTTGGTCAGCTGTCGTTTTCCAGAGTTCAGCAATCTTGCGGTCTGAGAAACCATTAAGTTTAGCAGTTTTCAAGACTTCTAGATCTTGTGGATGGGCACCTAATTCTTGCTCAATTTCAAAGATGTGCAAGAGTTTATCTAGATAGAAGATATCAATCTTGGTCAATTCAGCAATTTCTTCTGGTGTGTAGCCACGGCGAATGGCTTCTGATACGTAGAAGAGACGATCATCTTGAGCCTTGACAACTTTTTCAATCAAGGCATCATCAGAAACAGATGCAAGTTCAGGCATTTCATTGTGATGAACCCCAATTTCAAGTGAACGACATGCCTTGAGAAGTGATTCCTCGATGTTACGACCGATAGCCATGACTTCTCCAGTTGCCTTCATCTGAGTTCCAAGACGACGCTCACCTTTTTCAAACTTGTCAAATGGGAAACGTGGAATCTTAGCAACGACGTAGTCAAGGGCTGGTTCAAACATAGCATAGGTTGAACCTGTAACTGGGTTGATGACCTCATCCAGGGTCAAACCAACGGCAATCTTGGCAGCCAATTTGGCAATCGGATAACCCGTCGCCTTAGAAGCAAGGGCTGACGAACGCGATACACGAGGGTTTACTTCGATAACATAGTACTTGAAGCTATGCGGATCAAGGGCCAGCTGAACGTTACACCCACCTTCAATCTTAAGGGCACGAATGATGCTCAAGCTCGCGTCACGTAACATTTGGTTTTCATAGTCTGACATGGTTTGCGCAGGGGCAAATACAATGGAATCCCCTGTGTGAATCCCAACGGGGTCAAAGTTTTCCATGTTACAAACAACGAGGGCATTATCAGCTGAGTCGCGCATGACTTCGTATTCGATTTCCTTGAAACCTGCGATTGAACGCTCAATCAAACATTGAGTAACAGGTGACAGTTTCAACCCATTTTCAGCGATTTCACGCAATTCTTCCTCGTTGGCACACATACCACCACCAGTACCACCTAGGGTAAAGGCTGGACGAACGATAACAGGATAGCCGATTGACACCGCAAAGGCAACAGCTTCTTCCACTGTGTTGACAATTTCAGATTCAGGGATTGGCTGCTCAAGCTCTTCCATCAATTGTTTAAAGAGGTCACGGTCCTCTGCTTGGTCGATGGCAGACAATTTAGTACCTAGAAGCTCTACTCCAAGCTCATCTAGGATGCCGTTTTTAGACAATTCCATGGCCATATTGAGCCCTGTCTGACCTCCAAGAGTTGGAAGTAAAGCATCTGGGCGTTCCTTACGGAGAATACGTGTCACAAATTCCAGTGTAATCGGTTCGATGTAAACCTTGTCCGCAATCTCCTTATCCGTCATGATGGTGGCAGGGTTTGAATTCACCAAGACGACCTCATAGCCTTCCTCTTTCAAAGACAAGCAGGCCTGGGTCCCCGCGTAGTCAAACTCAGCAGCCTGACCAATAATAATCGGACCAGAACCAATCACCATAATTTTTTGAATATCAGTACGTTTAGGCATTTATAAGATATTAAGGGCGTCAAGCGGACAAAGCTAAAATAGGAGTTATGACGAAGAACTGTCAGTTCTAGGAATAACTATCTTTTTAGCAATGTCCGTAGCCCGTATTCAGTTCAGCAAATACGGACCACCCTTCTCCTTTCTATTCGGCAACTCTCAGGTTGCCATTAAATAAATTCTCCGACGATTTTTTAGAGAAACGATATTTTTCGATAAAAAATCTAGTGCAGGGAGTTTTTAGTTCGCCCGATAGCGACTAAAAGAAACGACCTGCCTTTCTATTCGTCGCCTCACAGAGCGACATTAAATAAGATACAAAGGACGAATAGAAAGCAATTGAATTTTAGGAAACCAAGGAAAGATTGACAATCCAAGTTGGTTTCTCTAAATTCCGAGCTTTCCGTCCGTGTTCAGTTACATAAATTCTCCGACGAGCTTTTACTCGTTTTTAGTTTGCTTGTTTAAAAGCTTCCATCATCTCGATAAATTCGTCAAAGAGGTAGCTAGCGTCGTGTGGACCGGGAGCTGCATCTGGGTGGAATTGTACAGAAAAACCTGGTTGGTATCTGTGGCGAACTCCTTCAACTGACTTGTCATTGATTTCTTCGTGGGTAATGATCAAATGCTCTGGCAAGTCCTCACGGCTGACTGCATAACCATGGTTTTGGCTGGTAAAATCTACGCGTCCTGTAGCAATTTCACGTACTGCGTGGTTAAAGCCACGATGACCAAACTTCATCTTGTAGGTCTTAGCCCCGTTTGCCATGGCAAAAAGTTGGTGTCCCATACAAATTCCGAAAATTGGAATTTTCCCTTGAATACCACGAATCATGTCCAGTGCTTCTGGAACGTCTTCTGGGTTACCTGGACCATTTGACAACATAACTCCATCAGGATTGAGGTGGAGAATTTCTTCTGCCGTTGTTGAATACGGAACGACGGTCACGTTACAGTTACGCTTAGAAAGTTCACGTAAGATTGAGTGCTTGAGACCAAAGTCTACTAAGACCACACTCAAACCAACTCCAGGAGCTGGATAGGAAGTTTTAGTAGAAACCTGCTTGATATTGTCTGTCGGCAAGACTGTTGCTTGGAGCTGATCCGTCACATGGTCCATGCTGTCCCCGACGTGAGTCAAGGTTGCACGCATGGTACCATGCTTACGGATAATCTTGGTAAGTGCACGCGTATCAATCCCTGAAATACCTGGAATTTTCTTAGCTTTCAAAAATTCATCCAAGGTCATTTGGTTGCGCCAGTTGCTAGCTCTACGTGCCTCTTCGAAAACAACGACTCCCTTACAAGTTGGAATGATGGATTCATAATCATCACGATTTATTCCATAATTTCCCACCAAAGGATAAGTGAAAGTCAAGATTTGTCCATTATAAGACTGGTCTGTAATGGATTCTTGGTAGCCGGTCATCCCTGTGTTAAAGACGATCTCACCTGTTACATCAATATCTGCTCCAAAGGCCTTGCCTTCAAAAACTGTGCCATCTTCTAATACTAGAAGTCTTTTTGTCATATTTTCACCTCTCGTGGACGCTCACTGGCGTCTTTTAACGTCTTGTGTTTTAGTTGGCGTTCCTACTCGCCAATACGGATTCTAAGATTGCCATTCGAACAAAGACACCGTTGGTCATTTGTTGGACAATGCGTGATTTTGGTGCTTCAACCAAGTGGTCAGCAATTTCCACATCTCGATTAACTGGAGCAGGATGCATAATGATTGCTGTTTCTTTTAAGCGATTATAGCGTTCTTGGTTCAAACCGTGTTGAGCATGGTAGTCTTCTTTTGAAAAAACTGCTCCACTATCATGGCGTTCATGTTGAACTCGGAGTAACATCAAAACATCCACCTGATCAACAATCTCATCAATAGTTACAAACTGTCCATAGTCCGCAAACTCTTGACTTCTCCATTCCTCAGGTCCTGCAAAGAACAGTTCAGCTCCCAAGCGTTTCAAAATCTGCATATTGGATTTGGCAACGCGTGAGTGGTCCAAGTCGCCTGCAATAGCAACCTTGAGACCCTCAAAGTGGCCAAATTCCTCATAAATAGTCATCAAATCAAGCAAGCTCTGGCTAGGATGTTGTCCCGAACCATCCCCACCATTGATAATGGAGGTCGTAATCGATGGACTCGCAATCAACTCTCTGTAATAGTCAACCTCTGGGTGGCGAATCACACAGACATCCACTCCTAGAGCAGATAGGGTCAAGATGGTATCATACAGTGTCTCACCCTTATTGACCGAACTAGTCTTCACATCAAAGTCCAGTCGCTCCAATCCTAGCTTAATCTCTGCCACTTCAAAGGACTTATGTGTCCGTGTAGAATCTTCAAAGAAGAGATTAGACACGATAGGTTTGTTCTCGTAGGGAAGTTGGGCTCCATTTTTAAACTCGATCCCTCGTTTGATCAATTTCATCACTTGATCAACTGTAAGGTCTTCCATAGAAACCACATGGTTCAATGCTTGTTGATTTTCTGACATGGCTACTCCTTCAGCTTTCTAAGCTTCTTCAGTAATCAGAACTCTGTCTTGGCCATCAAGTTCTGTCATCTCTACGATGATTTCTTCAGAACGACTGGTTGGGATATTTTTCCCAACGTAATCTGGACGGATAGGCAATTCTCTATGTCCACGGTCAACTAGCACCGCAAGACTCACGCGCGCAGGACGACCATGTCCGACAATGTTATCGATCGCAGCACGGATGGTACGACCTGTATAGAGTACATCATCCACCAAGATAACTTCACGGTCAGTCACATCAACAGAAATCAAAGAAGTATCTTCTCCACTTTTAACATCATCACGGAAAGGCTTGGTGTCCAATTCCACAACAGGAACAGTGATATTTTCCAACTGCTCCAAGCGTTCTTTGATACGATGAGCGATGAAAACACCACGCGTTTTTATCCCCGCTAGGATAATTTTATTCAAATCTTTATTGCGCTCGATAATCTCATAAGTAATTCGCGTAATCGCTCGTTTGACAGTCAATTCGTCTACAACTTCTTTTGTCTTCATGACAAACCTCCAAAAAGAAAAGTCTCCTTCTACAAGGAGACTTGAAATGTATAGCCAAGCGAGCCCTACTGTATACAGTATAGACCTCACCCTTCTACTTTATCATCGCGCTCCTTGCCTGCCTCACGGGACAGGTTTAAAGGACTATTTAGTTACCATTTACTATAGCACAAAGCGCCCTTAAAATCAAGCAAAAACTTTTTCAAAGTCCCCTTAAACATTACTAAAATCATACAGTTGGGGATAGTGGTCACATTCTGGATTTTTGGGATGACAGATAGCTCGTCCAAAGTAAATCATGGCCTGGTGAGCTGCTAACCATTCTTCTGGTGGCAGAACGTCCATGACACGTTTTTCTACTTCAAGTGGCGTAGCTGATTTTTTAACGATATCGTGATGTTTACAGATACGCTCCACATGAGTGTCCACTGCAAAGGCTGGGATTCCAAAGCCCACACTCATGACGACATTTGCTGTTTTACGACCAACACCCGCTAGACTTTCTAATTCCTCTCGAGTCTGAGGCACTTGACCATCAAAATCGTCTAGTAACTGTTGGGCACATTTTTTAAGGAATTTGGCCTTATTTCGATACAGTCCCAGGCGAGAAATGTGTGAAGCAATTTCACTCTCTGTCGCTACAGACATGGCTTGCGGCGTTGGAAAAGCAGCAAAGAGACCTGGCGTGGCCTTATTTACCGCTGCATCTGTGGTCTGAGCTGACAACATCACCGCAACCAGTAGTTCAAAATGATTGGTAAAATCAAGACTAGGCTTAGCATCTGGAAAGAGGGCAATAATTTCCTCTATGACATGACGGGCACGTTTCTTGGATAAAACCATCTACTCGTCTCCATCAAACAGTCCTTGCAAGCCAGCAAATGGACTGTTTTCTTCTTTCTTGACTGCTTGTTGAGCTTGATATTCGTCTTCAGTCATGATTTGCCAGTCATTTCCTGACACAAAACCTTGGCCCGCCTCTTCTTCTGCCGTCAAGACCTTGATTGGGATATTGAGCAAGATATTATCTGCTACGCTCTCAGCAAGGTCGATTTCCCCATTTTCGATAGGCAAGACCAAGTCATCGTCTAGAACTTCCTGGTCCAGTTGGTTGGTCGCTCCTTCCATGAAAACCTCTGTGACTGGATAAGACTCAGCCAACTCAACTGGCTCCATACTGCGGCTGGAAGCAAGGACAATAGTATATGACAACTGATAGTCTAAGAAATACAGACGGTCTTCGTACTGGGCCTTTCCCACTGCTAGGATATCTTTGACATCTAAAATTTCTTGATTCCGTTTACGCAAGTCTGCGACAAGGTCTAAAGTTTGTTCAAAGTGTAGGCCTTCAGGCTGCTTACGAATTTCTTGAATATTTAACTTCATATTTCCTCCATAAAGATGTATTCACTTGATTATACCATGAAAAGGTTATAAGTCAGCTTTCCAAACTTTTATATTAAAATCTCATTTTTTAACATATTTACTATGACATGTTTTCTGTTTAGTGCTATACTATAGACAAGAATACATCAGAGCAAGGAGGATGCTCATATGGAAGACAACGCACTCATCACTGAAGCTTACCAACTACTTTTCGAGTTAAATCAAAGTTTCCAAAATTGCAAACAAGGTACAGCCGATGATTTTCGTCTACAAGAACTGCTGAACAGCACTCTCAAGGAACTTAAAAAAGCGGAAAAGCTTGACAACAGTATCTTAATCGACCTTGAGAAATTTTACCAACGTACCAGTCTACTGATTGGACTAGGTAGCCTAAAATTGAATGATCAAGCACGCACCGCTTGGCGCAACTATGACAAGTTCCACTACGAACATGTCAAACACGTACTAACTCTTTATGGACCTGTTTTTGGATTCTGATACTCTTCAAAAATCTCTTCAAACCACGTCAGCTTCGCCTTACCGTACTCAAGTATAGCCTTCGGATCGCTTCCTAGTTTGCCCTTTGATTTTCATTGAGTATAAAAACTAGAATTTCCTGTTTTCTATTGACAAAATTTCCTGAAAGGTATAGGATAGAGGTACTAATACTCGGAGGTAAGGGAGACATGAACAACTAATCTATCAAATAAAGAACCTTTATTTAGTAGATCTTGTTTTTGTCTCTTTTTGCATGCTCTTTTTGTACTAGATTTTCTAGTATCTTGTCCCCATTGAAAATCAAAAAACTAGAAAGCAAATCATCTGCCCCTCTTGGGTTAGGCAGCTCCAAGCTAGTTTGACGAGTTTTTCAACGAGGATAATAGAGTTTTGACAGTGACTTTGGGCTCTACTAGGTAAAGTAGAGCTTTTTGTTATGCACTATGGACATTCTAGAAAGGGCAACAATATGATAAAAATCAATCATCTGACCATCACTCAAAACAAAGATCTACGAGATCTTGTATCTGACCTAACCATGACTATCCAAGACGGGGAAAAGGTTGCTATTATTGGTGAAGAAGGAAATGGTAAATCGACTTTACTACGAGCTTTAATGGGGGAAGCATTGCCTGATTTTACTATCAAGGGCGACATACAGTCTGACCTTCAATCAATGGCATACATTCCTCAAAAGTTACCTGAGGAGCTAAAAAATAGAACTCTACACGATTACTTCTTTTTGGATTCTGCTGATTTAGACTACAGTATTCTTTATCGTTTGGCGGAGGAGTTGCACTTTGATAGCGACCGTTTTGCTAGCGATCAAGAAATTGGCAGTCTATCAGGGGGCGAAGCTTTGAAAATTCAGCTCATCCACGAGTTAGCAAAGCCTTTTGAGATTCTATTTTTAGATGAGCCTTCAAATGACTTAGACCTTGAGACAGTTGATTGGCTAAAAAGTCAGATACAGAAGATGAAGCAAACAGTTATTTTCATTTCCCACGATGAAGACTTTCTTTCTCAGACAGCAGATACTATTGTTCACTTGCGACTGGTCAAGCACCGGAAAGAAGCGGAAACGCTAGTAGAGCATTTAGACTACGATCGCTATAGTGACCAGAGAAAGGCTAGTTTTGCCAGACAAAGTCAGCAAGCTGCTAATGACCAAAGAGCCTATGACAAAACCATGGAAAAGCATCGCCGAGTCAAACAAAATGTAGAAACTGCTCTTCGAGCTACCAGAAACAGTACTGTTGGGCGCCTATTTGCTAAAAAGATGAAAAATGTACTCTCTCAAGAAAAACGCTTTGAAAAGGAAGCCCAGTCCATGATCCAAAAGCCACTTGAAGAGGAGCAAATCCAACTTTTCTTCTCAGATATACAACCATTGCCGGCTTCTAAAGTATTAATCCAACTGGAAAAAGAAAATTTGTCCATTAGAGAGCGCGTTTTAGCTCAGGGGTTACAACTAACTGTCCGTGGCCAAGATAAAATCGGTATCATCGGGCCAAATGGTGTTGGGAAATCAACTCTGTTAGCCAAGTTTCAACAACTGCTCAGCGCCAAAAGAGAGATTTCGCTTGGTTTCATGCCACAAGATTACCATAAAAAACTGCAATTGGATTTATCTCCAATAGCCTACCTCAGTCAAACTGGACGAAAAGAGGAACTACAGAAAATCCAATCTCACCTAGCCAGTCTCAATTTCAGCTATCCAGAGATGCACCACCAAATACGCTCCCTATCTGGCGGGCAACAAGGTAAACTCCTGCTTTTGGATTTAGTGTTGCGTAAACCAAACTTTCTCCTTCTAGATGAGCCCACACGAAACTTTTCTCCCACTTCTCAACCCGAAATTAGAAAACTCTTTGCCTCCTATCCCGGCGGTCTGATCACTGTTTCGCATGACAGACGCTTCTTAAAAGAGGTCTGTACGAGTATCTATCGTTTAACAGAAAATGGTTTGGAAGTTGTTGATTTACAAGATTTATAAATGTTGAACATGGCAAAAAATCCAGAGAAGTTTCTCTGGATTTTTTTATATGTGTTTCAGGCGTTCGATTCGTTCTGAAATAGGTGGGTGAGTATAAAAGAGTTTTTGAAGTCCCCCACCTTTCTTAGGATCATTGACATAAAGTGCGCTGCTAGCATCGTCGACATTCTAATGCAGTATTATCTCATATACAAAAAGCAAAACGCAACCAGATTATTGAGGACATGCAAAAGAATGGAATTCCATAGGTTGTCAGAAGTCTTATACCTTATCCCAAATGCAAATCCCATACCTAAATAGGTGATAAAGCTAGGAATAGTATAGGGACCATGCAGATAAGCAAAAAGAAGCGATGTAACAAACAAGCCAAAATATGTATTCTTAAATACTATCCCCTGTAACATACCTCGCATAAAGATTTCTTCCGTGACAGGTGCCAAAACACAGAGATCCACAAAAAGTACAGACCATGAAAGTGATAAACTTTGCACAGCTTGAGTTGTGTCTGATTGGGTAGGGCCTAAAAAATTGACCAAAATATAAAATAGGAAAAGCAAGGCGTATGAAAGAAAACATTTTAAAATATCTTTTAGGCAGATTTTCCGAATGTGAAACAAGTCATACTTTTTTCCTACATATAAAAATAATGCAAGTTCAACAAGTGTAAAAAGGATTGATAGCGTTAATGAATTTGTTCGCATGATTTTCTCTGCTATACTCAAATGAATTGGCAGAAAAATCAAAATCAAGAAAAACGTCATCCAGCGCTTATACATCATTCACCTCAATTATATAGAATTACATATATTATACTATTTTTTGGTGAGATAACAAGTTAAAAGCGAGATACTAAAAGCAAAAATCCAGAGACGACCTCTGGATTTTTTTACATGTGTTTCAAGCGTTCGATTCGTTCTGAGATAGGTGGGTGGGTATAAAAGAGTTTTTGTAGTCCCCCACCTTTCTTGGGATCATTGATATAAAGAGCGCTACTGGCATCGTCAACATGTTGATGCATCGGCTCGCTATTCTCCAACTTACGCAAGGCATTGATCATCCCTTGAGGATTGCGAGTCAGCTCCACACTGGATGCATCCGCCAAAAATTCCCTCTGACGGGAAATGGCTAGTTGCACCAAGGTTGCTGCGAGAGGTGCTAGAACAATGGCTAAGAGAGAGATAACAAGCATGATAATCTCCAAACCATTTCCATCACGATCATTATCACTCCGTCTGCGACCTGCGCCTCCCCACCACATCATCCGTCCTGCCATACTAGACAGAAGGGTAATGGCACTGGCAAGGGCGACAGCAATGGTCGAAATGCGAATATCGTAGTTTCGGATATGGCTGACTTCATGACCCATAACAGCTTCTAGCTCCTCGCGATTCATGATAGCTAAGAGAGCCGACGTTGCTGCTACTGCGGCATTCTGCGGATTCGAACCTGTTGCAAAGGCATTTAAAGAAGAATCCTCAATGATGAAAACACGCGGCATGGGAATCTGAGCGACCATGGCCATATCTTCTACTACATGGTAGAGGTCTGGTGCTGTTTGCTCATCAACCTCACGCGCCCCATTCATAGACATGACAATCTCTGTCGATTGAAAGATCATGGTCAGAGCGTAGATAAGACCAATAATCAAGGCAATAATCACGCCACCAAGACCTGAACGCATAAAGAGATAGCCAACCGCATAACCAACCAAGGCCAAGAGTAGGAAGAAAACCAGCAACAAAATCCAAGTTTTTCGTTTATTGCTCGCAATTTGATCAAACAACATCTTAGTCACCTAAACCGCTAAAGTCAACTTTAGGAACTGCCTTTTCCTCTTCAGGTGTTTGAAGGAAGTCTGCAGCTTTAAAGCCAAATAGTCCTGCGATGATGTTGCTTGGGAAACTTTCAAGTTTTACATTGTAGTTGCTGACAACACTGTTGTAGAGTTGGCGAGAGTAAGAAATTTTATTTTCTGTATTGGTCAACTCTTCTTGCAATTTGATAAAGTTAGCACTAGCTTTCAAGTCTGGGTAATTCTCTGCTACTGCAAAGATACCAGAAATCTGGCGGGTAAGGGCATCACTGGCCTTCATAGCTTCTGCCGGTGAAGTTGCTGCAGCTACTTGTCTACGAAGTTCTGTTACTTTTTCCAAGGTAGAACCTTCATATTTCGCATAGCCTTTGACTGTTTCAATCAAGTTTGGGAGGAGATCATTACGACGCTTCAACTGAACATCTATCTGGCTCCAAGCCTCCTTGGTCTGCATACGATTTTTAACCAAACCGTTATAGCTAACAATCACAAAAATAACAATCAGAGCCAAAACTCCAAGAATAATCCAAGTCATAATCTTATTCCTTTCTGCTTTTAGATTACTACCAGTATATCAAAATTTTAACGAATATGGTAAAATAAGATGATACTAGAGAAGGAAACTACTATGAAACCAGAAACATTTTACAGCCTACTAGCTGAGCAAAATCTTCCACTTTCGGACCAGCAAAAGAACCAATTTGAACGGTATTTTGAACTCTTGGTCGAGTGGAATGAGAGGATTAATTTGACCGCTATTACAGACAAAGAAGAAGTCTACCTTAAACACTTTTATGATTCGATTGCACCTATTCTGCAAGGCTTGATTTCAAATGAAACTATCAAACTTCTTGATATCGGAGCGGGGGCAGGATTTCCTAGTCTGCCCATGAAAATCCTCTATCCTCAGTTAGATGTGACCATCATTGATTCACTCAATAAGCGCATCAACTTCCTTCAGCTTTTGGCTCAGGAGCTGGATTTGGATGGTGTTCACTTCTACCATGGACGGGCAGAAGACTTTGCCCAAGACAAGAAATTCCGTGCTCAGTTTGATATGGTGACGGCTCGTGCGGTTGCCCGTATGCAGATCTTATCTGAGTTGACCATCCCCTATCTTAAAGTTGGCGGAAAACTCTTGGCACTTAAGGCCAGCAATGCCCCTGAGGAATTGCTGGAAGCCAAGAACGCTCTCAACCTCCTCTTTAGCAAGGTAGAGGACAACCTCAGCTATGCCCTGCCAAATGGAGATCCGCGCTACATCACAGTCGTCGAAAAGAAAAAAGAAACACCTAACAAGTACCCAAGAAAAGCTGGCATGCCAAACAAACACCCACTTTAATTTTTTTAGTAAAAAAATTATTTACAAATCTGCCTCGCTCTCGCATTTCTCGGCTCGGGAAAAATTCGTTTACAAAACCAACCTCGCTCTCGCATTTCTGGGCTCGGGAAAAAATGATTTACAAAATCTGCCTCGCTTTTTTGTTTCTCGGATCGGGAAAAATTCGTTTACAAAACGAATTTTTTCTGCTATACTATCACAAGCAAAGGTTTTTAATGTCATCCTGTGAGGTGACGAAGGCGCAGATTTATATAAATTTTTAAAAGATAGCTATTTTTTAAAAAGTCTTACTCTGAGGGCCTATTGCTGCAAAATAATGGGCTCTTTTTTGGTGCCCAAAAGTGAGGTTTTTATGAAACAGGAATCAACTGTTGACTTGTTACTAGACGTTGATCAACGTCCTTCTGCTGGTAAAGGTATTCTTCTAAGCTTCCAGCACGTATTTGCCATGTTTGGTGCAACCATTCTCGTTCCCTTAATTTTGGGAATGCCCGTATCGGTTGCTCTCTTTGCTTCCGGTATTGGAACACTTATCTACATGATTTCTACTGGCTTTAAGGTTCCAGTTTATCTAGGTTCTTCATTCGCCTTTATCACAGCTATGTCTCTAGCCATGAAAGAAATGGGAGGCGATGTATCTGCTGCTCAAACTGGGGTTATCCTGACTGGTTTAGTCTATGTTCTTGTAGCGACAAGTGTTCGTTTTGCAGGTACGAAATGGATTGACAAACTCTTGCCACCAATCATTATCGGACCTATGATTATCGTTATCGGTCTTGGTCTTGCTGGTTCTGCTGTAACGAATGCTGGACTTGTAGCAGACGGAAACTGGAAGAACGCTCTTGTAGCCGTTGTTACATTCTTGATTGCCGCCTTTATCAATACAAAAGGAAAAGGTTTCCTTCGTATCATTCCTTTCCTCTTTGCCATCATCGGTGGGTACATTTTCGCAATGCTTCTTGGTTTGGTTGACTTTACCCCAGTCCTTCAAGCCAACTGGTTTGAAATTCCTGGTTTCTACTTGCCATTTAGTACAGGTGGAGCCTTTAAAGAGTACAACTTATACTTCGGTCCTGAAACAATTGCTATCTTGCCTATCGCTATCGTAACAATTTCTGAACACATTGGAGACCACACAGTTTTGAGCCAAATCTGTGGCCGTCAATTCCTGAAAGAACCAGGACTTCACCGTACGCTTCTCGGTGACGGTATCGCGACATCTGTATCAGCCTTCCTCGGTGGACCAGCTAATACGACTTACGGCGAGAATACAGGGGTTATCGGGATGACTCGTATCGCTTCTGTCTCTGTTATCCGTAACGCGGCCTTCATCGCCATTGCTCTTAGCTTCCTAGGTAAATTCACTGCCTTGATTTCAACCATTCCAAATGCTGTTCTTGGTGGCATGTCCATCCTTCTCTACGGAGTTATCGCCAGCAACGGTCTAAAAGTTTTGATAAAAGAACGCGTTGACTTCAGCCAAATGCGTAACCTCATCATTGCCAGTGCCATGTTGGTACTTGGACTTGGTGGAGCCATCCTCAAACTTGGCCCAGTTACACTTTCAGGTACTGCTTTATCAGCCATGACAGGAATTATCTTAAACTTGATTTTGCCACACGAAAATAAAGACTAATCATCTATACACACAAAATCCACTCGATTGAGTGGATTTTTTAATTACTTACTCTTTATTTCCAACAGTAAATCTTTCAATGAAATAATGGTCACGGCTAGTAAAATCATGGCCATACCGACAAAATCAATCGCATAAAACTGTTCCTTCATAATCAGAAAGGCAAAGAAAACGGCAGAAATTGGCTCTATGGAAGCCAATAAACTAGACTTAACAGGGCCTATCAGACTAGCTCCTTTTAGGAAAGCTGTATAGGCAAAGACCGTTCCGATGATGATAATCCCAGCAAATGCAAAGAGAAAATCTAGACTAGTCGGTATGCTGGCCTGTAAGACTCCTGTGAAGGGAATAGCCACTACACCAGAAATAACCATCCCGACACCAATCACCAAAATACTGCCCCACTTCTTAATCAAAGCAATGGGAAGAATAATATAGAGGGCATAGGTCAAGGCTGAAAAGAGGCCCCAGAAAAGACCAGCAGGTGTGACAGACAACTGGTCAAGTTCCCCATGCGTCGCGATAAGAAACGTTCCTCCAATTGCTAAACCAATTGAAATAATCTCAGCCAGAGTAGGCGCCACCTTGTCCTTGATACAAGTATAAACCAAGATCCCAACTGGGCATACATACTGGAGAACTGTTGCCGTGCCAGCATTGGTTTCCTGAATGGCAGAAAGATAGGCAAACTGGTTTAAGAATAGTCCAAACAAGGCAAACAACAGCAGAGATAAAAGGCTTTTTCTGTCTTTAAAAAAAGCATAGAGTTTATCCTTTGCAGTCATATAGGATAAGACTACCAGTGCCAAACCTGCAATGATAAGCCGCAGATTGGTCAAGACTAGAGCAGAAATCCCGTGTGCCATCAGGTATTGGCCACTGGTTCCAGACAAGCCCCAAGCAATCCCTGCCACTACTGTATACAGAGTTCCTTTTACGGTTTTTGACATGCTTCTCCCTACTCCTCTTGACGAATCATTTCCATGACTTGGTTTCGATCGAGTATCCACTGTGCACGCTCATCCTTCTCATACGTTCGATTGGATAAAAAGATAGCCGCTTCCTGTTTCTCGCGATTCCACATGATAAAGGTACCCGTATAGCCCGTATGGTCGAGCCAAGCCCCTTCCAGATTCCAGGATAGAGAACGCTCCTTATCATCTAAGGGAGAAAAATTTCGGCTCAATTCTGCAGCAAACTCATCTTTCAAGTAACGTCCCAGAAAGATCTGCAAATCCTTAACTGTCGAAAACAAACCAGCACTTCCAGCGTGTTTCCCTAATAGTCGGGCTTTGGGATCGTGAATGATTCCGGCCTCTGCTCCTCTCACTGTTGGTACAGCAGCCTCAACGGGACCAAACATCGTTTCCTTCATCCCCCATGGTTCCAAAACTTGTTCTTCTATAATCTGATCTAGGTCTTGGTTAAAGATTTTTTCCAAAACAAAGCCCAAGAGTAAAAAGTGAACATCTGAGTATAGAAAAGCAGGCTGATTTCGTCTATTGAGGTGAAACATGGCTTCTCTCAATTCCTCTGCACTTAACTTGTCACGATTGGGAATGAAGGGGTCTAAGTCTGTGGCATGGGTCAGAAGTTGCCGTATAGTGATATCAGGATAATCACACTCCGGTAAAAAATCCGTTACCGGTCGATCAATATCGAATTTGCCCTGCCGCCACAAGAAGGTAAAAACCGTCCCCACTCCCACGACCTTACTCACACTTGCCAAATCATAAACCAAACCGGCCTCTGTCTTCAAGCCTCGTTCTGGATCACTCAATCCTAGATAAGACTCTTTCCATTCACCATCCTTATAATACGCAAAAGAGGCCCCGGGATAAATCCCTGCCTCGATTTGATTTTCTATTTTTCTTAGAATTTTTTCCAACTTCATGCTTCTTCAAACCACAATTCAATGTTATTGGTATCCTTACCAAGGAAGAATTTTTCAGACTTAGGGACAAAGTAGCCTGGCTTTTCAAATTTCTGACGAAGGCTGGTTAGATCAAAATTTCTTACTAAAAATTTTAACATCGTCAGGTCCCAAGTGACATTGTTTTCAACAACCAAATCTGCTCCTTGCCCTTTAGTAAAAGTGATTACTTGCGCTACTCCTTCAGGATCAAGTAAGCTCTCTGTCCCCTCAGGCAAACGCAACTCCATAGAAACCTCAAATTGGCTCAAGTATTTTATACTTGTATTTGAATAAAATTCAGGAACGGTTTCCAGTGGAACCAAATCTCTAACATCATTTTCCGCATGAACAAGGATCACATCCTCTTCAGGAGAAACAATCTCAAAAGCGTACCCTCTGTTTCCTTTAAACAAGCGAGGAAGAGACTTCATCTGAGAAAGAAGGGCCTCGATTTCAGAAGGATTTTCAACCTTTATCAAGAGTCTAGCTAGCTTCTTAAGTCCTTCAACTCTGCGTGTTCGCATGCTTGGAGCCTCTTCTAAAATCAATCTCTCCGTACCTGTCTGGTCGCCTAATGAAAGAAAGGCAGACTCTTCCAGCAAAGGTTTCATACCCAGGGTTTCAATGTAAAATCTTTCATTTAATTTTCGATTATTAACTTTCAAAGTCGGAACGATCCGAACAATCTCATTCACATTCATAAATTCCTCCAACTCTTTTATTTTAAAGGATTTTCGAATATTTTACAAGCCATATCTATTTTATTTAGAAATTTTACAAGAAAAAAACTGGGATTCCCCAGTTTCATTTCTTATAGATAAAGTAGTTTGAATAGTGCTACTGCTGCAATACCCGCTGCAATTGGAGCTACAACTGGAACCCATGCATACCACCATTTTGAATCACCCTTGTGTTGACCAAGAACTGATTTTGGAAGGAGTTCGTGAAGAAGACGTGGTCCGAAGTCACGAGCTGGGTTCAAAGCAGGTCCAGTAGGTCCACCAAGTGAAGTTACCAAGGCCATCACTAGGAAACCAAGTGCCAAGTGCGCAACTGAGATCCCAGCAGCTGTATGTGGAGCTACTTGAGCTTTCACTGCCAATTCACTTAAATCAACAGTTTGTCCAGCTTGAGTAGCCATTTGTTTCATGTATTGAAGAACCTCAGCTCCAAAGAAGTTTTTAGTCAAACCAAGTGCTGCAAAGAAAAGAACAAATGAACCTACAAACTCATTGAGGAAGCCGTTAACAGTAGCTGCAAAACGTGATTCTTTTGTACCGTGGTCGATGCTTGAAATCGTTGAGAAGGTACCCAAGATGTTGTTTGGGTTTTCTGTTTTCAAGTAGTAAGGACGGTGAGTCGCTACAACCAAAGCTTGACCGAAGATTGCTCCCAAAACTTGTGCTAGGATGTAATATGGTACTTGCTCCCAAGAGAAAAGTCCACTAACAGCAAGTCCAAGAGTGAAAGCTGGGTTGATGTGGTTACCAGATACATTACCAAACATCAAGGCTGGGATCATAACCCCCATACCATAACCAACCGCGATAACGAGCCAGCCACTTTGGTGACCTTTCGTACCTTTAAGTTCAACGTTAGCAACTGCACCATTACCAAGAATGATCAAAATAGCAGTTCCCAAGAATTCTGTGGCATATTTAATAGCCCATGTAAAATCCATTTGATAGATTCTCCTTAAATTTTTTTAGACAATCCCTATTCTATCAATTTTTAGGCCTTTTAGCAATATCTTTTCTAAAAGAATCTATGGAAAACGCTTTATTTAACTTATCTTTAAAAAAAGGACAAAAGAAGTCAAACTCCTTTCATCCTAATCGTTATTCTTGACGTTGACCAAAATCTGCAATCATCTGCTCCATCTCTTGGCGACTCGGAGTGGTCAACATATAAAGGTAGTCCCCTTGTAGCTCTGCAAAGGCTGCTGGCATGATTTTTTTGACCTTGAATTGCTGGCTGTACTTAGCAAGCAAGTCTTCTTCTGAATAGACATAATTTGCATTGGCACGACGTGATGTAGCTAGACAGTATTGAGGTTCAAATTCTGACTCTGGGAATTCTTCTCCTGCGACAATAGTTGCATAGCCACGATAGAGGTCCAAGGAATGAGCAAAGTTATAAACATCAATGGTAAAGCCACCTGCAGGACGGTTATTGTACTCAATGGCAATGTAGTCGTCCCCATCACGGAAGAACTCGATATGGAAAAAGCGTTCTTTCATACCAAATTCCTTGACAATGGCCTCGCCATACTTGCGCAGTTTGGGATCCATATCCTTGAGTACATAGTAGGAATTGTCCATCTTATAAATCATGAGATCAAGTGGTGTATGGGCATAATCGAAAGTCGTTGAAAAGACGATGTTGCCATCCTTGTCCACAAGTCCGTCAAAGGTACAGATTTCGCTAGAAGTGACAAATTTTTCAAAGAAATAAACGGTTGAATGGTCCCATTCAGCCTTAAAGTGATTTACATCGTCTTCTGTCTCAAGCTTAAAGGTTGCTGCCGCTCCCACTCCATTGTCAGGTTTGGCAATCATTGGTAGACCGATTTCGTTCACTGCTTTATCCACATCTGCTTCCGTCTGGATAACAGCGCCTGGTACAACAGGTACGCCTGCCTTTTGGAAGAGTTTCTTCATCTCAGACTTAAACTTGGTTTTTTTAAGATCTTCGGGTTTGGCTCCAAAGACATTAAATTGTTCTCTGAGTGTTGCGTCCAGCTCAAGCCAGTATTCATTGTGAGATTCGATGCGGTCGATTGGGCAATGCTTGTAGAACAGAAAAGCTACTGCACGTTTGACTTCGTCTATGTTCTCAAGATTGTCCACACGGAAATACTCAGTCAGACTATTGCGCAAAGGTTCATCAAGTTGTTCGTAGGGCTCCTGACCAATTCCCAAAACGGTGATGCCTTTATTGGCTAGCTCGATTGTAAACTGTTGGAAGTTTTGCGGATAGTAGGGAGAAATAACAAGGTAATTCATAGGCAACTCCTTTTATAGATACAGGTGTCCAAGAAAATAGGGCATTTGTTTGCGCCACCATTCCCAGTCGTGGGCGACATCGTGTCCCCATTCAGCAAACCAGGCTGGAATTTGTTTCTGGTCAAAGGCTTCTTTGAGCTTGTAGAAAGATGGTAGACCGTCTTGTTCCCAGGCACCAAGGCCCGTACAGACGACGATTTCTGCCTGACGGTAACGATCGATAAACCATCCGTCGTTTTGATTCCAGATATAATCTACAGGCGAGTTTTGGTAAATAGCATCATCATTGTAGTAATCGCCAACGAAGAAACGTGCGTCGTAAACACCACTGAGAGCAATCACCTTGGTAAAGACATCTGGATGCTGGAGGAAGAAATTGAGTGCATGGTAGGCTCCCATGGAGCAACCAGTTGTCATCATACCATCAAACCAACCTGTCTTATGCTTGATAAAAGGAATGGCTTCCTCAATCACATAGCGTTCGTAGGCTCGATGCATCTCCGCCTGGTCATGACTATTTTTCCAAGTAGCCAACCAGCTCTCACTGTCCACACTGGATAGGGTAAAGAACTGAACACGGCCTTCTTCGATAAAGGAAGCACAGGCATCTATCATGCCAAAATCATAGTATTCGTTGTGACTTCCACCAGATGAAGCAAAAACAACAACTGGAATCCCAGCATGCCCATAACGGTTAAGGTACATTTCACGATTAAGATTGCCACTCCAGTGGCTGAGGTTTTCAATATGCATTGGCTTTCTCCTTTCTTAACTTACCATTTCTCTGCAAAAAATCGGAGACAGTCTGGTAAATTTTCCGACCAAGGAATCTCACTATGGATGGCACCAGACTGAACTTTCAAGACAAGATTATCCAAGCCTACTCCACCTGCAATCAAATCACGGTAATAGCGAAGCGACGAGTCGATATAGGCTTGTTTAATATTGCCAGCCATCAAGGTCTTGTCCGTATCGTCTGCTTCTTCTGTTCCTACATAGATGAAAATGCGCTGTTCAGGCGACAATTTCTTACGCTCGATATAGCGGTTAAAGGATTCTTGGTGAAGCCAGTTAGCAGATGAGAAGACACCTAGACAACCAATTCGATCTTGGTACTCTAGTCCGATAAACTGGGTGATATTGCCTCCTAGCGACGAACCAATCATAGCCGTGTGCTGGCGATCAGCTTTGGTACGATAGGTCTCATCGATAAAAGGCTTGACCACCTCCATGACAAACTCGGCATACTCCACACCCTTACCGCCAAACTGCTGGCCTGGGATAGGAGATTCTTGAAACTTCCAAGCTGCGTATTCATTCATCCGCCCCATGCCGTCATTATCTATAGCAACGACAATCATGCGACTGATGTCAGGATTTCGTTTAATAGCTGGAATAATCTTCCAAGAGTGTCCAATATAAGACTCCTTACTGTAAAAGACATTTTGCCCATCATGAAAGTAAACAACTGGGTAAAAACGGTCGGTGTCTTTCTCGTAGTCCTTAGGCAGAAGCACACGCACACGACGCTCTTTTCCTGTATAAGGAACCTTGAGTTTATGTTCTTTCATTTTTAAGTAAAAGTAGGAATGATTCATTGTCAGAAAACTCTCTATATTCAAAATTTTATCTTATTATACCACAAAAATAGAAAAAAAGTCAGTAATTGTCCATTTTAAGGATAAATAACTAACTTTTTCATTTATTTTTCAGAATTCTTCTGGATTTTCTGATTAGAGGAGATTGTCAATCAACTCATCGACAGCATCTTTTTCAGCTTGAGGTGTGATCTTAGTGATCATAATCCCTGCCACTGCTCGCTCAACCAATCCTTCAACATCCATGCGTTTTTCATACTGCTCAGCATTCTCTATCTTAGGATTGGTCTTAGGACGGTCAGGCGCAAAAATAGTACAGCAGTCTTCAAAAGGCTGGATTGAAATTTCAAAAGTATCGATTTCCTGCGCGATGTCAATGATTTCCAACTTGTCCATGGTAACCACGGGACGAATGACTGGAGTGCTGGTCACAGCGTTGATAGTCTGCATGCTTTCCAAGGTCTGGCTGGCTACTTGACCAAGACTTTCCCCATTGATAATAATTAAACCTTTTCGTATCTCACGAATACGGTCGGTAATGCGCATCATAAAACGACGGGTCAAGGTCATGAGGTAGGCTTCTGGCGCCTTAGCCTTGATTTCTTCTTGAATTTCAGTGAAAGGAACCTCGATAAACTGAATATTGCCCCCAAATTTAGTCAATTTGCGGGTCAAATCTTGGGCTTTTTTAAGAGCACCAGGACTCGTGTATGGCGGACTGGCAAAGTGAACCGCCTCAATATCTACCCCACGTTTAAGAGCTAGATAACCTGCCACAGGTGAATCAATTCCTCCTGACAACATGAGCATGCCTTTACCAGAACTTCCCACAGGTAATCCTCCTGCTCCACGAAAAGTTTCATAGGAAAGATAGGCAGCCTCCTCACGAATCTCAACCTGAAGATTAATATCTGGATTTTTCATCTGAGCTTGCACGTTTGGAATAGCCTCGAAAACAGCTCCACCAAGAGTTTGATTGAGTTCACGACTATCCAATTCGAAGTTGTGGTCGCTTCGCTTACTAGTGATTTTAAAGGTCATACCCTCCTTGTAGATAGCTTTCATAATCTCTTGGACAGCTGATTTAAGAACTTCTACAGACTTTTCAACTTTATAAACGGGAGAAAAGTTTTGGATCCCAAAGACTTGTTTGAGAGATTCTGCTACTGCTGTATAATCAGCTCCATTGAGGTAAGCGTGGGCACGGTCGCGATCTGCGGTTACCTTAACTTGAGGATAGATGGATAAAACGTCCGAAATATTATTACGAAGTTTATTGATGAAACGCATACGATTTTTGTGCTTGGTTGACAATTCTCCATAGCGAATCATAATTTCTGAATACTGCATAAATGCTCCTATCTTACTTTTCTAGTTTGGTTGTAAATTAATTTTAGCTTGGTCAAAAACTGCTCGACCTGACTCATGTCATTTTCTAGGTCTAAGCTTAGACGCACAGCTGACTGGGCCTTATCCTTGTCTACTCCCATGGCAATTAAAGTACCTGCAGGTTTTCCTGCCTTGGATGAACAAGCAGAGGTTGTGGAAATGAAAATATCATAGTCTTCAAAGGCGTGAACGATGACTTCTCCACGAACACCCTTAATCCCAAAAGTCAGGATATGAGGGGCAAAGTCTTCCTCATCTGAAAAGACGAAAATGTCTGGATAGTCCAGAAGGGCTTGGCGAATGACTGCCTTCATCTGCCCCGTCTTGCTAGCAAAGATAGCTAATTTTTCCATAGACAAACGGAGGGCCTTGGCAGTCGCGGCAATCCCTGCGACATTCTCAGTTGTCGAACGATAGTCTCCCTCTTGACCACCACCTGTTAAAAGAGGCATGATCCTCTTACCAGACTTGATATAGACAAATCCAACACCTCTGACACCATGAAACTTATGACTCGAAAAGGTCGCGAAATCCACTCGATCAGTCAAATACTCCTCTGTCGGAATCTTAGCAAGTGCCTGAACCGCATCAACATGGAAAGAAATGGTCGGCTTATCTGCTAACAGTTTTGAAATAGCCTCAATAGGCTGGATAGAGCCAATTTCATTATTTACTGCCATAATGGAGACAAGGATCGTATCAGGTCGTATCAAAGCTCCTAGAGCCTCAACATCCACAAACCCTTTCTCATCAACTGGAGCAAAATCCACCTCAAAACCTTGACTTTTCAGCCAGAGGGCTGATTCCTTAACTGCTGGATGTTCAATGGCTGATACGATGATGTGCTTGCCAAACTGGGCTTTTTCAAAGGCCACACCTTTGATGACCCAGTTATCTCCTTCTGTTCCACCAGAGGTAAAGAAGATTTCGTCACTTTTCTTCCCAATCAAATCCGCAATTTGCTGCCGGGAAGCATCTAAAATTCGTGTTGCCTGGTCTCCCAAACGATGGAGACTAGATGGATTTCCTACAATTTTTGAAGCAACCTGCATGTAGGTCTCTAGAGCTTCAGGATAAGGCTTGGTTGTCGCCGAATTATCAAAGTAGATCATGTTTTCTCACGCTTTCTAAAATCACTCCTTCTATTGTATCACGAAAAGAGACCTGCGACAAGAAAGGGAGTTTTCTCTTTTTAAGTTATTTTTTTAAAGAAATGAGGTATAATAAATCATAGTTAAAGGAGAGTATCATGTCTAACTATCGTAGAACTTCAAAACCAAAAACAGAACACATCAAAAAAGGGTTTACAGTCTTTCAAAAAACGATTGCTACCATCGGTAGTATCCTTGGTCTAATCACCGCTACTATTACCATCATGAACGCTATGGATAATAACAAAAACAACAAGAAAGAACCGACGACAACTCAAACAACTGTTGTCAAGGAAATTCAAAAAGAATCCCCTCAGGAAAATACTACTCCTAACAGGGACAACACTTCTACTAAAGAAAATACCACGCAAGAAGAAACTTCTCAATCCAATAAAAAAGAGGAGAAAAAAGAAGAACAGAAAACAACAACTCAGGACTCTTCTACACCAGCTACAAATAAAGAAACAAGCGATAACGGAGCACAGTCAAATACGACGAGTTCTGAAACTAAAACGAACCAGTAATCACAAAAATAGCTTCTTTCCAAATTTGGAAAGAAGCTATTTTTTATTGTTGCAATACTTTTCGTGGTTTGGTTCCCTCAGCTGGACCGATGACACCTGCCATTTCAAGTTCTTCCATCAGACGGGTCGCACGATTAAATCCAACTGACAAACGACGCTGAATCATCGAAGCGCTGGCTTTCTGGGTTTCGATAACCAAAGCCTTAGCTTCTTCAAAAAGCGGATCGCCACCAGCTTCGCCGTCAGAGAAATCTCCATCATTTTCAGGGACGTCTCCTGGGTCAAAGCTGTCATCGTAGTCCGCATCTGCCTGAGCCTTGATGAAGTTTACGATACGTTCAACATCATCATCTGAGATAAAGGATCCTTGTAGACGGACTGGGTGATTTTCATCAATTGGTTTAAAGAGCATATCTCCTCGACCGAGCAGTTTTTCAGCTCCATTTTCATCCAAGATGGTTCGCGAATCTGTACCTGATGAAACTGCAAAAGCCACACGAGATGGGACATTGGCCTTGATAAGACCAGAGATAACATCAACCGATGGACGTTGCGTTGCGAGAATCATGTGAATCCCTGCGGCACGCGCCTTCTGTCCGAGACGGATGATGGCATCCTCCACTTCCTTGCTAGCCACCATCATGAGGTCTGCCAACTCATCCACAATGACAACAATCAAAGGCAGCGGTACTTGTTTGTACTCAGATTGGCTATTAAATTCCTCGACCTTGGCATTGTAACCAGCGATATTTCGTACTCCAACCTTAGCAAAGAGTTCATAACGGTTTTCCATCTCATCCACCACCTTTTGGAGAGCCTTGCTGGCCTTGCGTGGATTTGTCACAACTGGAATCAAGAGGTGAGGAATGTCATTGTAAACCGATAACTCAACCATCTTAGGATCGACCATCATAAACTTGACCTGGTCGGGTCTTGCTTTCATCAGAATACTAGCGATAATACCATTAACTGCGACTGATTTCCCTGATCCCGTCGAACCTGCAACCAGTAGGTGGGGCATCTTGGAAAGATCAAAGGTGCGAGCCGTTCCATTGACAGCCTTCCCTAGAGGAATTTCGAGGAGATTTTCTGGTTTAGTCTGAGACTGTTCCCAGAGTTCACGGAAGGAAACGGTCGCAATCTCAGAGTTGGGGACTTCAATTCCGACTAAGGATTTACCAGGGATTGGAGCCTCTATCCGAACATCCTTAGCTGCTAGAGCTAGCGCTAAGTCGTCTGCCAGATTGGAAATGCGGTTAACCCGTACACCGACTGCTGGCTTGACTTCATACTTGGTAACTGATGGTCCAATTTCAGCCCGTTCCACCGTTACCTTGATACCAAAGCTGGCAAAGGTTTCTTCTAGGATTTTGATATTTTCTCGAACAATCTTCTTTTCCTTGGACTGATCTTTGGGTTTATCTGGTGCAAAGAGTTGCAAGCTTGGTAGCTTGTATTCGAGGGCTTCCTTGGCAGAAAAATCAACCTGCACCTCTTCATCCTCAAAGTCTTCTTCCACATCTGGAACATCAAAATCAGTTTGAGGGAGGATAATCTCCGGTTCGATCCATTCTTCCTCAGGAATTGGTGGGAAATCGTAGTCTGGTACCTCTGATAAGATTTCTCCCGTTTCAGGATCTACAGGAGGAAGCGGTAATGCATCCTGTTCTTCTTGTTCTCTCTGAATTCTTGCTGCTTCTTCAGCTTCTTGACGAGCCTTCTCTTCTTCTCTCTTGATGAAGCGTTCCTGTTTTCTCTGTTCCTGTTTTTCCATGAAAGATCTGAACTGAGCTCCAATAAAGGCTGCAACATCATAAATAGACCAAGGACTAACTAAGAGTGCCCCAACTAGAATCAAGAGGACTCCAATAAAGTACGATCCGATATTTGAGAAAAGAAAGGCTATGGGAATATAAAGTCCGACACCAAGCAGGCCTCCACCAGCGAAGCTAGTCACCCGCATACCAGTCAGGTCCGTCATAACTTGAGACAGGGTCCCTTTTAGAACTGATTGCTCCAAGCCATATTTCCATACTAAGTAGGCCTCAAAAATCAAGAGCAAGCCAGCGAAGATACAGAGAAATCCTGATAGAAGTCCCTCTTGCTTGCGGATCCATTTAAAAAGAAAAAGATAGATGAGGAGACCACCTATGGCCACATAGGCCAAACTTCCGACCACCAGTCGAATGAGATTGTAAAGAGTGACACCTGCTGCGCCGAGTTTGAGGGCTGCAATAATCAACAATAAGGCAATTCCTAAGGAAATCAACATCCTCTGGATAGCCTGTTTTCTTTCAAGTTCTGCTTTAGACGGTCTCCGTCTTGTTTTTGTAGTATTCTTGTTTGCCATTCTTTTATTATACCATATTTCACAGCCATTTCGAATAGAGAAAAAGATTGCACCAAATGGTAACAATCTTTCTATTCTAATACTTTTTATGCTTGTGGTTTGCGTAGGTAACCATAAACCACACCACTTACAATTGCGCCTACCAAAACAAAGGCAAGGTAAAGAAGGGCATTTGAAGTTAGAGCGATAACGAAGATTCCTCCGTGTGGTGCCATGAGTTTGATACCAGCAAGACCAACGAGTCCGCCTGTTACTGCTGAACCAAGGATAAAGCTTGGGATCGCACGAGCTGGGTCTGCAGCACCAAATGGAATCGCTCCCTCAGTGATAAATGACAAGCCCATGATAATGTTTGTCAAACCAGAGTTACGTTCTTCTTTGGTAAATTTATCTTTAAAGAGCAGAGTTGCGACAAAGATAGCAAGTGGTGGCACCATTCCTCCAGCCATAACTGCTGCCATAGCTACAGAACCACCTGAAGAAACAGTCGCTGCAAGCGTACCTGTACCAAAGACATAGGCAGCTTTGTTGACTGGTCCACCCATGTCGACAGCCATCATTCCTCCAAGAACGATACCAAGAAGAACAGCTGAACCTCCTCCAAGACCGCCTAGGAAGTTATTCATAGCCGTGTTGATTTCTGCCATCGGGATGTTAACAGCTAGCATAACAAATCCTGTCAAGATTGTTCCGAAAAGCGGTAGGATAAGGATAGATTTAGCACCTTCAAGTGAACGAGGAACTTTAACGTATTTCTTGATAGCAAGAACCAAGGCACCTGCGATAAATCCACCAACAAGGGCACCTAGGAAACCAGATGAGACACCTGCAAGAGTTGAAGTTGCTTCACCACCTGCGGCATAAGGAATTTTACCAAAGGCAAAACCTTCTTTAGCAATAGCACCAGCCACGAAACCAGCTACTAAACCTGGTTTTTCAGCGATAGAGTAGGCTACGTATCCTGCAAAAACTGGAAGCATCAAGCCAAAGGCTGCTCCACCAATTTTCATGAACATAGAAGCTAGTTCATGGTAGGATCCGAGATTGCCAAGACTATCTTGTGGCACACCAAAAGCTCCGTCGATTAAGAAGGCGAGGGCAATCATGATCCCACCACCGATAACGAATGGCAACATTTGAGATACACCACTCATCAAGTGTTTGTAGAAAGCACCACCAAGGCTTTGTTTTTCATTAGATGCTGTTGCAGCTTTTGCTCCATTAGCAGCACGATAAACTTCAGCATCTCCTGAAAGAGCCAAGTTGATCAGCTCTTCTGTCTTACGGATACCGTCTGCAACCGGACGGTTAACCAAAGGTTTTCCATCAAAACGATCCATCTCAACAGCCTTATCTGCTGCGATGATAACAGCTTTAGCCTTACGGATATCTTCTGCAGTCAGTTGATTTCCAACACCGCTAGCTCCGTTTGTTTCAACCTTGATCCCAACACCCATTTCAGCAGCCACTTTTTGAAGGGCTTCTTGGGCCATGTATGTGTGGGCAATACCTGTTGTACAAGCTGTAACAGCTACGATAAAGTCGCCAGAGTCATTAGCAGGTGCTTGAACAGGTTCCTCAACTTTTTCTGAAGCTTGGTCAAAAAGTTCAATAACTTGATCAGCTGATGTTACTTGGCGAAGTTTGTCAGCAAAACCGTCTTTCATCAAGTATTGAGATAATTCTGCCAAGGCTGCCAAGTGAGTGTCATTGGCACCTTCTGGAGCTGCAATCATGAAGAAGAGGTCTGTTGGTTGCCCATCCAAGCTTTCATAGTCAACACCCTTGTTTGACTTAGCAAAGAGAACCGTTGCTTCTTTGACAGCAGAGTTCTTGCTGTGAGGCATAGCAATTCCGTCACCCAAGCCAGTGGAAGTTAGAGCTTCACGCGCTAAGATTCCTTCTTTAAAGGTTTCAAAATCCGTCACGTAACCGTGATCTACCAAACTTTTAATCATCTCTTCGATGACAGCTGTTTTTTCAGTTGCCTGCAAATCCAGCAACATGACATCTTTTCTCAATAGGTCTTGAATTTTCATCGTTTTTCTACCTCAACTTTTTCATATGTTTCTTTAATAAATTCCGCTGTTGCCAAGTCATCCGAGAAAGTAGTTGCTGTTCCGCAAGCTACTCCCCATTTGAAGGCCTCTACTGCATCTTTAGATTTGACAAATTCACCTGTAAACCCAGCAACCATAGAGTCACCAGCCCCGACTGAATTTTTGACTGTTCCCTTGATAGGTTTGGCGAAGTAAGCTCCCTCAGCTGTGACAAGAAGTGCACCGTCCCCAGCCATAGAGATGATAACGTTTTGAGCACCTTTAGCTAACAATTCTCGAGCATATTTCTCGATTTCATCTAAACTTTCGAGTTTCACTCCAAAGATAGCTCCAAGTTCGTGATTGTTTGGTTTAACCAAAAGTGGCTGGTAGTCCAAACTATCAATCAAGGTCTGTCCTTCAAAGTCACAAACCACTTGCGCACCAGTCTGGCGTGTCAAGGCAATCAAATCCTTATAGATAACATTGCCTAGGTTCTTAGCACTCGAACCCGCAAACACCACCGTATCTTCTGCTGTCAAACTAGACAAAATAGCTTTCAATTCTTCCAGCTGAGCTGGTTCCACATTTGGACCTGTTCCATTGATTTCTGTTTCTTGGTCTGCTTTAATCTTGACATTGATACGAGTATCTTCTGCTACTTGGACAAAACGAGTTTCGATTTCTTCCTCTGAAAGGGTATCTGTGATAAATTTACCAGTAAATCCTCCGATAAATCCAGTCGCAGTATTAGGAATATCCAAGCGCTTCAAAACACGGCTAACATTGATTCCTTTCCCACCAGCAAACTTATCATCACTGTCCATACGATTGACACTGCCGACTTGAACTTGCTCCAAGCGCACGATATAGTCTATGGATGGATTAAGTGTGACTGTATAAATCATACTTCTATTACCTCCGTTTTCTTCTTAATAGCCTGCAAGAGCTCATGCCCTTGACTTGTGATGACAATAGCGCGTTTAAGTGGTGCTACCTTGGCAAAGCAAGTTTGACCAATCTTTGACGAATCAACCAAGACATAGGTTTGTTTGGCATTCTCTAAAATAGCACGCTTAACGGCTCCCTCCTCCATATCTGGAGTCGTATAATAACCATCGTCGACACCATTCATCCCGATAAAGGCACGGTCAAAGTGCAATTGGTTAATTTGATTAAGAGCAACTCCACCGATACATGCATCTGTTGCCATCTTGACACTCCCTCCAACCATGACAGTTGGAATCTGTTTTTCAACCAACTGAACCGCATGGTGAATGGAGTTGGTCACAACTGTGATATTCTTATTAACCAATTCCCTGATTAAAAAAGCAGTTGTCGTTCCAGCATCGATAAAGATAACATCTTTTTCCTTGATAAGAGAGGCTGCTTTCTGAGCCAGTAACTTCTTCTCTTGAAGGTTTTTGACAGATTTTTCTTGGATGGTTTCTTCTTCCTGCAAGGAGTGAGGTAGTTCTGCTCCACCATGCACACGGCGAAGCTTGTTTTCCGCCTCCAACTCATCCAAATCTCTTCGTACCGTTGATTCTGATGTTTCTAATAGACTAACCAATTTTTCTAGGGAAACTACATGATGTTGATTTAACTCCTCTAAAATCAGTTGCTTCCGCTCAGTTTTTAACACCAAACCACCTCCTGTTATCGTTTACACTATTCATTCTAGCACATTCTCTACCAAAGTCAAGCATTTTTTATCATTTTCTGTCAAATTCTATCATTTTTCTTATTTCCAAAATTTTTATTGCAAGATAAGTGGCTTTATGGTAGACTATTTGAGTAAGTATTGGAAGATTACTCAAGAGGCTTAAGAGGCCGTGTTGGAAACGCGGTAGGCGTGTAATAGCGTGCGTGGGTTCGAATCCCATGTCTTCCGTAGAAAAAAGAAAAACTGCACCTCAATGCAGTTTTTTCATCGCTCTAAGAACAATATATAGGAATGAAAGGCTGAGTTACTCTAACTATCACACCACTTTTTTGTATCCTAATTCATAAAAAAACAAGTAGTTTATTAAGACTACTTGTTTTTCTTTTAAATCTTAGGATTAGATATTGCTTTTATCTTTTTTATCTGAAGATTTGTCTGTTGATTTATCAGTGGATTTGTTTGAAGATTTATCTGAAGACTTGTCTGTTGATTTATCATTAGACTTAGTTGAGTTTTTACGGACAATTTTATCATAACCTTCTGTATCATCAAGCAACTCTGTCGCCAAAGTACGGTAATCTTCTTGAGAAATCAGCCAGTTTCCATCCTTATCCTTTGTTAATTTGATTTCAGTATCAAAATCACCAGTAGTGAAAGGTGTATGAGCTAAGTTAGGGTCAACGTCACTGTAGGTTGAGAAATCTTTCTTGAATAGATGCTCAAAAATCCAGTAAGAAACCAATGTTTGGTAACGCTTGATGTCAACGTTTGAACCAGCTTGATTGTATTTACCTAGGTTATCAACACCTCCAATAAGAGTAGTGAGAACTTCCCTTGTAGATGAAGCCAATCCTTTAGAGTGTAACTTCTTAGAGTTAAAAGTAACAGTCGCTGTATTTCCTGATTCATCAACCTTCACGTCTTTAACAGTGTAAGAACCGATATCTTGATATAATCTACGTCTCATCTTCAAGAAACCTGAAATGGTTTCTTCTGGAGTTTCTACAGGGAAATCTTTGTGCCATTGTACTGAGTAAGTAGACGCAGGTGAAAGCCCTTCTTCTTTGATTTTTTCACTTGTTTGAACTGCAAACACGGCCTCAGTCCATTTTTCATAAGTGTCGCCATAAATCTTCTTAAATCGAGCAGAGTCGCTAGTAAGAACTGAGTCTAAGAGAATTTCAGCATCTTTTGTAACTTTTTCTTTAACTTCTGCTGCTTCATCCTTCTTCTCAACTTGTTCCGTATTCTCCTTGTTATCAGAAGAAGCTTCAGATGACTGATTAGAAAATACAGAACATGCACCCAAGACAACTGTTGAAAGTGCTAAGATACTTAGTAACTTGATCTTTTTCATGTTTCACCTCTTTATGAAAATTTACTCTTGGAGACCACCTCCAAGGATAGTTGCTTAGAAAAACACTGGGTTTATCTAACGGAGAATGGGGGATTCGAACCCCCGCGCCAGTTACCCGACCTAACGATTTAGCAAACCGTCCTCTTCAGCCTCTTGAGTAATTCTCCACTAACACACTAGAATAAATAGGATACAACGAAGGATACTACGAAGGATACTACAAAGGATACAATTTGGAAAAAATCTACTGTATACCTGTTCATAATGGAGCCGGTGGGAGTCGAACCCACGTCCAAACACCTGCTAACATATTTGTCTACAACCATAGGTTATGTATTGTTTTAACAGTCCCTCGACACATAACTCAAGCCTAGGAACTGCGAGTCTATTAATCTCTTATCAAACCACTAGACAAGGCTTGATCGTATCTCGCTAATCATAAGACCTGTTATTGAACACGAGCAATCCAAATCAGGTCACGCCTGCTGGTTTTTAGGCAGCTAGAGCGTAAGAAGTGTTATTTTTTGCAGTTATATTTAACTGAGCGTTTACGTCGCTACACGGGTTGCAAAATATGCCTCATAATGCCTGTCGAATCCGTAACGACCCCAGGATGTTAGAACTATTATAACCTATCTTCAAAAAAAATGCAAAATCAAGCCGTTTCTTTAGAAAAGAACCCCTTTTAAGGCTTCTGATAAGGCTTGATAACCGGCTACACTTAGATGGAGGCCATCCGTTGTATAGGCTGATTGAAGTTGCCCTTCTGAATCTGTCAAACTATCATAAATCGGCACAAAATCTACCTGCATATAGGCGGATGCTAGAGCCTCATAGGCTTGATTCCATTCTCTAATCTTTTCATTGGTTCGGATATAAACAGTCTGCTTGTATTTCTCTCCCTCATTGACTGGCAAAATGGAAAGGAGCTTTATTTGTGACAGCGGATAATCTCGGGCAATCGATTGGATTACACGCTCAAGATTATCCAAAGCATCATTCATGGGAATATCTTTTCCAATATCATTTGTCCCTATTAGGAGAACAATTTGATCCACAGCATCACCATACAGATGGGAATCAAGATTGTCTAGTAGAAACCCCGTCTGGTAACCTCGGATGCCTCGATTAACAATCGTCTTGGCAGTCCCGAGTAACTCTTGCAAAGGGTAGTATTCTACAATCGAATCGCCGATAAAAATCATATCTGGTTCTAAAAGAGAAATCTGATTGAGTTCACGATACTTGGTTTGAATCTTTGCTTGCTCTTTTAGAAGCCAATTTTCTAATAACTGTACTGCCACCTTATCCCTCTTTCTCTAACCACTTTTCTAGGACCTGATAAACGCCCGCCTGGCTGTTAGCTGGTGCTAGGGCAGTCGCAACTGCCTTGACATTATCATCTGCATTTTCCATAGCATAGGCAATTCCAGCCAGCTCTAACATTTCGACATCGTTTTCACTATCACCAAAGGCCATGATTTGTTCCGATTTCAAATTCCAGCGCTTGAGTAATTCTTCCAATCCCCAGGCCTTGTGAATCCCAGCTTGGAGGATGTCAATACAGCCATAACCGCTGGAAACAGCTCTTACACGACCATCAAATAAATCATTAATTTCCTGCAAAACTGAACTAGAACATTCTTCACCAACGACCATGCTCATCTTTAGAACTCCTCCAAAGAGGTCTGAGTTTAGCTCATCCACAAAATTGGTCCTTTGGTAAAGTTTTTCAATCATCTCTGGAGTCATAAATTTTTCCAGGTCTGTAAAAACCGTTCCTTCCTTGACAAAACTCCCATTCATACTGGTAACGACGAACTGATCTCGACACTCCCTCCCTTTAAAATGAAGGAGAGCCTTGTCAACCATAGCATCATCCCAAGTCTGGGCCTGAAGTAGCGTATCATACTCAAATATACGAGCGCCGTTAGCAACAACCAAGATCACTCGACTCGCCAAGTGCTCCAATAATTGCCTCATACGGTGAACTTCATTCCCTGTCGCAATGACAAAACGGATATCCCTTTGATCCAGCTGATCTAAAATCTTTTCCAAGCGGGGCAGATCTAGCTGCCCCCTCGGGTCTAGCAAGGTTCCATCCATGTCTGTTGCAATTAATTTAATCGTCATCATATCTCCTTTAGAGTGAGCGTCTACCACTTCAACCCTACATGTTCATTCATTTCTTTATAGGCCGTGTCAATTCGTTCCTTGGTCGCCTCGTCCAACTTGTCACGATGACTGCCTCCCTCGATGAAGTCCTCTAGGATATAGGTCTGATAAAGGAAGAGCGGATAGCCTTCTGGAGAGTAAGTTCCTTTGGGTGTTCGATTGACCCAAGTAGGATGCGCTTTGGCCGTTTCAATCCTAGTCTTGCCATCTTTTTTCTTAATGGTCACATCCATGAGAACACCGCGCTCCGTCCACTTGGCATTTTCCTCATCTTGCATGGTTTCAATACGTTGATTTGAGAGGAAATTCCCCATGGAGTAGATGATCAGTTTTTTGTCACCATCTTTTTCAACTGTTTCAGCGGGTTCAACGACGTGAGGATGCCCTCCAAAGATAATATCAGCTCCCCAGTCCACCATCTTGTGGTACAGTGTTTTCTGTTCTTCCGTTGGTTCTAGCTGGTACTCAATTCCCATCTGAGGCATGATGACAGTAATATCCGCCTCCTTCTCAGCACGCTCGATTTCTGCCTTCATCTTATCTTCATTCAGGTCAGAAAGATAGCGATTATAGTCCTCTTGAGAGATATACTGCTCAATGCCATTAAAACCGTAGGAATAGGCCAGGAGAGCTACCTTGATACCATTGACTTCCTTGATGACTATAGGAGCTTGGTCTCGGGATTCATGTGTGTAGACTCCGATGGGTGTCATTCCAGCCTTTTCAATAGCTTGAGCCGTTGAAACCACTCCCTCTATCTGTGAATCTAGGATGTGATTGTGAGCTAGGTCTAAAACCTGATAGCCCGCATCCTTGATTGCATCCATGACTTCTCCTGGTGCATTAAAGAGAGGATAACCTGCCAAGTAGTGGTCCTTGTTCACCGTTCCTTCAAAGTCACCAATCACCAAATCCGCTTGTTTGAGCCAGGGTTTTACATACTCAAAATTTTCATGGAAATCATAGGTCCCATCTTCTTTAAGAGCTGTTCGGTAGATGGGGATATGGTAGAGAAGGTCACCATTTGCCATGATACGTGCCGTCGTTTCACCAGATTGATCTTCCTTGGATTGACCAGCCGTCCTGTCAGAATCAAGAGTTTGGCTACTAGTACTTGTTCCCTTACTACCTTGTACTGCTCGAACTAATAAGTTCCCTCCCATGGATAAGGCAACTGCAAGCAATAACACAATAATAAACTGGGCATTGGTCCAGGATTTATAATTCCGAAAGAAATCCACACTAGTTCTCCACACCCCATAAAGAGAGCCCTGAGACCGTCTATCTTGTCGCTTTTCCATCTTTATTCCCCCTTGCTTTTTGGTGCAAGTCTTTTCTTTTATTATACCACAGACAAAAGAGGAATACCGTTTATTATATTATTTTTTAGAAACTTCTGCGACTTTCTTTCTCGCCTATTTTGTGTTATCATGTAGAGGTAATGAAAGGAGAGAAAATGTCTGCAATAGAACGTATTACAAAAGCTGCTCACTTAATTGATATGAACGATATTATCCGCGAGGGGAATCCAACTCTTCGCGCAGTTGCTGAGGAGGTCGCTTTCCCACTGTCTGACCAGGAAATCATCCTTGGTGAAAAGATGATGCAATTCCTCAAACATTCCCAAGATCCTGTTATGGCTGAGAAAATGGGGCTCCGCGGTGGTGTTGGATTGGCTGCTCCCCAACTCGATATCTCAAAACGTGTTATTGCTGTTTTAGTGCCCAATATTGTGGAAGAAGGTGAAACTCCACAGGAAGCCTACGACTTACAAGCAATTATGTACAATCCAAAAATCGTCTCTCACTCTGTTCAGGACGCTGCTCTTGGCGAAGGAGAAGGTTGCCTTTCTGTTGACCGAAACGTACCTGGCTATGTCGTCCGCCATGCCCGTGTCACTGTTGATTACTTTGACAAGGACGGCGAAAAACACCGTATCAAGCTCAAAGGTTACAACTCCATCGTTGTCCAACATGAAATTGATCACCTAAACGGAATCATGTTTTACGATCGTATCAATGAAAAAGACCCATTTGCTGTTAAAGATGGTTTACTGATTCTGGAATAAAGAAAATCCCGTTGCAAGACGGGGTTTTGTGTTATAATAGAGGCATGAAAACAAATGATATTGTCTATGGCGTACATGCCGTTACAGAAGCCCTCCTTGCAAACACTGGAAATAAACTTTACCTCCAAGAAGATCTTCGAGGTAAGAATGTTGAGAAGGTCAAGGAACTGGCTACAGAAAAGAAGGTATCCATTTCTTGGACTTCAAAAAAATCCCTCTCTGAAATGACCGAAGGCGCTGTCCACCAAGGTTTTGTTCTACGAGTGTCAGAATTTGCCTATAGCGAGCTGGATCACATCCTTGCAAAAACACGTCAAGAAGAAAATCCTTTGCTATTGATTCTGGATGGTCTAACTGACCCTCATAATCTGGGTTCAATCTTGCGAACAGCTGATGCGACCAATGTTTCAGGTGTCATCATTCCCAAGCACCGTGCTGTCGGAGTGACTCCTGTCGTTGCCAAAACAGCTACAGGTGCTATTGAGCACGTACCGATTGCGCGAGTGACCAACCTCAGTCAAACCCTAGATAAACTCAAGGATGAAGGCTTCTGGACCTTTGGAACGGATATGAACGGTACCCCTTGCCACAAGTGGAATACAAAAGGGAAAATCGCCCTCATCATCGGAAATGAAGGAAAAGGCATCTCTAGCAATATCAAAAAACAGGTCGATGAGATGATTACCATTCCCATGAATGGGCATGTTCAAAGCCTCAATGCCAGTGTTGCTGCAGCTATTCTCATGTACGAAGTTTTCCGAAACCGACTAATAAAAAAAGTTTCCAATCACTTGATTGGAAACTTTTTTCTTAACTATGTTCTGTGATAAATTTATAGGCTTCTTGACCAGCGATAGCCCCATCTCCAACTGCTGTTGTTACTTGGCGAAGGTCTTTCTGGCGAACATCCCCAACCGCAAAGATACCATCAACGGCAGTCTTCATGTGGTTGTCTGTTACAATCCAGCCTGATTGGTCTTGGATATTCAAATCCTTAACAAAATCACTAACAGGATCTAAACCGACGTAGATAAAGACACCTCCAAAGGCTTGCTCAGTCACTTGACCAGTTTTCACATTTTCAAATACAACTGACTCTACTCTGTTTTCACCTTTGATTTCCTTGACTACAGAGTCCCAAATAAAGTTGACTTTCTCATTTGCAAAAGCTCGGTCTTGCAAAACCTTTTGAGCACGAAGTTCATCCCGACGGTGAACAATAGTGACAGTCTTGGCAAAGCGAGTCAAGAAGAGAGCTTCTTCTACCGCTGAATCTCCACCACCGACTACGAGCAAGTCTTGGTCACGGAAGAAAGCTCCATCACAGACTGCACAGTAGGAAACACCTCGGCTGTTCAGTTCTTCTTCTCCGGGAACCCCTAAGAGACGGTGTTTTGACCCAGTTGCCACGATGACAGTACGGGTTTCGTAAACTTGATCATCAGTGATGACCTTCTTATAGTCACCCTTGTCTTCAATATTTTCAACGTAGCCATAAAGATGCTCCACTCCAAGGTTTTCAAGCGGTTCAAACATCTTTTCAGCCAATTCAGGTCCACTGATATTAGCATAACCTGGATAGTTTTCAATATCAGATGTATTATTCATTTGCCCGCCTGGCAGACCACCTTCTATCAAAGCCACTTTCAGATTGCTTCGAGCAGCATATAAGGCAGCGGTCATTCCCGCAGGTCCAGCACCGATAATAATCGTATCGTACATTTCGATTCCTTCTTTCTTGTTGTAACTATCTTTATTCTAACTCATTCTTGCTAGTCACGCAAGGATTATGCCTTGAAAACCAAGAGCAAACTCATGACGGCAAAGGATAACACTGGAACGACCAAAACTCCAATCATAATCATATCATAGAGATGGGCTTGACGGGCCTGTGCTGTCTTGTCCACGCCAGACATGGCTCGCAATCCGATCCAAATCCCCAGAAAAATCACGACAAGGATGGTCGTTAAGATCAAACTCTCGAAATACAAAGAAAATAGATGCAGTAGCATGATCTCTCTCGTTTCTATCTTTTTTAAAGAGTAAACTCAGCTAGTCCAACTAACTGAGTTTTCCTTGTTCTATTATATCAAATATAAGTCCGTTTGTAACTAGCAAAGAATTCTTTTGTTCGTTCTTCTTTCGGATGATTGATGATTTCATCCGGTGTGCCAGACTCGATGATTTTCCCTTTATCTAGGAATAAAACCTTGTCTGCCACTTGGGCTACAAAAGACATATCGTGACTGACCAAAATCATGGTCTGACCTGACTTTGCAGCGTCTGCAATAGACTTTTCTACTTCACCGACCAACTCTGGGTCAAGGGCTGAAGTGGGCTCGTCCAAGAGCAAGACATCTGGTTTCATAGCAAGCGCACGCGCGAGGGCAACCCGTTGCTTTTGTCCACCTGATAAGTGACGAGGATAATGATTTTCACGGTCAGAAAGACCAACCTTGGCCAACTCTTCCTTGGCGATTTTTGTTGCTTCCTCGTCCGATAATTTCTTAACGACAACCAAACCTTCCTTGACATTGTCAAGGGCTGTTCGTCGTTCAAACAAATTAAACTGTTGGAAAACCATAGATAACTTGCGACGAAGGGTTAGAATCTCTTCTTGGCTAATCTGAGAAAAATCAACTTTAAAATTGTCAATCTGAATCGTTCCACTATCTGGAGTTTCAAGGTAGTTCAAACTACGAAGAAAGGTTGATTTCCCAGCTCCAGATGAACCAATCAAAGCCACTACCTCACCTTTTTGGATATCCAAGTTCAGATGATTCAAGACTGTCTGTCCTGAAAAGGATTTGCTTAAATTCGAAATCTTAATCATTAACGAAGGTCTCCTTTCACATCTGTAGACACTGTATCCGGTGCTGAGATAGCCATTTTTCTCTCGATGAAACGGCCGAGGCTTTCAATTCCGATATTGACTACCCAATAAACAAGGGCTACGGAGATGAAACGTTCAAAATAGCGATAATCAGCTCCACCTAAAATCTGAGCTTGGGCAAAGACCTCCACAACACCTGCGCTAAAGGCTAGAGAAGTTCCCTTGGTCAAACCGATAAGGGAGTTAATCAAAGTCGGTGTCGCTACCACCGCCGCATTTGGAATAATCACACGACGGTATACTTGCGCACGAGTCATACCCAAACTGCGTGCCGCCTCAATTTCACCTGGGTTAACAGAAAGGATGGCTGCACGAATCGTTTCACTTGCATAAGCCGCCTCATTAAAAGCAAAGGCCACAATCGCAAAAAGTGCCGCTGGAATCGCATTGATATTAAAACCAGTGCCCCATTGTTGGTTGATAGCTTTCAATAACAAAGGAATTCCGTAGTAGGTCAACATAAGTTGAACTAGGATTGGGGTACCTTTTAAGAAGCTGACGAAAAAGGCCTGCAAGGGATATAAAATCTTAACACGATTGATCTTAACAATGGCAAAAATCAAGGCAAGCAGCAAACCAAAGAGTGCACCTCCAAGCGTCAACATCAAGGTTGTAGGCAGTTGTTGGACAATCCTTGGAATTCCATCAAAGACCGAACGCAAACTAAAGAGCTTACCATCCGGAATGAGTTGCATCAAACTTTGGTACCAATCTGATGCTAAAAATGTTGTAACAGTCATAAAAACATCCTCTCCTGATAATGATTCATTCTATCATACTTCTGCTCGCAAGCAAATTATTTGCTACGGCTGATCAGACTTTGTCTATCTTCTAGTTTATCACACTTTAAAACAGGGATGCTATATATTTTACCTATCAAGGAGATAAATAAAAACTATCTCAAACCTAAGTCCTCATAGGTTTTTCTGTAGCCGATTTGTTTAACAGCACCATTCTCCACCAAAATTGGACGTTTCAATAACATACCATCACTCGCTAGAAGCCTGGCTGCTTCTTGTTTTGACAAACTTCCCACCTTATCTTTTAGGCCCAGTTCGCGGTATTTGATCCCGTTAGTATTGAAAAATTGTTTCACTTCAAAACCGGAAGTTTCCAACCAGTTCAAAATCACTTCTTCACTTGGTGTTTCTTCTACGATGTGGACAGCTTGGTATTCCAGTCCAAGTTGATCCAATTCATTTTTTGCTTTCTTACAAGTTGAACATTTTGGGTATTCGATAAATTCTAACATCTTCTTTTCTTTCTATTTTTTATTTTCTTGAAATGCTGCACCTTCATGTTGCAAGAGCCAGGCTTTCTTTTCGACTCCAGATGCATAGCCTGTCAAGCGATTGCCTGATCCCAGCACACGATGACAGGGTACGAGGATGGACCAAGGATTACGCCCCACTGCTCCTCCAATCGCTTGGGCAGAAGCCACTTGCAAGTCTTTCGCCATTTGTCCATAAGTTACTGTCTGACCATAAGGAATGGCCTGTAAGTAAGCCCAGACCCGCTTTTCAAAATCCGTTCCAATGGGAGCCAGAGGTAAGTCAGATAGATCCTGAACACTGCCTTCGAAATAGGTATCTAAATAGGAAATAACTTGTTCCAATACAGGATGGCCAGTAACTTCTTCTATCGTTTCATCCCCTAATCCCCTCTCAAAGTGAGTTTGGTCCTGTACCCAAATTCCATACAGATATTGCTCGTCAGCAACTAAGGATAAGGTTCCAATTGGCGACGGGTAGAGCATTTTTGCGTACTTATTCTGCTTCATTTTTTTAATTTCTGATAGGCCAAACGTTCCCCATCAACTGGAACCTTACCAACCTGTTGGAAGCCTAGCTTTTCAAAGATATGCTGCATAGCCTTGTTTTGTGCATGCGTATCTGAACGAAAATCTAGATAATCAAAACCTTCAATCAAGCCTTCTAGGAAAGTCTGAGCAACACCTTGTCCTTGGACATCTGCTGCCACAGCGATACGGTGAAAGACCAGATATTCTGATTCTCCCCCCTGCCAACTCCCTTCATAAATGGCTTCATAGGCTTTCTCTGGACTCTTGGTCACAGCAGCATAGGCTAGTAGTTCTCCCTCTCCCAATGCCACATAAGCTTGACCAGAGATGATATCATCAATAATGATGTCGGCATTTGGATAGCCATTTTGCCACTGGTCACTACCAGACTCAGCTAAGCACTTTTTGGCATCCTCCATCACCTGCATAATCGCATCAACTTCGTTTGGAAAAGCTAAACGAATCTCCATCTTTTCCCCTCATTTCTAACTGTTTTCTCTCATCATAGCATATTTTAAAGCTTTCTACAAGCAGTTGAAACTTGACTTTTGTTTTTTATTATTTTATAATCTAGTTATTGAAACTAGATAAAAAGGAGTTGGAAATGAATTCTATCTTTTCCTACCCAAAATGGGAAGACATTCCAAACATTGACCTCTATCTGGATCAGGTCTTACTTTATGTCAATCAAGTCTGTGCCCCTATCTCTCCAGATAAAGACAAGGGGCTAACAGCATCCATGGTCAATAACTATGTCAAACACGGTTACCTGACAAAGCCTGACAAGAAAAAATACCAACGCAAACAGATTGCCCGTTTGATTGCCATCACCACTCTCAAGTCTGTCTTTTCAATCCAAGAAATCGCCCAGACACTTAATAGTCTACAAACTCAAGCGAGCTCAGACCAGCTCTACGACGCTTTTGTAGACTACATGAACCATGGGATTGATCCAGAAAATCCTATTATCCAAACTAGCTGTCAAACGGTTAAACTCTATCATCAAACTCTAGACTTAATCCTTATCAAAGAAGAGGAGGAAATCCAATGAATACCAGTCTAAAGCTCAGTAAAAAACTCAGTTTTGGAGAGGAAATTGCTAATAGCGTGACCCATGCTGTGGGTGCCGTTATCATGCTCATCCTACTCCCTATTTCATCAACCTATAGCTATGAAGCACATGGATTTTTATCGTCTTTTGGCGTTTCTATCTTTGTTATCAGTCTATTTCTCATGTTCCTCTCGTCAACCATTTACCACTCTATGGCCTATGGTTCGACCCACAAATACGTCTTGCGAATCATCGACCATTCTATGATTTATGTGGCTATCGCAGGCTCTTACACGCCGGTCGTATTGACTTTAATGAATAACTGGTTTGGCTATCTGATTATTGCCATTCAGTGGGGAACAACCATTTTCGGCATCCTCTATAAAATCTTTGCTAAAAAGGTCAATGAGAAATTCAGCCTTGCCCTTTACCTGATTATGGGCTGGTTGGTTCTAGCTATCATTCCTGCCATTATCAGTCAAACAACGCCAATTTTCTGGAGTCTCATGGTAACTGGCGGACTCTGTTATACAGTTGGAGCTGGATTTTACGCTAAGAAAAAACCTTATTTTCACATGATCTGGCATCTCTTTATCCTAGCGGCATCTGCACTCCAGTACATTGCTATTGTTTATTACATGTAAAAAAGTTGAGAAAACATTCTCAACTTTTTTCTTTACACATATTGATAAAGTACTGGTGCAAGCGAACATCATCTGTCAATTCTGGATGAAAAGAGGTTACCAGCATATTTTTTTCTTGGGCTGCAACGATTTGATCATCAACTGTTGCTAGAATTTCTACACCCTCTCCAACACTGCTGATAATTGGTCCGCGGATAAAGGTCATGGGAATCTTGCCAACTCCCTTACATTCTGACTCTGTATAGAAGCTTCCTAGTTGGCGCCCATAAGCATTGCGCTCAACCACTATATCCATGGTTCCAAGATGACTTTCTTCCTGAGAAGTGATTTCCTTAGCCAGCAAAATCAAGCCTGCACAGGTCCCAAAAACGGGTAATCCAGATAGAATGACTTCTCGGATGGGAAGCAGCATGTTCTGGTCGCGCAAGAGCTTGCCCATGGTTGTAGACTCACCGCCAGGTAATATCAAACCGGACAAGTCACTCTGAACTTGTTGAAAATCATCTAAATTTCTGATTTCTACACTGACAACACCTAACTTCTCTAACACTTTTGCATGTTCTGCAAAGGCGCCTTGCAAGGCCAATATTCCGATTTTCATCTATTTTCCTCGCTCAGCCATGAGAATTTTGATTTCATTCTCATTGATACCAACCATGGCTTCTCCTAGGTCTTCAGAGATTTGAGCCAAAATTTGAGGATTTTGGTAGTTGGTTACGGCTTTGACAATAGCACTTGCTCGTTTAACAGGATCTCCTGACTTGAAAATACCTGATCCAACAAAAACACCTTCTGCCCCCAATTGCATCATCAGCGCAGCATCAGCTGGCGTTGCCACACCTCCAGCTGCAAAGTTTACAACTGGCAATTTTCCATGTTCATGAACGTATTGGACCAATTCAACAGGGACTTGCAAGTCCTTGGCAGCCACATAAAGTTCATCCTCACGGAGATTTTGAATACGGCGTATTTCTTGATTCATCATACGCATATGACGAACGGCTTGAACGATGTCACCAGTACCCGGTTCTCCTTTTGTACGAATCATGGAAGCTCCTTCAACGATACGACGCAAGGCTTCACCCAAGTCCTTAGCCCCACAGACAAAAGGAACTTGGAATTCCTTCTTATCCACATGGAAACGGTCGTCAGCTGGAGACAGCACTTCACTTTCATCGATATAGTCAATCTCAATAGCCTCTAAAATCTGAGCTTCTACAAAATGCCCGATTCTAACCTTGGCCATCACTGGAATGCTCACCGCTTCTTGGATTTCCTTAATCATCTTTGGATCACTCATACGGGAAACCCCACCAACTGCACGAATATCAGCTGGAATGCGCTCCAAGGCCATGACAGCTGCTGCACCAGCAGCTTCCGCAATCCGAGCCTGTTCAGGGTTCTGAACGTCCATGATAACCCCACCTTTGAGCATCTGTGCCAAGTTTTTATTTAGTTCATAACGATTTTCAGTCATTTCTTAATCCTCATCACTTGTATTAGTAGCTACCATTTCATTTTAAGTCAGATTAGAATGAAGTACAAGATAGAAAAACAATAATTGTCCGGGTACACTAACATAAAAAACTATCTGACCTTCAGTTAAGGCCAGATAGTTCATCAATTTTTTATTTTTCAGCTGTAAGTGCAGCCATTGTGATGTAGTTGTAAGGTTTGTTAAAGTGTGGCAAGAAGAATAGGTCTGTCAAGGCCAATTTATCGATTGTTACATGCTCTTGGATAGCAAGTGAGAACATGTGGATTCCCATACTAATAGCAGAATCATGTGAAACCATTTGTGCACCAAGGATTTCTCGGCTGTCTTTGTCAAAGACAATCTTGATGGCAACTTCGTGGTTGTCATGTTTGATAAATTCTGGTTTTTGAAGATCGTTAAAGCCAGTTTCAGTTGCATTATAGCCTGCAGCTTTGGCTTTTTCAAGAGTCAAACCAGTCGAGACCATGTGAAGACCGTAGATAGAGATACCGTTTGATCCTTGTACACCGATTCCTTCCAATTCATGACCACAAGCATTATAAGCACCAACGATACCAGTACGTACAGCGTTAGAGGCAAGAGCGATGTAGCTTGTATCTTTACGAGCATTGTCATAAACAGTTGCACAGTCACCAACAGCGTATACACCTGGGATAGATGTTTCTTGTTTCTTATCTACAAGGAAGGCACCGTTGCGGAAGAGTTCAATCTTACCGTCAGCAAGAGCTGTGTTTGGACGGAAACCAACAGCAAGAACAACCATATCCACATCAAATGTTTCTTTGTCTGTTACCAAGCGTTCAACTTTTCCATCACCTTGGATGGCTTTAACTGTTTGACCAAGAGCCAAGCGGATGTTGTGGTCTTCCAAGTTCTTCGCCATCATTTGAGTGAAGTCTTTGTCATAGTAGCCGTTCAAAACAGTGTCTACGATATCAACAAGGACAACTTCTTTTCCAAGACGTTCGAAAGCTTCAGCAAGTTCAACACCGATATAACCACCACCAACAACTGCGATGCGCTCAAGGTGTTTGCTCTTGTCAGCAAGTTTTTCGATAACTTCTTCTGCGTTTTGGTACAACTTAACAAATTGAACATTTTCAAGTGTTGCTTTGAATTCGCGGTTGCCCTTAACGATTTCAACACCTTCGATTGGAGGCAAGATTGGAGTTGAACCAGTCGCAAAGATCAATTTGTCATAAGACTCTTTATGTTCTTGACCTTCAACTTCTGCTGTCACAACTTTATTGTCATAGTCGATTGAAAGAACAGGTGAGTTCATGTAAACTTTTGCACCCTTAGCTTCCAATTTTTCTTTATCAGAGTAGAAGAGACCTTCTGGGCCGTCAATTTGTTCCCCGATCCAAAGCGCCATTCCACAACCAAGGAATGAAATATTTGAGTTTTGGTCAAATACTACGATTTCGTTTTCATGACCAAAGTTGTCCAACATCGTATTAATACAAGCTGTACCAGCGTGGTTAGCACCAACTACAACGATTTTACTCATAGAAAAATTCCTACCTTTAATTTTTGATTTACCTTTCTAGTATACCATTTACTGTTAGCGTTTACAAGGCATTTGCTCAGAATTCTCTTTTTTTCAGAAAAAATACACCTAACATTGATAAATCTAATTTTTCTATTATTTTCATACTAATTTTGAGCATATTTCTTGACTTTTTGTCAAAATTCATTTGTGAAAACGCTGACTTTATGATATGCTAGATACATGGAAAGAAAATGTAAGGGGTTTAATTTTTCTTTAACCAACTTATATTGAATGATTTCCTATAAAGAGAAAGGAGCTGGTAGCTTGCCTCTTCATTCACGTTCTGAACGGCTAATGGGAACAACTATCACGATTTCATTAGTAGATGAACAGGCTGATTGCCTACTTCAAGGAGCCTTTGATTTGCTCAAGGAGCTCGAATACCGCTTCAACGCCAACAGTCAAGAATCCGAACTGATGGAAATCAACTACCAGGCCGGGATCGCACCTGTTAAGGTTCATCCTGAGCTATTTGAACTGATTGCTCTTGGACTTGAGCATAGCCTAGCTCCATCTAGCCATCTAAACATCAGCATTGGCCCCTTGATTCAAACCTGGCGAATCGGATTTGCAGATGCACGGCTTCCAGACTCTAAAGAAATCGAAGCTGTCTTGCCTCTAGTTGACCCGCATTTTATCAAGTTGGATCCGACTAGCTCTACTGTCTTTTTAGAGAAGAAAGGAATGAAGCTTGATTTAGGTTGTTTAGCTAAGGGCTATAGTGCAGATAAGGTTGCCCAGTATTTGAAAGAACACGGTGTCACCTCTGCCCTGATCAATCTCGGAGGAAATATCCTCACCATCGGGAACAATCAAGACAAAGAAGGGAAAGCCTGGCAGATTGGGATTCAAGATCCGCGAAATCCTCGTGGCAACCATCTCCTAACTATCCCTGCTTCTAACAAATCCGTTGTCACTTCAGGTATCTATGAACGCCACCTGACAGTAGATGGAAAAGACTATCATCATATCTTTGATAGTAAGACAGGATTCCCTGTCGAAACTGATCTCGCTAGCCTGACGATTGTCTCTGATAAATCCGTTGATGGTGAGATTTGGACAACGCGCCTTTTCGGAGAACGAAGCGCTTCTATCCTCTGGCAAGTCGAAAGTATAGATGGTATTGAAGCCATCCTCATCGACAAAGAGGGACGCCTTGCATGTTCTTCAGGCCTTCAAAATTGTATTATGTAAAAAGAGAAAGGAAATCTCATGCTAAAACTTATTGCCATTGTTGGAACGAACTCTAAACGTTCTACAAACCGCCAATTGCTCCAATACATGCAAAAACACTTTGCTGATAAAGCTGAAATTGAACTCGTTGAAATCAAGGACATTCCTGTTTTCAACAAACCTGCAGATAAACTTCTTCCCGCTGAAATTCTTGAAATTGCAGCTAAAATTGAAGAGGCTGATGGTGTGATTATCGGTACTCCTGAGTACGACCACTCTATCCCTGCAGTTTTAATGAGCGCTCTTGCTTGGCTATCTTACGGTATCTACCCACTTTTGAACAAACCAATCATGATCACTGGTGCTTCCTATGGTACTCTTGGTTCATCTCGTGCTCAATTGCAACTTCGTCAAATCTTGAACGCTCCTGAAATTAAGGCAAATGTTCTACCAGATGAATTCTTGCTCTCACACTCTCTTCAAGCATTTAACCCAAGTGGCGACTTGGTTGACCTTGACGTCATCAAGAAATTGGATGCCATCTTTGATGACTTCCGTATCTTTGTGAAAATTACTGAAAAATTGCGCAATGCACAAGAATTGCTTCGCAAAGATGCTGAAGAATTTGACTGGGAAAATTTGTAAGATAGGAGACCGAAAGAATGAAATTTGTTGGACTTGTTGGATCAAACTACGATCAATCATATAACCGCAAACTCTTGGAATTTATTCGTCGCAATTTCAAATTCAAATTTGAATTAGAAGTCCTTGAAATTGACGAAGTTCCAATGTTTAACCAAGACGAAAAATGGGACGAAAGCTTCCAATTGCGTTTCTTGTATAACAAGATTACACGTGCTGATGGTGTCATTATCGCTACTCCTGAGCACAACCACACTATCTCAGCTTCACTCAAATCTGTACTCGAATGGCTTTCATACGAAGTTCATCCATTTGAAAACAAACCTGTTATGATTGTGGGAGCATCATACTATGACCAAGGAACATCACGTGCCCAAGTTCACCTTCGTAAAATCCTTGATGCTCCAGGTGTTAATGCCTACACGCTTCCAGGTAACGAATTCCTTCTTGGTAAAGCTAAGGAAGCTTTTGATAACAATGGAAACATCACCAACGAAGGAACTGTTAAATTCCTTGAAACTTGCTTAGATAACTTTGTTAAATACGTAGGAGTCGTTTCGAAATTGAAAAAACCAAAACCAATCGAACCAGAAGACTTGGATTGTGGAAAACCAATTGCTACAACCATTACTGAAGTTGATCCTGACGATCCAGAATGGGTAGAAAAAGTTGCAGCAATCACTGGAGCTGTTTCTGGTGATACCTATGTCAAACTGGACCACGGTATCCTTACAGTTAACCAAATCGATATGTTCTTGAAAGCTATGCCATTTGAATTGACATACGCTGACGACAACAACCAATTCCTCTACTACAACAACGCTCACCAAGATCCAGACACCATGTTTGCTAAACGTGTACCACCTCAATCAGGTAGCCGTATGTCGACTGTTCATGGTTCTCTTCCACCAGCACGTATGAAGAATGTAGAGTGGGTTATCGGAACACTTCGCAACGGAAACCAAGAATACGTCCGTACGATCGTTCCAGGTTCTCCTGCAGGTGTCATCAACACACACAACTACCAAGCAATGTACTATCCTGATGGATCATACGCTGGTATCAATGAAATTGTCTTTAACTTCCAACCATGGCTTGACTGGTACCTAAAAGAGACTGGTCAACGTTTGGTGGGTGGTAGCGGACCATTTGCCCCTGCTGCTGGAGGTCATGGAGACGCCGATGCTACTTCTGGTGCTTCTGATTCAGGTGATGCTGGAGGCCACGGTGGTGACGCTGACGCTACTTCTGGTGCAAGCAACTAAGAAACCAAAAAGGAGCCAAATGGCTCCTTCTTTTTTATTGAAAAAGAAAAGGGGCTTGTAAATCATCTACAACCCCCTTTCGTTTTATGAGTTAGGATCATCTATACTACGGCCGTGCAAACCTTTTTCACGTTGTACTTGGCGTAGTTTTTCTGGTGTGACGTCATTTCCTTCCTCGTCCACAATTTTAATTCCTTCAATGTGGTGACGAACAGAACGACGATAACCTTCGATATACTCCTCACGAAGTTTAGCTTGTTCCACTTTTTCAGCAGAAGTTAAGCCTTCTGTTTTTTTCTTTTTGGCAAGCTCGTTGATACGAGCGATTTTTTTCGGATCCATTTCTTCTCCTTTGTGATAAGATACAGTCCGTTTGACTGAGTTTATTTAGTATTAATTTGGTTGAAACGTGCAAGTTTAGCTGCTTTTTTGGTTAATTGCGACAAGATAGCCAAGCGATTTTGTCGGACAGTCTGATCTTCAGCCATCACCATGGTATTTTCAAAGAAAGCATCAATAACTGGGCTAAGCGCAAAGAGTTGTTCTAATTGCTGACTTGCAGTTCCTGACAAGACGAGTGATTCTACGGCTTCTGCCAAGGCTTTCTCTTCTTCATTTTCAAAAAGAGCAGAATCAACAGCATCAGATCCTTCTGCTTTCTCAGCCAAGTTGAAAGCACGTGAGAGGGATTCGACAGACGATTTGAAATCTTCTTTCTTGCTTGCTTCGACAAGAGCACTTGCTACTTCCAGCATATCCGCCACAACAAAGTTTGAACTTGCAAGGACTGCTTCCTTGATATCTTTTGGAGTAGAACCCATCATCTTATCAACACGAGCCTTGATAAAGTCCATAACCTCTGCTTTATTTTCATAAGTCAAGCTGTCGAATTTCAAAGCATAAAGGCTATCAATCAACTCATCCATAGCAATGTGCCAACCAAAAGCATCCAAGATACGAACCACACCTTGCGTCGCACGACGAAGGGCATAAGGGTCGTTAGAACCTGATGGAATCAAGCCTACTGAGAAGAAACTCAAAATCGTATCCAATTTGTCTGCAATGGCTAGAATGGCTCCAACCTTGCTCTCTGGAAGTTCTCCTTCAGCAGCTGTCGGCATGTAGTGTTCACGAATAGCAGCTGCCACCGCTGGAATTTCACCAGCAAGAAGGGCATATTTTTCACCCATAATACCTTGGAGCTCATCAAACTCACCAACCATACCCGTCAACAAGTCAAACTTGTAAATAGCTGCTGCACGAGCTAGGTCAACTGTTTCATCCACTGACAAACCAGCTTTTTCTGCCAAGAGAATGGCAATCTGCCCCGTACGAATCATGTGTTCACGAAGAGAACCAATCTTTTCGTGGAAGGTCACATGGTTCAATTTTTCGACTAGGTCAGAAATGACCAATTTTTGGTCTTCACGCCAGAAGAATTCTCCGTCTTCCAAGCGGGCTACCAAGACTTTTTCATTTCCTTTGATAACATTTTCCAAATGCTCTGCGTTTCCGTTACGGACTGAAATGAAGTTTGGCAAGAGTTTTCCATCTTGATCTCGGACAACGAAGTAACGTTGGTGTTCCTTCATCGAAGTCACCAAGACTTCTTCTGGAACTTCAAGGTATTTGGCATCAAAACTTCCCATAAAGGCAGTTGGGTATTCAACCAAGTTCAAGACTTCATTGAGCAAATCAGCATCAATTTCGATACGTACACCATGTTCAGCTTCGATTGCCTTGATTTGGTCAACAATCATTTGCTCACGTTCACGAGGATCCACGATTACAAACTGTGCACGAAGGTCTTCTTCATAGCTCAATGCTGACTGAATCTTGGTTTCTTGTCCCAAGAAACGATGACCACGGCTCACACGACCACCCTTGATATCAAGGAAATCCAAATCAAACTCTTGCTCGTCCAAGAGAACTGTCAAAGTGTGTACAGGGCGGATATACTCAAAAGTGTTGTTAGCCCAGTGCATGCTAACAGGGAAAGTCAAGGACTTCAAGACGTCTACTACACCTGGAACAATGTTCTCAACTGGTTGGCCCACTTCTTCCTTGGTAACATAGACATATTCTTCACCCTTGATTTCACGGAATTTAATATCTTCAACTGTCAAGCCTTTCCCACGGACAAATCCTTGAGCTGCTTTGGTGAAGTTTCCATCACCATCCAAGGCAATTTTCTTTGCTGGTCCCTTGAAATCTTCTGTCAAATCAGACTGTTTGTCTGCAAGACCAGTCACACGAACAGCCAAACGGCGTGGTGTTGAGAAAGTTTGAATGGCTTCAAAAGACAGGCGATTCTCTTTGAGGAAGGCCGCCGTTTTTTCACCTAGTTGTTTTTCGCTTGGAGTTACTACGTAGGCTGGTAACTCTTCAAGACCGAGTTCTACTAATAAGTTTTTTGTCATGTTTTTTCCTTTACATCTTCTTCAATCTTTTTTGATATGCACCTTAGGTACTGGGGACGTCGCTAACTAACTTTGTGAGTCTGTATGGAAATCTAATGCAAAATTGATCAAGATTTCCAACAGTCTCATCAAAGTGGATTTAGCTGACTGATTTTTGAACCTAAGGTTTCAAAAATCCCCACATAACAGTACAGCGGTGCATATCCCTCTAGCAAGTCTTCGACTTGCCTCTAACGATCTTAGAGCACAGTATTACTCACTATTCTGCGTCTTCTGCTAGGAGTTTAGCTCGTGTTGCTTCATCCAAAAGTGGGTAGCCTAGGCGTTTGCGTTCTGCGACAAAGGTTTTGGCTACGACACGGGCCAAGTTACGGATACGAGCGATATAGCCTGCGCGCTCAGTTACGGATACGGCACCACGCGCGTCAAGCAGGTTAAAGGTATGTGAACATTTGAGAACATAGTCATAAGCAGGGTGAACCAAACCCTCTCCCAAGGCACGACCAGCTTCTTTTTCAAACTTATCAAAATTTTCAAGCAACATTTCTTGATCAGAAATATCAAACGAATATTTTGAGTGCTCGTACTCAGGCTGGATGAAGATTTCTCCGTATTTTACACCATCGGCCCACTCGATATCATAGACAGAATCAACTTCTTGAATATAAGAAGCCAAGCGTTCTAAACCATAGGTAACTTCCGCAGTCACAGGGCCAGTTGCCAATCCACCAACTTGTTGGAAATAAGTGAACTGAGTGATTTCCATCCCATCAAGCCAAACTTCCCATCCAAGACCAGCCGAACCAGTTGATGGGTTTTCCCAGTTGTCCTCAACAAAACGAATATCGTGTTCCAAAGGATTGATTCCCAATTTTTCTAAAGACTCAAGATAAAGTTCTTGGATATTTGATGGAGAAGGTTTCATGACCACTTGGAATTGGTGGTGTTGGTAAAGACGGTTAGGGTTTTCCCCATAACGACCGTCAGCAGGACGACGTGATGGCTCCACATAAGCCGCATTCCATGGCTCAGGACCAATAGCACGAAGGAAAGTGTAAGGACTCATCGTCCCCGCACCTTTCTCATTATCATAAGCCTGCATCAGCATACAACCTTGGTCATTCCAAAATTGTTGTAAAGTAAGGATGATTTCCTGGAAAGTCAATTTTTTAGACATTATTTACTCCTTTTTCTATAAAATACTTGCGACACGAGTCTGCCTCGTCGATTATACGAGGCAAGACGAGTTAGTACTGCGTCTAGCTCAGCACTCTAGTGCTGAGCGTGGGGCAATCCGACTGTAAGGAGGTCTCTGCCACTGACGCAGTGAAATGTTAATTTCTTAGACATTGTTTACTCCTTTAATTTATATTATCTTTTTAGCTTTATTCATCAAGCAACCAAGAAAAAGCTGGGTCCTGAAAAATATGACGTTTGGGAACCGTTTGTAAATTCTGATCGCATTCGTCTATTGTACCTAGTTTCAAAGCACAGACTTCTGGTATATTTTCTTGAGCAGTGAAAATTTGACTATGACAGTTCTGACAGTAATAGCGTTGTTTCCCTGGAGATGAACTATAGGTAACCAACTGTTCTTTTCCATGCAATACTAGGTTTTTACTGCTAACTTTGGCATTCACTGTATAGGCAGACGCAGTTGCTTTCCGACAGAATGAGCAGTGGCAAAAAACTAATTCCAACAATGCCTCATCTAAAGTGTAGGTCACTGCTTTACATAAACAAGATCCTGTAAGCATTATGCTCCTTTCTACTTAGGCATTAGAGGAAATTCAAAAAGAACCGAATTTCAACACCCAAGCCTTGCGACTAGGGGCGTCTGAAACGCGGTTCCACCCTAATTTATTACTTCATTGTTTTTAAAAATACGACAGAAAGCGCCAGTTTCTTACCTTGTTCTACTTGGCTCCCACTACCCCAAACTCGCTTGAAGAACGCCATAAGACTTTCTTTCCTAGCTAGTATTATAGCAGATTTTCTAACTAGTGTAAACCAAAAATGAGTCTGAAAACAAAGTTCCAGACTCATTTAATAGTAAAGCTTCAGAAAGTCCTGTTTAAGGATGTCTTCTTGCTTTTGGTTTTTTGCCATGCAGATTTCTCTTGGCTTGTTTCAATGCTGTAATGGCATCTTTGACATCTTCTTGGCTCGCTCCTGGATCTTTAAGGAGTTCCTGTGCCTCTTTAAAAGTTAAAAGATAAGCAGCTTTTTCTTTCTTATCTGCATAGATAAATCTCGCATTCTTTTCTTGGAAAAGACGTTCATCCTTGACCAGTTTCTTCAGACTAGAGAAGTCAGTAGCTTTGCCATTTAATTTGCTTTTAGCCGTCGCTAGGACAATGAGAGATTGGTCAATTTGATCCTGTTTGACTTTAGGATCCACAGCTAGTAAGGCGATTTCTTGGAAGGCACGATCATAAGCTCGACGTACTTTTTCCTTGGCATTCGCATATCGTCCAGTTTTAGTCGTTGCGTAGTAAGCTTTCATAGCTTCTTTCAAGGCTGTAACGTTCGAATCTTTTCCATCCAAAGCTTTACCAGCAGCTTCAAGACTAGCGAGAACGCCATCAATCAATTCTTGTTTCAACTTGCTTGACAAGGCTGACTGTGCCACTTGGAAAGCTTGGTCATAAGCTTTTCTCTTATCTGCACTACTATTAAAGTAACGAGACGTTTCTACCAGTTCTTTTTGTTGATTGACCGCAGCAAGCAAGGCCAACTTAGACACAACAGATAGACGCAAAGCATTATTTCGACCTGGCTGAACGAGCAAGGAAACGAGATCTTCAAGGAGTTCATATCCAGTTGGCAAGGTGACTTGTACAGTATAACGACCTGTAGCAACTTTCTTACCAAAGGCGTAATGACCGTATTTTTCAGCAGGAAGAGTGATACTAGTCCCATCTTCACCTTTCAGAACCACTGTAGTCGTCTTTGGAACGGCTTGATTGAAGGAAACAGACACAGGTGCATATTCTAGGAGATCTGCTAGGAAGGTAATGGTTTGGAAACTATTTTCTTCCGTCAAGTCAAACTCTTGGGACAAGGCACTGATAAATTTCAATTCTGTTCGGTCATAACTAAAAATTTCTGCTGTATAATGATCAAACTGTAAGAAATGAATCGCTTTTGTCTTGTCTACATCAACATATTGTCCCTTGCTATTTTTGATTCGATAGACGTAGAGGGTATCAATATCCTGGTTTGTTTTTGCATCCTTCAAGGCAATTTTCACTCGACCACTATTTTGATCGCGGACAAGTTCGGCAAGTGAGATATAGTCTACATTTCCTGCATAGTCCTCAACAAGATAGTAAATATTAGCCTTGTCAACATTCTTAGGAAGTGTATAACTACCGTCAGCATTTGCCTTAATCAGATGGGTGTTCTCAAGCGCACGAGTTCCAGACTGGTCTTTCCCAGATAGAACCATGGTCCCTTTCTGGTCAAATGGTGTGAGGTAGAAAACTTTTTCTGAAAGGATACCGCCTTGACCCACATCTTTTGGTTTGCGAGCTACGAATTCTTGGTTTCCATCTTTAAAGCGAATATAACCGCTCGTGATAACAGGTTTTTGAGTATCAATTTGAATTTTAAAGGTCGTGTGTTGTTCTTTAGCTCCTGGAACATCTGGTGTGTAACTAATAACATAGTCATATAAACCATCTGCAACGGTATTGCCATCAAAATCCTGGCCTCTCCAAGCAGTATTATCTAGAATATAACTCTTCAGATTTCTACTGTCACCATCAAAATAATTCTTACGGAGATCCTTTGCATCGCCCTCCCAAATAGGATGTTCATGCTTAGTATCCGTAGCCGCATAAACTGTAGCCCGAAGATTTACAAGATTTCTCAAAGCAACCGTTTTGTATTCAACTAGGTCTTTGTTTCCATCAGCGTTTGGAGAAATGGCAATACGGATATTCCCTTTTTCGTCTAACTGAAGAACATGCTTCCCTTCAGCATTTTGTTCGATTCCAAGAACGGTAATTCGGCGTCCTTGGCGTTGACCTTTAGAAACTAGAAGGTCATTTTGCAAGGTTGCGAGATAGGTGGCATCATTAGAGTAGTTAACGGCAGGATTTTCTTTGTCTACTTCTGTGTAAAATCCATTTTTTCCTTCTCGGACAAGATTGTAAATTGGTTTTTCGACAGCAGGGAGATTTTGGAATTCTCCTCGGAAGCCCATAAATGCAAGACTCACAACATCCCCATCATCTGCTGGATCTACAAATCGAACAAACCCTTCAAGGAAATAGCCATTTGGCATTTGTTTGCTGAGTTCAGCAGCAAATTTTCGAGCATCCACTTTAACAGTGACTGTTTGACTGCTGTGGGCTTTGACCGTCACTTCAGGCCAGACTGTCTCCGTTAGTTTTCGAGGTCGAAGGGTGAATTTTCCATCTTGGACATCATCTGTATTGGTATTCACTACCATCTTGAGAGTACGGTCAGTATCTGAAATATTGTGTACAGTAACCTTGAAAGTAAATTGATCTCCAACATTTCCCAAAGTCACACTTGGATAACCATTTTCACCCGTTACATAGAGGTCTGTTGACACTGCAGCAGCTGTATCCACAATACCAGAACCTTGCTGACGAGGAGAGGTATAAGTGCCTGTGTCCTTATTAACATGTGGTTTTGCAGTTGACATGATCAAGGCCTTGACAGTCTCTGATACTTGCTCAGGAGTCAATTCTGGATGGTGTTTTTGAAGGTATTCCTTAACCAAAACTGCAACACCCGTAACGTGAGGAGCCGCCATACTGGTTCCGCTGATACTACCATAGGTATTGTCATTAAAGGATGAGTAGATATTGCCGCCAGGAGCTGTCACGTCTGGTTTCAATTGTCCATCGGTAGTCACTCCCCAACTTGAAAAGTCAGATAGCTGATTGGCTACATCAGAAGGACGATTATCCATCTTGTCATTAAAAACAATCTTGTAGTTCCCAGATTTTAAGGCTTCACCATACTGTTTAGAAATAAATACAGAAGGAATTTTCTTTGCTTCATCATCAATAGCCATATTGATGTTTGCGCCCTCTACATTATTGTAGATCAAAGCACCAACTGCACCGTGTTTTCGTGCATTTTTGATCTTCTCTGAAAAGTTCATGGCTCCACGCTGAATGAGGGCAAGTTTCCCAGTTAAATCCAACTTCGCAAAGTCTTCTTCACGACCTAAGCCTGCTTCGACGTATTCGTACTCTTTTCCTTTTTCAAAGTCCTTATCTGCTTCAGGTTGATTATAATCAAATTTTCCGTTATGAAGGCCGGCATTTCCCTCTAGACCTTTAACTTCAAAAACGGCTGTTGTCAATGTTTTATTGTTGACAGAAGCAACTGAAATCGAATCCTCAACAGTAGATGGATTTCCAACCAAGCCAAAGTCTGGGTTTTCAGCTAGCGGTTTTGAATAACCATTTCCGAATGTATTGCTATTTCCTGCTGAGATAAGAACAGACACTCCCTTGGCACGAGCCCGTTTGATGGCATCCACAATATCAGAACCAGCATCCACCATCGAACCTGTGCTAGATCCTAAACTCATATTAATAGCATCTGCTCCTAAGGCAACTGCGTCATCAATCGCCTTTACATAAAGGGCAGAACTGGTCGTTTTTTGGCGATCTGAAAAGACACGCATAAACATGACTTGGGCTTCTGGCGCCACACCATAGACCTTTTCACCATTCGGTGCTTCTTTATCAGGGTTTCCAGCAGCAATCCCTGTTACGTGCATCCCATGAGAAGTTCTTTCTGCTTCTTTGATCTTATCCGTTCCATCAAAGTAGTCATAGGCATAGACAACCTTATCACTATACCATTTACCGTAGTCAATTCCAGCAGCCTTTTTAGCTGCTTCGATGGCTTCCTTGTTTTTAAATTTTGCTTTTGACGGATCCGAAATTCGAAGAACCTCATGATTCAAATCAAGTCCAGAGTCAATAATGGCAACAACGGTCCCCGTCCCCTTGTAACCAGCCTTCCAAGTTTTTGGTACTGTGATGATATCATTGCTTGAAAGACTATTGGGTTTTGCAGACTCAGCTTTTTCTTGTTCTTTTTCAGTAGTTGCCGTTTCTCCAGTAGTTTTAGGAGCTGTCGTTGCTGGAGCCTCTTTGTTCTCTATGTTAGAAGCCTTCTCAGTAGCAGGCGCTGTACTGGTATCGACTGTTGTTTCTTTTTGAACGACGCCTTGATTTTCTTCATTTGCAACTGCTCTATCTTTTCCAGATTCTTGAGCTTCAGCAGTTTTATCAACAGGAGCTTCTATCTTAGCATCTTGTTTACTAGCATCCTCTTTAGAAGTTTCAACTTCTTGTTTCTCTCCAACTACTGGTGCAATCCCAATAGTATTGGTTTGGTCAGTTGAAGAGTTTGAGTGTTTATCGTCTTTTAGCTCTGTCTTGATTTCCTGAGTTTGAGCTTGATTTTCACCTGTACTCTGCTCATTGGCACTGACTTGACTTGCTCCAAAAACCAATGCAGTTCCCAATAAAACTGAAGCAAGACCAAATTTGTATTTCCGTAATGAAAAACGTTGTCGTCTATTCATAAATAATCTCCTTTTTCTTTAAAGTATACCTATTATAACGCAAATAATCATAAATTTTCATAAAAATCTGAATTGTCACAAAAATGTAATATTTACGTATATGTTTTGCTTATTTAATTTTATCATTCGTGTTATTTGCTCTATCAAACCAATATTTTCTAAATTCGTTCCTATATTTCAATCCATAATATTATTTTATTATACAAACAATTTGGATTTTTTATACACAAAAAGACTAGGATTTAAAATTCCTAGTCTTTGTTATTTCGGTATAAATCGATTATAAAAATTAAAAATCCATCTCATCAACACGAGGTGCGACCGAAGTCACTGAAATTGTCTTTAAGACTTCTCGCTCGTCTTTGCTGAGTTCAATTCCAAAACAGTCAAGATTACTCTGGATGCGAGAGGCTGTCACTGACTTAGGTAGAGGTAAAAATCCTTCTGCCAAACTCCAAGCCAAGGCGATTTGAGCCACTGATTTCCCATGCTTAGCAGCAATTTCTTGGACTTCTTTCTGTTCAAACAACTCTCCTTGGCCAAAAGGTCCCCATGCCTCTAAGAGAATTCTTTTCTCTTTACAGTAGTCAACCACTTCCTCTTGATAAACTCCTGGTGCCAAGCGTACCTGATTGACCGCCGGGATGATTCTTGCTGTCTCAAGCAAGGCATCCAAATGATGGGGAAGGAAATTACTAACGCCGATAGCACGGATTTTGCCTTCTTGGTAAAGATCCTCCATCGCTCTCCAGACATCGGCATTGCGAGTTTTCCATGCCTCATTTTCTCTTAGTGGTTTTGGATTTGGCCAATGGATAAGGTACAAATCTAGATAATCCAATCCCAGTTTTTCCATTGATTCTTCAAATGCTTGGCGAGCTTCATCATAGCTGTGATTGGTATTCCAGAGTTTGGTCGTTACAAAAATTTCTTGTCTTGGAATACCGCTATCTCGAATAGCACGACCAACACTTTCCTCATTTTTATAGATAGCTGCAGTATCGATATGACGATAACCAGCCTTTAAGGCTTCTAAAACGGCTTGGTAGGCTACTTCTCCATTTTCAGCTTTCCATGTTCCAAATCCTAGTACAGGAATTGAAACTCCATTATTAAGGGTGTATGATTTCATCGTTTTTCCTTTCTATGTGAAGAAAATCTAAAGAAACAAAATCCTGATTATCAGAACACTTGCTTCTTTAGATTTTAACAATTATTGATCACGATCGTAATAGATCTCGTGAGCTTTTAAGCGAGAATTGAGCAATTCAGGAACGGTCACAAATGTATACCCTTCACCCTTTAAATACTCAATGACACTTGGTAGAGAATTAACTGAAGGACCATGGATATCATGCATGAGGATGATAGAACCATTGCGAACCTGACGTTGAATCTCTGTCAAAATGGCTGTCTCGTTTTTACTCTTCCAGTCCAAACTATCCACGTCCCACATGATGAAGCTTAAATCAAGGCCGTTTCGAATATCATCAGTGATGGCACCATAAGGTGGGCGCATCAGTTTAGAGCTTGATCCTAAAACTTGAGTTAACAGATCTTCTGTATCAGTGATTTGCTTTTTAGCATCTTCGAGCGAAAGTTGTGAAAGAACGGGATGACTCCAGCTGTGGTTTCCTACAACATGACCTTCTGATTTCATTCGTTTTAGAAGATTTTCATTACCTGCAATGTTTTTACCAAGTACAAAGAAGGTTGCTTTTACACCATATTTAGCTAAAGTATCCAAAGCCTGCGTGGTTGTAGTTGGATTTGGACCATCGTCAAAGGTCAAGGCTACAACTTTTTTATTTTTCTTAGCAAAGTATGCTTGGTAGAGTTCAGCATCCTTTTCTAATAGATAAGAAGACTCAATGACATCAAAGAAACTGGATATGGGCAAAGCAATTTCCTCAACAGTCTCTCCAGCATTAGCAGGATAAAGGATGATTTGACTATCCTTATAATCAAAGCTCCAAGATGTCAATTCTTGGTCTGTGAAGCTCTTTATAACTTGATCAATTTTTTCCTGGTCAAGTTTCTTATCTTCTAGAGTTGATTTGATTTGAGTCAGTAAGAGTTCCTTAGCCTTGCTTGCATCTTTGAAAAGTCTACTGAGGTCAAAATCTTTCCCATCTTCAGTCAAGAAAATTTTCCCTAAGGAAGTCTTTTCTTTTTCTTCAACCTTTAATGCAGACAAATCATAGACTTGCTTGCTGACATTACGAGCAACAACTCCCTTTAAGACAGGATCCAACTGCTCAGTATAATAAAAGACCAAATCTTCTTTATCTTCCAGCTTTTCTTTGATATCCTGGTTGATTTTTTCTCTAACAGACGCAATGACTTCCTCTCCTTGCAGAGGGTAGTAGGCAATCACCTCAACTTGACCTTTTCGGAAATGGTCCTTCTGACTACCTGAGTTGAATTGCTGGTCCTTTTCGCTTTTTAGCGCTTCAATTTTTTGTTCGTAAGATTGCTTTTGTAGTAGCTTATAACCAATAGCACTCCCTAATAGAATCGTAGCAATTCCAAAGATTCCAACAAGGGAAAGCAATAGCCTTCTCGTTCTATCGTGAGAAACACGTTTCGCTCTATTTTTTTTCATATTTCCATCATATCAAATCGAGGCTATTATTTCAATGATAAACAGGGATTCTGTCTTTTTTTAGGAAAATAAAAAAGCTTAGAAATCTTCTAAGCTTCTATTTTTAAAAACGAATCGCTTCACGTGTTTTCTCATATGAAGTTACAAAACGGTTTGTAACCCCTGGTTCAGCAACTTCCAAGGCTTGTGAAATTTTTTCAAATGATGCCTGATAGTCAAACTCTTTTTCAAAAATTTCAAGCGCTTCGTTAAAGGCCTCTTGGATACGCTCATCGAATGAACGGTAACGGTTTGAGTATTGCAAGAGTTGCTCCGTCAAGGTTGCATATTGAACGATATCATAGGTTTCTGTTTCAAGTGCTTCCATATCATTTGTTGCAATTTCAAGAATTCGTTTAACCGATTCAATATTCACTTGTGGTTGTTCTAACTCTGCCATCAGATCTTCTGTGTTATGACTTGCAGTAAAGAAAAGTTTCAAGAAACTTTGAGGAATACCTGGCAAGTTTCTCTTCTCCATGTAACGTTTGATAGTATGCAAACGGTTCACATAGACATTTGCTTTTTGGCGAGCATTGAGGTCGTCTTTTTCAATTTGCGCAAGTCGTTCGCTAACAGAGATTTGCTCATCCTCTATATCCTTGAGGTTGCTTTGAAGCATTTCCAACTGTTCTTCAAGAGCAGAGTAGGCTTGTGTTGACTCACCTTGATCCTCTGTCACTTCCATGATTGCCGTATCAAGTGCAGCCAATTCTGCTTGAAGACGACGAACATGATTACCATCACTTTCAGGAAGAAGGTAGGTTTTAGTCAAGCGTTCAAGGTCTTGAACAAGCACCTGATTATTTTCTTTCAAGTGGTTGAGATAAGTTGGTAATGTAACAAGAAGACTTTCAACTACTTTTTGAGCTGCAATTTCACGAGTGAAGATATCATAAAGCGCATTGATTTCTTCTTGGATGCGATTATTTTCATACTCTGCATTGTCCAATTCCAACTGACGAATATTTTCTTGATTATTTTTCAAAGATTCATGCAAAAGTTGGAAACGAGACTCGATATCTGTTTCTGTAAAGTGGTAGTTGGCATCCAACAGCTTGCGATAACCTTCTTCCAAATCTGCTAATTGTTCTGGCAGTTCTTTTGTCAAGGTTTCAACAAGAGCTGGAATTCGCTCAACGATGTGTGTCAAAGCGAGAATATGATTTTCTGTTGAATCAAGAATTGCTGCAGCTTCAACCGGGTCACCTGATGAATTTAGGGTAACAAATTGAGAGAATTCTGATTGGATGTTTTCCAATTGTTTCTCAATCTCAGGAAGGGCTTTCCCATACTTCTCTGAATCTTCTGCAACGGTATGTTGAAGGGATTCAAACAAGTCCAAGGCATGAAGGACACGACCACTGTTCTTAGATTCTTGCTTTTCAAGTTCAGAAAGGGCATTGCGAATAGCTGCAATATCTTCTTCAATCAAGCCGATCTGGCTCTCAATTTGATCAAGTTTGTGTGTTGCCTTAAAGAAACGGAAAGAATTGTTATAGCTTTCAGCTTCAAAGAGGTGATTTTCGATATCAGCAAATGAGTTCAGAGATAAATCAACCCATTTTTGGTTCCATTCACGGAAGGTCACCTGACTTTGACCAATCAAGTGCATGTTTTTAACGGCTTCAACCTCATCATTTACAGGAAGGTTGTAGAGTTCTTCTTTTCTTTCTTCAAGGGCCGTTAATCTGCTTACATTACGCTTACGTAAAAAGATGGCTGTTACATAAGCTAAGATCAGAATGACTGCAATCGCAACCATTAGATAAATTAGTTGTCCATTAGACATATCAAACTCCTTTTATACTAGAAACAATCGTAATGATTATATCATATTTTTTAAACCAAGGGAACTATTTCCCACACTTTTTAGACGTCAAGTGTACTGTAAACAGCGTTTTCTTCGATAAATTCGCGACGAGGTTCTACTCGATCCCCCATCAACATATCAAAGATTTTATCTGCTTCGGCAGCATCATCTACTGAAACACGCGCCATCAAGCGATGTTCAGGATCCATGGTTGTTTCCCACAATTGGTGGTCATCCATTTCTCCCAAACCTTTATAACGTTGGATGGTTGGTTTTGAACGCCCTTCACTGTGACGTGCTAAGGCTTCTTGGAGTTTAATTTCTTGATCTGCACCAGGTTGAATGTATTCTTTGATCTCACTTCCAACTTTAACCCCATAAATTGGTGGTTGGGCAATGTAGACATAACCAGCCTCTAAGATTGGTTTCATATAGCGATAAATCAAGGTAAGCAGGAGTGTTCGAATGTGGGCTCCATCAACATCGGCATCGGTCATCAAAACGAGTTTTTGGTAACGAGCCTTAGTGACATCAAATTCTGCACCAAATCCTGTTCCCATGGCTGTGAAAAGGCTCCGAATTTCTTCGTTGGCAAGAATTTTATCCATGCTTGCTTTTTCAACATTCAAGATTTTACCACGAATTGGCAAGATAGCTTGGAATTCACGGTTACGACCAGATTTGGCTGATCCACCAGCTGAGTCTCCTTCGACGATGAAGAGTTCGGTTTCAGCAGGGTTGTTAGAAGAACAGTCTGCTAGCTTTCCTGGCAAATTGGAAATTTCCAAACCAGATTTCTTGCGTGTGACTTCACGCGCACGCTTGGCAGCTACACGAGCCTTGGCAGCCAAGATTCCTTTTTCCACGATACGCTTAGCAATCTGTGGATTTTCCATGAGGAAATCAGAGAAGGCATCGCTGAAGAGGCGATTGGTAATCTTGACTACTTCGCTATTTCCCAATTTAGTCTTGGTTTGGCCTTCAAACTGCGGATTAGGGTGCTTGACAGAGATAACAGCTGTCAAACCTTCACGAACATCTTCTCCTGTCAGGTTATCTTCATTGTCTTTTAGCAGTTTATTCTTGCGGGCATAATCATTGATAACACGTGTCAGCGCTGTACGGAAACCTTGCTCATGCGTACCACCTTCATGGGTGTGAATGTTATTGGCGAAACTCATGACGTTTTCGTGGTAACCGGTTGTGTACTGCATGGCTACTTCAACTGTGATATCATCCATCTCACCGTCTGTGTAGATTGGTGTATCAAAGATAACATCTTTGTTCTCGTTGATATATTCAACATAGCTAGCAATCCCACCCTCATAGTGGTAATGTTTAGTCTGTTCGAGACCTTCACGCCTATCTGTGATGGAGATTCGAAGGCCTCGATTCAAAAAGGCTAGTTCTTGAATACGTTTGTTTAATTTTTCAAAGTCAAAAGTTGTTGTTTCTGTAAAAATCTCTGGATCTGGTGTGAAGTGAACTGTTGTTCCCGTTTTATCCGTATCTCCAACCACCTCAAGATCAGCAACAACATGACCACGACGGTATTCTTGGTAATGAATCTTACCGTTTTTATGGACATGAACATCTAGTTGAGTTGAAAGAGCGTTTACTACTGATGAACCTACACCGTGCAATCCACCTGAAACCTTGTATCCGCCACCGCCGAATTTTCCTCCAGCGTGAAGAACTGTAAAGACGGTCTCAACAGCGGGACGTCCTGTTTTTTCCTGAATATCAACAGGAATTCCACGCCCATCATCCACTACGGTGATGGAATTATCAGGCTCTATAAAGACTTGGATGTGGCTAGCAAACCCAGCTAGGGCTTCGTCAATTGAGTTATCAACGATTTCCCATACTAGATGGTGAAGACCTTCTTTTGAAGTCGATCCAATATACATACCTGGACGCATACGAACAGCTTCAAGTCCCTCCAAAACTTGAATTTGACTGGCATCATAATCCTGTGCCTGTTGATTTTTGATTTCTTCTGTCATTTTTTCCCTTTTCTTACATATCTATTGCTTGTCTCAATGTCGCAACGTTATTAAAAAGATAGGCATCTAAGCCAGCAGCTTTACCTGCTTCTACATCAATATTTCTGTCACCAATGACCAAACCAGATGTAATATGATATTTATCACGTAAATAAATCATGGACTCAGGATCTGGTTTCCGTTTAAAGCCAGAACTGGCAGTCACCACCTCGGTGAAGTAGTTCGCTATCTGGGTCTTAGCAAGAAGTTCTAGCACTTGGTCATTTCGATGAGAAACTAAGAAATGGCGACCACCCTTGTCCGAAATGTCTTTGAGTAATTCTGGAATTCCCTCAAACAAAACTGGATGCTCTAGCTCACGCGCTTCATTTTCTTTATAGTTCTCTAAAAACCCCTCGATATCTGGTGCAAACTTCTCGATGGCAAAAGCTGTCGAAACCTTCAAAGCTTCGTAGACACGGTCGTGTTCTTGCTCTATTCCATATTGGGCTAAGGTTTCTACAAAGGCTGCTGTAGAAGTCTCATAATTATCCAATAGGGTACCACCTAAATCCCATATATAGTCGTGATATTTCATACCCTTCATTATACCATTTTTTTATGAAAAAAGCGATGATTTCCTAGATTTTTCGGCTCTATAATTTCTATAGAGAGTAAAACACTAATGCATCTATGGAGCCTTTTTTGTGAAGAATAGCTCCTCTATGAATAATCAAGCAAAATCTTTCTTATTTCAAATGTACAAATTAAAAAATAGAAACTACTAACAACCACGTCATTGTTCGCAAACGAAACGCTTTTGGATTTCCAAACTTTAAAAATAGAATCCTCATTGCTTTGAATACCACATTAGAGAGCAGAAAAAGATTATTCCAATATGGAATCTCTTGTTAATTCATTTCAGTTTCCAATGATTCCATCTTTCTTTTCAATTGTAATTTATTCTCCAAACAGGTAAAAAACGATAACGTCCTTTAAAGGAGTTATCGTTTTTGTATATCATCAGATAAAGTTTGATTTTTGTTGAGCTAAATTCGCTTAGTTTCTTCCGAAGTTTTGACCTCTACCATCGCGGTCAAAATACATCCAACTTCCATCTTCAAGTTGAATCCATTTGCTTCGAGCCATATCCCCTGAATTGGCATCGAAATATCGACTAACTCCATTCACATCAACAACTTTTCCTTTGACTTGCTTGCCATCTTGCGTGAAATAGAGAGTCTGTTGACCAACCTGCTGCAAGCCTGTCACTGCTTTTCCAGCTTGATCAAAATAATACCACTCATTTGGGGAACCTTCGACAAACTTGTCGGTTGCCATCTCTCCTGAGTTAGCATCAAAGTAACGGATACTCTTATCTGAAAGTGTCACGATTTTACCCTTGACTTGCTTACCATCTTGGTCGAAGTAAAGTGTTTGTTTGCCAATCTTTTGAAGGCCTGTCACTGCTTTACCAGTTTGGTCAAAGTAATACCATTCGTTCTTGGCACCTTCTGCAAACTTGCCGACTGCCATTTCTCCTGAGTTGGCATCAAAGTAACGGATGGATTTATCAGCCAAAGTTACTACTTTACCCTTGACTTGTTTACCATCTTGGTCAAAGTAAAGTGTTTGTTTGCCAATCTTTTGAAGACCTGTCACTGCTTTACCAGCTTGGTTAAAGTAATACCATTCGCTCTTGGCACCTTCTGCAAACTTGCCGACTGCCATTTCCCCTGAGTTGGCATCAAAGTAACGGATACTCTTATCTGAAAGTGTCACGATTTTACCCTTGACTTGCTTGCCATCTTGGTCAAAGTAAAGTGTTTGTTGACCAATCTTTTGAAGACCTGTCACAGCAACTCCATCTGCTCCAAAATAGTACCAATCACTTGGGTTATCACCCTGAGCAAAACGATTGATAACAGCATTTCCTGAATCCTTGTCAAAGTAACGAAGTTTGCCATCCTTAGCACTCACAATCTTGCCCTTAACCTGATAGCCGTTTTCATCAAAGAATTGCTGTCCATCTCCTATCTTGACAAGACCTCGAGCCATAACGCCCTTGGCATCAAAGTAACGCCAGTTTTCACCATCAGTAGTGTAGTAACGGTTGAGAACTTGGGCACCAGTTTGATCATAGTAGTACTGATTACCATTTTCATCTTCACGGATAGAATCACGAAGTTGAATACCATTCTTCAAGAAATAAACGTGCTTGCCATCAATTTCATGAGCACCTGTTACAAGATAACCTCGTTTATCGAAGTAATACCAATTTCCATTTTCATCTTGGATAAAGGAATTTTTAGCTTGATAACCACTAGTTGAATAGAACTTAGTACCATTGGCATCACTAACAAATCCTGTGTAAGCATTCTTATTAACTAATTGCTTAGGCAATACTATCTCGCCATTTTTGTTAGTGAGATAGTCGTTGCTAGCCCAGTCTTTAAGAACATAGTAAGCACCACGACCTAAGATATTGGTACCATTGAAGTACTTAGCCGACCACTTGGTAATCTTCTCATCTGTTGTCATCTTTTGACCATTGGAAATCTGTACTCGTTCAAAGATCTCTGGATATTTAGCTTTAAGCTCATCCAAGTAAGCTCCACCGTATTTACCTTGGAAATCAGTCCCATTGGTCTTACTATTAGCTACATAGAGTTTTTCCTTGATTTCTGAACCTTCACGGTAGGTTCCATAGTTATTGACACGTGTTGCTGTTACCACTTCCTTGCCTGGTAGGTTATAGATTTGGTCTGGTACCCAGTCCGCGATGGCTTGGATATTGACACTGTGAAGAGCACGGAGAGCATTGAGCAAATCTTTTAAAGAACCATATTTATTGTTCTTGCTCATCGCCATATCGTAGCGGTCTTCAAAGGCATAACCATTCTGAATGATAGAATCTAAGAAAGTACCGTCTTGGCTAGATACATACTGAGGTGGTAGCTCAAATGAAGTTACTCCCCATTCCTTGAAGAGGTTGACATTTTTAGCAATGACTTTATTGGTATATTGGTCATCGCGGGTTGCAAAGTCTTGGAAGTTAGAGAAGCCTTCGTAAATCAACTGAGAATCAAGAGCTGCGCTAGATTCATAAACTTGACCACTAGCGTTTTTCTTCTTGCTTGCTGTTGTACGAGCATCCTGATCTACCTTAGCGCCAACTGGTACCCAAACAGCCAGATATCCAGAAACCTGTACATTGCTGTAGCCTGCAATATCATTCATATCAAAGGTCAAAATACCATTAGCATCTGTCTTCTTCCAGAGCGATTGCGGCACTTCTTCGTCAGTTAGATAGCGGGAAATACCATCTTTGGTCGTCAAAAGCACAGGGCGATAGTATTGATTCTTGTGGGCTGCTCCCATATTGACTTGCAGTTTATCCCATACATTTAACTTGAGGTTAGGGTTGTTTGAAGCAATCACAGCCATCCCTTGAGTACGAGTTTCTGCTGTTCCTTCATCTGTTGCTTCATTGGCACCAGTACCGTAGCGAACAGACGTTAAAATACCATTGTAAGACCATTTATCAGCCTCACGAGGTACACCCATATATGTGACTTTCATGTCTTGTCCACCTGCTACATACTTAATACGAGCACGCAACAAGGCATCAATAGCATCGTGGTAAGGAGATTTTTTCTCCATGTATTGACCATCATCGGTATAGAGGTCACCATAGTAGATCCGAGTGATAGAGTCTTTATTGGAGAGCATGAGAGCATGAGCGGTTGGGATGTTGAACTGCGTATACTTCTTGTCTGCCTTGCGCATATCTTCGTTGTAGATCTTGAAGGCTTGCTTGAGTTCATCCATGGTAAAGGTCAAACCATCCGTATTTGGATTGATATTTTCCCGGATGATGTCAGCAATAACGGTTTGTACTTCACTGTCATGAGCCCGAACAAAGATATAGTTAGCCATCCGTTCGCCATTTTTCTTTTCAGAAGAACGGTCATTTAGACTATTTGTAATCGTAGGCTCTACTCCGCTACGGATAGATAGATTACGCATGAATGAATAAAGCAAGGACAAGCGTAGCTTGTTGTCAATTGCTAGTTGAGCGCCTTTAGTATCTTTGTTGTAGTCAGGATCGTTATCAGACCAAGCTTCCAAGATAGACAAATGCTTGATGGCTTCTTCTTCACTTTCTCCCACCTTGTAGCGAGACTTGAAGTAGTCAGATGCGATTTGGAGCAAGTCTGCGTTGACATTGTCCACCGCATCGACACGAACTCCATCAAAATTAGCAGTCGGATCATTGGCTACGATGCTTCCAAAGTTCATCATAAAATGCAACCAGTTGAGTTGTTCGGCCTGAACAGCTGGATTAGAGTTGTCAAAGTCGTTAGCGAGCAAGAACTCATAACCACCGTTTGACTTGTCAATGAAGTACTTAGGTTTACCTGTTTGACTAGTAGGGGTACGGTTAAGCAGACGGAACTTAGAGTCAGCATGAGAGCTCTTCTCATTATTAGTATAAAGCAAAGCTCCACCCTGCAAGTGGTCCTTTTTAGTACCAGTTGTTTCAGACTCTGACTTGATATTCCAGTTTGGCTGGGTTTTGACAAAGGCACCCATCAGCGTTCTCAACCATTTGGTATCGCCTTCTTTACCAATTTTTTCCTCAATTTTGCGCTGAACCTGCTGAGAAGCACCTGTCAGGAGAGCTTGTTCCACTTTGTTTTCAAAAGCACCTGCTCCCAGACCTTGCTGGTTCATATAGTTGAGGTAATTAATCTGAGTACGTTTATCAGGCCACCAAGCCATCAAAAGAGGACGTAAGTCTGTTTCTGTCGATGCCGTCCATGTTTTTCCATCTTTTAAGATGAACTTTGGACGATACCAGCTATCTGCTGTCAAATAACCGTCTACAGTTTCAATATCCTTGTCAGTCGTACCATAGAAAGCATTCTTTTGGGAGAATTCATTATTGAGACTGCTGGTTCCTTGTTGGAACTGATATTCATTTGAATCAACTAAGGCACCCGTTTCTGCATCAAAATAAAGTATTCTCCCATTAAGTTCAACTGCAAAGTTCTTTTTAACTGTACCATCGTCCTGAACATAGTAATTTTTACCATCAATGGTCTTAATATGAGATAGGACATCATCATCATGGTCAGCATTTACAGGTGCAGGTTGAGCCTGATCTGCTACCATTCTTTCAGCTACTGCTCCTTGTTTTTGAGCAGGTTCGGGCAAGCGATCTTTCTTTGCAACCTTTGGATTTGCAACAATCTTGTCTTCAATAGCCGATTTTTCTCGTTTGTCGCCTTCTTGGTCTTGGGCAGTTGTTGGCCTTGCTTGTTTATCCTGGTCTGCTACTTCTGTTTTAGGAGTTTCTGTGATTGCATTAGCAGCTTTAACTTCTTCAGCAACAGCAGCCTTTTCTGTAGATGCTTCTTTCGTATCTGCTGGTTTAGCAGGCTCTTGAGCATTGGTTTGAACTGTTGCTTCCGTATTTTCTGCTGGTTTAGCAGACTTATCACTAGCAGCAGCATCGCCTGTCACCTTGTCTGCAGGGGTTGCTTTTTCTGCTTCTTGCTCAGATGCTATTTTAGCTTGGGCTGGAGTTTGCTGACCCGGACCACTAGTCTGAGCTGTAGCAGGTTCTTGAACTACAACCTGCTTTACATCATCCGCATGGACAACGCCTGGTTCTAGACCAAGTACCTTTGGTGCTACAATAAGGGCCAAGGTAGTCAAAGCAATGGCTACCCAGTTTTTCTTAACTTTATGCATCTTATAATGAATCTTTTTCTCCATCATAAAGCCTCCTTCTGAATTTAGTATAAAGTTATGCCCTTATTCTAGTATATTTTTCAAAATGATCATTTTTTGTTGCACATCTACAACTATGAAAGGCAAATTCTTTCAAACTGTTCTTTAAGCTTTTGGGCAACACCAAAGGAATCTAAAAATTCAAAAAAAGATAGGCATTGCTCGATGTCACTGAGAGCATTAGTATTCCCGACCTTGTAGGCATACAGAGCCCTATGATACTTAATCAGCGTTCGATCATATAGATCTGTTTCAGGGATTTTAGAGTGATCGAGATAATTGAGAAACCTCATAGCAACTAGCAGATGGTTTCCTTCTATACAGACGCTAATGACATTAAGTAGCATCTTGATAATACGGCGGCGATTTTCCGGTAGGTTGTTATAAAACTGGGTACGATTGATCATCTCACTAGCGAAGATTTCCAACGTTTCCAAGGTCATCAAATCAACGCTGTTTGTAAAGAGCCAGAGTTCATAACGTCCCCACTCCTCAACAGAAAAGAGATGATCCGTCAGAAATTCTATATCCTTCTTGCTAATCTGAAAATCTGAGCAACAGGAAGACAGAAGGGCTCTGACAATGATCGTATTGAGTTTATAGTTCTTCTTCTCAGGAAACTGTTCGGTCAAAGCTTCTGAGCTTGACAAAATATTTTGGAGCTTGACAACATTGTTTTCCTGATATGCATCAGCTACTTTTTTTGAGAACAGCACATCATCTGAATCAATGTAATTATGGTAAACATACTGAAACTCCTCTAGGGAAACAGCCATATTTTTTAAACAACAATAAAAAGAATCAAGTGTGATCCCATTGACTCCCCGTTCAAAACGGGATAGCTGAGCCACGGAAATATCACCAGCAGCCACCTCTTTCAGGGACATTTTTTTTGATTCTCTAATGACTTTGAATATTTTTCCGAAAGTTTCCAACATATCACTCCCCCAGTTTCGTATATGCAAAAAATTCTTACTAATTTTAATATACTAGTAACACGTTTCAATTATATTACAGAGAAAGTACTTTATATTTCAAATTAATACAAGCAGATTAATTCGCATGATAAGACCGTTTAATATAGCATTTATTGAATATTCTATCTTTTTCATGAAACTATTGATTTCAGTAACAATCTGAAGTATTCTATCTAACAACCTGAAAACACTAACATTTCTAGAGATTGATTTCCTTCTTATGCTAGGCAAAGCTTGATTGATTTATAAAAGTTTGATATAAAATCGCAAGACAATCATATGAAACATTTTTAGACACGGAGTAAATAAAAAAAACGAGAGCCGAACTCTCGTCTTACTGTTGATTTCCAAAGACATCTCGATAGAGCATGCCGTCTCGTAAACTTTCGGCATCTCCTCCCAATTGCTCTACCAACTCATAGGCAAAGGCAAGGGCAGTTGACGGTCCTCGGCTGGTTGTTAGATTACCATCCACAACCACTGTTTGCTTTTGATAAATTCCGTCAGTAATTTGCTCCTTAACTCCGTCATAACAAGTAAAGTGCTTGTCTTTCAGGACACCTGCTTGTTGAAGAGCGATTGGGGCTGCACAGATGGCAGCAATATTCTTTCCTGCTTGGTCAAAGGCTTTAATCTGTGAAATGAGGGCTTGATTATCCCGTAGGTGAGCTGAGCCTGGCATACCACCCGGAAGAACGACCAAGTCATAGTCGGACAAATTGCCATCAAAAACACGATCAGCTTTTACCTGAATGCCATGCGATCCTGTCACCTGCTCTTCAAATCCTACCATATCACATGAAATGTTTGCTCGACGCAAGACATCGACTACTGTAAAGGCTTCAATTTCTTCAAAACCCTGAGCTAAGATAACTGCTACATTTATCATAATGGCCTCCTTATTTAATTTGTTTTAGGACGACTTTCTTTCGTTTGAATGGAACTTTTCCACTTTTCTCCTCCGCTAGGTTGGTCTGGTAACTCATAGATAAGAGGAGACCGACACCAATGAGGTTACTAATAATAGCGGAGCCCCCTTGAGAAATAAATGGTAGAGGAATCCCTGTTAAAGGAAGTAAGCCTGTCACGGCACCGATATTTTCAAAGATATGGAAGAGCAACATCATGATAAAACCAGTCGAGATATAGGTGTAGAACTGGTTGTTTGACTTAAGTGTAATCTTCAACATCCGATAGATGAGAAGTAAGTACAAGGCAACGACAAAGACCGAACCAATGAAGCCAAAATCCTCAGCAATCACCGTGAAAATCATATCACTCTCACGTACTGGAATGAGGAGATTGGACACATTGAAACCTTGCCCAAACAAACCACCACTTCCAATCGCAATTTGTCCCTGCGCCTGTTGGTATGTCGTTGTTTGCGCAAAGTCAAAGGGATTGAGCCAAGCCAAGATACGGTTAATCTGGTAAGTTGGCATCCCAATCTGATGCAAGAAGGCACGTCCATCCTTGCTTATAAAGATGGCCATAAATCCTACAACTGCAGTCACCCCTGTCGCAAAAACCGGAATGATGATCTTCCACGAAACACCTGAAAGGAGGACCATACCGGAAAAAATAGCTACAAAGACCAAGGCCGTCCCCAAGTCACTTTGTAGGGCTAAGAGGATCAAGACTGGTATGGTAAAGGCGATCATCCAACCAATCAGTAGGAAATCCAAGGGAATAGTCCGTCGCCATTCCTTGTGTTTTTGAGTGAATCTTACAATGGCTCGAGCCAACATCAAGATATAGGAAATCTTCATGAATTCCGATGGCTGGAAAAGTGTCGTTCCACCAATCGATACCCAGTTCTTGGCACCTGTTGACGCTACAAGATTTGGATTGTAGAAAACAAGAGGTAGGACCATCAAAGCTAGCCCTAGACCATAAAGATAGGGAGTCACCTTCCATAAAAACTCGGTATTAAAGAACATGACCACAAATCCAATGACAAGCCCCAAGGCAATCCAAGCGATTTGCTGACCTAGAATTGGTAATACATTATTTGGATAGTCATGACTAACTGCTATATAAATGGCCACTACTCCAATCACCAGTAAACAAAACACTGGTAGGAGGAGGCTATAATCGACTCGAGAGTCGAAGGAACGTTTCATATTTTTTACCTTTTCTCTTTCTTGGATTTTTCTTTCATTCTATTGCGACGAGATTGGAGAAAATCAGCTACAGCAGGCTCTAGCTGTTCTCTAGAAAGAACCTGAACAGCCCTTTCTTTTGACAAGGCCTGAGCGATTTGTTTGCCGTAACGCTTGCTGACGACACGACTGTCTAAGATTAGAGCAACCGAACCTTGATTAGATCGTCTAACAGTACGGCCCAGGGCTTGTTTTAGTCGAATGATCGCCATCGGTAACTGATAATCATAGAAGGGATTTTTCCCTTCTTGACGCAGTTCCTGATTTAATTTTTTGGTTAACGGTTCTTGGGGATTTTGGAAAGGCAATCTCGGAATCACTTGAATCACGCAAGGATGGGTTGAAAAATCAACCCCTTCCCAGAAACTACCTGTTCCAAGCAAGATCTGGCGTTCACCTTTTTCAAAACGTTTTTTCAGTTGGCTTGGTTCCCCATTTTTATACTGAGCTAGATGCGGTTGGTCGAGCAGGTCCGAAACTGCCAGCAACATTTCTTTTGAGGTAAACAAGACCAATAAGGGTTCTTGAAAGGCTTGTAAGCTTCGAATGACAGAAGCCACTTCACTAGCATAATCAAAAGGCGAAACTTCTGTAACGAGAGGAAAGTCATCAATTAGATAGACTTCTTGTTGCTCCTGCTTTGCTACATCAAGCCTAACAAGTGGAGCATCTGGGAATCCCAGTAAATCTGCTAAGGAAACCCGATTGCTAATTTCAAGAGTGGCCGATACTCCTAGAAGTCTACAATCTTCTGGCAATAAGTCTGCTAGTATAAAGCGGCCTTTTTTACTTGAACAAATCAAGACATCCTTGCTCGATTTCTCTGCTGTAGCAAGCCAAAATTCACGGTCCGAGGTGAAAAAGTTTGCAAGCTCTCGATACTCTGGGAGAGCTAACTCCGAAAAATGCTGGCGCAACTGTTCAAGAGAATCCAACCACTTTCCATTCTTCAGACCTGACTGATAGTGCTCCATCAAGTAACGACATTCAAAACCGATACTCTCAAGCAAACGTTTCTGAACCAAATCTTCCTCTGACTCCAAGGACTTTTCAATTTGAGTTACAAGTTCCTCAAGGCGGTAAGCCTGCTGGGCTAGATTTTCAAGGGCTAGCAGCATTTTTTGAGCTTCATCCAAGATCACCAAACGGTTGTCGACAAACTCTGGATTGTCTTCCAAACGAGTGACCAGATAGGCATGATTGGTCAGAAGAACGCGACTGGTCTTGGCCTTTTCCTGCCCTCGTTTCCAAAAATCCTCTGTAGCAAATAAACTTTTCTTTGAAAGCTTACCATCGTGGACTAGTTCCGGCAGAAAGTGCTGGTAGCGATAAAGCTGCCCGATTTCGTCCAAGTCACCAGTCTCTGTCTCTGTTAACCAGATGAGCAGTTGCATTTTAAAACGTGTGAAAAGGCGATTGGACTCCGGTCGATGGAGGACTTGGTGAAAGGCATCCAATTTCAAGTAATTTTGAGGCCCCTTTAGACTATGAATTTCCAGATGGAAGACCTCTTTTAAGTGCTGACCTTCTTCTTGCATGATTTGATTTTGAAGAATTTTGGTCGGAACACTCACTAGGATACCTGCTTGACTCTCCAAGTTCAAAGCTGGGAGGAGATAACCATAAGTCTTGCCCAGTCCCGTTTGAGCTTGGATAAAGGATGTCTGGTCTTCTTCCAATAAGTGCTCAACCTTCTCCGCAAATTCCAGCTGTTGTGGACGCTCCTCCAGCCCCAATAAAGAAATGTTTTTAGCAAAGTCTTTGGATAACTTTCGTGGGACTAAGGCTCGACTTTCCTTTCTCAAGAAAAGCCCATGAAGTTCCATCAAGTCTGGCGAAGACAAGAGAGATTGTTGCTGATAGGCCTCCTCAATCACCAGATAACTTTCATAGAGAAGGTTGTCTGCAAGTTTTAACAAACTTTCTAAGAGCCCTTTTGGTAACTCAAATAGTTTTTGACGCATGTAAAGCAAGAGTTCAGCTGTTGCCTGAGCATCTGACAGGGCAGTATGGGCATGTTCCAGCTCAATGCCCAACTCTTGACAAAGGATACCTAGATTGTATTTTTCAAACTGAGGATATAGAACTTGGGCTAGCTCAACAGTATCTACCCGCGGTGTACGCAATTCATATCCTTCAAAAAAGAGAAATTCCGCAAGAAGGTTGGCATCAAACTGTACATTGTGCGCAACAAAAATACCGTCCTTAACCAATTCAAAAATTTTTCCAGCCACCTGAGAAAATTCTGGTGCCGCAGCCAAACGTTGATCGGTCAGACCTGTTAATTCTTTGATATGAGAATCCAAGGGTTCGTGAGGATTGACATCAGTCGCATACTGATCGATGATGTCACCATTCTCAATCACCACAATGCCTACTTGAATAATTTTTGCCTTGCTTCCGGTGCTGGTCGCCTCTAAATCAACGACCACATACCGATCATTTCTCGCATTCATCATTAAAAATTATATCAAAAAAAGCATGATTTGACACCCCTCAACTTTGATAACAATCTCGCTTTAATTGCGAGTTTGACTAAAAATCAAGACCTTAAAAGAGAGAATTTCACGCAAGTTCAGCAGTTGGTCGCTGGTTCTGAGGTATTTGAAAACCTTATCAACAAAGCTACATCAACATAAAAAGACAACCAAGATATTAGTTGCCTTTTTGAGATATTTTTTTCATTGTTTTTGGGAGTAGCTTGCTAATTTCTGTTGGCAAGACAAGGTAGTTTTCTTGAGCAAGTTCTTGCGCAATAGCTGAATGAAGGTGAGTTGCTGCCACCACTCTCTCATAGAGGCTGACTTGGTCAAACTGACCTGCAAAACCTGCAATCATCCCAGCCAGAGTATCTCCCATCCCACCTGTTGCTTGATAGGGACCTCCAACCTCTAACTGATAATATTCAGACTGACCAGCTTGCCAGATACGAGTCGCTGGACCCTTCTCGACTAAAATCGTCCCTTGAGGAAAAGCAGAAAGAGCCCTAGCAGTCGCCTCTGTATTTTGATGGTCAAGAACTATACCAGACAGTCTTTCCCATTCCTTTTGGTGGGGAGTTAGGATGAGCTGACTGGAAGGGAATGGTAACTGGCCGTTTGCTAAGATGCCCAAAGCACCACCATCTACAATCAAAATCTGCTCTTTTCTGAGACTGTCACAGACCCGTTTTACGAGTTCTTCTCCAAATGCATCCTCTCGCAAACCCGGACCTAACAAGACAACTTCTGCCTTTTCCAACTGCTCTTTTAACAATTGCTGATCTTGAAGAGAAAATGCCATGGTCTCAGGTAGATGACTGTGCAGAGCCGGAATATTCTCCTTATCCGTGCCAACAGTCACCAAACCTGCCCCACTTTTGACAGCTGCAAAAGCTGACATGATGATAGCTCCCCCATATGGATAAGTTCCTCCTAGCAAGAGCAGGCGACCGTAATCTCCCTTATGGCTGTGACGAGAACGTTCAATAATGACTTTTTCTAATAAATATTGATCAATCACTTTCATCGTTTTTTCCCTCTCACTCCATTATACTACAAAAGGAGGTTCAGACCTCCTTCTACACTATTTTCCCTTAAATTCCGCAAAAGTCTGTAAGATTTTGGCTGCTACTGCTGGAGAAGGAACTCCTTTTAGCTCTAACGTTTCATCTGCATATGGAGTAAGTCCAGCAAAATTACCTATCTGGACTGAATAGAGAGATGTTTTGAACAGTTCAATATCGTTTTGGTCATTTCCAAAAGCAATGAAATTCTCTCCGCATAATTTTTCAACAGTTGTCGCCTTATGAGTATCTAAGGGGTTGACATAAAGGCACTTTTCATGCGCATGATAGGATAGATGAGCCAGCTCCAGTCTTTCTAACTGACCAAGCAGGTCATCAAGCAAATCCTCATGGTCCCCCATATAAACGACTACCTTAATCGGAGTACCCAAGTCCTCGAGTTTCTGATGACGAGCAACCTTTAGGGGGTCCACACTGGAGAAAAATGGAATCTTCTCCACAATCTGACCACTATAGTCAAAGCAATCATCTGCAAAAAAAGGGAGATTGTAGGTCTGGCAATAATCCACTAGCGCCTGATAAACTCTAGCATCGAGATTCCTTTCGAAGATAGCCTTCCCCAAATGATAGGCTACGCCACCATTCAAACCTATGACCAATCGCTGACTGAGTTCAGGGCCTAATAAACCCAAGCAATCCCGATAAGAGCGAGCCGAGGCAAACACAAGCTCATGCCCATAATCTTCAGCCTTTAAAAGAACCTGCTTAATCTCCTCATCAATGGTCATGTAGTCAAAAGATAGCGTTCCATCCAGGTCAAATACGAATTTCATCTTCCTAGTCCTTGTTTAGTGTTCGAAGCGCTGCCTGATAGGTTTGCTCCATTAGCATGGTAATAGTCATAGGTCCAACTCCACCAGGTACAGGTGTGATGTGACTAGCAAGTGGTGCAACCGCATCATAATCAACATCTCCACAAAGCTTGCCGTTTTCATCTCGGTTCATCCCAACGTCAATGACAACCGCTCCTGGTTTGACAAAGTCAGCAGTCACAAACTTAGCGCGACCGATTGCAACCACCAGAATATCTGCCTTAGCAGCCACCTTGGCAAGATGATGGGTGCGTGAGTGAGTCAAAGTCACAGTCGCATTTTTAGCCAAAAGAAGCTGAGCCATCGGTTTTCCAACGATATTGGAACGACCGATGACAACTGCATTTTTACCTTCTAGATCAATCCCATATTCATGAAACATTTCCATAATTCCTGCAGGTGTCGAAGGAATCATAACTGGATGACCAGACCAGAGGCGACCCATGTTTAGGGGATGGAAACCATCCACGTCTTTTTCGGGGTCAATAGCTAATAAAACTGCCTCTTCGTCAATATGTTTTGGTAAAGGCAACTGGACCAAAATCCCATGCCAAGCTGGATCTTGATTGTATTTGGCAATCAAGTCTAATAATTCCGCTTGGGTAATGGTCTTTGGAACTCGCACTACTTCACTACGGAAGCCAGCAGCAAGGGCTGACCGTTCCTTATTGCGAACGTAGACTTGGCTGGCAGGATTGTCCCCCACCAAAATCACCACCAATCCTGGAACTAAACCTGTTTCTTCTTTTAGTTTGGCCGTCTTTTCAGCCAACTGTCCTTGTAACTTAGCTGCAAGAGCCTTCCCATCAATAATCTGTGCCATACCTCTTCTCTTTTCTATCAAATATCCTCTATTATATCAAAAAATAACTCGCCATCCTAACACTTCTTGACTAATGGACCTTATAGTCTGAAACTATAAGAAAAAGCTCTTATCGAGCTTTTATGCCTATTTATACTAGGTAAATTTGTTATGCTTTCTTTTTAACTTTTGGAGCTGGTAAGACTTCATACATATCCTTGATTAATCTCACTAGAAATGACTTATCTTCAGTGTCTTCTATCAAAATCATCTCTTTTGCTCCTTCATAAGGACGTTCAAACCTAGTCTGTCCCAGTTGATCCATGACCACCTTCACAGGCTTCAGTAACAGACGATTATCATAGATTCCTCCAATAATCTTTCCACGATAATAAAGGATATACTCTCCCATCATTGGACGATAACTCATCTCCTCTAGCTCTGATAGCTGTTCGAGAATAAAATCTAAATATTCTTTACTGGAAGCCATGATGCCTACTCCATTTCTTCTAAAAATGAGGTATTACAAAACCTTACTTAAAAATTCCTTGGTCCGTTGTTCTTTTGTTTGATCGAAAATCTCTTCTGGAGTTCCATCTTCGACAACAACTCCATCCGCCATAAAGATAACACGGTCTGCTACCTCACGCGCAAAGCCCATTTCATGCGTCACAATCACCATAGTCATCCCTGATTTAGCGAGGTCTTGCATAACAGCTAGAACTTCTCCAACCATCTCAGGGTCTAAGGCTGAAGTCGGCTCATCAAAGAGCAAAACATCTGGTTCCATAGCAAGTCCACGTGCAATAGCAATCCGTTGTTGCTGTCCACCTGACAAACTCTGAGGATAGGCCGTTGCCTTATCTGGTAAGCCAACTTTTTCTAACAGTTCCTGTGCTCTTTTCTCCGCAACTTCCTTGCTTTCACCTTTGGTTTTAATTGGTGACAAAGTGATATTTTCCATCACTGTCATATTGGGAAAGAGGTTGAATTGTTGAAATACCATGCCCATCTTTTCACGCATAGCAAAAAGGTCATTTTTCTTGTCAGTGATATCAACTCCTTCAAAGATAACCTTACCTTTACTTGCTTCTTCAAGGAGATTCATCGAACGAAGGAGAGTTGACTTCCCGCTCCCTGACGGTCCGATAATGACCACAACTTCTCCTCGTTTAATTTCAAGGTTGATTCCCTTTAAAACTTCATTTTTCCCAAAAGACTTATGTAGTTCTTCAATTTTAATCAAGGTTTCTGTCATTATTTCTTGTCTCCTTGTCCAATATGTTTTTCAAATGCTTTCAACGCCACTGTCAAAACAGAGGTCATAATCAAATAGTAAAAGGCTGCAAATAAAAGGGGAGTCAACGGTAAATAAGTTGTTGTTGCCACAGTCGTTGCACCATTCCACAACTCCATCACCCCAATCGCAGACAAGAGGGAACTATCCTTAATAATGGTGATAAATTCATTTCCCAGCGCTGGAAGAATATTCTTGATAGCTTGTGGCAAAATGACATAACGCATGGCATTTTTCGGACGAATTCCAAGAGAGTATGCGGCCTCTAACTGCCCTTTAGGAACCGCATTGATCCCCGCACGAACAGTTTCTGAAACGTAAGCTCCACTATTCATAGAAATAATCAGAATACCAGGAATCAAACGAGAAAGATCAACTCCTAAAATTCCCACTTGGATAGTCGGAGCATTGATATGCATAAGAGCAAAGGCAATCATAATCTGAACCATCATCGGAGTTCCACGGAAGATCCAAACATACACATTTGCAAACCAAACGAGCGGTTTAAAGCGTGAACGTTGGGCGAAGGCCAGTAACACACCTATAATAGTCCCTAAGCAGACGACAAGGATGGAAATCAATACGGTAATCAGAGCACCATAGTTAAAATACGGTAAATACTTTGGTAAAAAAGAGAAATTCATATTCAATCAACTTTCTATGCATTGGATTGTATTATTATAACATGAATTGAATTAAAATGCAATCCTTTTTCCCTAATTTTAACAATTAACTTGTTAGAACAGAGAAATAGAGAGAAATCACAGTTTTTTTCTAGTCAACTACCTCTTGTTTATGGTAAAATAGAAACGATAAGAAATGGAGGAGAATCAAAATGGAATCACATTTGGTTAGAATCATTAACCGCCTAGAAGCAATGACAAAAGATGGTGGAAATCTAAAACGTAATTTTGAACGTGAAGGTGTTGTTGTCGCAGAAGTTGCATACAGCCACGACGAAGAAAACGGATCACTCTTCACCCTTCGCGATGTAGAGGCTCGTGAAACTTATACTTTTGATAGCATTGATTTGATTGCAATGGAGATCTACGAACTCCTTTACTAATATAAAAACAACGGGCAGTAAGGCCCGATGAATGAGAATCCTTTTTGTCACCACAAATGGGATTTTTTCTTACCTTCAAGTCGCTTAATTCTCTATAAATCCTTCTTTTAAAAACGACCACTTCCCAATCTTTTTACTTGCTTTACACCTTAATCATGCTATAATGAGAGTATAAAACTTTGACTATTTTTGACCTTTTTTCTTAGGCCAAGAATATGAATGAAATGAGGTAGATGTATGCTCTGTCAAAACTGTAAAATTAACGACTCAACAATTCATCTGTATACCAATATCAATGGACAGCAAAAGCAAATTGATCTCTGTCAAAATTGCTATAAAATTATCAAAACAGATCCAAATAATACCCTTTTTAAAGGAATGACTGACTTAAATAATCATGACTTTGATCCCTTCGGCGACTTTTTCAATGATTTGAACAATTTCAAACCTTCTTCTAATAACGTCCCTCCAACTCAATCTGGTGGGGGATACGGAGGAAACGGTGGTTATGGGCCTCAAAACCGCGGCTCACTTCAAACACCTCCCAGCCAAGAAAGAGGACTCTTAGAGGAATATGGTATCAATATTACTGAGATTGCTCGTCGGGGAGATATTGACCCTGTTATCGGTCGAGATGAGGAGATTATCCGCGTTATCGAAATCCTCAACCGTCGAACCAAAAACAATCCTGTCCTTATCGGTGAACCAGGTGTTGGTAAAACAGCCGTTGTTGAAGGTCTGGCTCAAAAAATCGTTGATGGTGATGTTCCCCATAAACTCCAAGGCAAGCAAGTCATCCGTTTGGATGTGGTCAGCCTAGTTCAAGGAACAGGTATCCGAGGCCAATTTGAAGAGCGTATGCAAAAGCTCATGGAAGAGATACGCAAACGTGAGGATATCATTCTCTTTATCGATGAAATCCATGAAATTGTCGGTGCAGGATCTGCTGGTGATGGCAATATGGATGCAGGTAATATCCTCAAACCTGCCCTTGCCCGTGGTGAACTGCAATTGGTCGGTGCCACTACTCTCAATGAATACCGTATCATTGAAAAAGATGCTGCCCTCGAACGCCGTATGCAGCCTGTCAAGGTAGATGAACCAACTGTCGAAGAAACCATTACCATCCTCAAAGGGGTTCAAAAAAAATACGAAGACTACCATCACGTCAAGTACACAGACGCTGCTATCAAAGCTGCTGCAAATCTTTCCAATCGCTATATCCAAGACCGCTTCTTGCCAGACAAGGCTATTGACCTGTTAGATGAAGCTGGTTCTAAGATGAACCTGACACTGAACTTTGTTGATCCTAAAGTGATTGATCAGCGTTTAATTGAAGCTGAGAATCTCAAGGCTCAAGCTACTCGAGAGGAAGACTTTGAAAAGGCTGCCTATTTCCGCGATCAGATTGCCAAGTACAAGGAAATGCAGAAAAACAAGGTGACTGACCAGGATACTCCTATCATTAGCGAGAAAACCATTGAGCATATCATTGAGCAGAAAACCAATATCCCTGTTGGAGAACTCAAAGAAAAAGAACAGTCTCAGCTTATCCATCTAGCAGACGACCTCAAAGCTCATGTCATTGGTCAAGATGAAGCTGTGGATAAGATTGCCAAGGCTATCCGTCGTAATCGTGTTGGACTTGGAACTCCTAACCGGCCAATCGGAAGCTTCCTCTTTGTCGGACCAACTGGTGTCGGTAAAACAGAACTTTCCAAACAACTAGCCATTGAGCTCTTTGGCTCTGCTGACAGCATGATTCGCTTTGATATGAGTGAATACATGGAAAAACACAGTGTGGCTAAATTAGTCGGTGCCCCTCCAGGTTATGTTGGCTACGATGAAGCGGGTCAGTTAACGGAAAAAGTTCGTCGCAATCCTTACTCACTCATCCTTCTCGATGAAGTTGAAAAAGCCCATCCAGATGTGATGCACATGTTCCTTCAAGTCTTGGACGATGGTCGTTTGACAGATGGGCAAGGACGAACAGTTAGCTTTAAGGATGCTATCATTATCATGACCTCAAATGCGGGTACTGGTAAGGCCGAAGCCAGCGTTGGTTTTGGGGCAGCTCGTGAAGGTCGAACCAACTCTGTTCTCGGTGAACTCGGCAACTTCTTTAGTCCAGAGTTTATGAACCGTTTTGATGGCATCATCGAATTTAAACCTCTCAGCAAGGACAATCTTCTCCAAATCGTCGAACTCATGCTAGCGGATGTCAACAAACGCCTCTCTAGCAACAATATCCACCTCGATGTGACAGACAAGGTCAAGGAAAAGTTGGTTGACCTAGGTTATGATCCAAAAATGGGGGCGCGCCCACTCCGCCGCACCATTCAAGACTATATCGAGGATGCCATCACTGACTTCTACCTTGAAAATCCAAGTGAGAAAACCCTCAAGGCAGTTATGACAAGCAATGGCAATATTCAAATCAAATCTGCCAAAAAAACTGAGAAAACAGAAGAGATTGCTTCTGAAATAGAAGAATAAATCTCATAAAAAGAACAGGAAACAAGATTTCCTGTTCTTTTTTTAATTCTCTTCTTGAACTTGATAGCGAAGAATTGTTTTCAATTTGCTTGGCTCCGTTCGATGAAGGTTATTGAGATAAATTTCCCGGTGGACTTCCGAAGTTCTTTTGAGTTTATGAAGTTGACAAAAATGCTCCATCTCTGCAAAAGTCTCATTTTCAGTATCAAAAGGTCCTACATGAAGCATAGCAAGACTTTGGCCTTCTTCTATCATTTCAAAACGAATAGCTTCATAAAGAAGATTTGGCTTCTTGATTTTGACCTCTTCCAAAGCTTTTTCAAATAGTTCTCTCGTAATAAAATCGGGTTGCCCAATCATAATGCTATAAGAAAGCTCACTTTTTACCAGTTCTCCCTCCTTCTCCTTTTTCCATACACCTTCTAAAGGAAAGACAGTAAAATCAATGTAAACCTCATCCAGAGGAGCTTTTTTATACTTCATCTTTATCGCATAGGCCAAGGCATATAAGGCCCCTACGCGTTCTGAAAAATCTTCTTGATTTGGATCACCTTTACCATCAATCACGATATAGGATTGACCTGGTACCTGCAGGATGCTGGGCCTAGCTTTCACTTGATAAAGATTTTTTGCTTCTTTTCTCCATTCGTACTTCATTTGGTTCTTCTCCTTTCTATCTCTAGTATAGCACCAAATCCCTGACATCTTTTGTCAAGGTTTGTAAAGATTTTGGATTTTTTCTACTCTAGAAAGCAATTCCTTCTTCAGATGATTGGGGGCGAGTATTTCTACCCCATCTAGATAAGACAGGAGGTAAGTATACAGACTTTCATGCTCTGGTAGGACTGTCTTGACATAATAACACCCATCTTTCCCCAAGCTAATCTCATCTTCTGAAAAATCTTCATAAACCCGGAAAGCAAGCTTGGGACTAAACTTCAAGGAAACTTCGATTTGATGTACCACTTGATCTGAACCATCAACCCAATCCTCCACATTTTTCTGCTTCACAGTTTCAGTTGTTAGGTGATAATTCCTAATTCTAGACAATTTGAAAAAACGCCACTCTTCTTTCAAACAACAGTAGGCATGAAGGTACCAATCTCTCTTTTTAAATACGAGTCTAAAGGGCTCGACTGTACGAATCGTTTTCTGACCACACCCACCTAGATAAGTAATCACCAGTTGCCTTTTCTCTAGAATAGCATGTTTAATATTATCAAATAATTCTTTTTGACCTTCTCGCTTCCTCCAGTCAGTCAAGTCTACTTCTATCCAAGGGCTGGTAGAAACTTGAAAAATAGATTCCAACTTTTCAAGTAACATATCTTGCCTGTCATTTGTCAGGGCTTGAATTCCTTGCAAAGCTGATAGAAGTTCTAATTTTTCATCCTCCGACACGAGAGTACGATCCAGAACAAAGTCCTTCATTAAAAAGATTCCGCCCGTCTTTCCAGGTACTGAATATAGAGGGATTCCCGCCATACTCAACCGCTCAATATCGCGATAAATCGTTCGTACAGATACTTCAAATAATCGAGCTAATTCAGGAGCCGTTGTACTGCCTTTTTCTAAAAGTAGATATAGGATACGAAATAGTCTTGATTCTGCCATATAATCACCTCTCTTTTATTATACCAGTTATAGTGCTAGGGTTGGAAAGTTTAACTAGACAAGGATTGATCAAGACAAAGTAGCTTTTTCTGCATCAGTTCGTTGGTTTATTCTTGACAGCTTGCCCCTCGTCCATTATGATAATAATAAAGATACTAGAGAATGAGGAAAATGCAATGGCAAACCCAACTTATGGTGATAAAAAAGAGAATGTGACCTACCAGCCCCGCTATGGTGTGTACGCAATTATTCCGGATGCGGAGAAAAAACAAATTGTCCTAGTTCAAGCCCCCAATGGTGCTTGGTTCTTGCCAGGTGGAGAGATTGAAGCAGGCGAAGATCATCAAGAAGCACTGAAGAGAGAACTAATCGAAGAACTTGGCTTTACAGCTGAGATTGGAACCTATTATGGTCAAGCTGATGAGTATTTCTACTCTCGCCACCGTGATACCTACTACTACAATCCAGCTTATCTCTATGAAGCTATTTCTTTCCAAGAAGTACAAAAACCATTGGAAGATTTTAATCATATTGCTTGGTTTCCTATTGATGAAGCAATTGAAAAACTCAAACGTGGTAGCCATAAATGGGGAATTGAAGCTTGGAAAATCCAGCATGGAATTGGCTAAAATACACGATTTTATCCAAAAAGTGCTATAATAGAGTTAGAAAATCGGAGGAACTGTTATGAAGCTTATCAATACGACAAACTCACACTCGCAACTTGTTAAAAGCCAATTAGAAAGCACAGACGCAACTCTTGTCGAGGTCTATTCTGCTGGAAACACAGATGTAGTTTTCACACAAGCCCCGCTTCACTATGAAATCCTCATTTCCAACAAACACCGTGCTATTCGTGAACCTGAAATCGAAACCATCCAAGACTTCTTCTTGAAACGTAAAATCGACAAAGGAAGCATTGATGAAGCCAATATCAAGACGCTTTATTCAGATAAATTGATTGAGATTTCAATCCCTGTAAAATAAGAAAACCAGCCAAAAGCTGGTTTTCTTTTGCAAAAAAGATTGGTAGTGCACAGCTACCAATCTTTTAGTTTTATTTCACAGCTTCTTTTAATGCATCTACCTTATCCAAACGTTCCCATGGAAGGTCAATATCTGTACGTCCCATGTGTCCATAAGCCGCTGTTTGACGGTAAATTGGGCGTTTGAGATCCAGCATTTGAATAATTCCTGCAGGGCGAAGGTCAAAGATTTGACGCGCTGCTTTTTCAAGCTTGCTTTCAGCTACTGTTCCTGTACCAAAAGTATCGATACGAACAGAAACAGGCTGCGCCACCCCGATGGCATAGGCCAATTGTACTTCTGCCTTCTTAGCAAGACCTGCTGCAACGATGTTCTTGGCAATGTAGCGAGCTGCATAAGAGGCTGAACGGTCCACCTTCGTCGCATCCTTACCAGAGAAGGCACCTCCACCATGACGAGAGTAGCCACCATAGGTATCCACGATGATCTTACGACCAGTCAAGCCTGAGTCCCCTTGAGGTCCACCGATTACAAAGCGACCAGTTGGATTGATGAAGAATTTTGTCTGCTCATCCAAGTAAGATGCTGGAATTACTTCTTTGATAACCTTGTTAATCACATCATTGTGAATTTGTTCATTGCTAACTTCTGGGTCGTGCTGAGTTGAAATAACGACTGTATCCACCCGTACTGGACGGTCATTTTCATCATACTCAACCGTAACTTGTGATTTAGCATCTGGACGGAGATAGCTGATTTCACCAGACTTACGAAGTTCTGCCAAACGACGAACCAACTTGTGGCTAAGTGAGATTGGTAAAGGCATGAGTTCTTCTGTCTCATCCACCGCAAATCCAAACATAAGACCTTGGTCACCAGCACCAATCAAGTCCAGTGGATCTTGATCTGCATTTCCACGAACTTCCAAGGCTTCGTTAACACCTTGGGCGATATCTGGTGACTGCTCAACAAGTGACGGATGAACTCCCACCGTCTCCGCAGAAAAACCATACTCTGTATTGGTATAACCAATCTCTGCAATGGTATCACGAACCACTCGGTTAATATCTACATAAGCATGTGTAGAAATTTCACCAAAAACATGGACCGAACCTGTGTATACAGCTGTCTCGGCAGCAACGTGCGCATCTGGATCCTTTGCTAAAATAGCATCCAAAATCGCATCTGAAATTTGGTCTGCAATCTTATCCGGATGCCCCTCAGATACAGATTCAGACGTGAATAATTTACGTTCTGACATAAAAATGTCCCCCCCTTAAAAAATATTGTTATAGAGTTACAAAGTACTGATAGGAAAACTACTAGTAATGAATACCTACCATCTTATCGGGACTATATAACCTTATCATTATACCACTTTTTACTTTTTTTTGCAGTATTTTCTCTAAATCAAAAAAAGAACCTTACGGCTCTTTTCTCGGCATAATAATTTGGCTTGTACTCCATAATACAGAAGATCATACCTATGTTTATCTGCATACTTCGTTTACAAACTACCTATTTTTTCGTCTGCTTTTTCCTCACAATGTTTTAACAAACAATCTTCCAGTTAGGCTTACTGTTCCTTAGACTTTCTATTGCTTACAGTTAAGCCAAGTCCAGCCATTAGGAGGCCAAGTCCCACAATACCATAGTTCGCTGTATCATTACTTCCTGTATCAGGGAGTTTCGCCACTTCTTTTTTATAAGCTGTAGCTACTGGAACTGTGGTAGTTGGAGTCGCACTTCCTGTCTGAGCAACAGGTAGTGTTGTACGACGTTCTAGGTAAAATTGGTAATTATCTTTCGTTACCTTGTAATTGTGTCCTTCAGTCACAGTTTCAACAATCCATGTAGTTGCATCCTTAGTTAAAGAATCAGCCAAGTTACGATTAATATTCATTAATCGACCTTCAGATACAAAATCTTTATAGCTAATATCGGTCCCTGTCGAAGTTGCAACAATTCTTTCGATTTTTGCGGCTTTCAAAGACGCAAGAGTATTCGCCATCGTTGGAATTGAAGGATCCTCCTTCATTGGAGCATCTGTCAACAATACGACAAACTTTTTATTTTTAGGTGACTTAGACCAGTCGTAGGTTGAAACAATTTGTGTAAGAGTAGGTGTAGATGTTTCAGGGAAGTCTCCACCATGTGCAAGCTTAATGCCTGCTAAGGCTTTTTCAAGCTCAGCTGGGTCAGAGGTAAAATAAGATTCATTAAATTTTGTTAAAATTGTACCCTCATCTGCTAATCCACCTATACGTCCATATACTTCATCACTAAAGGTAGCTAATCCAAAACGTGCTGCTACTCCATCTTTAGCAAGATTTCTTGCAAACTCATTGATATTGTTACGGACAGTGTCAATAGTTCGAGACATAGATGCTGAACGGTCAACAACAAAAACGATATCGGCAGAGTTAGATTTTGAAATCGTTCTTGTCGCTTTCTTGATTTCGACTGTAGTTGTTTTATCAACACGTTCATATTGGGTATAAGAATTTCCATCTTCATCTTTCCCACTCACTGTACTCTCAGTTGTTTCAGTCTTTGGAGCAGGAAGTTCTTCACTTTTTACAGGTGCCACTTCTGTCTTTGTGACTTCAACTGTTGCAGTTTCTTCATGAATCTTTTGATCACCTTCTTGGCGTTCTTTCACGTCAATAGGTGAAACCTTCTTAGAAACATCAACAAGTTCTCCAGGTTTTGCATCTGATTGGTTAACGACTGGTTTCGCCTCATCAGCTTTAATTTCTGCTACAGCAGCTTCGACTGCCGATTTATTTGCTTCGGTTTTCTTTACTGTTTCAGCTGAAGTAGATGCCGGTTGTGTTGTTTCATCTGCAGACACTTGTCCGACCTGAGCAAAAGCAAACAAAATTGCTACAGAAGCCAACCCAACTTTCATTTTACGGAATGAAAAACGTTGTTGTTTCATAAATGATTTATCCATAGAAGTCCCCTTTTCTTTTCACGGATCAAATGATATAATCCGATTGTTTTATAGTATGATAACACAATTTTGTATAGTTTTCAATTTTTTTCCTTTATGATTTCAATAAAATATTGCTCTAAAAAAGGTTTTAAAGCAATTACTGTTTTATATCAAAAATTATTTAAAATATATAATTATTATCTCCTTTGAATATTTCCGGAAATAAAAACTCAGTAGAATCAGGTGATTCTACTGAGTTTTTAAAATGTTTGGCGTTTGGCTTTTCGCTCTGCACGCCCACGTGCGCGATTTTCAGCACGCTTGGTTTTGCGGCGTTTTTCATCCACCGCCCATTGAATCTTCTTCTTATAGCCAGGTTTGACTTTTTTCTTTTTCTTTTTAACCAAGCCAATCATTTCGATATCAAGCTTATCCTGCTTCTTTTCACGATTAGCACGACGATCACGGTCATAGGTATCTTGAAACTCTCCGTCTTTGACCATCTTAGGAGTAAACTTGATCCCTAATTTCTCCAACTCACGGATATCCGAGTCATCACTAGGCTGGTAAAGGGTAATAGCTGTACCAGGAAGACCATTGCGTCCAGTACGTCCAACACGGTGAACAAAGAAGGACAAGTCTTGCGGAATGGCATCATTGATAACATGGCTGACCCCTTCAATATCAATTCCACGCGCTGCCAAGTCCGTTGCGACAATGTACTCAAAATCCAGATTTTTCACCTGGTTCATGATCCGCTTGCGTTCACGAGGAGCAATATCTCCATGAATCTTAGCTACCTTCAATCCTTGAGCAGTCAAGTAGGCATGTAACTCATCAGCACGCGTTTTTGTGTTAACAAAAATCATTGCTAAATAAGGCTGCATCAACTGAGTCAGCTGGTAAATTTGAGCATTCTTGTCGCGGCCCTTGGTCGAAATCAACCAATTATCAATGGTATCTGAGATAACTGTTTTAGTCTTGATTTTTTCCATAACAGGATTTGACAAGTATTTTTTCAAGAACGGTTGCAATTTTTGAGGAATCGTCGCTGAAAAGACCATGAATTGCAAGTCTTTTGGAAGGCTCCCTGCAATCTTATCAACGGTTTCCAAGAATCCCATATCCAAGGTCATATCGGCTTCATCAATTACAAAGGTCTTGGCCTTGTGAATAGCCAAATCACCAGATTTGACCAAGTCATAGATGCGACCTGGCGTTCCGATAACAATATGTGGTTGGTTGCTGGCAAGTTTTTCAATCTGACGCGCCTTATCCGTACCACCCACATAATTAACCACACGAACTTCGACATCTGAGTGAGCTGCAATCTGACGGGCTGCTTGGTAGATCTGAGTAGCCAACTCACGACTTGGTGCAGTAATGACCGCTTGCACACTATCGCTAGTTTCATCTAATTGCTGAAAAATGGGTAGTAAGAAAGTATGAGTCTTTCCTGAACCTGTTTTGGATTCACCCACCAAGTCACGACCTGCCAGTACAATAGGGATTAATTTTTCTTGTACCTCTGTCGGAGTTGTAAATTTTAACTCCTCCAAGGCTTCTACTATATAATTTTTAAATTGAAATTTCTTAAATGACATACTATCCTCGATTCTATCCTTTCAATTATACCATATTTTGTCCTATTGCAGTAGTCCTATTTGAGTCTCAGTTCTGTAGTAAAGATTCAAGTAGCTTAAAAGGTTGGAACCTCTGATTCCAACCTCTTTCATTATTTCCAGGTCAATACAGCATTCAAACCATAATGATCACTGACTTGTGGACTATTTTGGCCATCAAAAACTACTTGTAAACTCTCTACTTCTAACTCTTTGGTCGTAAAGACGTAATCGATTCGTAGTGGCTCCGTATTGCCTTTCCAGCCATCAATTTCTGGTGGAACGGTATAGCTACCACTTCTTTCTTTCGCAACTTCAAACGCGTCTTGTAATCCTAATGGGCTAGCTAAAATCGCTTGATAGCCTTCCTGACCAGCTGGATTATTAAAATCACCTGCTAAAATCAGAGGTTTGTTCAACTCTTTTAGTACAGCCTCAAATCGTGCCCATTCTTCTTGGAAACCTTTATCCCACCAAGAGAGATGAACGCTTGCAAGAGCAAGTTCCTTACCTTCAACCTCTGTCTCAGCCAAAGCAACACGGCGAGTATGGTAGTCCGTTGGATCATCTACATCTGATACCAAAATCTCACGCGCCTTAATAGGTGTTTTGGATAAGATTGCTACGCCTTCATGGTAGCGGTCATAGCCAATATGATTGTAAGCCCAAGTCCAGTAGTAGTTTTTCCCTTTCTCAGCCAATTTTTCGACCAGAAGTCGGACATAGTGATCCTGATGAATGGGTTCTGCTGATGGTAAAGCTTGATAGTGATTGTTAACCTCTACCTCAGGCGAAGTCATTTCTTGATTAATTTCTTGGAAACAAATCAAATCATAGTCCTTATCGAGAATGTCTCGGAGTAAGATTTGGAATTTTTCCTCTGCTTCCTTCTCCATCCAACTGTGAGTATTGAGTGTTAGAAATTTCATGCTTTTCTCCTAAAACAAGAGGTTGGAAAACAGCTTCCAACCCCAAGTATATTACAATTCTACTTTAGCAACTGCTGTTTTAGCTGCAAGAGAACCTGTTTGTTCTAATTTAACTGATTTGAGGACATCACCATTTGTGAAGACAACCACTGTTGATGTTTTGCGTTCTGCTTCTCGAATAGCATCCAAGTCAGCTGTAACAAGAAGATCACCAGCAGCCACTTTTTGTCCTTCAGAGACATGAACCGTAAATGGTTTTCCTTCAAGACTTACTGTATCCAAACCAATATGAACAAGCACTTCAAGACCTGAGTCAGTGACAAGACCAAGAGCGTGTTTTGTTGGGAAGATACTTGATACAGTACCAGTAACTGGAGATACAATGTTACCATTTGCTGGTTCTACTGCAAATCCATCACCCATCATTTTTTGAGCAAAAACTGGATCTTCCACTTGTTCCAAAGCAACAACTTGACCGTCAGCTACTGAGTAAACTTCTTCAGTTACACCTTTGTAGTGTACAGTATTTTGTTGGTTTTCCGTCATTTGGCTTGGAAGAGTTTCAGGAATAATTTCACCTGAGTCAAGAATATCTTGGATATCAGATTTCAATACGTCAGCTTTTGGTCCGTAGATAGCTTGGACACCTTGTCCTTTCATGACAAGACCCATAGCTCCTTCTGCTTTCCATTGTTCCTCAGTACCAACGCGATCTGCATCTTTAACAGTTACACGAAGACGAGTCATACATGCATCCACATCTACGATATTTGCACGACCACCAAGAAGGTTAATGATATTTACGGCTTGAGAAGCTGCTGCAACTTTTGGAGTTCCAGGAGCTGCTTCTTCTGATGCTCCTTCAGCTGTTTCGTAGTTTCCGTTACGTCCTGGAGTTGCGTAGTTGAATTTCTTGATCATGAAGTTGGCAATGAAGTACATGATAACCGCAAAGAGAACAGTTACCCAGATAAAGTTAACGATATCCATACCAATACCAGCATTAATTGCCAATGGTGTACGAGTCAAGAATTCAATTGAACCGAATGAGTGGACACGAAGGTGAACAATATCTGCCATAGCAAAGGCAGCACCTTGAACTAGTGAGTATACAAGGTAAAGAGGAGTCGCGATGAACATGAACATGTACTCGATTGGTTCAGTAACCCCTGTCAAGAATGTTGCAAGAGCTGTTGCAATCATCATACCCTTGTATTGGTGTTTCTTGTCAGCATCAACATTGCGGTAGATAGCAACGATGACACCCATCAAGATACCAAATGAACCGATCATTTGTCCAACTTTGAAACGAGCTGGAGTGACTGTTGTAAGAAGGTGTTGGTATTGGTCAGCATTTGAACCTTTAAGGTTAACAAGGTCAGTTACCCATGCAAGCCAAAGTGGATCTTGACCAAATACTTGTGTTCCTTTTGCTGCACCAGTTAACACTTCGTATGTTCCACCAAGAGCTGTGTAGTTCATTGGGATTGTCAACATGTGGTGAAGACCGAATGGCAAGAGCAAACGTTCCAAAGTACCATACAAGAATGGTGCAAGGACTGAAGCAGTTTCTTGTGAGTTGGCAATCCAAATACCAAAGTTGTTGATACCTGTTTGAACTACTGGCCAAAAGGCAGCAAGTAGAATTGCAGCAATAGTTGAACGAAGAATAACGACGAATGGTACGAAACGTTTACCATTGAAGAATGAAAGGGCATCAGGAAGTTTACGGAAGTTGTAGTATTTGTTATAAGCTGTTGCTCCAACAAAACCAGAGATAATCCCTACGAAAACCCCCATGTTAAGCGCTGGTGCCTCAAGAACGCTGATAAAGTAGTCAGCAACCTTGATTGAACCACCAAAGAAGGTCGTAACCATTGCTTCAGGGTTTTTCAACATATCACCTGTAACACCGAAGATAGTACCTGTAATACGGTTAATCAAGATAAAGGCAAGTCCGGCTGCAAATGCACCACCTGCACGTTCTTTTGCCCAGCTTCCCCCAATAGCAAGGGCAAACAAGATATGAAGGTTACCGATAACCCCCCAACCAATTTGCTCAAGGATTCCACCTGTAATCACTAGAGGAGCAAGGTTTGGGTCGATCATCACGATTGATTTACCGATTGAGATCATCAATCCCGCCGCTGGCATAACGGCGATAACCACCATTAAAGCCTTACCGAATTTTTGCCAAAATTCGAAAGACAAGACATTTTTGAATGTAGCTTTCATCATTCAAATCTCCTTTATTTTATTTAGGCAAACGTTTTACGAAAACGTTTGCATTTGGTTATGTATTAATTATACCACTTTTATTTTTTTTGTAAAGGCTTTTATAAAAAAATTGTCTATTTTTTAAATTTTTAAAAAAGAGAAGTTTACAAAAACTTCTCTTTTAAATATGTATTATTTTTCTGATTTGTTCTGCAATTTGCATTTAAATCCAACTAGATCTTCAAGAATCGACGCATCGAAATCCCCGAACCAATTGAACCAATGAAAATTCCGATTATAAATAATAGGACCGTCATCAGAGGAATAAACACATCTGGTGTAATCATTGACAAGTTTTGACCTACCAAGGATTTATTGACCGATTGATAGACCATATTGTAAACAAAGAAAACAAGAACAGAAGGGATCGCTGCACCAAACAAGCCAATAAAAGCACCTTCTAGCAAGAATGGACCACGGATATAGCCATTTCTCGCTCCTACCAGACGCATGATCTGAATCTCACGACTACGTGAAATAATGGTGATACGGATGGTATTGGAAATAAGGAAGACTGCGATAAAAATCAAAAGCCCTGCAATAACCAATCCCCAAACACGGATAAAGGAAGCTAGTTCAAAAAGTCGTTGAGTGTTGGCTCCACCATCTTGAACTTCTGATACTCCCTCAATTTTCTTAGCTTCTTCAGCTACCGTTTTAACATCACTTGGAGAATTTGTATCAACGATATAAGCATCATAGAGAGGGTTTGCATCCCCTTCAAAGACCTTCCAATCGTCACCCATTGTTTCCGTCAGTTTTTCGTACTGTTCTTCTTTACTTGAGAAGGTAACACTCTTAACAGCAGGTATAGCTTTCAAAGCATCATAGACCTTGTGGTAGTCATTGTTGGTAACTGTCTGACCTTCTTTTACAATCGTCTCACTGTTATCAGCTACATCTTTACGAATGTATACCATGACCCGAACGTTGTTTTCAATATCGGTAGCCAGTTTCGCTGTATTAAAAATTACAGATGCAAACAGGGCAACGAGGGTCAAGGTAATCATAACCGAACTCACTGCTGCTACTGTCATCCAGCCATTTCGTTTTAAACTTTTTAATGATTCAAATAAATGGCGAAAAAATCTACTAATCATCGTATCCATATTCTCCTTTAGCTTCGTCACGAACGACACGACCATTTTCAATGGCAATGACACGGTGGCGCAAGGTGTTTACAATCTGACTATTATGGGTAGCCATCAATACTGTAGTACCTTGGAGATTGATGCGTTCCAACAGATTCATAATTTCCCATGAATTATCTGGGTCCAAGTTTCCTGTTGGCTCATCGGCAATCAATACTTTAGGATTGTTGACAATCGCACGCGCAATCGCAATCCGTTGCTGCTCTCCACCTGAGAGTTCATTAGGGAAAGAGCGAACCTTATGTTTCAAACCAACCAGGTCCAATACTTCCATAACACGTTTTTTGATGTTGCGACGGCTCTCACCGATTACTTCCATTGCATAGGCAATATTCTCATAAACAGTCTTCTTAGGCAAGAGTTTGTAATCCTGAAAGACTACCCCAACACTACGACGTAGCAGTGGGACATCTTTCTTCTTAATTTTAACTAAATTAAAGCCTGCAACTGTTAGGCTTCCTTTTTCGATCTTTACTTCTCGGTATAAAGCTCGAATAAAGGTTGACTTACCTGCCCCAGAAGGTCCTACGATATAGGCAAACTCTCCTGGTTCAATGGTAACAGACACTCCACGCAGGGCAGTCGTTCCATTGTCATACTTTTTGACAACATCTCTCATTTCAATGATTGACATATGAGTTCCTTTCTATCTTAGCTGATTCGCCACTTGAGGTAGGCATCGATAAAACCATCAAGGTCTCCATCCATCACCTTATCTACCTGAGCAACTTCAAAGCTTGTACGGTGATCTTTTACCATAGTATAAGGCGTGAAAACATAAGAACGGATTTGGCTTCCCCATGTGATTTCTTTTTTCTCACCTTTAAGGGAATCAACTTCCGCAGCTTTCTTTTCTTGCTCCATTTGATAGAGCTTAGCCTGCAACATCTTCATGGCACGATCTCTATTTCCATACTGGGTACGATCGACCGTTGATTGGACGACAGTTCCCGTAGGAATGTGTGTCAAACGCACACCTGTTGAAACCTTATTGACGTTTTGCCCACCAGCACCACCTGAACGGAAGGTATCCATTTTGATATCATCTTCACGAATCTCCACTTCGATGGTATCATCCAACTCAGGCATAACCTCTACGGATGTAAATGAAGTATGGCGACGTTTGGCAGAGTCAAATGGAGAAATACGGACCAAACGGTGAACACCCATTTCTGATTTAAGTAGGCCATAAGCATTAGGTCCTTCAAAAGACAAGGTCACAGACTTGATACCTGCTTCATCACCAGCCTGGTAATCCAAGACTTCTACTTTAAAGCCTTTGGCATTTCCATAACGAGTATACATACGAAGCAACATATCGCCCCAGTCCTGTGCCTCAGTACCACCAGATCCTGGATGGATTTCCAAGATTGCATTATTATGGTCATAAGGTTCTGACAAGAGAAGGGTCATCTCGTAGCTGGTCATCATCTTATCCAATTCCGTCAACTGTTCGACCAGTTCATCATGGACTGACTCGTCTTCTGCTAAAAAGTCCAATAAAATCTCAACTTCATCCTGCAACTCTTCCATTTTACGGAAGGTGTTGTAGGTGTTTTTTAATTCATTTAATTCTTGCGACGTTTTTTGGGCCGCGATATTATCGTTCCAAAAATCAGGTTCTGTCATCTTGTTTTCCAAGATGGCAATCTCTTCCTCTAAGCCTTCGAGGTCAAAGAGACCCCCTAAAAGAAGCTAATTTTTCACGATTTGCGTCAATTTTTTGACGAATTTCTGAAATGTCCATAGATACTCCTTCTCATATCGTTTTATTATACCATAATCTCTCATTTCTTTCCATATTTTGCTTTTCACCGCTTTTGATGGCAGAAGAAAAGAGGCTCTAAAGCCTCTTGTTTAAAGGACTTTAGCAGAGGTATGAGTGATCTCCTCCACTTGAATTCCTTCTTTTTCAAACTTTTCCTTTAACGCAGTCAAATCGATTTTTCCATCAATTTGAACTTCGATGACGACCTTGCCATCCTTACGTGGAATGTTGACAGTATGAGAAATATTTAAATCCTCTTCTACAATTAGAGCTACAATTTTTCCCAGTACTCCGACTTCATTTTCTGTAATGAAACGAACACGAATCCCCTCTTCTCCGTATCCAGCGATTTCCAAGAAAGCCTGAAAAACATCGCGGTCTGTAATGACGCCGTAGACCTGATGATTGTCTACGACTGGCAATATCCCAATTTTATTTTTCAGCATCAGGTAGGTCGCATCTTCTAGACTAGCATAGCCAGAAACCGTCACGACATCTCGAATCATTACATCTTTTACTTTGGTTTTATTCAGAAGATAATTCATCTCATAGATAGAGAGACTGGTTGCTTTAGATGGGCTGGCTTCCGCGATGGTTCCTTCTGTTACCAATCCGACTAATTGATCGTTTTCGATAACAGGTAAACGGTGCAAACCTTGCTCGCGCATCAAATCTGCTGCGTGTGCTACAGTCGTATCTGGACTGATATAAACTACCTTACGGGTCATAAAATCTTTAACTGCCATGAGACTTCTCCTTCTATATTGCTACTTTTATTATACACTTTCTTAGAAAATCTATCAAACGCTTTCATCTCTTTTTCAAGATTTTGAATAATCTGAGAAATTTGCATAAAATGCCAGTATAAATTAAGAGGGAACCGTAGTCCCCTCTCTTCTTAAATAGTAACAGTGTCTCGATCTTTTATCATATAACGTTTCAGTGGGCTAAGACTGGCTAGCCAGTATAGTAGACCACCAAATAGCGCAGTAAATCCGCTACCCGTTGTAATTAAAAAAGATTGGACTTTGAATTTGTGCAGTTACAGGGTTGTAGACAAATAGTACCGCTACCAATAAGGAGATAAATACGCAAGACAAGCCAACTAAGTTAAATCCTTTAGTAAATTCGTAGGCGTCATGCCCTTCAAGGAAATAGGCTGAACGCAAGTCGAGTTTTCGTTTTCTTAAGATAAAATAGTCGACAACAATCATACCAATAATTGGCCCCTGAATATAGGCTGCTAGGGAGATGAAGGATCCGAAATACTCTTCTACTCCTCCCCAGATAGTGAGTAGACTCACGTAAACCATGGCAATCCAAACCATTAGTTTATAGCTTACTTTTGGCATCCCGCTTTTGACAATCATACAGTTCACGTATGATCCTGTCCCCTGGGTTCCAATATTAGCAAAGGCTACTAGTAGTAGACTTAAGAGAGCAAAGGCTGGGGTGCTTAGAGTTGATAGCATGGTTGTTGGATCACTTTCATACACGCCTGTTTTGACAAACATGGCTAGAGCCATGACTCCACCTGTCGCAACGAAGAATGGAGCCACAACTCCGTATGATAAGGCTGTAGCCCAATAACCACTGCGTTCTGATTTTGCTAAACGTGGTAAAACCAATGCCTGTGTAGACCAAGAGAAAGCAAAGGCAACATTTCCTTCTCCAGAGAGCATGAAGCGTTCTAATGGCGTCAAATCTCCTTGGGTGGCTGGTTGGATGTTCATAATATCCGTTATAGGAACGGCGACAAAGCAGATTCCAACGATGATGAGACCGACAATCAATAAGGCGATAACCAAGAAGCGATTGGTCCATTTAATCACTTCCGGGCCTCCAAGAGCAATGAGAGTCCCAAGAAGAACACAGAGGGTACCAAGAATAGGTGCCCATATTCCCTTGTCCAAACCAAGACCAAAATTATTTGCCAAATGAATCATGGAACTGGCAAAAAGATTGGCCGCAACAGCATACCATCCAAAGTTAGCCAAGCTAATAATGGTTGATAACAAGGCTACACCTCTTTTTCCCAGAACAGCTCTCAACCAAATCCACAAATCAATTCCATACTTAACTGCAAACAAAATAGGGAGACATTCAATAAAGACCCAGATAATGTTAAAGCTAAAAATATTTACCAACATTTGATTAAAGGTCAAATATTGAGCTACATAAGCCCCTTGGGTATAACACCAAGTAGCAATGGCAAAACCACTTGTCGATAGAAAGAGATCCCAGAAAGAATACTGACGATCCTTATTGGTCATGGGAACAATTCCTGTTATGGTTTCTTGTTGGATATAGTCATTCATTTTAGACATGTTATTGAATTCCTCCCGTCATTGCTAAGATAATCAAAATAAGGTTGATTAGGACTATGGAGATGATTAAAATGAAATCACTTTTTAGGAAGGGTTGAACAAACTCGTAGTTTGGCGACTCCATTTCTTCCAATCTTCTCTTTGTTTCAGTTGCTACTAATTCTTCAATCTCAGATGTCGTTCTCATCTTAGTTTTCCTCCAAATACAAATCAAGAGCCAGTTGTCCATATTGTTTGGTATAGCGATACCAGATGTAGAGAAACTCACCGACTGGTTTTCCGACACTCTCCTGGAACAAAGCCCACAAGAACCAATAATATGAGGTCACTGCTACATAAGCCAAGTAGTGACGTTTGGTTTTCTTATCTGGTACTTTTTGTAGATACAATTCCAGTACTTTTTCAGCATCCTCTACGGTATAATTGGAACACGCAATGAAGGTCCCCAAATCTCCTGCTGGCTCTCCCATTCCAGAATATTCCCAATCAATCAAGCTCATTTCGCCTACTTCATTCAACAAAAAATTAGGACTATAGGAATCTCCGTGACAAAGGACAACCTGTTTCGGATCATTCTGTAAATATTTTTTGAGAAGTGAGACAGTTTCATCCAATTCCTCGAGACCATCAAATTCAAATCGATTTCTAGCCTTCAATTTTTCTCTAAAATCATCAATTCCCTCAAATTGGTCAAAGGAATGTCCCGTTTTTTCTCCAGATTGGTGTAACCGTCTCAAGAGGTCCATTGCTTGTGCCACATCATCCCAATTATCATAATCCAGTTGCTTAGCATTGGGAATAAATTCTGAAATTTTCCAGCCCTCATCCTTGTTCATAGCTACAAAGGTACGGTCAATCTTTAATTTTGCAGCAATTTCCATAGAAGCTGCTTCACTAGCTCGGTCAATATAATTTTCCGTTCCCCTACCTGGATGACGGTAAACATATTTTTTCCCTAGACAGTCAAATGAAAATGATGTGTTGGTTAATCCATCTTTTAGTGGTTTGATATTGACAATATCTGAAGCCACACACTTTAATGTCTTACAGATATTATCAATAATGGCCGAATCTGCATTTACCAAATAACGTTCATCAAATTGACGGAGTTCATCTAGTGAATCAAATTCTTTAACAATATCCGCTGAATAGTGACGAGCTTCTAAAAGGAGTTCCTTGACATGCCGACTATAATAATCCTCCCAAAGCTGTTCCCGATAAGGTTCGTGCTTAAACTCGTTTTCTAAAATTTCCTTGAATTTCTCGCTAAATGCACGGTCGAAATAAACGTGCCCCACCATTGCCCAAGTATTTTTTCCACCAATCTGGATATCAATGATGGTGTGATTCGAATCCTCTATAGCACAATATTCGTCTGTTTGACCTTCTGCAAATATCGTCGAGTAGTAACCCCTATAAATATATTGCTCAAACGGATTTTCCACAAAATAATTATCCGATGAACAAATATAAGTGTTGGAAAGTTGATCTTTAACCAACATAAGAGACGAACAGTTATTGTATTTGTAGTAATTATTATTCACTACAATTTTTACACCAAACTTCTCTGCAAGATAGAACATTTTTTCTTGTAGATAGCCTACGATAACGGTTATATCTTCTATTCCTGCTTCTTGAAGTTGTCTGATTTCCCTCTCTATCAAGCGTTCCCCCTTGACTTGAAGCAATCCTTTAGGAATTTCATAAGACAAAGGAGCAAAACGGCTACTCATGCCAGCAGCCATTATAATAGCATTTTCTACTCGATAGGGTTCTAAAACTTCCTGGCCTAGTTCTGTTAAGTGATGCTCCTCATCAACCCACTTCTCTTCTTTCAGTTTTTTCAATAATGTGTTAATTGTTCCCAAAGATAGATCTAACTCTTCAGCTAACTGTCTCTGAGTAAATGTCTTTTCTTTATGTGTCAACATAAAACGCAAAAGTTTAAATTGTTTTTCTGTTACCATTTCTCAGTCCTCCTGTTCAATTTTTTCTTACTCATATTATAATATGAACAAAAATAACTGTCAATTCAAATAGGGAAACAATTAGTAAAAATTAAGACCTTCTTCCCCTTTCTCAAAAAACATATACATAAAAGAGCTCCTTATTCTGGAGCCCTGAAATATTTTATATTTTTGATAAGTAGTCGTATTAGGTTTCGCTTGGTTGCAATCCTTATCTGCCGACTAAAAGGGTCCCCCGGACTATAGAGGGATTGCGTGCGCAATCTCCGTCCGCAACCTAAACTAGGCTCCCAGACTAGAGGAGAATTTCTTGCGCAATCCTCATCTGGCGACTAAAACAATCCACTGGATTGGATGATTACTTACGTAATCCTTATCTGCCGGCTAAAAAGGTCACTCGGACTATAGAGGGATTGCGTGCGCAATCTCCATCCACAACCTAAACTAGTCTTCCAGACTAGAGGAAAATTTCTTGCGCAATCCTTATCTGACGACTAAAACAATCCACTGGATTGTTTTAGCCACCTAGATATGCTTTTCTGACTTCATCTGATGCTGCGAGTTCTTTTCCTGTTCCTGATAGGACAATCTTTCCTGTTTCAAGTACATAACCACGGTCAGAGATAGCGAGGGCCTTGTTAGCGTTCTGTTCAATTAGGAGAACCGTTGTTCCTTGCTTCTGAATATCTTGAATGATATCAAAAATTTCCTGGATAAAGATTGGGGCAAGTCCCATTGACGGCTCATCCAAGAGAAGGAGCTTAGGTGTAGACATGAGAGCGCGTCCCATAGCCAGCATCTGCTGTTCACCACCTGAAAGAGTTGCCGCATCTTGGTTTTTACGTTCTTCCAGACGAGGGAAACGTGAAAAGACTTTTTTCAAGTTGGCTTGATTTTCTTCACGATTTTTCTTTAAAAAGGCTCCCATTTCTAAGTTTTCCATAACAGTCAAACCTGGGAAAACATGGCGTCCTTCAGGAACTTGTGAAAGGCCACCTGCTACAATTTTTTGAGCTGGCAACTTTTGAATTTCTTTTCCTAAAAACTGAATTTTACCAGCACTTGGACGAACCAAACCTGAAAGGGTACGAAGAATGGTTGTTTTACCAGCACCATTGGCACCAATCAAGGAAACAACTTCACCTTCATTAACCTCGAAACTTACATCACGAACTGCTTGGATCATACCGTAATGCACAGAGAGGTTTTCAACTTTTAACATAGACATTAGGCTTCACCTCCTAGATAAGCTTCGATAACGCGTTTGTTGTTCTTGATCTCATCCGGAGTCCCATGAGCAATCAACCGACCATATTCAAGAACATAGATACGCTCAGTGACTTCCATAACCAAATTCATGTCGTGTTCGATGAGCATGATGGTAATTTTAAATTCATCTTTGATACGACGGATCAATTCTGTCAATTCAGCTGTTTCTTGAGGATTCATCCCAGCTGCAGGTTCATCCAAAAAGAGGATTTTAGGTTCTGTTGCCAGAGCACGAACGATTTCCAATCGACGTTGTTGGCCATAGGCTAGATTCTTCGCAAGAGTATCTGCGTCACCATCCAAATCAAAAATCTTCAGCAAGTCCAAAGCTTTGCTTTTTAATTCTTCCTCATTCTTATAAAAAGCTGGTAAACGTAGAAAGCTTGCAAGGACATGTTGTTTATGATGATTGCTAAACGCAATCAAAACATTTTCCAAAACTGTCAGGTCCTTGAACAAACGAATATTTTGGAAAGTACGACTGAGTCCAAGTGAAGCAATCTTATAGGGAGTTTTCCCATTTAGGAGGTGACCATCTAGTGTCACAGTACCTTCGCTTGGTTCATAAACACCAGTCAAGAGATTGAAAAGGGTTGTTTTACCAGCCCCGTTTGGTCCAATCAGACCAACCAATTCTCCCTCGTTCAATTCAAGAGTGACATCTCCAACAGCTGTTAGACCGCCAAAATGTTTGGTTAACTGTTTAACTTCAAGTAATGCCATTAGTTTTGTCCCTCCTTCTTCGATTTTTTAAAGAAACGTGATAGACTCAATTCCCATGTCCCAAGAAGTCCACCTGGTCTGAAAATCATCACCAATACAAGAGCCAAGGCGTAGATGATCATACGTACGCTAGCTACATCTTGAAGGAGCATATTTAAAATTCCTAAAACAATCGCTGAAACGATGGTACCAGTAATAGATCCAAGTCCACCAAATACAACGATAATCAACACATTGATGGAATTAATAAAGGTGTAATCTTTTGGCACAACAGATCCGATAAAACCAGCCTGAAGTGAACCAGCAATACTTGCTGTAATGGCACCAAAGACAAAAGCGATAATCTTGATCTTTGTAGTGTTTACTCCAACGGATTCAGCAGCAATCTCATCCTCACGAACAGATAGAGTAGAGCGTCCAATTGGACTACGTAAGAAGTTGAGAGTTGCAATAGTTGTGATCACCACAAATAGATAAACCATTTGCCAGTTGGTAAAGTTTGGAATACCCAAGATACCAGCGGCACCGTTGGTCAAACTTCCACCATTAATGATAAAGATACGAATGATTTCTGAAACACCTAGTGTCGCAACAGCCAGGTAGTCACCCTTTAAACGGAGTGTTGGAATCCCAACGAGCAAGGCGACTGCACCAGAAATCAAGGCGCCCAAGGCCATTGCTCCAAAGAAGGCACCATAGGTTGGTGATTTTGAACCAATAATCGCTGCTGCATAGGCCCCAATCGCCATAAAACCTGCATGACCAAGTGAGAATTGTCCTGAAAAACCAACGATTAAGTTCAAGCCTACTGCAAGGATGATATTAATCCCAATTTGTTCTAAAATTTGGACATGGAATAGATTGAGAACACCAGCAGAAACCAGTACACTAATCAATCCATAACCCGCTAACAGAAGGAATAACCAGAGAATATTTACTTTAAGATTTGTCTTCATTGTTTACACCTTCTCTTTCACATTCTTACCAAGGATACCTGCAGGTCGAACAATCAGAATCAAAAGCAAGATACCATATACGATAGCATCACGGAAATCAGACATACCGAAGGCAGTAGCAAATGTTTCCAACAAACCAATCACAAATCCACCTAGAGCTGCACCAGGAATAATCCCGATACCACCAAGTACGGCCGCAACGAATGATTTTAGACCTGGAGTCACACCCATCAAAGGTTCCAGAGAGTTGTAGTAAAGGGCAATGAGGACACCTGCTGCACCAGCAAGAGCTGAACCCAAAGCAAAGGTAAAGCTGATTGTGCGATTTACATTAATTCCCATCAATTGAGCTGCGTCACTATCAACTGATACCGCACGCATGGCTTTCCCCATTTTTGTTTTTTGGACGATCAATTGCAATAAAACCATCAAGAATATAGAAACTGCTAAAATCATCAATTGAACATTTGTCAAGCTAATTGGTCCCAAGTCAAAGCGGACTGTTTCAATTGCTTGAGGAAAGGCACGAGTATTGGCACCTACTAGATAAACCATTCCGTATTCCAGTAGGAAAGAGACTCCGATGGCAGTAATCAATACAGCAATACGTGTAGAGTGTCGCAAAGGACGGTAGGCAAGAAACTCAATCACAACACCAAGTAGTGCAGTTCCAGCCATTGAAATAATTAAAGCTAAAAAGAAATCCATTTGGAAAGAATTAATCAAAAAGTAACCAATAAAGGCACCCATCATGTAAATATCGCCATGGGCGAAGTTGATGAGTTTGATAATTCCATAAACCATGGTATAACCCAGAGCTAACAGTGCATAAACACTACCCAGAATTAGACCATTCACAAGTTGTTGGAGCATAGCATTCACTCTTTTCTATCGTAATTTTTTAGAAAATTTCATTATTTTCACAAGTTCATAAACACCGAAACAGGGAGTGAGTCAAAGGCTCATTCCCCATTTCAATTACTATTCTAATGTTATGGTTTTACAACTTCTGCTTCTTCAACTTTACCATTGTTCATGGTCATCATGTAAGCAGTTTTCACTGTATTGTGGTCAGCATCAAAGCTTGTTTGACCAGTTACACCATCAAAATCTTTGGTTTTAGCAAGGTTGTCCTTGATTTCACCTGAGTTTTTAGCACCTTTTGCAGCATTTGCTACTAGGTAAACTGAGTCATAGGCTAAAGCTGAGAATGTTGAAGGCTCTTCGTTGTATTTAGCACGGTATGCTTCAAGGAAAGCTTTAGCTTTTGCAGAAACATCAACTGTAGTTGAGAATCCTGAGATGAAGTAAATGTTTGATGCTCTTTCAGCAGTTGCTTGTTGAACAAATTCTTCACCGTTAAATCCATCACCACCAACGATTGGTTTATCAATTCCCATACCACGTGCTTGGTTTACAATTTTACCAGCTTCAGTGTAGTAACCTGGAACAACGATAGCGTCAAACTCTTTCCCTTTCATTTTAGTAAGGGCTGCTTGGAAGTCAGTATCACCTGCTACAAACGTTTCATCTGCTACAATTTCACCCTTATAGGCTTCGCGGAAAGATTTAGCAATACCTTTAGCATAGTCACTAGCGTTGTCAGTATAAAGAATAACCTTCTTGGCATTCAATTTATTTGTTACATAGTTAGAAATAATCTTCCCTTGGAAGCTATCTTGGAATGTTCCGATAAATAGGTAATCTTGACCTTTAGTCAAACCGTCTTGAGTAGCACTTGGTGAAATCAATGGCACTCCAGCTTTAGTAGCATTAGGTACGGCTGCAGCAGTTGCACCAGATGTCGCAGGTCCTACAATAGCTGCTACTTTTGATTGGGTAACAAGGTTTGTTGTAACAGAAGCTGCTTCAGCAGTTTCTGACTTGTTGTCTTTGTCTACAACTTCGATTTGTTTTCCATCAATTCCACCTGCAGCGTTGATTTCGTCTACAGCAAGCTGGGCACCTTTTTGTTCAGCTGTACCGTAAGCTGCCACAGCACCTGTCTCCTCAAAGTTAAAACCGATTTTAATTGTTTTTTCGTCTACTGGATTTCCAGTTGTGTTTGACGCTCCTGACTTGACCTCTCCACATGCAGCAAGAAGAGCCACACTAGCAAGAGCCACAAAAGATAGGGCAAATTTTTTCTTCATTTTTAATCTCCTTATAGTTGTTTCAAAAATTGTATGTTAAGAATATACCGAATTATCAGAAAATTGTCAATGTATTTGTTTAACTTTTTAAATGATAACGTTTTCTTAGTTACGATAGAGATTGCCAACGAAGGGAGTTTCTAGCTCTTGAATATGGCAACGTCTAATTTTCTTGATATATCTTTCCTTACCTAATCTCTCAACTAAGTCATCTAACTCCACAGTTTGAACATAGAGCTGCAAATAACGATGTTTTTTGGAATGGTAACAGATATCACCGTATTCCTGAATTTTTTTTGCATCTCGATTATAGTAGAGATAGATAATTAATCCTGATCGATTTGTTTTTTCAAACATGAGGAATCCTCTTTCTAAGAAATCTTCCCCTATTATACCAAAAAAAGCAAACTCCGTCGAGTTTGCTTTCTAAGTTGCTTAGCTTAACGAATTGTTGGCCATAATTTCATCAATAAAGCCATATTCAAGCGTTTCTTGGGCACTCATCCAGTAATCACGTTCCGCATCTGCATGAATTTGCTCAACTGATTTACCAGAGTTATCTGCAAGGATTTGCTCCAAAGTCTTACGAGTTTTAAGCAAGTGCTCTGCAGCGATTGCCATATCGGTTTGTTGGGTACCACCACCTGTACCACCCATTGGTTGGTGAATCATGTACTCTGCATTTGGAAGCATGAAACGTTTGCCTTTTGCACCGCTTGATGCGATGACAGTACCCATAGATGCAGCCATCCCCATAACGATAGTTTGGACATCTGCCTTGATAAAGTTCATGGTATCAACGATTGCCAAACCAGCTGAAACAGATCCTCCAGGTGTGTTGACATAAAGATAAATATCTTTTGTGCTATCTTGGGCATCCAAGAAAAGTAATTGGGCAATAACGGAGTTGGCCATGTTGTCTTCAACTGGACCTGTTAGCATGATAATGCGGTCTTTCAGAAGACGAGAGTAAATATCATAGGAACGTTCTCCACGGCTTGTTTGTTCAATAACTACAGGAATCATTCATTTCTCCTTTTAATGTTGAATTTTCTTAGTCTTACGACTCAATACAGAACTATTATATCTTTTTGGTCAAAAAAGGTCAAATCTTTGCTCTATTACCTAAACAGAAACAAAAACTCAACCTCCTTTCAAGTCAAAAACGAACTTCTAGTTTCAATATTTACTTTGGAATTTTATTTCGTACCAAACAAGCGGTCTCCAGCATCTCCAAGACCTGGAACGATATAACCGTGTTCGTTCAAGCGTTCATCCAAGGCCGCAGTAAAAATTTCTACATCTGGGTGTGCTTCTTGAAGGGCTTTCACTCCTTCCGGAGCAGATACTAGGCAGACAAACTTGATATTTGAAGCACCACGTTTTTTAAGGGAATCTACTGCCAAGATTGCTGAGCCACCTGTTGCCAACATTGGATCAACGACAAAAATCTGACGTTGGTCAATATCCTCAGGTAATTTCACCAAGTATTCAACTGGTTGAAGGGTTTCTTCATCACGGTACATACCGATATGACCAACTTTGGCTGCAGGAACCAAGCTCAAGAGGCCATCTACCATCCCGATACCTGCACGCAATATTGGGACAATCGCCAATTTTTTCCCAGCCAATTGTTTTTGAACGGTCTTTGTGATAGGTGTTTCGATTTCCACATCTTCAAGTGGAAGATCACGAAGTACTTCATATCCCATCAACATTGCGATCTCATCTACTAGCTCACGGAAAGCTTTTGTGGAAGTGTCTGTACGACGCAAAATAGACAACTTGTGTTGAATGAGTGGATGATTAATGACTTCAATTTTTCCCATTTTCTGAGTTCCTTCTTTCAATTTATTCTTCTTATTATATCAAAAAACGGTTTAAAAAGCTTTCTAAACCATTTATTTTAATTAATTTTTAAATCAAATCTGCCTCTTGAAGAGCTGTCTGAACAGTCTCAAGTGGTAAATAAGTTAACTCGATGCCTTTTTCTTGATAGAGGTATTTGGCATAGTCGTCCATACGGTACTGGTTGATATAAACCACGCGCTTGCAACCAACTTGAAGCAGTTGTTTGGTGCAGTTCAGACAAGGGAAATGGGTCACATAGGCTGTAAATCCTCTTGGAACCCCCCGTTCAGCCCCCTGGAGAATAGCATTAACCTCAGCGTGAAGTGTTCGAACACAGTGACCTTCAATGACTAAACAGTCGTGATCGATACAGTGCTCCGTTCCTGATACGGAACCATTGTAGCCTGTTGAAATCACCTTATTATCCTTAACTAGAACAGCTCCCACCTTGGCGCGTTTGCAGGTCGAACGATTGGCAATCAGTAAGGCCTGGGCAGCAAAGTACTCATCCCAAGCCAGTCTTTTTTCTGTCATAATTCTTCTCCTTATCTCCTATTTTTTGAAAAATGGCAAGCGTAAATCTGCAATCTTTTCAGCCGGAACCTTCATGCCATCCTTGATCCATTTGAGCAAAACCGATACGATGGCAGAACTCCAAAAGGAATGAAGGTAGCTGCTAACGCCTTTTGATTTTCCGTGGTATTTTTCCAGAAATTCCTGCATGGCTTGGACGAAAATCTTTTCCAAGTGGTAGTCCAGGGCAAGTTGGATAACCTTGGCTTCTTTCTTGGCTGCGCGGAAAAGGTGTACCCAGACCAGATAAAGGTCTGTTTTGACATCGTAGTGGCTCAACTGTTCCATAATGTTATGGACACTGCGTTTAAAGACGCTTTCCAAAATTTCTTCTTTAGAGTCATAGTTACGATAGAAGGCGGCACGAGAGACGCCCGCTCGTTTGACCAGCTCCGAAATGCTGATCTTGGCCAAATCTTTTTTCTCTAGAAGTTGCAAAAGAGCCGTCTCGATTGCTTCTCTGGTTAAAAAATTGGATTCTTGATTTGATTTTCTGAGATTTTCAAGAGATTTTTCAGATATTTTACGTTCAGACATAACAATTTCTTTCTACTTGTGACAACAGAGAGGTGGTACTTTTGTTTCAAGGGCTTTCATGATATAATTGTAAAAAAAGACAGAACCTTTGTCAATGTATAAGTGACAAAGATGGAGAATTTCTATGACTTGGAAGATTGTAGCTGACTCTGGTTGTGATTATCGTCAACTGCCTACCCTTGCTATCGATACTGAATTTGTGAGTGTTCCTTTAACCATTCAAGTAGCTGATCAGGTCTTTATTGATGATGCCAATCTCGACATTAACCACATGATGGAAACCATGTATGCGACTTCTGAGGCTTCAAAATCAGCCTGTCCTAGCCCTGATGATTACCTGCGTGCATTTGAAGGTGCTAAGCATATCTTTGTCGTTACCATTACTGGTACTCTTTCAGGTAGCCATAATAGTGCACAGCTCGCTAAGAATATCTATCTTGAAGAACACCCTGACACTCAGATTCATGTGATTGATAGTTTATCTGCTGGTGGGGAAGTTGACCTAATTGTCGAAAAAATCAATGACTTGATTGATCAAGGACTTTCTTTTGAGAAAATTGTTGAAGCTATTACTGCCTACCAAGAAAAAACGAAGTTGCTCTTTGTCCTCGCTAAGGTTGATAACTTGGTAAAAAATGGTCGTTTAAGCAAGCTTATCGGTACAGTTGTTGGTCTTCTCAACATCCGTATGGTCGGAGAGGCGAGTAATACTGGAACACTAGAACTGCTCCAAAAGGCTCGTGGACCAAAAAAATCCCTTCAAGCAGCCTATGAAGAAGTCATCAAGGCTGGCTATGCTGGTGGCCGTATCGTCATGGCTCATCGCAGCAATGAAAAATTCTGTCAGCAATTGTCAGAACGCTTGCAGGAAACCTTCCCACAAGCCAATATCAAAATCATTCCTACGTCTGGTCTCTGCAGTTTCTATGCAGAAGATGGCGGCTTGTTGATGGGATATGAAATTAACTAAGATTATGAGCAACAAGAGATGCCAAGAATCTCTTGTTTTTTGTGGTACAATAGAGCTATGAAACATTTTGATACTATTGTCATCGGTGGAGGACCTGCGGGCATGATGGCTACCATTTCCAGTAGCTTTTATGGTCAGAAAACTCTTCTCATCGAAAAAAATCGGAAACTTGGCAAAAAATTAGCTGGAACAGGTGGGGGACGTTGCAATGTGACTAACAACGGTAGTCTAGATGACCTACTAGCTGGCATCCCTGGAAATGGACGCTTTCTATACAGTGTCTTTTCCCAGTTTGATAACCATGATATCATCAACTTTTTCACGGAAAATGGTGTTAAGCTTAAGGTCGAGGACCACGGACGTGTCTTTCCTGCTACTAACAAATCTCGAACCATTATTGAAGCCTTAGAAAAGAAAATCACTGAGCTAGGAGGTCAAGTTGCTACTCAAACAGAAATTGTTTCGGTTAAAAAGATAGACGACCAGTTTGTCCTCAAGTCCGCAGACCAAAACTTCACTTGTGACAAACTCATTGTCACAACTGGTGGTAAATCCTATCCTTCTACTGGTTCTACTGGTTTTGGACATGAAATCGCCCGTCATTTTAAACATACTATTACCGAGCTTGAGGCTGCTGAAAGTCCTTTGTTAACAGATTTTCCGCATAAGGCCTTGCAGGGAATTTCACTAGACGATGTGACCTTAAGCTACGGCAAGCATGTCATCACTCATGATCTGCTCTTTACCCACTTTGGTTTATCTGGTCCAGCTGCTCTGCGTATATCTAGCTTTGTCAAGGGCGGAGAGGTTCTCTCACTCGATGTTTTGCCTCAACTTTCTGAGAGGGACTTGGCTGCATTTATAGAAGAAAATCGGGAAAAATCCTTGAAAAATGCTTTGAAAACTTTGCTTCCGGAACGCTTGGCTGATTTTTTTGTAAAAGGATTTCCTGAAAAAGTCAAACAGCTAACTGAAAAAGAACGTGACCAACTGCTCCAGTCTATCAAGACCCTCAAAATCCCTGTGACTGGAAAAATGTCTCTTGCCAAGTCCTTTGTCACCAAAGGCGGTGTCAGTCTCAAGGAAATCAATCCCAAAACCCTTGAAAGTAAGCTGGTACCTGGCCTCCACTTTGCTGGCGAGGTACTGGATATCAATGCCCACACGGGGGGATTTAACATCACTTCTGCCCTCTGTACCGGCTGGGTGGCAGGAAGTCTGCATTATGATTAAAGATCAAAGGTTGTAAAAAATGAATAGAAGAGAATCAGTTGAATTTGTCAACATGTGTATGATTCAAAACGGAGACAAGGTTCTGGTCCAAGACAGAGTTAGCCCTGACTGGCCTGGTATTACTTTTCCTGGCGGGCATGTTGAACGTGGCGAATCCTTTGTCGAAGCTGTCATTCGTGAAGTGAAAGAAGAAACTGGTCTGACCATTTCCAAACCCCAACTCTGTGGTATCAAAAACTGGTATGATGACAAGGATTATCGTTATGTCGTCCTTTTTTACAAGACAAAACACTTTACTGGTGAACTCCAGTCTTCATACGAAGGGAAGGTTTGGTGGGAAGATTTTGACAATCTATCTCATCTAAAACTTGCTACTGATGATATGTCTGATATGCTTCGTGTTTTTTTAGAAGAGAATCTCAGTGAATTCTTTTACTATAAAGACGGTGACGACTGGCTTTATGACTTGAAGTAAAAAATAGGCTAGGAAATTCCTAGCCTATTTATTCTGCATTTATCTGAACGTAAGCAGCAATGACATCTGATGTGTACTGGGCTGTTCCAGAACCAAACTTGTCAATGTTTTCCTTAAACTCTGGGTTGTAGACGTAACCTTTACCGATATGACCGAATACCTCAATAGAGCAGTCAAATCCATAAGTGCGAATGGCTTGCAAGAGCTTAGCTGCTTGCTCTTGGTTTTCAGCTGCTGTTGCAGCTAGTCCATTTTTAAGGTTTTGAGCTAAAGCTTGAAAAACTTGGTTAAAGGCGGCCGTAGCCTCATCTTCACGACCTTTTTGGCGCTCGAGAGCCTGATCCATGACTTCTTGTCCATACTCTTCTACCGCCTTTTGATGGTATTTTTGATTGTCTTGATAGCTAAATCCAGTGAATTTTTCCTCAATGGTCATTTTTCTTTCTCCTTTTTGTTCTTGAATGGTTTTTTGCAAGGTGGAAATCAAGGTATCCAGATGTTGTCTTTCTTGGGTCAAATAGTCCAACTGTCTAGTCAAATGGGGCAATAAATCTGTCCTTTCTTCCTTTAATAGCTCTGCTATTTTTTCTAAAGAAAAGCCTAGATATTTGTAGTAAAGAATGACCTGAAGGCGTTCCAAATCCTCTTGACTGTAAGTTCGATAGCCGTTTTCCGACTTTAAGGGGACCAAGAGTCCTATCTTGTCATAGTGGTGCAGGGTCTTGACAGAGACACCTGAAAGCTGCGCAGCTTCTTTTATATGGTACATGATTTCCTCCTTACATAGATAGTATAAACCCTCTCCTTAGGTCAGAGTCAAGTGTTTTTGCGAAAAATTTTTAACTTTTTGAGAAAGGTGTGAAAACTTGAAAATGGTTTTCTTGACAGACCTTAGAAAACATGATAGGATAGTCAAGTCTATCAATCAAACAGAAGGCTCGTAAAGAGCCATTGAGGGAAGGCTATTTGACAACTCAAGTAGCCTTTTCTTATTTTAAAAAACGAGATTGGAGTTTCAACTATGTCAGAAAAATCACAATGGGGATCGAAACTAGGCTTTATTCTAGCATCTGCTGGCTCAGCCATCGGGCTTGGTGCCGTTTGGAAGTTTCCCTATATGACTGCTGCTAATGGCGGAGGAGGCTTTTTGTTGGTCTTTCTCATTTCCACTATTTTAATCGGTTTCCCGCTCCTGCTTGCTGAATTTGCCCTTGGTCGTAGTGCTGGCGTTTCCGCTATCAAAACCTTTGGAAAACTGGGCAACAATAGCAAATACAATTTTATTGGTTGGATTGGTGCCTTTGCCCTCTTTATCCTCCTATCCTTTTACAGTGTCATTGGAGGATGGATTCTAGTCTATCTAGGCATTGAGTTTGGAAAATTGTTCCAACTTAGCGGAACGGGTGATTATGCTCAGTTATTTACTTCAATCATTTCAAATCCAGCCATTGCCCTAGGAGCTCAAGCTGCCTTTATCTTATTGAATATCTTTATTGTATCACGTGGGGTCCAAAAAGGGATCGAAAGAGCTTCGAAAGTCATGATGCCCCTGCTCTTTATCATTTTTGTCGTGATCATTGGGCGCTCTCTCAGTTTGCCAAATGCCATGGAAGGCGTTCTCTACTTCCTCAAACCAGACTTTTCAAAACTGACCAGTGCTGGTCTCCTCTATGCTCTGGGACAATCTTTCTTTGCCCTCTCACTAGGGGTTACAGCCATGCTGACCTATGCGTCCTACTTGGACAAGAAAACCAATCTAGTCCAATCAGGAATCTCCATTGTAGCCATGAACATCTCGGTATCCATCATGGCAGGTCTAGCCATTTTCCCAGCCATGTCAGCCTTCAACATCCAGTCTGAAGGGGGACCAAGCCTGCTCTTTATCGTCTTGCCTCAACTCTTTGACAAGATGCCTTTTGGAACCATTTTCTATATCCTCTTCCTCTTGCTCTTCCTCTTTGCGACGGTCACTTCTTCTGTCGTGATGCTGGAGATCAATGTGGGAAATATCACCAATCAGGACAACAGCAAGCGTGCCAAATGGAGTGCCATTTTAGGAATCTTGACCTTCGCCTTTGGAATTCCTTCAGCCCTATCCTATGGAGTTATGGCAGATATTCATATTTTTGGAAAGACCTTCTTTGATGCCATGGATTTCTTGGTTTCCAATCTCCTCATGCCATTTGGAGCTCTCTGCCTGTCACTTTTTACAGGCTACATCTTTAAAAAGGCCCTTGCCATGGAGGAACTCCATCTTGATGAAAGAGTATGGAAACAAGGACTTTTCCAAGTTTGGCTTTTCCTTCTTCGTTTTATCATTCCTATCATCATCATCGTGGTCTTTATCGCCCAATTTATGTAATCAAAAAGGACTTGAGTAATGAACTCAGGCCCTTTCTTTTTTTATGGATGGCTACAATCAATTCTAAACCTTTTCCTTCCAAGGTCCAAGATTCAACATCACTTGGTAGGATAAAGTGGCTGCCTTTTTGGATTGGATAGTTTTTTTCGTCAACAGTAAGCTGACCTTGACCAGCCAAGACGCTATACAAGCTGTAGTCAGCTGTCTTTTCAAAATCAACTTTTCCAGTAATTTCCCATTTGTAAACTGCGAAGAAATCATTAGAAACAAGGAGAGTGGAACGTAAATCATCAGCTTTGATAGTTACAGGACGGCTATTAGCAGGCTCACCAATGTTTAAAACATCGATAGATTTTTCAAGGTGAAGTTCACGCAAGTTGCCCTTGTCGTCCTTGCGGTCAAAGTCATAGACACGGTAGGTGGTATCGCTAGACTGCTGGGTTTCAAGAATCAAGATACCTGCTCCGATAGCGTGCATAGTTCCACTTGGTACATAGAAGAAATCACCAGCTTTGACAGGAACTTTTGTTAATAGACCATCCCAGTCTTTAGCTTCGATTTGCTGGCGGAGTTCTTCTTTTGACTTGGCATTGTGGCCATAGATAATCTCTGATCCTTCATCTGCAGCGATGATATACCAGCATTCTGTTTTTCCAAGTTCGCCTTCATGCTCGAGCCCGTAAGCATCGTCTGGGTGAACTTGGACACTGAGCCAGTCGTTGGCATCGAGAATTTTGGTCAACAGTGGAAATACAGGATCTGGACGGTTGCCAAACAACTCACGGTGTTCCGCATACAAAGTAGCAAGGTCTGTTCCCTCGTAGCGTCCATTTGCAACCTTAGAAACTCCATTTGGGTGAGCTGAGATAGCCCAGTATTCTCCGATTTTTTCACTTGGAATGTCGTAACCAAACTCATCACGTAGCTTGGTACCACCCCAGATTTTTTCTTGCATAACTGATTGTAAAAATAATGGTTCTGACATGTCAATCTCCTGTCTGATTTTTCTCCCCTCATTATAGCAAAAAAAGAGTTCGAATTGAACTCTTTTTCCGATCTTATAAAGTAGGGAGAAGATTTTGTAAAAATAGTAACGAAATAATCTTTTACTTGAGAATCTATTTTTATGTACAAAAAAAAAAGACTGAAACCAGTCTTCTTTTTAAATCAATGCCGTAATAGCCGTTACTAGACCAAAAACGATACCCGGTGCATTAGCAGCCGCGAGGGGAATATCTCTTTCCTTTTTGAAAAGACCGTAGTAAACCCAGAGACTACAGTTGATGGCTGCGACTAAGGGTTGGATAAAGTTCCCTTTTTGACCAGCCAGGTTGTTCATGATTTGTGGGAAGTAAGAGACGTACATCATAACAGACATGAAGGTCGCTACCCAACCCAAAACTTTCATTTGTTTTTCAGACATTTTCAAAACCTCTTTCATTTTTATGAATCATATTTTATAATCTTTTTTCAAAACAATCAAGACTTTGAAGCTTTTGTTATGAAGATGTAAACTATCACAATCTTGTGATAAAAAAAGGAAACAGAAAAAGACCGGGTTTCTCCGATCTTTCAATAGTTCCTATTCTCACATTCTGTTTTAAGAATGATTAAGATTAACTTCAAATGACTAATCGCTCTATTTCATTCGATAAAAATCAATCACTAAACCAGCAGGTCCTCTAACTAATAAGGACTCTGTTCCCCAATCCGTTTCACAAGGACCGTGTAAAATCTCGGTACCAAGCTCTTTCAATCGTTGGTAATTCTGGTCGACATCCTCAACCTCAATGTGTAGAATGATTCCTGACTGAAAATTTTCCAAAGGAATCAAATGTTTCTCTGACAACATGAGACAATGACTGCCAATCGTGAACTGAGCAAAACTGTCATCAACATAATCGGCTTTTTTATCCAAAATACGCTCCAAGTCAGCACAGACTTGAGGAACATCTGAAACGATGATATCTAATTGATTTAAATTCATTTACTCTCCTCCAGAAAAAGACCGGATTACTCCGATCTTTTTAAGTTTCTCTCTATGAAAATCAAAGATTAAATTCGACGAGAGAAATTATTTGATTGCGCGTGATTGCAACCCTTCTTCTTCCAAGAAGAGGCGGAATGGTACAAGCTCTTCAGCTTCGTATTTTTCCTTGAAGGATTTGATTGCTTCTTCTGAGTGTTGTTTTGGATCCAACTCAAGTACTTCTACTGGAAGTGGACGATGTGGAGTGATGTGAGCATCGATAACAATAGTTTTACCTTCTTTGTTCAATTTAACAGCTTCTGCAACAACTGCATCGATATCTTCGATACGGTCAACTGTAAATCCTACAGCACCTTGCGCTTCAGCGATTTTCGCATAGTCAGCATTAGGGAAGTCACAACCAAACAAGTGTTTGTTTGTGTCTTCGTATTTGTCCTTGATGAAGGCATATTTACCATTTGAGAAGACAACGTTGATAACTGGAAGGTCGTATTGAACGTTTGTGATAACGTCTGGGTAGCACATGTTGAATGCACCGTCACCCATGATGTTCCATACTTGGCGATCTGGATTGTCTTTCTTAGCAGCGATACCACCAGGAAGGGCAATACCCATTGTCGCAAAGAGTGGAGATGTACGCCACATGTTCTTAGGTGTCATGTGAAGGTGACGAGTAGATGTTTGAGTAGTGTCACCTACGTCGATTGAGTAGATAGCGTCTTGATCAGCATGTTTGTTGATTGCATTGTAAACTTGGTACAATTGCAATTCACCCTCAGTTTTACCTTCGAGTTTGTTCATGTAATCACGCCAGTTTTGGTTGTTCTTAACGTTTGCACGCCACCATGGAGTAGATTCTACTGGGTTTACTTTGTCAAGGATTGCTTTCGCTGCTTGACCTGCATCACCAAGGATAGAAGCGTCAAGGGCATGACGTTTACCAAGTTTGTAAGGGTCGATATCGACTTGGATGAATTTTTCAGTGTTCTTGAAGGCTTCGTAAACTTCAGCAAATGGGAAGTTTGAACCAAGGAAAAGAACTGTGTCTGCTTCAAAGACCACTTCGTTGGCTGGTTTCCAACCAACACGGTAAGCAGAACCTGTCAAACCTTCGTAGTTCCATTCAAAAGCTTCAAAGTTTTTACCAGTTGTGATGATTGGTGCTTTGATTTTACGTGACAATTCAGTAATGACTTCACCAGCTTTAACACCACCGTAACCAGCGTAGATAACTGGGCGTTCAGCATTGTTCAAGATTTCAACTGCTTTGTCAATTTCAACTTCGTTCAAAGCAGGAGCGATGAATGAACGTTCGTATGAACCTGAACCATAGTATGAGTTTTCATCGATTTCTTGGAAACCGAAGTTTACTGGAATTTCAACAACAGCTGGACCTTTTTTAGAAACTGCAGCACGGCAAGCTTCGTCAATTACTTTTGGTAATTGCTCAGCGTAAGCGACACGTTTGTTGTAGACAGCGATACCGTTGTACATTGGGTTTTGGTTCAATTCTTGGAAGGCATCCATGTTGAGTTCGTTAACAGGACGTGATCCAAGGATAGCAAGGAATGGAGTGTTATCCATAGCTGCATCGTAAACACCGTTAATCAAGTGAGTCGCACCTGGACCACCTGAACCTACTGCAACCCCGATTGAGCCGCCGAATTTAGCTTGCATGACCGCAGCAAGAGCACCTGTTTCTTCGTGGCGAACTTGCAAGAAGCGGATATCTTTGTCTTCAGCCAAAGCGTCCATCAATGAGCTGAGTGTTCCTGATGGGATACCGTAGATTGTGTCTACGCCCCATGTTTTCAATACGTTGAGCATTGCTGCAGATGCAGTAATTTTCCCTTGAGTCATAATGATAACTCTCCTTCAAATATTTTTAAAACTTGATAAATCCGTTTTCATATACTAATTGGAAACGTTTCAGCAAATTTTTACTCTACTACTTTACCACATTTGTTTTGGGTCTCCTAAGAATGTGCTCAGAAGTTTTTATTCTCTATTACAGTACAGTTCGAAAGCGTTTTTTAGAACTGTTTTATAATACTCAATGAAAATTAAAGAGCACACTAGGAAACTAGCCACAAGTTGCTCAAAACACAGATTTGAGTTTGAAGATAAAGTTGACGTGGTTTGAATAGATTTTCGAAGAGTATAAAAAGCGAGCAAGCCCGCTTTTTAGTCTATCTTAGTAACATTGAGCATGAGTGAACTAATCAAAACAGATACAGAACTAAAGGCCATGGCTAGACCAGCCAGTTCTGGATTGAGAACGAGACCAATTCCTGAAAAAACTCCTGCTGCAATCGGAATACCAATGAGGTTATAGATAGAAGCCCAGAAAAGATTGAGTAGAATACGATTAAAGGTCTTCTTACTCATATCAAAAGCACGTGCCAATCCTAGTAAATTGTTGGTTGTAAGGACAAGATCTGCGGATTCAATGGCAATATCTGTCCCAGAGCCCATGGCAATTCCGACATCCGCTACACTGAGGGCTGGCGCATCATTGATGCCATCTCCAACAAAGGCAAGTTTACCATTCTTTTGAAGCTTGTGAATTTCATGTGCCTTTTCCTCTGGCAAGACATTTGCAATCACTTCTTCAATTCCAATTTGCTCTGCAATCGCATGCGCTACTCCAGCATTATCTCCGGTAAGCATGACCGTTCTAAGACCACGTTTTTTCAATTTAGCAATAGCTTCTCGAGCATTTTCCTTAGGGACATCCTGCAAGGCAATTAAGCCTTTTAACTGACCATCCACGGATAGGAAGACAACTGTTTTTGCTTCTTTCTCAAGCAAATCAAATCGTTCTTGATAATCATGTGGAATAGCAAGGTCAGCTAAGAGCTTAGCATTCCCCAGCAAGACTTGTTTACCATTAATAATCCCAGTCACACCTTTTCCATGCAAGGCTTGGAAGTTTTCCACTGGGTAAAGGCTAATTCCTAGTTCAGATGCACGATTAACAATAGCTTGAGCTAGCGGGTGTTGAGATACATCTTCCAGTGAAGCAGCCAAGCTGATCACTTCTCCTTCATCTCCGACAACATCTGTCACTACTGGCTTCCCTTCGGTCAAGGTTCCTGTCTTATCAAAAACAACCGTTTGGACTTTTTGGATTTCCTGTAGAACTGTACCATTTTTGAGAAGAACCCCCATCTTGGCACTTCGTCCTGTTCCAACCATGAGTGCTGTCGGTGTCGCGAGTCCTAGTGCACAAGGACAGGCAATTATCAAAACTGCTACTCCATAAAGAAGAGAAGTCACAAAGCTATCTCCAAGTAAAACAAACCAGACCCAAAAAGTAAGAAGTCCTAAAATGACAACTGCTGGTACAAAAATCCCAGAAATCTTGTCGGTCAAATCTTGAATAGGAGCACGACTCGTTTGCGCTTTCTTCACAAAGTCCACAATCTGAGCCAACATAGTCTCAGAACCAACTTTTTCAGCTCTAAAGATGATCGTACCACTATTATTGATGGTTGAACCAATGACAGTATCACCGGCAGACTTATCTACTGGAATACTTTCCCCAGTCACCATTGACTCATCAATACTAGTTTCACCTTCTAAAACAATACCATCAACGGCAATTTTTTCACCTGGTCGAACGCGAATGAGATCCCCAACTTTGACTTGTTCTAGAGGTATTTGAACATAAACATCATCACGCAAAACCTCTGCTGTTTTTGCTTGTAGGTCTAATAATTTTTCGACTGCTTGCGAAGTATTTTTTCGCATTTTTTCCTCAAAAACTGCTCCCAAAAGAATGAAGAAGAGGATAAATGCAGCACTTTCAAAGTAAACGGGCAGACCAGTGAAGAGGGCAACTAAGCTATAGAAATAGGCCACTAGGGTTCCCAGAGCAACCAAGGTATCCATGTTGGAATTGTGCTTTTTAAAACTAGCCCAGGCGCTTCTGATATATGGAACTCCAGCTACTAGCATAATCGGTGTTGTGGCTAAAAAGGTTCCCCAACGCATGACTTGGTGACTAATTCCTCCTGTAGACATCCCAATCATGAGAATCACAAGAGGCACAGTAAAGATACTAGTAATCCAAAAACGCTGTAAAAGTGATAGAGATTTTCGAGTCTTCTCAACTACGGTATAACTCCCCTTTTGCATCTTCATGCCACATGAAAATTCATGCTCACCCAATTCTTGAGGAGTAAAGCGAATGACTTTCTCCTCATCTACGCCGATTGGTTCTAGGATCCCTTCTTCTTCGAAGAGAACTTCTTTATAACAGTTTGATGGTGTCACACGATGAAAGGTAATCTCAGCAGGAATCCCTTTTTGCAGTTGAATGTGGGCTGGATGGTAGCCTTTGTCTGCCGTGATACGGATTTTTTGAACACCATTTTCAAGGCTTGCTTTTACAATTTCAGTCATAATATTCTCCTATTCTACAATCATCTTACCGTGCATCATATTCATGCCACAAGAGAAACCATACTCACCTGCTTCTTCAGGTGTGATTTCAACCACATATTGGTCTCCCATAGGCAGATCTGCATGCACTCCAAAGTCTGGAAAAACGATTTGATCCAAGCAAGGTGAAGGATCTTTTCGATCAAAAATAATGCGAGCAGGTTGCGATTTTTTGAGGATAATGGTTTCTGGAGTATATCCTCCCATGACCTCCACTCGAATTTCTTGATAGCCATTCTTTTGCTGAGCTCTCTTAGCATCTTCTTGCGGTTTTTTGAAAAACCAAAAGAGGATAAAAGCAATCATTCCTAAAACAACAATAGATACAAATAGATTTAACATAGCGTCTCCTTTACATACAATTACATCTTACTTCTGTTACAGCGCTTGATTTCTTCTTAGAAATCACTTCTTCCAAGCCTTCCAAGTCAGCCTGAGTGAAATCACATTCCACAATCAAATCAGCCAACAAGTTCTTAATCCTACGAGAACAAACCTTGTCTTTGATATCTTGGACAAGCAAGTCTCGGCTTTGGTCTAGAGTTAAAAGGGCTGAATAAATAAAGGACTTGCCCTCTTTTTTCCTTGTCAGACACTCTTTCTCAACCAAACGAGCCAAAAGAGTTTGAATGGTTGACTTGGACCAGTCGAACCGCTCCGCCAGAACCCTGATCAAATCGCTACTGGTCTGCTCTCCTTGCATCCAAATAATCTTCATGACCTGCCATTCTGCATCTGAAATCTGCATAATCACACCTCCTAAATCTACATTTGTCGATTACAGTTATTAGTATACTCCGAAAATCTACATTTGTCAACTATAATTTTTATTATTTTTCGAAAAATAGAATTTTAATCCTGTAACGAGAGATTTGCAATCAAATTTTACTATATAAACTATAAAAATATGCTATACTGAAGAAAAAAGAAAACAACCACTAGGGGTGCGTAAAGCTGAGATTAACGACTGTTAGATCCCTTTGACTCAATCTAGGTAATGCTGGCTGATGGAAGTGGAAAATAGTGAGGACTACCCAGTCTTCTATTTCCTTCCTAAAACAGACTTGCTTGTTCTTAAGAATACAAACTTCAGTTGGTTGGGAGGTTTTAGATGACTTATTTACCCGTTGCTCTAACCATTGCTGGGACAGACCCTAGTGGCGGTGCTGGCATTATGGCTGATTTGAAGTCGTTCCAAGCTAGAGATGTCTATGGAATGGCCGTTGTGACCAGCCTTGTCGCTCAAAATACCAGAGGTGTTCAATTAATCGAGCACGTCTCTAACCAAATGCTGAAAGCTCAATTGGAGAGTGTCTTTTCGGATATCAAACCTCAGGCTGTAAAAACTGGTATGTTGGCAACTACTGAAATCATGGAAATCATCCAACCCTATCTTAAAAAGCTGGACTGTCCCTACGTGCTGGACCCTGTTATGGTCGCAACAAGCGGTGATACCCTGATAGATACTAGTGCGAGAAGCTACCTAAAAACAAACCTGCTTCCTCTTGCAAGCATCATTACACCCAATCTTCCTGAGGCAGAAGAGATTGTTGGTTTTTCAATCCATGATCCAGAAGACATGCAACGTGCTGGTCGCCTGATTTTAAAAGAATTTGGTCCTCAGTCTGTGGTAATCAAAGGTGGCCATCTCGAAGGCGGTGCCAAGGATTTCCTCTTTACTAAGGAGGAGCAATTTGTCTGGGAAAGTCCTAGAATTCAAACCTGTCACACCCATGGCACTGGATGTACTTTTGCTGCAGTGATTACGGCTGAACTAGCCAAGGGGAAAACCCTTTATCAGGCAGTCGATAAGGCCAAGGCCTTTATCACAAAAGCCATCCAAGAAGCTCCTCAACTCGGTCATGGTTCTGGCCCAGTCAACCATACAAGCTTTAAAGATTAAGAAAAAACTCTCTAGTTCCCACTTTAAGGGAATTAGAGAGTTTTTGATTAGAAAATAATGTCATCCAGCTTTGTTAAAAATGCTTGCGTTTTTGCTTCAATATCTTCTGCCTGCATCAAATCACGGACTACAGCTACACCAGCTATGCCAGTTGCAGCAAGTTGGTCAATGTTCTCTGACGTCAAGCCTCCAATAGCAACTACTGGAATGGCGACCGTTTGGCAAATTGTTTTCAAGGTTGAAATCAAGGTGATAGGTGCATTTTCTTTGGTCGTAGTCGGGAAAATGGCTCCTGTTCCCAAGTAATCCGCACCCCATGTTTCCGCCTCAAGAGCCCTTTTTACTGTTTTAGCAGTAACACCGAGGATTTTTTCAGGCCCCAAGACTTTGCGGGCAACCGAAACCGGTAGTTCATCGTCGCCTATATGCAACCCAGCAGCATCGACTGCTAGACAAACATCCAAACGATCATCGATAATCAAGGGCACCTGATAGGCGTCTGTTATTTCCTTGACTTGTTTGGCCAGTTGATAGTATTGATTGGTAGTGAGATTTTTTTCTCGTAATTGGACAATGGTAACACCTGAACGGCAGGCCGTCTCGACTTTTTCAAGAAAGTTTTCCAAGGAATCTTGGTAGCGATTGGTTACTAGATACAGTCTAAGTGCTTCTCTATTCATAAAAGTCTCCTTTGATGGCTTCTAGCCAATTTTCGTCTCTTTTTAGAAGAGAGAGCTGATTGAGAGTTTGAAAGCGGAAATCTTCCAATCCCATTCCTTGAACAAGAATTCTCTCAGCAGAGATATTGAGATAAGAAACTGCTAGGCAAGAAGCTTCAAATGCGATCTTTCCTTGACTGAGAAAAACGGCGGTCAAGGCTCCAACCAAGTCTCCTGTCCCTGTTATCCAGTCTAATTCGTCACAGCCATTTCCCAATATTGCAACCTGATTCTCCGAAACAATGAGGTCCTTGGGGCCAGTGACTAAAAATGACATACCAGGATAGGTCTGACACCAGTCTTTCAAGGCTTGAAGCAGGTCCTCAGTTTCTTGATCCTTATGGCTAGCATCAACTCCAACTCCGTGGTGCTTTAAACCAACAAGACTTCGGATTTCCGACATATTTCCTTTAAGGACCGTGGGCTTGTATTCAAAAAGATCTCTGACTAGATCCTTACGAATGGGGGAAGCCGCTACGCCAACTGCATCTACTACCATTGGGAGACAAGCTTGAGCTGCATAAGTAGCTGCCATGCGGATTGCTTTCTCCTTCTCAGCAAACAAATGCCCCAAATTGATGAAGAGAGCCTGGCTTTGTTTGGTAAAATCAAGGACCTCACGGGGATCATCTGCCATGACAGGTTTAGATCCCAGAGCTAGAATGCCATTGGCTAACATCTCACAGGAAATCTCATTGGTAATGCAGTGAATCAAGGAGCTAGAGCCTAGAGGAAAGGGATTTGTAAATTCCTGCATCAGTCTATCCTTTCACCAAAGAAATATCCTTGTACTTTTTTAAAGAATTCCTGCTTGATTAAAAATCGAAAGGCGAGAAAAGCTATGGCTGTACCGATCAAGGTCGCTCCGAAAAATCGCGGAGTATAGATAAACCAACTAAGCTTGGCCGCAGATCCTGTAAAGAGAACCATGACAGGATAGGAAACAATGGAACCGATTATACCCGTTCCCAAGATTTCTCCTAGGGCAGAATAGTGAAATTTTCTACCATACTTATAAAAGAGACCTGCAAGGAGGGCTCCGAAAGTAGCTCCTGTGAGGGCCAAAGGAGGAATCCCCTGAGTTGACATACGGATAAAGGCTGTGGCTGTAGCCATGATCAAGGCATAAACAGGCCCCATCAAAATTCCTGCTAGGATATTGACTACACTGGACATCGGTGCCATTCCCTCAATTCGAAAGATGGGTGTAAGAACTACGTCAAGGGCAATCATCATGGATAAAATAGTTAATTTGTGAACTTGTAGTTGGTGGTTTCTCATTTTCTATTTCTTCTCTTTTCCTAAGGACTGCAAATCACTCGTCCAGGTTTGATGTTGGTAAGCCATCTCCCAAAACTTGGCTTCCATGTGGACACTTCGGTGGAATGCCTCTAGCATTTTTTGTTTGTCCGTCTCGTCGCTTTCGCGATAGAGCTGATTAACTAGGGCTTCTTCTTCTTTAATCTGCTGTTCTAATTCATCGGTGATATAGGTTTCAATCCACTGTTGATAAAGAGGATTCGGGGATGGTTTGCGATTAAGTGCCTTGCCCAAATCATGGTATAACCACGGACATGGGAGCAAACTAGCAAAAGCAATGCCCAAGTTTGGCTCTGCAAACTGGCGATAAATATGAGAAATGTAATGATAACAGGTTGGAGCAATCGGTTGCTCCTCCATTTCCTGGTCGCTGATTCCTAATTCCTTGAAAAATTGTTGGCGGATAAACAACTCACCCTCCACTAGACTCTGGGCATTTTGTTTCAAGAGTCTTTTCATCTCTTGATTCGAAGTCTTATCAGCCAAGAGGTGATAGATTTCTGAGAAGGCCTTCAGATAGTAGGCATCTTGAATCAGGTAATAGCGGAAAATATCAGGTTCTAAATTTCCCTCTTGTAATTGTAAAATAAAGGGATGATGAAAAGAAGCCTGCCAAGCTTCCTTGGATAATTCCATCGCAATATCTGTAAATTCCATAATAACTCCTTTATAAAAATAGACTGATTTGAAGCAATAAAAAGAAAAGCAGGTAGATTAATTTTGTTTTTTTAGGAATATAAAAAGTCCGATAGCTATTCTCCACCTGTGCATGTTCGTCATATCCATGCGCCGACAGAGCTCTCAGATAAAGATGGCGCCACCTAAAGACTGTCATCAGAACCTTGCTGTAAATCAAGGGAGACCAAACATGCAGTTCTTGACCACGTAATAGGCAAGCTTCTTTGAGGGACTTGATTTCTTTCTGAATAAGGGGAAAGGAATTAAATACCACAATTAAGGCATAGGCCCAAGAACGCGATAACCCCTTTTGAGCCAAGTACAAGAGAAGCTCTTTTAGGGAAATACTGGAAACAAAGACAAGGCCGATACAAACCGTCACAAAAGCCCTCGTCCCAAGTATCACTGCCTGCGAAGCATCCCCATGTAACTGAACTGCCCAGTAATTAGCCAAAGATGGTAAAATGGCGAGCAAGAGCATCCAAGCCAACATTTTAAATCGACGATAATAGAGCATGAAGAGGATGCAAAATGCGGCTACCGAAAGATTCAGAGCAATCGAAGGAATGAAAGATGTTTCCAAGGATAAAATCAGCAAGAAAAGACTGATAACCGGTGTCTTGGTTGCTACTTTGATCATACTACCTCACCTCCCCTAAAGTATCATTTTTCAGAGATGGGAGTGGTTTGCTGATGGTCACGTCTTTGAGATGACTGAGCCCCTCACTCGTCATCTCAATCCAATAATCAACCACAGAGATCAAGGGATCTAAACGATGGCTAATGATCAAAAAACTTCTTCCTTGATTTCTATCCTCCAACATCCACTGACAAAAATAATGGCATGCTCTATCATCCAAACCAGCAAATGGCTCATCTAGCAAGATCACAGAAGCCTTGCTGGTCAAGATGGTCAAAAGCTGAAGAATCTTTTGTTGGCCACCACTTAATTGATAGGGACTCTTATCAAGCGCCTGCTCCAGATCAAAATATCGTAAAGCTTGGAGTATCCGCTGATTTCTTTCAGAGTCTGGACTATCTAATTGTAGTTCCTCTCGCAGACTGACTCGGATAAATTGCTTTTCAGCTTCCTGAACAACACCCGTCAGATCACGATACAAACTCTTTTTCTTTTTCAGAACCCAACCCTTCCAAGTAATTCTCCCCTTATACTTCTGAAATTGAAGAATAGACCGAAAGAGGGTTGATTTCCCGACACCATTGTCACCCAAGATACAGGAAATTCCTTGGTAGAATGTAAAATCCGCAATGGAAAAGAGGGGGCGATGATCCAGCTCACAAGTCACACGGTCCATATGGAATAGTCCTTGGCTAGAAGCAACTTCCTTTGAAGCGACCTGTATCATCTCAGAGGAAGGGATTTGAAACACTTCTCTTAGTTGACCGTCTCTTAGCTCCACCATATGGTCGATATAGGCTTCATAGTCTGATAAATCATGGTCGCACAGGATGACTGTCTTCCCATCAAGAGCCAACTCTTTTAGAATCTCCAATATCTCTAACCTGCTCTTGCGGTCAATGGAAGCAAAAGGCTCATCCAAGAGATAGACCCTAGGATTCATGGCAAAGAGAACAGCCAAAGCAGCCTTTTGCTTTTCCCCACCTGATAAGTGATGTATGGGACGGTGCAAGATTTTCTCACAGCGACATTGCTGGACCACCTCTGCTATTTTAGCATCAATCTCTTGCACGGGATGGCCGATATTCTCCAAGGTAAAAATCAGTTCCTCAAACAAGTTCTCCATGGTAAATTGATGATTGGGATTTTGAAAGAGAATGCCAACCGTCTGGACACGTTCAACGATAGAAAGCTGACTGACCTCGCTTCCATCTATCTGGACTTGACCACTATAGGGAAGAGAACTGACTTGGGCAATGACTTGAAAGAGACTGGATTTTCCTGAACCACTACTCCCAACTAACAAGGTAAAGGCTTGATCATGAAAAGTAAAATCAATTGGCTCTGAGAAGATTGGGGACTGAATCCCTCTTAATTCCAGGCCCATCTATGCCTTTCCTCCAGCTGCAAACTGATGATAGAGTTTGACAATGGCACGAACCAAGATGGTACAGAAGAAAAAGACGGAAATAAAACGAACCACAAGCAAGGAAAGGACAAAAGGAAGGGAAAAGGCGTAATAACCTAATTTAATGTATTCATAGACAAAGCTAAAAAGGGTAATCCCAATACTATTAGCAGTTAGAGAGAGCCAACTTTCATAGCGATTCTTGGTTACGATAAAACCAAATTCACTTCCCAAACCTTGAACCAAGCCGGACAAAAGAGCGCCTAGACCGAATTGGCTACCATAAAGAACTTCAGCAAGCGCAGCGAGCACTTCTCCAATCGTTGCACTTCCGACTCTTGGAACAAAGATGGCCGCAATGGGCGCAGCCATACACCAGAGACCAAAGAGGATTTCATTGGCAAAAGCCTGTAAACCAAGAGGGGCCAAGATCAGGGTGAGAATATCAAACAGATAGCCTGAACCCACAAAAACGCCACCAAAAAAGATAGACAAGAAAGCAAGCAAGATAACATCTTTTAACTGCCATTTTTTCAACATAAAAAACTCCTTTTTTAAAGAAAAGTGGGGCATTCAAGAAGAGCTACCAAAAGGCTTGCCGTCAAGCCTATCCTCTTTTGATAAACAAAAAAACTCCAATTACAAACGAGAATTAGAGTTTACCTTACAAGATTAGACAGTTCTTTTCGACATACGAAAAAAACCTTTTCACATTTCCCTTCGCCAGTCTTAACTGTATCAGGTTCAATGGGTATCATCTCAGCCTAAAGCACCCCAAATGTCTTTATTATTTTATTACTGGACCAGTATAACAGAAATTGAAAGCCCTAGCAAGATATTTGACTGGAAAATATATTTATATAGTTTGTTTGTTCATTCTTTTAATCTACATAAAAGGATTGAATTTATCCTATAATTCATAACCAATATCAAAAAAGGCTAATTCCAAAGCAACTGCTTGATTCCAGCGTTGCTGAAGTTCTGTCAAATCTTCTCGATTTTTCCCGACACGATTGAGTTCGTCAACCAGAAATTGAACCCACTCTGTAAAGAAAGGACCTCTGTGGAGATTGATCCATTCCGAATGAATATAGGCTTCAGGTAGTGCCAAATCTTTAGAACCCCAGTCTAAATAGAGACCTTCTGCAATGACCAGCATGACCAAAAGATGAGCATAGTCTGATGAAGCCACAGCCGAATACATTAGCTCCTGAAACGCTTTTGTTACAGGGTGCAAGGTCACTTCTAGATAGTCATTCTCTGCTACTTTTAACTCTTTGAAAGCCTTTTGGAAATAACCATCTTCATCTGCTTCAAGAAAGCCTAGTTGCTTGGCAAAACGAAGTTTGGATTCAAGCTGATCTGCGTGAGCTACACAAGCACCCAGCATGGATAAGAAAGCATCAAAGAAATGATAATCTTGAATCAGGTAGTCTTTTAAGACCTTATTCTCAATTGTCCCCGCAAAAAGTTCCTTAATAAAACGATGATTGATTGCAGCCTGCCAATCCTTCTGACTGCTTTTTAATAATTCTCCAACGGTCAAACCTGGCTGAAATGCATAGTCTTGTATTTCCATATTTATTTTTCCTTTCTTTACTCCTTAGTAATCAATAAAGTATCAAGAAATACCAAGCAAAATCGTAATTCCACTTGATACTTTTTAAGAACATCGAGGGCATTTGCAGAGAGCTACCTAAACAAGCCTATCCAGTTTGTATAAACAAAAAAACTCCAATTACAATTAAGAATTAGAGTTTACCTTACAAGATTAGACAGTTCTTTTCGACATACGAAAAAAACCTTTTCACATTTCCCTTCGCCAGTATTAACTGTATCAGGTTCAATGGGTATCATCTCAGCCTAAGGCACCCCAAATGTCTTTATTATTTTATTACTGGACCAGTATAACAGAATTTGAAAGCCCTAGCAAGATATTTGACTGAAAAATATATTTATATAGTTTTTTCCTCCTTTGTTATGATATGTCACCCTTCCTCAAGACGAGAAAAACCTCCACATCAAATGGAGACTTTCTACTTTATCAATACAACTTCAAATCACGTGAATCAACTGGGAAGGATGGATTGTATGGGTTATGACGGAGTTTGAAGTGTTTGACATCCTCAATAGTCTGAGTTCCAGATAACTGCATGACTGTCTTCAATTCCGCGTTCAAGTGTTCAAAGACTTGACGTACACCCACACTACCACCAAGAGCCAAGCCATAGATCACAGGGCGGCCAATAGCTACCAAGTCTGCTCCTGAAGCCAAGGCTTTAAAGACATGCTGACCGCGACGAACACCAGAGTCAAAGACAATCGGCACACGTTTATCAACTGCTTCAGCCACTTCTTGAAGCGAATCAAAGGATGCTGGTCCACCGTCGATTTGGCGGCCACCGTGGTTGGTTACCCAGATACCAGAAGCACCTGCGGCAAGAGAGCGTTCAACGTCCTCACGGCATTGTGGCCCCTTGACATACACAGGAAGTCCTGAGTATGTAGAGATAAATTCTACATCGCGTGGAGACAAGCGTTGTTTGGCTGACTTGTAAACAAAGTCCATTGATTTACCAGCACCTTCTGGCAGGTATTCCTCAACAATAGGCATACCAACGGGGAAGACAAAACCATTGCGCTTGTCGACCTCACGATTGCCCCCTACAGTAGCATCTGCTGTCAAGACAATCGCTTTGTAACCTTCAGCCTTCACACGGTCCATGATATGGCGGTTGATACCGTCATCCTTACTAAAATAAAATTGGAACCAATGAGGTGTCCCTTGAAGGGCTTCTGTAATTTCTGGAAGATCTACAGTAGAGTAAGAGCTAGTTGTGTAAAGAGAACCAAACTCATGCACACCACGCGCAGTAGCCACTTCACCCTGCTCATTCGCCAATTTATGAGCCGCAACAGGCGCCATAATGATTGGTGAAGATAATTTTTCACCTGCAAATTCAATCTCTGTACTTGGATTTTCAACATCACAAAGCGTATGTGGAACGATGAGTTTGTGGTTAAAGGCACGGATGTTCTCGCGTAAAGTGAAAGTATCCTCTGCTCCACTAGCGATATAACCAAAGGCAGCTTTAGGAATGACTTGTTGTGCCATTGGCTCCAAATCATAAGTGTTAATAAAATCTACAGGTCCTTCTGCATTGCTTGTTTTATATGACATAAAATGTCCTCCTTGTTAAGTAAGCGTTTACTTTTTCTTACATTAACTATCTTACCTCTTTTTCAAAATCCTTTCAAAAATTTTGTCTGAAAATTTCAAACTGATTATCTGAATATGCCGCAAAAAAAGAAGGTCTCTCATTCTACCATTATCCTATATTCATCTTTACCTTTAGGAATCATAGTTTTATTGCCCACATATAAAAAATCAGGCAATCCTAGTGACTACCTGATTTTCTATGTTTTAGGCATTTTGCCAATTTTCTTGGTCTTCTTTAAAGCGTTTTAGGAGGTCGAGCCCTTCTGGAGTGATGTAACCTTCTTCTTGGGCTAAGTGGATTAGTTCACTGTAGTTAGAAAGCGTCACAAGTTTGACACCTGCGTCTGAGAAGTTCTTATCTGCTTTTGGCAATTGATAACTGAAAATCGCTACGACACCAAGAACATCGGCTCCTTCGTGTTTAGCAGCTGCTACGGCTTCAAGAACAGACCCACCCGTTGAAATGAGGTCTTCAACAACAACCATCTTTTGCCCCTGAGCTACGCGACCTTCGATTTGATTACCAGCTCCGTGGTCTTTTGGTTTGCTGCGGATGTAGGCAAAAGGCAAGTTCATCTTGTCAGCGATGATAGCTCCGTGAGGAATTCCTGCTGTCGCAGTTCCTGCAATCACTTCTACCTCTGGAAAGGCTGTCTTGATAGCATCTACAAAACCATTTTCAATTAGGGTACGAGTCTCTGGATAGGCTAGCGTCACACGGTTATCAGTATAAATCGGCGATTTGATACCAGATGCCCAAGTAAAAGGCTCCTCTGGTTTGAGGTAAACTGCTTGAATTTTCAAGAGGTGGCTAGCGATATCTTTAGCAAGTGTCATAGTATTCTCCTTTTATTTTTAAAATCTATTTCTTTAATTTCTGTCTTGGTTCCATTCATCTTTGATAGCATGATAAGCTGCAACAGGATCCTCAACTTGGGTAATGGGACGTCCCACTACGATATAGTCACTACCGATTTGATAAGCATCCGCTGGCGTCATGACGCGCTTTTGATCTCCAACCGCAGCTCCCGCAGAACGAATTCCTGGCGTCAGACAGATAAAATCTGGATTGGTGGCCTGCTTGATGAGTTGCACTTCCTGAGCCGAGCAAACGACACCGTCCAAGCCTGCTTCAGCTGTCTTTTTGGCATAGTGAATCACAGACTCTTGCAGACTGGTTTGGATATTTTGAAAATCTTGCATCTGGCTTTCCGACGTTGATGTAAGCTGGGTCACAGCGATCAATTTGGCTTGTGTCCCAAGACCTTCACGTGCAGCCTTCATCATCTCCACACCACCAGCAGCATGAACATTGGTCATGTCTACACCAAGCTGAGATAAGACCTTCATGGCAGATTTAACTGTATTGGGAATGTCATGTAGCTTGAGGTCCAAAAAGACACTATGCCCCAGTGACTTCAAATAACGGACAACTTCTGGACCTTCCGCATAATAAAGCTCCATCCCTACTTTTAGATAAAGACTTTCTTCTGCCGGGAAAAGAGATAAAAATTCCTTGACCGCCTCAAAACTAGGAAAATCAAGAGCAATAACTGGACGATGTTCACGCATACCTTTCTCCTTTTACCTTAGCTAGCAAGAGAGTATGGTTAAAAATAAACCACGAAAAAAGGAACCTTCCAACAGCAAGGTTCCACGAAAAATGGGTAGTCTCCACCCTTTCACCGTCTAACCTTAGCTGCCTCTCTGGACTGCTTTTAAAGGTTTTTTTCTATTCTATTATTTATAGTAGGACTTGTCAAGCAAAAACTCGAAACTGGACTTTTATACCATTCAAAATCAAGAGGAAAAGTTAATCTAACGACTCTGTGATTGCTGGCTCGTTTGGCTTTGATTTCCTTGTTCTTCTTGTTTTTTCTTTTCTTCTTCCTGTTTTTTCTTCTCAGCTTCCTTGGCCTCTTGTTTGGCTTTTTCCTCAGCCTCTTCTATCAGTTTATCCGCTATCGTGTAGCTGTATACTCCAGCTTCCATATCGACTACACTCGGCTCTGACAATTGTGGCTTAATTTTGCTGTAATAAGGCAATTTCTTGCTCAATTCTGATAGGGGAACCAAAATCTCATCTGTATCCAGCATGGTAATTTTTAAAAGATCTGCTGTTGCCTTGCTCGGCGCTAATTCGATTTTCTGGATTTGGCTCTTGATATCCTCACTGATGGTAGACAATCCTTTGATCAGTTCTTTCACCTGCTGCTCATCGTTAAAGGTAACTGTCAGATAAGTCTCAGGCAAGTTTAAGCGATCAATAGGAGTTGACTCTACTGTACCACTAGAAAGAATAGGATAATGTTCTTCACCAGACACATAATAACCGACAATATCAAACTCCTTAACCTCAATCGTAAAGTTAGTCGGAAATTGATAGTCAATCTTCGCCGATTCTATCCAATGATTGGACTTGATTCGCTCAGCGTATGTTTCCTTATCCAACAATAGGGCTAAGGTATAGTCGCTATCTTGAATTCCAGAAGCCTGTTTGATATCATCAACCTGGGTGTTACTATTTCCCTTAACTTCGATATTTTTGATGGTCGAAAATGGAGTCAATAGATAGACTGAAAGAAGGAGGACCAGGACACTGGGGACCAAGATACTCACAGCTCTCCAAATATGAACAGGCGCAATTTTAGGCTTGGCAGGTTTTTCTGGTTTCTCTTTTTTCTTCTTCTCTTTTTCCTCTTTGACTTTATGGGCATCCTTTTGAGATTTTTCTTCTTTTTCGGATGGTTCCTTGCTTGGACTTGAGGCTTCCTCATCTGACTCACTCGATGATTTCTTGGATTCCTCCAATAGTTTCGAGTTGGCTTCCTTACGAGCTTGTTTTTCCTTTTCCTTCTCTTCAGCTAGGGCAGCTTCTTCCTCAGCCTTCTTCTTCAGATATTCCTGGTTTCGTTTCTGCCATTCAGACAATTCTTGCTTCTGGTTTGATTCTTTTTTCTTATCCTTTGACATTGATATTCCTTATGCTAGGTCTTTTCTTAATAGATCGTAAAAATCTGCAAGAGATTTCAATTCAGTCGAAGCTTTCATGCTAGCTTGGTATTGGTCCTTGTGACTAAGCAAGTGACTGAGTTTCTCCTCCAAGCTTTCCAATGTCAAGTCACTTTCTTGAAGTTCTTCTGCATAGCCTTTCTTAACAAAGTAGGCTGCATTTTCAATCTGGTCTCCTCGACTTGCTTCACGACCCAATGGTACGATGAGTTGGAGTTTCGTCATGGCCAAGAGCTCGAAAATCGTATTGGCACCACCACGCGTCACCACCATATCTGCCATCTTCATCAAGGGTTGATAGAGATCCGTCACATAATCAACACGAAAGAGATTTTGACTCAACTCATTGAGGCTAGAATCTCCAGTGAGATTGATAATATTGTAGCGTTCGGTCAGTTCTTGCTTATGATCTGTCACCAATTGGTTAAATACACGAGCTCCTGCAGAACCTCCGACAAATAATACGGTTGGCAATTTAGGATCAAAGTGGGTTTGGATATCCACCAACTCGTCTGGTTCTGGCGTCTCTTGACCTGTTACCTTGGTCACTGCCCCCACATGCTCGACTTTTGTGAGACCAGCAGGCTGCTCAAAGGTTGAGTACATCTTGGTTGCGAATTTATAGGCAATTTTATTGGCCAAGCCCATAGATAGGTCCGATTCGTGGATAAAGACAGGAACTCTAGAAACTCGCGCTGCGATAACCGGCGGTACTGAGACAAAGCCCCCCTTAGAAAAAAGAGCCTGTGGACGCAGTCGTAACATGATAAAGAGGGATTGGACAATTCCCCAACCAACTTTGAAGACATCCAGCATATTTTGCCAAGAAAAATAGCGACGCAACTTCCCAGTCGCAATAGAATGGAAAGTAACATCCAAACCTGACTTGAGGATTTCTTGGTGTTCGATTCCGTGTTTATCACCAATGTAGTGAACTTCCCAGCCGTCTTCGATGAACTTAGGCATTAACAAAAGGTTGAGGGTGACGTGTCCAACCGTCCCCCCACCTGTAAAGACAATTTTTTTCATATTATTCCTTTAACTCCGCTACTGTGTCGATAAAGAGGTCGCCACGTACTTCAAAGTTAGCATACATATCCCAGCTAGCATTAGCAGGGCTGAGAAGAACCACATCTCCTTGAGTCGCTAGCTCATAGGCCTTGCGGGTCGCATCAGCAATATCTGTCGCATCTACATAAGTCACACCAGCCTTCTCTGCTGCCCGTTTGACACGTTCTGCAGACTGACCGAGGATGACCATCTTCTTGAGCCCTGTGATATCTGGTACCAATTCGTCAAACTCATTCCCACGGTCCAAACCACCTGCAATTAAGATGACCTTGCTGTTGTCAAATCCTGATAAGGCTTTTTGAGTAGCCAAGATATTGGTTGATTTGCTATCGTTATAGAATTTGACCCCCTTGATTTCATCCACAAACTGGAGACGGTGTTTGACACCACCAAAGGCTGAAAGAATTTCCTTGATGATTTGGTTGTCCACACCACGGAGCTTGGCTACTGCAATGGTCGCAAGGGCATTTTCCACATTGTGGCTACCTGGAACTCCGATTTCATCAGCTGCCATGACCACTTCCCCACGGAAGTAGAGTTGACCATCTTCCAGATAAGCTCCATCAACCTTCTCAAGTGTTGAAAATGGAACAACAGTGGCTTGTGTTTTAGTAGCCAATTCTTTTGCCAAGTCTTGGTTAAAGTTCAAGACAAGGAAATCATCCGCTGTCATCTTGTTCTGGATATTCCACTTAGCCGCCACATACTCCTCAAAAGAACCATGATAGTCGATATGAGTTGGCATGAGGTTGGTAATAACCGCAATCTCAGGATGGAATTCTTGGACACCCATCAGTTGGAAAGAAGAAAGTTCCATGACAAGCGTGTCCTGAGCTGTCGCAGTTTGAGCCACTTGACTAGCAGGATAGCCGATGTTCCCTGACAAGAGACCGCGTTGACCAGCAGCAGTTAAAACTTCCCCAATCATCGTCGTTGTGGTTGTTTTCCCATTTGAACCAGTGATGCCGATAATCGGCGCATCTGAAATCAAGTAGGCCAACTCTACCTCAGTCAAGACTGGAATCCCCTTTGCCAAAGCCTTTTCAATCATGGGATTGCTATACGGGATACCTGGATTTTTCACCATCAGAGCGAAATCTTCATCCAATAATTCCAAAGGATGACCACCAGTGACAACCTTGATTCCATCTTCTAGCAAACTTTGTGCAGCAGGATTTTCCTCAAAAGGTTTGCCGTCATTTACCGTCACAATGGCACCCAGCTTGTCCAGCAAACGAGCTGCAGACTCACCAGACTTAGCCAAACCTAAAACAAGAACTTTCTTATTTTTAAATTGATCGATTACTTTCATGTCTCAAACTCCATTTCTACTTCTACTATTTTACCATTTTTATGGAAATAATACTAAACGAAAATGCTCTAGTCCTCATTCTAGCATAGAAAAAGAGAGCCATAGCTCTCTTTCTATTTATCTTCTTTTGCTCTTTTTTACTGGCATGAGCGTAATGTCTCTCAAGCTAAAGTAGGCTAGGGCCAGCATGGCGATTGTGACAAAGAATTCTGTCGGTAATTGGAAGATTTGCAAGATGGACAACATCAGCAAAATCAAGAGTGCAACAACTACAAAGACCAAGATAACGATGTTGACTGTTCCTTTGATACTTTGGGGTGTCGCAAATACATAGAGTAGTAATAAGAGTATCCCTATGATTAAATAGACCATCTTTATCTCTTTCTAGCTCTTATTCAGCTGATTTTTTCTTTTTGTTGGCTTTCTCGCGCTCTGCCTTGTTGAGGATTTGCTTACGCAAACGGATAGACTCAGGCGTTACTTCCATGTACTCATCGTCATTCAAGAACTCAAGAGACTCTTCAAGGGTCAAGATACGAGGTGTCTTGATAACCGCTGTTTGATCCTTGGTAGCTGAACGGACGTTGGTCATTTGTTTTGCTTTCGTGATATTAACAGTCAAGTCGTTCTCACGAGAGTTTTCACCGATGATCATTCCTTCGTAAACCTCAGTACCTGGGTTGACAAAGATGGTACCACGTTCTTCGATAGACATGATTGAGTAAGTTGTAGCCTTACCAGCATCGATAGAAACAAGGGCACCACGGTGACGTCCACCAATTTCACCTGGGATGAGTGGCAAGTATTGGTCAAAGGTATGGTTCATGATACCGTAACCACGAGTCATAGATAAGAACTCAGTTGAGTAACCAATCAATCCACGCGCTGGAACTAGGAAGACCAAACGAGTTTGACCATTACCAGTTGAAATCATATCCAACATTTCACCCTTACGTTCAGAAAGGCTTTGGATAACAGATCCTTGGTATTCTTCTGGAGTATCGATTTGCACACGTTCAAATGGCTCACATTTAACACCGTCGATTTCTTTTACGATAACTTCTGGACGAGATACTTGAAGTTCATAACCCTCACGACGCATAGTTTCGATAAGGATTGACAAGTGCAATTCTCCACGTCCTGAGACAGTCCATTTATCTGGTGAATCCGTTGGGTCAACACGAAGGGAAACGTCTGTTTGCAATTCTGCTTGCAAGCGTTCTTCCACCTTACGAGAAGTTACCCATTTACCTTCTTTACCAGCAAATGGTGAGTTGTTGACCAAGAAAGTCATTTGAAGAGTTGGCTCATCGATGTGTAGGATTGGAAGAGCTTCAACTGCGTCTGTCGGAGTGATCGTTTCACCGACAAAGATGTCTTCCATACCTGATACGGCAATCAAGTCACCCGCTTTGGCTTCTTGAATTTCACGACGTTCCAAACCAAAGAAACCGAAGAGTTTTGTGACACGGAAGTTCTTCGTTGTACCATCTAGTTTAGAAAGGGTAACTTGGTCCCCAACCTTAACAGTACCACGGAAGACACGACCGATACCGATACGACCAACGAAGTCATTGTAGTCCAAAAGTGACACTTGGAACTGCAAAGGCTCATCTGAGTTGTCTACTGGAGCTGGGATATGGTCGATAATCGTGTCAAAGATTGGCGCCATCGTAGCTTCTTGGTCAGCTGGATCATCTGACAATGAAGATGTTCCGTTGATAGCTGAAGCATACACCACTGGGAAGTCAAGCTGATCATCATCTGCACCAAGCTCAATGAAAAGTTCCAAGACTTCGTCCACTACTTCTGCTGGACGAGCTGATGGTTTATCGATTTTGTTGACAACCACGATTGGAACAAGGTCTTGTTCCAAGGCTTTTTTCAATACGAAACGAGTTTGTGGCATGGTTCCTTCGTAAGCATCTACGACCAAGACAACACCGTCAACCATTTTCATGATACGCTCAACTTCTCCACCGAAGTCCGCGTGTCCTGGTGTATCCATGATATTGATACGAGTTCCGTTGTAGGCAACGGCAGTGTTTTTCGCAAGGATGGTAATTCCACGCTCTTTTTCGATATCGTTTGAGTCCATAGCGCGCTCTGCCAATTCAGTACGTGCATCAAGCGTTTCTGATTGTTTCAATAATTCGTCAACGAGGGTTGTTTTACCGTGGTCAACGTGGGCGATAATCGCAATGTTACGGATATCTTCTCTTAATTTTGTCATGATTTCCTCTAATATTTAAATTTTTATTTCTAACTGAACAATTATACCACAGTCTCATTCAAAAATCACAGTTCAGCTAAGTGTAAATGTTTTCACTCTGCTTTTCTAGTCAAGGCAACTCTTTTCAAAGTCAGAGACTTATGATAAGATAGGCTGGTATGCGTTTAGATAGATTATTAGCCCAAGAAAAGGTCAGTCGCAAGGCTATGAAACAGGCTCTATTAAAAAAAGAAATCCTAGTGGACAATTGTCCAGCCAGCTCCCTGTCTCAAAATGTCGACACTGGGTTGCAGAAATTAGTCTTTCAAGGACGGCAAATCCAAGGCTACGAGCACACCTACCTCCTGCTTCATAAGCCAAACGGAGTCGTTACAGCGAGCAAGGATAAGAAACTGCCAACCGTAATGGACCTCCTTCCACCTGACATCAAGTCTTACCAGCTCTATGCTGTCGGCAGGTTAGACCGCGATACGACAGGACTGCTCCTTTTGACAGACAATGGACCTTTAGGCTTCCAGCTCCTTCATCCCCAGTACCATGTCGATAAATCCTATCAAATGGTAGTAAACGGACCGCTCACGTCAGAACATATCCAAAAATTCAAGGATGGAATCGTCTTTTTAGATGGGACCACTTGTAAACCAGCTCAGCTCGAAATTCTGTCCTCAAGCCCAACAGAGAGCCATGCCTCCATCACCATTTCAGAAGGGAAATTTCATCAGATTAAGAAAATGTTCCTCTCAGTAGGAGTCAAGGTGACCTCTCTCAAACGAGTTCAGTTCGGTGATTTCACTTTAGACCCAGAACTATCAGAAGGTCAATTCCGTTCCTTGAATCCAGAAGAATTAGAGTTGATTAAAAAACACTTAGAAAAAAGTGGATAAAACAAAAAAGCTTTATGTTTAAAGCTTTTTTATCTTTACTTATCTAAGAAATTCTAAGAAATATCGCGATGGCTAGAATCCAGTTAAGAACAGAAACTACAAGACCTACGATGTTGAGAATTTTTTCTGTTTTATAGTCCAGTCCAGATTCTTTTTGGTATGAAAAAGCCAAGACCAATCCTATGATCCCCAAAATCAGACCAACTATTGGAAATAGCAAACCAAGGACGATAGATAAGATACCTAAAATAAGTGAAGATTTTTTCTTTTGTTGTGAATTCATATTATAAAACCTCCTTAAATTTATTATAAATGATAATACCTTAAAATGCTAGCTTTATCTATCATTCGACAGGTTTTAATAGAATATTAGCTCGTCTTGACCTTCCCGTTCCAAGAATCCAACCCATAAGAAAGGATATAAATCTCAGAGAAACCTTGTTTTTTCAAATAAAGTGCTGCATTGGTCACTCCTTGTCCGCGTTGGTTTTCGTAGAGAAGGACAGGTTTATCCTTACGAAGGGCTGCAAGGCTTGACTTCAACTGATTTGAAGGAATATTACGGGCTCCGAGGATATGTTTCCTGTGAAATTCTGCTGGTTCACGGACATCAATCAATTGCCCTTTCCGAATCAAGGCTTCAAATTCTGCATTGTCCACAATCTTAGCCGCACGACGAATACGAAGGTAGTTATACCCCATCCATGCCACTATCGCCAATACGATTCCCCAAACAATCCAAATTGTCATAAGTTCTTATCTCCATTTTTCTCTATGTAGTCTAATTCTATCTTGTGCTCCCTGCGGAGAACAGCTTCCGCTTCTAGGTAATCTAGCTTGTCCATGAGACCTGCATCATAGATCCGAGAGAGTTCGAGCTTCATCAGTTCAATATCATACAAACGCTTCCCCATGTAAACAATAATACCAAACTGTTTGAGAAATTGCTGCACATCATAGAATGTTTTCATAGCTTTCATTCTAACAGATTTTAGACTTTTTTTCAATACTGGACCGGCTCTTTCCCCCTATTTTCTTCGTCTTCATTGCCCATTCTTCCGCAAGTGTGGTACAATAAAAACATGAGAATTCAACAACTACACTATATTATCAAAATTGTCGAAACTGGCTCTATGAACGAGGCAGCCAAGCAGCTCTTTATCACCCAACCCAGTCTCTCCAATGCCGTTCGAGATTTGGAAAATGAAATGGGGATTGAAATTTTTATTCGTAATCCCAAGGGCATTACCTTGACCCGTGATGGGATGGAGTTTCTCTCCTATGCCCGTCAAGTTGTCGAGCAAACCCAGCTTCTGGAGGAACGCTATAAAAATCCTGTCGCCCATCGTGAACTCTTTAGCGTTTCTTCTCAACACTATGCCTTTGTAGTCAATGCCTTTGTCTCTCTGCTCAAGAAAAGTGATATGGAAAAATACGAGCTCTTCCTTCGTGAAACTCGGACTTGGGAGATTATCGATGACGTCAAGAACTTCCGCAGTGAGGTCGGTGTCCTCTTTTTAAACAGCTACAATCGCGATGTTTTAACAAAAATGCTAGATGACAACCACCTCTTAGCCCACCATCTCTTTACAGCTCAGCCCCATATCTTCGTCAGCAAGACCAACCCTCTAGCTAAAAAAGATAAGGTCAAACTGGCTGATTTGGAAGACTTTCCTTATCTGAGTTATGACCAGGGGACGCACAACTCCTTCTACTTTTCAGAGGAGATTCTTTCACAAGAGCACCACAAGAAATCCATCGTAGTCAGTGACCGCGCCACCCTCTTTAACCTCTTGATTGGTTTGGATGGTTACACCATTGCAACAGGGATTTTGAACAGTAACCTCAACGGAGACAATATCGTTTCCATTCCGCTGGACATTGACGACCCGATTGAACTAGTCTATATCCAACATGAAAAAACTAGCCTATCTAAGATGGGCGAACGCTTTATCGAATACTTACTAGAAGAAGTTCAATTCGATAATTAATAGAAAAATGAAAAAGGGAAAAAGAAAAAGTTAGGAAATAGAAAGTGAAAAAGATACTACTGACCAGTGCTTTAATCCTTTCAATCGCAGGATTAGCACCCGCATCCGTCTTAGGAGAAGAAAACACAACTCAATCCACATCTGCTGTCAAGGAAGCAATTGCCAAAGAAGAAAAGAAAGAGTCGAGTGTTGAGGAAAACTCTAAATCAGAAGTTCTTCCGAAAGTAGATGTGCAAGAAGACAAGCCCAAAAAAGAAGGATGGCACCAAGAAAATCACCACTGGCGCTTTTACCAAGATGATAAGCCTGCTTTGAACTGGAAACAAATCCAAGGCAAATGGTACTACTTCGATCAAGATGGTAATCGTCTTCATTCTACTATCTACAAAGGCTATGCCTTTGACCAAGATGGTGTCATGATAGAAAATAGTTGGACCAAACTGGACAATCAATGGTATTATGCTGATTCCTCTGGACGACTAGCTCAGAACACCTGGAAAAAAATTAACGGCTCTTGGTACTATTTTGACCAAATTGGAAGTATGCTCAGCAACACTGCCGTTGACGGCTATCTTCTCACAAAAAGCGGAGCTATGGCAGAAAAGGGCTGGACTAAATTAGACCAAATTTGGTACTATGTCGCTCCTTCTGGAAAGATCTCACAGGATAAATGGGAGAAAATCAACGGTTCTTGGTATTACTTTGACAAAGACGGTGGAATGCTGAGTGCGACAACCTTCAAGGGCTACCTCTTCAACCAGAGTGGAGCTATGGCAGAAAACAACTGGGTCAAAATTAAGGATACTTGGTTCTATGCGAACGGGTCAGGGAGATATGTCCAAGAAAACTGGCAAAAGATTCAGGGTTCCTGGTACTCATTTGACCAAAATGGTGGAATGCTAGCAGACAAATGGAAAGAAAGCTACTACCTTAAAACCAGTGGAGCCATGGCGGAGAATGAGTGGATCTTCGATAAAGCCTACAAGAGCTGGTTCTATCTAAAAGCGGATGGTCGTTATGCAAATCAGGAGTGGATTGGAGCATACTACCTCAAGTCAGGTGGTTACATGGCAAAGAGCGAATGGATTTACGATAACTCTGACAAAGCACGCTACTACCTAGATGATAATGGCCATTATGTTTCAGGAACTTACAAGATAGACGGTAAGGAACACCTGTTCCAAAAATACGGCCAATGGATTTCTGAAGTTTCAACTGAAGGCGGATTTACAAAAGGACTATACAGCAATACCATCTTCCTAGATCCTGGGCATGGTGGTCGAGATTCAGGAGCTTTTTACTACAATGTAGCTGAAAAAGATCTCAACATGCAGATTTACCGTAAGCTTCGTACTAAGTTAGAAGAACTAGGCTACAAGGTCCTCACTTCTCGTGATAGTGATATTGACGTTGATTTTGTTACCGAACGTTCTCGTATGGTTAATAAGACCAACTCTGATATTTTTATCAGTATTCACTTCAACGCTACTGGTAATACCTACTCAAAAGCGAGCGGTATTCAAACCTACTCCTATAGCGATGAACCTGATTATCCAAGTAAGATTAATAAATACTGGCACAATCACCCAGATCGTATGAGTGAAAGCAAACGCCTCGCCGCTGCCATCCACTCCTCTCTTCTAGCAGAAACAGGGGCCAAGGATGCTGGCTTATTGGAAAGCAGCTATGCAGTACTACGCGAAACAGCCAAACCAGCCGTTCTCCTAGAACTTGGTTATATGGATAATTTCTCCGAAAACCAACAAATCAGAGATAGCCACTACCAAGATAAACTGGTCGCAGGCATCGTGAAAGGGATCCAAAAATATTATGCTGGTCGATAAAAAAGTCTCGAGAAATCTCGAGACTTTTTTTTATTTATCTTCTTTTTTATCCTTATCAGGAAAGAGGTAGCCAAGTCCTACACAAGCTAGCACACCGGCACCAATCACCAAACCACTTGAAATGGGCAAGAGATCAAAAATAGCATTTGCAATGATAAAGGCAATGATCAAGCACATCAGACTACCCTTGTAGTCTTTTTTCAAAAAGTTTTCTAGCGTGAAATAAAGGAACAATCCTACCGGAATGAGTGACCAGAGGTTAACATCCAAACTTGGCCATCCAACAGAACCGAAATACAATACTAGCGCTGCTGCTACTAAAAATACAAGGCCCAATAATTTTTTCATTTTTTTGTCTCCATTTTCTTTTTTAGGTTCTTGAGTTGTCTGATATTGACCCCTCACGTCCCTTACATGAACCATTATAGCAGAGGAATTTTTCAAGAACAAGCCCTTTTGCCTATCTGGTCAATATCTCTGTCTAAGTGGTTGAATAGTAGTGATAAAAGAAAAAGAAGCCCGTTTGGGCTTCTTGATTCTGCCGATTGCAACAGTATTTTGAACGAATACCATCTAGTTTTTCTTTTCCTTTGACTCTAGAGAAGATTTGATTGATTCACGGTCTGCTTGTAGTTGAGCTAAGTTCTTTTCTGCCTCCTCAAGTTTACTGGTATCTGGTTTCACACGATAATAAACATTTTCTGGTTTCATTAACATAGACCCATAATCTTGTCCTGAAAGTAGTCTTTCCTCAGCATGATTGCTTTTATCCGTAATCTTTCCGTCATCAGCAGGTTGCATAACAACTCCACTTGGTACAGCTACTACTACAAATCCTCCAGCAACAGAATCTTTTACCCACGCACTGATAGACGCTGTCTCAGGGTTACGACTATCTTGTCCTTTTGATACCTTTAATCCAACTACAGATTCGTACTTTTGATCATTTGTAAACCAAGTCGCACGTACTTCTCCAGAATCATTAATAATGTATTCATTACCAGATTGACTACGCCAAGTACCTTCTAAACTAGACAAATCATTGTTCTTGATTGCTTCAATATCTAGTTTTGGAACGGTAGTTTCTTTCTTCAACTTGCTAACAAGTGCTTCTGCTTCAGTAATTTTGGTATCTAAAGCAGTCAGTTGATCCTTGAGTTTCTGAATTTCCTCTTGTTTATCCTTATCAGTCTCATCTGTTTTTCCTTGGCTTGTAGACGATTGACTTGTTGACTCTGTAGTTGAAACCGAAGACGATGCTTGATTTGACTCTTTCTTTCCAATCAGAGAATGCGAGAAAACACTTACTAGGATTATAGCAACCAAAATACAGAGGACTATCCCAATATAGATTTTGATATTTCTAGCTCCTCTCGCAAACTTTTTAGTTGACTGCGCCTCTGCTAATTCTGATGCAGTCGGCTTGCGGCCATTCGTCTCCTCAAATTGTTTTACCCATTCTTTCTTGTTCATAATTTTCTCCTTTTTGATTTATATTCAGTCAAGCTTACGAGACTTCATCCGTTATTATCCATGGATTTTTATAATTTTTAGAAAATCTATGTAAAAATTTCTAGAATGACTAACAGCCTATAGTCCTCTAAAACGGAACGAAAACAAGTGCTTATTAATATATATTATACCACAAAATATAAATTTTAGTTTTTATTTATAAGCAGGAGTTTCAGACGTTAAATAGAACCTATCTCAAACGTTCTACCTTTCCTATAGTTACAAAAAAAGAAGCCCTAATAGGCTTCTTAATTCTGCCGATTGCAGGGCTTGAACCTGTGACCTACGCGTTACGAGTGCGTTGCTCTACCAACTGAGCTAAATCGGCGATTACCCTTTTAGTATAGCACTCTGAAAATAGATGTCAAGAAATTTTCATCACCATTAGAAAAGCCTGTCCTGAGACGAGGCTTTGAGTTTCTTCCTTTTACGAACCTGCACTTTCGTAAGCATCCAGGCCCCTGTCCCAGAGTTTTAAAGAAATAACAAAGAAGACAAGAGAAATCACAATTAATCCACCAATATTAAAGAGCCCGTCTTTGTCCTGCAAGAAATAGCTGGCAGGATAGTAGGCTGTAAATGCGAAAGGTACGATAAAGCTAATCAACCAACGAAGAAGCGAATTGTAAATGGAAATCGGATACTTGGCAAAGTCATTAAACATATAAAAAATATAAATCATGGCTCCTGACTGCTTGGTCCAAAAGGCGATACTGGCTGTCGCGATTTTCAAGGAAGTATAGATCAAGGTCGCAAAGGGAATACAAACTAGAAAAAGCAGAAATTTAGGAAGAGTCCAAGCAATACTAGATACTGTTGTCGCTAGTAAAATTCCACCGACCAAAAGTTCACCTAAGGCATCAATCTGAAAGGTCTCAACAAGGATGTGAAAGAGAGGATTGATGGGACGCGTCAGGTACTTGTCAAACTCCCCTTTTCGAACTAGTCGTTGACCTAAAGCCCAGAGATTGTCAAAAAAGAGATGGTCCAATCCCTTGGGAATCAAAGAAAATCCATAGATAAATGCAATCTCTTGAAAGGTCCAACCCTCTAGCGAAGGGATGTGTTGAAAGATGACATTGAGAAACAAGAGGTTCAAGCCTTGGGTCAGAAAGACTCCCAAGACACCAACCACAAAATCAACCTTGTACTCCATGATTTGCTTGATGTATTGTCTGATAAAAATCAAATGCATGCGTTGATATTTTTTCATACTAACCTCCCTGAATGGTGATGAATGTCTGGACCCGTTTCCAAATCAACTGAGACAAGCCCACCATCACTATGAGCCAGAAGAACTGTAGCAAGATGGCCTGAAGAATCTGACTGGCATCGTATTTCCCAACAATGATCATAACCGGAGTGTAAATCAAGGATGAAAAAGGCAGGAAGGACAGGATATCTGAAACAATCTTTGGAAAGAAAGCCAAGGGAATCAAACTTCCAGACATAAAGGCCACTATGGAAGTCTTGAGTAGATTGGAACCCCATAGATTTTTAAACACAAAGGCTGAAAATCCAAAGCAGATATTAAAGAAAAAGTTGATCAGGTAGGCTAGGGTTAAGCTAAAGAGATAAAGGACAGTTAAGCCCAGCACTTCTACAATCCCTTGCCCCGATAAGATTTTCATCAAGACAATGACACTTAAAAATGGCAGTCCAACAGAGATAAAAATCAACCACTTGGATCCAAGCTCTGTAAAGAGGTAAGAGGCCGCAAAATGCACTGGTCGCAACAAGCGCATGATAATGGAACCATCCTTGACCTCCTCCCCAATCATAAAGGACGAATCTGACCTAGTCAGAAGATTAGTCACAAAACTCATAATGATGTAGAGGGTGATATCTGCCATGCTGAAGCCCTGAATCAAAGAATCTTGCGAAGAATCAAAGACCGCCTTCCAGAGATAGAAAGCGACAAAAGCTCCCATAACATCCCCAATCCGATAGAGAATAAAGTTGACTCGATAGGTGATCAACTCCTGAACACCTGCATTGATAAAGGGTTTATAACGTCTCCACAATTTGACCATCTTAGAGCTCCTTTCGATAGAAGCGACGGATAATATCCTCGATATCCGTATCCACCATCTTCAAATCGCGGATTTCAAAATCAGACAGGGTTTGCTTGATAATCTCAGCCGACTGGTAGCGAGAACTGTCGAATTCAATACTGAGGCTGTTTCCTTGTCTATCAATGGTCATATCCGAAGAGCCTTCATAGTGAGAGACAAGATGACTTTGCCCTGGTAGCAGTTCAAAGGAAAGAGTCTTCATCTTGCCAAAGGTTTCCTTGAGCTGGCTAACCGTTCCATCAAAAATCTCTTGCCCCTTATCAATCATAAAAATTCGATCACAGAGTTGCTCAATGTCGCTCAGGTCGTGAGTGGTCAAGAGGATAGTTGTTTCTTCCTCCTGATTGATCTGGGTAATAGCCCGGCGAATATTGTCCTTGACGGAAACATCCAGACCAATGGTCGGTTCATCTAAAAAGAGAACCTTGGGATTGTGGAGCAAGGAAGCCGCAATATCCGCCCGCATCCGTTGCCCCAGTGAAAGAGTCCGCACGGGGTCCTTGATAAATTCCTTCAAATCCAAGACTTCATTCAAAAAATCCATGCGCTTATGAAAGAGCGAGTCTGGCACATCGTAAATCTCTTTCAAGACCGTGTAGGTCTCTTGCAGGGCCAGATCCCACCATAGCTGGGTTCGTTGTCCAAAGACAACTCCAATATCCTTGACATAATCTTGGCGATTGTCCTGAGGAATCTTGCCATTGATTCGACAATAACCCGATGTCGGCTTCAAAATTCCTGTCAGCATTTTAATGGTTGTCGACTTCCCAGCACCATTTGCTCCGATAAAGCCTAAAATTTGGCCTTTTGGAACTTCAAAGGTCAAATCCTTGACCGCTTCAAAGGTCTGCTTTTCAGGATGAATAAAGGAGCGCAAAGCCCCCTTCAAGCCTGGTTCCTTTACTGTCTTCACAAAATTTTTCTGAAGATGTTCCACTTCTATCATTGCCATAAATCTCTCCCTATCGCAAGGAATTGCAACATTGTATTTTTGATTACAAATATCTAAATCCTTACTTTCTACACCTTCTCAATATTATTACAGAAGGCTTTATACCAACCTATTATAGTCCAATAAAAAATAGAATGCAAGCGTTTGCCTATAGATTATGAAATTAGAGATTTCTCTCTTAAAATAATACTTTTAAACAAAAATTCTGGTTTAGTAGTTTCCTTAAAACACCAAAAAACCTGCCCAATGGGCAGGTTGGTTGATTAAATTAATTAAAAATATATCTAATGTAGTAAATCAAAACTCACAAAAATCTAAAAACCTAAACGTTCTTGATCCCAATTGCCATACTCATCATATCCAAATCCATCAGGATCCATTGCATCAATACCACATTGTTCTAGAAATCTTGAACAGTCATGACAGCAGTAATCTTCATATCTTTCATCACTAGCTTCCCAATCAATTTCCTTTTTTGTAAACTGTTGTAAACACTCTTTACATTCGTATAGTTTTGCCATAATATTACCTCTTTTTAATTTTCATTAAAATTTTCAATATAATCAATAATTTTTAATTTCATAGATTTTGTGATTAGAGATTTTTTTACCAATTCAACGAGTTCTTCTTTCGAAGTTGTTTTAAGATGTTCTTTAAGAACAAGTTTTGTAATATTTTCAATACCAAACTCAGTTATTTTATCAGCTAATAAACCTATAGTTCCTAAAAGAACTAATCCTCCAACCATACCAAATGCTCCAAGTCCAAGAGCAGCTAAGGCTGTTGTTAGCGCTGCCCCACCTGCTAACCCTGTCGCACTCATAGCTATCATTAGTATTACAGATGGAAAACCAAAAGCTGCTATTTTTCTAACAAGTTCATCCATTATAACTCCCCTTTATTTTATATTACCCTACTTTTAATGAATTAACCACAATATATGAATTAATCAATCCAATTTTGGTATTTTTTGTTTAGTATTTTTGCACATTCTAAAACACTGAAGTCACTAGATTCTAAAAAATCTAGTTCTGGTCCTTTATTGTTTATCAAAAAGTCCGTAAACTTTTTAGTAATTATGTTCTTTCTAACCAATAGAAAGAAACACAAACAAATTAACAATAAGATAAACGTCAATTGAATATCCATAAAAACACTCCTCTTAATTTTTAATAAATAGTTTTACTGTTAATCATAAAGAAGATAATATTAAAAATTCCTCTTTATTTTATCCTTTGTAATAATCAATCTTATAATTCAAATCCCTTCTACTTTTAGTATATATAGTATAATATAAAATATTATACTTGTCAATTATTTTTTATAAGGTATATAATTTTAGTGTGGTCAACTATTTAAATTTTATTGTATTTTTGTTATAATAGAAGTAGAAAATTATAGGTAAGAAGATATGTTAAAAGAAAAATATCCATCAACAGAAGATACAAGAGCAATTCTACAAAATAACCTAAAAGCTATTCGTGAGATTTTAAATTGGACAAGTTTAGATCTTAGCAATCTTATAGGAGTTACTAAACAAACCATCAGTAATCTTGAAACTCAAAAAAGTAGATTAACAAAACTTCACTATATTGCATTACGTACCGTAATAGATTTCGAAATTGAAAATTTAAAAACAACAGATCAAGACAGAGCTGATAGAGCAGAGTTGTTGCTAAATTTTTTTGATGAATCAGAAAAATATGCAGTATCTGAGAAAAAATCTATAGATTTAGAACAAATTAGTGAAGCATCTTCATTAATTGCAACTACTTCTACTGTTAAAAATGCTTCTAGAATCATTGCCTCGCTTGCACCAATTATTGGGGCAACAGTCGTTGCAGCCTTAATGAACTCAAAAGATAAGAAATAAAATTTATTTCGTAAAAATAAAACAAAAAGTAAAAACTTCTAGTCGTTTTTGCTTTTTTATCTACAACAAAAAACTTTTCTATAAACCAAAAAACCCACCCAATGGGCAGGTTTCATCTGTATTGTTCAGCTAGATTAAGCTTTACCTTCTGAACCGAATACGTCGATACGTTCTTCAACTGATGCTTGGATAGCTTTTACACCGTCAGCCAAGAATTTACGTGGGTCGAAGAGTTTCTTCTTGTCGTATTCAGCTTCGTTTGCTTCGTAGTCACGAGCAAATTTACGAGTTGCGTTAGCGAATGCGATTTGGCATTCAGTGTTAACGTTAACTTTCGCAACACCAAGTTTGATAGCTGCTTGGATTTGGTCATCAGGGATACCTGAACCACCGTGCAATACGATTGGGAAGCCTGGAAGAGCTTCTGTCAATTTCTTCAAGTGGTCAAGGTCAAGACCTTCCCAGTTTGCTGGGTAAGGACCGTGGATGTTACCGATACCAGCTGCCAAGAAGTCGATACCAGTTGCAACCATTGCTTTAGCGTCTTCGATTGGAGCCAACTCACCTTTACCGATGATACCGTCTTCTTCACCACCGATAGTACCAACTTCAGCTTCTACTGAGATACCTTTAGCGTGTGCTTTTTCAACAACGTCTTTAGCCAACTTAAGGTTTTCTTCAACTGGAAGGTGTGAACCGTCAAACATGATTGAAGTGTAACCAACTTCGATACACTCAAGTGCATCTTCGTAGTGACCGTGGTCAAGGTGGATAGCTACTGGTACAGTGATACCCATTGACTCAACAAGGTTAGCGATCAAGTTGCGAGCAACTTTGTAACCACCCATGTATTTAGCAGCACCCATTGAAGTTTGGATCAAAACTGGAGCTTTTTTAGCTTCTGCTGCACGCAAGATAGCTTGAGTCCACTCAAGGTTGTTTGTGTTAAATCCACCAACTGCATAACCGTTGTCACGAGCTGCTTGGACAAATTTTTCTGCTGAAACGATTGCCATTTGTCAGGCCTCCTATATATTTTTTGGGACATCCCATTTACATTGTTCATTTTATCACTTTTTGACAAAAAAAGCTAGTTTTTCCCATACTTTAGATTGAATTTCTTCCAACTCAATCAATGTAAACCCTTTCTTTCTTTTAGTCTTGAGCGACTTTAGGATAAGACATGAAGAAGGTCAAACGATCATCTTGCATCTCAAAATGATAAGCTAATTTCTCGTGTTCTAATAAACTTTTGACCACAAAAATCCCCATCCCTGAACCCTTGGCATTGCGACTAGCATTTTCAGAAAAAGACTGGGCCAGTTTTTCTTGTTCTTCAGGACTACAGTTATTCTCGATAAAGAGCTCCCCTTCTCTCTCTCCGATACGGACCAAGCCGCCTGGAGCGGAGTGCTTGATAGCATTGCTGATGAGATTAGATAGAATCAACTTCATCACAGAAGGATTTATGTAAGCCTGCTGACGGGTAAGGCTAATGTCTACCTGGAGTTCTCTCTCCTTGGCGAGCAAAGCATAATCATTGACCAGACTTTGCGTCATCTGAAGAAGGTCGACCTCTTCTTTCTCGTCTCGCAATTCCTGAACAGAAGAAAGAGACAGTATCTGGAGAACGTGGTGGCTGAGGTCATCCACAATCCCCAAGGCAACTCCAAGATAATGGTCTCTATCCTTATAACGGCCGACATTTTCTTTCATATTTTCGATTAGGATTTTGAGACTGGCCAGAGGTGTTTTCAATTCATGAGAAGCCCCTCGTAGGAACTCAACCTTCATCTTCTCCAGCTGGAGAATAGCTTCATTCTTGTCATGCAAGTCCGCAATGACAGTCAAGAGATGCTGGTAAAGGCTATTGATTTGTTCCTTGAGATCACCAATCTCATCCTTAGAATCCACACGCAATCGCACTTGGGCATCTAATTCCATCATTCGACGGGTCACCCGCTTGATTTCCAAAATCGGTGCAACAATGGTCCGAGCGTAGATGTATGCTACCAAAAGGGAAATCAGAAAGGATGCCAACAAAGTATAGGGAAGAAACTGGAGACTGATCTGCTCCGCTTCCTTTTGCAAATCCATGGAAGCTAGAAACTGAAGAGTCATAGTGCTACCATCTTGCGTTTTCACCTCACGCTCCTCAATAAAGAGAGAGGTGGTCTGGCGGTCCGTATCCAGAGGAAGATTGTCCTTGACCTCTAACTTGTCCTCGGTCATCTCTCCCTTGACAGCTCCTTTGATATCACTGCTCTGGGAATACAAGTCCAACACTCGCTCGATGCTTTGCCTATCTTTCCCTTCTAGGGACTGGGCAATGGCTGTCGCTTTCTGGCCAATGGTTTCCTGACGATGGCTCAGATAAGTAGAGGGAAAGAGAAAATAAATGGCTAAATGAAGACAAATAACCAGAACACTAAAAATAGAGAAGGTATAGATAAAAATCTTTGTAAATAAACCTGTTCGTTTCATTTTCTCTCCAATTTATAACCAACATTGCGCACAGTGAGGATGCAATCCAAGTCTAGCTTTTTCCGCAGTTCTTTGATATAGACATCAATGACACGGTCAAAGGGAACCTCATCTGTCGCCTTCCAGACCGCATCAATTATCTGAGAACGAGTCAAGGCCCGGCCTTCATTTTTCACCAGATAGTCCAGAATTTCCAACTCTTTGGCATTGATGGCCACTTCTTGACCTGCTAGGCTTGCACTGTAACTCTCAAAGTCCACCTTGGTATCCTTATAGGAGAAGACTCGTCCTGTATCGTAGTAGCGCTTGAAAATCGCGTCTACCCTCACTTTTAAGAGGGAGAGGGAGAAGGGTTTTTCCAGATAGCCGTCTGCTAGAGAAGCAAAAGCGCTCATCTTGTATTCCTCATCCTGAAAGGCGGTCAGCATCAGGACAGGAACTTGACTGCTTTTACGAATCTCCGCTAGGACTTCTAGGCCATTAAACTTGGGCATCTGGATATCCAGTAGTACTAGAGCAACTTCATAGCTGGAAAATTTTTCCAGAGCTTCTTGACCATCTGCTGCCTCAATGGTTTCATAACCACAATCCGTCAAATAGTCACTGATCCCCTCACGGATCATCTCCTCATCTTCTACAATTAAAATTTTCATAGAAAAACGTTTCACATTCCTTTAAATTTCTTGTAAATCTTCTCTGTTTCATCCTGATAGGAAGAGTCCTTATACTCAATGAAAATCAAAGAGCAAACTAGGAAGCTAGCCGCAGGCTGTACTTGAGTACGGCAAGGTGAAGCTGACGTGGTTTGAAGAGATTTTCGAAGAGTATTATCAAGATGAAATAGATAAAAATGCTACCTATATTATACCCCATTTAGGGGAGAATAGGTAGCAAGTTTTTTATTCGCTATCGAGCAAGAGCTCTTTTGGTTGTTTTCTGAGGAGATTGCTTGAAGCAAGCGCCATAACGAGAACCACTAGAACCAAGGCAAGGACAAAGACGATGATAAAGTCTGATGTCTGAATGGAAATGTCTAGGCTCGACAAGGTCTTGCTAAAGCCATCTACTTCTGCACCACCACCAAGGTTAGAGGCTTGAGCTGCCTTGCTGGCTTGCTTGGCAACACCTGAAGTAACATTGGCAAGGACGGTGTTTCCGATTGCACGAGCTGTATAGTTAGCTAGGAAGTAAGCAGAAACAAGAGCAGGGATGGCAATCAAGATCGATTCAGTGATGAATTGACCCAAGATACTTGCCTGCTTGAGACCAATAGAGAGGAGAATTCCCACTTCCTTGCGACGGGCGTTGATCCAAAGACTGAGCAAGAGGGCAAGGAGAAGGACTGAGAAGCTCAAGCTACCCCAGAAGAGGAGGTTGGCCATCTTGTACATACCAGAGATGGATTGCTCAAGAGCTGGGTAGTTAGATGAGCTCTTAACAAGTGTATAGCTCTTCCAGTTGATACCGCTGATGCCATTCAACTCTTTCATAACATCATCCAAGTTCTTGTCTGCTGTTACAAAGAAGGTTGCATCCCCATAAATAGCTGTGTCTTCTGTGTATCCATAAAGTTTTGCAGCAGTGTGAATGTCTGTGATAGCTGTATTTTCATAGAGTTCTTGTGAGTAGGTTACTGCTGACTTATTGTGACCATCAAAGAGTCCCTTGATTGTCACTTCAACTGTTTCCTTGGCTCCTTTTTCATTGTCTGCATCGTAGATATTGGAGTCTAGTTTGACCTTATCTCCGACTTTCCAACCGTGTTTAGCAGCCAAGTCCTTGTGCATGAGGATCTTGTCTTTGTCGTCGTTGGTTAGGTGCTCACCTTCAACCAGCTTATATGAGCCAGAGACAAACTTATCTTCTTTTGAGGAGTCATTAACACCTGTAATCATCAAACTGCTTCCAAACCGTTTGGCACGGTCTGCAGTGAGATTTTTCTTGGTTTCTGGCGTTTCGATAAGGTCATATCCAGTTAAATCTCCGATAGCGTTGATACGTTTAACATAAGACTCGATGGCCTTATTTTCGGTGATTTTTTTGATATCCTCACCCTTGATATTCCCTGAACCACGTGGTGTTCCTTGGTTGACGCGACGATTGATTTGCATGGAGAAGCTATTGGTGATATTTTTAAATGTCTCCTGAGAAGCCTTGGCAGTAGCTCCCTTGATCGACAAGCCGACCAAACTCAAGCTCGCCATGAGGAGAATAATCAGGAAGATAACAATCGATTTGAAAAACTTCCTTGTAACATAGGCAAATGCGTTGTGTAACATAGGTTCCCTTTCTAGATTTGATTTCATAATTCTATCAAAACAAGCTCATCTTATTTTGTAGTGTTGCGAGTTTCAGTCAGTTTCTTATCCTTCAATTCAAGTGTAATATCTGACGCTTGTGCCACTTCTTTACTGTGGGTGACGACAATCACACATTTACCTGTTTTCTCAGCAAGTGACTTGAGCAGTTCGATAATATCTCCAGCAGTTTTAGGGTCCAGATTTCCTGTTGGCTCATCAGCTAGAATAACTGGAGCTTCTGAAACCAAACTGCGAGCAATAGCAACACGTTGCTGTTGACCACCTGATAACTGGAGAACGTTCCGCTTGATCTGACTTTCATCCAAACCAAGTTCAAGAAGCGTATCCTTGCTGGCTTTTTTGTTGACCAAGCGGATATTTTCCAGCGGAGAAAGATAATCTATCAAGTTATAATTTTGAAAGACCAGAGAAATATGGTGCATGCGATGGTAAGAATATCCCTTATTCCGAATGTCCTCTCCTTGGAAAAGGATAGAACCTTCAACAGGACTATCTAGGCCAGCGAGTAGGGACAAGAGAGTGGATTTTCCTGCTCCTGACTCACCAATGATACTATAAAACTTTCCGGGTTCAAAATTATACTTGATCTGATATAAAACTGCCTCAGCAGTGTTCTTATAACGGTAGGTAACATCTTGCAATTGTAATAAAGTCATGATTTCTCCTTCTTAACTAATAGATGATAAAATTTCTTTCGGCGATTTTCTAAATAAGAATAGGAAACAAAGGGCTACGGACAAGCAACCAATCAAGAGCAGAAAGACATAGGATTCTGCAAAGGATAGGAGACTGGTTGATAGACCGCTTGCTTTGGCCAGCGTGTCCTGTAAGCTTGCCTGATCTCCACTGGCTAGTACAGTTTGGAGCAGATAGGATGTGATGGCGTTTCCTGCAACAAATGCTGGAAGCAAAGCTCCGATTGATACCAAAACTACCTCTAAACAGAATTGTAGGAAGATTGAACTCTTGCCTTTTCCTAGTGCCAGAAGAATCCCTACTTCGTAGATCCTTTCTCTCAACCAGAGAGACAAGACCAAAATTAAGGCTCCTGCTCCTGCTATCAACATCCCATAAAGGAAGATGGTGAGGAAGGTTTGGAAGGTTGCCACTGAGTCTTTGATTTGTTCAAAGGCCTTGTTTTCCTTCTCGACTTGGTAGCCTTGACTTTCTAAAGCCAAGTTTTCCACCTGCTTCATGAGTCCGTCCATTTCCTTAGGATTTTCTACATAGAAGCGCGCTGCACTGACCTGCGGTTCACTATTTCCCAAAAGGGTTTGGCTGCTTTCATAGTCTGTAAAGACTTGGTTTTCACTGAAGTCAGAAGACAAGCCTGTGAACTTCTCTTGTTTTTTTCCAGAAAAGATGCCGACAATTTCAAACTCAACTGTCTGCCCTTTACCAGATTCTGACTGACCAGCATCCAAGCGAATCTTATCATGAAGCGAAAGACCGTTCTTCTTGACCAACTCTTCGTGGATAAGGATTTTCTTGGAGTCCCCTTTTTGAAGGTGTCGCCCTTCTTTTAGATTGAAAGCCGAACTGGTAAAGGTGACATCTTTGGATGAATCCTCGAGAGCCGTTAAGCTAACTAAATTCTTGTCCGCAGCTGACAAGTCATCACGTTCGACGCTCTGCTCACCACTCACTGCTTCCTTGTCTTTTAGTTTTGCGACCGTCTCGAGTTCAGGAGAGACATTTTCCAGTCCCTTAATCTTGCTCACGGATGCTAGGTCCGATAACTTGAAGGTCTGTCCATTTTCTATCTTTTTGATAGAAAAAGAGGTATTGAGTGATTTGTAAAGATTGCTTTCCACTGTTTTGTTGGACTTCATCAGCGTCAAACAGGCTGAAATTCCTGCTAAAAGGACAAATAAAATCAGAAATAAAATAAAACTTCTCAGTCGTTTTCTGCTGACATAAGCCCAAGCTCTTTGGATTGGATTCATTTGTCACCTCCATATTTGTAAGACTATTATAAAATCTAAATATGAAATGTTTATGAAATCGAAAAAACTTTTTGATTTATTTTTTGAAAAAAAGCTGGTATTTCTACCAGCTCCATTTTTATAACTGCATCCACTCAAAGCAAAGAAAATGCAGAAACTAAACCAGAGAGGATGTTAGCTGTGGCATGCATTAGCCAACTTGGTAAAATTGATCCTCCTGCTATCTTTTCATTAACAAAACCAAGATAAGCTGCTATTGCTCCAGTAAAAAATACAATGAAAAAAGTGACTCCCAAACTCACTACTGAAGCAAACAATACTCCATGAAGCAATCCAAAAGCGAAGGCCTGTATGGTATTTGCAAAGACAAACGGCATGTGATTTGCCATTCGTTTCAGTAGAAAACCTCTAAATAATAGTTCCTCTGGTAAAGATGTTTGCAAAATACTGTAAATTAGAATACTTGGTAAAGCCTTAGAACCCATAGCAGAAAAAGCCGAAGTAGCTGTTTCTAGACCACTAGTAAGAGGAAAGATAAGGATAGAAAAAATAGTAAATAAGGAAAATCCCCCCACCATCCATAAAATCAGATGCAAAGTTTTTACTCTTTTGATAGCTTTTAGTCCGATCCATTCCATAAATGGAACTTTCCCCCTCGTAGTCATAAACCACCAGATAGAAGGTAGTAAAATAATAAAGAGAATTTGAATAAAGGCGCTCATTATTCGTTGAAGTTCATTAACCATCGTAATCCTCCTTTAAACTTTTGAAATACTCATTTCAAATACCAAATGACTATCTACTCCTCCTTTCCTACCTTATATATATCCGTTTTAACCAAGCCTATTAGTATCCATTACTCGATGATCTTTCATATAAGACTTTTTGCAGTTACTTTCTATCTATATTATAGCACTATTTAAAAGAAAAGAAAAAAACAAGAAAGGTAGACCTCTCTTGTTGAATAATCACTATGCGTGCTAACAAAAAAAAAAAAAAGAGCTAGCAAAAGCTAACTCTTACCCTATGCGGAGAGAGGGACTTGAACCCTCACGACCTAAAGCGGTCACAGGATCCTTAGTCCTGCGCGTCTGCCAATTCCGCCATCCCCGCGTCGATTACTTTACTAGTATATCAACTTTCAAAATCTTTGTCAACACTTTTTTCAGATTTTTTTCATTTTTCCAACAGGCTTATAGTTCAATTTCAGCAAGGTTTTCATCCAGTAATTTTGCTCCCAATGTGTTCTTAAAATGCCCAAGAGCAAACTGATGATTTTCTGGCCAAATAGAGGCAACTGCAGGCTTAACAATCTCAATTTGATAACCTAAATTATAAGCATCAATAGCCGTATGAAGGACGCAAATGTCAGTCAGGACTCCAGTTAAGATAACAGTATCAACCCGACGTTCCCGCAAACGGATATCTAAGTCCGTTCCTGAAAAAGCTGAATAGTGACGCTTGTCCATCCAAAAGACACGACTATCCGCCCCATGCTCAGCATAAAAATCAGCTAGGGAGCCATAAAGGTTACGCCCACTAGTTCCAATGATGTTGTGCGGTGGAAAGAGCTTGCTTTCTGGGTGGAATGTATCCTTCTCTTCATGAGCATCAATGGTAAAAAAGACATAGTCTCCACGATCAAAAGCTAATCTAGTTACCTGATCAATGGCTTTTGATATTGCTTGAGCGGGTGCGCCAGAAGTTAGCTTTCCATGGTCTGCTACAAAATCCTCTGTATAGTCAATCGAAATTAAAGCCTTTGCCATTAGTAGTCCCTCTTTTTCACTTCCTCAAAAATATCACCAATTAGAACTTTGAGATAAGTCCCCTTCATTCCGAGTGAACGGCTCTCAATAATTCCCGCCGACTCCAATTTACGAAGCGCATTGACAATCACTGAGCGCGTAATGCCAATACGATCTGCAATAACTGATGCAGTCAGCTGCCCTTCATTCCCATCCAACTCAGCTAAAATAGCTGATACGGCACGAAGTTCTGAATAGGAAAGGGTATTGACCGCCATGGTAACAGCCGTACGACGGCGAATATTTTTCTCATCTTCTTCACGTTGGAAGTTCAATAGTTGAATCCCTACTACCGTGCTGGCAATCTCGACAAGGATCAAATCTTCATCTTCAAACTTCTTATCATTGCGCCAAATGATCAAGGAACCTAGGCGAATCCCTGATACATGAATCGGAGCAATCGTTGTCAACCCATCTGGAAAGTCCGCACGGCTCTCCACAGGGAAAATGGTCAAATCATGTTCAACAGGAAGATTGGCTTCCGTATCATAGATCATGTTTGCCCCTTGTACATAGACGTCAGGGAAGGTTTTGGTTTGGAAGAATTGTTCTACACGGTCATTATTGGTCTTATAACGCATAAAGTAACCCAAGAGACGTCCCTTGTTATTCACAATACAAGCGTTACAGTCAATAATATCTGCTAACTGGCGTGTGATCGCATTGTAAGGAAGTTCATCTTGGAGTTGCTCCTCAGAGCGCTTTAGAATAGACGTGATTTTTCTTGTTTTTTCTAATAAATGTGCCATTTTTTACCTCGCATATAATCGCTTCCATTATAACATAGAAAAGTCTTTATTTCAATAATTATCTGAAAATTGCTTATTTAATTGCAATTTTGAACAGCAAAAATATTTTAGAAAAAAAGCAATTTTATTTTTGATATCATAACATTATAAGAAGATGACATGATAAATCCCTTTCCGTTTCACCTATCCTTTACTATCACCATCTTCTTTTACTATCGGTCTCCTTATATATAAAAGCGATTCACAGTGTGAATCGCTTTTTTCTATTTGTCTCCTTTGTTACGAATAACAAAGCCAGTCTTCTTTTCGCTTGAAGTGTTGCGAGGTTTTCTATTGTCTTTATTACGGTAACGTCTGTCTTTATCAAAACGATCGTTCCCACGACTGCCTTTCTTGAAATCATCACGGTGACCATTGCCACGGCGATCACGATCTCGACGGTCATCTCCACGACGGTCTCCTCGACCTCCCTTGCCTTTGCCACCAAAGCCATTACCTGATGGTTTAAATGGCAGTGGTTTTTCACGCGCAATCTCCACTTCAGGAAGGCTGTCTGGATCTTGGACTGTCAGACTCAAGATATACATAGCCAATTCTTCTGGACTAAATTCTGCAGCTAACTTACGAGCATCTTTAGCAAATTTCTCGAAGTTCCCACGAATGGCTTCGTCTGCGAAGTCTCGTTCGATTTTCTTGAGCGCTACTTGTTTCTTAGCTTGGAAGGCTTCTTCTGCTGTCGCTGGTTTCAAGCCTTTCATGCGCTTCTTAGTCAAGTTTTCAATAATTTGAAGGTAGCCCATTTCATTTGGAGAAACAAAGGTAATAGATTGACCTGACTTACCAGCACGACCTGTACGACCGATACGGTGAACATAACTTTCAGGATCTTGTGGAATATCGTAGTTGTAGACGTGGGTCACACCTGAGATATCCAAACCACGTGCTGCTACGTCTGTCGCAACTAGAACATCAAGATTCCCATTTTTAAAATCACGAAGGACACGAAGACGTTTGTTTTGGTCCAAATCACCATGAATCCCTTCTGCACGGAAGCCACGGATTTTAAGACCACGAGTCAATTCATCTACACGGCGTTTGGTACGACCAAATACGATAGCAAGTTCTGGTTGTTCCACATCCATGAGACGTGTCATGGTATCAAATTTCTCTTGTTCCTTGACACGGATATAGTACTGGTCCACCAGCTCTGTTGTCAATTCCTTGGCAGCAATTTTGACATGCTCAGGGTCTTTCATAAACTGAACACCAATACGTTTGATAGCATCTGGCATGGTTGCTGAAAAGAGCAAGGTTTGACGATTTTCAGGGACACGGGAAATGATGGCTTCAATGTCTTCAAGGAAGCCCATATTGAGCATTTCATCCGCTTCGTCAAGGATGAGGGTTTCAATATCTTGTAATTTCAAGGCCTTGCGTTTAATCAAGTCCAAGAGACGGCCTGGTGTTCCTACCACGATATGGGCACCAGATTTAAGGGCCTTGATTTGTTTTTCAATGCTGGAACCACCGTAAACTGAGCGAACTTTCACTCCCTTGCTACGGCCAAATCGGAAGAGTTCTTCTTGGCTTTGAACTGCGAGTTCACGAGTTGGAGCGATGACCAAGGCTTGGATGGTCGCTTCTTCTGTACGGATTTTTTCAAGGGTTGGCAAGCCAAAGGCTGCAGTTTTTCCTGTACCAGTCTGAGCTTGACCGATAACGTCTTTTCCTTCGAGAGCCAAGGGAATGGTCTGTTCTTGGATGGGACTGGCTTCTACAAATCCAGCTTTTTCAATCTCTGCTAGCAATTCAGCAGACAAGTTAAATTCATTAAATTTCACGTTATTCTTCTTTCTAAAGGTGGTGCGAAGCCACCCTATAGGGCTTTAGTTTATACTTTTCTTTTCATGACGTATCTTCTACAAAAAAGAGATACCGTGTTGCTTCTTTTCCACGAAAGAAAAGTACGAGTTTCTTTGCAACCTATCTAGTATAACACAAGAGAGAAGCAAAAGATAGTAGAATCCTTAAGGAAAATCATGTAAGCGGTTTTTGGATTTCCTTTTTTGATTGAACGACCTAGATAATAAGACAAAGCCAAGGCTATACTATATAAAATGAGAAAAACGAACAAGGTTTGTGTGTATGAATGAGCTATTTTATAAGTCTCTGCTAATAAAATAGGCCCTGCTAAACCAGCCATTGCCCAAGCTGTTAAAATATATCCATGCAGTGCGGCCAATTCCTTGGTTCCAAAAATATCACTGAGATAAGCCGGAATCAATGAAAAACCAGCTCCATAGCAAGTCATCAAAATAGACATAGCGACTACAAATAAAACGGAATCTGTAAAGAGCCAAAGTGAGAGAGAAAAGAAAAGATTGACAAGCAGTAATATACTAAAGGTTAGAGGGCGACCGATATAGTCAGATAAACTAGCCCAGAGCAAACGACCAAACCCATTGAAAATCCCTAAAACGCCCACCATTACTGCTGCATGACTTGTAGACAAACCAGCCATCTCCTGTGCCATTGGCGATGCCGCTGAAATTAAACCTAAACCACAAGCTATGTTGATAAAGAAAATAATCCAAAGTATATAAAACCGATTGCTTTTCAGGGCCTGATTCGCAGCCATTCCTTGCGTCAAAGAGGCTGTTTTTTCTTTCCCTGAAACAGATAAAATTGCAAGCTCTTGCTCATTTGGACGCTTAATGAATTGTGAAGCTAGGAGCATGATAATAAAGTAACTTGCACCTAAAATATAAAAAGTTTCTACAAGCCCTACCCCTGCGATGAGATGTTGCGCTATGGGACTAGTCAATAAAGAAGCAAAACCAAACCCCATAATCGCTAAACCTGTTGCGAGACCACGTTTATCAGGAAACCATTTTATAATCGTTGACACAGGGGTAATATAGCCTGCTCCCAAACCAAGCCCACCTAAAATGCCATAAGCGAGATACAACAACCACAGCTCCTGACGTTCTATTGCAAATCCTGTTAAGATATTTCCACCTGCGTATAGAAAAGCAGATAGACTCCCCATGACTCTCGGACCAAATTTTTCTACCAAACGCCCCATAAATGCAGCCGATAATCCCAAACAAAAGATTGCTAGACTAAAGGCAAAGGCAACAGAAGCCTGATCCCATCCCGTTTTTTCAATAATAGGGTTGCGATAAACACTCCAAGCATAAGTCGAACCCAGCATTAAGTGTAAAATGACCCCAGCAAAGGCAATAATATAACGATTCGATTTCATAAAACCTCCTATTTTCGAACATTTATTCTATTTTACATAAAAATAGATAGGATTTTAGTCTATCAAGCTTGTCAAAAAATTACTAGTTTTTTGTCTGGAAAGCGTTTTTATCTTTTCTGTCTTTTTCGTAGCAGATTTGTGCAAAAAGTGTTTTCTTATGCTAGAATGAAAATCGAATAGGAGGACTATAAATGTTAACATATGATTTAATCGTTATTGGATTTGGTAAAGCTGGGAAAACACTAGCTGGTAAATTGGCTTCAGCTGGCAAAAAAGTTGCCCTGGTTGAACGTAGCAAAGCTATGTACGGTGGAACTTGTATCAACATCGGATGTATCCCAACTAAAACCTTGCTAGTTGCTGCTGAGAAAGACTTATCTTTTGAAGAAGTCATTGCTACCAAAAATACTATCACTAGTCGCCTCAACGGCAAAAACTATGCTACTGTTGCGGGAACAGGTGTAGATATCTTTGATGCGGAAGCTCACTTCCTTTCAAACAAAGTCATCGAAATCCAGGCTGGTGATGAAAAACAAGAACTGACTGCTGAAACTATCGTTATCAACACTGGTGCTGTTTCAAACGTCTTGCCAATCCCTGGACTTGCTACAAGCAAAAACGTCTTTGACTCAACAGGTATCCAAAACTTGGACAAATTGCCTGAAAAACTTGGTGTCCTTGGTGGCGGAAATATCGGTCTTGAATTTGCAGGCCTTTACAACAAACTTGGCAGCAAAGTTACAGTCCTAGATGCCTTGGATACTTTTCTACCTCGAGCAGAACCTTCCATCGCAGCTCTTGCTAAACAGTACATGGAAGAAGACGGTATTGAATTGCTTCAAAACATCCGTACTACTGAAATCAAAAACGACAGTGATCAAGTCCTTGTCGTAACTGAAAATGAAACCTACCGTTTCGACGCCCTTCTCTACGCAACTGGACGTAAGCCAAACGTAGAACCACTTCAACTTGAGAATACTGATATTGAACTAACAGAGCGTGGTGCTATCAAGGTCGACAAACATTGTCAAACAAACGTTCCTGGTGTCTTTGCAGTTGGAGACGTCAATGGTGGACCTCAATTTACCTACATTTCACTTGATGACTTCCGTGTTGTCTATAGTTACCTTGCTGGAGATGGCAGCTACACTCTTGAAGACCGTCTCAATGTGCCAAACACCATGTTCATCACACCTGCACTTTCACAAGTTGGTTTGACTGAAAACCAAGCAGCTGATTTGAAACTTCCATACGCTGTTAAGGAAATCCCTGTTGCTGCGATGCCTCGTGGTCATGTAAATGGCGACCTTCGAGGTGCCTTCAAAGCTGTTGTGAATACTGAAACCAAAGAAATTCTCGGTGCAACTATCTTCTCAGAAGGTTCACAAGAAATCATCAACATCATCACTGTTGCCATGGACAACAAGATTCCTTACACTTACTTCACAAAACAAATCTTCACTCACCCAACCTTGGCTGAGAACTTGAATGACTTGTTTGCGATTTAAGTTGAGACTGATTTGTTAGCTAACAGCCCTCGTCGGGCTGTTTTTGTTTCTGCGAAATCTCATACTCTTCGAAAATCAAATTCAAACTACGTCAGCTTCACCTTGCCGTACTCAAGTACAGCCTGCGGCTAGCTTCCTAGTTTGCTCTTTGATTTTCATTGAGTATCAAATCTGTCTTTTCCCTCTTTTATGATATAATAGAAACATGAAATTAAAAACTACTTTGGGTCTCCTAGCTGGGCGTTCTTCTCATTTTATTTTGAGCCGTCTTGGCCGTGGAAGTACGCTCCCTGGAAAACTCGCCCTTCAATTTGATAAAGATATTTTACAAAACCTAGCTAAGAACTACGAGATTGTCGTGGTCACTGGAACCAACGGGAAAACCCTGACAACTGCTCTCACTGTCGGTATTTTAAAAGAAGTTTATGGTCAAGTTCTGACCAATCCAAGCGGTGCCAATATGATTACAGGGATTACGACAACCTTCTTGACGGCCAAATCCTCTAAAACTGGGAAAAACATTGCCGTTCTAGAAATTGACGAGGCCAGTCTATCTCGTATCTGTGACTACATCCATCCTAGCCTTTTTGTCATCACTAATATTTTCCGTGATCAGATGGACCGCTACGGTGAGATTTACACAACTTATAACATGATTTTGGATGCCATCCGTAAGGTGCCTACGGCTACTGTTCTCCTCAATGGTGACAGTCCGCTTTTCTATAAACCAGCTATTCCAAACCCAGTTCAGTATTTTGGTTTAGACTTGGAGAAAGGGCCAGCCCAACTGGCTCACTACAATACCGAAGGGATTCTCTGCCCTGACTGTCAAGGCATCCTCAAATATGAGCACAATACCTATGCCAACTTGGGTGCCTATATCTGCGAAAATTGTGGCTGCAAACGACCTGACTTGGACTACCGTCTGACAGAACTAGTTGAGTTGACCAACAATCGCTCTCGTTTTGTCATTGACGGACAAGAATACGGCATCCAAATCGGTGGACTTTACAACATCTACAATGCCCTTGCTGCGGTTGCCATTGCTCGCTTCCTCGGTGCAGATTCACAACGGATCAAACAAGGATTTGACAAGAGTCGTGCAGTCTTTGGTCGTCAGGAAACCTTCCATATCGGTAACAAAGAATGTACCCTTGTCCTCATCAAGAATCCGGTTGGTGCAACTCAGGCTATCGAGATGATTAAACTAGCGCCTTATCCATTTAGCCTTTCTGTCCTCCTCAATGCCAACTATGCTGATGGGATTGATACCAGTTGGATCTGGGATGCAGACTTTGAACAAATCACTGACATGGATATCCCTGCAATCAATGCTGGCGGTGTTCGTCATTCTGAAATCGCACGCCGTCTTCGAGTGACTGGCTACCCAGCTGATAAAATCACTGAGACAAGCAATCTGGAGCAAGTTCTCAAAACCATTGAGAACCAAGACTGCAAGCATGCCTATATCCTGGCTACCTATACTGCTATGCTAGAATTCCGTGAACTGCTGGCTAGTCGTCAGATTGTTAGAAAGGAGATGAACTAATGGTTTATACTTCACTTTCCTCAAAAGCTGGCAACTACCCTTATCAGCTCAACATCGCCCACCTCTATGGAAATCTCATGAATACCTATGGAGACAATGGAAACATCCTTATGCTCAAGTATGTGGCTGAAAAGCTGGGGGCTCATGTGACAGTTGACATCGTTTCTCTCCATGATGACTTTGATGAAAACCACTACGACATCGCCTTTTTCGGTGGGGGTCAAGATTTTGAACAAAGTATTATCGCTGGCGATCTTCCTGCTAAAAAAGAGAGCATTGACAACTACATCCAAAACGATGGTGTTGTTCTAGCCATCTGCGGTGGTTTCCAACTATTGGGTCAATATTATGTTGAAGCTTCAGGCAAGCGCATCGAAGGTCTAGGGGTCATGGGCCACTATACCCTCAACCAGACCAATAACCGCTTTATCGGTGACATCAAGATTCACAATGAAGATTTCAATGAAACCTACTATGGATTTGAAAATCACCAGGGCCGTACCTTCCTCTCAGATGACCAAAAACCACTGGGATTGGTTGTCTATGGAAATGGAAACAACGAAGAAAAGGTCGGCGAAGGGGTTCATTATAAGAACGTCTTTGGTTCCTACTTCCACGGACCTATCCTCTCTCGTAATGCCAATCTGGCTTATCGCCTAGTCACTACTGCCCTCCGAAAAAAATACGGTCAGGACATCCAACTCCCTGCCTATGAGGATATTCTCAGTCAAGAAATCGCTGAAGAATACAGCGACGTGAAAAGCAAGGCTGACTTTTCTTAAACCAAGGAAAATTAGATCAAAGAACTCCCCTATCTTGTCGGAGTTCTTTTTGCCTGTTCTTTTACCCTTCTCCCTTGCATTTTCTCTCTTTTTTTGCCAAAATAGAGGGGTAGAAAGAAGGTAGCATATGTCTAAATTACAACAAATCCTAACATATCTTGAATCAGAAAAACTAGACGTCGCTGTCGTATCTGACCCCGTCACTATTAATTACGTCACTGGCTTTTACAGTGATCCCCATGAACGCCAAATGTTCCTCTTTGTTCTAGCAGATCAGGAACCGCTTCTCTTTGTTCCAGCCCTTGAAGTAGAGCGTGCAAGCAGCACTGTTTCCTTCCCAGTTGTGGGCTATGTGGACTCTGAAAACCCATGGAAGAAAATCCAAAATGCTCTTCCACAACTTGATTTCAAACGTGTCGCTGTTGAGTTTGACAATCTCATCTTAACCAAATACCATGGTTTGAAAACAGTTTTTGAAACTGCTGAGTTTGAAAACCTCACTCCTCGCATCCAACGCATGCGCGTCATCAAATCAGCTGACGAAGTGCAAAAAATGATGGTTGCAGGTCTTTATGCTGATAAGGCTGTTAAGGTTGGTTTTGACAATATTTCTCTTGATAAGACAGAGACAGATATCATTGCCCAAATCGACTTTGCCATGAAAGGTGAAGGCTATGAAATGAGCTTTGATACCATGGTCTTAACTGGCGATAACGCTGCAAATCCGCACGGAATTCCTGGTGCAAACAAAGTTGAAAAGGACGCCCTTCTCCTCTTTGACCTCGGTGTCATGGTTAATGGCTATGCCTCAGATATGACTCGTACGGTCGCTGTCGGCAAACCAGACCAATTCAAAAAAGATATTTACAACTTGACCCTTGAAGCCCAACAAGCTGCCCTTGACTTTATCAAACCTGGTGTGACTGCTCATGAAGTAGACCGCGCTGCCCGTGAGGTCATCGAAAAAGCTGGTTATGGTGAGTACTTCAACCACCGTCTCGGTCACGGTATCGGTATGGATGTCCACGAATTCCCTTCTATCATGGAAGGAAACGACATGGTCATCGAAGAAGGCATGTGCTTCTCTGTTGAACCAGGTATCTATATTCCTGGTAAGGTCGGTGTTCGTATCGAAGATTGCGGTGTCGTCACTAAGGATGGCTTTGACCTCTTTACAAGCACCAGCAAAGATTTGCTTTATTTTGATTAATGGTATTATTTTATGTTAAATGATTTCTTTAAATTAGTTGACAACGTTACTAACGAAACTTCTAAGGTTGTTAATGGTATCGTTAATGAATCCTCGAAGGTTGTTAATGATATTGCTAATGAGACTTCAAAAGCCGTAAAAATAGTTGTCGATGAAACTTCAAAAATAACTGGCAATACTGTAGATGGAGCTGTGAATATAGTCAATAATACTATGACAGGAATTTCTAATGTTATAAGTATTCCAGGTAAAGTTGTAAATATTATTCTTGAAGTACACTCATGGAATAGTCAAGAGCGTCTTGAAAAGAAACAAGATGAGGAGCTTAGACAATCTTTATCCATTCAATTTCCAGAATTCTTAAATCAAGAAGAGTTCAATAGAATAATTCACGAAGAAACCGATAAAATTATTCGAATAAAAAAAGTAGAAATTAGCCAAACTTTAATTAATTTGGAGGTATATTCAAATAGTCGAATTTCAACTTGGTGTTTTACTTTAGATTATAATGATTATGGAATTTTAACAGGAAAAGTTAGAATCTCAAGTGAAAACACTGACTCAAGTATGCCTAAAAATGTTAGTTTACGAATTTCGGAGCGGCTTAATGATATTTTAAAGAATCAGTATATTCTTCCACCTGATGATTATGAGATTTTACTTGCAAAAGAACCTTTCGAAGTAAAAGAGCTTTTTGAGAATATTGGATTTCATAATGTAACATTACTTGAAGAAAAATATTGAAAAATACCACATTTTATTAAGAATTACAAAATACATAGTATTACAATAGAAAATTGCAAATATTTTGATAAAGATTCCTATTTTGATAGTAATTCTTCTGTTGTAATTTCCTATTATCTACAGGAAGACTGAGAGTCAAAATAATAAAACGCATAGTATCAAGTTTATTCAACACCTGATACTATGCGTTTTTTGATTTTAAAGACTTTTGACTCAACCTCTCTACTTAATCTTCTTAACACTCTGAAAGACTACAAACCCCACAATCATTCCCAAGGTATTTTGCAGGAAGTTTGGAAGGATTTCTGGTAAGGCTGCTGACCAGCCATTCATCAGGGTAGAACCTAGGGCGTAGCCACTTACCATGACGATAGTAGCCAAGACAAGGCCTAGCCATTGCCATTTGCCTTTAAAGCCTGCAAAAAATCCTTGCAAGCCATGGTTTACCAAGCTAAAGAACATCCACTGTGGAAAGCCTGATAAAAGGTCAAGCAGAAAAGCTGCTAGTCCTCCAACGACGGCCCCTTCTTTACTGCCAAAGTAAAAGGCAGTAAAGAAAATACCTGCATCCAAGAGAGTCAATATTCCTGTTGCCGTTCCAATTTTCAAGTAATAACCTAGAACCACAGAAAGGGCGGTTAAGAGGGATATAAGGGCGATTTTAGTTGTTTTGGTTTGCTTCATATTGTCTTACTCCATATTGATCTGATTGTGCGATAGCACGGTAAACGAAAGCTTTCGAGCTCTCTACTGCTGGTAAAAGTTCATCACCTTTAACCAAGTGACTGGCAATGCTTGAGGCAAAGGTACAACCTGCACCAGCATTTTGACCTTGGATAACAGGATTTTCTAGAACAGTGAAAGTTTGTCCATCATAAAAGACATCTACAGCCTTGTCCTGACTGAGGCGATTGCCTCCCTTAATAATAACTGCTGGCGCTCCTAAATCATGCAATTTCTGCGCTACAGCTTTCATGTCTTCCAATGTTTTAATTTCCTGACCAGCCAATAATTCTGCTTCAGGAAGATTTGGCGTGATCACACTGACATGAGGGAAAAAGCGAATCAACTCTTGACAGAGTTCACTGACAGCTACATCGTGCGTTTCTTTGCAGACCAAGACAGGGTCCAATACCACAGGCACTCCTGGACGTTGCTTGATAAAGTCCAATGCCTTCTCAGCCACACTGACAGTAGGGAGAAGACCAATCTTAATCCCTGCAAATTCCACATCACGTAAGCTATTCAACTCATGTTGGAAAATAGTATCATCCGTAGGGAAGACTTCAAAGCCCTTTTCGGTCAAGGCCGTCAAACAAGTGACAGCTACAAAGCCATGCAAGCCGTTCAAGGTATAGGTGGCAAGATCAGCTGATAAACCACCACCACTAAAAATATCACTCCCAGAAAGGGCTAAAATACGATTATTCTTCATAACGAATCTCCTTTAAATACAAGCCATTCGGTGCTGCTGTTGGACCTGCAAGCTGTCTGTCTTTTTTTTCTAAGATCAAGTCAATCTGCTCAACTGGCATTCGATCATTTCCGATTTTGAGCAGCGTCCCCACCATATTGCGAATCTGCTTATACAAGAAGCCATTTCCTGAAAAGGTAAAGGTCAAAAACTGCCCTGTCTCATCAACACTAAGACTGGCTTCTGTAATAGTTCGAACCTTGTCCTCTACACTGGTTCCAGATGCTGTAAAACCGGTGAAATCATGGGTTCCCTCTAGCTTTTTGATTGCCATCTGCATGCGTTCTACATCAAGCGGATAGGGAAAGTGAGTGGCATAGTGACGGCGCAAAGGATTTTTGGGACGCCCTCTATCCACGATAAACTCATAGGTCTTGCTATGTTTTGCATAACGGCAATGAAAATCATCGGCCACAATCTCAATCAAAATCACATCGATATCTTCAGGAGACTGGGTATCTAGAGCAAAACGGAGTTTTTCCTCATCCATCTGATAGGGCAGGTCAAAATGAATCACCTGTCCCAGAGCATGGACCCCACTATCAGTCCTACCAGCACCGTGTACAGTGATGGCTTGCCCCTTATTGAGTCTCGTTAAAGTTTTTTCGATTTCCTCTTGAACGCTCCGCGCATGAGGCTGGCGCTGAAAACCAGCAAAGGCATAACCATCATAGGAAATGATTGCTTTATATCTTGTCATAACTTCTATTTTATCAGGAAATAAAAGTGTAAACAAGTTTAAAAACTAATAACTGTCTGGGTACAAAAATTCCGAAAAGAAAAACTTAGGAAACCAATCCTAAGCTCTCTTTTGAAGTGCGTACATAACAAAGATAGAAGTGACAATCAACCAGCATCCTAGAATGGTGAAGACCAACATACCGTTTTGAGTCACCAAGCCAATCGCCCCAAGAATGAAAGGTGTCGTAAAGGCTCCAAAGCTGCATCCTAGCACTGCAAAAGATGTTGCCTGATTAAGGAGCTTGGCTGGGATTCTTTCAGAAAGAAGCTGAAAGACAGTGGTCAAGGCTACGCTGTAGGCAAAACCTGCCACAACACTTCCAACTACCATCACACCCAATGACGGAGACAAGGCAATCACAATCTGCCCCAATCCAAAGGTGATACCTGACCAAAGGAGCAACCTTTCTTTAAACAGAGAGATAAAGAAAGAAAAACTCACACCTGCCAAGATACCAATCAACTGCATGATACTTAAAACCAAACTCGATAACTGGGCATCCCCTAGACCTCTTTCCACCATCAGACTAGGAATACGAATGGTGATAGCTGTGTTGGTACAGACAACAACTGCTGCTTCGACAGCCAAGAGAAAAATTAAGCCTTTCATCTGTCCTGTCAAACGAGTCGTTTCGGCCTCTTTTTTCTTTGTTTCTTTCTTTTCTTTGACATAAGGGACAAAGAGCAGATAAAGAATCAATACTAAAAATCCCGCACTGTAGGCCAAGAAGGTCACTGTCCACCCAAAGGATAAGAGCTGACCGACCACTAGAGTCAAAATCGACGCCCCAACAACTTCTGCTGATCCGCGGAGACCCAGCATCTGGATCCGTGTCTTTCCATGATAGCGTTCACTGATAATGGAAATGGCCTTGGCATTGATCATCCCCACGCCCAAACCAAATAAAATCCGCATAGCAAAGACAAAGTTATAATCCTGATACCAGAAGGGAGCTGTTCCACCGATAGAGAGGATGAGAAGTCCCAGACTAATCTGAAGTCGCTCAGGAAGCAAACGCTCCAAAAACCCATTTAAAATCAGCATAATCATGATTCCAAAAGAAGGGAGACTGACCAGGAGCTCGATTTGTTCTTTGGGGGAGCCTTGATAATAGTCAAACATGGCTGGCAGAGCACTTGAGATGGAAAAGGAGGTAATCAAAACGAGGGAGAGGGCCAAAATACTAGCCCGTTCTAAATATTGTTTCATGGATTTTCTTTCTATATATTTCTCACTGTTGATCCTTGTAAAAGGAAGATGGCAAGAAAAGAAGGAGCCCGATTGAACTAGAGACTCCGTCCTAACTTTCCTAATAGGAAGACTATTTTCGCTTGATTTGCTTGATCAGATAGAAGATGAAGCCTGCAACCATATACGCCGCAAAAATGATCAAACACCATTTGATAACCACGTCCCAACCCTTGTTCACATTTAAAAAGAAATAAGGGAAGGGATTGTCCTTGGAATTCGGAATATTGAGTTTTAAGACCAGACCGTTAAACAAGGCAAAAATCATATAAACCAAGGGCAATATGGTCCACAAGACTGGATCCCAGATCTTGTATTGACCCCGTTTATCAAAGAAGAGGGTGTCGGCTAAAAACCAGAGTGGAACGATATAGTGGCAAAGGAAATTTTCCACTCTGTAAAAGTCTGTCGCGATCGGAGCAAGCATAAAATGGTAAATCACACAGGTAATCATGATACTCATGGTAACGCCACCCTTGAGACGAAGTAGGGTCGAATTTTGCCAATTTTCACCTGAACGGCTCATCACACGGAGCAAATAGCCCGTGAAAATCGTTACCAAAAGATTGGACAACACTGTGTAGTAAAGGAGCATACCAAAGCCACCGTGCTTGGTAATCTCCAAATAAACTCCTGTAAATGCCGCTAAGAACAAAAGTACACGACTATAAAAGATAAATTTATAATTCAGTTTCATGGCTAGATTTTCTTAACAAATTCTGACTTGAGTTTCATGGCTCCAAAACCATCAATCTTACAGTCGATGTTGTGGTCACCTTCTACGATACGGATATTTTTAACGCGAGTTCCTTGTTTCAAATCCTTTGGCGCACCTTTTACTTTCAAGTCCTTGATAAGGGTTACAGTATCGCCGTCAGCCAATTTATTTCCATTGGCATCGATAGCAACAACACCTTCTTCTACTTCTGCAACTTCTGCAGGATTCCACTCATAGGCACACTCTGGGCAGACCAAGAGACTTCCGTCTTCGTAGACATATTCTGAATTACATTTTGGGCAATTTGGTAAGTTGTTCATAAGTCCTCCTAAAACTAACAATTATTCTTTAAAATTCATATGTTATTGAACAGCAACTATTATACCGTAAAATCCTACTTTTGACAATGTGTCCTAAGTCCAGCAGACAAAAAAATCATGCAACTGTTTACAGTTACATGACTTTTAAAAGATGATTGGTCATGGGCACTTATCAAGCACCACATGATAAAAGGGGTAGCAACTATATTTTACAAACCAGGAGCTTGTCCAAGTTCTGCTGCAAGCATCCAAACTGTTTTCTCAAGTTCAGCCTTAGCACCAACAAAGATATCGTTTGTAACATCATCGCCTTCTTCATCAGTCACATCCAAAGCTTTTTGGAAAAGAGCGATGAGGTAGCGATAAATCGCTAGAACACGTTCCAAGCTTTCTTCAACGTTACGGAATTCTCCTTCTTCTTCTTCGATTTCACTGTGTTGAAGGAATTCTGTCAAAGTTGAGTAAGGTTTGCCGCCAAGGGTGATCAAACGTTCGCTGATTTCGTCAAGATAGCCATCAAGGCTGTCCATGTATTCATCCATTTTTGGATGCCATACGAGGAAACCACGACCACGCATATACCAGTGAACTTGGTGAAGGGCAATGTGAGCCACATACAAGTCCGCTACTGCTTGGTTCAATACTTCCTTTGTTTTTGCCAATGCTACTGGCGCTGTTTTAGATAATGTTGTTACGTCTTTTACTGCTTCTTTTTTCAATTCAACCATATTTCTTACCTCTTTTCATTTTTTTATAACTACTTCACAGTAGCTATAATACAAGTATACTACTACCAGAAAATGATATCAAGGAAAATGTACTATCTGAGAAAAGTTGCAATAGACTGATAATTTAAGAAAAATATACAGAATTTTTTAAAAAAAAGACAGTCTTAGAAGACTGTCTGGAATAACTGAGATTATTTTACAAAATCAAGCAATGCCAAGAAGCTTTCAGCTTCAAGTGACGCACCACCAACAAGGGCACCGTCAACGTCTGGGCAAGCCATGTATGAAGCAACATTTTCAGGTTTAACAGAACCACCGTATTGAACACGAACTTTGTCCGCAACTTCTTGACCAAAGTCAGCTGCTACAACGTCACGAACAACTTTACACATTTTTTGTGCATCGTCTTGTGAAGCTGATTTACCAGTACCGATAGCCCAGATTGGCTCATAAGCGATAACTGATGCAGCAACTTGTTCAGCTGTCAATCCAGCCAATGCAGCAGATACTTGGGCACCTACGAATTCAGCAGCTTTACCAGCTTCGTAAGTTTCAAGTGATTCACCACAACAGATGATTGGAAGCATACCGTTTGCAAAGATTGCTTTTGCTTTTTTATTGATATCTTCGTCAGTTTCATGGAAGTAGTCACGACGCTCTGAGTGACCGATAACAACGTAGTCAGTACCGATTTCTTTCAAAACTTGTGGGCTAGTTTCACCAGTGAAAGCACCTGCATTTTCAAAGTAGCAGTTTTGAGCAGCAACTTTAAGGTTTGAACCTTTAGCAGCAGCAAGAACAGCTGTCAAATCAACTGCAGGAGCTGCGATACCTGCTTCAACAAGGTCTGATGAAGGAAGTTTTGATGCAACGGCTTCAACGAATGCTTTTGCTTCTTCTGGATTTTTGTTCATTTTCCAGTTACCAGCGATAAATGGTTTACGTGACATTTCACATACCTCTTTTTTCATTTTATTCACTATTATTCTATCATATTTATAAGGAGCTTGCAAACCTTACTCTAATTTTCAAGATTTTTCAAGCGACTAATCTTGCCACAAATTCATGGCATCGAGAAAATCAGCCGAAGCCTGAACTTGTTTGGGATTATTCGCTTCTCGCTCTGCTCGTTTGGCCTCTACCTGAGTCACAGACTGAATGCCTTCATGGCGCCAGTTTCGTAGGATTGCCTGAATATATTTCCAGTTTGGCTTGCCATTGAGGACGGCCTCTCGGAGAGCTTCCTTAATCAAATCCGCCTTAACTCCGTCTTCTTTGACTGTCTTAGAAAGATCTTCGATTTCAAATGGCGTTAACAAGCGTCCCAATTCCTGCTGAAACGTTTCAACCAGATCCTTCAATTGATTTTGCGGGTTGGGGGCTGTTGTAGCTGGAGTTTGGCTGTCTAGCAAGCTATCCAAGCGTTCAAAAGCCAAACTAGCATCAAAAATGAGCTCAATTTCCCCATTTAGTTCAATGGTACGATATTGTAGTAACCCATTTTCTGTCAAATTCGAAATGGATTGGTTGACATCTGCTACTTCTTTCCCAATGATTTCAGCAATCTGACTAGGCGAAACATCTCCTAGGGCTGTGGTATTTTGTAAATAGAAAAATTGCCAGACGAGAAAATCTTCGCTGGAAGGAAAGAGTTCCTTAAAATGCAAGAGCAGGGCACTTGGCAAAACCAAGTTCCCTGATTTAAAAGCGTCAAAATATGTCATAATTCCTCTTATAGATATCCAAATGCAGCCGCATCATCCTCTACCTTTCTCCAGTCAAAAGGGGTTTCTTGATAAACTGCATAGTTTACCCAATTGCTGAAAAAGAGGGCAGCTGATGAAGACCAACAAAGACAGGGCGTCTCATTTACATCATCATTTTTAAAGTAGTTCTCTGGGATATGAGGATCGAGTCCCGCCTCATAATCACGAAAATACTCTCTTGCCAAAGTGTCACGATCATACTCCAAATGACCAAAACTATAAATCTCACGCAAATCTCGACTAGCTAGGATAGAAACCCCAACCTCAGGACCTTCTGATAGAATCTCAAGATTGGTCTTGTTTAAGATCTCTTCTTTTAAAATCTCCGTATGACGAGAATGAGGAGCTACATAGCGATCATCAAACCCTCTAAAAAGAAGGTGCCCTTCTTTCAAGGTGTCCTGTGGATAAATGCCTGATAGTTTCCGATCCATCTGGTGCTTTTCAACGCCATAGCGAACATAAAGACCTGCTTGAGCTCCCCAACAGATATGGAGGGTTGAAAAAACATGCGTCTCAGACCATTCGATGACCTGTTTGAATTCCTCCCAGTAATCTACCTCTTCAAAAGGTAAATGCTCTACTGGTGCTCCTGTGATAATCAGTCCATCAAAAAAATCATCCTTGACCTCTGGAAAGGTCTTATAGAAGGTTTCCATATGTTCGGAACGAGTTGTCTTGGAACGATGTGTTTCCATATATAAGAAATCAATATCTAGTTGCAAAGGGGTATTAGCCAAATGCCGCAAGAGTTGCGTTTCTGTTACCATTTTTTGAGGCATGAGATTTAAAATCAAAATCTTCAAGGGGCGAATATCCTGATGAGCGGCCCGTTGGTCGTCCATAACAAAGATATTTTCTGTCCTTAAAATCTCCACAGCTGGTAATTTTTTATCAATTCGAATCGGCATAATACCCTCCTAACAGTTCTCTATTTCGGGAATGATGTTGTCTGTTTGAAAGTAAAAACCTCCAAATACTTCTTCCCTTTATTATACTGTATGAAGATATAGTTTTCAATTATAGTTTTTCTCTAACTAGCTATAGTTAATTTATATAGCAGATGAAGAGAAAACAGCCCCAAGGACTGTTTTCATTAATAATGCATAAGAACCTTGTAATCGTAGTCTCCGATTTTTTCACGGCCTTTAAGCTCATCCAACTCAATCAAGAAAGCACAACCGGCTACAACTCCACCAAGTCTTTCAATCATCTCAATCGTTGCCTTGACAGTTCCACCTGTTGCCAAAAGATCATCTACGATGAGAACACGTTGGCCTGGCTTGATCGCATCTGCATGCATGGTCAAGGTATCAATACCGTACTCTTTCTCATAGTCAGCAGAAATCACTTCACGTGGTAATTTCCCTGGTTTACGAACGGGTGCAAAGCCAATTCCCAACTCAAAAGCAACTGGACAGCCAACAATAAATCCGCGAGCCTCTGGACCCACGATCATGTCGATTTTCTTGTCAGTTGCATACTGAACGATTTCACGAACAGCATAGCTATATGCATTTCCATCTGCCATTAAAGGGCTGATATCACGGAAGGTGATGCCTTCCTTGGGATAATTTTCAATCGTTGCGATATAATCTTTTAAATTCATCTTTTTCTTTCTTTCAAAGTTTTTTACTCTCTATTATAGCATATTTTTTAAGAAAGAAAAAAGGAAAAGTTAACTTCAATAATTATCTAACGATTTGACGATTTATAACTAGCCATAGCAATAAAGCCCAATTTCTGTTTATTCTTAGCAAACATTTTATACATAGTTAAAAACTGCTTTCTATTCTCCTTTTTACAAGCATTTACGCAAATTTTCAAAGTTCCTAGCCAACCTTCGTCATAAATCATACCTGATAATTTCATTAATGTCATTTCACCAGTCAATATTTTCACATCACGATAACCTGATTCTATCATCACCTGTTCCCAACCATCTTGAGTTAAAGGACCTACATTTACATGAATTGCTTGTGACAATTCCTGTCTGACAGACTCTTTAGCCTCCTTAAGAAGCACATCATGTGTCAAAAGAAGACCTTCAGGTTTTAAAACCCTTAGATACTCCATTACACATTTTTTCTTAGCTTGATCGGCTTGCATAGTCAGCATAGCTTCATTTATAACAATATCAAAACTAGCATCTTCATAAGGAAGTTTCATTGCATTTGCTCTTTCAAATCTGATCAAATGACCAACACCTGCCGTTTCAGCAGATTTTTTAGCCACTTCTAAGGCTTGTCCATCCATATCAACAGCAGTTATCTTACAACCAAAACGCTGTGCCAACTCAATTGCTGTAGTTCCCCTATTGCACGCAACTTCTAGTATTCTCTTTTCTTTTGAAAATTCTCCTTCCGCAATTAACCAATCTGTAGCACGTTTTCCACCTGGACGTAAGCGTTTTTTCCCCAGTTTTGCTAAAAACTTATGACCTGCTTCTGACATTTGAACACCTCTATTTTTTCTTCATTATAACATAAAATTATATTATCTGACAATTCTAATCTATTATTTGATAAACTAGAATCAAAAGCATACAAGCTGCCATGACTATAGCATAAATCTATTAATCACCTCTCTAGTTCAAATTCAATTGCTCACGTAGTTTACGCATATAGTTTACGACTACATATTTGTACTTTAGAGTTGCTGGCCTCCTTATCCGCTATATGCGCTTTACTATCACGTGCCTATTCGTATAGCCAAGATTTCTCTATCTCTTTCTCTGCCGATTCTTGCTTCCAACGTCAGACTTAAACAGTCTATCCTAATGCCGTTCGATCAGCTACTCACAATAGTCAGGCTTGGGAATCACTTTTGGGTTTACTAGTATATGGTACCCACAGAGGACTTACACCTCAGATGAACGGAATGCCCGTCGTACCTAAAAAAACGAGCACTTTCGCACTCGTTCTCTGATATAAACTACTGATTAAAGTGAGTTTACGTCAACTTTGATACCAACACCTTGAGTAGTTGTGATAGTCAAGTTTGTTACGTAAGTTCCTTTAGCTGTAGCTGGTTTTGCTTTTTGGATTGTTTCGTTGAAAGCTTTGAAGTTTTCAACCAATTTTTCAGCTTCAAATGATACTTTACCGATGATTGCTTGAACGTTACCTGCACGGTCAGCACGGTAAGTGATTTTACCACCTTTAGACTCTTCAACTGCTTTAGCAACATCCATTGTTACAGTACCAGTTTTAGGGTTTGGCATCAAGTTACGTGGTCCAAGGACACGTCCAAGACGTCCAACAAGAGCCATCATGTCAGGTGTAGCGATAACTACGTCGAAGTCCAACCAACCGTCGTTGATTTTTGCAACAAGGTCATCTTCACCAACAAAGTCTGCACCAGCAGCTTTTGCTTCTTCAGCTTTTGCACCACGTGCGAAAACAAGAACGCGTGAAGTTTTACCTGTACCGTTTGGCAATACCATTGCGCCACGGATTTGTTGGTCAGCTTTTTTAACGTCGATGTTCAAGTTGTAAGCAACTTCTACAGTTGCGTCAAATTTTGCAAAGTTAGTTTCTTTTGCAAGTGCTACAGCTTCTTCTACACTGTATGCTTTTGTGCTGTCGATTTTCTCAAGAGCAGCACGAAGTTGTTTGCTTTTTTTAGCCATTTTCTATTCTCCTTGTAAGTGGTTCAATCGATTTTCATCTCCCACGTCACTTCTCGAAATGATGAAGTCTTGCGGGTTATATTGGGGGTGTTATTGATTAGTCAACAACAGTGAATCCCATAGAACGAGCAGTACCTTCGATCATACGCATTGCAGACTCAATGTTTGCTGCGTTCAAATCTGGCATCTTAGTTTCTGCAATTTCTTGTACTTGTGCACGAGTAACTGTAGCAACTTTAGTTTTGTTAGGTGTACCTGATCCTTTTTCAACACCTGCAGCTTTTTTCAAAAGAACAGCAGCTGGTGGTGTTTTTGTTACGAAAGTAAATGATTTGTCTTCGTATACTGAGATAACAACTGGAATGATCATACCAGCTTGGTCAGCTGTACGAGCGTTGAACTCTTTTGTGAATCCCATGATGTTGATACCAGCTTGACCAAGAGCAGGTCCAACTGGTGGAGCTGGTGTAGCTTTACCAGCAGGGATTTGCAATTTTACAAGTTTTTCGACTTTTTTAGCCATTTTTAAATCCTCCTTTGTGGTTTTGGCGGTAATTAGAGATTTTTACCTCCCACAAGTATGCTTTACACATACCTTTCCATTATACACTATTTATCTAAAAATGCAAGAGAAAACTTTCATTTTTAATCGACGTAATCGCCACCTTCAAATCCATAGTATTCTTCCAAACTGAGGCCACTTGCAGCAATTTCTTTGGCTTCTTTTCCAACGTAGCGGAGGTGCCATTCTTCTGCCATGTAGCCGGTCTCCTTTTCCTTGCCTTTGAGATAGCGGACAACAAAGCCATAGTCAGCCGCATGATCCAAGAGCCACTGGGCTGCCTTTTCTTCAGTAACTAAATCACCATCTGTCCCAATAAGGTCAAAAGCAAGGCCTGTTTGGTGTTCACTATAACCTGGGCGAGCTGAGTAACGATCTGCTGCTTCCTTACCATCTTGATTCACATAGTCTTGATAAAGTTTGGTTTGAGTTTCATAACTTCTAAAACCACTGTAGTGATCGCTGATTGGGTAGCCAGCTGCTTGCATTGCTGCAATGAGCTTCAGCAACTCTGCTTTAGCTGTTGGATTTTCTCCTGGGTTATAGTCTTTTGACAAAGGATAGTGCTTATTAGCTATGACGATTTCATCGTATTTCCCTTGAACACTATAGTAGTTTCCCTTATTGACAACTTCTGCCTTCTTCTGACTAGAGGCTTGAGATTTGCTCCCTACAGTTCCTTCAGGTTGACTAGTTTGTTCTGTTTTTTGAGTGTTTTCTTCATTTTTAGGTTTTTCTTGCGAACAAGCTGCAAGAGTCAACGCTAGTATACCAGATAAAATGACATATCTTTTTTTCATTTTTTCTTCCTCTCTTAGACCACGTGCTTCTCTAACTCATCGGATAAGGCTTTAATCATTTGTTCCAACTCATGGGATTTCACTTGGCAATCTTCTGCCGCCATTTCTTCCCAGGGCACCCACCAGACTGGACCACGGCCATTCAATCCATGCCCCCTCATATCACCTGATTGTCTTGGAAAGAGGTGCCAGTGAGCGTGGGCATCTCCATTTCCTAGAAGTTCGATGTTCATCTTTTCAGCTTTAAACGTTTTGGCGACAGCTTCTTGGACCAAACTCATTTCCTCTAGAAAACGCAATTTTTCAGAAGTCTCCATATGGTGAAGTTCTGTGACATGCTCTTTTGCCAGAAATAAGGTATAGCCCTTAAAGTATTGGTGGTCTCCAATGACAACATAGCCTGTTTCTAATTCTTTTACAAAATAGGGATTTTCCCCTGCCTTGATCCATTCAATTCTTTGACAAATCAAACACATATTAGTCTACCAATGCACTCTTGAGATAGGCATCAACCATACGCTCTGTCGCCACGACCGAATCAATATGTGTTCGTTCGTAAGAGTGACTGGACTCAATACCAGCTCCAAGGAGGGCGTGTTTGACCTCTGCTCCTGCTGACATAGCCGCTGAAGCATCCGAACCGTAAAATGGATAAATGTCGAGCTTAAAAGGAATATCTTGCTCCTTCGCCAAAGTTACCAAGTGTTGACGGAAGTCATAGTGATAGGGACCTGAAGCGTCCTTGACACAGATAGAAACTGTATACTCATCCGTCTGCTGGTCATCGCCCATAGCTCCCATATCCACAGCTAAATATTCCACTACCTGAGCTGGAATATTGGAGTTGGCACCGTGACCAACCTCTTCAAAGACTGAAAAGGCAAAATGAGTTGTTACTGGCAACTCAATTCCCTCCTCCTTATAAACACGAAGAAGATTGAGCAGAATTGCCGCGCTGACCTTGTCGTCCAAGTGACGAGACTTGATAAAACCAGTCTCTGTCACGACAGTTCGCGGGTCAAAGCTGATAAAATCACCGATCTCAATGCCCATGGCGCGGGTTTCTTTTTCATTGGTCACTTTTTCATCCAAACGCACTTCCATATTGTCCTGCGTACGTTCTGCAGTTCCTGCATCCTTGTAGACATGACAAGAAGTCTGGTGGATGAGGATGGTCCCAGATACCTTTTGACTAGTGCTAGCCACATGAACCGTACAGTTCTCCCCTTCAATCATGTTCCAAGGGAAACCACCAATACGATCCAATTTGAGACGGCCATCCGATTTGACTGCACGGACAATAGCACCCAGCGTATCCACATGGGCAGTCACATAGCGGTGTTGGTCATCATTTTGACCTTTAATAGTAACATTGACACCGCCCTTGGCTGTACGAACCGGCTGGTAACCAATCTCTTCTAAAGTATGGACTAGGTAGTCTGAAATCTCACGAGTAAAGCCTGTTGGAGATGCAATAGCGGTTAGTTCTTTGATATAGTTTATAGTCTGATTCATTTCTTCACCTCTTTCCTACTATTATAACATTTTTCTAGTCAGACTCCTTCTCAAAAGGAGAAAAACTGTGTTTAGTTGCTTTCACTATAGATCCATGTTATAATACAAATACTTTGATTATGAAAGGAAAGTAACAAATATGAAATCATACTTTAAAGTATCACTAGCCCTTGTGGCTTCACTTGTCCTCCTGCTCGGATGTTCCAAACAAGCATCAACAACTGCTAGCAGCAGTACCAAAGAAGACACAACAACTCAGTCAAGTGAGAGCAAACAAAGCAGTCAACAATCATCTGAAAAGAAAGAAACAACTAAAACACATACCTTTGTAAACAAAAATAATTCTGGAATCACTTCTACCTTGGTTTATACTGTAGAGGGGGACAATGTTATCAAGCAATCAGCTAATAACATTGCTGATCCTGAAATCCTTGGTGCAACTCCAGAAGATGTCAAGAGTTTTATCGAAGAAAAGTACAAAGGTTATAATGGACTCAAAGGTGTTAAACAAACGATTGAAATCAAAGATGGAAAAGTTGTTCAAGATCTAGAAGTTGATTTCTCAGTTGCAAGTATTAGCGAACTTAGAAAAGCACTTCCTGAAGAATATTCTGGTATCGGCAATCGTGTCAGTTTCTCAAACTCAAAAAAAGCACTGGAAAAAATGGGATTCACAGAAAAGACGAACTAATCTCCTAAAATTTCATATAGACTAGTGTAGGTCCACCCCAAAAGTTAGACACAACTCTAACTCTTGGGGTGTTTTATTACATCCCTAACCGATGAGTTCAATAGATTCATCGCAATTCCATAAAAAGTGCATTTAAAACTTCCCACTTTTCAATCCATAGGATAAAAGTTCTTTGAAATAGATAGAGACAAAACATTAATCGTCAGACTAGTTTCTATTCGTTGTCATGTCAGGTCAGATGAGAGGGGAGGTCTAGTTGATTTTGTAGTAGAATCATGTTATAATACAAAATACTTTGATTATGAAAGGAAATTTTATGAAAACTTATGTTAAAACTTCATTAGCTCTAGTGGCTTCACTTATTCTCCTACTCGGATGTTCCAAACAAGCATCAACAACTGCAAACAGCAGTAGCAAAGAAGACACAACAAATCAGTCAAGCGAGACCAAACAAAGCAGTCAACAATCATCTGAAAAGAAAGATGAGACAAAAAACTATATTTTTGTTCACAATAGCAATCCCGGAAGAACTTCTACCTTGACATACACTGTTAAGGGGGATGATGTTGTAAAACAAGAAGTCTATAATGTTTTTGACCCTGAAATACTGGACAAGTCAGCAGAAGAGATTAAAGAACTTATCGTGAAAACTTATAAAAAGGAGGAAGGACTTAAAGGCATTACACAAAATATCGAATTCAAAGATGGAAAAGTCATCCATAGCATGGAGGTTGACATGACTGTTGTGAATCTCGAAGAGATGAAAAAAGCAATGCCAAATGAAGTTTCTGGCTCTGGAAGCCGTGTAAGTTTCCTAAAAACTAGAAAAATGCTTAAAGAGGCTGGTTATACTGAACAAACCAACTAACGAGTCGTGCTTATACAAAAAATTCTTGGTCGTTGACCAAGAATTTTTTCATTCCATCTCAAAAACGTCACTCTCTTGTTTGTTTGGTAGAACCAATGAAAGCAAGATTCCGATAATAGCAGGCACTAGCCATGGAAGAGAGGCTGACGCAAACGGAAGGGCATTAATCAGATTTTCTAGAAACTCAATTTTAAAGGAACTTCCAAGGACACTTGCAAGAGCAATAGCTGTAACAAGCCCAATAGTTAACTGCATGCCCGGTTTTGATAGGGCTACAAACTTATTAACAATCACGATCATCACAATGGCGATGGTGATTGGGTACAAGATTACCAGTACTGGCACTGAGTACTTAATGATTGCATCCAAACCGAGGTTTGCAATAGCAAATCCAATCAAGGTAAAGGCAGTGGCATAGACCTTGTAGCTGATTTGTGGGAAACGTCCGTTAAAGAACTCTGCTGTCGACACAATCAATCCAACTGTCGTTGTGAAGCAGGTTACAGTTACCATAACAGCAAGGAAGAGTTGAGCTGTTGAACCAAAGATTTCCTGAGTTGCTTGCGACAAGATATAAACACCTGGAGTTCCACCCTTCATGGCTTCTGCCGGCACTGGGAAGTGATTTCCAAGGAATCCTAGACCAATATAGAGAGCGCTAAAGGCAAGAGCTACAACGATACCAACCACCCAAATAGTTGAAATGTATTCTTTCTTACTGGAGAATCCAAGTTGTTTCAAGGTTTGAACTGCAATCACACTGAAGGCAACTGAAGCAAGGGCATCCAAGGTGTTATAACCTTCTAGGAATCCTGTACCAAAGGCAGAAGCTTGATAAGCAGCTGAAGCCGCTTGAGGGCTTGTTCCACCATATTTGAAGGCACCTAGTACAACCAAGATAACGATCAATAAGGCAAAGACTGGCGTTAAAACACGTCCGATTCGATCCAAAATCTTTGATGGATTGAGTGAAATCAGATAGGCTGCTGCAAAATAAAGCACAGTAAAAACAATCAATCCTAGACCTTTGTTTGCTTCGGATAAGAGGGGGCTAATCCCAACTTCATAAGCTGTTGTGGCTGTACGCGGAATGGCAAAGAAGGGGCCAATTGATAGATAGAGGACTGCAAGATAAAGTGTCGCAAACCAAGGTGAGATTTTCTTAGAAATCTCGTGAATGTATCCTTTCGGATTTAGCGTTCCAATAATAAGTGTCAAGACGGCAATACCGACACCTGAAAAGACAAAACCTGCGATGGCAGGAAGAAACTGTTCTCCAGATAGGGCACCTAGAGAAGGCGGAAAGATCAAGTTCCCCGCACCAAAAAATATTCCAAACAGGAGTAAGCCTGTTAGGGCACCTTTTTTAGCCATAATAATCTCCTTCATATTTCTAAAATACTGACCTAGTATACCATGATTAAGACTCTGAAAAAAGTATCCAAAATTAATCATTGAATGTTTTCAATATTTTTAAAAATAAGAATTATCTAAAAACAAAATCCCTCACTCAGTTGGAACCGAGCAAGGGAAGATTAGGATCTAACGCTATATAGCTTTAAAGATTTTCAAAGGCCGTCATTCCACCTTGGACATTGATAACGTCATAACCCTGTTCAGCTAGAAACTGACAAGCACGCGCTGAACGCATTCCTGATTTACAAATGACATAATGCAAGAGGTCCTTGTCCAACTGATCATAAGTATCAGCCAATTGACTAAGTGGTAGGTTCTGAGCACCTTCTAAATGAAGCGTCTCGAACTCTTCTACTTCTCTCACGTCCACTAAAGAAAGTTGCTCATTTTGATAAAGCTGGTAAAATGCATCGAAGGCTATTTCTTTCATTCTTTTTCTCCTAAAATAGCTTTAATTCTTTTTTTCAACTCTGGCACTACTTCTGACTCAAACCAAGGATTCTTAGCCATCCAGATTTGATTTCGTGGTGACGGGTGCACCAGAGGGAAAAATTCTGGTAGATAGTCTTTGTAGTGTTTCACCCGCTCTGTTACCTTGCCACTAACTTTCTCATGTAAATAATAGGCTTGGGCATATTGCCCAATCAAGAGAGTTAATTGAATATCGGGCAATTCTTGCAAGAGTTGCGGATGCCATTTTTCTGCAAAACCTGTACGAGGTGGAAGGTCGCCTGACTTGCCATGTCCAGGAAAGTAAAAATCCATTGGCAAAACTGCAAACAAGCCTGAATTGTAAAAGGTATCTTCATCTACACCTAGCCAGTCCCGCAAGCGATCACCACTCTTATCCTTCCAATAAATCCCAGCTTCTTGGGTTTTAAGCCCCGGTGCCTGACCGACAATATTGATGCGGGCAGTTTTTGGCGCCGCAAAGAGAGGTTCGATTCCGCGTTCTGTATAGCTGGTATTTTGCGGATCCGCCATAATGGCTTGCTTGATTCTTTCAATTTGAGACATCTGTTTTCCCTCCAAAAAGAAGTCCAAGCATACAATCTCAGACTTCTATCGTTTTATTTGATCAATTCATAAATAGCTTCTGCATAAATTGCTGCTGCTCGGAAGAGATCGTCCAAGGCGATAAATTCATTGGCTTGGTGCATGGTATCGATTGAGTCCGGGAACATAGCACCGTAGGCAACCCCACGTTCCAGTAAACGACCAAAGGTACCACCACCGATGACTTGCTCGTGACCTTTAAGACAAGTTTGTTTTTCATAAACATTCAACAAGGTTTGCACAAGTGGATCTTCCATCGGTACATAGTGAGGGGTGTGACCGTGTTCAGAAAGGCTAACAGAAGCAACTGGCAAGGTTTCAAGGATTGACTTGATTTGCTCTGGACTTGTTCCTTTTGGATAACGGAAGTTGAGAGCAATGGTATTATCAGCACTTGTTTCATCAAAGCGGAAGACACCCGCATTCATAGAAAGGGAACCCATCTTTTCATCCACATGAGCAACCTTGAGATTTTCACCCTCATGGTCATTCAAGAGAATCTTACCAGCGATGTCGAGGTAGTCTTTGGCTGGTCCAGCAAAGTCAAATTGGCTGAGGAAGAGGGCCAGGTAGGTCGCACCATTGACACCTGAAGCTGGCATAGCACCATGAGCTGATTTACCAATGATTGTCACCTTGTATTTGCCAGATTCTTTTTTGATTTCTCCTCTGAGTTTGTGTTCTGCAACAAAGGCATCTAGTTTAGCTTGCAAGTCAGCCAAGTCACCTGAAACAACTGCTGTTGCTGATTCAGGTACCATGTTTTCACGCAAACCACCTGTGAAGCTGTGAAGACGAGCAGCACCTGCATTTTCACCTGCAAAGTGAAGGTATTCTGTGATATTTCCTTTTTCACCATTGATGATTGGGAATTCAGCATCTGGTGAGAATCCAAAGTTTGGTTTTTCAAGTCCTACATGTTCAAAGTAGTAGTCCATGTCTGCCCAACCTGATTCTTCATCTGTTCCGACGATGAAACGAACTTTTTTAGAAGTTGGGAGGCCCAATTCTTTGATGATTTTCAAGCCATAGTAACAAGCTGTTGTAGGCCCCTTGTCGTCTGAAGCTCCACGCGCATAAAGACGACCGTCTTTGATAGTTGGTGTGTAAGGATCTGTGTCCCAACCACTACCAGCTGGCACCACGTCCATGTGAGCAAAGATTCCGAGAACTTCTTCTCCTTCACCAAACTCAAAATGTCCTGCGTAGTTATCGACATTCTTAGTTGGATAGCCGTCACGGTCTGCGATTTCAAGGAATTTTTCCAAGGCTTTTACTGGCCCAGGTCCAAATGGATGCTCAGCATCTACCTTGCTGTCATCACGTTCTGAGTTGATTTCCAAAAGGCTAAACAAGTCAGCCAAGAGGTCTTCTTTGCGTTTTTCTACTTCTGCTGTAAAATCAATTGCTGTCATTTTTTCTTCTTTCTATCTTTTCTCGATGATTTCATCTACTGGCAAGCGGTAGCTTGGTTCCAATTTTTCGTCAGTGTAACCTACCGTAATCAAGAGTTCTGGGCGGAAACGGTCTTCGATGTCCAAAACTTCGTTGGCTTTTGATTTATCAAATCCAAGGATAATGTTAGAACCGATTCCCTGGTCTGTCAAAGCCAGAACCAAGTTCATGGCAACCAAACCTGCATTGAGAGCTAGGTAGTCGCTGACTTGTTGTTCACTGTAACGCGCAAATTCAGCTGGTAGATTCTTCATAAAATATTGAAGTTGCTCTTCTGAGAAATTGTTAGCACCACCAACTCGGGCAATCTTGCGGGCACGTTTGGCCAAATCTGTGTCGGTAAACAAGGCAATGGTTACAGGAGCTGAAGAAACCTGCTCAAAGTTCGAACCGTATGCCAATTTTGCCAATTCAGCATTTTTCTCACGAACAACCACAAATTTCCAAGGCTGGCTGTTGTGGGCACTTGGTGCCAAGGTTGCGATTTCGATAGCCGTACGCACATCTTTGGGATCCACCGGCTTATCAGTGAAATGCTTAGTCGCATGACGTTTTTTATTTAATTCAAGAAATTTCATAATCGATTTCCTTTTCTAATTCTACTGCTTCCATTCTACCATATTTTGAAAGAGCTTGCAGAGATTTTTCATAGAAAGAAATTGGAACACGGATGAAGCCATGGATTTAAACTTATCATTAAAACCAGTTTTTTCCCCATCCAATTTCAACTAATTTTCAGGGGTTTAAAGAAACTAGTCTATCTTATATTTTGACTTTATAGCCTCCAAGAAATCTTTCACATCCTCTACATATCCATGCTTTTCAATTAAACTAGCTAAGAGTTCCAGATTGTGCCCCCGATAGTTGTCATCTCGGCGTAGTTCTTCATACATTTCGATAAAAGGAAGCCCCTTGGACTTGGCCAATTCTAACTCTGCTTCATAATCATAAGAAACTTTTCGGAATAAAATGTTTACCAATTCTCCATCTTCCACTTCTATCACGGCATACTGGGCACGGTGATTTTTTAACGCCTCCCAATTAAAATAGGGCATGCCAATCGACCCTGGATTGATGATTTGTTGCCCTTGACTGCCATAACGAAGCAACTGCTTGTGGACATGACCATAGACTGCCACGTCAACTTCATCATCTAGGAGTTGGTCAAATTTCTCTGTATCATTCTCAACTAGCAAGTCACCACCATAGTTCTTATTTGGCAAATTATGAGAAAGAGAAAAGCGCAGTCCGTCAACTTCTTTCTTTTCTAGCATAGGTAAACTTCGTAGCCAGTCAATCGTTGCAGGATCCATTCGCTCCATCAAAAACTGAGTCAATCGCATGAGCTGGATTTCTTGTGGATCTTCCAAACCATATTCACCATCCAAGGCCTCAAGGACACAATCATCCCAATTACCTCGAACACTTGCTGCAATAGGAAGTCCCTTCAACAGAGCGACCAGATCATTTGCACCTGGACCAGGAAGAAAAATATCTCCCAGAAGCCAGTATTCACTGACTCCTTGAGTTTTAGCATCTGCAATCACTGCTTCTAAGGCAGTCGCATTGCCATGAATATCTGATAAAATTGCAATTTTATGATTCATTGTGTTCTCCTTCTATTTGATAATCTACTCTCTCTTCCGCTACTTGAGCCAACTCCACTTCTTCCTGAGGGTTCAACTTTCTCTGAACAGCTTCTGCGACTGCTTTTGGCACCCCAACTTCGACAATCTCATCCACACTGGCTTCCTTGATTTTGGTCAGAGACTTGAAATGCTTCATGAGATTTTGCTTGCGTTTAGGCCCCAGACCGTCAATCCCATCCAATTGAGATGAAAAAGAATTTTTGGAGCGCAGTTGCCGGTGGAAAGTGATGGCAAAGCGGTGCACCTCATCCTGGATGCGTTGGAGGAGAAAGAATTCTTGAGAATTGCGAGACAACTCCACCACTTCCAGCGGATCTCCAAAGAGCAATTCATGGGTTTGGTGCTTGTCATTCTTTTGCAGACCTGCAATTGGGATATCCAAACCTAGCTCTTCTTGGATGACTTGCTTGGCGATATTGACCTGACCTTGCCCCCCATCAATGACAATCAAATCTGGCGGGGTTAAACTTTCTCGTTGAACTCGACCATAACGTCTGCGAATAACCTCACGCATACTAGCATAGTCATCTGGACCGACAACCGTTTTTATCTTGTACTTACGGTAGTCTTTTTTACTCGGTTTACCATTGACAAAGACCACCATGGCTGAAACAGGACTGGTTCCCATGATATTAGAGTTATCAAAGGACTCGATACGAACCGGAGTCGGTATTTGGAGCAAGCGTCCCAGATTTTCAATAGCTCCTTGGGTCTTTTCAACAGATTTTTCTAGCAGATTGAACTTCTGCTCCAGACTAACACGGGCATTTTTTATGGCTAGATTGACCAGTTGTTTTTTCTCTCCACGCTGGGGTTTGAGAATCTTGGTATCCACCAAGGCCTTGACGGCTTCTTCATCTATATCCTGCGGAATCAGCACCTCATTGGGAACCAGGTGAGATTTTTCTTGATAGAATTGTCCCACATAGGTCAAGAAGTCCTCATCCGGATCATTGTAGTAGGGGAAGAGATTGACATCCCTCTCAATGAGTTTTCCTTGACGTACAAAGAAAACCTGGACACACATCCAACCCTTGTCCACATAGTAGCCAAAGACATCACGGTTTTGGAGATCCTTGGCCATAACCCGTTGCTTGGTCCGAAGAGTCCCAATGGCCTGAATCAGGTCACGGTATTCCGCTGCACGTTCAAACTCCATACTTTGGGCTGCCACTGCCATTTTACCCTTGAGATCATCGATGATTTTGTCATCCTGTCCTTTTAGGAAATCAGAAACCTCCTGAGCCATGGACTTGAAGTAGGCCTCATCTTCTTTACAGATGGTGTGGGCCATACATTGACCGATATGGTAATAGAAACAGACCTTAGACGGCGGATTGGTACACTTACGAAAAGGGAAAATCCGATCCAGTAGCCGCTTGATTTCATTGGCCGCCCCCACATCTGGATAAGGACCAAAATAAAGCCCTCCATCCTTTTTGACCTGACGAGTAATAATAAGCCGCGGATAGCGCTCATTGGTGATTTTGATAAAAGGATAAGACTTATCATCCTTGAGCATGATATTGTACTTGGGCTGATTTTCCTTGATGAGGTTGATTTCCAGCAGAAGGGCCTCGATATTAGACTCGGTGACGATAAATTCAAAATCCACAATTTCAGACACCAGAGCCTCTGTCTTGGTATCATGACTTCCACGAAAATAGGATCGCACGCGGTTACGCAGATTTTTAGCCTTTCCGACATAGATAATGGTGCCGTTTTTATCTTTGTGAATGTAACAACCAGGGCTGGTCGGCAAGAGCTCTAGTTTTGATTTGATCAAGTTATTCATAGTTCCATTATAGCAAAAAGGATGTAACAGGACGAACAAAAAGCCCCACCAATCACTTGATGGAGGAGCTTTGATTTCATTTTAGATTACACCGACTTCAGCTAGTCGCTACCGGTATAGAGTTCTTGAACAGCCTTCACATCCTGGGGCTGAATCCCATAGTAGGAGCCGGCAGGCTGCATAACAGAGGTCTCGTTAGTATGATCCAATCCGATGGCATGCCCCAGCTCGTGCTCCGCCGTGTGCACGATTCGTTCATAAGAATAACCATAACTTGGATTGGATAGATAATAGTGATTCAAGCGAACCGTTACAGATATAAATTGATTGGTCAACAGATTGGTTTGACTCTCGGCTTGACCAGCTACAGCGGTCGATCCATCATTCATCTCACTTGCCACAATATCTGCCTGGCTGGGATCCGCAACCACCTCAAAGGTAAAGGCTCCCGTTTGATTCCAGTTTTTTATAGCTTCTGCATAGGCACCTTGGAAGGTTTCATCCATTTGAGGCTCAATATAGATGCGAGCTGAGGCCTGAGCCCACTTGCCTTCTGCATGTTGGTGACTATCTGTCTGAGACAAGACTTCCAGCGTTCCCGTCTCCTTCCATTGATTCCAGCCACCTTGACCAATCTTACTCATTTTTTCAACTTGATTGACCGCAGAATGAAAATCACCAGACAGATACCAAACCACTCCAAAAGCAATGAGTAGTAAAATAACCACAGTCCAAACCAGACGCCAGAAGAAACGCCAAATTCCCAAAAGAAATCGGAAGAATAATCGAATAATCCAGAACATGACGTCCCACCTTTCATAAAAATAAGAACCTATCTTGAAATCACATTCTCCTTGACCAAGATAGATTCTCTATTTTACTGAAGAAAGCTGAAAGAAACCTAAAACTAAGATAAACGTTCTTCCAAGACAAAGTCAATTGGTAGAGTAGCCAAAAAACGCTCCAATTGCTTTTCCCAGTAGTACCACTCGTGCTTACCTGGACTATGACTATAGGTCACCTCAAAACCTAGTTTTTTGAGGTTTTTCACTGCGAGATTATTGGCAGAGTAGAGATAGTCTTGCTCTCCACACCAAGCCCATAGTTTGGTTTTTTTATCGGATTTTGCAGCGATACTTTCAAGCGAATGAGGACTAGCTGCCCAGTCTTTGATTTCTCCAAAAACTCCTCTCCAGTAGGCAAGCGATCCCAGATCCTGACTTTCAGGAGAAAATTCTTGAAAACTGAGCGCACCAGAAAAACTAGCCGCATGAGAAAAACGATTCGTCGATAAAGCGAGTTTGAAGGAGCCGTAGCCACCCATGGAGAGACCTGCTATGAAAGTCTTTTCTCGCTTGCTGGTCATATTGGGGAAGAAACGTTTCATGACTTGGGGGAGTTCTTCTGCTAGAGCAGTATAGTAGTTATAGCCATACTGAGTATCTGTGTACCAGCCATTGCTAGTATTGGGCATGATAACAATGAGATTGGTTCCACGCAACAAACGCTCGACATTGGTACGTTTGAGCCAGCTATTTTGGTTTCCTGACATTCCGTGCAAAAGGTAAAGAACAGGAATATCTGTGCAATCTGGTTCAGTCACCCGACTAGCATCTGGATAGAGTACGGTAACGCCCCACTCCATATCCAAAACTTCTGAGTAATACTCAATATTCATAACTGCCATGGTTGTCTCCTTTTACTATTTCTATAAGAAAAAGCCGAATTTCGACTTTTTCTGTAGGTATTCTGCTTATTATTTTGCTTCCATTACGACTGGCAAGATTGCTGGACGACGCTTGGTTTGATCAAAGAGGTACTTGGTCAGATTGTCGCGAACCTTGCCTTTGAGATCTGCCCAGTCAAAGTCATCACCTTGAAGATACTCTTCTACCGTTTGGTTAATCAATTCTGAACTTTCACGGAGAATATCGCGGCTCTTCTTGAGATAAACAAATCCACGTGTATGGACGCGAGCCTTGGCCACAATTTTCTTCTCACGACGGTTGACAGTGATCGCCACGATAAAGATCCCATCCTCAGACAAGACCTTACGGTCACGAAGGACGACATTTCCAACATCCCCGATGGCATTTCCGTCAATCAAGACATCCCCTGCAGAAACTGCTCCAGCTGGAACAAAGTCTCCATGTTCATAAGACATGGTCGTTCCCTTTTTAGGGATGAAAATGCGTTCCGGCAACATCCCAACTGCCATGGCAGCCTTGGCATGCGCATCCAACTCACGATACTCTCCTTGGATAGGGAAGAGGTAGTTTGGTTGCAAAAGATTAATCATCAACTGCAAATCACGCGCATTCCCGTGTCCGGATACTCGCAAGCTTTGGGTAATGAGTTTCACCACACCACCAGCTTGGTAGATCATGTTTTCAACACGCGCCATGACAGCTTCTTTGGCGATAGATGGAGTCGTTACGATATAGACCAAGTCCCCATCTTTGATTTCCACATAGCGGTGGCGACCAATAGACATCTTACGAAGTCCATTAATAGGCTCACCCATACGGCCCGTCTCAAGGATAATCAACTCATGGTCTTCAAAACGAGACATTTCTTTTGGTTTAATCAAGAGACTTTCATTAGCTAGGGATAATTTTTTGAGACGAATCGCAGTGCGGACGATATTTTCAATATCAAATCCAGTCAAAACAACTCTGCGACCTGTATCTGCTGCAGCATCAAAAACCTGCTGGATACGAGAAAGGTTGCTGGCAACTGCTGCAACGATGATACGACCTTCCCAGTCTGCAATGGTCTGGGTAATTTCATCCCCAACTTCACTCTCGCTTGCCACTTGGATATTGCTGTCCGCATTGGCTGAATCACTGAGGAGCGCCAAGACACCATCACGACCGATTTCTGCCAAACGAGCAAAATCCGTCGCATAGGATTCGCTAGCAGTCTGGTCAAACTTGAAGTCACCTGTGTAAACAATGCTACCTTTTGCAGTTTTCAAGACGACTCCCAAACTTTCTGGAATGGAGTGAGTTGTACGGAAGAAGGAAACCTCAGTTCCTCCAAAGTCAATCTCCGTATCCTCATCAATCACATGAAAGTCATTGAATTTCTTCACAGCATCATTCCCTTTGACAAAGAGTTTCGCCAACTCGATGGTCAACTCAGAGCCAAACACAGGCACCTTAGCCTCTGCCAAAAGGTAAGGCAGAGCTCCAATGGCATCCGCATGTCCGTGGGTCAAGAAGACACCTGCGATACGATCGCTATTTTCAAAAAGGTAGTCCATATTTGGAATGACGACATCAACCCCAAGCTGTTCATTTTCAGGGTATTTAAGCCCAGCATCCAAAACAAAAATAGAACCATTGATTTCAGCGATGTACATATTTTTCCCATTTTCTCGTACACCACCTAGTGTTGTTAAACTAATATTACTCATTTTTCCTCCGAAACTTCATTTATCTTGATTATAGGGCGAATTCACCCTCTTATTCTAAAAGTTCTAAAACTTCCAGCCGAATCTTTTCCTACCATTATACCATTTTTTTGATTATTTTCAAAACGAAGATCGGTTTTTAACTAGAGATTAGTCACTACTGTGAATCGAATTCTTTTACTTTGACTTCTCTTTTGGAGGCTTCATCGAAGATAATAGAACGATTGTACCATCAAAAATATGGATTTTCTGAATCAGTTTGATTTCAGATACCTTTCTCGAACTCTAAATTTCTCTTTTAGTTCAAAACAAGTTAAATTCTTGCCCTTCGCCTCTCGACTTGAGAACTTTTTTCTACAAAGACATGATTTATCTACATGCAAAAGCGAGAATTTCCTGTTCGCTACAGAATCTAAAAATTTTCAGCAATTAGCCACTAAGATGGTGGGTAACGATAGGAAATTTTTTCAAAAAGAAAAAAGACTTAGAAATTCTAAATCTTTTTATCATCTTTAGTTTGGATAGATATAAGTGACGTTACCTAAAAATTCATGAGGATTAAAGAAGCCACGGTAATTCGCAATCTGCTTTTGACGTCTGTAGTTTGCTTCCAATACCTGGATAGAGTTTTCACTTTGAACATCTGTTACATAAGCAACGTGTCCATATTCACCACCGTCCCAAACGGCGATTGCTCCTACTACTGGAATACTTCCTGTCTTATAACCTTGAGCGCTCGCGTAGATTGCCCAAGTGTTGGCATTTCCCCACCAGTTGCTAGCCCAAGGTGCCAATTCTTTCACGCCCCATGTACACTGACCAACAGGATAAGAGTTTCCATAGTTTGTCGGAGTCTTTTCGACAACATCTTCTGTATCAGATACCACGTTCGCAGTGCTAGCTGGAGCACTGTAGGTTGAGCTAGCCTGAGCGGAACCACTCACTTCCAATACGTCCCCTGGGTGGATAGTGTCAAAGATGGTTTTTCCATTCAAAGCTGCCAACTCATGCGGATCCATGCCGTTTGCAGTTGCGATGGCATAAAATGAATCACCGTCTTGGACAACGTAAGAGTTCGCGTGCACAGTTTGAGCACCAACTGTAGCTAAAATAGCGGTAGAAGTCAAACCAAGAGTCAGTTTCGTAACTGTTTTTTTCATAACTGGATTCCCCTTATATTTTCTTGATAAGAAAATCATACTTGATTTACATGTCAGTTCGTTTAGAGTTATATTTTAGTCATGTTACAAAAATTTATACTTTTACTACATAAGGTTTAAAAGCAGACATCGTATAAAGTGATAGAAGAGAATAAAAAAATGAATCATTTCCCCAACCTTTACATCAGCAAACCATCCAAAAGACTATCCAATCAACCACTCCCACACCAAGCATTTATCCGTCAAAAAGAGACCGAGATAGGTCATCTCAGTCCCTTTCCACCCATAACTCCATTAAAAAGTCATACATTTCCTGCACGGTACCCAGCGCCATCATTTCTTGGTATTTGACGGTTCTTTAGCTATCTTTTTCTACTATCTCTGGAAAATAACTTTCAAAATATGCCTTGGTAAGGCTAAATAAATGTAATTTTTTACCCTCAATATTCACAAAATTCATTTTATCATTGATTCCTTCTAATTTTAAATCATAGACATATTTATTTTCTAAAATATCAATAAAAGATATTTTAATCTTTTCAATATCTTCAATTCTTGAGTCAAACTTCAATAGTAGATTATTTTGAGGTTTCTTATCAATCATAAATCTTTCTTCAGCCTTTAATTTATGATTACCTCCCGATCCATTTTTTTCTATATATTCTATTTTATCAATTAAGGCATGACCTAACCCAATATTTCTAATTTTTATAAGAATAGCAATCGATTCTTCATCTTGAGCATCTTCTTTGTTAATCTTTATATAATTATACTGACAGATATAATTCTTGCCTTGTTTCTTGCCTTGTTTCTTGCCTTGTTCTGAATCTATTTTTAAACAATTAGAGGTATGTTTATGTTTATCTTTACTTCCCATTTGTTCATAATTTAATCCAACATTCAATATTGGTCTAACTGAGTCACGTTTTTCTTCCCTATATTTTGTATTTTCATTCTTTAGAGTATATACAATCAAATAACTCCCAATAATTGACCCATAATAAGCTAACCAATCAAAGTCTATTGTTTTTCTCAAATTAATACCAAAATCTTCAGTTCCAAAGTGCGTTTTTAAAACAATTTTTACAACAGCATACAATATAGGTAAAAAAGACACAAAAAAGAATATTACTATTACTTTATCTTTAACAATCCAGCTTGAAATTTTCTTTAAAGACATCATGCTTATCCTTTCAAAAAGTCATACATTTCTTGCACTGTCCCCAGTGCCATCATTTCTTGGTCTTTAACGGTCTGTTTGAGATTTTGGTAAATCTGACTTTCAGCAATTTCCCTTTTCGGCGTTTCTTTATTGACTGTCATGACACCATCTTTGATTGTCACAAAGCCCAGCTCTTCAAATACTTGGATCATCTTGACCAGCAAGATTTGTTGGATATTGAGATAAGCCGCCAAATCTTTCAGCTTGTAGCGAATATCAAACTCTGGGAACTGGTAAATGGTCTTGTACAATTTTGCAAACTGTTCCCTAGTCCCATAACCTGTCAGATAGTAGGCCTTATCGATGTCATTTTTGAAATAGACAGCAGAGAAATCCTGTTCCTGAAAAATGGTCTTAAGCAAGGTAATATCCTCGGGAATAGTTTTCACAACAACCGCTTCACTATTCGCCAAATCCGGCAATTCTCCAGAGAAATCCAAGACTGGAACCCCTTCTGGCAAGACTGCATTCTTCCCACGAATGTTAAAGAGTTGAACACCTTCCACACGCGCATCCACCATCATCAACTGGAGGGCAGTTTGGCCATTCCATTGATTGACAGACAGGGTGACTGCCAATTCTAGATTCTTGGTTTGAGAAAATTCTGTTGCCCATCTACCTTGTCCAAAGGCCACCACTTCAAAACTCGCCTCACCCTTGGAAATTTTTAGTTTGAGGTGGGCATTGCCTGCTCCCATGGTTCTGGCACTTTCGACATGAAAATCCTTGATATAAAAGACAGGTTTCTGATTATCCATCCCAAAGGGTGCCAAGCGTTCAAAGCTTTTAACCGTTTCTAAACTAAGAGTCTCCAAATCCAACTCTTCATCTAGATTTAACTTATTCTTGCCACCAGCATCTGCACCTTTTTCACGGACATAGTCTTCTAAAACCTGAGATAAATCTGAAAGTTTCTCAACTTCCAGCGTCATTCCAGCTGCACCAGCATGGCCGCCAAAGGCGATAAAGAGGTCTCGATGGGGATCCAGAGCTTCAAAAATATCGACCGCTTCCACACTACGAGCACTACCCTTGGCGCGACCTTCTTCTATATTAAGAACGATGACTGTCTGCCCTAGTTCTTCCAACAAACGACCAGCAACGATACCCAGAACGCCAGGATTCCAGCCTTCCTTGGCCAAAACCTGGACCTTCTTCTCAGGATCCACCATGGTCTTAGCTTCTTCGTAGATTGACTGAACGATTTCCTTGCGCTCTTCGTTTTTCTGGTGAATCATGAGGGCAATCTCATGCGCTTCCTCATCATCAAATCCAGTCAGCAAATCAATGGCAGGATTGGGATCATCCAAACGCCCCAAAGCATTCAAACGCGGTGCAAGCTGGAAACCAATCGTTTCTTCTGTTACTTCATTAGCAGCAATCCCAGCCATGTCCAGCATTTCTTGTAGTCCAATGCGCTGGGTATGTCCCAACATTTCCAGACCATATTGAACCAAGATACGATTTTCATCCGTCAGACTCACCATATCGGCAATGGTTCCGATGGCAACCAAATCAAGCAACTCCACTTGTACTTCTTCTAAAAGAGCGCAAGCCAGCTTGAAAGCCACTCCGCAACCAGCCAACTGTTTAAAAGGATAGTCCGCATCCGGATGCTCAGGGTGAACAATCGCATAGGCATCAGGAAGGGTTTCCGGCATGGAATGGTGGTCGGTCACAATGACATCCACTCCCATAGACTGGGCCAATTCAATGGCTTCGTGCCCTGCAACCCCATTATCCACTGTCACAACCAGGGAAATTCCCTCTTGCTCGATAAAGTATTTATAGACACTGGCATTAGGACCGTAGCCATCGGTAAAGCGATTTGGCAGATAAACACGGCACTCGGCGCCCAGCTGTTCCAAACTTTCCTTCACAATCGACGCTGAAGTCATGCCATCCGCATCGTAGTCCCCATAGATGAGAATGTTTTCCCCTTCTTCAATGGCCTGACGAATCCGTTCTACTGCCTTATCCATATCATGGAGCAGATAAGGGTCATGCAAGTCCTCTAAAGAAGGTTCTAAAAACTTCTTTAGACTTTCTTCATTCTGAATCCCTCTTTCAAATAATAACCGAGCCACCTCAGGGCCCAGTCCAGCCTTCTTGGCTATCTTTGTAAAATCCGCATCTTCAACCTGTGGGGCAAACTGCCATTCATAAGTAGGAGTTATCAAAAAAACATCCACTCTTTCTAAGAATTCTATCGTTTCATTATAACATGATTTAGGCATTTTCTCTATCCAGATTGCTTTTTTATAAAATTTTAGTGAATTTTTTTCAGATATGATTTGACAAGAACATTCTTTTGTTGTAGAATCGTGTTATAAAATCTAACACAAAGGAGATCTCTCATGGCTTTAGTAGAATTTAAAAACATCGAAAAATATTACGGAGACTACCACGCACTCCGCGACATCAATCTCCGTTTTGAAAAAGGACAAGTTGTTGTCCTGCTTGGACCTTCTGGTTCTGGGAAGTCCACTCTTATCCGTACTATTAATGGTTTGGAGGCTGTTGACAAAGGAAGTCTCCTAGTCAATGGACACCAAGTAGCAGGTGCCAGTCAGAAAGATTTAGTTCCTCTCCGTAAGGAAGTCGGCATGGTTTTCCAACATTTCAACCTTTATCCACATAAAACAGTGTTAGAAAATGTAACACTTGCGCCTGTAAAAGTTCTAGGAATTGATAAAAAAGAAGCTGAAAAAACAGCCCAAAAATATCTGGAATTTGTAAACATGTGGGATAAGAAAGATTCTTATCCAGCCATGCTATCTGGTGGACAAAAACAACGGATTGCCATCGCACGTGGACTCGCTATGCATCCCGAACTCCTCCTCTTTGATGAACCAACATCTGCCCTTGACCCTGAGACCATCGGAGACGTTCTAGCTGTTATGCAAAAACTGGCACATGACGGGATGAACATGATTATCGTTACCCACGAAATGGGCTTTGCCCGTGAAGTTGCTGACCGTATCATCTTTATGGCTGACGGAGAAGTTTTGGTGGATACGACAGATGTCGATGACTTTTTCGACAATCCAAGCGAACCTCGTGCCCAGCAATTCCTCAGCAAAATTATCAACCACGAAAGTGATAAAGTCAAATAAGGAGGCGCCTATGAAAAAGAAATTCTTTTTATCCGCATTATTGATTAGCCTTTTCGGCCTTGCTGCTGCCAAACCAGTTCAGGCTGATACCAGCGTCGCAGACATTCAAAAAAGAGGCGAACTGGTTGTCGGTGTCAAACAAGACGTTCCCAATTTTGGTTACAAAGATCCCAAGACAGGGACTTATTCTGGTATCGAAACCGACTTAGCCAAGATGATTGCAGACGAGCTCAAGGTCAAGGTTCGCTATGTGCCTGTTACCGCACAAACCCGTGGCCCTCTTCTAGACAATGAACAGGTCGACATGGATATCGCAACTTTCACTATCACAGACGAACGTAAAAAATTATACAACTTCACCAGTCCCTACTATACGGACGCTTCTGGTTTTTTGGTCAACAAATCTGCCAATATCAAAAGCATTGAAGACCTAAACGGTAAAACGATCGGAGTTGCTCAAGGATCTATTACCCAGCGCTTGATTACTGAACTGGGCAAAAAGAAAGGTCTAACCTTTAAATTCGTCGAACTTGGTTCCTACCCAGAATTGATTACTTCCCTTCACGCTCACCGTATTGATGCCTTTTCCGTAGACCGTTCTATCCTGTCTGGCTACATTAGTAAACGGACAGAACTACTAGAAGATAGTTTCAAGCCATCTGACTACGGTATCGTCACCAAGAAATCAAACACCGAGCTCAACGACTATCTTGATACCTTGGTCACTAAATGGAGCAAGGATGGTAGTTTACAGAAACTCTATGACCGTTACAAGCTCAAACCATCTAGCCATACAGCAGATTAAGGAGGACACCCCATGACAGATTTATCATCTTGGACAGCCTATTTTCAGGATTTTGGACAATTTTTCAATGGTTTCCTCTTCACCCTTGCCCTAGCTATCGGATCCTTTATCCTCGCTATGGTCTTAGGAATCATCTTTGGAGTCCTATCAACTAGCAAACATCAAATTTTAAGAATTTTGGCTCGTATCTTTGTCGAATTTTACCAAAATACCCCCCTCTTGGTACAGTTTGTCATTGTTTTTTATGGTTTGCCTCTTATCAGTGAACACACCATCATGATTCCGATTTATTGGACAGCTGTTCTCTGCGTCGGACTTTATCACGGTGCCTATATTGCTGAGGTTATTCGTTCAGGGATTCAGTCTATTCCTAGTGGTCAGATGGAGGCCGCCTTGTCGCAAGGTTTCACCTATATCAGTGCTATGCGCTTGATTATCTTGCCTCAGGCCTTCCGTATCATTCTCCCTCCATTGACCAACCAAATCGTTAACCTCATCAAGAACACCTCTACCGTAGCTATCATCTCTGGAGTAGACTTGATGTTTGTAACTAAGTCTTGGTCGGCTCTCAACGGAAACTATATCCCAGCCTTTTTAGGTGCTGCTCTTCTCTACTTTGCCCTATGCTTCCCTGTTGCCCAATTTGGTCGCAAGATGGAGCAAGCCAACAAAAAGGCCTATTCACTTTAGGAGGTTACTATGGAATCTATTTTAGAAGTTTTGACCCCAGATAACCTAGCCTTTATCTTTAAAGGATTTGGCTTGACCCTCTATATTTCTCTGATTGCTATCGTCCTCTCGACCCTTATCGGAACAGTGCTAGCCGTCATGAGAAATGGGAAAAATCCTGTCTTGCGGATCATCTCCAGCATTTATATCGAGTTTGTACGTAACGTTCCCAACCTCCTCTGGATTTTCACTATCTTTTTGGTTTTCAAGATGAAGTCGACGCCAGCTGGCATTACCGCCTTCACCCTCTTTACATCAGCAGCCCTGGCTGAGATTATCCGAGGCGGCCTCAATGCTGTGGACAAAGGGCAGTATGAAGCAGGAATGTCGCAAGGATTCACTTCAGTGCAAATCCTCTACTACATCATTCTCCCACAAGCAATCCGTAAAATGCTGCCGGCTATCATTTCTCAGTTTGTGACCGTGATTAAGGATACCAGCCTTCTCTACTCTGTTATCGCTCTACAAGAGCTCTTTGGAGCTAGCCAAATCCTCATGGGACGCTATTTTGAACCTGAGCAGGTCTTCAGTCTTTATATCCTGATTGCCTTGATTTACTTTATCTTTAACTTTGCTATTTCTAGCTTATCTCATATGCTAGCAAAACGTTGGCAACAAGCCGCAGAATAAAGAAACCAGCTCTCCATGCATGTAGGGAGCTGGTTTTTGACTGCTACTAAGCGCTGGTCTTGGTTCTGACTATCCAGAGAAAATTCTATTGCATGTAGTCTATTACCTCCTCTCACGGCTACATCCTAGCTACATAAGGGCAATAGAAAAAGAGAACCTTAGTCCTCTTACTTAGACAGTTTATTCTGAGCATCGGCCACAACCTGAGCCAAACTTGTCTGACGCAGTTGGTTTTCCATAGCTGCTTGGACATCGAACAGCTTTTGGTCCAAGACCCCATGGATATTAGCACCAATTGGGCAATTAGGATTTGGATTGTCATGGAAACTAAAGAGCTTACCAGATTTTCCTAAACACTCCACAGCTTGGTAGACATCCAACAAGCTGATATCCTGAAGGTCTTTTATTATCTCAGTTCCTCCCGTACCACGAGCAACTGAAATCAATCCAGCTTTTTTGAGTTGCGATAAAGTCTTACGGATAATGACTGGATTGACCCCAACGCTGGCAGCGAGAAAATCGCTGGTTACTTTACTTTCTGTATCCTGCATTGCAATAATAATCATCATATGAGTCGCAATTGTAAATCGACTTGAAATTTGCATTTTCTTCTCCTTTCACTGATATTTTATTCATCTTTTCCCGTATAAACATTATACCGTTTTTGGTTTTCCTGTCAAATATTAACGACTGATTATCTTCTCCATGCAAAAAGTCCTGTATCCCTCTTGCCAACCAGAACGGTAGAGGGCATACAAAGACTTATTTTTTTTATGCAATTTTACGGACAATCCCTTTTGTTTTATGGCTTGACCAGACTGAGCTGATAGACACACCAGCACCAACTAAGGTAAACACAGCTAACATAGCTAGATTATAAAAATAGTTATCTGGGAAATCACCGCTAAAGATTAATTGATTTACCACTCGGAAAGCAAAGGCAAACTCAACCCCTAGTTTGGAAACGACTTCCATCGCCAAATCAATTTGATTCACTAGAAAAACAGTAATCACCATCCAAATAGAGGAAATCACAATCCCCTTTCGAGATACCTTTCTTCCAAGGATTTCATATCCTTTAATGGTACAAATCCCCAGAACAATACCCGCTACCATAGCTACATAACCTAGACGAGCGATAAATAGAGCAACTGCTCCACCAATCAAGGCTCCAAGCAACGCACCAACTGCTCCAAGAAGAACATTTTCCTTTTGATTTTGATAAGAATCCACCTCAATCTGAAGATTGCTCTTCAGCAATTGATAACTTTCCTCATTGATAAGGAAAATTGAATCACCTAATTGATAGAGACCAACAGGACCCTCCTGACCACTGTAGGCACACACTTGGACGAAATGATGGGTTTCAAGGAAGGCAACGAGATCTGTTATGAGCGTCTGTAACTTCTCAATTGTTTTTGATTTGCGCATGGCACCTTTTACAACAAAAGAAACAAGGTACTGGTTGATAGACAAGGTCGACAAGTTTGGAAGAGATTCACTCTTAAACTCATCCCAAACCAATTCATTTTCTTCTGAATCCGCAGGATTGCCATTCAAACTCACACTGACGCAAAGTCGAAACTGATTTTTCACATCAGTTTCTTGCAGGAAAAGTAAATAGCCTGACTGCGTGCCATAAATACTACGCGAATCTTCGTCAAATTGCAAGCCCAACTCCGAGGCAATAGCGTGTAACTCTTCTGGTTTCATTATCTGTCTCCTCTTATTTTGAATATCAATTAGTATGAGATTCAAATTAGTTATATTCCGTTATTCTAACATAAATTTGAGAAGCCGTCAATTCGTATCCAGTTCGACTTATCGGGAAACAGCAGTCACTAGACTATCTGATTTCTAGCTAGAACTCCTCTTAAAACCAATCTTTCTTGTCTCTTTCCATCCAGAGTTCAACATCCTGATCATAACCTTCTTGTTCACTAATCTGACCTAACAATTCATGGTTATGAGTATGGTGAATCCCATTTACCAAACTTTCATAGTAGACCTGGAAATAGGGGAGCTTCAAATCCTTAGCCAACTGCAATTCAGCTTCTACATCATAATCCACTTGACGAAAATCAACATCAGACAAACCAGATTCATCAAACTCTAAGATCATATACTGAGCCCGCAGATCCTTACGCAACTTCGCATCTAAAAAGAAGGGTTGTCCAATGGATCCTGGATTGAGAATCAACTGACCGTCACTTCCATAACGAAGTAACTGTTGGTGGATATGGCCATATACTGCGATAGAGGCGTGTGGATTCGTCACTAATCTATCAAAATCTTCTTGTTTTCCCGTATGGATCAATTCTCTACCCCAGTTTTTATCAGGGAGATGATGAGTGATTCCCACCATCAAATCACCAAACTGACGATGAACTTGCATGGGTTGATTATTGAGGTCTTCGATTTCTTTAGGGCTAATCTCCTCTAAGATATACTGACTTTGACGCAGGAGATAAGAATGACTCGCTTTTGTAGGATCTAACTTGCGATGCAGGCCTCGCCAGAGACTATTTTCCCAATTTCCCAGAACTCTTACTGTAATAGGCAAGCTAGCTAAGAGGTCCAATATCCTTCTACGTCCTGTTCCTGGCATCAGAATATCTCCCAAAAGCCAGTACTCGTCTACCTCTGCCGCTCTTGCATCAGCCAGTACAGCTTCCAAAGCTGTCGTATTTCCATGTATGTCTGAAAGAACTGCTATTTTGGTCATTCTTTCTCCTTATTTTCCTTCTTTTGTTAGTATTATAACAGAAAACACTCGAAAAGATTACTATCACTAATCACTGGATTAAATTGTAAGAGCTTCTAACTCGTGCTATAATATAAGTAGAGATTTCCCCTTCATTTAGGATTATGTGGTCTACAATATCTCTCAATTTTTCCAGATTGGAGGACTATTGCCATGCAGAATTATCTTAAGCATATCCCATTCTACCTTGTCATTTTCTTTTTTTACTGGCCACTCTATGAACTCCTCTCTCTACTCATCTCTGACCCATATACACTGAAGGGACTGTACATTTACAACATCATCCTCTTTTCACCTCTGGTAACCTTTATCGTATCACTACTTTATAGCTATCGATTTCATTTCTCACTTTGGTGGCTACTCGGTATTGGTCTGCTCTATTGCTTTACCATCATCACCTTTGGCGAATTCATCCTGCTTTACTTCCTAGCCTATGAGCTCTTTGCCCTACTTGGCTTGGTTTCTGGTGTGGGGATCAAGCATGTCTTCCAGCGAGAGAAAAATAAAAAAATTATACAAAAACCTTGAAAATTCTCGCAATCATGCTATAATAATGCATAGAGACAAGTCACTTAGTCCCTTTCTACTAGAGAGTGCGTGGTTGCTGGAAACGCATAGAAAGCCTAAACTGATACTACTCTACTGACTTTTATGAAAACATAAAACGGTGGCTACGTTAAAGCCAATCAGAGGTGTCCCTCTTTTTTGAGGAACATAAATGAAGGTGGAACCACGTTGCGACGTCCTTTTAGGATGTCGTTTTTGTTTTGTCAGAAGGAGGAAGAATGATGCTTTATATGATTGGCGGATCGCCTTGCAGTGGAAAGTCAACAATTGCCTCACTTCTTGCTAGACAGTATCAACTACTTCATATCAAACTGGATGATTTGGTAGAAAAGATGATGAGTCAAGCAAGTGAAGACTCACAGCCAATTTGCCTTCTTAGGCAGGATAGAAATCCAGAACAAGTCTGGATGAGAAATCCAGAAGAGATGGCAGATGAAGAATGGCGCTTTTATGAAGAGATTTTTCCTTATGTAAAATCTTACTTGATAAAGAATCAAAACAGACCTCTCTTGGTGGAGGGAGCAGGACTTTTGCCTCACTTGGTAAAGGAGCTTGAATGCCCAGCGTCTTCCTATCTATGCTTGACTCCGACAGCTGATTTTCAAAAAAAGCATTATATACAGAGAGAATGGGTTCCTTATGTCTTAGAGGGTACAACCAACCCTGAGCAAGCTTTTGAAAACTGGATGCAACGAGACATTCTTTTTGCCCAAATGGTTCGTAAGGAAGCGATGAAATTAGGCTATCCTAGTCTCGTAACAGATGGCAGTCAATCAGAGAATCAGACTGTGGAAGAAGTTGCTCGGCTCTTAAAATTGTCCAACAAAAATAGAATAAATATTTAAGGAGAAAATCATGATTAAGATTACTTTCCCAGATGGCGCTGTTCGTGAATTCGAATCTGGCGTGACAACTTTTGAAATTGCCCAATCTATCAGCAATTCTCTAGCTAAAAAAGCTCTCGCTGGTAAATTCAACGGCAAACTCATCGACACGACTCGTGCTATCACTGAAGATGGAAGCATCGAAATCGTGACACCTGATCACGAAGATGCCCTTCCAATCTTGCGCCACTCAGCTGCCCACTTGTTTGCCCAAGCAGCTCGTCGCCTTTTCCCTGATATTCACTTGGGAGTTGGTCCGGCTATTGAAGATGGCTTCTACTACGATACCGACAATACTGCTGGTCAAATCTCTAACGAAGACCTTCCTCGTATCGAAGAAGAAATGCAAAAAATCGTCAAAGAAAACTTCCCATCTATTCGTGAAGAAGTGACTAAAGATGAAGCGCGTGAAATCTTCAAAAACGACCCTTACAAGTTGGAATTGATTGAAGAACACTCTGAAGACGAGGGTGGTTTGACTATCTACCGTCAGGGTGAATACGTGGACCTCTGCCGTGGCCCGCACGTTCCTTCAACAGGACGCATCCAAATCTTCCACCTGCTCCATGTAGCAGGTGCTTACTGGCGTGGAAATAGTGACAACGCTATGATGCAACGGATCTACGGTACAGCTTGGTTTGACAAGAAAGACTTGAAAAACTACCTTCAAATGCGTGAAGAAGCCAAAGAACGTGACCACCGTAAACTTGGTAAAGAGCTTGACCTCTTCATGATTTCCCAAGAAGTCGGACAAGGTTTGCCATTCTGGTTGCCAAATGGTGCAACGATCCGTCGTGAATTGGAACGCTACATTGTCGACAAGGAGTTAGCTTCTGGCTACCAACACGTCTACACTCCACCACTTGCTTCTGTTGAACTCTACAAAACTTCTGGTCACTGGGATCATTACCAGGAAGACATGTTCCCAACTATGGACATGGGTGACGGGGAAGAATTTGTCCTTCGTCCAATGAACTGTCCGCACCACATCCAAGTCTTCAAGCACCATGTTCACTCTTACCGCGAATTGCCAATCCGTATCGCTGAAATCGGAATGATGCACCGTTATGAAAAATCTGGTGCCCTCACTGGTCTTCAACGTGTGCGTGAAATGTCCCTCAACGACGGTCACCTCTTTGTGACTCCTGAACAAATCCAAGAAGAATTCCAACGTGCCCTTCAGTTGATTATCGATGTTTATGAAGACTTCAACTTGAATGAATACCGCTTCCGCCTATCTCTTCGTGACCCTCAAGATACTCACAAGTACTTTGACAACGATGAGATGTGGGAAAATGCCCAAACCATGCTTCGTGCAGCCCTTGATGAAATGGGTGTTGACTACTTTGAAGCAGAAGGTGAAGCAGCCTTCTACGGTCCAAAATTGGATATTCAGGTTAAGACAGCTCTTGGAAAAGAAGAAACCCTTTCTACTATCCAGCTTGACTTCTTGCTTCCTGAACGTTTTGACCTCAAATACATCGGTGCTGACGGTGAAGAACATCGCCCAGTTATGATCCACCGTGGGGTTATCTCCACTATGGAACGCTTCACAGCTATCTTGATTGAAAACTACAAGGGTGCCTTCCCAACATGGCTTGCACCACATCAAGTAACTCTCATCCCTGTTTCTAACGAAAAACACGTGGACTACGCTTGGGAAGTGGCTAAGAAACTCCGTGACCGCGGTGTCCGTGCAGACGTAGATGAGCGCAATGAAAAAATGCAGTTCAAGATCCGTGCTTCTCAAACCAGCAAGATTCCTTACCAATTGATCGTTGGTGATAAGGAAATGGAAGACGGAACTGTCAACGTTCGTCGCTATGGCCAAAAAGAAACACAAACTGTCCCAGTAGATGAGTTTGTAGCAGCAATCCTTGCTGATATCGCCAACAAATCTCGTGTTGAGAAATAAAACAATCACTGTCTGAGAAACATTTTTCAGTAAGAAAAAGCAACAACTATTTCAGTTGTTGCTTTTTTATATTTTATTTAACCTGAGCTAGTAGTGATTGGTTAAACCACCACAAATGGTATCCTCATAAACAATCCTTTCTATCCACTAACTGTTGGATATAGGATATCCTCTCAAGATTTGCTTCCATGAGTTAGATAAGTTGATTATCCTCAATCCTTGTCTGCCTCATTTTCTTTTACAATATCTTTTTGTGAATCTTTTTCAGAGAGTTTTTGATCGATATACTTGTTAATGGTTTCATAAAATTCCTTGGTCGTATCGCTGTCTAATTTTGTCGAATTATGAACTTGATTGACCTTCAATTGAACAGATTGAATACCGTAAGAGGCTTGTTTTTGATGGAGCGTTTCTAATTCTTCTTCTGAAATCGGATCTCCAACAACTGTCAAGACCAATTCATTGTCCCTAGACTTGTAGACTTGATTAATGACCGTATGATTAGAGAACTCTTTTCCTACAAACTGTTTGATCCCTTCTTTTCGCGCTTGATCTATCGTCAGAGTGACTGCTGAATAACTGGCTGGAAGAACCAATAATACAATCAAGGATATCAAGCCAATTTTCATTTTAATGTTTAGCTCTTTAAATGAACTTAAGGGAGATTTTCTCATCAAAATTCTTGTTCCAATAATGTTGGCTAGCATGATAAAGACACAGTTGATCAAGAAAAGATAGAGAGCCCCAAATAAAAATCGTACATTTCCGTTAGCTAAACCATATCCTGCAGTACAGATAGGTGGCATCAGAGCTGTTGCAATGGCTACTCCTGGCACGATATTGTTTGCTTCTTTTTTCCTTGACCCAATTACACCTGCTATCCCACCAGCAATAGCAATGAGAACATCCCAAATGGTTGGAGAGGTTCGTGCAATCAACTCGCTACTTGCATAAGATAAGGGGGAAATCCAGAAATACAAAGTCGAGACAAGCAAACTGACCAATACTTGAGTAAATAAAACCTCTAAAGATTGCTTGATTAAACGCGTATCAAAAATAGCTAAACCAAATCCGAGTCCAACAATCGATGTCATAAGAGGGGAAATCAGCATGGCTCCAATAATGACAGCTGTTGAATTCATATTTAAACCTATAGAGGCAATAAAAATCGCACACATCAAAATCACTGTATCTCTTAATCGAACATGAAGATCATCATATAATTTCTCACGATATTCACGTGTTGAATAATTTCCAGTCATTGGTTACTCCTTTTATTTCATATACTCTTGTTTCTGCTTAGATGGTGGCAGAGAGACTTCTTTTCAATTTTACATATTTTAATTCTCACCTGTTATTTTTTTGAAAATTATCTTTTAAGCATCCGTCAGTCTATCCTTAACATTATATCAAAAATTTTACAGTCTTTCTCTGAAGAAATATATCAATTGAACAGATAGAGAAGGAAGAAACTTTTGTTTCCTTATACGAAAAAGAAAAAAATGGTATCTCCTCTGAAAGAAGATGCCGTTTTAATCTTTAAACAAGATTGGTGTGTTCGACAATCCATTGCTTCATTTTTATTTTCAATCAGAAGCCATAGATTCCAAACGTGATGATGGTTAGAAGAAACCACTTGATCCAGTTACCGAACAGTTGTGCTCCAATCCCGTCAAAGTATAGACGTTACCCATCCACTACCGTGTGTTTGATTTTCAATTTTTCATCATGCAAACCGCCCAAGGTGTTGCGACCCCCAAGGTAAGCCCGAAAATTATGGCTACTAAGATGGAGCATCCAATATAATCTATGATTCCTCCGTCAAAATAACTTTCTTTCATTTTTGTCTCTTTTATTTTTTGACTATATTCTAGTCGTTTCCTAGTGTAACATTTTTTACATCTGGACAATCTTACGGTAACTTCTAGACGTTATCATGAAAATAGAGATATAGACTAGAACAAAAATTCCACAGATGGATAAGGTTATCATCAACTATGCTCACTCAATCATCAGATTCCTATTGGAAAACTTGATGCGAACGGTTGTTCCTATCCCAACCTCAGACTCGATGCGAATCTGGTGGCCGAGTTCTTCAGAAATTTTCTTAGATAGGTAGAGGCCCAGTCCAGATGACTGCTGGGTCAAGCGCCCATTATATCCTGAAAAGCCACGTTCAAAGACTCGGAGCACATCACTGTTTTTAATCCCAATCCCCGTATCCTTTATACAGAGCTCCTGACCTTCCATAGAAATCTCTAGCCCACCTTCCTTGGTGTACTTGAGACTGTTTGAAAGGATTTGTTCAATGACGACCAACAACCACTTCTTATCGGTCACGATGATTTTGTCAAGGTCATGGAGATTGACCGTCAGTCCTTTTTGGATAAAGAAAAGGGCATACTTGCGAACCACTTCCTTCACCAAATCCTCCACTTGAACCTTTTCAAATACTAAGTCATCATGAAAGCTTTCCAAACGAAGATACTGCAACACCAGATTGGTATAGGAGTCAATCTTGAAGATTTCCTGTTCCAGTTGCTGCTTGACCTCCCGATCAGAGACTTCTGCTACTAAAAGGCGACTCGCTGCAATGGGCGTCTTGATCTGGTGAACCCATAAGGTGTAGTAATCCAGCAAATCTGTCAGCTTGCTCTGGGCTTCCGACTTCTTTTGATACAATTCAGACTCACGCTCTTCGAGCTTTTCTGCTAGCGCACATTCCAGAGGAGACTTGGGATTTCTCTCAGCATAGAGTATTTCCTGCCGGTAAACCTGAGCTTCTGCAAATATATCCCAAGCCAAAAATAAGAAGGTCAAAAAACTACTGAGCAGAAAGAAATAAAGAAAATAAGTTCCTAGACTAGCAAATAAAAACTGAAAGAGAAGGACGAGAAAGCCTAATGAAAAAATATAGGCAAAAACGCGACTGCGAGAACGCAGATAGGCTAGAAAAAATGATTTCCAATCAAGCATGTTTCAGTCCGTATCCTATCCCTTTCTTGGTTTCAATAAAGCCTACTAAGCCTTGCTCCTCCAACTTTTTGCGCAAACGAGCAACGTTGACAGACAAGGTATTGTCATCGATGAAAAAGTCGCTATTCCAAAGTTCCCGCATCAGGTCATCACGCGCCACGATATTACCCGCATGTTCAAACAAAACCCGCAAAATTTGAAATTCATTCTTGGTTAAGCTCAGGACTTCACCCTGATAGTGCAGGTCCATAGACTTGGTATTGAGGATCACACCCGCATACTCCAGCAGACTTTCATCTCGCCCAAACTCATAGGAACGGCGCAACAAGCCCTGAACCTTGGCAAGGAGCACCTGCTGGTCAAAAGGCTTGGTCACAAAGTCGTCCGCTCCCATATTGATCGCCATGACAATATCCATAGCCTGGTCTCTCGATGACAGAAACATGATAGGTACCTTGGAAATCTTGCGAATCTCCTGGCACCAGTGATAACCATTAAAAAGAGGCAGACCGATATCCATGAGGACCAGATGAGGTTCCGACTGGACAAATAAACTCAACACTTCCATAAAGTCTTCTACCAAAACGACTTCAAAGCCCCACTCAGAGAGCAATTTCCCAACTTGTTGCCGAATAACTTGGTCATCTTCTACCAGTAAAATTTTGTGCATGCGCTCCTCCTTTGCTATTTCTCAAAGTATCAAAACCCTTCATATCAGATTTACGGATCAGTATCTCATACTGTTTAGCAGCCTTTCCCCAAATTCAGATCAGAAAACAGATGCTAAATAGAGAACATTCCCACTGATATCATACCTTATTTTTAATTATAGTTCCAGCCTTATCCTATATTTTCCTTTTGTGCTCATTTAGTTAGCGTTTCTTTAACTTATTTAACAGATCTAGCCTTCTTATTGACAAGCTAGCCATGATTTGTTAGAATATGAATGAATAACTAATTTTATTCATTCATGAAACAAAGGAGGTTAAATCATATTGGACAAAAAACAAGCTCTAAAAACAGCAGCTTATGACGTTTTTTCGAAAAAAGGTTACAAGGCGACAGGAATTTCAGAAATTGCTAGACAAGCTGGTATGGCAGTAGGCTCTTTTTATAACTATTACGAGAGTAAAGAAGCCATTTTTCTAGACATCTATATAGATGAAAACAACCGTGTTCGCCAAGCTATGATCGACGAACTGGATTGGGAAATTGACATGGTCGACCTCATTGGTCAACTATTTGCTCAGTCCAGAACTCTCGTTTCTTCCAATAAAATCCTTGCAGAATGGTACAATCCTGCCATCGCAGATGAGTTGCACAGCTACTATTCCTCGGAAGAAGGCAAAGTCGCAAATCCTTTTCATCAGTTTCTAGTTAAAACTTTTACAAATCGCATGCAGGCTGAAGGGTACTCGCCAGAAAAGATTCAAGATATTTTACAGGTTTATAATCTGTTTTACTATATGGATATGCATATCACGGAAAAAGATTTTCCAGATATTGGCAAAACTGTTGAAATACTTGCAACCAACTTCATTAAAGGAGTTCTAAAATAAAGAATGGATTTCTTTATTTTTTAAAAAGATATGAATGAATTATTTTATAGTTCATTCATAAAATTAAGAACAGGAGTCATAAAAAATGAAAAGAGGTAAAAAAATGTTTATTATCATTCTATCAACACTTGGAGCGCTATGTATTATAACTTGGGGTGCCATCGCTTTTCTTGGACGAAGCCAGACATTATCGATAAAATCCATCGAAAACCCCAGCGGAGATCTATATTTAATTCATATCACAAAACCGAGTCATCAAATCTGGAAAGCTGGGGCTTATGCTAAGTTTACACTCCCTGATACCTCATCTACTGCTAGTAAATATGAAGCTACGGGAGAGCAAACCAGTCGATGGCTAACCATTGCCTCCACACCTGATGAAGATGAAATTCTCATTTTGACTCATAATAGTGGAAGCAACTTTAAGAACACCTTGACACATTTACCAGCTGGCAGTGAGATTGAGATGAGTTGGCTGGATTCCTCTTTGACTGTTAAAGATACGAATAAGCCACTAGTTTGCTTTGCATCTGATGTCGGCATTTCTGCTCTACGCCCCCTTATCAAAGAATGGGCTGGTAAATGTCCGATTATTCTCAACCATTTTGACAAAGGAGTTACTATTTTCGATAATGAGATGAAAGAAGTGGCTCAAAAAACACCGAATTTTACTTATAAAACTAGCGAGGAACTTTCTCAAAGTCAAGAATTTTTAAAACGTGCTATTGATGAATACGGCAATCAAGCCAGCTATCTCATCACAGGTCAGCCTGATGATGTAAATGAGATGAAGAATTTTTTAAAGGAAAATGGGATTGATAGCAAAAACATACAAGTAAGCTCGTTTAGAGGTTTGAAATAGGAGCAATCTATCTTCTATGTATTTCAATCAAACCCTACTAGGTCATTCTAACAAGCCCACTAGCTAATTCTAGGTAAATGTGGTAGGATAAACATAGAGAAAGGAGCTTTTATGGCTAATATTTTTGACTACTTAAATGATGTAGCATACGATTCCTTTTATGACCTCCCCGTGAATGAATTAGATGTTCTTGTCCTTACTGAATTAACCTATCTTGCTTTTGATGATATAGTTACCCAAGAACCACAGCGTCTCATTGACTTAGCAACTCAGATCCCTAGAGAAACGACGATGTTGACCAATAAAAACCGTCTCCAGTTGTTGGATCAGCTCGCTCAACACAAACGGTTTAAAAATTGCAAGCTCTCAGACTTTATCAACGATATCGATCCTGAATTGCAAAAACAGTTTGCGGCTATGACTTATCGTATCAGTCTCGATACCTATTTGCTTGTTTTTCGCGGGACGGATGACAGCATCATTGGTTGGAAAGAAGATTTCCATATGACCTATATGAAGGAAATCCCTGCTCAAAAACATGCCCTCCAGTATTTAGAGAATTTTTTTGCTCAACACCCCAACCAAAAGGTTATCCTAGCAGGACACTCAAAAGGGGGCAATTTAGCTGTCTATGCTGCAAGTCAACTTGATCCAAACTTGCAGAAAAATATTGCCGCTGTCTATACTTTTGATGCTCCTGGACTTCACAAGGAACTAACCGAAACAGCTGGCTATCAAAACATGATGGAAAGAACGAAAGTATTTGTCCCACAAGGTTCTATCATCGGGATGATGCTGGAAATTCCTGATAAAAAAATCGTCGTTCGAAGCACTGCCTTAGGCGGTCTTGCCCAGCATGACACCTTTAGTTGGCAGATTGAAGACAAACACTTTGTCCAACTAGACGAGACCAATAGTGACAGCCAGCAAGTCGATACTACCTTCAAGGAATGGGTTGAGACGGTCCCTGATACTGAACTGCAGCTCTACTTTGACCTCTTTTTTGGAATCATTCTTGATGCAGGCATTTCCTCTATCAACGACCTCTCTTCCTTCAAGGTGATTGAACACGTTCACCATCTCTTTGTCCAAGCTCAATCCCTCACTCCCGAAGAAAGAGAAACCATGGGACGACTAACCCAACTCTTGATTGACACCCGTTACCAAGCTTGGAAAAATCGAGAATAGACAAAAACCAACTAATCATTAGATTAGTTGGTTTTTTGTTTAAGAAACTAAAGGATACTACTTAGAATCTCGAGTATAGAATTAGTCTTCTTTTTTCTTACGAGACACAAGTCCAAATCCGCTCATCAAACCAAGAACTCCTAGAGCTGCCAAAGCTACATAATCTTCCGTACCAGTATTAGGTAATTCTTTGGTTGCTTTAGTAGCTGGAGATTGCTCAGTCGGTTTTTGTTGAGGGGCAGTCTTAACCTTCTCATAAACGTGTTCTGTGTCGCCGTTTGGAAGTTTCTTAGTCTCTACGAAGCGGTAACCTGGAATATCTTTCTTAGGTTGTTCGCCGTCTTCGCTTGGAATTAATGTATTCCCCTTAGTATCTACAAATGAAGTAATTGGACGTACAGTTGGAGTGTATTTTGCAGTTATTTCTGTTCCGTTCTTATCAACTCGTTTGACTGTAACTCCTGAAGCCTTCCCAACAAAGTCTTTTTCTGGTGTGAAAGTTACCACACCATTTTCATCAATGGTATAAGTTCCTTCTCCCGGAACGACTTTCTTAGTTGTCCCATCATCAAAGGTTGGTTTGACATTTTCATCAATTTCTACAGTTTTCTCCACACCATTTACTGTAACTTTACCACCTGTAAAAGTTGGTGTACCGTGTTGTGTTTGTCCTTTTGGACCTTCGGATTCAGCATCTGTAGAAGTTGGTTTAACAGGTATTACAGTTGGAGTATACGTTGCTGTAGCAGTTGCTGTAATATCAGTATCATTAGCATCTTTTCCTAATTTTGCAGTAAGTGAAACTGTGACAGGTGTAGCTGTACCGGTAAATGTCTTCAATGGAACAAAAGTTACTTCGCCTGTTTCATTATCAATTGAGTAGGTACCCTGACCATCAATTGTTAGAGTATCAACAAATCCACCTGTTTTTGGATCTACTAACTTAGCAGGTGAAGAAGCACTTGGTTTTACTGGTGATCCATCTCCAACTGATGTAAAGGTTGGAGTTTCTTTTTGAGTAGCACCTTGAACATCAGTCGAAGTCACATTATGTCCTTCAATCGTATCAGTTACTGTAATATGGTAGGTTGTTGTAGCAGTTGATGAATCAACTCCATGATCAACTCCCGACTCAGTTCCACCGATTGTTGCTTCAGTAGTGTAATTTCCATTACTATCAATAACATCAATCTTAACAGTATATACTCCTACTTCATTTAAGCTATATCCACTAGCAATATTGTAGTTATTTGCATCTTGTTTAGTATCAAATACTTTTTGAACTCCTGAAGGCGAAGTTACTGTGATTCTAGTGATATAGGTAGTTTTTCCATATTTCGTATCTTCAGAGTCTGAGATGCTTACTGCAGCTTTTGCTTCATTACGAAGGTCAACAGCTGTACCTTTTGTTGAAGTATAATCTTGTGAAGTTGCTGTTGGTTTTGTATTTACTACAGTTGCCACATCAGTATTTGTTGCAATCGTTCCTCTAATAATACCACCAAATCCTGACTTAGTATGAACTTCCCAAGAGTCATTTCCAAGCTTAGTAGCAGTCACTTCCGTTCCATCAGATGACGCCCAGGTATTTGAATGTTTGTCATAAGTGACAGTTACTGACATTCCATCACCTACTTGATTAGTGTTCTTAGAAACATAAATCGTTTCTGGGCGAGTTGGAGTTTCTACACTTGTCACTTTCCCAGTGCTATCAAGCTGTCGAATGTACTCATAGATATAAAATTTCATACTACCGTCTTGTTGAGCTTCTGTGTACACTTGACGTTTAGTCCATCTTGTCGTACCATCACCATTCAGTGTTTTACTTTCAGCATAGTCGCCAGGTAACTCCCAGTGTCCGGTAGCCTTATTAAAAGTCGCAGTATGTTTTTGCCCATCTGTTCCATTTAACTCAACTTGTTCACGTAAGAAAGTTCCCTTCACATTTTCAACAGATGCTTCCACTTTAATATTGTCCACACCAACTTTGGCAGTCGCCTCTGATGTCACAGGAATATTAAAGACTGTATCTGAATCTACAATACCTAATTCTTGATTTTCAGAAACAGCTGTGTTGGTTGAACCACTATCTACGAGCCATTTGCCATTAACTGCTTTTAGATTGGTTACAGTACCATCCGGCATTGTTATCTTAGCACTTGATGCACCTTTAGAAATTTTAACTGGTACAACCGTTGAGTAAGTCTCAACGTTTTGAACCTCAACCTTTGGTTTCACAACTAATGTTACGGTAGCATGTGCTTCTTGTCCAGATTGGTTCCAGACATTATTATTAGCCAACTTATCATAATCTTTTGCAAATACGGAGACTGTGTAAATTCCTGCTTCAGTTAATTTTCCAGAAATGATTCCTCTCCCCATATTCGTTCGATCAGCAGCTTGCTCTTCAGAAGTACTATTCGCAACACTATATTTAGTTCCTGGAATTAATACTTTGGAATCATCTAATGCTTCACCAATAGTATTATATCCCGAAACTCCTGTTACTGATTTAGAGAATCTTTGAGGTACTCTTACAACTTTGCCTTCAACCGTCGTATAGTTATAAGTTCCTCGACTATTTGCTGGTATTGCACTTGCACCTGACTCATCATAGAATTGAATATTTACATTAGCATCGTCACCAACAATACGATCATAACGCTCAGAATCTGATTTTATTTTAGGAGGCGTACTATCTTGCCATCCGACCCAACCAGCACGAAGATTCTGAATTTGGAAAGTTACCGTACGACCGTCTGTATTGGTCGCAGTAATATTAAATCGTAAATCATAAACTCCATTTTCAATATCCGCTATAACTTTTCCTTGAATTGTGTCTGTTTCTGAATCGTATGTCAATCCCGGCACAAGGTTAGTTGGGGTTACAGAAGTTAAACTCCAACCAGCTTGCTTGGCATTTTCAGAAACAGCGATACGATCTTTCAAGCCTTTAATATAAACTCTGTCAACTCCTTGTTCATACCCATAGCCATAAATTTCTGTAGCTAGGTATTCATAACCACCGTTAGCAGAGTATATTGACGTCGCAGCGTTTGAAATTCTTGACCCATCCGCACGAAGTTTGTTTCTCCAAAGAGGTGCTTCTTCTGCTAATTTTTTAGCGGCATCAGGAGTTAATGGATAGTCTACACGTCCTTTGTTGTTATGACCAGTCTTTCCACCTTGTTCTGTATGCATCCCATTTCCAGCATTTGTATCATTGCCAACTCGCTGATTAGAATAGACTTCAATCTCTAGACCTGTAGCATCAGTACCCGTAATTAATTTAATTTCTTGTACTGGAATTGTATAGGTATCTTTACCAGTATGATTTGCAGCGTTTGTTTCCGATGCATGAGTTGTATTAGAACCCTCTTCGGCATAGAAATCTTGAGCAGCCAAAGCGACTCCAAAGTTTCCATCTTTTCCGATTCCTGCTTTCTTCAAATCATTGTAGACAGCAAGAATGGAATCATTTAAGCGTGACAATTGATCATTGATTTGTTTAGCTGTAAGGGCATCATTCGCTAGAACTTTTTTAGTTTCTGCAATAACTTCCTTATTATTAGCTATCGCCGCCTCAATTGCCGCTTTGTTTTCACCCTCAAGCTTATTTTTCCGGACTGCTTCAGTTGCTAAAACATTGGTTACCTCAGCTTCAGAAGTAACTTGTTCTAAGACTTTTTTATCTTCTTGGACTGGTTTGACAGTTTCTTCTGCTTCTTTTGTTTCTTTTGCTTCTTTTGTTTCTTCTACTTTTTCTGTAGATTCCGTTATTTTCCCAACTTCGACAGACTCAGCAAATACCGTAATTAACTCTTTAATCTTAGCAAGTTCAGTATCCACTTCCTCTTGCTCAACTATCTCTTTTGAGATGACAGATTTCGCAGAATCTAATAGTTCTTTAGCAGATGTTAGTACCAAGTCATCTATATTCTTTGCTGTTTTTACTTTCTCTTCAAGTTCTGTAATTTTTTTAACTAAATCCGTTTTATCAACCGTCTTAAGGGCAACTTCTTTTTCTTTTTTTATCGAATTTTCAGGTGTTTTTGTTTCCGTAGAAGATTCCGTATTCAATGTCGATGTTGAAACAAGCGTAGTATCTGCTCCTTGAAGTTCCATCGCTGATACTGCTCCATTGCCCAAAAACATCAAACCTGCTGAAATTGCTACTGATGCTACTCCTAAACTATACTTTCGAATCCCGTATCGAATGTATTTCTCCGTTCTAAAATCCTGTTGCTTACTCTTCATAAGAAAAACAACCTCCCTATTTTTATTATGTCGATATTGAAATATAGAAAAAACGAAATTTCTTTCCCTTCTCGAAAATTGGTTTTTAAATTTCGTTATTCTAAAAGGATTATATCCTCATATTCAATATGCATCTTCATACTAACATTTTCTGTTCTCTTTTTCAACATTTTTAATTATTTTATTTGAGAAAAATACAAAAATAATTTAACACCGAATACTTTAAAAGACCAATACTCACAGAGGTTTACATCATGTAAATTTCAAGTGTCGTTTATCTTATAATTAAATAAAATACACTTTTATGTATCAATTTATTTTTTAGAGTTTTGTAGAAGTTAGATTTTTCCCACCTCTACATTGTTATAACAAAAAAATTTCTATAAGAAATACACAAATCTAACAGTATATTTCTTAGCCGTTATTTATAGATTATCATGAAAATTTGACTTAGAGGCCGAGCCCCTAAACCTTGACTACAGATTCATTTTTTGTTAAAATGTAACAAATCTTATTACATCTGATATAAGATAAATCCATGAAAGGACTTCTACTATGAAATCATTAAAAGGTATTTTATTTATCGGACTTAGTATGCTTCTGACTATTCTAGCTTGGCTTAGTTCAGGCGCTAGTCAGTTTCTAATCCCTGGTTTAGCTCTCACTACCCTCTCACTTACTTTTATACTAGCTAGCCGTTTACCCCTGCTTGAGGCTTGGTTTAACGGACTTGAAAAGATGTATCTAGCTCATAAATTCACTGCTTTTCTATCCATTCTCCTACTAACCCTACACAACTTTAGCATGGGTGGTCTCTGGGGTTCGCATTTGGCCGCACAGTTTGGAAATATCGCTATCTATATCTTTATCAGCATTGTTCTGGTTGCCTATCTGGGACAGTACATCCAGTATGAAGCATGGAGATGGATTCATCGATTGGTTTATCTAGCCTATATCTTTGGCCTTTTTCATGTTTTGATGATCATGGGAAATCGTCTCCTCTCTTTTAGTTTCCTAGGTCTTATCTTTGGAATCTATGCTATTTTAGGCTTGCTTGCAGGATTTTATATTATTTTCCTTTATCAAAAGGTCGGTTTCACCTATCTTGGAAAAATCGTAGGAATCAAACGCCTCAACCACGACACGACTGAAATTGAAATAGAACTCAGTCATCCTTTCACTTACGAATATGGGCAATTTGCCTTTCTAAAAATTTTCCAAAAAGGTTTTGAGACTGCTCCACACCCTTTCTCCATCTCTGGAGGACAAGGACGAACTCTTTATTTTACGATAAAAAACTCTGGTGACCACACCAAAAATATCTATGATAATCTTCAAGTTGGTAGCAAGGTTGCAGTTGATCGCGCCTATGGGCATATGACTATGGAACATGGTCCAAAGCAGCAAATCTGGATTGCAGGTGGAATTGGAATGACACCTTTCATCTCTTATATCCGAGAACACCCTATCCTAGACAGGAACGTCCGCTTCTACTATAGTTTCCGTGGAGAGGAAAATGCTGTCTACCTAGATCTACTTCGAGACTACGCCCGTCAAAATGCTAACTTTGACCTGCAGCTGGTCGATAGCAATGAAAAAGGATACCTGACTTTGGATCAAGAAGAAATCCCTGACCAGACTACAGTCTATATGTGTGGACCTCTTCCTATGATGAAGGCCCTTGCCAAGCAAATCAAGAAAAAGAATCCCAAAGCAAAACTCATTTACGAAGGTTTCAAGTTTAAATAAGATCATTGTCCCTCTAGCACAAAAGAGGGACTTTCTTTTCACTTTATTTCCCTCTTCTATGCTATACTTAGTTTAGTACATTCTTTGAGATTGGAGCCAGTATGAAAATCCATAAAACCGTGAATCCCGTTGCCTATGAAAACACTTATTATCTAGAAGGGGACCAACACCTGATTGTGGTTGACCCAGGTAGCCATTGGGAAGCTATTCGCATGACTATCGAAAAAATCAACAAACCAGTCTGCACGATTCTCCTGACCCACACCCACTACGACCATATTATGAGTCTGGACTTGGTTCGTGAAACTTTTGGAAATCCTCCCGTTTATGTAGCAGAAAGTGAAGCCAGCTGGCTCTTTACCCCTGTTGACAATCTCTCTGGCCTACCTCGTCATGATGATATGGCTGATGTCATCTGCAAACCAGCTGAACACATCTATGTCTATCATGAGGAATACCAGATCAAAGAGTTTCGTTTTACGGCATTGCCAACACCTGGCCATTCTATCGGAGGTGTTTCTCTGTTTTTTCCTGATGCCCATCTAGTCTTGACGGGAGATGCCCTATTCCGCGAAACCATCGGACGGACCGATCTTCCTACAGGTAACACGGAACAACTTCTCCATAGCATTCAGACGCAACTCTTCACTCTTCCTAACTACGATGTCTATCCTGGACATGGTCCAGCTACGACTATCGCTCACGAAAAGACCTTTAATCCCTTTTTCTAACAAGCAAAAAACCAAGGAAATTTTCCTTGGTTTTTGTGTAGCTTCTATTTTTATGTTAATATTTGCTCAGAAGAATCAATATTGACTAGAAAAGTAATTCAAAACTAATTAGCCGGATTCAATTCTTTCCAGTCAATATTTGATAAATTAAGCTTTTCAGAAGAGATATCTAAAACTTGCTCTGCTTTTTCATTGCCACCGATTTGAATAGTTGCTTCTTTAATCTTCTGCACTCCATTTTTATCAAACGAATATAGAGCCAGATTCATTTCTGGACGAGTTGACTGCCAGTCTGCATAAGAGACTTGACCGTTTTCATAAATATCAAATCCTGAGCGAAAACCACCTGCAGAAGCTATATATGCTGTGTGAAGTAAGCTAGGTTTTTGATTTTCCAAATAATAAATGGCTGAAACAAATTTTTCATCGCCAATAAGCAACTCGTCTTGACCATCCTTATTCAAATCAACAATTGCGTATTTCCAAGCGGGTGCATTATGATAATCCATTCGAGAGAAAACTAGGCCATATTCTTCTGAAGTAATCTTATCTTGTTTACTTTCCTTGTATAAATCTTCTCTATTACCTTGTTTTAAAAGGTCTGTAAAGTGATTATAGCGTTCAATAACTTCTTTATATAAATCTTGTCTAGTTTCTTTCTTATTTTCAGCAGTCGATTGCGATTCCTTGGTTGACGATTCACTAGTATTTTCAGCCTTTGCTTCTGTTGATACACTAGTCTTATCATCTTTGGAGACAGATGATGGTGCGGGTGAAGGTTCTGTATTGTTCCTATTTTTATTGAGACCACAAGATGCTAAAACTGAAATCGAAAGAATAGCTGAAAGCGTCATTAAAAATTTCTTCATGTTAACCTCGATAGCATTGAATTTTCAGATGGATAAACTTCAAAAATGAATCATTAATCCCAAGATGATACTTGATTAAGGACTTACTTTACCAAATAATCACACGGTCCTCTGGTGAACGCCACATACCATCGCCTTCTTTGACATCATAGGTTGTAAAGAAGTCATCGAAGTTTGGTACTTGCACATTGACACGGAGTTTGGCAGGCGCGTGCACATCGACACTGGCCATAAGTTTCATCAATTCTGGACGGCCTTTCATGCGCCAGATACGAGCAAAGTTGTGGAAGAATTCTTCAGCAGAGAAGTCTGGTTCTCTCTTAGCAGCTTCAAGGGCTGCAGCAATTCCTCCCAAGTCAGCAACGTTTTCAGACACAGTTAGTTTCCCGTTGATTCTTGCACCGTAAGATTCTTGCCCATCAAACTGGTCGATAACTTTTTGTGTTTTTTCTTTGAAAGCAGTATAGTCACTCTCTGTCCACCAATCCTTGAGGCTACCATTTTCATCAAAAGAAGCGCCATTTGTGTCGAAGGCATGAGAAATCTCGTGGGCAATAACAGCACCAATACCACCGTAGTTAGCTGAAGACGACTGATGCAAATCATAGAATGGAGCCTGTAAAATGGCAGCTGGGAAGACAATCAAGTTCTTCTGAGGATTGTAGTAGGCATTGACCATATGAGCTGGCATACCCCACTCCTTGTAGTCAACCGGTTGGTTCCACTTGCTCCAGCTGTGCTTGATTTCCACACGCGCAAAGGCTAGGGCATTATCAAAGAGACTAGCAGTTTCGTCCACTACCTTGTCCTTGTAGCGGGCTGGCAATTCCTCTGGATAACCGATATAAGGCTTGATAACATTGAGTTTGACAATGGCCTTGTCTCGCGTTTCAGGCGTGAGCCAGTCGTTCTTAGCCAAGCGTTCCTTATAAACGTCAATCATAGTCGCTACTTTTTTCTCTACGTCAGCCTTAGCTTCTGGGGAGAATTTTTCATGCGCATACCAGAGACCAAGAGCTTGCTTGAAAGGTCCTTGGGCCAAGTGATAAGCTGCCTTGACCTTATCCTGAGCTTCTGGAACACCTGAAAGGGCACGACCATAAGCACCTGACAGGACACGAATCTCATCTGTGAGATAGCTTGTTGAGAGATTGACCACACCCAAAATCAAGGTTGCTTTGAGTAGAGGCCACGCTTCTTCACTATAGAATTGCTCTGCTGCTTGCCAGAAACGTTCCTCGTCTACGATAACCTTATCTGGAGTTTGTCCAATCACTGCTTGGAAGAAGTCATCCAAAGGGAGGGCAGGAGCAAATTTCTTGAAATCTTCATAAGCGTATGGATGGTAGAGTTTGGCATACTCTGAACTTTCTTCATTAGACAGCACCACAGTTGCAATGCGACGGTCCAATTCCAATCGTTTCTCTAGTAAGTCTGCGATTTCCTCATCTGAAAAATCATAGGCTTTGAGAAGATTCGTAGTACTTTCCTTCCAAAGAGTCAAGAGCTCTTCACGCTGAGGATGGTCTTCAGCGTAGTAAGTCGTATCTGGCAAAATCGTCCCTGGTGCACTGGCCCAGAGAACATTGGTTCTGGCATCCATAAAGTCTGGTGATACACCAAATGGAAGGAAGTTTGGTTTACCAGCTAGTTCAAACTCTGCCAGTTTGCTGGTAAAATCAGCAAAACTTTCTAAGCCCTGGTATTCCTTGAGTAGAGGAAGGACAGGTTTGATCCCATCTGCTTCCCTCTTATCAAAATCACGTACCATACGATGGTACTTAACAAAGTTTGCGAGGATTGCATCCTCTGGAACATCTTCGCCTTCCAACCACTTGTCCGTAGTCGCCAGCATTAACTCTTCAATCTCCTCATCAAGGTCAATAAAACCACCTGTTCGAGATTTATCAGCTGGAATGACAGCTGTCTTTTCCCATTCTCCATTGATTGCATCATAAAAATCGTCTTGATAACGTGTCATCTTGTTCTCGCTTTCATTTTTCACTTATTCTTAGCTTAGCAAAAAACACTTGGGAATGCAATTAAAAATGGTCTCTCTTTTTTCTTCATTTTTCAGTTATTATTTTAAATTTTTCAAAAATTAACTTGACTTAATTTTTTTTAATGTATATTAAAAGATAGGAGGAAAACAACTGTATGATACGTATCGAAAACCTCAGTGTCTCCTACAAAGAGACGTTGGCACTAAAGGATATTTCACTAGTGCTCCACGGACCGACTATTACCGGAATTATTGGTCCAAACGGTGCTGGAAAATCAACTTTATTAAAAAGTATGTTGGGAATTATCCCACACGAAGGTCAGGCCTATCTCGATGACAAAGAAGTCAAGAAATCGTTACATCGAGTTGCCTATGTCGAGCAAAAAATCCATATCGACTACAATTTCCCTATCAAGGTCAAGGAATGTGTCTCACTGGGACTCTATCCATCTATCCCGCTCTTCCACACTTTAAAGGCCAGCCACTGGAAAAAAGTGGCGGATGCACTTGAAATCGTTGGACTCTCAGACTATGCTGATCGCCAAATCAGTCAGCTCTCAGGAGGACAATTCCAACGTGTTTTGATTGCCCGCTGCTTAGTTCAGGAAGCTGACTACATCTTTTTAGATGAGCCTTTCGCTGGAATTGACTCGATCAGTGAAGAGATTATCATGAATACGCTGAGAGATCTTAAAAAAGCTGGTAAAACAGTTCTCATCGTCCATCATGACCTCAGCAAAGTCCCCCATTATTTTGACCAAGTTTTGCTTCTCAATCGAGAATTAATAGACCTTGGTCCAACTGAAGAAACCTTTACCGAAGCCAATCTTAAGAAGGCCTACGGTAACAAACTCTTTTTCAATGGAGGTGACCTATGTTAGCAGAATTTATCGATGGATTGCAACATTTCCATTTCCTACAAAACGCCCTGATAACAGCTATAGTCATCGGAGTCGTTGCTGGAGCCGTGGGATGTTTTATCATCCTGCGTGGAATGTCTCTCATGGGGGATGCCATCTCTCACGCTGTTTTGCCCGGCGTAGCCCTTTCCTTTATCCTGGGAATTGATTTCTTTATTGGAGCGATCATCTTTGGCTTGATGGCTTCCATCATCATTACCTACATCAAGGGAAACTCTATCATCAAGAGTGACACTGCCATTGGTATTACCTTTTCATCTTTCTTAGCCTTAGGTGTCATCTTGATTAGTGTTGCCAAGAGTTCGACAGACCTCTTCCATATCCTTTTTGGGAATATCCTCGCTGTCCAAGATACGGACATGTGGATCACCATTGGTGTGGGTGCAATCATTCTCTTGATTATCGGGATTTTCTTTAAACAACTATTGATTACATCCTTTGACGAACTCCTGGCTAAAGCCATGGGAATGCCCGTCAATTTCTACCACTATCTGCTCATGGTGCTCTTGACCCTTGTGTCAGTCACTGCCATGCAAAGTGTTGGAACTATTCTTATCGTGGCCATGTTGATCACCCCAGCTGCGACGGCTTACCTTTATGCGAATAGCCTAAAGAGCATGATTTTTCTTTCATCAACCCTAGGGGCAACCGCTTCTGTTTTGGGACTCTTTATCGGCTATAGCTTCAATCTCGCAGCAGGATCCAGCATCGTGCTCACATCTGCCAGCTTCTTTTTAATCAGTTTCTTTATCTCTCCAAAGCAACGATACTTGAAACTAAAAAATAAAAAAATCAATAAATAAGGGGAAACCCTTCTGGAGGAATCTAATGAAAAAATTAGGTACATTGCTTGTACTCTTTCTTTCCGTCATTGCACTTGTAGCATGTGCTAGCGGAAAAAAAGATGCTGCTTCTGGTCAAAAACTAAAAGTTGTTGCTACAAACTCAATCATCGCTGATATTACCAAAAATATCGCTGGTGACAAGATTGATCTTCACAGTATCGTTCCTGTTGGTCAAGACCCACACGAATACGAACCACTTCCTGAAGACGTTAAGAAAACTTCTCAAGCTGACTTGATTTTCTATAACGGTATCAACCTTGAAACAGGTGGCAATGCTTGGTTTACCAAATTGGTCGAAAATGCCAAGAAAACTGAAAACAAAGACTACTTTGCAGTCAGCGAAGGCGTTGATGTTATCTACCTTGAAGGCCAAAACGAGAAAGGCAAAGAAGACCCACACGCTTGGCTCAACCTTGAAAATGGGATGATTTATGCTAAAAATATCGCTAAACAGCTCATTGCCAAAGACCCAAGCAACAAGGAATTCTACGAAAAAAATCTCAAAGACTATACTGAAAAACTAGACAAACTGGACAAGGAAGCCAAAGAGAAATTTAACAATATCCCTGCTGAGAAAAAACTCATCGTAACCAGCGAAGGATGCTTCAAATACTTCTCTAAAGCCTACGGTGTCCCAAGTGCCTACATCTGGGAAATCAACACAGAAGAAGAAGGAACACCTGAACAAATCAAGACCTTGGTTGAAAAACTTCGCCAAACAAAAGTTCCATCACTCTTTGTTGAATCAAGTGTCGATGACCGTCCAATGAAGACTGTTTCACAAGACACAAATATCCCAATTTACGCACAAATCTTTACTGATTCAATCGCTGAAGAAGGTAAAGAAGGTGACAGCTACTACAACATGATGAAATACAACCTTGACAAGATTGCTGAAGGTTTGTCAAAATAATCCATTAAAAAACGTCATTCTCACCGAATTGGCGTTTTTTCAATTTCCGGTCAAATCATTGGAAAAATCTGACAATTCTCGGTAAAATAAAAGAAAAAAGAATGGAGTAGTTTATGACCACTTTTCTCGGAAATCCTGTAACCTTTACAGGTAAACAATTGCAAGTCGGAGACAAGGCACTTGACTTTTCTCTTACGACAACCGATCTCTCTAAAAAAAGTCTTGCCGACTTTGAAGGAAAGAAAAAAGTCTTGAGTGTTGTCCCATCTATCGATACCGGTATCTGCTCAACGCAAACACGTCGCTTCAACCAAGAACTAGCCAACCTTGACAATACTGTCGTTCTTACTGTTTCTATGGACCTACCATTTGCCCAAGGACGCTGGTGTGGGGCTGAAGGTCTTGACAATGCCATCATGCTTTCAGACTACTTTGACCATTCTTTCGGGCGCGATTATGCCCTCTTGATCAACGAATGGCATCTCCTTGCACGTGCCGTCTTTGTTCTCGATACTGACAATGTCATCCGTTATGTAGAATACGTTGACAATATCAACACGGAGCCAAACTTTGAAGCTGCTATTGCTGCAGTTAAAGAAATAGACTAAAATCACAAGCATTATGACAGAAAGCTAGAGAAATCTAGCTTTTTTTGGTATACTAGATGGAGAGAATATACAAGAGGAAACGAATGACTCCAAATAAAGAAGATTATTTAAAATGTATTTATGAAATCGGTACGGACATGCAAAAAATCACCAACAAAGAAATTGCTGCCCGTATGCAGGTCTCTCCACCTGCTGTAACAGAGATGATCAAACGCATGAAAAGTGAAAATCTCATCCTCAAGGATAAGGAGAACGGCTATCTATTGACAGATATTGGGCTCAAACTAGTCTCCGAACTCTATCGCAAACACCGGTTGATTGAAGTCTTTCTGGTTCACCATCTCGACTATACCAGTGACCAGATCCACGAAGAAGCTGAAGTCCTAGAGCACACTGTATCCGATCTCTTCGTAGAGAGACTGGATAAACTACTTGGCTTCCCTAAAACCTGCCCCCACGGAGGAACCATCCCAGCCAAAGGAGAGCTCTTGGTTGAAATTAACAACCTGCCTTTAGCAGATACCAAAGAAGCCGGTACCTATCTCCTGAATCGGGTTCACGATAGTTTTGACCTGCTTAAATACTTAGAAAAGCATGAAATTCATATCGGTGACCAAGTCCAAGTCAAGCAGTTTGATAATTTTTCCAATACCTTTACACTGGTCAACAAAGGTGAAGACCTCCAAGTTAGCATCGATATCGCCAAACAACTCTATGTCGAAAAAATCAACTAACCCCTTATTCCTGAAAGAAATTCCTTTCAGGGATTTTTTATTATTTTGCTTGTAAGTCCCATTCGTTTGATGTAGAATGAAGCTAGATAAAAGAGGGAGGTCTTCCTATGAAAAAGCTCTTTAGAATCCATTTTGCAGCCATTGCAGTCAGCGATTTGCTACTGTTAGCAATTTTTATCTCCAAAACCGATCTCTCTGTAGACTGGCTCCTGCTCTCTGGTTTTATTTTCATCCTTGCTCAGGGACTACTGCTATTTCGCTTGGTCAACCGACTCAAAAAACAGTTCGCTGAGATTTATCCTCAGATGAATAAAAAGTTTCGCTTCTACTATTTAGGAGTAGTCATCAGCGATTTTCTATTATTTGTCCTCTTAGCCTTCGCTAGTTCTCAGCGACTTTCCTCTCTTATGCCAATCGTCACTGGTTGTCATTCTACTTTATATTATATAACGGCTAGCCACCTAAGAGAAAACTATCCAGACTTTTACAATAAACACATCTCTTTCTGGGAGTGTCTATAAACAAAAACCAAGCCAGCTGGGCTTGGTTTTCTTATCTATTTTTAGTATCAAGAATGATGGTAACTGGTCCATCATTGACCAGCTCCACCTGCATATCCGCTCCAAAGATGCCTGTCTGAACGGGCACTTCCTGAGCTAGCTTTTGGTTGAAAGCCTCATAGAAGGCAGCTGCCATATCCGGCTTGGCGGCACCTGTAAAAGCTGGACGATTGCCCTTCTTGGTATCCGCAAAGAGGGTAAACTGAGAAATAGAAAGGATTTCCCCTTCAATATCCTGGACAGACAGGTTCATCTTGCCTTCTGCATCTGAAAAAATCCGCATATTGACAAGCTTTCTCACAGCATAGTCCAAATCTTCCTCTTGGTCCTCTGGACCTACACCGACCAGTAATAAAAGTCCCTGATTAATTTTCCCATGAACCTGACCTCCGATACTGACTTGGGCTTTCTTGACTCGTTGAATGATGATTTTCATAATAGCCTTTCTAGTAACTGAAGAGAGAATTAGCCGTTGGTCCGTTTAACAGAGTAGACCTCTGGTACACTCTTAATCTTGTCCACGACTGTGGTCAGTGTAGAGAGGTTGGAAATACCAAATGAGACATGGATATTAGCAAATTTCATATCCTTAGTTGGTTGAGCATTAACAGTTGAGATATTCTTGGTCGTGTTTGAGAGAACTTGTAAAACATCATTTAAGAGCCCTGTACGGTTGAGACCATAGATATCGATGTGGGCAGTGTATTCCTTGCTTGAGAATTGATCTTCCCATTCCACATCAAGGAGACGTTGCTCGTAGTTTTCTTGGGCGCGAAGGTTCATACAGTCCACACGGTGAATAGCTACACCGCGACCCTTGGTAATGTAGCCGACAATGTCGTCACCTGGCACTGGATTGCAACACTTGGCAATCCGAACTAGGAGACCTGAGGCTCCTTCAATGACCACGCCACCCTCATGCTTAACCTTGAGGGTTTCTTTATTTTCAACCTTAACTTCGCCACCTTTGACAAGCTCTTCTGCTTCCGCCTTGGCCTTGGCACGCTCTTCCTCACGGCGTTCCTTTTCTGTCAAACGGTTAAAGACGGTAATAGCGCCAATTTCTCCAAAACCAATGGCTGCATAGAGGGCTTCCTCTGTCTTGTAGCTGGTCTTTTGAAGAACCTCATCCATATGGCGCTTGTCCATGAATTTATTGGCTACATAGCCGTTTTCTTGGAACTGGGCCATCAACATTTCACGGCCCTTGTTAACGGATAATTCCTTGTCTTGATTTTTAAAGAACTGCCGAATCTTGTTGCGCGCCTTGCTGGTCTTGACCATGTTGAGCCAGTCACGACTCGGACCAAAGGAGTTGGGGTTGGTGATAATTTCAACCTGATCCCCTGTCTTGAGCTTGGTTGTCAGTGGAACCATACGGCCATTGACCTTGGCGCCAGTCGCTTTTTCACCGACTTTGGTATGGATTTCATAGGCAAAGTCAATCGGTCCTGAATCTTTTGGAAGGGAACGAACTGCACCATCTGGAGTAAAGACGTAAATCTCCTCCGCCAGATAGTTTTCTTTAACAGAGTCCACAAATTCCTTGGCATCATCAGCCTGGTCTTGGAGCTCCATCATCTCCTTGATCCAGTTCATCCCAATAGCAGATTCCTTGCTGTTGACCTGCCCTTTAATGCCTTTCTTATAAGCCCAGTGAGCCGCAACCCCGTACTCAGCCACTTCGTGCATTTCCTTAGTCCGAATCTGGAATTCAATCGGCCCTTTTGGTCCATAGACAGTCGTATGGATAGACTGGTAACCGTTGGCCTTGCGGTTAGCGATATAGTCTTTGAAGCGACCTGGCATAGGTTTCCAAAGTTCATGCACATACCCCAGCATGGCATAGACATCACTTTGGGTATCCAAGATACAGCGAATGGCAATCAGGTCATAAATCTCCTCAAAGCGTTTCTTCTTATCCTGCATCTTGCGGTAGATCGAATAGATATGCTTAGGACGACCATAGATTTTCCCTTTGAGATTGCGTTCGGTAGCGTAGTCTTCCAACTTGGTTACGACTTCATCGACCAAAGCCTCACGTTCTCTGCGTTTTTCCTTCATCATGTGGGTGATCTTGTAAAACTCAGTTGGGTTGAGGTAACGGAAAGATAGATCTTCCAACTCCCACTTGACACTGGAAATCCCTAGACGATGAGCAAGTGGTGCGTAAATTTCCATGGTTTCTCTGGAAATACGCTCTTGCTTGTCCTTTCGCAGGTGTTTGAGAGTCCGCATATTGTGCAAACGGTCCGATAATTTAACCAAGATAACACGGATATCCTCTGACATGGCCATAAGCATCTTGCGGTGATTTTCCGCCAATTGTTCCTCGAGTGATTTGTACTCAACCTTACCAAGCTTGGTCACCCCATCAACGATAATCCGAACATCATGACCGAACTCTCTCTCCAGATCATCCAGTGTCGCATCTGTGTCCTCAACCACGTCATGCAAAAAACCACAGGCAACTGTTACGGCATCCAGCTTGAGCTTAGCCAGAATTCCTGCTACCTGAATGGGATGGATAATATAGGGCTCACCTGATTTCCGAAACTGCCCACTATGACAATCAACTGCGTAAATCAATGCTTTTTGTACAAAAGCAACGTCTTCCTTTGTTAAATATTCTCTCGTTAAAGCGACTACCTGATCGCCCGTCAAATTCACTTCTTTCGGCATCTATACTCTCCAATTCTTCCTACCATTTTATCACTTTTTTAAGGATATGAAAACTAGAAAAGCCTGTTTTTATGCCAATACCAATCATTAAAAAAACACTGCCAGATTTCTCTAGCAGTGTTTTGACATTTCATTTGCTTAGTAGACAGTTTTTTCAGTTTCTACGTCGAAGAAGTGTGCTTTGTTCAAGTCAAATCCAAGTTCAACTGTTGCACCTGTTTGCAAGTAGTCACGAGCATCCACTTTTGCAACAAATTCATCTTTACCAACTTGGCAGTAAAGGTGAGATTCTGAACCAAGCAATTCTGATACAGAGATAGTTGCTTTAACAACTGATTCTGGGAATGTTTCAAGGAAAGCAGGTTCTGCATTCACATCTTCTGGACGAATACCGAAAATCAATTCTTTACCTTCATAGCCTTTATCACGAAGAACTTTCAATGCTCCTTCTGGAACTTTCAAGCGGAAACCGTCAGAAACAATTTCACCACCAACCAATTTCACATTGATGAAGTTCATAGCTGGGCTTCCGATGAATCCTGCAACGAACTTGTTAACTGGGTTTTTGTAAACTTCTTGAGGGGTACCGATTTGTTCAACACGTCCGATAGTACCTGTACCAGCAGGGTTCTTAGTAGCTGACATGATAACGATACGGTCTGCAAGAGTCATCGCTTCTGTTTGGTCGTGGGTTACGTAGATAGTTGTAGCTCCGATACGACGGTGGATTTTCGCGATTTCAGCACGCATGGATACACGAAGTTTGGCATCCAAGTTTGACAAAGGTTCGTCCATCAAGAATACTTTTGCATCACGGACGATGGCACGACCCATGGCAACACGTTGACGTTGACCACCTGAGAGGTCAGCAGGTTTACGATCCAAGAATTCTTTCAAACCAAGGATTGCTGCTGCTTCTTGAACACGTTTGTCGATGTCTTCCTTGCTGTATTTACGCAATTTCAAACCGAAAGCCATGTTGTCATATACAGTCATGTGTGGATAAAGAGCGTAGTTTTGGAATACCATGGCGATGTCACGGTCTTTTGGAGCTACGTCGTTGACAACCACGCCATCGATAGATGCAGTACCTTCTGTGATGTCTTCAAGACCAGCAATCATACGAAGAGTTGTTGATTTACCACATCCTGAAGGACCTACGAAAACGATAAATTCTTTATCTTTGATGTCCAAGTTGAAGTCTTCAACTGAGTAGTGTTCGCTGTTTGGATATTTTTTGTAAATGTTTTTAAGATTTAATTCTACCATCGAGGTGAACTCCTTTTATTTTTTGATAGCTTTATTATAGATGAAAACGCTTTACTTTTCTATGGCAAGGTGACCAAAAAAATAAAAAAGTTCTGTGCAACTTGCACAAAACTTTAAAGAATATCTGGTAAAATCAACTGATAACACAAGGTCAAGTCGGTCAATTCCTTCAACTGTAGCCCTGTCAATTCTTCCCATTTGTCAATCTTGTATTGGAGAGAATTGCGGTGCAGATAGAGTTGCTGGGCCGTTTTAGTTAGGACAGCACTGTTTTCCCAGAGAGAAAGGATAATTTCCTGAATCTGATCCTGATCCAAAATCATCTGATGCAGGTATTCTTTAATGACTCTCAGTTCCACAAGTCTTTCCCCCATACTCCATAGATAGAGCTGTGAAAAGGTGTGTACACCTTGGTGACCTTGGCGCCACCAAGCTTTAAACAAATCCCGCTCCGCTTTGATTAAGTCTGATAGGGCTTGAGGGCCTGTCTGAGACCAAACCTGGCCTAACATGATAGACAGACGAAGGCCAAAGTCATACTCAACCGCTTCAATCATATCAGATAAGATTGAGCGAACAGAGCTATATTTATCTTGTTGAAGAACAAATACATAATCCTGAGCCCCAACCTGTAGCACTGTCTGGCAGTTGGGAAAAAGAGTCCGCATCATGTCTAGCCAAGAGGATAGATTTTCCTGTTGGTAATAGGATAGATGGCAATAAACCAGCTGAATCTTTTTGAAAGTTTGCGGTGCCTGCCCCTTCCCCTCAATCAAATAGGAATACCAAGGATTGAGCGAACGAGCCTGCTCCTGCTGGGTTAAAAGGGCAATTAACTGCTTTTCACGTTCAGTGAGATTGGACTCCTCCAGTAAAACCCACTGATTTGAGGATCCCGGAAGCGTCAGATAGCCTTCCTTGTCGACTGGCTGGTCTACGATTTGAGCTTGTGGAAACCAATCTAGTAATTCTTTTGCAATCATTCCTAGCCCTCCACTTTTTGGATGCACCAAGAAATTATGGTCTCTAGGCGCTCCACATTTTCAGTCAGATGGAGATAGCCCATCACCGCCTCAAAGCCAGTAGACATGCGGTAAGTCACCACATCTGCATTTTTAGCCTTTGTGTGACTATTGGTATTGCGGCCACGTTTGTAGATTTCTTCTTCTTTTTCCGTCAGGACTTGCTCTTCCAACATGAGGGAAATCAAGCGAGCCTGAGCCTTGGCTGACACATACTTAGTCGCCTCTTGGTGGAGTTTGTTGGGTTTGGTCATGCCTTTAAGGATGAGATGGCGACGGATATACATGGAATAAACCGCATCTCCTTCGAAGGCAAGCGCAATCCCGTTAATGAGATTGACATCAATCACGAGTCCACCTCACTCCATCCTTGGTGTCAAGGAGCTTAATTCCTTGAGCAGCCAATTGGTCACGGATTTGGTCTGCTGTCGCAAAGTCACGATTGGCACGCGCTTCTTGGCGCTTTTGGATCAAGGCTTCAATGTCTGCATCCAAAACTTCCTCAACAAAGACAATCCCAAAGACCTCTAACATAGCCGCAAGAGCTTCCTTAACACTTGCATCATAGTTGCCGGAGTTGATCCATTTTGCCATTTCAAAGACAACTGTGATACCATTTGCGGAGTTGAAATCCTCATCCATAGCGGCTACAAACTTATCTTTAAAGTCCTGTAACTCTTGGGTATCCACGTTTCCTGTAAATGGTTGTTCGTAAGTGATCTTCAGATATTTGAGATTAGTCTCGGCGTCTCGCACTGCTTTTTCGGTAAAGTTGATTGGCTTGCGGTAATGCTGAGTGGCAAAGAAGAAACGAAGGACTTGGCCATCGATGGTTTTGAGGGCATCATGGACAGTGATAAAGTTGCCCAAGGACTTGGACATCTTGACATTGTCGATATTGACAAAGCCATTGTGTATCCAGTAGTTGGCAAAAGTCTTACCTGTTTTAGCTTCTGACTGGGCAATTTCATTGGTATGATGCGGAAACTCCAGATCGGCTCCACCACCGTGAATATCAATGGTATCTCCCAAAATCTCTGTCGACATGACCGAACACTCGATATGCCAGCCTGGACGACCAGGTCCCCAAGGACTGTCCCAAGAAATCTCGCCTGGTTTGGCAGTCTTCCAAAGGGCAAAGTCCACAGGATTTTCCTTACGAGCCGTTTCTTCATCGGTACGACCTGAAGCACCCAGCTCCAAATCTTCCAAGGTTTTATTGGCTAACTTGGCATAGTTATGAGATTTTTCCACACGGAAGTAAACATCCCCTTGACTCTCGTAGGCAAAGCCTTTTTCAATCAAGTCTTCCACAAAACGGATAATGTCAGCCATAAACTCGACTACTCGTGGATGGCGAGTCGCAGGTTTTACGCCCAAGGCCGTCACATCCTCACGAAAGGCCGCGATGTACTTGTCCGCAACCTCCTGAGGTGTGATGCCTTCTTCCTTGGCGCGATTGATAATCTTATCATCTACATCTGTAAAATTGGAAATATAATTGACCTCAAATCCCCGATACTCAAAGTAGCGACGAACAGTGTCAAAAGCTACTGTTGAGCGGGCATTGCCCACGTGAATATAGTTGTATACCGTAGGCCCACAGACATACATCTTAACCTTACCGTCCTCGATCGGGACAAATTCTCGCAAATCACGAGACATAGTGTCGTAAATTTTAATCATGCGGTCCACTCCCTTCTCTATTTCTGACTTTTTCGGCTGAAAACCATCTCTGCAAAAGGACCAAATTGTCTGAGGCTATCCAATTGGTAAAAGCGCTGCCCTTCCTCTTGGGTAAAGAGGGGAACCCCCTTTCCTAGGATAAGGGGCGCTATCTGAATAATGAGGTGGTCGAAAAGATCCGCATCCAAGAGCGGTCCTACCAAGGAATTACCACCAATCACAAAGACATTTTTTCCTTTGTCAATCTGATGAACAAAGTCCACCACATCCCCAGCTACTGGCTGGTAATTGCTGACAGGCAGGTGCCTATCATGCGTAAAGACATAGTTCTCCGTAGCTTGATAAAAACTTTCTACATCTTGCAAATCTTGGATTTCCTCAAAGGTCCGCTTGCCCATGATGGTGATATCCATTTGCCTGTAAAAGTCATCATAGCCTGTATCCTCTACAGAACCAAGCTGATGCAGCCAGTCTATCCTGTGCTGGCTGTCTGCCAAGTAGCCATCCATGGTGATACAGCCGTAAAAATATACTGCCATTCTTGTAGTTACCTTTCTAGTTCCTTTGCTATTGTCAAAGCGATAGTGAAAAAAGTCATGGCATCAGCTGTCCGCTCTTCATGGCGGGCATCCCAGGTTCGGTTATGATGATCCACATAGTCAGCTGTGTAGAAGAACTGATAGACTTTACTCTTGCGAAATTGACTCCAAGCCATGATAGCTGAAGCTTCCATGTCCACCACTTGAGCTCCAGCAGCCAAGCGACGTTTGACCTTATCAGGCGTTTCTCGATAAAAGGCATCAGTCGTCCAAGACTTGGTGCGGATATGCTCGATATTGTGCTTGTCAAAGATGGCTTCCAGCTCAATCAGCAGAGACTCGTCATAGGCGACTTCGTCACCCGGTGGGGCATAGTGATAGCTAGTTCCTTCATCTCGCAATGCAGCTGCAGGCAGGATAATTTTATCCGCCTCAATTGAGCGGTCCAAAACGCCACAGGAACCTAAAATGATGAAATTTTTGAAGCCTCTGGCCGCCAACTCCTCCAGCTGGCCGACTATCATGGGAGCCCCAATTGGAGCCAACATAACTGCTAGCTTGCTAGGTCCTTGGCCATAAATATACCATGGATGATGGCCGTTTATGCTTTTCAAATAGCCTCCCGGATAGACATCTTCTGACTCAATCAAACGTTTCAGAATTTCGCCATTAAAGGACAGAATGATGGTTTCGCATACCTCTCCCTTGTCATGGACTGGCTTTTCAGTTGGCTCAATAACTGCTGCTACATCTTCAAATTCCTCTAATAGCATAACTTCTCTTTCTTTAAGGCTCCAGCAAATCCGCCTTCATTTTATTTAGACGGCGCAGTTTGGTCTCATCTTTTTTGGCTTCACTGATATAATGAGCCCATTCACGCTGGTGGCTAGGTGGCAGTTTAATAAAGCGCTCCTTAGCAAGACCATCCAAGCGTTCTTGCAACTCAAGAACTGCCTGGTTCAAAATTGCATCTGATAAATCTGACATAGTTCTTACCTCCTGTCATACTTCACCTCGATAACTTTGCTACCCTATCCTACAGACTTGATGAATGGTGACTGGCTTCTCTAGCATGCTCGAGTTTATTGACGTAGTACTCTCGTTTTTCTTCGACTTCGTGGATCGTTGGTTCATCCTTCTGTCCATGAACTCGGACGATCTTAGCCGGAATACCGACAACCGTCACATCACTAGGTACGTCTGCCACGACTACTGCAGCAGCACCGACTTTGGCATTTTCACCGATTTCTACCGGTCCGATGACTTGGGCATGGGCTGATATGAGAGCTCCTTTACGCACAGTCGGATGGCGTTTGCCAACATCCTTCCCTGTCCCACCAAGTGTTACTCCGTGATAGAGAAGAACGCCTTTTTCAACAATCGCCGTCTCTCCAATCACCAGACCTGAACCATGGTCGATAAAAACACCTGAGTCAATCTGGGCACCCGGATGAATCTCGATTTGGGTCCAAAAACGCCAAAACTGACTGTGCATCCGAGCTAGGAGTTTGAAGCCGTGCTTCCATAGAAAATGCGAGAGACGGTGGGCAGCTAAGGCCTTGACACCTGGATAAGTCAGCAAAACTTCCAAACTGTTGCGTGCCGCTGGATCATTTTCTTTTACAATATCAATGGTTTCGCGCCACCATCCCATACATTTCTCCTTTTCTTATTCTGAATCTTTTGGTGTTTCTGTAAATTCTTTCTTCGGTTTGTGGTCCTTGTGATGACGTGGACGGTGAGGTCTCTCAGACTTTTCACCTTTTTCATCATGCTCAGGTTTTGGAGGACGAGGAAGAAGAGCTTTCATAGAGGCATCGATACGGCCTTTTTCATCAATCTTGATAACCTTAACATCGACTTCATCACCGATAGCTACCAAGTCCTCGACACGGTTGGTACGAGTCCAAGCCATTTCAGAAATGTGCACAAGTGCATCTGTCTTATCAAAGAGGTTGACAAAGGCACCAAATTTCTCGATACGAACAACCTTGGCATGGTAAACTTCATCCACTTTGGCTTCACGAACCAAGCCAGCAATAATTTCTTTGGTACGGTTAATGGCATCTTGGTCGCTAGAGTAGATAGAAACATTACCTTCTTCGTCGATATCGATTTTAACGCCTGTTTCAGCGATAATCTTATCGATGGTTTCTCCACCTTTACCGATGACAATCTTAATCTTGTCCACATCAATCTTGATGGTATCAATTTTCGGTGCAGTTGGAGCCAATTCTGGACGAACTTCTGGAATCGTTGCTTCAATCACATCAAGGATTTCAAAACGCGCTTTCTTGGCTTGAGCAAGAGCCTCAGTCAAGATTTCTGCAGTAATCCCTTGGATCTTGATATCCATTTGAAGGGCTGTAATCCCGTCACGAGTACCGGCAACTTTAAAGTCCATATCACCGAAGTGGTCTTCCAATCCTTGGATATCTGTCAATACTGTGTAGTTGTTTCCGTCGGAGATGAGACCCATGGCAATACCAGCTACCGGCGCCTTGATTGGCACACCACCAGCCATAAGGGCAAGAGTTCCCGCACAGATAGAAGCTTGAGATGAAGAACCATTTGATTCCAAAACCTCAGCTACCAAGCGGATCGCATACGGGAATTCTTCCAAACTTGGCAAGACTTGAGCAAGAGCACGCTCACCGAGAGCACCGTGACCAATTTCACGACGACCTGGTGCACCATAACGACCTGTTTCCCCTACAGAGTATTGTGGGAAGTTATAGTGGTGCATAAAGCGTTTCTTGTACTCTGGATCCAAACCATCGATGATTTGCGTTTCTCCCATCGGAGCCAAGGTCAAAACTGAAAGAGCCTGAGTTTGTCCACGAGTGAAGAGACCGGAACCATGCACACGAGGAAGGAAGTCAACAACCGCATCCAAAGGACGGATTTCATCGACCTTACGACCGTCAGGACGAACCTTGTCTTCTGTGATCAAACGGCGCACTTCAGCATGTTCCATTTGTTCCAAGATTTCAGCTACATCACGCATGATACGGTCAAATTCTTCGTGGTCTGCATACTTTTCTTCGTAAACTGCTGTGACTTGGTCTTTCACTGCTTGAGTTGCAGATTCACGAGCCAATTTTTCTTCTACTTGAACCGCTTTTTGAAGGTCACTGTTGTAAGCTTCGGTGATTTCAGCTTGTAATTCAGCATCCACATGAAGCAATTCCACTTCTGCTTTTTCCTTACCAACTGCGGCAACGATTTCTTCTTGGAAGGCAATCAATTCTTTAACGGCTTCATGTCCTTTTAGAAGGGCTTCCAACATGATTTCTTCTGACAATTCTTTGGCACCAGACTCAACCATGTTGATAGCATGCTTGGTCCCAGCTACTGTCAATTCAAGAAGCGAACGCTCTGCTTGTTCTTGACTTGGGTTGATGATGATTTGACCATCTACATAGCCCACTTGTACCCCAGCGATTGGTCCGTCAAATGGAATATCTGAGATAGAAAGTGCCAAGGATGAACCAAACATAGCTGCCATTGGTGCAGAGGCATTTTCATCATAAGAAAGGACCGTGTTGATCACTTGCACTTCATTACGAAAACCTTCCGCAAACATAGGGCGGATTGGACGGTCAATCAAACGCGCTGTCAAAGTCGCATCAGTTGAAGGACGTCCTTCACGCTTCATAAAGCCACCAGGAAACTTCCCAGCCGCATACATTTTTTCTTCGTAGTTGACCTGGAGAGGGAAGAAATCCCCAGTTGCCATCTTCTTAGACATAACGGCAGCAGTCAAGACAGTTGACTCACCGTAACGCACGACAACAGAGCCATTTGCTTGCTTAGCAACCTGACCAGTCTCTACAACCAACTCACGACCCGCAAAAGTCGTTTGAAACACTTGTTTTGTCATTTTAATCCCCTTTGGATTGATGAAATTATACGCCTTGCCTACAAAGATCAAGATATTTTGGACGGTTCGGCTTGCCGAACATTTCTGTAGAAAAATAGGAAGGTGACGCCGCACTCGATGAGTGCTAGGAAGCTTATCTTTTTTCCTAAGAAATGAGACCAAAATTCAATTAAGTAGTTTTTTTGATATTTCACTGGAATAGTGCGGACGGAAGGTAAAATTATCCAGTGGATGATTTTAGAAATCCAGGGAATTTCATCCCTTATTTTTTAGCCTGAAGTCTAAAAAATTCCGTCCTAGAAAATAACAGAGTTATTCTCTAGGATACCACTATAGCGTGAAATATCTTTTAAATACTCACTCCGTTCGTGTTTTTTGAGACACCTATTATCATATTTTGTTTAAAAAATAATCCACTTTAAACAAATTTCTACAATCTAAATACCCTCATCTTTGTATCAAGTACGTACAGAGTCTATTTTATCATATTTTTCTTAAAAAGTGCGGGCTTTTCTATTAAAAAGGAACCATTCCCCCATGAAAAGAGGAATGGTTTGTTGTTTATTTTATTTAGCAAATTCTTTGGCTTTCGCAACTGCCATTTTTCATTTAAAAGCATGTAAATGACAAGCTGCCGTCTCAGTGGTTAAAGAATCGATTACCCTAAAGACTGATGATTAAACAAGGCATGGGTTGCTTGGTGAATGTATTTTGCTGTTTCAGCATTGTTCATGGTGTAGAGATGCACACCTGCGACATCCTGTGTGACTAAGTCCACGATCTGATCCACTGCGTAGGCAAGTCCTGCTGCTCTGAGTGACTCAGGGTCATGCTCATACTTGTCTAAGATGGCCTTGAATTTTCGTGGAAGGTGGATATTCTCACACGTTTTCAAGAGACGAAGCGCTTGATTACGGTTCAGAATGGGCATGATACCCGCATGAATAGGAACATCAATCCCTGCCAAGGTACACTTGTCTTGAAAATCATAGAAACGCTCATTGTCAAAGAAAAGTTGCGTTACAAGACTTGAACAGCCTGCATCCACTTTCTTCTTGAGATTTTGAATATCTGAGATTTGATTTGGAGAATCTGGATGCCCCTCTGGGTAGCAAGCGCCAACAATATCAAAGTGAGGAGCTTGTTCCTTGATGAACTCGATCAAGTCCGTTGCGTAGCGGAAATCCTTTTGTGGTTCCACATCAGGGATAATATCTCCACGCAAGGCCAAGATTTTCTGTACCCCAACCTTATCCAAGTCTGCAATGGTTTCAGCAACCTTTTCCTTGGTCAGATAGATAGCTGGCAAGTGGGCAATGGTTGGAATCGCCAAGTCATTCTGGATAAAGTCAGCCAAACGAACCGTTGTTTCCTTGATATTAAATTTATTATTGCTGGCGGTCACACTGATAAAATGCGGTGTCAGCTCCCGCATATCCTGCAAGGCTGAAATAATATTATCATTACCCACAGCTGGGTTTGGAGGGAACACTTCAAATGAAAGTGACGGCGTTTGGCGTGACATAGTCATTATCCTTTTCTAGTTTTCTAGTTGATTTCTTACTGATCAACCATGTATGGAGAAATGTCTTTTCTTACAATTTCTCACGCGCAGCTTTGGCTGCTTCGACAAGGCGGATCAAGCTTTCTTTTGTTTCTGGAATACCACGTGTTTTCAAACCACAGTCAGGGTTAATCCAAACTTTCTTGCTTGGAACTTTAGCAAGAATAGCATCGATTGTGTGGTCGATTTCGCCTTCATTTGGCACACGAGGTGAGTGGATATCGTAAACCCCAGGTCCCACTTCTGTTTGGAAGTTTTTCGCTTTGAGTTCGTCCAAGATTTCAAGGTTTGAACGGCTTGCTTCAAAGGAAATAACGTCCGCATCCATGTTGTCGATAGCTGGGATGATATCTGTAAATTCTGAGTAACACATGTGGGTGTGGATTTGAGTATCTGGTGCAACTGTAGAGTGTACCAAGCGGAAGGCTGGAATAGCCCAGTCAAGGTAGTCTTCGTACCAGTCGCTACGACGGAGTGGCAATTTCTCACGAAGAGCAGCCTCATCGATTTGGATAATCTTCACGCCTGCAGCTTCAAGGTCAAGAACTTCATCCTTAATAGCAAGAGCGATTTGAAGAGTAGAATCCTTGATAGAGATGTCTTCACGTGGGAATGACCAGTTGAGGATGGTAACCGGTCCAGTTAACATACCTTTAACAGGTTTGTCAGTACGGCTTTGTGCGTAGCTAGACCATTTGACAGTGATTGGGTTGAGACGAGTCACATCACCCCAGATGATTGGTGGTTTCACCCCACGCATACCGTATGATTGTACCCAACCATTCTTAGAGAAGAGGTAACCTGACAAGTTTTGACCGAAGTACTCAACCATGTCGTTACGCTCGAACTCACCGTGTACAAGCACGTCAAATCCAACTTCTTCTTGCCATTTGATCCATTCGTCGATGGTTTCAGCAAGGAAGGCATCGTATTCTTCTTGTGATAATTCACCCTTACGGAAGGCCAAACGTTTAGCACGGACTTCTTTTGTTTGAGGGAATGAACCGATGGTTGTTGTTGGAAGAGCTGGAAGTTTAAAGGCTTCTTCTTGGATAGCTTCACGCTCTGAAAAGGCTGGCAAACGAGTGTAGTCAGCGTCTGTCAATCCAGCGATGCGCGCACGAAGTTCCGCATTTTCACCAACACGTTCAGTCGCAAAGAGTTCTTTGTTAGCAGCAAGAGCCTCTGCGCCTTGACCATTGCGGATAGCATCCAAATCACGAATCTCATCCAATTTTTCAACTGCAAAAGCAAAGTGGTTCAAGATAGCTGGTTCAAATTCTTCGTTAGCAGTTGTAAATGGCACATGAAGAAGTGAGCATGAACTTGTCAAAACAATGTTTTCAGCTGGGATTTGCTCAAGAACAGCCAAGCTCTTTTCGTAGTTGTTGCGCCAGATGTTCTTACCATTGACGATACCTGCATAGAGAGTCTTGTCAGCTGGGAAACCACTTTTAACGAGTTCAAGAGTTTTCTTACCTTCAACGAAGTCAAGACCAATGGCATCTACTGGCAAGTTCACAAGGTCAGCGTAAATGTCACGAACGTCTCCGAAGTAAGTTTGAAGCAAGACTTCAAGACCTTTTTTGTCAGCCAAGAGTTTGTTGTAGAGGTTCAAGAAAAGAGCCTTTTCTTCAGCTGTCAAGTCTTTGACAAGAGCTGCTTCGTCCAATTGGATACGAGTCGCACCAAGCTCCGCCAATTTAGCAAAAACTTCTTGGTAAGCAGCTACTAAGCTATCTACGAAGTCTTCTGCTTTCACACCGTCTTCAAAGTCTGACAATTGAAGGAAAGTGAACGGACCTACAAGGACTGGACGAGTGTTGAGACCAAGTTCTTTTGCTTCTTGGAACTCATCAAAAATCTTGTGACCAGCCAATTTAACTTGAGTGTCTTTTTCAAATTTAGGAACGATGTAGTGGTAGTTGGTGTTGAACCATTTCTTCATCGGAAGGGCACGAACATCCCCTTTTTCTCCTTGGTAACCACGACCCAAAGCAAAGTAACGCTCAAGATCAGATAATTCTAAGTTTTGTACTGATGCAGGAACTACGTTGAAAAGGAAAGCAGCATCAAGGAAGTTGTCATAGTGAGAAAAGTCATTTGATGGAATTTCAGTGATGCCTTTTTCTTTGACGATGTTCCAGTGTTTTGCACGCAAGTCTTTTGCTGCTGCAAGGAGTTCTTCTTCTGAGATTTCTTTTCTAAAATATTTTTCAGTTGTAAATTTTAATTCGCGGAATTCACCCAAACGAGGGAAACCGATGATCGTAGTTGACATGATGTGTCCTCCAAAATTTGTTGTTGAAACTATCTTAACAGAAAAGAAACTGTCTGTATAATTGTAAATAATTAGGCTTTGATATAGTTTGAAACTATATCACTCTTTTGATCAAAAGAAAAAGACTTGAGACCAGTGTCTCAAATCCTTTGTATAGCTTGTTTTGTGGCTGTATTTTAGTTAGAATACTAAAACGTGTTATTAATAATTCTTATAAGTGACTATGGCTTGTTATTAGAAAAGACTATAGGTCTATCCCCTTGTCTCGGAGATTATCTAAGCACTCCTCATAGTATCCTGTATCATGCTCACTATAGATGGGACTGGTTAGCTTCTCCTCGGGTAAGTCTTGATAAGGAGGGCAGGTCTTGCCACGGTAGTTCTTATCCAGCCACTCTGGACTGACATTGTAGCCACGGTCAGCCATCTCCTCCATGATCAAGTCATGATAGGCATAGAGACGATAGGGCGAGTGAGTAAAGACATAGTCCACCGTCGCATGCTTTCTGCCCCAGCCATTGCCACGTAGGGCGCAGCACTCTCGATGTTGCCCCAAAAGTTGAGGACGAGGAAGTTGCGAAATCAAAGCCTCATGCCAAAGTCTCATGGGAGTCTCCTTTCAGTAAAGTCGAATGTTGCAAGTAGGTATTTGGATAGCGATCAAGCAAGTCTCGAGTCTTAGCAATCAAGTCTTCCTTAGAAGCCTGACCAAAGCGGTAGCGATCCAGCAAGAGCATATAGTCTTTGCGCTCAACATCTGTCGCTTTCTTTTTGAAATAGCCCCAAATATGCTGAAAGGCATTGCAAACCTGACCCCTATGCTCAGGAATTTGGCAAGCACGGTCAATCAGTTCTTGAACATGGCTGACCTCCACCACTTCATTCTTGAGATATTGGCGAATCTCATTATAAATATTGCTGGAATGGCTCAAAACGAGGTATTTGTTTCTAGCCCAGAGTTGTTGGCAAAGGGCACGTTGGTTGTTATTATTCATAATTGACATTATACCATGATTACTCTAAGAACTCTGCCATTTTTACATCGTAAGCATTTTGAAGATTGAGCCAAGTTTTCATCGAAATATTGGTAAGTTTCTCTAACTTCTGAGCAATCTCATTACTAATTGACTGCTCACCTTTCACTAATTTTCTGATCATCTTTGGCGATACCCCCAACTTCTCCGCAAATTCTTTCTGGGTCATGTTATAATCTTCAATTAGCTCTCCAATATATTGACCTGGGTGGAAAGCAATTAGGTCTTTGTATTCAATAATTTTATTAGTCATATTCACCATTTAATCACGTGTTGTTCAATATTACTATTAACTGATTTATCTTTTTTAGAAATTTCAAGAATAATTTCTCTATGAAGTTCTTTTATATTTTTAATTAGCATGCCTCGACTAAAATTTTGAATATTAGTCTGAGATAAAACAATTTCGATTATTCTATTATCAATGACCTTTTGATAATATTTTTGGTTCACGCTAGGAGGAGTCAATATAGGTGACCATCCATCTAATTTTTCAGATATATATAACTGATTATTAAGCATTTCATCATCCATGTGAAAATTTCCTCCAAATCCAATCCCCTCTTTACTTACTCCTATAACTAGAACGTTACTTTGATTTTGCTGAATAACTTGTTTGTTCCCAGTTAAAAGCCATAAAAATTCAAAATAATCTTCTGCACTCGGACAATCCTCTAATGAAAAATAACCATTCTCTTTTAAAGTTATTACCGGCTGTGCTGAACCTGTCATTCCAACCAAAACTTTATTATTTACTTTAAAAACCTTTGACGTTTTTTCACTCGTAATTTCATCCGAATTACTCATTCTCATGTCTCCTGAAATAATTGCAAAATTTCTAAAAACAGTTCCAATTACACAAGACAATGTCATTCACCTCCTTAATAGCAAGTTTATCCAAAAATACATTTCTTAATTTTAAAAATTGCTCCTTAAAAACAGATACAAGGATGTTGGTATCTGGATCTCTTTCTGCAATTTCCTTCCCATTGCGAGGAAGATATGTATAGCCCATACGCATGAGATGTAGAGCTGCTGGGATTTGTACCCTGGTTAGTTCAGAAAAATCTTTTCTCTTTGCCATAAAAAACCTTTCTTAAGCTTTGTAAGAATAGTTTATTCTAAACGCTTCATTCTATTCAACTGTTTCAACTATTAAAAATTTATTTTCTCTATTATTATATCATGTTTCAGATGGATTTTCCCATACGCTCCTACTCCAACTGGCTTTTAACCTTCTTCTTAGTCAAGGTACGGTCATTTTTATTGGAGAGAGCTTTGATACGAGCTTCGAGAAGGATTTTCCGCCCGGCCTCTGTTCGTGTATAGACGAGGTGATAACGTCCGATAGTTGGTCTCAGAAAGTCGAGGAATTTCTGTGCTTCTTCCTTGCGCTTGTCAAAAAGACTAGGCACGACATAGTAAAGTGACTGACCTTGTCGGACTTTCTCTGCCTTCAAGAGATAGCGCTGATTGTCCACTGGAGCAAAGAACTCTCCCACAGTCTGCGCAAACAGCTCCTTGTCCCTCATGCTTCCTCCCTTGAGATAGGCGAAAACCATATAATTTTCCTTGTCCTCCTCTACATGAACACGGGATTGATCGTCCGTTAGATGCTCTGAATCTAGCAGAGCCTTTCGGATCTGCTCACCCAGAGATTGCAAACGTTTATAGGGACTTTTATAACGGAGGTAGCGCCAAGATGCAAAGACCAAAAAGAGGAGACAGGCTGCTGTAAGCCACCAAACACCAATCAGTCTCAGTCTAAATAGCAAGACCAACAAATCTACTGCCAACAAGAGCAATGACATGCGAACCCATTTTAATGCATCAAGCAAGAGCATAACTGGGATTTTCTGTTTTTGGGTTGCGACTTCTGTAACTATCTCGAACTGATCCGCTACGACAAGAGCATCTTGCCATTTTTTTCTCAAGCCTGCTCGATCCTTGGAGAGACTCTTAACTCGCTCATTGTACTCACTAATTTGCTTTTTCTTAAAAGGGGGCTTTGGAAAATCCAAACGATCCAAACCGGTCTCAATACTCTCCTGATTATAAGCCAATCCAAGAAAATGCTCCATCCGTCGCGACAAGGTCTGCAGATCCTGATTGCTCTCTGGTCTAGGCTCCTCACCAGGAAGAGTGATAAGTGCTTGCGCTTGAACGGCTACCAGATGCCAGATGTTGCTGGTCTTTTCTGGATGCCCCGGCCAGATACGAATGGCACGCCCGCGCATCTGGTTACTCAGCATAAAGCTCCCCACAAAGCTTCCGAGGATTAGGGAATTAACACAAGGAGCATCCCAACCCTCTCCGAGGAGAGATTTGGTTCCGACTAGGACCTGAATCTGTCCTCGTTGAAAAAGGTCCGTCACTGCCGCTACGATTCCCTTAGCTGAGCTCGGAAAACCTACCTGCACATAATCTTTTGGATCTAAGTGACCAATAGATGAGAAACTAAGAGGAACCTGAGGCAAGAGCTCCTTCAACTCTGCTGCTACATCGGTAGGCAAAATAACGACACTACCTGACAAGACAGCCAAAGACACAGGTATCTCTTGCTCCTGAGCTTTTCGACGAATGCTTTCAAAATAAGGGAGAACCCCCAACTGAGAAATGGTTGCCTGATTATCTCCCAGATAAGTAGCAAAATCCTTGCGAATATAGTCAGCTAGTACTAACTGTCTCAGTTCCTGACCTAGACTCTCATACTCCGTCAAAAAGATATCGGCAATGGCAGACAACTTCCCCAGAGATTGGGTTAAAAGCTGATCGGAAGCCTTGGACTTAACCAGATAAACCTGACGTTTTTCCACCAACCCACGCGCCTTCAAGTCAGCCTCTAACTTTTTCCTATATCCATCTGGATCCTCATACCAATCTGGTGTCTGATAGAGTATGCTCTGCAACAGCGTCTCCAGCCAGTAGGAGGTCAATGCTGGAAGCTTCTGGGTTCGCAGTAAATTTTGTAAAGAGGAAGGAATCGTTAAACCCTGAGAATGCATATAAATCAACATAGCAGACAAGTACTTGGGATCTTCTAAGAGCAAATCAGATGAAATATCCCCTTTGAGGACCTTAGACCCTGCTACAAACGTTTGAAAATCAGGATCAACTATAAGGTGGTGAATATAGTCCCACTTAGTCTCCTCAAACCGTTTGAGACGTTCCGCCTCTTCAGCTGTTGGTGAACACATATAGACAAAATCCTGATGAGGGCAAAGAGTGTCTTCCTTGACTAGTTCAGGTACCGTGATTTCTTGATCAATCTCCCCACACATACGGATATAGCGTTCCCAGAGTTCTGGCTCGCTGTCATAAGGTGGTGTGGCTGTCAGGGAGATGAGTTTCAGCGGTCCATACTGCTTGCGAAAGGCTTCCAGACTTTTCCACCATTCATTGCGCAGGTGGTGGCATTCGTCCAAACAAAGAGTCGCAACTTTCTGAGCTCTTAGGCTTGCAAGCAAATCAAACCCCACAAAATCCTCTGCTTCTCCATCTTCTTGTGATTGAAGTTGGTTCATGGCACTATGAAAAGCCTGATAGGTCACAATTGTTAATGCCTTCATCTCCTTTAAGTTTTGGGAAACGAGGTCTGAAAGCCTCTGACCATCCTCTAGAAAAGCAGTTTGGATCCTATCTACCCATTGTTCGCGAATGGTGACAGTCGGAACTAAGATGAGGGCTGGGTTGCCAAAACGAGCGATTAGCTCGATACCAATGGTTGTCTTTCCAGACCCTGGAGCGGCCACTAGATGAACATGACCGTCTGCTTGATAGTCCTGAAAACAATCCAAGACCTGTTTTTGATATTGGCGCCAGCTTCCTTTAAAGTTTAAACCTAACATGATACCCCTCATTCTATACCGTCATTTTCTTATTCTCATTTTACCACACTTATTTCTCCAGTCAGATAATCCAGATAGTTTTTCTCCATAAAATATGGTATAGTAGAATCATACTATCTATGAGGAGTTTACATGTCACAGGATAAGCAAATGAAAGCTGTTTCTCCCCTTCTACAGCAAGTCATCAATATCTCATCTATCGTCGGGGGAGTCGGTACCTTGATTTTCTGTATTTGGGCCTATCAGGCAGGAGTGTTACAGTCAAAGGAAACCCTATCAGCCTTTATCCAGCAAGCTGGAGTCTGGGGGCCACCACTCTTTATCTTTTTACAGATTCTACAAACCGTTGTACCGATCATTCCGGGAGCTTTGACCTCAGTGGCTGGGGTCTTTATTTACGGCCACATCATCGGGACTATCTATAACTATATCGGCATCGTGATTGGCTGTGCCATTATCTTTTACCTTGTGCGCCTCTACGGAGCTGCCTTTGTTCAGTCGGTCGTTAGCAAGCGCACCTATGACAAGTATATCGGTTGGCTAGATAAGGGCAATCGTTTCGAGCGGTTCTTTATCTTTATGATGATCTGGCCAGTTAGCCCGGCTGACTTTCTCTGTATGCTGGCTGCCCTCACCAAGATGACCTTCAAGCGCTATATGATTATCATCGTTTTGACCAAGCCCTTTACCCTAGTGGTTTATACTTATGGTTTGACTTATATTATTGATTTCTTCTGGCAGATGTTTTGAGGATAGAATATAGCCTAATACTAAATATACTTTGGTATGGAAATCATGCCTATTTGTCAATAGTGAAGCGAGGATTTACCTAGCCTTTCCGCCGTGATAAAAACACCTGAAATCTAATGGTTTCAGGTGTTCGGAAACTTTGAGACATTAGGCTCAAAGTTAAGATATGGAATTTCGAAGAAAGTCGCTACCGTCCGTAATCACTTAAGGAAAGGCTCAAAAAAATTGTCTTCAAAGAAAATATCCGTTTGGTTTCCCAAGCGGATGTTTTCTTTGTTTTATTTTGCGACACTCTTAGCAAGGACAAAGTTCCCAAGTGTGGCAGAACCATTTCCAGCAACTGCTGGCGTCACGATATAGTCACGCACGTCTGGTACTGGTAGGTAGCCATTGAGAAGTGCTGTGAATTTCTCACGCACACGGTCCAGCATGTGTTGTTGGGCCATAACCCCGCCACCAAAGACGATCACATCTGGACGGAAAGTCACTGTAGCATTGACTGCAGCTTGAGCGATATAGTAGGCTTGAACATCCCAAACAGAGCTGTTGAGTTCAATATTTTCACCACGAATACCTGTACGAGCTTCCAAACTTGGTCCAGCCGCAAAGCCTTCCAAACAGCCCTTGTGGAAAGGACAAACACCGTTAAACTCTTTCTCCTCGTCCATTGGGTGTTTAGCCACATAGTAGTGGCCCATTTCAGGGTGACCAGCACCGCCGATAAACTCGCCCCGTTGGATGACACCTGCACCGATACCTGTACCAATCGTGTAGTAAACCAAGTTTTCGATGCGGCCGCCAGCATTGTTACGGGCAACCACTTCACCATAAGCAGAGCTGTTTACGTCTGTCGTGAAATACATGGGCACATTTAGGGCACGACGGAGGGCACCAAGTAGGTCTACATTTGCCCAGTGAGGTTTTGGAGTCGTTGTGATAAAGCCATAGGTTTTTGAGTTTTTATCGATATCGATGGGACCGAAGGAACCAATGGCAAGACCTGCAAGATTATCGAATTTAGAAAAGAATTCGATGGTTTTATCGATGGTCTCGATAGGAGTTGTTGTAGGAAACTGTGTCTTTTCTACAACGTTAAAATTTTCATCTCCGACAGCACAGACAAACTTTGTACCGCCCGCTTCTAAGCTTCCATATAATTTTGTCATGATAAACCTCTTATCTTTGTTTTCTCTATTATAGCACATTTTAAAGGGCTAGATTTCTCAATATTTTAGATTTTCCTCTGTAAATCTTACCATCCAAGTAAAAACGAACAAACATGATATTTGTTCGTTTTGTTTTTAGATTTGATTTTCGAAGAGGATTAGGCTTTCACTTCGATGATAGCGTCACCCTTGACAACAGAACCGCTTGCGACTGGTGTCACAGAAGCGTAGTCTGCTGTATTGGTCACGATAACCATTGTTGTGTCGTCAAGACCTGCAGCAGCGATTTTGTTTGAGTCAAATGTTCCAAGAACATCACCAGCTTTGACCTTGTCACCTTGAGAAACTTTTTGTTCAAAGCCTTCACCGTTCATAGTCACCGTATCGATACCAACGTGGATCAAGATCTCAGCTCCATTTGCTGTCTTCAAACCATAAGCATGTCCTGTAGCAAAGGCAATCGATACTTCTGCATCAGCTGGTGCGTAAACCACACCTTGGCTTGGTTTTACAGCAATCCCTTGTCCCATTGCACCACTTGAAAAGACTGGGTCATTAACATTCTCGAGAGCAACTACGTCACCAACGATTGGAGTTTGGATTGTTTCATTTTGAGGAGCTACTGGAATGTTACCAGTTGTTTCTTCTTGGACCAAACGTTCTGTCGCTACTTCAGAAGCAACTTCTTTTTCGTCCTCGTAACCAAACATGTAAGTAAGGGCAAAACCAAGAACGAATGATACAGCTACCATAAGAAGGTATTGGGCAAGTTGGCCGTTACCAACGTACAACATTGTACCAGGGATGATGGTGATACCATTACCAGTACCAGCAAGTCCAAGGATAGAAGCCAATCCACCACCGATAGCACCAGCGATCAATGAGAGGAAGAATGGTTTACGGAAACGCAAGTTAACCCCGAAGATAGCAGGCTCTGTAATACCGAGGAAGGCAGAAAGAGCAGCTGGGAAAGCAAGTGTTTTCAGTTTAGGATTCTTCGTTTTAACACCAACAGCAACAGTTGCAGCCCCTTGAGCTGTCATAGCTGCAGTGATGATAGCGTTGAATGGGTTCGCATGGTCCGCAGCAAGCAACTGCACTTCAAGCAAGTTGAAGATGTGGTGCACACCTGATACGACGATCAATTGGTGAACCCCACCGATGACCAAACCACCAAGACCAAACGGCAAGGCAAGAATCGCTTTTGTTCCGAGAAGGATATAGTTTTCAACAACGTGGAAGACTGGTCCGATGACAAAGAGTCCAAGGATAGACATGACCAAAAGTGTCACGAATGGTGTTACCAAGAGATCCAAGACATCTGGAACCACCTTTCGGAGAGCTTTTTCAAACTTGGCTCCGACAACCCCGATGATGAAGGCTGGAAGAACGGAACCTTGCAAACCAACAACAGGAATGAAGCCAAAGAAGTTCATAGCTGTTACTTCCCCACCTGATGCTACAGCCCAAGCGTTTGGAAGTGAACCAGAAACCAGCATCATACCAAGGACGATACCAACGGCTGGATTTCCACCGAATACGCGGAAGGTTGACCATACAACCAAACCTGGCAAGATGATGAAGGCTGTATCTGTAAGGATTTCTGAGTAAATCTTCACATCATCTGGAAGTGTCATTCCAAGAGCGTTCATGAGTCCACGAAGACCCATGAAGAGACCAGTTGCTACGATAACTGGGATGATTGGCACGAAGACGTCACCGAAAGTACGGATAGCACGTTGGAACCAGTTTCCTTGTTTAGCAGCTTCTGCTTTCATGTCTTCTTTAGAAGATGTTGGCAAACCAAGTGCAACCACTTCGTCGTACATCTTGTTTACTGTACCAGTACCAAAGATGATTTGGTATTGGCCTGAGTTAAAGAAAGCTCCTTGAACTTTATCCAAGTTCTCAATCACTTCCTTATTGATTTTCCCTTCATCTTTGACCATGACACGTAGACGAGTTGCACAGTGGGCTACACTGTTGACATTTTCACGTCCGCCAAGGGCTTCGATGACCTTTTTTGCAATATCCTGATTGTTCATTTGCAAAAATCTCCTTATAAAATTTTGTTCTTGTTTGAAAGCGATTTTATTCGCCCTACGACTATTATTTTATCACGTTTCTAAAATATGTCAAGCGTTTTGCAGAAATTTTTATTCTCTTTCTTTTTTCTCTGATTATTTTTGCTTGTTTTTGAGGGATATTCTCTTTTTCCTCAAAAAAATATCTTTATACTTGAGGAATAAAGGCTTTTATTTACATTTTCTTTCATTTTTTCGTGAAAATTTGCTAGATTTCCTTTACTTGATTTCTGGCAATCGTTTGACATATTTTTCTCTTTTTTAACATAAAAGACTTGCTTTTTTTGCCGAAAACGTTTACTATTAATAATAGAATAGAACTCTTAGGGAGGAAAGATAAAATGGAATGGACAACTGAGCGCCGTTATAGACGCTATGAAGACTGGTCTAATGATGAAATCAAGCAAATAAAGGAAAAGATGGCACAATCTCCTTGGCATACTCGTTACCATGTTGAGCCTAAAATGGGGCTTCTCAATGATCCAAATGGCTTTTCTTATTTTGATGGCAAATGGATTCTCTTTTACCAGAACTTCCCCTTTGGTGCAGCCCATGGGTTGAAATCTTGGGTGCACCTTGAAAGTGATGATTTAGTGCACTTTACAGAAACTGGAGTCAAAGTTTTGCCAGATACTCCATTAGATAGCCACGGTGCCTACTCTGGGTCTGCCATGCAGTTTGGCGATCAGTTGTTCCTATTTTATACTGGAAATGTCCGTGATGAAAACTGGATCCGTCACCCCTACCAGATTGGGGCTTTGATGGATAAAGATGGCAAAATCACAAAGATTGACAAGATCTTGATTGACCAGCCAGCAGACTCTACTGACCACTTCCGCGACCCACAAATTTTTAACTTTAAAGGTCAATATTATGCTATCGTCGGTGGACAGGACTTGGAGAAAAAAGGCTTCGTCCGTCTCTACAAGGCTGTGGACAATGACTATACAAACTGGCAAGCAGTTGGCGACCTTGACTTTGCTAACGACCGCACTGCCTACATGATGGAATGCCCAAATCTGGTCTTTGTAGGGGAGCAACCTGTCCTTCTCTACTGCCCACAAGGATTGGATAAGATTGTTCTAGACTATGATAATATCTATCCAAACATGTACAAAATCGGTGCTTCCTTTGATCCTGAAAATGCCGAAATGGTAGATGTGTCTCCATTGCAAAATCTAGACTATGGTTTTGAAGCCTATGCAACTCAAGCCTTTAACGCTCCTGATGGACGTGCATTGGCAGTAAGTTGGCTTGGATTACCAGATGTTTCTTACCCATCTGACCGTTTTGACCACCAAGGAACCTTCTCATTGGTCAAAGAACTCACTATCAAAGATGGCAAACTCTACCAATATCCTGTCTCAGCCGTCAAAGAACTTCGTTCTTCTGAAGAGGTCTTCTCAAATCGTACTCAAACCAATAACACCTATGAACTGGAGCTCAACTTGGAGGCCAATAGCCAAAGCGAGATTGTCTTGCTCGCTGATAAAGAAGGCAAGGGGCTTTCAATCAACTTTGACCTTGTCAATGGACAGGTGACAGTGGATCGTAGTCAGGCTGGTGAACAGTATGCCCAAGAATTTGGTACAACTCGTTCTTGCCCTATCAATAACCAAGCTACAACTGCTACTATCTTCATCGATAAGTCAGTCTTTGAAATTTTCATCAATAAAGGAGAAAAAGTATTTTCTGGTCGTGTCTTCCCACATGCAGACCAAAATGGTATCCTCATCAAATCTGGAAATCCAACCGGAACTTACTATGAATTAGATTATGGTCGCAAAACTAACTGATGTCGCAAAACTTGCAGGCGTCAGCCCAACTACCGTCTCACGGGTCATCAATAAAAAGGGTTATCTATCTGAGAAAACCATCCAAAAGGTTAATGAAGCCATGCGAGAGCTAGGCTACAAGCCCAATAATCTGGCTCGAAGTCTTCAAGGAAAATCTGCCAAGTTGATTGGACTTATTTTTCCAAACATCAGTCATGTCTTTTATGCGGAGTTGATTGACAAGTTGGAACACCAACTCTTCAAGAATGGCTACAAGACCATCATCTGTAACAGCGAACATGACTCTGAAAAAGAACGGGAGTACATTGAAATGCTGGAGGCCAATCAGGTCGATGGTATCATTTCTGGAAGTCACAACTTGGGAATCGAAGACTACAATCGTGTGACGGCACCGATCATTTCCTTTGACCGAAATCTATCACCAGATATCCCTGTCGTCTCCTCTGATAACTACGGTGGCGGGGTCCTCGCAGCCCAAACTTTGGTCAAGACAGGAGCCCAGTCTATCATCATGATTACAGGGAATGACAACTCTAACTCACCTACTGGACTACGCCATGCTGGTTTTGCATCTATTCTCCCGAAAGCGCCTATTATCAATGTTTCGAGTGACTTTTCTCCCGTCCGAAAAGAAATGGAAATCAAGAATATCTTGACCCATCAGAAACCAGATGCGATTTTTGCTTCGGATGATTTGACAGCAATTTTGGTTATTAAAATTGCTCAAGAACTGGGAATCTCTGTCCCTGAAGAACTCAAAGTCATCGGCTATGATGGAACTTACTTTATTGAGAACTACTACCCTCACCTGACAACGATTAAGCAACCAATGAAAGAGATTGCCCACCTCACTGTTGATCTTCTCTTGCAGAAGATCGAAGGCAAGGAAGTCGCGACAACTGGTTACTTCTTACCAGTCACCCTATTACCAGGAAAAAGTATTTAAGCACAAGAAAACTCAGACTGATTCGTCTGAGTTTTTTATGATCTTAAGTTTTCGAGATATCGCTGGGCTGTCTCTAAGTTAAAGGTTTTATCTGCGATGAGACGCTCAACGAGGGGAGCAACCTCTGTCTCACTAGCACCAGCTAGGAGAGCTAAGGATTTGGCTTGCAATTTCATGTGACCTTGCTGGATGCCCGTACTGACCAAGGCTTTTAGAGCCGCAAAGTTTTGGGCAAGACCGATAGACACGACAATCTGAGCTAATTCCTTGGCAGAAGGATTCCCCAGTAGTTCATGACTGAGGGCTACACGAGGATTAAGACCGATAGAGCCGCCCTTTGTAGCTACCGGCATGGGTAGTGTCATCTGCCCCACCAATTCTTCTCTTTCCATGTCCAGCGTCCATTGACTAAGACCTTGATAGTGTCCGTCTCGACTGGCAAAGGCATGGGCCCCAGCTTCGATGGCACGCCAGTCATTACCCGTGGCGATTAAAATGGCATCGATACCATTAAAAATCCCTTTATTGTGAGTAGCTGCTCGGTAGGGATCAGCCTGTGCAAACTGGCTGGCCAAGGCTATTTTCTCCGCAATTTCTCGTCCTTGATCCCTTTGAGGACTCAAGTAGCGAAAGGCTATACGACAGTTTGCAGTCACCAGAGAATCGGTCGCGTAGTTGGACAAGATTCCCATGAGACTCTGTCCTTGACTGAGTTCTTCTAAGACTGGTTTCAAAGCCTCCAGCATGGTGTTGAGCATATTGGCTCCCATGGCTTCCTGGGTATCGGCATGAAGATAGACGACGAGAAAGTCTGTTTCTCCCTTGATCTGCTCTACATGCAAATCACGCGCCCCACCACCGCGTTTAACGATGGAAGGATAGGCTTGATTGGCAAGTTCCAAGAGTTCTGCTTTCTTGCTGACAATCTTTTCTTGCGCTTGTTCAGGTTCAGCAACTTGATAAAGGGCTACCTGCCCAATCATCTGGCGCTCATGTACTTGAGCAGTAAAACCGCCTGCTCGCTTGATGATTTTGCTGGCATAGCTGGCCGCAGCAACCACTGAGGGTTCTTCTGTCACATAGGGAACTGTGTAGTCCTGACCATTCACCAAAAGTTCTGGAATGATCGAATAAGGCAGAGAAAAAGTTCCCACTACATTCTCACTCAGCTGGTCTGCAACAGCCAAACTGATCTGTTCATTCTGCTCTATACTCGATTGCTTTTCAGGACTAAGGAGCGCCTGAGCTCGCAACAACTCAAGGCGCTCATGGTATGATTTTTTAGAAAATCCATTCCAACTTATCTTCATTATTTTTCAACCTTGCTATAACGGCGTTGGTGGTCGACAATTTCAACCAAGGCATAGTCTTGATGTTCATAGCCTGCAAATTGGGCTGAGCCAGACTCATCCAACTGCACCTCTTCGAAGAAGATTTTTTCATAGTCTGCAACAGACAATGCTGTACGTTGTTTGAGTTTACTCAAGCGATCCTTATCAAGGTAAGTTTCATAGCCTTCGACCAGCTCTCCACTAAAGAACTCTGAAACCGCGCCACTTCCATAACTGTAGAGGGCAATTTTATCTCCAGCCTTCAAAGTCTCTGCATTTTCCAAAAGAGAGAGGAGCCCGAGGAAGAGGGAACCTGTGTAGATATTCCCAATCATCTGACTGTAGAGAATGGACTTATCAAAGTTCTCTTGCAAACTATCCTGTTTTTCTTTAGATAAAGTTTTGTCCATCATCTTGCGCAAGCCTTTTAAGGCCAACTTAGGATAAGGCAAGTGGAAGCAGATAGCCGCAAAGTCATCCATAGTCCAATCATAGCGTTTCTTGTATTCATCCCAAGTCGTTGTCAGGCAATCAAGATACTGTTGGGTCGAGTACATGCCGTTTACATAAGGAGTGCTTGAGTAGTTCGGACGCCAGAAATCCATGATGTCGCGCGTTTGAGCAACGTTATCATTGTTAAAAGCCATGATGCGCGGATTTTGGGTGATCAACATCGCTACACTTCCAGAACCCTGAGTTGGTTCACCCGGAGTTCCGACACCATACTTGGCAATATCACTGGCAATGACTAGGACTTTTGATTCTGGAGAATTTTCCACATGCAATTTAGCATAATGAAGGGCAGCTGTCGCTCCATAGCAGGCTTCTTTGATTTCAAAGCTACGAGCGAAAGGCTGAATGCCTAATAAGCCATGAACAAAGACTGCCGCTGCCTTACTCTGGTCAATCCCTGACTCGGTCGCCACGATGACCATATCGATTTCTTCTTTTTCTTTGTCTGTTAAAATAGAGTTGCTTGCACTAGCTGCCAAGGTAACAATGTCCTCAGTCAGTGGCGCAATACTAATTTCATTTAACAAGAGTCCCTTGCTAAATTTTTCGGGGTCAACTCCCCTCGCTTCTGCTAAGTCTTGTAATTTCAAGACATATTGACTGGTCGCAAAACCAATCTTATCAATACCGATTGTCATATTTACCTCTGTTTTTTCATTCATTGTAAAAAATCGTTTCATTCTATTTTATCACAAATAGGGACAAAAGAGAGAAAAAAGACTTGATTCAACAAATCAAGTCTTTGCTTTGACTGCATTAGGAAGAGATTCCTCGTTGTTTTCGGATGTAGTAATAAAGCTTTAGAATTACTGTTCCACTTGCCATTCCAATAGAAATAACGAGGGCTAACATAACCACCAAAGTCGCGCTGGCAATAGCATGGCTGTAATCTCCTGTCACAAAGAAAGCTGTCGTTCGATAGGATAAATAACCCGGCACCAGGGGGGCAAGAATGGCCAAGACAAAGACCACCGCTGGTGTCTTATAGACAATACTTAAAATCTGACTGATGCAAGAGCCAATTACTGCTGCGATAAAGGTCGCAATAATAACATTGGTTGGTTCTTTGAGCACGAGATAGAGGAGCCAAACGCCCATTCCCAAAACACCACCAGGTAGGAGCATGGAGCGTTGAACATTCAGTACGATTAGAAAGGTGATAATGGCGAGTAAACTCGCCACTGCTTGGAGCAAAATACTTGTTAGAGTCATCTTATGTCATCAAAACCAGGGCGACAGAGGTGCCAGCCCCTAAAGCGAGGGTAATGAGCAAAGATTCAAACATCTTGCTCATACCAGAGTTGATATGGTTGGTCATGATATCCCGTACCGCATTTGTCAGAGCAATCCCTGGAACAAAGGGCATGACCGCTCCTGCTATAATCAGGTCTGCCGTCGAAGGAAATCCTGTGTAGCGGGCCCAGAACTGGGCGATCAATCCGAAAACAAAGGCACCCGCAAAGGCTGTTACAAAAGGAATGCGGACAAACTTCTCTACATAGAGAGAGAAGGCAAAACCAAATAAGGTCGCAATAGCTGCGCCAAAAGCGTCATAGACATTGCCCCCAAACATAATCGAGAAGAAAGGGGCACTGAGGGTCGCTGCTACAGTCACTTGAAACTTGCTATAAGGAAGGGCTTGATTGCCGATTTCTTTCAGCTTTTTAAAGGCTGTCGAAAGATCAATCTGCCCTCCGACAAGCTCCCGTGATACTTGGTTGACATCACAGACTTTTTCAATGTTATAAGAGGATGAGGTCACCCGTTTCATCCGAGAAATATTGGTGTTTTCAATAGAAAAGAAAATAGCTGCGGGCATGGCAAGAACATTGCAATCCATTATTCCCTGCGAATGGGCAATACGGATCATAGTATCCTCAACCCGATGAATCTCTGAGCCACTTTTCAGGAGAATGGTTCCTGCTAGCATAATCACATCAATGACGGCATTCAACTCTCTCGATTCGTCCATTTTCTCCTCCTTTTTTCTACTTCCTATATTTTATCACAAAATCTTGTGAAAAAAAATCTTTGTCATGAAATCATGACAAAGATTCGTTTAATCTCGAGAACTTTCGTGAGTTCCTTCACTATTGGATGAACTGCTAGAAGGAGTGTTCCCTTGTTGATTTCCTTGTTGGTTCCCCTGGTTTGGACTTGTAGGAGAACCCTGGTTCCCACGTTGGGCAGGATTAGAGGATGAAGTTGACGGTGGTGTTTTTGGTTTGTAGATGGAAAGTTTGATACGCGTACTTGCAAGATCAACCAGTTCTCCTGCTCTTGGCGTTTGACTTACAACAGTTCCTTCTGCCGTTCCTTCAGGAGCAGTCGATACTTCAACAACCTCAATATTTGCTTCCTTCACACCGACAATCTGAGTCAAGTTATTCTTTGTAAATTCGAGGCTTGAACCAATGTAGTTCGGCATGCTGACACTAGTCACCTTCTTAGCCACTGTTAAGGTAATCGTAGTGGCTTTTGAGAGATCATAAGTCGAACCCGAAGCAGGGGTCTGTCTGAGGACGGTTCCAGGTTCGCTTTCGCTGGATTCTTCCTCTTCCATCTTGATTAGATTTTCAGGAACCTTCTTCTCCTTGAGTTCGGCTACGACATCTGTATACTTGCGTCCGACGTAATTGCTCAATTGGAAGGATTGCTTACCAGAAGAAACAATCAAATTGACCTTGGTTCCTTCTTTTCGGCCGCTACCAGCTTCTGGATCCGTTCGAATAACTCGTCCTTCTGCTACTGTATCGCTGGCCTCTGACTTTTCTTCACCGGCTTCAAACTTGGATTTTTTAAGAGCTTCCTTAGCCTCTGCAACGGTTTGTCCGGCTACGTCAGGAATAGGAATCGTTGCTGGTGTTCTTGACAAAATCCAGACCAAAGAGGCTACAACCAATAGAAGGCTAGCCAAAAGAATCATATAGCGAGCCTTAAACTTCCGTTTCTTGGCTGGCTTTGGCGATGGAGCTGGCTCTGCGACTGGTTGAGTTGGTTTCTTTGGCTGAGGGCGTTCTTCTTGCGCCGGAGCTTTAGGAATCGATGTCAGTGTACTTTGTGGAACTTTAGGTAAAGTCTTAGTGTCTGCCTTACTCGCATCGTCAAAGACCAGTTTCGGTTCATTCCGACGATTATAAGACAAGCTAGTTGACAAGTCCACATACATTTCTGAAACAGACTGATAACGGTCTGACAACTTCTTAGCAGTTGCCTTGATGACAACATTTTCTAAAGCCTGAGGGACAGATGGATTTTCAGCTATGACGGACGGTAGTGGCTTCTGGAAATGCTGGAGGGCAATCGTAACCGCACTATCCCCATCATAAGGGATATGTCCCGTTAGCATCTCATAGAAGATAATCCCCATTGCATAGATATCACTCTGGAAGGTCGCTTTAGAACCACGTGCTTGCTCAGGTGACAAATAATGAACAGAACCCAGCATTGAGTTCGTCTGGGTCAGACTGGTCTCCGCAAAGGCTACTGCAATCCCAAAGTCCGTGACCTTAGCTGTGCCGTCAGGTGTCAAGAGGATATTTTGAGGTTTCAAATCCCGGTGAACGATTCCTCGAGTATGGGCTAAGCGCATCGCCAAGAGGATTTGTCCCATAATCCGAACCGCTTCTTCGTTTGAAAGAGGATAGTGTTCTTTGATATAACGCTTGAGGTCAAGACCTGCTACGTATTCCATAGCCAGGTACTGTTGACCGTCTTCCTCACCAATATCTGTTATCCGAACGATATGAGGATGGTCCAGATCCGCCATGGCTCTCGCTTCACGTTGGAAACGTGCCACAGCAATCGGGTCTGTCTGGTAGTTGGTCCTCAGGACCTTCACTGCCACTTCTTCCCCATCTAGGATCAAATCCTTGGCCAAGTAAACATCTGCCATGCCTCCTCGACCAATCTGCTTGACAATCCGATACCGCCCGGCAAAAATCTTGCCGATTTGGATCATTCTGCTGCCTCCTCGTTCATGTAAACAAGGGCAACCGTAATGTTGTCTAAACCTCCTGCATTGTTAGCGAAACGAATGAGAGTTGCCGCCTTGTCTGCTAGGGAAATATCACTAGTTACGATATCATAAATCTCGCTTGCCGAAATCATATTGGTCAAACCATCACTATTGAGCAAGAGATAATCTCCTGACTCCAGTGTAATCATCCCAAAATCTGGCTGGATTTCATCTTTTTGTCCGATGGACTGGGTAATGATATTCTTTTGAGGGTGAGTTTCTGCTTCTTCTGGAGTCAATTGACCAGCCTTGAGCAATTCATTGACCAAAGAATGGTCACTGGTCAACTGGTGGTATTCTTCTCCACGAATCAAACCGATACGAGAATCTCCAATGTGAGCATAGATGGCTTGGTTGTCAATAAAAGCAACAGCTTCTAGCGTTGTTCCCATGCCTCTGTATGCTTCGTCCTGACCTAGTTGGTGAATTTTTTGATTTTCAATCTCCAGGTAGTGGGCAAACCACTCACGAACTTCATTGACTGAGTCGATTTGGGTATCCACCCAAGCCACACCGAGATCTGTGACCGCCATCTCACTAGCGATATTACCTGCACGGTGGCCTCCCATCCCGTCAGCCAAGATGATCATAGTGCGTCCTGCTCGGTTGACAAAGTGATTGACATAGTCCTGATTATTTGTCCGTTTCTGACCAACATCTGTTAATAATGCTATTTCCATTGTGTCAGTTCCTTCCTATTCTGATATCTTGCGAAATTGGCTAATGAAGAATCCATCACTTCCATACAATTCTGGAGTAATCAGGATACAGCCATCTTTCAGGATATCTTTACATTCGTGTTCTAGTTTAACCTGCTCGAACTCGGGATGACTTTCTAAAAACGCCTCAACGACTTGAAAGTTCTCCTCAGAGACAATAGTACAGGTACTATACGTTATTATACCACCTTTTCGTAGTGTTTGACAAACACTACCTAATATTTCCAGCTGAATTTCCTGTAAGGAGGTGAAATCTGCCGTTTCTTTATTGTATTTGATGTCTGGTTTGCGACGTAAAAGTCCAATCCCAGAACAGGGAGCATCTACCAAAATCTTATCAAAAGAGTCCCGACCAAAAAACTCATGCACTTTTCTAGCATCCAATTTTTTCGTTTGCACTCGATCTGCCACACCTAAGCGCTCCACATTTTCTTGGATCAAGTCCAACTTATGGTCATACAAGTCCAGAGCAGTAACCTGACCTGTCCTGAGATACGAAGCCATATGGGCTGTTTTCCCACCTGGAGCGGCACAGGCATCCAGGACTTGTTCATCACCTTGTAGATCAAGAGTCGGAGCAACCAGTTGACTGGACTCGTCTTGGATGGTAATGGCCCCTTCAAAAAACAAATCATGTCCTGCAAAGTGGCCTTGCTCCTTGACCAGACCAGTGGAAGCCAAAGGAGAATCAGTCGCCTCTAACACGGCTTTGATTTCCTCTTTTCGACTCAAGTCAGTCACCCGGATGCTAGCTTTGTTGCGCACCAAGAGACTTTTAAAGATGGCTTGTGCTCGCTCTTCACCGTATTCTTCCTTGAGCTTAGATACTAGCCAAACTGGGAGAGAATAGGCAATGGAATCACGCTTATTTTTGCGTTTGATAGTTGCAATATCTGGCCACCCTTCTCGCAAGATACGACGAAGGACAGCGTTGACCAATTTTTCACTGCCTTTTTTACGTGCTTTAGCTATTTCCACTGCTTCATTGACCACAGCGTGATTAGGAATCTTATCCAGATACCGAAGTTGGTAGGCGCTAAGAAGGAGCAGGATATAGAGCCAGTTATCAAGCTTATCCCGGTCTTCGATAAAGTGGGATAGGTACCATTCCAGAGTCAGTTTACGGGCTACCGTTCCATAGACAATCTCCGTCACCAAGCCCTTGTCTGGTGCTGAGAGTTGACTCCCCTTGAGGTGTTTGTTTAAGGCAATATTGGAGTATGCTTGGTTGACAAAAACATCCTCTAACACTGCTAGAGCTAGATTTCTTGCCGTTTCTACTTTAGTCACCAAATCGTTCTCCTACAGTCAATGTCCGTCCAACTCCGTTGAGGAAGGAAGCAATGTCCATCTTAGGCTTACCTGCTGGCTGCACTTGCTTGAGAGATAAAGCTCCTTCAGCAGTTGCAACAATCAATTCCTTTTTGCCAATAGAGAGGATTTCACCCGGAGAACCCTGACCTTCTACTGGCAGGGCTTCATAAATCTTAAAGCGGTCGCCCTTAAGGAAAGTATGGGCAACAGGCCACGGATTCATCCCACGGATTTGGTTGAAGAGTTGGCGATTGGTTTTAGTCCAATCAAGTTTCTCTTCTTCTGGCTTAATATTTGGCGAGAAAGTGACTTGACTAGAATCTTGTGGTTCAGGTTTGATCTCCCCAGTAATATAACCAGGAAGTGTGTCCAAAAGCAAGTCCCGACCAACAATCGCTAATTTTTCAAACAAGGTACCGACATTGTCCTCATCTGTGATGGGAATACTGCGACGGGAAATCATGTCTCCGGCATCCATTTCCTTAACCATTTCCATAATGGTCACACCAGCTTCCTCATCCCCTTGAATCAGGGCATAATGAATAGGAGCTCCACCACGGTGTTTTGGAAGAAGGGAGGCGTGAACGTTGACCGCAAAGTCCATGCTATCAAGGAGTTTACTTGGGAGAAATTGCCCAAAAGCAGCAGTGATAATCCCATCAGCTCCTAGCTTCATAATGTCTTCCATCTCTGGACTTCCAGATAATTTTTCAGGTTGGTAGATAGGAAGACCTGCTTCTTTGGCAGCCTGCTTGACTGGGGTTTCTTGGATGACTTTTTTACGGCCGACAGCGCGGTCTGGCTGGGTCACAACAGCTAGGATCTCGTAACGGTCGTCTGATAACAACCCCTTCAAAACTGTCGCTGAAAAGTCGGGTGTCCCCATAAAGATTAGTTTTGTCATTTCTTCTCCTTCTTATAAAAACTGCTGCGGTTCGTGGTCAATGCTGAGACGAAGCTCGCTATTTTCCCGTTCTTGAGTCAAGGCCAAGACCTGGTTGAGGGTTGGGCCCAGCTCATCTTCTAAACGGTATTTAATCAAAATCTGGTAATGATAAAGGTTGTGGGTACGGGCGATGGGTTTTGGCGTTGGTCCAAGGATTTTACTAGTTTCCGATAAACCTGAGCGCAAAATTCCCATAACTTCATAGGCACGTTTGACAACCTCTTCTTCTTTCTTGTGAGAGAGAGTAATCCCAATCGTGAAATAATAAGGTGGGTAGCCAAGTTGGCGTCTGATGCCCATTTCATAAGTGTAGAAGCCTTCATAATCCTGTTCCTTGGCAAAACGAATGGCATAGTGCTCAGGATTGTAAGACTGGATCAAGACCTGACCAGCTTTTTCCGCTCGACCTGCCCGACCGGCCACCTGAGTTAAGAGTTGGAAGGTTCTCTCAGAAGAACGGAAATCAGGCAGATTCAAGGCCGTGTCTGCATTGAGCACTCCGACTAGGGTCACATTTGGAAAATCCAAGCCCTTGGCAATCATCTGAGTTCCCAGCAAGATATCTGCTTCCCCTCGGCCAAACTGGTCAAGAAGAGCTTGGTGACTACCCTTCCTGCGGGTCGTATCAACATCCATCCGCAGAATGCGGGCCTGAGGAAAAAGCTCTGCTAGCTCATCGTAGGCTTTCTGAGTCCCTGTACCGTAGTAGCGAATACTGCGACTCTGACAGTTGGGACAGACATGAGGAATCCCCTTCGAAAAGCCACAGTAATGGCAGTTCATGGTCTTGGTATCCATGTGGAGAGTCAGAGAAATATCACAGTTGGGACAAGTATCCACAGTCCCACACTCCCTACACATAACAAAGCTAGAATAACCCCGACGGTTGAGCATGAGGACTACCTGCTCTTTTTTATCCAAACGGTCTTGGATGGCCTCTAGCAAAGGAGGGGTAAAGTTTGATGTCTCATTCTGCCCGATATAGTCACGAAAGTCAATTACTTGAACCTCGGGTATCGTAGCCATAGGATTGGCTCGTTGGGTCAGGCGTAAGTGTTGATAGACACCTTTGCCAGCCCGCGCACGGCTTTCTAAGCTCGGTGTTGCCGAACCAAGGACTAGGGCCGCTCGATTGTACTGGGCCCGTAGAATGGCGACCTCTCTAGCATGATAACGGGGATTGCTGTCTTGCTTGTAGCTGGCTTCATGCTCTTCATCGATAATCATGACACCTAGATTTTTCAAAGGTGCAAAGATAGCTGATCGAGCGCCAACAACAACTTGGGCATCGCCGCGTTCGACCTTACGCCATTCATCGTACTTTTCACCATTAGACAAGCCTGAGTGAAGGATGGCTACTTTCTCGCCGAAACGAGCAATAAAACGCTCCGTCATCTGTGGCGTCAGGGAAATCTCAGGCACCAGCAAAATGGCTGTCTTACCCTTGTCCAAGGCTCCTTGGATAATCTGCAAGTAAACCTCCGTTTTCCCACTTCCTGTAATCCCTTGAAGGAGAAATGGAGGCTGTTGACTGCCAATAGCACTGACAACGGCATCACGCGCCTGTCTTTGTTCAGGATTCAATTCCAAAGGTCTACTTGCTTCAATGCCTTCAAAATAAGCAGCTGAGCGTTGCACTTCCTTTTGGACTATAGACACAGCACCTTGTTCCACAAAGAAGTTGACTTGCTCGCGTGAGTAGGACTCTAACAAGCTAGCCAGAGGAGCACTTTCTGCATGAGCAAGCAAATAGTCTCTTAGTTCTACTTTTTTCTTGGCACGCGCAGAAATCTCAATACCTTCTAACTGCTCAACATGGACCTCATACCACGACTGGGTCTTGACTTTCTTTTGATCGACTGCCTGGTATTCTAAGCGGAGCAGACCTTTTCTAGTCAAACGCATCATTTCTGCCTGTTTGGCAAGGTCTAGAGAAGAAAAGGCTAGCGAATCTTCTGAACCAAACAAGCGCTCTTTGTCTTGCCGACTCAGACCTTCCAGAGGATAAAGAATCTTATCATAACTGGAGTTTAAAAATCCCGGCAACATGGCTTTTAGAATGGAGATTTTGTAAGAAAAGACAGACTTACGTAGCTCCTCAGCTAGCCAGAGTTGCTCCTGGGTCAAGACTGGAGAAAAGTCTAGCACCTCCGCAATCTCTTTCAAGTCCTGATCAGCCACTTCTTCATCCGATTGGGACTCCAAGCCCAACACAATCCCTTGGATCAAACGATTGCCCTTGCCGAAGGGGACATGGACCCGCATACCGGCTTCCAGCATCTCTACAAATTCCTCAGGAACCTTGTAGCTATAGGGCTGGTCCGTCTGCATCAGGGGAACATCCACGATAATCTTTGCGATAGCCATTCTCTCACCTCCTTCTTGTCAGTAAATTCTTGCAATAGAAAAAATAAGATTGAGTCCCCCCAACCTTAAATTTTTTCACCATCTTCTTTTTCTTTAGCGATTTGCTCTTTGATTTTCTTTTCTTCTTCTTCTCTGCGGCGTTTTTCTTCTTCGATACGGAGACGAACCGCTTCACGTTTTCCTTCTGGATCTGGGTGAATGGTTACATTTCCAGACTCGATTTCTTCTAAAGCACGAAGAGTTGATTTTTCAGACTTAAACTCTTGAGTTGCTGGCGCTCCTGCTTCTAGTTCGTGGGCACGCTTTGCTTCCAAGATTACGAGTGAATATTTTGATGGTACCTTGTCTAGCAAGGTATCAATAGAGGGTTTTAACATCATTTGCTTGTACCTGTTTCCTATAGTTTATCGAGTAGTTGGAGATTTTGGCAACATCTCCTGGTAGTGACCAATGACACGGTCCACACGGAAGTGTTCTGCTTCGATCACACGCTTGACACGTTCAGCAGCGAGGGGCACCTGATCGTTGATAATGGCATAATCATACTCACGCATAAGAGCAATTTCTTCCTTGGCTTTTTCGATTCGTTGGGCAATCACTTCAGCGCTATCTGTTCCACGACCTACCAAACGATCTTGCAATTCATCCAAATCTGGTGGCGTTAGAAAGATAAAGACAGCATCTGGAACCTTTTTCTTAACCTGAAGGGCTCCTTGGACTTCAATCTCAAGAAAGACATCGATTCCCTTGTCCAAAGTTTCATTGACATAGGTTAGAGGAGTTCCATAGTAGTTACCAACATATTCTGCATATTCCAACATCTGACCTTGGCGAATCAACTCTTCAAACTCTTCACGAGTACGGAAGAAATAGTCCACTCCGTCCACTTCACCAGGACGTTGCGCACGCGTCGTCATCGATACAGAGTATTGAAATTGATTCTCAGAACTCTCAAAAATCTCTCTTCTAACCGTTCCTTTCCCAACTCCTGAAGGACCAGAAAAAACGATTAGCAAGCCTCGGTCTGCCATTATGTCTCCTTTAGTTAGTCTGTGAAATAAAGTGAAATTTCTCTCGGATACTGATGATTGCGTCAGTTATCCTTCTACAGTCTTTCTATCTAGTGTAACAAAAAAGCAGTAATATTTCAACTGCTCTTTCTTATTTATTTAGCATAATCTACTGCACGGAGTTCGCGAATCACGGTTACCTTGATATTTCCTGGGTAATCGAGATTGTTTTCAATTTTCTCACGAACTTTGTGAGCCAAGATTGTGACTTTGTCGTCCTTGATTTGTCCTGGATTAACCATGATACGGATTTCACGACCTGCTTGAAGGGCAAAGCTATTTTGCACTCCTTCAAAGCCATTGGCGATTTCTTCCAAATCATGGAGACGCTTGATGTAGCTTTCAAGAGATTCACTACGAGCACCTGGACGCGCTGCACTCAAGGCATCTGCTGCAGCAACGATCACTGCAATGACGCTTTCAGCTTCGACATCGCCGTGGTGGCTAGCAATGGTATTCACCACAACTGGGTGTTCCTTGTACTTACGAGCCAATTCCGTACCAATCTCAACGTGGCTACCTTCAACCTCGCGGTCAATAGCTTTCCCGATATCGTGAAGGAATCCAGCACGACGGGCAAGAGCTGCATTTTCACCAAGTTCGCTGGCGATGATACCAGATAGCTTAGCAACCTCAATTGAATGACGCAAGACATTTTGTCCATAAGAAGTACGGAACTGCAAACGTCCCATGATCTTCATCAAGTCTGGATGAAGGTTTGGCGCACCAATCTCATAGGCAGCAGCCTCACCGTATTCACGGATTTTATTGTCAATCTCCTGACGGTTTTTCTCCACCAACTCCTCGATACGAGCTGGGTGGATACGGCCATCCTTGAGCAACATTTCCATGGTCATACGAGCAATTTCACGACGAATCGGATCAAATCCTGACAAGGTCACCACTTCCGGTGTATCGTCAATAATCACATCGACCCCTGTCAAACTTTCAAAGGTACGAATATTGCGACCTTCGCGTCCGATAATGCGTCCCTTCATGGTATCATCTGGTAGGTGAACTGTCGAGTTTGTTGACTCTGCTACATAGTCACCAGCGATACGTTGCATAGCCTGAACCAAGATATCTTTCGCAATCTTGTCTGAACGTTCCTTCACCTCTTGCTCTGCCTCACGAATGCGGCTAGCAATTTCCTTGGTCAAGTTTTCCTCTGTCTGAGCCAAGATAATATCTCGAGCCTCAGTTTGGGAAAGGGAGCCGATACGTTCAAGTTCAGCTTCTTTTTGTCTTTCGACTTCCTCTAATTGCTCTTCACGTGCATCAAGGTTTTTTGCTCTATCAGAAATACTTTGTTCTTTTTGTTCAAGTGTTTTTTCTTTGTTCGTCAAATTGTCGTCCTTACGGTCAAGGCTCGTAGCTCTCTCCGTCAAACGACTTTCAATTTGCTTGAGCTCCTGACGTTCTGACTTAAATTCAGCGTCCACTTCTTCACGGTATTTTCTGGCTTCCTCTTTGGCCTCCAATAGTGCTTCTTTTTTAAGAGACTTGCTTTCGCTCTTGGCTTCATTTAGTAATAAATCCGCTTCGCGCTCAGCTTGTCCTCGTAAATTAGTTGCTTCTTGTTCAGCATTTAGAAGCATCAACTCTGCAGCCTCTTGAGATGATTTCATCTTAGCTGAGATGCTGACATATCCAATGACTAAACCAATGATGACGGCAAAAACAGCAATCGCAATGGTCATGATTTCCATGTTTTTACCTCATTAAATTTGTTTATTGAATGACATACATTCCTTAATATTCTATCATAAAAAAGGAATTTAAACAAACCTAATTTAAATAGTTTCTATATCTTTTTCGAGGATCTTTTTCGAAAAATTCTTTTGCTTTTTTATATTCTAATTTTTCGCAACGATATCCTTTGGAAATTTCAAATTCAAGATCGATATTTTGGTTATATTCATATCCCAAGGTTCTTAACTCTTCTATCTCCGAACCTTTTTTCCACAAAAAATATAACAATCTTTTAAAATAACGCATCTTTCTTTTAATATTTTTAATAACATTTTCCGAGTAAGTACTAGAATATTTCTCTTTTAGAATCACTTTATCAATCTTATACTGATAAAGCTCACTCTCCAAGATATTATACAGATATTCCATATCTAAATTTATTGGTTTATCCTCAAAATATTTCACAAGTGACATAAGTACACTCTCTGTTTCCTCGCGACCATTCATCCAATTGATGATGTAGTCTGCTTTCTCATTATCAGTTATATTTGAAAGTTCTTCTAATGACTTCTGGAACTCTCTTAAACTTGGTTTTTTAACTTTTGAATTATTATTTTTATCTTCTAAAACTCTCTCATCTATATCTACATAATAAATTTTATAAATTAGCGATAAAATTTTTCCAAGATCATCATCTCTCAATTTACTCTTTTTCAAGATGTTATCTATAACTTCTTCTGTAGATGCCATTCGATTTTGGTTTAGCTTAAATTTACTATCAATGAGATTTTTCTTTGTTGATTTTATTTCCTCACTATTTAAAATTACAATAATTTTAAACCTTTTATTCTCAGAAAGATAGTCAATATAACCCAATAAATCATTGTAATCTGAAGGGCTATCTGATGTTTCTGCATATGAAATCCGTTCAAAATCATCAAAAATAATGATAGAATCTCGCTTCATCAAATCCGTTCCAACTGTTTTAAAGAACCATTTAAAAACTCCTCCAACAAGTGGAATAAAGTCCAAATTTCCGAGTATGGATTGTTTTTCTATTTCATTAATCAATATTTTCTCGGCTTGCTCTCTTGTTTTTATCCCAAAGCAGGAAATATAGTAGATTTCTTTCTTTTTATAAATTTGATTTTCAAAAAACGTCTTTATAAAAAATGTTTTCCCACTCCCCCAAGAACCATCCAACCAGAAGACATTATGAATAGAATCTGAACTATTTAAAAACTCCACCAGATGAGTTTGATAAGGATAGTCATCCAAGTCATATTCTGGAAATAGCTCTGGGTTTAGTTTCTTATAACTAACTTTTTTAAATATTATGTCTAAAAACCAGAACAGTATTGTTGGTATAGTCAGTGCTAACAATATTATTACACGATTCACATACAAAATTGAAATAATATCTTTTAAAAAATTATAATTAGACACAAATTTATAAATAGGTAAAGCAAAGCGTTTAAATTGTTCAATCTCAAGTGCAAGATACAGTACCCATATACTAGCTATAAATATTTTGTACCACTCAACGACTCTAACATTACTACTCCATGATGGCCTTTGAAATGGATATTTCAGTAGCTGTTTAAAATTCAGAAAAAAATTAAGAATCCTCGTCATTATATTTTTCATATATACCCCTTTTAATCCATATTATCATGATTATACCACAAAATAAGAGTTATTAAGCGGATTCAAGGGGCAAGAACTTAGTTATTATACTAAAATTTTTCACTGGATTTTTAACTTAGGAAATCTGTAATTTTCCAAAAAATTTCATCTTAAATCTATCAAATAAAATCCCTAAAATAAAAAAGCCTACCCTTCAGTAGACTTAGTAATGATCTTTGAAGGACAAGAAAGCCACGCTATCCCCAACTATCATATAAATCAAGCGATTTTCTGCATCAATGCGCCGTGACCAGGCTCCTTGATAATCATACTTGAGCGGTTCTGGTTTCCCCATTCCTACAAAAGGATCGCGTTGAATATCTTTGATTAATTTATTGATTCTTTTTAATGTCTTCTTATCTTGGTTTTGCCAATAGCAATAATCTGCCCAGGCATCTTCTGTAAACTTGAGCAGCATTTCTCACTCCTCAATCACATGTACCTGAGTGCTTCCAGCACGAACTTGAGCCATTCCTCGCAAGACCTTGTCAGAAAGTTCCTTATTTTGAGCGATTCTCAGGGTTTCCTGAATACTGTCCCATTCGCTCTTTGAAAGGACTACAATATCCTCATCTGGATTTTTATTGACCACCGTCAAAGGCTCAAATTCATCGTTTACCTTCTTCATGTAGTCCTTTAAATGATTTCGGAATGTTGAGTAAAGAACTGCTTCCATAACCATACCTCGTTTTACCTCTTTTCCACTATTATACACGAAAAGAAAAAAATTGTCAGGAACTTGTACAAAATTTTCTTTTCCATCTATTTATACTCAATGAAAATCAAAGAGCAAACTAGGAAACTAGCCGCAGGCTGTACTTGAGTACGGCAAGGCGACGTTGACGCGGTTTGAATTTGATTTTCGAAGAGTATTATTCGTAAAAAATCTCAAAAAGCCTACCTCCCAGTAGACTTAGTTTGTTTCTATGCTAATCGGCACTCGACCAAAATTCTGCTCTGCTATACTTGGATTCCCTAGTCGGTAAATCTGGTCTGCTTTTTGGGTCATGGCATCCCAAGGTTCTTTACCGATTCGGCTGACTAATTGGACTTGGGCTTTCAGAGACTTTAGATGCTGTCTGCCTTTTTCGGTAAATCCTAGGACATGGATGCCCTTTGGCAAGTCACTTTCTCTGGCCTGCACCAGGATATAGGTCAAGAGGCGTCTGACACGAGCCTTGGTGTAGCGTTTGGTAACAATCGCCTCGACCAATTCGTCAACAGATTGGGCTGTTTTAATAGCCTCTTTGATGCGCACAGCCATTTCTTGATTGACCTGATAGATGGTCGTTAGGTCAGTATTTGACAAGATTTGATAGCGGAGCAAGGGAAAATAGTCATCCCAGCTCACCTTACAGGCCTGCTCAAAGAGGGTAACAGAGGGCATAAAGCGTTCTAAGAAATCTTTGTCTCTCTGGTGCTGACGAAGGGCTGTTGCAGAGGCAAAATCCACCTCCTTGTCCACAGAATGATAACCCGCTCCCTGACGCTGAATCGGCTCAAGCTTGATGTTTCGTCCTGCAACCGCCTTGGCATAGGCCAAAGCTAGAACATGATTGGGGGTATGGCCTGAAAAATCAAGACCTGCAAATTCCTTCCACATGGTTTGAGTTTTCTGGGGATAAGAGAGAGAATCAGGCAGATTTTCCACAAATTTCTCCATCTCAGTACCTTGCTCTGTGTATAAGTCAGCAATTTTCTGATAATCCAGAACTTCCTCTGTCCCGAAAGCTATGCTATCAATACCTAACCGCACCAAGATATCCACAGCCCCTTGACCGAAGAAATCTGCCGCCTGAACACTGACTAAAAAGGGCAATTCCACTACCAGATCTGCTCCATTTTCAAGCGCCATCTGAGCCCGTGTCCACTTGTCCACGATAGCAGGCTCTCCACGCTGCATGAAATTCCCAGACATGGCAACGATTTTCAGTCCCTTCGTCTGCTCAAGCAGGTATTTGTGGCCATTATGAAAAGGATTAAACTCCGCGATAATACCTGTGATGGTCATAATGTTCTCCCATTCTAATGACGAAATCTACGATACCGCTCAGGCAATCTTCCTCTCCAGTTAAGCCATTGTTTTTCTCCCACTGGAAGGATTTCTGCCAGTTGTTCATTACTATAATTTTTTTGTAACTCAGGATAAGCTATCAACATAGTTGGCCTATGGCATCCAGCAACTGTCATTGGCCATGTTCCATACATCAGCATATGTCGGATATCATCCTCCGATTTTATTTCATTTACTAACATATCAAAAAGTTTCTTAGACATATCGTAAACGACTAACTCTGAAAATACGGTTCCTTCTTCCTGAACATAGAAGTATTGCCCATCTTTCTCCCAAAGCGTTCCATTTTGACGAATACGATTAAACTGCGAAACTTCTTCCCAAGAATATTTTGATCGAACCATATCCATCTCCTACTTCTGCGCGACAAAAAACCAACGGGTGCTGGTTTCTGTCGGCGCCTTGTCCTCAAAGTCCGCATAGAGTTTGAAAGACTTGAAGCCGGCCTGTTCCAGCAAGATATCATAGGTCAAGACTTCATATGTACGCTCCTCATGCACTTCATCGTGGCGACTAAAGGAACCTTCCGCCTCCTTGATAAAGAAAGTCAACTCATGCACGATGGAGTGAGGAGCTTCGTCCTCATAGGTGTCCCAAAGCATGGCAAAATCTTCCGCATTTTCATGATAAGAATAGCCTGGAAAAACCTCATCCGTCTGGTAGGTCGAATGCACGTCAAAGATAAAGACTCCGTCTTCATTGAGGGCATTATACACTTCCTTAAAGACGTCTCCTACCTCCACCTCATCCTGCATGTAGCAGATAGAGTCCGAATAACACGTGACAAAGTCGTACTGACCTGCCTTGGATAAATCCAGCATATTTCCCTCTATAAAATCAATCTTTTGCTTGGCTGAAGCCGCTCTCTTCTCAGCAATCTTCAACATATCCGCGCTCAAATCAAGTCCAGTTACATCAAAGCCTGCTTGAGAGAAGCGCACCGATTGAATTCCTGTCCCACAAGCCAATTCCAAGAGTTTCTTTCTCTCCTTGGTCTTAGGTAAGTGACGCAGAGAAAAATCCGTCCATTTATCGTATAAACTATCATCCATGACCGCATCATAAACAGCCGCAAAGGTTTCATAAGTTGCCATAATCATGATACCAAGTCCGCCCGTAATCGGAATGAAAATTAGGAGCTTGGACTTAGGATCCTGATCCAAGCCAAAGCTATCTATTTTCCGACGATTACAGGACGGGTTCAAATCCTTTCTAAGATACAAAGAGCGTTAAAGGCAAGGAGAAAATAGGAAACTTTCTGCTGTATCGTCAGATACAGAGGAAAGTTACTCTTTTTCTCGCATCTTTTAGCTCGTGTTCAGTTTCGAGATGAACAAAACACAACGCTCTCGCCTTTCCATCAATTTCTTTTAAAATAAGCAAAGAAACCCAGTTGACTACAACTGAGTTCATCTCCTATGCCAAGGCTTCTGAAATGTCTACTGAATCCGCCTCATGCCATAGTTTTTCCAAGTTATAGTGGGCACGCATTTCTTCTGAAAAGATATGCACAACGACACCACCTAAGTCTAGCAAGACCCAGCCTCCTGCTGCATCGCCTTCGACATGGCTACCTTTAACACCAGCTTCGGCTACTTTTTCACGGATATTTTCAGCGATTGCGTCCAACTGACGGCTATTCATCGAGCTAGTGATAACAAAGTAGTCCGTCACGCTGGTCAAATCTTGTACGTCAAGTGCGAGGATATCCTCCGCACGTTTCTCATCAGCCGCTTTCACGACTAGTTCTAGTAATTCTTTTTCCTTCATTTAGTCCTCTTTCAAATAGTGCACAAAGGTGTTATAGGTTTCAAGGGTTTGGGGATAGATAGGCAATCCCTTATGAGCCAAATGCTCCACAGTTCGTGCCGTTTCATAGGCCACTGCCTTATTAAGTGACAAACTTGCAATTTCACGTGCCATATCCACACCTGGAAAGGCGCGGTTATGCTCGATATAATCTGCAACGTAGACAACCTTGTCCAGGTCTGTCATCTGACTAGCACCGACTGTATGGATTTCAATAGCTCGCAGGATTTCAGGGTTTTGCAAGTTCAAATCTTCCTTGATTTTGTATATACCAACCATGCCATGCCAGACATTATTGCCCCAATTTTTGAGGTCAGGGTCTAATTGGTAACGGCCAATCAAGTCTAGAAATTCCTGATCTGACAACTTTTTAGCATAGTCATGAAGGAGACCTGCTAGACCTGCTTTCTCACTATCCACACCAAAGCGCTGAGCCAGTTCTATAGCTGCGCGCTCCACACCCAAACAATGGGTTAAACGTTTTTCAGGCAGAAGCTCTGCCATTTTTTCCAACAAAGCCTCACGGGAGCAGTTGATATAGTCTTGGTATGCCATCAGTAAAGCCCCTCCTTCTCGATGTAGTCTAGCACTGGCTGAGGTAGGAGAAAGTTAGGTTTCCGACCTTGGGCAAGGAAGTCACGCACCATGCTGGACGAGATGTCCATGAGAGGTACATCCACCCAGATAACTGGATAGGAAGTCCCTGCCTTGTAGCGTGGGCGCTGAACCCCCACAAACTGAACCATATCAACCAGTTCATCAATCCGATACCACTTGGGCAGGTAGTCCACCATATCCGCACCAATAATGAAGTAATAATCCGTATCTGGATGTTGCTCTGTCAAAATCTTCATGGTGTCATAGGTGTAGGAAATACCCTTACGCTCTAACTCAATGGTTTCAATGTCCAGACCTTCAATCCCCTCAATCGCCAATTCAAGCATCTTGAGACGGTGGTGTTCAGGGATGGTTTCTTTTTTGTCTACATGAGGTGGCTGATATTCAGGCATGAGCAGGACCTGGTCCAGTCCTAACTGTTGTCGTACTTGGTCCGCTACAACAAGATGAGCATGGTGAACAGGGTTAAAATTCCCCCCTAAAATCCCGACTTGTTTGCGTTTTTTCTCCTTGATTTCTGGCTCCAACTCTACCTTGGTAAAGGGAGTCAATAATTCGATTGCCATAGGCTCGTCTTCCTTTAATTCTCTGTAAAAACAGTTGTTTGGAGTAGATGTTTAGATTTCTTTGACTTTTTTAGAAATCTTGCGATTTTCTTTCTTGCTGGATTGTTTAAACAAGATCAAGATGCGTCCGATTTTTTGGACCGTATCCACACCGATTTCTTCTTCCAAGATTTCAGCTACTTCGTGGATGTTTTCATCTGTGTTTTGCAAGAGAGTGACTTTAATCAATTCACGTGCGTCAAGAGCCTGACGGACGCTGGTTTTGATTTGGTCGTTGAGACCATTTTTTCCAATTTGGATGATGGGTTTGAGGGTGTGTGCCTGGCTGTTGAGGAAGGCACGTTGTTTTGATGTTAATGACATGATTTGTTTAAAAGAGTTTCTTTTTATACTTTTCTGAAGTGGTGACGGACGTCAGCAAAGTCCTTTGGACTTTCATGACTAAAATTTGAGCCTAAGGTCTCAAATTTTCCGCAGTTGGTACAATCACTTGTACCAACTGACACCACAGCGAAAAGTATTCTCCATGGGGCTCGCAATGCTCGCCTTAATAAAGACAACCCTTTCCTTTCTGTGTTTAAATTATTGCTTTTCGTGTGACGACGGCGACGCCTTCTGGTGCCCAGACGGCGACTTTTGCGCTTCCTGTTACACGAATCCAGCCGAGTCCTGAGATGACTAGGTCTGTTTTGTCCTTGATGGTAAATACATGCTGGACTAGTTTTGGAAAGTCTTCTTTTTCCTTGCTATTTGGTGGCGTGAGGAGGGTTCCGAGGTGCTTGTTGTAGAAGGCACTAGCGCCTTCAAGCTTAGTACGGTGGAGTTTGAGTTCATTATCAAAGAAGGCTGTGAATCCTTGCTTTTCTCCTGAAATGAAGTCAAATCGTCCGAGTCCACCTAGAAACAGGGTTTGCTCAGGGTTAAGCTGGTAGGTTTTGGGCTTGATTTCCTTTTTAGGGCTTACATACTTGAGGTTTTTAGCCGTCAAGTAGTGGGCCATCTGGTGGCGGTGGATAATCCCGGGTGTATCGTAAATATAAGCTCCGTCGTCAAGCGGAATCTCAATCTTGTCCAAGGTTGTCCCTGGAAAGCGTGAAGTCGTGATGACATCTTGGTCACCCGTTATTTCTTGAATAATGGCATTGATGAGAGTTGACTTTCCAACGTTGGTCACACCGACTACATAGACATCACGGCCCTTTCGGTAGTGCTCGATTTTGTCAATGACTTCCTTAATGGCATGCTTGTTTTGGGCTGAAGTTAAGACGACATCAACAGGACGAAGACCTTCCTCGTGGGCACGTTCCATGAGCCATTGGCTAATCTTGCCCGGTTTAACAGACTTGGGCAGGATATCTTTTTTATTTCCAACCAAGAGGACATCATTGCCCGATACAAAGCGTGGCAAGCCTGGGATGACAGAACCATTAAAGTCAAAGATGTCAATGACATTGACCACCAAGGCATCACTGTCTCCTACCTCGTGCAAGAGTTTGAGAAAATCATCGTCCGTCAACTGAACATCTGTGATTTCATTGTAATGACGGAGACGGAAACAGCGTTGGCAATAGACTTCGCCTGTCTCCAACCCTTTTTCGAGTGCCGACTGGGGCGTAAATCCAAGACCAGCCTTATCTGTCGTCTGAATGGTTGCTCCACAACCAATACAGAGAATTTCTTCCATAGTTAGATTCCTTTTTTATATGTAATCGGTCCGTACTTTTCAGTAATTTGCTTCATGACACGGCGCTCGCGAGCTCGGTTAATCTGCGTCTTGATAGAGTCGTGTTGGACCAAGGGTTTGACCAAAATTGAGCGAATGCCTGCACGATGGGCTGCCCGAATATCCGTCATGAGCTGGTCGCCGACCATGACCACTTCATTTTTCTCATAGTGGAATTCCTTCATGGCACGGTCAATCCCAAATGTGAAGGGTTTCAAGGCCCAATAAACATAATCAATTCCAAATTTCTCAACTGCGCGTTGAACTCGTTTTTTGGTATTATTTGATACCACGATGATGCGAATACCTGCATCCCGAAGGTCATGTAGCCACTGTTTCATCTCTGGCGTCCCATCAGGGTTGTTCCAAGCAATGAGGGTATTGTCCAAATCAACCAAAACAGCCTTGATACCATGCGCTTGCAGGCTTGGGACTGTCAGATCATAGACTGCTTCCACAGCAAAATCTGGCATATAGTTTTCAATCGCCATCCTGGCTCCTTTTCTTAACTTTTTTTCGCAATTTTTCTCAAAATCAATGATAAAACCAGCCATAAGACCGCACTAGCCAAGCTGATGTAGACCCAAGCATAGGGCTCGTCTGTGAAGGGGAGGGGAACATTCATCCCGAAAAAACCCGTCACTACTGCCAAGACTGCTAGTAAAACTGAAATAATGGTCAAGGTTGTCAAGTTATCATTCAGGTTATTATTCAAAATGTTGTTGTAAGAGGCTGATAGTTGCTGCAGAACTTGAGAAATCAAATCGGTCATCGAAACCAGCTGATGAGCCTCAATCATGGCATCATCAAACTGTTCTCTCTCAACTTCGTTAAATCTGCGATAAAGGGCATGTCCTTGGATATGTTCTAGCAACATGCGATTCTGCTTGGCAGCCGCTGTCAGATAGACCATACCAGTCTCCAAGTCGGAAAGGGCAAAGAGGTTTTTCTTGGTCGTTCGCTGACGCAAGAGTCCATTGACCTCATCCTTACTCTTATCCATCTGTTCGATGACAGGATAGTAGGCATTGCTTATGATTTCCAGACTAGCAAAGAGAAATTTGTAAATAGAAAGCATATCATGACTCTCTAAATAGCGTGTCATCTGTTCAATCACATAGGCATTTTTCTTATTGCTAATCGTAATCAAGCGATGATGTTCTACGATAAAGGTCATGGGAAAGGCTTCATAGTATTCCTTGTCCTTTTTCAAATCCAATACATTGTAGATAAAGGTGACGGTTCCACTTTCGCGGTGATAGTCCATGTGGGCACGCTCATTTCTATCCAGTGCGTATTCGATGGTTTCCTTGTCCAATCCATAGATTTCAGAGAGATCTTCTAGTTTTTTCAATTTTCCCAAATCTAGGTTAATCCAAGTGTATCCATTGCCCAACTGCTTTTCTACAAACATATTTTCTCCTTTACCAAACTCTTTCTATTGTACCACAAATCTGCCAAAATAGCAGACCTACTCTGTGCGAGAAAAGTTGCTGACAACAGTGATATTTCGGTTGGGAACAAAGTGAAGAGCTTGATCGTCACCTCGCAGTTGGGTCGTACGAATCCCTACGCTAACGACCTTGCCAGACACGGTAATCGGTCCATTTGTGAGAACCACTTCGTCGCCCACATCGAGCTGGCGTTCAAAGAGGATGAAAAAGCCATTGATGACATCGGATAGAAAGCCTTGCGCCCCCATACCAATGGCCACCCCAGCAATCCCTGCACCAGCAAGGAGACTAGAAACCGGCAAACCTAAAATAGACAGGATACAGTAGAGCAAAAAGAAATAAAGAATGTAGTTAAAGACATTCTCTAGCAAACGCGAGATGGTCTTTTGCCTTCCTGCATCTCGATTTGAAAATTTAAGTGAGGGCTTGACAATCTTTCGGACAGTCGCATGAAGCATCTTTTTAGCTATATAAAATAGTAAAAACAAAATCAAAAGAGAAATCACCTTGGTCAAGAGATTCTCGAAAATAGTTGTTAAGTCAAGTCTATCAAAATAGCGTTGAAAAAAATCTTGCATATAAAACTCCTTTTTCCTATTATACCATAAAATCGTCCTTCTCTTTTCTTTCATAATTATTCAATTATCGGCCCTTTTTTCAAAATATCACTTGCCTCTATAGCATATTTATACTATAATTATAAACAATACATTTGAAGGAGACTGCTATGAAACGAATCATTAGAGCCTGGACCAAGGCAAGCCTCATCAAACGAATCCTTATTGGAATGATTTTTGGAGCAACATTGGGGATGCTCTTTCCAAACCTTACAGGAATTGGTCTGCTTGGAGATCTCTTTGTAGGCGGACTGAAAGCCATCGCTCCTATTCTAGTTTTTTCTCTTGTTGCCAATGCTCTTTCCCAGCACCAAAAGGGACAAAACACCAATATGAAGACGGTTATTTTCCTATACTTGCTCGGAACCTTTGCTGCTGCATTGGTAGCCGTTCTAGCTAGTTTCTTACTGCCTGTGCAAATCACCCTGACCAGTGCAAATACTGAAGTTGCTGCTCCTGACGGCATCGGTCAAGTCCTCAGCAACCTCTTGCTCAAACTGGTGGACAATCCCTTGAATGCCATTGTTGAAGCCAATTATATCGGAATTCTCTCTTGGGCAGTCGTCTTTGGTCTGGCTATGAGAGAGGCAAGTAAACATAGTAAAGAATTGCTGAAAACCATGGCGGATGTCACCTCTAAAATCGTGGAATGGATTATCAACCTAGCTCCCTTTGGAATTTTAGGCTTGGTGTTCAAGACCATCTCTGACAAGGGCATTGCCAGTCTAGCCAACTATGGGATGCTGCTGGGACTCTTGATTGCTACCATGGCTTTTGTAGCTCTCATCGTCAACCCTCTCATCGCCTTTCTCTTTATAAGGAAAAATCCCTATCCCCTTGTTTTGAAATGCCTACGTGTCAGTGGAATTACAGCCTTCTTCACTCGTAGCTCTGCCGCCAATATCCCTGTCAATATGAAACTCTGCCAAGACTTGGGACTGAATCCTGACACCTACTCTGTCTCCATCCCGCTTGGTTCAACCATCAATATGGCTGGTGCTGCCGTTACCATAAATGTCCTGACCCTGGCTGCTGTCAATACACTCGGAATCTCGGTAGACTTTGGGACAGCATTTGTGCTCAGTGTCGTGGCTGCCATTTCTGCCTGCGGTGCTTCCGGGATTGCTGGAGGATCCCTTCTCCTCATTCCTGTCGCTTGTAGCCTCTTTGGGATTTCCAACGACTTGGCTATGCAGGTTGTCGGAGTCGGTTTTGTGATTGGGGTTGTGCAAGACTCCTGTGAAACAGCCCTGAATTCTTCAACAGATGTCCTCTTTACAGCGGTTGCCGAGTATGCTACAAACCGAAAACTTCGTCCCTAGTCTCTGATTCCTCGTTAAACACTTGATTCTATTAGTTTAGGAAATTTTCATGTCCCTCACTCAACGTACGACCAAACTGGTCTTAGCGACCTGCCTCGCTTGTTTTCTCGCTTATTTTTTAGATTTATCATCAGCAGTTTCAGCTGGAATCATCGCTCTCTTAAGCCTCTCCGACACACGCAGAAGCACGCTGAAATTAGCACGTAACCGCCTCTTTTCCATGCTCCTAGCGCTCGCTATCGGTGTTCTAGCCTTTCAGCTGACAGGCTTTCACATCTGGAGTTTGGGCCTCTATCTGGCTCTCTATGTCCCTCTTGCTTATAAAATGGGTTGGGAAATCGGCATCACCCCTAGCAGTGTCTTGGTCGGTCATCTCTTGGTACAGGAGTCTACCTCTCCAGAACTCTTGCTTAATGAAGTACTCCTCTTTCTCATCGGGACAAGCTTTGCTCTATTGGTCAACCTTTATATGCCCTCTCGTGAGAAAGCCATCCAAAGCTACCACCTTCAGGTCGAAGAAAAGTTAAAAGACATCCTGCTTCGTTTTAAATACTATCTGTCAAGAGGAGACGGGCGCAACCAAGCCCAACTCGTTGACCAATTAGACAAGCTCCTTGATGAGGCCCTCAAACTGGTCTACCTGGATCACTCGGACCACCTCTTTCACCAGACGGACTACCACATCCACTACTTTGAGATGAGACAGCGACAAAGTCGTATCCTGCGAAATATGGCCCAGCAGATCAATACCTGTCACCTGGCCGCAAGTGAGAGTTTGATCTTGGCCCAGCTCTTTTCAAAGATTGCTGCCCAGCTAAGCCAGACCAATCCTGCTCATGACCTACTTGATGACATCGAACGCTATCTGCAAGTCTTCCGCAATCGGAATCTCCCTAAAACACGTGAGGAGTTTGAAACCCGTGCCACCCTCTTGCAGCTACTACGCGAAGCCGAAACCTTTATCCAAGTCAAGGTCGATTTTTACCAGAAATATGGAAACTAGAACGCAAAGAACCTCAGAGGAAGTCCTCTGAGGTTCTTTTGTTTTGGATTTGGGAGGACAGCTTGTTTGACCATTCTCCTTTGAATCATCAAGATAGGGATATTTTCTGGAAAACATGAATACCTAACACGGCTAGCCATACTTAAAAAATCACATACTATTTCATCAGTAAGATTAACTTTCGTAACAATCCAAGCTAGAAGACTTTATACTTTTCTCCCGCATAACCGCAAGGGATATAGCCTGCTTGATATAAAGCATACAAATCATCATAAAATGTTGACTCAGCTTGGGGAACCTCTTTTTTAATGGTCAGGTACCTAGCTATGCCAATGATATCAAATAGAATCTGATCTTTCATGGATGCTACCAGTTTACCTTCCCCGATCAAGTTATCTAATCGTGCTTCAATTTCAGGAATTATTTCCTCTTTTGCGCTAATTCCCAGTGAGTTCCAGTGCTTATGAATATCACTATGATTTTTAAAAATATAAACACTAAAATCACCACCTTTCTCTAACACAAAATTCTCCCATTTTAAACTATTAATATTCTTCTCCGCTTCTTGCAGTTTCTTTATCTGTTTGATGGGAACAGTCGTTTCTCTGCTTTTCTTTAAAAAGGGGAGTGAAATCAAACTTTTAATAACGTCATCATTTATTTTCATAAATAACCTCTATTTTATATAGGAAAACCGATTTCCTCACATTGTCTCTTCCTGCAACTGTCCACTTTTTACCAGCTTTTTATAGTATCGTTTGCTGTACCATTCTCGATCCGATATCTTTAAATAAGCCTTATACTCTTCTGGGTATTTGTGGATATAGTAGGCTTGAAAGATATGGACATTGATCATAAAGGAGATAAAATGAGCTCCAATGACAAACCAAACTGGCAAAAATAAGCCTAAAATATAGAAATACCACTGAAGAGGGACTTGATATAGCAGATGATAGACCAGCGACACTGGAAAGAGAACTGCCGCAGTTCCAGCGAGAATCCTGACTAGCTGCTTGAGGATTGACTTTTCCTCTTGATCATTTAGTCTGCGCTTGAGATTCTGAATACTATTGAGGATAATCCAGAAAAAGAGGGCTATGCCTACCCCAAGCTCAAGCCAGAAGCCCAGCCATGTATAAGCATCATAGGCCACTGCACTGGCAAAGTACAGTCCTGATATGAAAGCGCAAATGGACATGGCAAAGTAGAAGGGAAAGTAGGTCCAAAGCTGGCTAGTCAAACGTTTTTTGGGCCAAAAAACAAGCACCATTCCTAGATAGGATATCACATATACCGTCAGATTAAAGGGCTTTAGAAAGCTACTCATGTTATGAATCAGCAGTCCTGCTTCCAGAGAAATGACCTGAACATCACTATCTACACCTATCAACTCTGGTATCCCGATTAATAGGCCATAGATCAGAATCCCTGAAAAGCAAAATCCAAGAATAATCACTGTAAAGAGGCGGTTGATGATACCCATATGAATGGGATTGGGCATACCTGCTGTGAGGGCAAAATCCCCCTGGGTCACAATGCGCTTACTTCTTTCAAAGTCGGCGCCGAAAATACGGATGTCTTTCATTTTTCATCTCCAAATTTCATCTGGCAAAACGCCGTATATCCTTGATAATCTTCCATTTGAGGAGGTCATCACATAGCAACTATCGCAACAGCCACTCCTTGCTTCGTTAAAGATACAGCACTCACTTTCTGGGATTTGACTCTTCCCTAACACCTAGTTGCACGTTTCGCTCTCCTGTTCTTTCTTGAACAAGATTTTCCCTTGACTGTAGAGCTTCATAATCTTTACAAAGCGAACGGGATTGTTTTGGTTGTACAACAAAAAGAGCACGAAGAACATTAGACCAGCTCCCCAAAAATCATAGCCTCGTTCGATTGGTTGCCCAAATTTTTGAGTACAGTCGTAAAAAACATACAAAAAATAGATAACAAAGGCAAGTATGATGTAACGAGTGATTCGATAGATCGTAGCAGATGCCTCAGCTGGATCAAAGTGTTCGTCCCTTACCATCAAATTATGTGACACTGCATAATAAAATACCTTCTCCGTTGTTGGCTGAGCCTTGCGCACATTTTTATAAAGTCCTCGCTCAAGAATAGCGGTAAACAATAGAAACTCAGCCAGCCACAATAGTAAAACATAGCTCAAACTGGTCCAGTTATAGACACCAATATCCAAGGCTGAAAGGAGGCCATAGAGACCGGGTCCACCTGCCATCAGAAATATAACCATTTCAGGAATGTAATCATTGGTCTTATAAGCACCTTCCGTATTGAGTAAAACACTCTTTGGAGCAGCCAAGGCTTCCCCAGTCTTTTGGTCATAGTAAACCGCCTGACCATCGCATTCCCCGATAAAAACCCGACGACGTCTCAGAAAAAACATACTCTACCTCTTTCTATCTCATTCTTTCAAAAAAAGATCTTAGTCCTTCTGCACTTCCTTGATAACAAATTCTTCATCCGTCCCCATACTCACTTCCAGATAGACATCTGGATTGTCATCCGCTCGGCAGATGAGGCTCAGTTTTCTAGCATAAAAGCGGTCCAGGATATCAAATATTCTGGGTAAATTGTTTTGGTTATAAAGAACAAATGTCAAGCCTAATAAAAGTCCTGTTAGGATAATCTTGATAATCTCTCCTCCGATGGGAGTGCCCAACCTCTCTTGGTAATTCCAAATAAAATTATAGGCGTAGAAAAATCCAACCAAGGGAACTAGAGAGAGCAACGCTCTTATCCAGCGAGTAGCGTTGCGACTATCTTTTTCACTCATCTCCGCCTCAGCTTCCTTTGTTTCCTCTGACTTTTCCATAAGCGCCAGACAAATAGTTTGAGTAGTCAGTTGAGCCCTGTTGACATTTCGATACAAGGCGCGTTCGACAAGGATGGTGATGAAAGCAAACTGCCCTAGCCAAATGAGAAGAACACTCCAGAAGGTAGACATGGTATAGGTTCCTTGTATAAACAAGCGGAAGAAGGAAATCAACCCACTACCACTTGATAAGAAGAGAACTACCAATAAGGGGATATGGCGATTCATCCTACTAGACTTTTCTGTATCCAAGAGCTTGCTCTTTGGTGCCTCCAAAAGTTCGTGGGTTTTGCGATCATAATAAATCGCTTTATCATAGTATTGGTTAAAAAATATCCGACGTCTTCCTAAAAACATCTCTTTCTCTTTCTAGTTTCTTTCGGGAAAAGGCGCACATTTCTGACCTTCCCCTTTTGACTTGCATGAAATCAGTCTCTTATCCCATAGATAAACTGTCCTACTAGTATACCATAAACCCTATGGACTAGCGTTTGGAAAACAATAAAAGACCACCTCGAGGGGGGCCGTTTATCAGTTCAAACTATTTTACATTATGTTCCTGCTGGAAGGCTTCCATAGCTTTGAACTGTTCTAGTTCTTTTTCATTAGCCGGCTGCTTGCCAAGGTATTTGTATTCAAAAAAATCCATTTGTTGGCCTGAGGTAAACCCACTCTCGAACCAAGGTGCGTAGTCAAATGTAGCAGTCAATTTTGTACCAATAATCTTTATAACACATGTTGTCCATAAAGCCTGCTCTTCATTTTTAAAGATTTCCCTCAATTCCCAAGCTAATTTGAAGGTGCGTCTTTCATTTTCTCTAAATTCTGAATTAGGCAACTTATACTTCTTGGGAATAAAAAGATTATAAATATAGTCACTTTTTCCTTCTTCGTTGAAGAAATAGTAGACTTCTCCACCATCAAAAGTCAGGGTAATATTAATAAAAAGATTTTCCCAAGCTACAGGTATAGTCTTATGGACACTCTGAGCAATTTCCATCACTTTCTCATTAATCTGTTTTTCCATATGTTCCTCCGGTTTGGTTTATACATTTCAGGACAAGCATGGGACCTAGACTTCCTAATCTTCCTTGAGTTTTTCTTTACAGTAATCAACGATATATTCATTAATCCATTTACCCTTATTTTGGAATTTTCCGTGTTTACGCTTTGCGATCAAGCCTTCAGCCTTTTGGAGTGCCTCTGCATACTGCTCCTGGTGGATCATTAATAGCATTCCTATTAAATCATAACCTACAAGACTAGGTCCGTTCTTGACCGTATAGGCATAGAAATCTTCAAAAGTTGGGAAGCTATTTATAAGTTTTACAACTTCTTCATGCACTTCTGAGAGCACTTCGAAAACCTTGGTTTCAACCTTTTCTAAGTCAAGGTCCTCCATCGTCCAGTCTTCTTTGACCATCCTATATGGTAATGATAAACTATCGACTGTGAAAGCTCCAACAGCTCGAAGGCTCATGGGTTCTTGCGAATTGCTCGCCATATCAAAAACTTCCCAAAAGATATCATCAAGAATATATGGCTTGATATAAGGGTCAATTGTCAAACGAAACTCATTATCTGGGAAATTAATATTAATCCTATACGAAACCAAATAGTCTCCCACTTTGTTGAAATAGGCCCAATCTCGAGACTTTAATTGTAATTTTTTTGCTGCATTGCGCTGAACTTTTTTCAATTCTTTTTTTAGTTGTTTATCTATTTTTGAAAATTTCACCATTGAATTTCCTCACTAATCTGATTTTATTCCTCTTATTCAAGCAAACTATTTTACATTATGTTCCTGCTGGAAGGCTTCCATGGCCTTGAACTGTTCTAGTTCTTTTTCATTTCTTGGTTCAAATCCTAGAAATTGATATCTGAAAAAGTTCATACGAGCAGTTGGTCCAAAATTACTTTTCAACCATGGAGCGTAATCATATTCTACTGAAAGCTTGTTATTTTCATCTAAATGGATGATACAAATATACCAATCTGCCAAGTCATTTTCAATAAACACTCTTTTCAGATCTTCTGCTTTATCAAATAATATATCACTTTGGTTAAATACTTCATCCTGCGATAACCCAAAATCTCTGGGAAGGTATAAATTATAATGATATTCACCTTCATACTTAAAATAAAAATATGCACTTCCACTATAGGTCTTATCCATCTCGATTACAATATACAAATCATCCCACTCAACTGGAATCATATCATTGGCTTGATGCACAATTTCGATAATTTTTTCATTCATTTGTTTTTCCATTTTATCCTCCGGTTAGATGTATTTTCCCCGTCTCTAGTATCCTTTATCTGTGAATGGTGCCTCGTTCTTACTGATAGGTTACCATCATAAAAACGAGGAGCAAGACAAACAAGGCGAAACTGAGCAAAAGAGTTATAATTTTCACCAATCGGTTGTTCTGCCAGTAGCCTGGTTTTCCGATATTGCTGGTTGCATCCATGGAAAAGAGTTGGCTTTGGCGAGGTTGGATGAGAACTAGGACAATTAAGGCGACAGCTAGGATCATTCCTACAATCATCAAAACTTCCATCAATTTCACCTCAGAATTCCTAATAATGTAAAGATCAGGGTAAGAAGGATGAGCAAGCCGAGTAAAATGGAGAAGGTTTTACTGATCTTTTCTCCTCGGGTAGGCTTTTCTTTCTTAAGCGCTCCTTGCTTTAACTCTTCCATGCGTCCTTCGACATCCTTGTAAAATAAATCTTTTTTAGTCATGTCCTTCCCCTATTATCCTTTCCATCCTCTCTTGGTAAGTAGCCAAGTCCACATAGTTGGCATGGCGGCCTTGATGTCCAAGGGCTCGGCCCATCTTGTCAAGACTGCTGAGAGCTTCTTGAATCTTCGCAATCATGTCTCCAACAGCCTGCACATCAAAGAGGTGTTCTGGAGCTGTGTAAGGTCTGTTATGAGCTGTCTGGTTAAAGGCTAGGATGAGCACATTGTGCTCGAAGGCTTGACGGACAGCATCCAAAAGCTCGTTTCCGTAATTGATATCCAAATAGAGAGCCGACAGCTGGTAGAGTTCTCGAATCTTTTGCGGACTGGCGTTTTGGTAGAGAACGACATTGGGATAGGAAAGCAAGGTCAGCAACTTGGACGACATTTCAGTCACTGCCGCGATTCGGAAGGTCACTCTTGGCAAGGACTCAATCAGAGTTTCGATATGTTCGATCTGATCTGAGTTGGTAACAATCAAGGCATCTGGTCGGACGAAGTTTTCTCTTTTGAACTGATAATGATAACCTAGATGGACAAACTTGTCATGATAGGCTGGATTGGCCAAGGCCAAGGCCTTTTCATAGGTAGCCTTGTCTGGTATGAGGATCTGCTTGGCTCTCAACTCCCCTTGCTCCAAGAGCAGCTGCATATTCCCAGGAAGACAATCATCTAGCGGTTCTTGCCAGACCAAGATGTCCTGTCCGCTCTTGTCTGGATAATGGTATGAGACCAAGAAAGAGGTGGCTAGAGTGTTAAAGAGAAGGTGGCGAGTGTCGATTCCCAAGTCTTGCAAAAAGAAGATCGTGAATTGTACTCGATTTTTAAAATGGCGTAGACCTTGTCCAGGCAAGGTTAGGAGGATATCGCCTGTCACATGGTTTTCTAGTATAATTTCCTGTCCCTTTGCATCCTGATACTTGGTCAGGATAGTCTGCCCATCTGCACTATAGGTGGTCTTAGCAAAGCAGACTCCGTATTGGTTATAGTGGTCTGCTTGGTAGATGCGACCGGATAGGTCCTTCCAGTCGACTTGCTTGACCAGACGAGCCTGAGGAGCATCCACATAGTGAATCACACCCCTCTCCCGAGAATCCTCTAGGATATGCGCCGACTGATTATTTCCCGCAATCTCCCAAAACTCAGGTACGGCTACTTGGTTGAAAAAAAGAGCTTTTCCTGACTTGTAATCTAGATAGTAGGTAAAGGGAGAAAGAATCCCATCTGGGAGAAAGCCATCTGGCTCGATCACAACTATGGCATGGGACAGACCAGCAGCTTCTAAACTTTCGTGCAAATCGCGGCTTTCCTGGCCATATCGATCAAATAGTTGAATCATGCAGGACCTCCTCTATCGTTTTCTTCCACTTGTCCCTCACCTGATTTGTTAAAAATCCTCTAGCTAGGTCATAAGATGCTGTTCGCATATCTGGCAAATGATTTTCCTGATAAAGCTGGCAGATCTTTTCTGCAAAGGCCCTTTTAATTTCCATTTCAACATGGTCGTCTGAACTTGGAATCAAGTAGCCATTTTGACCGTCCTGGATAAAGGTTTGGTTGCCATAAGGCACATCAAAACCAATCAAAGGCAATCCTGAACCCACTGCCTCCATCAAGGTCAGACCAAACCCTTCGCTAGTTGAAGCCGTCAAATAGACTTCATACTGGGGATAGATCTGAGATAGGTCTGCATGTCCCTTGAGCTGGATGTAGTTCTCCGCTTGGTGAGCCGTGATGATTTCCCTTAAAAGGGATTCCTCACCCCCACTGCCATAAATATCAAAGGTAAGCTCTGGAAGGACTTGATGCGCTTGGATAACCGCCTTGACTAGCCAGTCGATGTGTTTTTCCTTGGCCAGACGCGAAGCGGTAATGAGAGAAAAGGGTTTGCGTTCCCTAGCAGGCTCGGTCAGCTGATCTATGCTCCCAACTGGAATCGTGACGATTCGTGGACGATGCTGACTGTATTGGGCAAATTGACCTTCGAGAACTTCCTTCTGCCGATCCGTGGATACGATAAAACAATCGACCTTGTCCGCGTTTGTAAATTGATACTCATAGTAGTTGTTCCAAAGGAGATAGTCTTCGTTGCTAGCATTCTCACTATAGTGCTCTGCATGAACGACAACTGCTAGATGGGCCTTTTGTACTTCTTCAAAAACAGCCTGACCAATCCCTGTCTCCCTATCCAAGATGACCAAATCAGACTTGCTCAAGTTCAAACTTTGCATAAAATAGCGCATAAGGGCTGGCTTTCCGTACAGAATCCGGTCTTTAAATCGATAGACCTCTTCCTGTCCTTCAGTCAGCAAGATATCGTAAGCAGTGCTGCCATCTTCATTGAAAAAGCTTCGTTGATAAAGCCTAGCCACTTGGTCTTTGGGCGCGAAATATTCTGTACAGTAACGCGTGTAGGAGAAATAATCCTTGCGAATCAAGTTACCACCAAACACATACTCTGCATGCTGTACTAGATTCTTAGCCGAGTCTACCAAGTAGCAGGTCACAAACTTGTCCTCGTCTGAAAAGTAGACGCGCAAGACTTTGCCATCTTGCTCCCTATGACTCTCTAGGCCACCAAAAGAGGCCAAGACCTCATCAACTGTAACACTGGTCGGTGCTAGCTTGATATCTGTAAAATGATTGTAAAGCCAGATTACCTGATCATCCGCAAAGCCGATATTGGCCGTTAAATGCTGGATATTGTCTGCTAAAATCAAGTCGGTAAAGATAAACTTAGATGCTAGGTCTAAACTTCTAAAAATCCCTGCTCGGTAGGCCTGGGCATATTCGACACCACTACTCGCCCAACCGATTCCTAGATTTATATTGTAAATTGTCATATGATCCTCTTTTTATGGAAAATGGGTGAGAATCTCACCTTTGGGCGTTACTTCCACAATCCCCATGAGAAGATTGCGTACCATATCTGTACGGATTTGTTGCTTCATGGTTTCAAAGCCTGCATAGGCCTCCTGATAGTACTCTACGATAGGGTTCTTTTGAGAAGCAGACTGGCTCCCGATTGCTAGACTGAGCTGTTGGAGATAGTCGACTTGCTCAACCCAGTTGTCATCAATAGCCTTGAGCATAGATATTCTCAGAAAAGAATCATAGAGCTGGTGAGGTTGGAGGACTTCCTTTTTAGCTGCGATTTCCTTAGCTATTATTTTCTCTAGTAACTCCCGAATCTGATCTGCATCAGCTAAATCCAAATCAGCAGGTAATTCTCTCATCCCAAAGCTAATATTGGTCACGATAAAGTGAAAGAGTTCTTGGGGGCTGCTATAGGCTTTTTCTGAGATTTGTTTGGTATAGTCTGCCAGTATATCCTCAAGTATATGCCCTAAATCACGGCTCCCATCTAGCAAGCAATCTCTTTCTTTGTAGACTATTTGGCGCTGAATATTGACGCTTTCCGCATACTCTAAGGTTTGTCTGCGTGCAGAGCGACTGGCACTATCACTAGCCTCTTGGGCTTTTCTGACGAGATTGCGGTACTTGCGAGCCTTAAGTAGGATAGGTTTGCTACTATCTTCCACTTGGTAGTCTTGATAGAGGTCGTGAACCCAAGACGGTCCGAACTTTTTGATCACATCATCTTCAAGCGATACGAAAAATTGAGACATGCCTGGATCGCCCTGGCGGCCGGAACGACCTCTGATTTGCAGGTCAATCCGTCGGCTCTCCATCCGCTCGGTACCAATCACAATCAAACCGCCCAATTCTGCGACTCCTGGACCGAGTTTGATATCTGTCCCTCGACCTGCCATAGAAGTCGCAACTGTCACTGCCCCCATCTGTCCAGACTCTGCAATGATCTGGGCTTCACGCGCCGCATGATTGGCATTGAGGACATTGTGGGAAATCCCTTCTCGCAAGAGCAAGGACGAATAAAGCTGGGACATTTCAACAGAACCGACAAAGATAAGGAGTGGATTGCCTTTGGCGTGATAGGTCTTGATTGCTTCCAAAGAAGCATACACTTTCTCAGGTAGGGTCACATAGAGATTGTCCGGATGGTCCATTCGCCTAAGTGGGCGATTGGTCGGAATGCGAATGACAGACATGTTATAGGTTTCGAAAAATTCTTTCTCTGCCACCTTTCCCGTTCCTGTCATACCTGAGATTTTGCGAAACATTTTAAAGAGACTCTGGTAGGTGATCGAAGCCATGGCTCTGGTTTCAGGAGAAAGCTTCACATGTTCCTTGGCTTCGATGGCTTGGTGGAGACCTCCTTGAAGCTTGGTCATTTCCATCAAACGTCCTGTGCTCTTATCCAACAAAACCATCTCTTGCCCTCGAACCAGATAATCCTTGTCCTTGGTATAGAGCGTGTGGGCTCTGAGAGCATAGACTAGATGCCGAACATAACTGGCGTACTCTTCCTTGTAGAGATGGTCGATTCCTAGGAATCCTTCGACCGTCTGGGCCCCCTTTCGGGTCAACCAAACCTGATCTTTTTCTTCCTTGTAGATGTAGTCTTCTCCCTCAACCAAGGTCGTCACTAGGGTATCAATCATCCCATAATAGTTAGACTGGACACGGGGAGAACCTGCGATAATCAAGGGAGTTTGGGCACTATCGAGTAGAATGTCATCGATTTCATCAATGATGACATAGTTAAAGGGAGGCAGGAACTTTCCTTCACTAGTGGAGGCAAGATTGTCATTGAGATAGTCAAATCCCAGGACACTATTGGTCGTGTAGACGATGTCCGAGGTGTAGATCTTTCTTTTCTCTTCGGCAGTCAAGTCCTCCTTTGGATTATCTGAAGAGGGTAGACCGACAGTTAGACCTAAAAATTGGTAGACCGGACCCATTTCACTTGCATCCCGTCTAGCCAGATAGTCATTGGTCGTGACCAGCATGCTGCCTTTTCCCGTTAGGGCATTGAGGTAGAGGGGCATGGTTGCAGTCAAGGTCTTGCCTTCACCCGTATTCATCTCAGCCACATTTCCTTGGTGGATCACGATGGCTCCCATGACTTGCACATCATAGGGAAAGAGACCCAAGACCCGTTTATCCGCCTCTCGAACAAGGGCATAGACTTCCACCAATAGCTCATCCAAGGTTTCTCCCTTGGCAAGACGCTGGCGAAACTCCTCTGTCTTTGCAGCCATTTCCTCATCACTGAGAGCCGCCATCTCTTCTTTGAGGGCGTTGATTTGGCTTACAAGCTTCTTGACCTTTCTCAGTTGTCTTTCCTGATACAAATGATTAAACACCAGCATCCTCCTCAATAGAAAACGAAACAAAGTCAAGAGCCTCAAAACCTGCACTAATCAAGGAAAGGCGATAGGTGTAGGCCGTTTCAGGATAGGTGAAGCTAAAGGAAAATTGCCTTTCAATCTTCTCCTCGATGATTTCCTCATAACGGTTTAAAAAGGTCAGTTTGAGATAGAGGCCTTTGACCGGTTGAACCTGCATCTTCATAGATAGACGGTAGGTATGATTTTTCTTAAGAAGAGGGAGGCTGGGCTGACTTCTAGTAGCCTGGTAATTGACACTAGAAAACCAGGTTTTAAGGGTTTCACCTGAAGCCAGCAAAGGATTTTTCAGGGTAACATGACCATCTGCATGATAGGTGATCTGGCTACCGTAAAGATAAGTAGCTCCCATCTCGCCCCACCTAATATCCTCTCTCTTGATGATAATCATGTCTCACCTCTTCCGTATTCTTCTAATATCATCTTGTAAAAATGAATAAACCAGGCAACGTTTGTTCCTGTGTCATCATTGTGTCGACCTGCTGTCCCTTTCGACAAGATCTTGGCACCTGTCTGGCAAAGAGTCTCCACTAGTTGGTCATAGGCAGCACTATCCATATCCTCGTCCTTCATGTAAGAAAGACCAAAGGTCGTCTGGGAAAAATCAGCTTGTTTAAATCGGGTCCAAAAACGTTGATCCAATTCCTTCATGTCTTTTGGGCTCACTCCTCCTGTCTGAAGGTGCAAGACATCAAAGCTGGTCGGGAAAACTCCTGGCGCTTCTAGTCGGCCCCTCTGTGCGATGATCCCTAGATTTGTCAGAGGTTTCCCTACTACGATTCCCTTGGGCTCAAAGTGAGAGCCATAATAGAGGGCCGGGAAGGTTCCCATTGACAAGCCAGATAGGATCAAGTCACTTCTATCCAAACCTAGATAGTCTAGATAGTGTTGGATGGTTGCTTGAACCTTATCTTCCAATTCCTCACTTCCTAGGTAAAAGGCTCCTCCTTCTAATCGGGGATCCGAAAAAAGGAGAAAGGGGCATCGGAGATTCTTCATCATCCAGTAACCCTCAAAGCCTTCCGCCGGACGGTAACCTGAGAAATAGACTGCTAGAGGTGGCTTGAAATCTCCTGGGTGAAAGAAATAGTTGATTTCCTCACGTTTTTTGTCATGCAGGATATTGCCTCCGAGAACAAACTTTCCAAACTGTTTCCGGCTCCAGCGTTGGTGGAGATTGCCGATGTTGACCTTTCCCTGGCCACGCGCTTCAAGAGAAATGCTCAGATAAGCGTCATAGTCTTGTTCCACAATGATTGCTTGGGCAAAGTCTGCTTCCTTGAGGAGAATGTCCTGTCTAATCTCTGAAATGGATCCTGCTGGGATCTTTCTCAAACGCAGGCGCAAGTCCACTGGCCCACTCTTTTCATATTCGAGCCAGAGTTCGATTGGCGAATGGGCTTGGACGGTCTGATTATAGGCCCAAGAGGCTAGTTGGGTATAGTTCTTGCCAAAATCACCTTCTAATTCCAGATGCTCAAATCCTTGATAGGAGACAGGGCCTTGGAAACTCGGGTGAATCCTTATCGTAGCTGGACTCAGCTTATCTCCATAACCACCTTCAAAGAGGGAGGTGGAGAGGTCTCGAACAAAGCCCTGTCTGTCTGACAGGTCCATCGCTTGCATGCAGTGCTGTTTGATGAGGTTCTGAATGTTTTGTTCCTGACTTACAAACTGTTCTGGATAGAAAACCGTATAGGGTTCCAAGCTAGATGTAAAAGGCAACAAATCTACTAAATAAGCTCCATCCGTGAGAATGACAGCATGAAAGTGCTCTAGGTCATTCTCATCCATGATTTTCTGGATGTCAGACGATGTGTTGGGAGGAACATGATACCAGTCTAGTTGGGCTGGTAGGGCAAGCGTATCTTGCCAATCCTCTAGACCGATTTGCAAGATCTTATATTTCTTTTCCATACTTCACCTCTTCCAACCACTTCTCTAGTTTAATCAGAAATTGCTCCCCAGTGTGTTCCTTTATCTTTTCAATAGAATGGATCAGAGCATCATTCCACACCTGCAGGCTGTCGAGATAGTAATGAGCAGCTTGCGCAAAATCCGCAATATTTTCCAACAGATAGCCATTCTTCTGATGGCTGACATACTCTGTTTTGACCCTGTTGATTTGAGGGATACCAGCACTGATGCCTGCTATCTGGGTATAGAGGAGAGGCTGCCTGTTCAGATCGACAATCAGACGAACAAATTCCAGCTGCTTGATTAACTCCGATTCATCCTTCATATTGACAAACGAATAGCGCTTGCTCTGATGGCGATTGTCTTCAAGTGGATTTTCAGCTCCTTGGTAATCAACTTCCTTCTCTAGCTCCTGACTTTGAAACTGGTCTGCAATCATCTCTGCAACTCGTGTTTCCAGCTGCTTCATTTCTTCTTGACTAGCAGCAAAGGCCCCAAAGACCAGCTCTGTATCCTTATTTTCAGAAAGGAAATGCAAGACCTGATAGAGAGCTTGGTCCTCTATCCCCTGCTCAAAGTCCAGTTGATAGTAGAGGAGCGACTCCTTCCGAGTCTGACTCTTTCCCAGTTCCAAGCGGGTATCAAAAGGCGATAAATGACGAAACTTCGTTGCTTGGTCTGGAAAGGCAGATTGAGCCAAGCGCAGGGTGTCCTCCCTGTCGACCAGAACAAGGTCCACCTTAGGCAATAAATTCGCCAACTGAGGTAGTTGCTCTTGGGGATTTCGTCCGATAAAAAGGCTGAGAACCTTGGTGCTTTGGTGAGGCAATCGTTCTAAAAGGAAAGTATTATGCTGATCACATGCAGGTAGAAAATAAGTCGCTCCTTCCTCAGGGAGTTCAGCTATTTTCTTGTCAAAAAACTCCGCAATCAATTCGCCCATATCTCTGTAAGCCTCTTTTTGGAAACGAAAAGCAAAGATAGGATTGACCTCGATACGCCCCCCATCTTGCAAGTACTCTCTAAACTGCCACAATCCCTTGGGATTGAGGTAATCTTGGTAAATAGCCTGGCCCTCTTCGTAGTAAATCACACTGGAAACCAGCCCCCGATCATCCATCAGGTAGTTGGCAGACAAGAGCCCATCTTCCTTGAAATACTGAACCGTACTGATAAAACCTTCTATCCCATGCTCCACCTGAGCATAGGGCTTTCCATTTCTCAAAACTAAAATGGTAAAGGGACTGTAAACAAACTCGCAGTCCTCTTCCCACTCAATATCTCTGACCTGCAAGACCTGTGGTCGAATCTCGTGAAAATCCTGCAATTCATCAAATAAGGAATAAACCGGTGCTTCTAAAATACCTTGTCGATGGAGAAAATAGCGCAGATGCGGCTGATAGGACAGGAGGAGGACCTGTGCAGGAATCCCTTGGCGATTCATCAGGCGAATCTGATTGAAGGTATCATCAAATTCTAGCTTAAAATGAGAAAAATACCAGGGTGTCAAATCAGCATGCCAGGGACGTTCCTTGCCATACCAAGCCGGGATAATGTAATACATCAAAACCTCCTAGAATAGTGGCTGATACCTTTCATTTAGTCTGAGCGCCTGCAATTCGTCGTGAATCGTAAAGAGCATACCACTCAAAATTAAAAAGAGTCCGGGAATCATACTAACTTTTAACAAACTCTCATCCTGCAAGACAAACAAGATCGGAACTCCAGCCAAGGTAACGTTAAAGACTGCACCTATTAGAGCAAATCGGAGAACCAAGCGATTGATAAAGCGACTGGTATCCTCACCAGGATAGACTCCGTAAATGTAATCTCCTGATTGTTTCATCTGATCTGCGATCTGTTGACCACTAACATTGACAAAAGCAAAGGCAATGCTAAAGACAAAGAGGATAAGGATATAAGCATAGATCCACAAGGGTTTCCCCATCGCATACTGCTCTAGCATAGCAGAGTAGAGAGGATTGCCCTTATCCAGATGTTGAAGTAAGAGCAAGAGATAAGAAGGCAAGCCCATAAGACTCATAACATACATATAAGGCATACCACCTGCAGGATTGAGCATGATCTCCAAATACGAATAGCGTTTAAATCGAGAATGGAGGCCGATTTTATTGATAGGGATGCGGTATCGCGCTCTGTAAAAGAGAACGACAAGATAGGTAAAGAGGACGCCAAGCACTAGCAATAGAAAGAGCAGCCCAAGGGAGATCTTATGAACTTGGATCGATTGGATGATATCCTGAGGGAGAGAAGCCACCATACTGGCAAGAAGAATGACGACAGGGCCTCCAACTCCGATTGTCGCATTGATATCCGACAACCAAACCAAGAAAAAGGTCCCTGCAACCAAGAGACTAGTATTGAGGAGAAAGACCAAGAAAGGATTGTAGGGAGCTTGAACAGGAAGGTTTGTAGTCAAGGCCAAGGCCTGAATCAAGGCAATCCCTAGCGTCAAGTACATTTTTCGCCTATCCTGGACTTCTGAAGAAACTGAATTTAAGCCCAGCTTCTTCGAAAAGGAAAACATCTGCCACAAGATCATAGCTGACATCCAGGGGGAAAGTCCGATTGAAAAGAGAGAGAGGCTACGAAGATTTCCACCAGTCAGGGCTACTGAAAAATCCAGATAGGCTGCGCTTCCTCCGAGAAAATTCCGACTATTGAGGTCAACAAAGGGAAGAGCGATACGACTTCCGAGCACATAAATAAAGAGCAAAAACAGGGTGCACATCCCTTTTTTTACTGCTATCGATGAACGAAATTTTGTCACTAGCTCCTCCTTTTCATTTTATCTTTCTGTCCTGCCACACGAGGCCCATCCAGCCTTTTTATCTTAGCACATTCAAATCTCTATCTCAGTTTTCGTGAGTTTTATCATCCAGATAAGCCTTCAAAGTAGCCACCATTTCTTCTGGTCTTTCTGCTGAGAAAATACCTGCATAGGCACTTTCGGGTAGTTCCTGGGACTGGGTATTGTCAAAAGTCAAGATCGGTTTCTCAAAGTGTGAAATATAGTCATAAACAACACTCAACTTGTCATCGTGGTTAATATCGAGGTAGACATCTGTCTGCTGGATCACTTTCTCGACCAAGAGGGGGAAGGTGTTGGGATAGAGGGTCACATTTTCAAAACGTGACAAGAGCATAAGTTCCGGTGCCATCGTCGTATAGGCTGCTATGTAGAAATGCACCTCTGGCAAAGCTTGAACCAGATAGTCAATTTTCTCAAGATGCCAGGAATTGGTCAAATTAACACAAGTCATAACTGGCTGATAGACTGTGACTGGATAGTCAATTCCTGCCTGACGCCATTTTTCAGTAATGGCAGACCACTCCATCAGATGATAGTGCCACCAAACCTCACGCAAACGCCCAACCGAATGAGTATTCCAAGGTTTGTCCTGAGAGAGGAAATGCAAAATGGCTGGCAGGGGCTCTAGGGGAATCTGGAAGATAAATTCATGTCCATGTGAGGCAGCCCCACTGTCAAAGCCAATCTGAAAATTATAGTTCTGGTCCAGAGAAGTATAGCTGTCATGAAAGAGCATATTGAGGATAGACTGGTCCCCTTCACTGACATGTTGGTGTTCCCGCTCCGTCAGCTCAACTAGCTCTTGTCTCACAGCTTCTGCTCGCCATTTTTTGTTGTTTATCAAGAGAACCCCTGCATTAAAACCAACCCCAACTCCAAAACAAGATGGTGCAGCAGCTAGATAGTTTTCGCCTAAGTCCATTTCAAAGAGAGCCGTCAGATCAGCCGTCACTACCAGATCACTGTCCAAGTAAAGAACCTTGTCCTCTGCAACAAAATCAGGGATAAAGTAACGAGCAAAGGTCATGTGATTGATATGGGGCAGTTTGTTGCTCCAGTTCATCTGAAACTGGGCGCCAAGCATCTTGACATCCACTAACTCACCGCCCATTTGCTCTACTATCGGTCTGAGAGCGCGGAACCACTCCTGAGGAATATCCTGGTTAAAGATATAGACCTTGACATGGCTATTATGATAGCAGAGAGACTTAAGCGCTGTTTCAATCTGACGAATATAGGCATAATCTCCTGCGAGAACAATTGTTTTTTTCATTTAGTTTCCTTCAGTTTACAACGACTGCTTCTTTGATTCCAAAAGCGTACGGATAGACTCGATCATTTGACCTACGGCTGCTGGTGAGTAGACATGACTGTAACCACTCGAGTCATGACTAGTGGTCTCAAAAGCAAATATAGGGATTTCTCTTTGCTGCACCTCTTGGATAATGTTTGCAATTTCATCCTCATGATTGATATCCAAGTAAAAGTCAATCTTTTCCAAGACCTTTTTGACATTCATGGGATTAAAGTAAGGATAGAGGCGTACGTTCAGATGCGATTGCAAATTCATAATCTCCGGCGCAAAGTTGGTATGAGCTAGGATAGAGAACTCTACATCGGGCAGTTCTTGGATTAGGTGTTCGATTCTCTCTATGTGACACGTATTGGTAAAAATAGCGGTCGCATACTGGGGAGCTTGAACTAAAGATGCCAATCCTTTATGGAAATCACATTTTTTCATGACGATATCAGACCACTCTAGTCCGTAGTAAAACCACCAGTCCTCCCTAAAACGATTGAGGTTGATTTGGTACCAAGGCTTGTCCCCTGTATAATGGATAATCTTGGCTGTCTTCTCAGTAGCAAGAGAATCCCTATACCAAGAATCCATCTGGTAATTCCGAGCCACTGTATCCATACCAACCATAAAATTATAGGTAGCTGGCAGCGGTTTCCAACGACCTTCAAAAAGGTGATTTAACACGCCCTGATCGCCAAAAACTTGGTCATGCAGTTGGTCTGTCAAACTCAGCAAGTGCTCCGTCACCTTTTCTTGACGCCAGAGAACCACATTAATTAGCAAGACACCTGCATTAAAAGTGCTAGGAACTAGAGCATCTTCTACAGCAGCTACTGGCCAGTCTGCCATGTCTTCTAAAAAGAGTTGATCTAAGTTTGATCTAACGATGATATCCGAATCCAGGTACAAGGCTAGGTCTTCACTAACATACTGAGGAATAAAATAGCGAAAGAAAGTTGCATAACTTAGGTGGGCTAGTGGCAAATTATACCCTTTCAAACCTTGATGACTAATCTTGACATTGACGATTTTTGAGGCTAGAGGCTCTAGACGTCTCTCCATGAGCTGAAACCATTCTGATGGCAAATCATCATTGAAAACATAAAAAGTCACTGCTCGGTTATGGGCGCAGATTGACTTGATTGTTGTTTCAATCTTGTCCATATAAGCATTATCACCACCGAGTACAATGGCTTTTTGAAGCTCTTTTTTCATTTCGTCCCCTTTTCTTTTCACATTCTTTTGGCTACTTTTCTACTACTATAGTTCTGATTTTTTCGATGATTATCTCACCTTCCTATTATACCTTTTCCCCTAGTTTATTTCAAACTCAAAAGAGGATTTTCCCCTTCTCGCATATAGAAAAGCCCTTTGAAAAATTATGTTTTCAAAGGGTTTCCATTTTACTATTTATTCATTGATTTTTATATCTTATCAATGACTTTCTTCATCGTCATTCCGACCCTTCTTTGCAAGAAGACCGATACCTGTCACAGCTGCCAATGCTCCCAATAAAGCAGATGCTACCGAAGTCGACGCTCCTGTATTTGGCAAGACTTGTTTTGGCATGCTTGAAGCGGATTGACCTTGGCTTGCAATGTTTGCCATTGAGAGAGAGGTGCTTGTTGAAGTAGATACCAGAGCACTTGCTGACACAGAGCTACTAATAGAATCTGAAGTCGAAAGACTAGCGCTAATCGACGTTGACTCGCTCACTGACATACTTGCTGAAATCGAAGCACTTTCTAGAGTCGATTCACTGGCGAACATACTAGCTGAGAGTGATGCGCTCGTTGAAGTAGATTCGCTCACTGATGTACTTGCTGAGATCGAGGCACTTTCCAACGCTAACTCGTCTGCTAGCATACTTGCAGAAGTTGAAGTACTTGTTGAAGCTGATTGGCTAGCGCTCGCTGAGGCAGATTGGCTGGAGCTTGCAGACGCTGACTGACTCGAGCTTACTGAGGCGGACTGGCTTGAGCTTACTGAGGCGGATTCGCTTGAACTTACTGAGGCTGACTCACTCGCACTCACCGAAGCGGATTTGCTTGAGCTTACAGATGCAGACTCACTTGCGCTTACCGAAGTAGACTGACTTGAGCTCGCTGAAGCGGATTGACTCGCACTCACTGAAGCGGATTCACTTGTGCTTATTGAAGTAGACTGACTTGAGCTTGCAGATGCAGACTCACTCGAGCTTACTGAGACTGATTCACTCGCACTCGCTGAGGCGGATTCGCTCGAACTTACTGAAGCAGATTCGCTGGAGTTTGCAGACGCAGACTGGCTCGAACTTGCAGATGCTGATTGACTAGCGCTCGCTGAAGCGGACTGGCTCGAGCTGACTGAAGACGATTGACTTGCACTCAATGATGCAGATTGACTCGAACTTGCAGATGCAGATTCGCTTGTGCTTACTGAGGCGGATTCGCTGGTACTTACTGAAGCCGATTCACTCGAACTTACTGAGGCAGACTGGCTCGCACTCACTGAAGCGGACTGGCTGGAGCTCGCTGAAGCCGATTCGCTTGAACTTACTGAAGCTGACTGACTTGAACTTACTGATGCCGATTCACTTGAACTTACCGAAGCTGACTGGCTGGCACTTGCCGAAGCAGACTGACTTGCACTTGCAGATGCAGATTGACTGGAGCTTACAGACGCAGACTCACTCGAACTCACCGATGCTGACTCACTTGCGCTCACCGAAGCCGATTCGCTTGAACTTACTGAGGCTGATTCGCTTGCGCTCGCTGAAGCGGATTGACTTGAGCTTGCTGAGGCCGATTGGCTCGAACTTACTGAAGCCGATTCGCTTGAGCTGACTGAGACGGATTGACTGGCACTGGCTGAAGCCGATTCGCTCGAACTTGCAGATGCAGACTGACTGGCACTTACCGAAGCTGACTGGCTTGCACTCAATGATGCAGATTGACTAGAGCTTACTGAGGCAGACTGACTTGCGCTCGCTGAAGTTGATTGGCTAGCGCTGGCTGAAGCTGATCGACTTGCACTTGCTGAGGCGGATTGACTGGCGCTCACTGACGCGGATTGGCTAGTGCTCGCTGAGGCGGACTGGCTGGAGCTTGCCGACGCGGATTGGCTCGAACTTACTGAAGCCGATTCGCTCGAGCTTACAGATGCTGACTCACTTGCGCTCACTGAGGCTGATTGACTCGAACTTACTGATTCAGACTGGCTAGCGCTGGCTGAAGCGGACTGACTCGAACTTGCTGAAGCAGATTCACTTGAGCTTACTGATGCGGACTGGCTAGCACTGACTGAAGCCGATTGACTTGAGCTTACCGAAGCAGATTGGCTGGAGCTTACTGAAGCGGACTGACTCGAGCTGGCTGATGCTGATTGACTTGAGCTCACTGAGGCTGATTCACTCGAACTTACCGATGCAGACTGACTCGCGCTTACTGAAGCAGACTGGCTCGAGCTTACTGAAGCCGATTCGCTTGAGCTTACTGAGGCTGACTGGCTAGCACTCGCTGAAGCGGACTGACTGGAGCTTACAGACGCAGACTCACTCGAGCTCACTGAAGCGGACTCACTCGAACTCACTGAGGCGGATTGACTTGCACTCACCGATGCTGACTCACTTGCGCTCACCGAAGCAGACTCACTCGAACTTACTGAGGCTGATTGGCTAGCGCTCGCTGAAGCAGACTCACTCGAACTTACTGAGGCTGATTGGCTAGCGCTCGCTGAAGCGGACTGACTTGAGCTTACGGACGCTGACTGGCTCGAGCTTATTGAAGCCGATTCACTTGAGCTTACTGAAGCGGACTGGCTGGAGCTTACTGAAGCCGATTCACTTGAGCTTGCAGATGCAGACTGGCTGGAGCTTACTGAAGCCGATTCGCTTGAACTTACGGACGCTGACTGGCTGGCACTGACTGAAGCCGATTCGCTTGTGCTTACTGAGGCGGATTGACTCGAACTTACAGATGCAGATTGGCTTGAGCTTATAGATGCTGATTGGCTGGCACTGACTGAAGCCGATTCGCTTGAGCTTATAGATGCTGATTGGCTCGAACTTACAGACGCTGATTGACTCGAACTTGCTGAGGCTGATTCACTGGCACTTGCTGAGGCTGATTCACTTGCACTTACTGAAGCAGATTGACTTGAGCTTACTGAAGCTGATTGACTCGAGCTTACTGAAGCTGATTGGCTGGCACTCACTGAGGCGGACTGACTCGAACTTGCAGATGCAGATTGACTTGCGCTCACTGAAGCGGATTGACTCGAACTTGCAGATGCGGATTGACTCGAGCTTACTGAAGCAGACTGACTTGCGCTCACTGAAGCTGATTGGCTGACACTCGCTGACGCTGATTGGCTCGAACTTACTGAAGCAGACTGACTTGCGCTCACTGAAGCTGATCGACTCGCACTCGCTGAAGCGGACTGACTCGAACTTGCAGACGCTGACTGACTCGAGCTCACCGATGCTGACTCACTCGAGCTCACCGATGCTGACTGGCTAGCGCTGACTGAAGCGGATTGGCTCGAACTTACCGATGCTGACTGACTTGCGCTCACTGAAGCGGATTGGCTCGAACTTACCGATGCTGACTGACTTGCGCTCACTGAAGCGGATTGGCTAGCGCTGGCTGAAGCGGATTGACTGGCACTTACTGATGCAGATCGGCTTGAGCTGACTGAGGCAGACTGACTTGCGCTCACTGACGCTGACTGACTTGCACTTGCAGATGCAGATTGACTCGAACTCAATGAAGCAGACTGGCTAGCGCTGACTGAAGCGGATTGGCTCGCGCTGGCTGAGGCGGATTGACTTGAGCTCACTGACGCTGATTGGCTCGAACTTACTGATGCAGACTGACTCGAACTTGCTGATGCTGATTGACTAGCACTTGATGAGGCTGATTGACTTGAGCTTACTGAAGCGGACTGGCTTGCGCTGGCTGAGGCGGATTGACTTGAGCTCACTGACGCTGATCGACTAGCACTCGCTGACGCTGATTGGCTAGCACTTACTGAAGCCGATTCGCTTGCGCTAGCTGAGGTGGATTGACTGGAGCTTACTGAGGCTGATTGACTAGCACTCACTGACACTGACTGGCTAGCGCTCAATGAAGCGGATTGACTAGCACTTGCTGAAGCAGACTGGCTATTACTTACTGAAATTGACGCTTGGTTTGGCGTGATTTGTCCATTAAACGCATCTGAAACCAAACCATTCACTGTCGTACTTGCAGTCACCGGTCCACTAGGAAGTCGTCCTCCATTACGATCATATACTTTCTTCAACTCATTTGCAGTAAAGGTTACACTAGTCGAGCTCCCCGTTGCTTGTTTGGTGAATGTCTCCCCTGCAATTGTAAGAGTAACAGTCCCACCTGGAGTCACACCATCTACCGTAATCGCTTGATTTGTGAGACCACCTTTTTCGTTAAGGAACCGTTCCTCAATTCTAGGTGTCTGAGGGCGAACCTCAATCGGAATCTCTACTTCATCCGTACTTCCATCTGGATAAGTTACCACTGCAGTCAAAGTATGACGACCAGCAGACAAATTCGTATTGGTTCCAGATTTCCAAGTATAGGTTGTCTGAGTACCTGGAGTTATTCCTGTAGTCGGAAGTTCTGGGGTACCTGCTGCATTCGTAATATACTGACCAGCTTCACCAACAGAAACAGTCCCTGAATTGGCCGTTAGAGTAAAGTTTCGATTCACCTCAGCATTGATAGCTGGTTCGTACTTTTCAGACTGAGCATGGACTTCAAATTGAATTGCGGCAGGGTTGGCTGTTAAATCTTTTACAAGACCTACGTCAGTAGTATTTCCGCTAAAATTACCTTCCTGATCATAGGTGAAAACATAACGAGTCCACAAACTATTTACTGCTTGATTTTTTCCAACAGAACCCGTGATTGAAACGGTGAAAGGATTTGATGCTGTAGCATTTCCATCTTTGGCTAGTTTATTTGTCGGAACAATCATGCTGATACTTTGACCATTACTCGTAGTGAATGAGACAACAGTTGAAGTAGCCGGATAGGCCGCGGGAACAGCAGTAGGAACAAATTTTGCATGTTCAATTCGACCACTGTTATCAGTAAACTCAATGGTCGCAGAAAAATTTTCTTCTCGATAAATTTTAAATTTTTGTCCTTCTAGAACTGCGCCACCTGTAACGGTTATTTTCTGAAGTTCTGGCTTCTCTGTATCCATAGCAGCTCTGAAGCTAGCGGTATTTGAAGCTTTGGTCAAAGCTTGTCCGTTCCTGCTGTCACGAAGTCCAGAGTTGGCACGTAACACAGCATTTGCAATACTATTTCGAGCTTCTGTAGCTTTTTGTAGGATAGGAGCAAGGTCAGAAACCTCCCCTTTCAAGGCTTCTACTATCTCATTCTTCGCTAGACTAGCCTTCGTGATCGCCTCATTCGAGTTCGGAAGCCCCTGCGCTTGAGCTAGAAATTGCCCAATCTCAGCAGACAAGGCATCTAATTTCTTCCGTTTTTCTTCACTTTGCTTTTCTGTCAAGGCTACAGAAGTCATAGTCAGACTTGATTCAGCCGTCACATCTTCATTCTTTACAAGACCAGACTGACTTTGAGGCAAGGATTCTGTAGAAAAATCAACTGCTTTTAATTCTTTTGAAGGTTGTGATTCTTTCACTGTCTCCCGAGCTGACTCACTTGCTTGGTACTGACTTTGAACACCAACTGAAGCTCTCTCTGACAGACCACTATTCGCTTGATTTTGTGTTCCAAGGGAGTCACTTGAACTAGCAGTTACACTTTGACTATTTGCCAAAAATTGACTAGTAGAAGAAGATTGGCTCATCGACTGACTCATACTAGAAGAGCTTGAGGCACTGATGGACTGGCTCGTAGAGGCAGATTGACTGGCGCTCTGCGAATTGAATTCTGACAATGACTGACTTTGACTGGTAGACAAAGACAAGCTAGCAGTATCTTGATGATCCTGGGTCGTCCCTAGCACTACTGAATCTCTCGTCGCCAAGGTATCTTTTGATTCGACAGTCTTTTCAACAGCGACTGCATCATTGGCATAAACACGCGTTTGCGTCGCAGCATAACCACCTAAGATCGTCCCCGTAGCTGCTATCCCTTTCAAAACATCCAAGCCGGTCAACTTCTGACCTTCTTGCTTTTCAACCATTTCTGTCTTTACTTGGCTCGTATCCGCGCTTCCACGCATCACCTTAAATAAGCCAAAAAGGGAAGTCGAGGCCCGTAGCCAATGCTTCCCTGATTTGATTAATTTGAACCGAGTTACACGGTCTGTTTCTCTATATTCACCCTTCTGGCGTCTAAAAAACATGTTCATCCCCTCAACTTGAAAAAGATCTATTCACCTATAAAATACTATCTTCTTATTATATACCAAATATACCTACAATTCAATATCTATAACTAACTCTAAAGAAAGAAAATGATTTCAAAAATAACTTGATTTTAAATCTATTCTGTTTTTTCGATATAATTTATATTTTATCTATCATCTATCTATTAATATATTTTATTTGTTTTTAACCATTTTGAAATGCTTTAAAATTTGAGCAAACAGTTCCAATTACTCATGGAATTAATTTTTATTCAAAATATAGAAAAAGCCCATGAATCAATAGCATCCACAAACTTTTAGGAGTAGAGTATTTAAAAGTAGTTTCACAAATGAATCAATGAGGCCGGTAGCCGAGGTAACTTTTTACCCTTTCCAACAAAAAAATCCACGAATCAAAAACATTCGAGGACTTTTCTTACGACGTATTTAAGCAAAATGCCATACTAATTAATAGCCTTAATCTACGACACTGAGTTTTACAAATCGATTTCATTTGTAAAACGTGGATTTTTCCTAGTGAAGCGTTTAGGTAAGCCGATTTTACACTACGACACGGAGTTTGGCAAATCGATTCTATTTGCCAAACGTAGTTAGTAAGGCAGTTAGCTAGTTCGCCAAATAGCGACTAGCGTCCAACAATTAGGAACTTTAGTTCCAATTGTTGGTGCTGAGTTACATTTTTTCCTCCAACTCTACGTCTGGATACTTGTCCGCAAACCAGCGGAGGGCAAAGTCATTTTCAAAGAGGAAGACTGGTTGGTCAAAGCGGTCCTTGGCCAAAATATTGCGGCTTGAGGTCATCCGTTCATCCAAGTCCTCAGGCTTGATCCAACGAACGGTCTTTTTACCCATTGGGCTCATGACTACTTCTGCATTGTACTCGCCTTCCATGCGGTGCTTAAAGACTTCAAACTGGAGTTGTCCCACAGCCCCTAGCATGTACTCGCCAGTTTGGTAATTCTTATAAAGCTGAATGGCTCCTTCTTGCACCAATTGCTCAATCCCTTTGTGGAAAGATTTTTGTTTCATAACGTTCTTAGCAGAAACTTTCATGAAAATCTCAGGGGTAAAGGTTGGCAGTGGTTCAAATTCAAACTTATTTTTTCCAACTGTCAAGGTATCCCCAACCTGATAAGTACCAGTATCGTAAACCCCGATAATATCACCTGCCACGGCATTGGTCACATTCTCACGACTTTCCGCCATAAACTGGGTGACATTAGAAAGCTTGGCAGTCTTCCCAGTACGAGGAAGGTTAACACTCATCCCACGCTCAAATTCGCCCGATACGATACGGACAAAGGCGATACGGTCCCGGTGACGAGGGTCCATGTTGGCTTGGATTTTAAAGACAAATCCTGAGAAATCCTTATCATAAGGATCCACAATTTCGCCATCTGTTTTCTTGTGGCCATGTGGTTCTGGAGCAAACTTAAGGAAGGTCTCAAGGAAGGTCTGCACCCCAAAGTTAGTGAGGGCTGAACCAAAGAAGACCGGAGTCAGTTCTCCTGCAAGAATAGCTTCTTCTGAAAATTCATTTCCTGCTTCTTGCAACAGCTCGATATCGTCCTTAACCTGAGCGTAGAAAGGATTACTTCCAAAGAGCTTATCCCCTTCTTCCAGACTGGCAAAACGCTCATCCCCTTTATAGAGCTCCAAGCGTTGGTTATAAAGGTCATACAAGCCTTCAAAGGCTTTCCCCATCCCGATTGGCCAGTTCATAGGATAGCTCGCAATACCTAGGACTTCTTCTAGTTCTTGCAAGAGGTCCAGTGGCTCACGACCGTCACGGTCCAGCTTGTTCATAAAGGTAAAGACTGGAATGCCACGGTGCTTCACAACCTCAAACAATTTCTTGGTTTGGGCCTCGATACCCTTGGCAGAGTCCACGACCATGACCGCAGCATCCACTGCCATCAAGGTCCGATAAGTATCTTCTGAGAAGTCCTCGTGCCCTGGTGTGTCGAGGATGTTCACGCGCTTGCCATCGTAGTCAAACTGCATAACTGATGACGTGACCGAAATCCCACGTTGTTTCTCGATATCCATCCAGTCAGACTTGGCAAAAGTCCCTGTTTTCTTCCCTTTTACCGTACCAGCCTCACGAATCTCGCCCCCAAAGTAGAGCAACTGCTCCGTAATGGTTGTTTTCCCGGCGTCCGGGTGGGAGATGATAGCAAAAGTACGACGTTTCTTAATTTCTTCTTGAATAGTCATAAGTTCTCTTTCTTTGATTTTCTATTTTTAGTTGTTTCAGTAGCTAAGAATGATGTTTACATTGGATTTTACTATTCCTTTCGACTCTCCATTATAGCGGATTTTGGGGAGTTTTTCAATTGCTCATCTGACGAAAAGGCAAGCTAGAGCACAGATTGCACCTGATTTCTCTTTTTCCACCGTTTCTTGAACAAGATATCAAAGAGAACCAGAGCCAGTGAGAGGATGACGGACACAAGAAGGTATTTTAACCATAGAGGGGCATTCGAGATAAACGGGGTATCTCTTAACAAACCATAATTTCCACCCGTCACCTGATTAACCCCAACTAGAAAGAGGTTGAGGATAAAGGTATAGACTACAATCATATACTTCTTGAGCAAGGTCTTATCATAGTGATTCATCAAGTAAACCAAGGAATTCACTAGAAGGGCATAGTGCCCAATCAAAAATGAAAAACTGGTAATATGTGGGAAATCATAGGGGTCAAAAACGGGGTAAACCAGTGCAAAGACCGCTCCACTTGCTCCTAAAAGGGCAAAATATTGCTTGCTCCGCCATTTATCTGGCAAGAAAACCACCGCAAACATAGCCAAACGGCAATGGTAAAATGGAAGGCTATTAGAAAATGGAATCCCAAAGCCAACATACCAGCTATATAGGGCTAGCAACTGGAGAATCTGAATTCCCTTAAACAAGCGAACAAATTTCGGATTTTTGTGATAAGCAAGTGCTCCATAAATACAAAGCACTAAGACAAGCATCATAATCCCATACCAAAAGAGCGAAATGGGAGGAGGAACCGTTTGAGATCTGGTGATAAATTGATGGAACATATTTCTATCCTAACTCTGATTTTTTCTATTCTCTAGTTTAACCATTATAGCGAATTAAAAGCGATTTTTCAATTTCTATTTCTTTTCAGTTTGGCTCCCTTATTTATAGGAAAATATGGTAAAATAGAACAGACTAAAAATCATCATTTCACGAAAGGATGCAAGATGAAAATTACGCAAGAAGAGGTAACACACGTTGCCAATCTTTCAAAATTAAGATTCTCTGAAGAAGAAACTGCTGCCTTTGCGACTACCTTGTCTAAAATTGTTGACATGGTTGAATTGCTGGGCGAAGTCGACACAACTGGTGTCGCACCTACTACGACCATGGCAGACCGCAAGACCGTACTCCGCCCTGATGTGGCCGAAGAAGGAACAGACCGTGATCGCTTGTTTAAAAACGTACCTGAAAAAGATAACTACTATATCAAGGTACCAGCTATCCTAGATGATGGAGGAGATGCCTAATGACTTTTAATAACAAAACGATTGAAGACTTGCACAACCTCCTTGTATCTAAGGAGATTTCAGCTACTGAATTGACCCAAGCCACGCTTGAAGATATCAAGTCTCGCGAGAAAGCTATCAATGCTTTTGTCACTATCGCTGAAGAACAAGCCCTTGCTCAAGCTAAAGCCATTGATGAAGCTGGAATTGACGCGGATAATGTCCTTTCAGGAATTCCACTGGCTATTAAGGATAATATTTCTACTGACGGCATCCTCACAACTGCTGCCTCAAAAATGCTCTACAACTACGAACCTATCTTTGATGCAACAGCTGTTGCCAATGCAAAATCTAAGGGCATGATCGTTGTTGGGAAAACCAACATGGACGAATTTGCCATGGGTGGTTCTGGTGAGACTTCCTACTACGGCGCAACAAAAAATGCTTGGGACCACAGCAAGGTTCCTGGTGGATCATCAAGTGGTTCTGCCGCAGCTGTAGCTTCAGGTCAAGTCCGCTTGTCACTTGGTTCTGATACGGGGGGGTCTATCCGCCAACCTGCTGCCTTCAACGGGATCGTTGGTCTCAAACCAACCTACGGAACAGTTTCACGTTTCGGCCTCATTGCCTTTGGTAGCTCTCTAGACCAAATCGGGCCTTTTGCTCCAACTGTTAAGGAAAATGCCCTCTTGCTCAATGCGATTGCCAGCGAAGATGCCAAAGACTCTACCTCTGCTCCTGTCCGCATCGCTGACTTTACTTCAAAAATCGGCCAAGATATCAAGGGAATGAAAATTGCTTTGCCTAAGGAATACCTTGGTGAAGGGATTGATCCAGAGGTTAAGGAAACCATTCTGAGTGCAGCCAAACACTTTGAAAAACTTGGTGCTATCGTCGAAGAAGTCAGCCTTCCTCACTCTAAATACGGTGTTGCCGTTTACTACATCATCGCTTCATCAGAAGCCTCATCAAACTTGCAACGCTTTGACGGTATCCGTTACGGCTACCGCGCAGATGATGCGACTAATCTTGATGAAATCTATGTAAACAGCCGTAGCCAAGGTTTCGGTGAAGAGGTAAAACGCCGTATCATGCTAGGTACTTTCAGCCTTTCATCAGGTTACTATGATGCCTACTATAAGAAAGCTGGTCAGGTCCGTACCCTCATCATCCAAGATTTCGAAAAAGTCTTTGCGGATTACGACTTGATTTTGGGACCAACTGCTCCAAGCATTGCCTATGATTTGGACTCCCTCAACCACGACCCAGTTGCCATGTACTTGGCTGACCTCTTGACAATCCCAGTCAACTTGGCAGGTCTCCCAGGGATTTCGATTCCTGCTGGATTCTCTCAAGGTCTACCTGTCGGGCTCCAATTGATTGGTCCTAAATACTCTGAGGAAACCATTTACCAAGCTGCTGCTGCCTTTGAAGCAACAACAGACTACCACAAACAACAACCCGTGATTTTTGGAGGTGACAACTAATGAACTTTGAAACAGTCATTGGACTTGAAGTCCACGTAGAGCTCAACACCAATTCAAAAATCTTCTCACCTACTTCTGCCCACTTTGGAAATGACCAAAATGCCAACACTAATGTGATTGACTGGTCCTTCCCAGGAGTTCTGCCAGTTCTCAATAAAGGGGTTGTCGATGCCGGTATCAAGGCAGCTCTTGCTCTCAACATGGACATCCACAAAAAGATGCACTTTGACCGCAAGAACTACTTCTATCCCGACAATCCCAAAGCCTACCAAATTTCTCAGTTTGATGAGCCAATAGGTTATAACGGCTGGATTGAAGTGGAGCTAGAAGATGGTACAACCAAGAAAATCGGTATCGAACGTGCTCACCTAGAAGAAGACGCTGGTAAAAACACCCATGGTACAGATGGCTACTCTTATGTAGACCTCAACCGCCAAGGGGTGCCATTGATTGAGATTGTATCTGAAGCCGACATGCGCTCCCCAGAAGAAGCCTATGCTTATCTAACTGCCCTCAAGGAAGTCATCCAGTACGCTGGCATTTCTGACGTTAAGATGGAAGAAGGTTCGATGCGTGTGGATGCCAACATCTCCCTTCGCCCTTATGGTCAAGAGAAATTCGGTACCAAGACTGAGTTGAAAAACCTCAACTCCTTCTCAAACGTTCGTAAGGGTCTCGAATACGAAGTCCAACGCCAGGCTGAAATCCTTCGCTCAGGTGGTCAAATTCGCCAAGAAACACGCCGTTACGATGAAGCGAATAAAGCAACCATCCTCATGCGTGTCAAAGAAGGTGCTGCTGACTACCGCTACTTCCCAGAACCAGACCTACCCCTCTTTGAAATCTCAGATGAGTGGATCGAAGAAATGCGTACAGAGTTGCCAGAGTTTCCAAAAGAACGCCGTGCGCGCTACGTATCTGACCTTGGCTTGTCAGACTACGATGCTAGCCAGTTGACGGCAAACAAAGTCACTTCTGACTTCTTTGAAAAAGCTGTTGCCCTCGGTGGCGATGCCAAACAAGTCTCTAACTGGCTCCAAGGTGAAGTTGCTCAGTTCTTGAACGCCGAAGGTAAAACACTGGAACAAATCGAATTAACACCAGAAAACTTGGTAGAAATGATTGCCATCATCGAAGACGGCACGATCTCTTCTAAGATTGCCAAGAAAGTCTTTGTCCACCTGGCTAAAAATGGCGGTGGCGCGCGTGAATACGTGGAAAAAGCAGGCTTGGTGCAAATCTCTGATCCAGGTGTCTTGATCCCAATCATCCACCAAGTCTTTGCGGATAATGAAGCAGCCGTTGCCGACTTCAAGTCAGGCAAACGCAACGCAGACAAGGCCTTCACAGGCTTCCTCATGAAAGCAACCAAAGGCCAAGCCAACCCACAAGTTGCCCTTAAACTGCTTGCGCAGGAATTGGCCAAGTTGAAAGAAAGTGAGTAATTCGCTAGTAGTCATCCAGTAGTCTAGACAGCTACCTTTTCAATCATATAGTTAGGAGACACATGAAAAAGTTTTACGCTCTTTTAATGACCTGTTTATTACTTGTTTTTCTATCCGTTCCTCAAATCGTTGATGCGGGTGTCGGACATTCCAGAAGTGGAGGGAGCAGCCGCAGTAGCAGCCGCTCAAGTGGAGGTGGAAGTCGTTCTGGCGGATCATCATACCACTACTACCGCTCTGGATATGGATCATCCTCTGACAGTTCTGCTAGCTCTCCCTATCTAGGATTTATGTTCATATTAGTCGGAGGAATCATACTAGTTGTTATCGTCAAATCCTTGCAGAATAAGTCTGGAGATTCGAATTCAACGTTCACTAGTAATGATTCTCAAACGCTCCATCGTCGAGTTGAACACAACACACTGGCCATTAGTCGTGTGAAATACGGGGATCCAAACTTTGACGCGGAAGCCTTCACATCTTGGGTTAAGGAAGTCTACCTTAAATTGCAGGTTGCCTGGACTGAAAAAAATTGGAACTCTGTCCGCGCTTTAGAAAGTACCAGTCTCTACTCTCAACACAGTACTCAACTTGAGGACCATATTCGAGCTAAAACAACCAATGTTTTAGAGAAAGTTTGTATCGAAAATGTTCGCATCAAGGAGTTTATTGAAAATCCTGACGGAAACGATACCTTAGTGGTGATTCTATCATCAATTTTACGAGACTATGTCATTGACGATGAGACTCGTCGTGTCCTTGAAGGAGACCCTAAAAAAGATCTCTTCACTGTGTATCAATTGAACTTTATCCGTCAACACGGTAGCCAAACGCAAGCAGTCAATCCAGACGAAGTTGTGAGCGACCACTGTCCAAACTGTGGCGCCCCATTGAAAATCTCCGCAGTTAGTGAGTGCGACTACTGTGGTGCCAATCTCTCTCGCAGTCCAAACCAATGGGTACTGGATACCTATGATGTTGTGGATGAAGACGAGCTTTATAATTAGGAGGAATTATGGGATTTATACGTGCAGCCTTATCAGCAGGCTTAAATAGTTTTAATGATAGTAAATTCAAGGAAGCCATTGTCCTTCCAGATAATGTCTCTGGCGACGCCTTGGCCGTCAAGGGACAATTGCTCACAAAAGACCCAGATGGACGTTCTCGTCACAGCAATCAAAATACTGGACTTTTGTCAGATGGCAGTGTGGTTATCGTTCCCCAAGGTTATAGCGCTGTTTTGGTAAACAACGGTACCTTCCTTGGTGAAGTCCTCGAAGCAGGTAGCCACGAATGGCAAGCTGGTGATAACGCCTGGCTCCTTGAAAAAGGTGGTTTAAAAGGCACTTGGGAAAACTTTAAAAACCGTTTCTCTTTTGGTGGACAAGTCATCACCCAACAGGAAATTATCTTTATCCGCATGCAACCTATTGCAGGTAATAAGTTCGGCACACAAAATGCGGTCGAATATTTCAGCGAACGTTACCAACAACTGCTCAACATCCGTTTTTATGGCTTGTTTGATGTAAAAATAGCAGATCCAGTCCTCTTCTACGTGAGCTCTGTTAGCCGTCAAATTACTGACGGACAGCCATTTACTCTCCAAGATGTAGCTCAAGGAACGCTCCGTCAAAATATCGCACCGAAAATCGCGATTGCCATTGCCAAATATACCAACGAAAACAAGGTTGATATCTATAGCCTCAATGCCAACCAAGACACCTTTAACGAACTCGCTAAACAAGAGGTTAACAAGGTTTGGACAGGTCTCTACGGGATTGAAGCAACTAATATCTTGCTTGAAGACCTCAGCTACGACCAAGAAAGTCTTGATATCGTTCGCAAGCTTGATAGTGAGCTCGTGGCAATGAAGTACAACACGATTGAAATCGAAGAACGCCGTGCTCGAAACGAAGCGCTTATTGCTGCAGCTGCCAATGAGGGGAATGGCAATGGGATGAACATGTTTATGGGCATGAATCTTGGTCAGACTCTCGGTGGTCAACTAAGCCAACAAGTCCAAAATCAAGCACCTGCTCAAAACACTGGGCAAACTGCCAGCAAGAATTTTTACATCGAAGTCGATGGAAAATACGTCCTCGTTACCAAAGACGAAGATGGAAATATCGTACCAGTCAACTAATTAAGCTCCTTTTGACATTTGAGTAATGTTGTCTTTTATGGTACAATAAAGAGTAAATTATTTTATTAAAGAGGTAAAAACATGATTGAAGCAAGTAAATTAAAGGCTGGTATGACCTTTGAAACAGCTGACGGAAAATTGATCCGCGTTTTGGAAGCTAGCCACCACAAACCAGGTAAAGGAAACACAATCATGCGTATGAAATTGCGTGATGTCCGTACTGGTTCTACATTTGATACAAGCTACCGTCCAGAGGAAAAATTTGAACAAGCCATCATCGAGACTGTCCCAGCTCAATACTTGTACAAAATGGATGACACAGCCTACTTCATGAACACAGAAACTTACGACCAATACGAAATTCCTGTAGTCAACGTTGAAAACGAATTGCTTTACATCCTTGAAAACTCTGATGTGAAGATCCAATTTTACGGAACTGAAGTGATTGGTGTTACCGTTCCTACTACTGTCGAATTGACAGTTGCAGAAACTCAACCATCTATCAAAGGAGCTACTGTTACAGGTTCTGGTAAACCAGCAACGATGGAAACTGGACTTGTCGTAAACGTTCCAGACTTCATCGAAGCAGGACAAAAACTCGTTATCAACACTGCAGAAGGAACTTACGTTTCTCGTGCCTAATCTCTAGAAAGAGGTCATTCTATGGGAATTGAAGAACAACTTGGCGAAATCGTTATCGCCCCACGTGTACTTGAAAAAATCATTGCTATTGCTACTGCAAAAGTAGAGGGTGTTCACTCTTTTTCAAACAAATCAGTATCTGACACCCTTTCAAAACTTTCTCTTGGCCGTGGTGTTTATCTTAAAAACGTGGACGAAGAGCTCACAGCAGATATCTATCTCTACCTTGAGTACGGAGTAAAAGTTCCTAAGGTAGCTGTTGCTATCCAGAAAGCTGTTAAAGATGCCGTCCGCAATATGGCTGATGTAGAACTCGCTGCTATCAATATTCACGTTGCAGGTATCGTTCCAGATAAAACACCAAAACCAGAATTGAAAGATCTATTTGACGAGGACTTCCTCAATGACTAGTCCACTATTAGAATCTAGACGCCAACTCCGTAAATGTGCTTTTCAAGCTCTCATGAGTCTTGAGTTCGGTACGGATGTCGAAACTGCTTGTCGTTTCGCCTATACTCATGATCGTGAAGATACTGATGTGCAACTTCCAGCCTTTTTGACAGAGCTAGTTTCTGGTGTTCAAGCTAAAAAGGAAGAACTAGACAAGCAAATCACACAGCATTTAAAAGCAGGTTGGACCATCGAGCGTTTAACACTCGTGGAGAGAAACCTCCTTCGCTTGGGAGTCTTTGAAATCACTTCATTCGACACCCCACAGTTGGTTGCTGTTAATGAAGCTATCGAGCTTGCAAAGGACTTCTCAGATCAAAAATCTGCCCGTTTTATCAACGGACTGCTCAGCCAGTTTGTAACAGAAGAACAGTAAATAGAAAAAGTGTTTGACGGCTATCAAACACTTTTTCTTTGCCTCCACTATCTTAAAAAGTGGTAATAGACATAATTATAAACAAAAATCCAGATGGGTTTTGCATAAATGAGAAAATTGAAAAAACTATGGCACAAGATGGTGATTTTTAGGTTCTTTGTCCACCGATATACTAGAGCAAAGAAAAGACCAACAAAACTATAAATAATCAAACTGATAGGATCTCGGTGAGTTAGGATCAAATGACTAAGTCCAAAGATAAGAGCAGATAGGATAACATCCAGATAGTACTTGGACTGGGGAAAGAAGGTATTCATAAAGTACCCTCTATGAATCAGTTCCTCTAATATAGGTCCGACGACTACTGTTAAACTAAAACTGAGAACAGTTGATAGAAAAGTTGGTTGCCCATTGGAGTATAGAATCGAAAGAAGGTCTTGAAAGATATACTTGTTATCAATTAGGTGATGAAACTGTAACTGAAAAGCATCCACCAATTGACGATCAAAATAAGTAGCCACTAGACCAACTACAAGGTAAAAGAATCTTGACTTCTTCGAGACCTTTTTTTCAAAAATATAGAGCATCTCTTTCTTTTTTAGCCAGTAGATAAATAATAGCAAAAGAGCTATTACTTCAACTGTTAAAAAGATAGAATAGCCATCTATCCCCCATCCTAAAAACTTAGTTAGATGCATAATCCCTAACTCTGGTAGATAAACCGATAGAAATACCAGTGATGTAAAGACTCCCAGATGCCCTAGTTTTTCATACTTACCCCTTTAAATTATTAGAATATTAAGGTATAATTCCGTTACCATAACCAGTCATTCTAGTACGTATTGTACTCGAATCAGTTGCAATGCTGTAAGCATAAGGCCAACTCCAATAATAATCATCAACCAACCAAATCATGCCACCACCTGAAACTTGTTCTAAGTCCTCAGATGAAAGAACTGTAAATGTTTCTGTACCTGTCATATCAAGTAGCTCCTTAAAATATATTTTTGTAAGCTTACATCTACAGTACATATCTTTTTGTCTATTTTATAGTCTATCTCCTCAACTGTCAATTTTTCACCCTAAATGGTAGCTTTACTCATTAAGAAATAAGAAATTGATAAAAGAGATTTCTCTATCTCCCCATCAAATTAGAAAAAGGTTTGACAGATATCAAACGCTTTTTTCTTTATCTCCTAACTTCCTACTATCTAAAAATCAAATAATAGATATAAAATAAGATCGACGGAGCATAGGGAATTGCATTATAGAAACTATGACAAACAATGGTAAACCGAAGACTACCCGTAACTCGATAAACAACTGCAAATAGAAGACCAAGAATACTATAAATGATGAGACTGATGGGGTCACGATGAGATAGAACTAAGTGACTGAGCCCGAAGATGAAAGAAGACAAGATCACATCCAAATAAAACTCCGACTTCGGAAAGAAGGTATTCATAAAATAACCCCTATAGATTGTCTCCTCAACAACAGGTACAATCGAAATGTTAAAGATTAAAAATATAAGACTTGATAGAGTCGTTTCTCTTCCGTTTAAGTAAAGTTCTGAAAGAAGGTCTTGGAAAATAAAACTATGGTCAATCAATCGAATATTCTGCATTCTAAATCCATTTAAAAAAGAATAGATAAGAAAACAAGCCACTAAGAAAGCGAGATAAGACCAGCGCCAACCCTTTTTCTCGAAGATAAAGAGCATCTTCTTCTTTTTCAACCACAAAACGAATAAAAAGAAAATAAGTAACACTTCTCCAACTAGGAAGATTATATAGCTGTCCATTCCTAAACCGAAGATCCTAGCTAGAGTTATGGCTCCTAATGGCGTTAAATAAATGTACAGGAACATTAAAACCATACAGATTCCTAAATGTATTGTCTTTTTCATTCTTTCTCTCCTAATGGTAAACTCTCTATTAGGGCAATATAGAGGATAGACTATTGATTGTTTTTCTTATTTATCTAGAGTATTCATGTTTATCCATGGTCTATTATCAAAATAGCTAGAACAAAATGTTCTAGCTTTTTGATTTTCTTAGTATTTTCTAAAGCGTTGGTAACGTTCTTCAATAAGTTGGTCAAGTGGTAGTTCTTGCAACCTATCTAGTTCTGCACGCAATTCATTTTTAACGCATCCTAGCAGTTCCTTACTGGAGAGACCTGCTTCTGAGATTACCTTATCTACGATTCCCATTTCTAGAAGTTCATGTGAAGTGATTTTCATCAACTCCGCTGCTTCCATAGCACGACTTCCATCCTTCCAAAGGATAGAGGCAAATCCTTCAGGGCTAAGTACGGCGTAGATTGAGTTTTCTAACATCCAGACACGGTTAGCTACGGCTAGAGCTAGGGCCCCACCAGATCCACCTTCACCGATAATAATCGCAATGATTGGAACCTTGAGGTCACTCATTTCCATCAGGTTTCGGGCAATTGCTTCACCTTGTCCACGTTCCTCGGCTCCAACACCTGGGTAAGCACCCGCCGTATTGATAAAAGTCACAACTGGACGGCCAAACTTTTCTGCCTGTTTCATCAGGCGAAGAGCCTTACGATAGCCTTCTGGATGAGGTTGCCCAAAATTTCGTTTGAGGTTATCATGAAGACTTTTTCCCTTTTGGATACCAACTACAGTTACTGCTTGGTCACCTAACCAACCAATTCCACCGATGACCGCACCATCATCACGAAAAGAGCGATCTCCATGCAATTCGATAAACTCGTCAAAGATTCCATTGGCAAAATCAAGTGCGGTCAAACGACTCTGCTCGCGTGCCTCTCTGACTATTTTTGCAATATTCATCCGCGACTTCCTCCATGCAATCTTACTAATTTAGCAATTGTTTCAGGCAATTCTCTCCGTTTGACAATTGCATCAACAAATCCATGTTCAAGCAAAAATTCTGCCTTTTGGAAGTCATCCGGCAAGGTCTCACGAACTGTATTTTCGATAACACGACGCCCAGCAAAACCAACCAAACTCTGTGGCTCCGCTAGGATAATATCACCTTCCATAGCAAAAGAAGCGGTCACCCCACCTGTTGTCGGATCGGTTAAAATAGTTAGGTAAAAAAGTCCTGCCTTGGAATGACGTTGAACTGCCGCAGAAATCTTAGCCATCTGCATCAAGCTCATGATTCCTTCTTGCATACGGGCTCCACCAGAAGCTGTGAAGAGAACGACTGGCAAGTTTTCTACCGTTGCATACTCAAACAAGCGCGTGATTTTTTCACCCACAACGGTTCCCATAGAAGCCATGATAAAGTTAGAATCCATGATCCCAAGGGCAACTTTTTGTCCCTTGATGCTAGCTGTACCAGTTAGTACTGCTTCATCCAAACCTGTCTTTTCACGCATTGTTGCAAGTTTTTTCTGGTAGCCAGGAAAGTTTAATGGATCTTGAGTTTCAATACCTGTAAACATCTCCACAAAGCTACCAGAATCAATCGTCAAATCCAAGCGTTCCTGAGCTGAAATACGGAAAGTATAGCTACAATGGGGACAAATTCGTTCGCTCCCAAGATCCTTTTGGTAAATGGTGTGTTTACAACCAGGACACTGGGAGAAGAGTTCATCCGGAACCTCAGGCTTGGCTTGTGGTTTCTGCCTTACGGAACGGTTAGGATTGATCCGAATATACTTATCCTTTTTACTAAATAGAGCCATAACTCCCCCTTTTAGTTCTCATACTGTTTGAAAGTCTATTCTTTTTCTTGGTATTTTGGCAAGAAAGTTTCCATCAAGAAGGAAGTATCGTAATCACCAGCGATAACTCGGCGGTCTGAAATCAGATCCAACTGGAAGTCTGCATTGGTTTGCACTCCTTCAATATCAAGTTCATAAAGTGCCCGTTGCATCTTCATTAAGGCATCAAAACGATTCTCCCCATGAACAATGATTTTGGCAATCATACTATCATAGTAAGGAGGAATGGTATAACCTGGATAGACTGCAGAGTCTACACGCAATCCAACTCCTCCACTTGGAAGGTAGAGGTTGGTGATTTTTCCTGGGCTTGGAGCAAAGTTAAATGCTGGATTTTCTGCATTGATCCGGCACTCGATAGCATGACCTTGTAGGACAATATCTTCTTGTTTGAAAGGTAAAGGTTGCCCGGCAGCAATGCGAATCTGCTCTTTCACGATATCGACACCTGAAACAAACTCTGTGACTGGGTGTTCAACTTGCACACGAGTATTCATTTCCATGAAGTAGAAATTGCCACTCGCTTCATCGAGAAGAAATTCAATCGTCCCTGCATTTTCATAGCCAACAGACTCCGCTGCACGAACGGCTGCAGCACCAATTTCATGACGAAGGGTTTTGCCAATCGCGATGGACGGGCTTTCTTCTAAGACCTTTTGGTTATTTCGTTGAAGAGAACAATCCCGTTCTCCTAGGTGGATAACGTGTCCCTCTTGGTCAGCAAGGATTTGGACCTCGATATGACGAGCAGGATAAATCACACGCTCAAGATACATAGCGCCATTTCCAAAATTGGCCTTGGCTTCACTGGATGCTGTCTCAAAGGCTGCGACCAAGTCTTCTGCCTTTTCAACCTTACGAATTCCCTTTCCACCACCACCTGCCGATGCCTTAAGCATGACTGGATAGCCAATTTTTTCTGCAACTGCAAGGGCCTCTTCAGCCGTGTGAACTTCACCATCAGATCCTGGGATAACTGGAACCCCAGCCTTGATCATTTGCTCACGCGCATTGATCTTATCTCCCATGGTATCCATTACAGCCCCAGAAGGGCCGATGAACTTAATTCCCACTTCATCACACATCGTGGCAAACTTGGAGTTTTCGCTAAGAAATCCAAAACCTGGATGGATGGCTTCTGCTTCTGTCAATACTGCAGCAGATAAAATCGCATTGATATTGAGATAAGACTCAGTCGCCTTACCAGGTCCGATACAGATAGCTTCATCCGCTAGAAGTGTGTGAAGAGCTTCCTTATCAGCAGTTGAATAGACTGCTACGGTCGCAATGCCTAATTCACGCGCAGCTCGAATAATGCGAACCGCAATCTCACCACGGTTGGCAATCAAAATTTTACGAAACATGGAGAACCTCCTTAGTTTCCAATTGCAAAGGTAAGAGTACCACTCGCTGCAAGCTTGCCATCTACTTCAGCCTTTGCTTCAACCACGGCAATCGTACCACGACGTTTTACAAAGGTAGCCGTCATGACTAATTGATCACCTGGTACAACTTGCTTCTTAAACTTAACCTTGTCCATGCCAGCGTAGAAGACCAGTTTCCCTTTATTTTCAGGTTTGGACAATTCCAAGACACCAGCAGTCTGAGCCAAGGCTTCCATGATAAGAACACCTGGCATGACTGGGTATTGAGGAAAATGACCATTGAAGAAAGGTTCGTTGATGGTCACATTTTTAATGGCAACAATGGTATCTTCGCTCACTTCCAAGACACGATCCACTAGGAGCATGGGGTAGCGATGGGGTAGAGCTTCTTTGATTCCTTGAATATCGATCATTTGATGCGTACCAATCCTTTACCGAACTCAACCATTTCTTCATTTGAAACGAGAATTTCTGTCACCACACCATCCTTAGGTGCAGGGATTTCATTCATGACTTTCATGGCTTCAATGATCACCAAAGTCTGACCTTTTTTAACACTGTCTCCAACTGTGACAAAGGCAGGTTTATCTGGTCCAGCGGCCAAGTAAGCCACCCCTACAAGTGGACTTTCAACGACATCACCCTCCGGAGCAACCGTCGTTTCAGCTGGTGCTGGAGCTTCTTCCACTGCACTCTCTACTGGAGTTAAAGGGGCCGAAACTACTGGACTAGGAGCCACTGCAGCTGGCGCTGGAGCAACTTGAGCTGGTGTTTCAGAAGCCATTCTTACTTCATTCTTACTGAACTGCAATTCGTCCGTTCCATTTTTATAAGAAAATTCTCTCAAACTTGATTGGTCAAATTGAGCCATCAAGTCCTTGATTTCATTTAAATTCATAATTATTTATTCTCCCAACGTTTGAAAGCAAGAACCGCATTGTGTCCACCAAAACCAAAAGTGTTTGAAATAGCATAAGGGATTTCTTGCTCCAAGCCTTGTCCATAAACGACATTCGCTTCGATATAGTCTGATAACTCACTTGTTCCAGCTGTCATTGGTACATAGTTATGACGCATGGCTTCAATAGTAGCGATTGCTTCTACGGCCCCTGCAGCACCAAGCAAGTGTCCTGTAAAGGACTTGGTTGAAGATACAGGTACTTCTTTACCAAGAACAGCTACGATCGCACCACTTTCTCCTTTTTCATTTGCAGGAGTTGAAGTTCCGTGGGCGTTGACGTAAGCCACTTGCTCTGGAGAAATTTCTGCTTCTTCCAAAGCCAACTTCATAGCCTTAATCGCACCTTGACCCTCTGGATGAGGTGAAGTCATATGGTAAGCATCACAGGTATTACCGTAGCCAACTACTTCAGCCAAGATAGTTGCGCCACGTTTTTCAGCATGTTCAAGACTTTCAAGAACCAGCATTCCTGAACCTTCTCCCATCACAAAACCATTACGATCTTTGTCAAACGGGATAGAAGCACGAGTTGGATCCTCTGTAGTTGATAGGGCGGTCAATGCTTGGAAACCAGCGATTGCAAAAGGAGTGATAGATGATTCTGATCCACCAACTAACATGACATCTTGGAAACCAAACTTGATAGAACGGAAGGCATCTCCAATGGCATCGTTTGATGAGGCACAGGCTGTATTGATTGATTTACAGATACCGTTTGCTCCGAAGCGCATGGCAACATTTCCTGAAGCCATATTTGGCAAGGCTTTTGGAAGTGTCATTGGTTTAACGCGTTTTGGACCTTTTTCATGAAGACGGATAACCTGATCTTCGATTTCTTTAATTCCCCCAATACCAGAAGCCACGATGACACCAAAGCGATCTTTATCAATTGCTTCTACATCAAGATTTGCATTTGTCACCGCTTCTTGAGCCGCATACAAGGCATACAAAGAATAGTTGTCAAAACGGTTGGTATCTTTTTTAACAAAGTATTTATCAAATGGGAAATCTTGAACTTCTGCCGCATTGTGCACAGCAAATTCGCTGTGGTCAAACTTAGTGATTTCTCCAATTCCAATTTTCCCAGTTTGCAAACTGTTCCAAAATTCTTCTGGAGTATTTCCGATAGGAGAGGTCAATCCGTAACCTGTTACTACAACTCGATTTAGTTTCATCTGTCTTACCTATATCTTTCCTTATTTTTTACATGCTAAGTCCGCCATCAACAGCGAGAACTTGTCCAGTCAAATAATCCTGTCCAGCTAGGAACACTGTAGCATCTGCGATATGTTCTGCTTGTCCAAAATGTTTCATTGGGATTTGGGCCAATGTCGCTTCCTTGACCTTATCAGATAAAACAGCAGTCATATCTGACTCGATCATTCCTGGTGCAAGAGCATTTACGCGCACATTACGATTGGCAACCTCACGTGCAACTGACTTGGTAAAACCAATCAAACCTGCTTTAGAAGCTGCATAGTTGGCTTGTCCGATATTTCCCATCAAACCGACCACACTCGACATGTTGATAATCGCACCTTCACGTGCCTTGATCATCTGTTTCAATACTGCTTGCGTCATGTTGAAAGCACCTGTCAAGTTGATTTTAATCACTTTTTCAAAGTCTTCTTCGGTCATCTTAAGCATAAGCGTATCTTGAGTGATCCCAGCATTGTTGACCAAGACATCGACAGAACCGAGTTCTGCAATCGCTTGATCTATCATACGCTTGGCATCTGCAAAGTCTGAAACATCACCTGAAATCGGTACTACTTTGACACCATAGTTTGAAAACTCAGCTAGCAATTCTTCTGAGATTGCTCCTCGACTATTCAAGACTACATTAGCGCCTAGTTGAGCAAATTTGTGAGCAATGGCAAGTCCGATACCACGACTTGAACCTGTTACAAAGACATTTTTGTTTGTAAGTTGCATTCTATTTCTCCTGTTTCCTGTTGTATTTTGTGGGAGAAGGGATCATTAGTTTCCTAACAAAGCATCCAAGCTTGCTTGGTCTTCAACGTTAGCTAGCTGAGCTGTTTTATCGATTTTTTTGACAAAGCCTGATAGGACCTTACCCGGACCAATTTCAATAAAGTGGGTTACCCCAGCATCCTGCATCACAGCAATACTTTCATAAAAACGAACAGGTTCTTTGACCTGACGCGTCAAAAGCTCTTGGATTCGATCTTTTTCCATAACAGCAGCTTCCGTATTGCCGACTAGTGGGCAAGTAAAGTCAGAGAAACTCACTCCCTCCAGAGCTCCAGCTAGTTGCTGACTGGCTGGCTCTAAAAGTGCTGTATGGAAAGGACCAGATACATTTAAAGGAATCAATCGTTTTGCTCCTGCTTCCTGCAAGAGTTCAACTGCGCGGTCAACTGCAGCCACCTCACCACCGATAACGATTTGGCTTGGGGTGTTGTAGTTAGCTGGAGTGACTATACCGACTTCAGAAGCAGTTTTACAAGCTTCCTCTATCACATCTACTGGAGTATTGAGGACGGCTACCATCTTCCCAGAGCCTGCGGGTGCTGCCTCTTCCATATAAGCTCCACGCTTAGCAACCAAGGCAACTGCCTCTTCAAAGTCCAAGGCTCCGCTAGCTACTAAAGCAGAATATTCCCCAAGAGACAATCCTGCTACCATATCCGGCTGATAACCCTTTTCTTTCAATAGTCGGTAGATAGAAACCGAAGTCGCTAAAATAGCTGGCTGCGTATAACGAGTCTGGTTTATCTTGGCTTCTTCCTTATCAATCAAGTCACGTAGGTCATAACCCAAAACCTGACTGGCTTGATCAATGGTTTCCTTGACGATAGGGTAGCGATCATAGAGATCACGCCCCATTCCTAGATACTGAGCACCTTGACCTGCAAATAGAAAGGCTGTTTTAGTCATTTCTTACAACTCCTGCCCAACGAGAGGCTTCTTCTTGAATTTTTTTGGCTGCACCATAGTATAGATCTTTTAGGATTTCTTCGACAGTTTCCTCTTTAGAAACCAAACCAGCGATCTGACCTGCCATGACGGATCCACCTTCTACATCTCCATGAACAACGGCTTTAGCAAGAGCACCAGCTCCCATTTGCTCAAAGATTTCTAAATCTGGATCTTCTTGTTTAAAGGCATCCTTTTCAGCCTGTTCAAAGTCACGTGTCAACTGATTTTTAATGGCGCGAACAGCATGTCCAAAATGTTGAGCTGAAATAGTCGTATCGATATCACGCGCTTTTAAGATTTTTTCCTTGTATTTTGGATGGGCGTTAGATTCCTTGGCTACTACAAAACGCGTACCAACTTGAACAGCCTCTGCACCAAGCAAAAAGCCTGCAGCGACACCTTCACCGTCGGCAATTCCTCCAGCTGCGATAACCGGAATTGAAACGGCTGCAGCAACTTGGCGAACCAAGGTCATGGTTGTTAATTTACCAATATGTCCACCGGCTTCCATTCCCTCTGCAATAACTGCATCTGCACCAATTTTTTCCATGCGTTTTGCCAAAGCAACACTTGGAACAACAGGAATAACTGTAATTCCTGCATCATGGAAACGAGTCATGTATTTACTTGGATTTCCTGCACCAGTTGTAACCACCTTGACCCCTTCTTCAATCACGAGATCAACGATGTCTTCTACAAAAGGAGACAAGAGCATGATGTTGACACCAAAAGGTTTGTCCGTAAGTGATTTGATTTTATCGATATTAGCCTTTACGACCTCTTTAGGTGCATTCCCACCACCGATGATTCCTAGACCACCAGCTTTTGATACTGCACCAGCCAAGTCACCGTCTGCAACCCAGGCCATTCCTCCTTGAAAAATAGGATAATCAATGTTCAATAATTCTGTAATACGTGTTTTCATAGTGCCTCCATCATTCCTTGCTTACGTAATAGTTCGACGAGTTTATCATTTGAGTTTCAAACTATTACCTAAACAAGAGGGAGTGGGTTTCCCCTACTCCTTCTAGTAATATGTTAATTATTTTGTTTGCTCTTCAACGTAGGCAACCAAGTCACCAACTGTTTTCAAATTATCTTCTGCTTCGATTTGGATATCAAAAGCATCTTCGATTTCAGAGATTACTTGGAACAAGTCCAATGAATCTGCATCCAAATCATCAAAAGTAGACTCAAGTGTTACTTCTGATGCGTCTTTCCCAAGTTCTTCAACGATAATTTCTTGTACTTTTTCAAATACTGCCATGATAGGACTCCTTTAAAATATAAAAAATTTATAACTATGTGTTTACCACATGATTACCTAGATTGTAAGAATGAGTGTGCCCCATGTCAAACCTCCTCCGAAGCCTGATAGGAGAATCGTCTGGCTATCATCTAAACGAATCATACCATTCTCCACACACTCTGAGAGCAAAATCGGGATACTTGCTGCACTGGTATTCCCATACTCCATCATATTGGCTGGAAGTTTGTCTCGGTCAACGCCGATCTTCTTAGCCATCTTATCCAAAATGCGGATATTTGCCTGATGAAGCAAGAGATAATCCAATTCCGATGCTGCGATTGGACCATTTTCAATGGTTTCTTTGATCGATCTAGCAACATCACGATTTGCAAAATCAAAAACTGCTCGTCCATCCATTTTCAAAAAAGCAGGAACTGCTTCTTGATCCGAGAAAGGAGAAGCCAAAGCCGTTTGACCATAGGTCAAACACTCGCTCCGAGAGCCATCCGTATAGAGACTTTCCACAAGGAAGTGACGTGTTTCGCTCGCTTCCAAGAGAACCCCACCAGCGCCATCCCCAAAGAGAACAGCTGTCGAACGATCTGACCAATCAACTGCCTTGGATAAGGTCTCAGCCCCGATAACAATCCCTTTTTTGAACTGTCCAGAACTTAAAAACTTTTCTGCAGTTGAGAGAGCGAATACAAAGCCACTGCAAGCTGCTGTCAGATCAAAGGCGAAAGCTCTATGCGATCCGATATTTGCCTGAACTCGAGCTGCTGTGGAAGGCATCATCGAGTCTGGAGTAATCGTCGCTACAATAATAAAATCAATCTGATCCGCTGTTAAGCTCCCTTTAGCCAACAAGCTCTTAGCTACTTCTGTCGCCAAATCACTTGTAGACTCTGTTTTTGAGATATGTCTCTGTTTAATTCCTGTCCGACTTGAAATCCACTCATCGCTTGTGTCCATTATTTGGGCTAAGTCATGATTAGTGACCACTTGCTCTGGAACATAATGAGCAACCTGGCTTATTTTTGCAAAAGCCATTATTTCAAATCCTCCAAAAATTGATAAAGGTTCGTTAAGCCTCTGCCCATGACTTCTTTTTCCTCAGGGCTCATGCCATCGATGATTTTTTCGACCATAGCCTTGTGGAATCGTTTATGAAGACGGTGAACCAAACGACCTTGCTTTGTCAAATGCAGATAGACCACTCGACGGTCTTGGTCAGAACGAATACGCTCAATATAACCTTTTCTCTCCAGGTTATTCAAACTCGTCGTCACTGTCCCAAGAGTTACCATCAGTTCTTTTGAAACCTTACTTGGCGTTGCCTCCGGGAACTTCCCAATCACATCAATCGTGTGCATTTCTTTGATGGAGATGTCTTTGAATCGACTACCTCGTAAGCTAACCTCCTCGATCACAAGGACATTATTAAAAATAGATGTTAGATAATCATTTACTTGTTGGTAGTCCAAATCGTTTCCCTCCCTCTAAAAAACTTTCACAATCAAAGCATTTGATAGAAAAAGTATAACAAACTTCAAAAAATTATGCAAGTATTTTTTTATTTTCCTGAAAATTTTGGTCTTCTTCTTTCAGAATGCGCTCGAACTCCTTCTTTAAAATCTTCAGTTAAAGATAACGATTCTTGTAATTCCAATTCTAATTCAGCATAATTCTGCCAATCCTTAAATTGACTTTCCCAAACTAGCTTTTTAATCGCTGCGTATGAGTTTGCTGAACCTCTTCTTAATTTTTTCAAAACTTGTTCTCTTGTTTTTTCTAATTTGTCAACTTCACAAACACGGTATACCACGCCCCATTCTAGCGCTTTTTCAGCAGTCAAGGCTTCTCCTGTCATGGCAAGTTGTGCAGCTCGTGTTACCCCGATGCTACGACTCAAAAGATGAATCCCACCAGCGTCTGGCGCCAAGCCAACTCCGACAAAGGCTTGAATGAATTTTGCCTTATCAGTCGCCAAACAAAAATCAACTGCTACTGCCATATTTGCTGCGGCACCAGCAACCGCTCCATCTACCTCCATCAAAACAGGTTTATGAATTTGCTTGATTTTAAAAGAAATTGTATTGACTAACTCTGCAATCTTATTCAAAGAAGGGATATCATCTTCGTCTACTGCTCGTTTCATCTCAACCAAGTCTCCCCCAACTGAAAAGACCTTCCCATTAGCATTAATCAAGATGAACTGCACAGTTTGATCCTGCTCCGCTAGAGTCAAAGCTTCTAAAATTTCCTCACACATTGGGATATGGAAACCATTTGCCACTTCGGGACGATTCAAAGTAATGATAGCCAGATCATCTACGATCTGATATAAGATATGATTCATAGCTTCTCCTTTTCTTTTATAAGGTAATAAAATTGTTTTATCATCAAAGTATACCTTTTTTTGAATAAAGAGGCAAGGAAAAACTAAAGGAAAGTGTCTCAGCTGATTATTCACCCATCATTTATGAGTGTGAGTAAAATTTGACACTCTTACTTTTAAACTGTTATTGCTTTTCAGAATAAGTTAGTGTTTTCTTCTATTATAATAGGAAGTTATTTTCGTCATTGAAAAATGCCCCTCTTTCTGCTATAATCGTATAAAATACTTACTTGAGGAGTCCTTATGAAGGTTGTAAAATTTGGTGGAAGCTCGCTTGCCTCTGCAGGTCAGTTAGAAAAAGTTTTAAACATCGTTAAAAGTGATAAAGAGCGCCGTTTTGTAGTCGTTTCTGCACCAGGTAAACGCAATGCTGAAGATACCAAGGTAACTGATGCCTTGATCAAATACTATCGCGACTATGTGGCTGGAAATGACATCAGTGCTAGCCAAAGTTGGATCATTGACCGCTATGCGGCAATGGTGAGTGAACTAGGGTTAAAACCTGCTGTTTTAGAAAAAATCTCTAAAAGTATTCGGGCCTTGGCAACTCTTCCTATAGAGGATAATGAATTTCTCTATGATACCTTCCTAGCGGCTGGAGAAAATAACAATGCCAAATTGATTGCAGCCTACTTTAACCAAAACGGTATCGATGCACGCTATGTTCACCCAAGAGAAGCTGGAATTGTTGTCACAAGTGAACCTGGAAACGCACGTATCATTCCATCTAGTTATGACAAGATTGAAGGCTTGGCTGATAGCACCGAAGTCCTTGTCATCCCTGGTTTCTTTGGTGTGACTAAGGAAAATCAAATCTGTACTTTTTCACGTGGAGGTTCAGATATCACAGGTTCTATCATTGCAGCAGGTGTTAAGGCTGATCTCTATGAGAACTTTACAGACGTAGATGGTATCTTTGCTGCCCATCCTGGTATTATCCACCAACCACACTCCATTCCTGAATTAACCTACCGTGAAATGCGTGAGTTGGCTTACGCTGGATTTTCAGTTCTTCATGACGAAGCCCTTCTACCCGCTTACCGCGGAAAAATTCCTCTTGTCATCAAGAATACCAACAACCCTGACCACCCAGGAACACGCATTGTTTTAGAACACAGTAGTGATAAATTCCCAGTAGTAGGAATTGCGGGTGACTCAGGATTCGTCAGCATCAACATGTCAAAATACCTCATGAACCGTGAAGTCGGGTTTGGTCGCAAGGTTCTGCAAATCCTTGAGGATCTCAATATCGGTTGGGAACACATGCCTACAGGTATCGACGATCTTTCAATCATCCTCCGCTCCCGTGAATTGACTCCTATCAAAGAAGAAGAAATTCTACGTCAACTCGTTCAAAAAGCTAAAGTGGACCATGCTGAAATCGAACACGACCTTTCAATCATTATGATTGTCGGAGAAAAGATGAAGAGCCATATCGGGGTAACTGCTACTGCAACACGTGCTCTATCTGAAAACAAGATCAACATCCAGATGATGTCCCAAGGCTCAAGTGAAGTTTCCATCATGTTTGTTGTCAATAAAGAGCAAGAAAAGGCAGCTATCAAGGCTCTCTATCATGCCTTTTTCGATGAAAGTAAGGAAGATTAATCATGGCCCAATCACTCAATCAAGTCATTGACCTCCAAACTACTGGGACATCTTACCTCTCTATCTCTGGAAAAGTTGGAAAATTTTTAGTTGGGGATCAAGCCTTAGAGTTTTATCCTGATGTCAATGTCGAACAATATATCCAAATCCCCTGGTCCAGCGTCAATCAAATCGGAGCTAACGTAAGTGGTCGCAAGATCAGCCGCCACTTTGAAGTCTTCACTGATCAAGGAAAATTCCTCTTTGCTTCAAAAGACTCTGGAGCTATCCTCAAAATCGCTCGGGAAAAATTAGGAAACGACAAGGTTGTGAAACTTCCGACTCTACTCCAGACCATTGGACAAAAACTTAAAAATCTATTTGCAAAAAAGTAGAAACTTTAGTATAATCATAGCAACGGATAAGTAAGTTATCTCCTTCTTTCAGAAAGTCTGCGGGTGCTGCGAGCAGATAGGAGGGATAGGTGAAATTCTACCGTTGTTCACAATTACATATATAATCAAGTGCACACCTGTGAAGTTGGATGGAACCGTGGCCCTGCCACTCCAACACTTTGTCAGGTGTGCTTTTTTCATAAAGGAGTTCTTATGTTAGATATTAAACGTATTCGCACAGATTTTGATGCTGTCGCTGAAAAATTAGCTACACGTGGTGTAGATGCTGCTATCTTAAATGAGATGAAAGAAATCGATGCTAAACGTCGTGACATCTTGGTCAAGGTTGAAACGCTCAAAGCAGAACGTAACACAGTTTCTGCTGAGATTGCCCAAGCTAAGCGCAACAAGGAAAATGCCGATGACAAGATTGCTGCAATGCAAACCCTATCTGCTGAAGTCAAAGCCTTGGATGCTGAATTGGCGGATATCGATGCTAAATTAACAGAATTTACCACTACTCTTCCAAACATCCCTGCCGACAGCGTTCCTGTTGGGGCTGATGAAGATGACAATGTGGAAGTTCGCCGTTGGGGGACTCCGCGCGAGTTTGACTTCAAGCCAAAAGCTCACTGGGATCTTGGTGAAGACCTTGGTATCCTTGACTGGGAACGTGGCGGTAAAGTAACGGGCGCTCGTTTCCTCTTCTATAAAGGACTTGGGGCTCGTTTGGAACGTGCTATCTACAACTTCATGTTGGATGAGCATGGTAAAGAAGGCTATACGGAAGTTATCACACCTTACATTGTTAACCATGACTCTATGTTTGGTACTGGTCAATATCCAAAATTCAAGGAAGATACTTTTGAATTGAAAGACACTAATTATGTCCTCATTCCTACAGCTGAAGTGCCTCTTACAAACTACTACCGTGATGAAATCCTTGACGGTAAAGATCTACCAATCTACTTTACCGCTATGAGTCCATCATTCCGTTCTGAAGCTGGTTCTGCTGGTCGTGATACACGTGGCTTGATTCGTTTGCACCAATTCCACAAGGTTGAAATGGTCAAATTTGCCAAACCAGAAGAATCTTATGAGGAATTGGAAAAAATGACAGCCAACGCTGAAAATATTCTTCAAAAACTCAACCTTCCATACCGTGTCGTTGCCCTCTCTACTGGGGACATGGGCTTCTCAGCTGCTAAGACTTACGACTTGGAAGTTTGGATTCCAGCCCAAAATACCTATCGTGAAATCTCAAGTTGTTCAAATACAGAAGATTTCCAAGCTCGTCGTGCCCAAATCCGTTACCGTGATGAAGCCGATGGCAAGGTGAAACTCCTTCACACTTTGAACGGTTCTGGACTTGCAGTTGGACGTACAGTGGCTGCCATTCTTGAAAACTACCAAAATGAAGATGGTTCTGTAACTATTCCAGAAGCACTTCGTCCATATATGGGTGGAGCTGAAGTTATCAAACCATAAAAATAAGGCCTAGCTATTTCTAGCTAGACCTTTTTTCGTAACCAAATCAGATAAGCACCCAAGACAAAGAATAAAATAGTTAGGCAAATAACGGTTTCAGCCAATACCAGATAATCCAGAAATGGAAGTTTCAAAATCCCCTGAGCCATCTTGAGCGAAGTAGCTGTGATAATGGTTGGGAAGGTTAGGGCTGAGAAGGCTGGTTGAAATCCTTGTTTTAAAATATTGGGCAGGCGAGTTAAAACAAAGAAAAAGAAGGATTGAGATGCCAAAATCATGACAATCAAGAGCCAAGTCGGTAGGCTTGCTCCTCCAACTCGAACTAGGGAAGCCAGGAGTAGAGAAAAGGGAGCACAGTAGATTCCTTCCTGTCCAAGTAAGGCTAGTGGGAGTGGATCTTTCTTTAAATCCCTATAAATAAGGGGATAGAGATAGAAGGTCAAGACAAAACCAAAACTCAAGGTCGCATAGGCAATTTCAATGATTCCGACAAGAGGATAGGTCAAGGCTGCTACTGCTATTCCCACATAGAGTACCGTCCAACTTGGAGTCGCATTGACCCTCCGACCCGGACAGGCAAATTTGATGGTAAAAGTAGTAATCAAAGCCAAATCCAAGAGAAATGAAAACCACCAGATTCCTTGTGCTAGCAAAGGAAGAGCAGGGAATACGCGAAAGACATAGGTCGATAAAATCATCCCAGCCATAGGAAAAGTGGCCATCCCAGATAAAAGAGGGGGCCTGGTCAATTCTTGCTTGGTTTCTCCCCAATTAAAAAGATGAAGAATCAGAAAGAAAATCCACAACACTAGACCAATCAGACTTAATAAATGTGACAGAACTGGCCAAGTATCTGCAATCAGATTTCCTGCACCTGCTAAACCTAATAAACAGCCAGAGAATACTAAGGGGAGCTTTTTCATCCGAGCCTCCAATAATCATGTTATTATTAGTATAGCATAAAAGCGCTTAAAATAGCATAGAAAAATGAAGACTGGATTGCTCAGTCTTCATTTTTTCTTTCTGATTCCAACTAGGCATAGGGTTGCAATTCTGGATTAATGGGTGTATTGGCTAGGTTGTTGGCATAATTGCAAAGGCTGGCTAGGCTGACACCCAGAACCACATCCAAGGCATTTTGCTGGGTATAACCGACTTCTAAAAATTCACTAAGCGCTTCATCACCTACACGACCCTTGGTGTTGATGACTGCCAAGGTAAACTTGGCTAGGGTATCTAGTTTTGGGTCTGTCTCGATTGGAGTACGGTTGCGGAGGGCTTGGAGAAGATCATCATTCATCTGGATTTGTTTGATTGAAAAGGCAGTATGGCCAGCCACGCAGAAAGCACAACCATTGGTTACTGCAGCTGTGATTTGCACTACTTCACGCTCTACTGGTGTCAGGCTGTTGCGACGGTTGATGGCTCCGACAGTTCGGTAGGCTTCAAGCGCGGTAGGTGCATTAGCCAAAAGACCGATTAGGTTGGGAATATAGCCATTGTTGTCTTTTTGTACTGTTTCAAGAACTTTTTTCACTTCTGCTGGTGCTGATTCTACTGTGTGGATGGTAAATGTTGTCATAAGAAACCTCTTTTCATTTTATTGTCATTTAGTCTATCATAGAATTTCCCCCTTGGAAAATATATATTTTCAATCGCCTTGATAAGAAATGTCTATGAAATGAAAAAATCACACCAAAAGTGTGATTGGGTTAGTGTTTAAAATACTTTTTAGTCTCAGCAATAACGACTGGTGACAAGACTAAGAGGGCAATCAAGTTTGGTAGAGCCATCAAGGCATTGACGATGTCTGCGATAATCCAGACCATGTCCAACTCGATAAAACCTCCCAACAAGACCATGAGCACAAAGACTACACGATAGAGCCAGATAAAGCGGACACCAAAGAGAAACTCAAAACAGCGCTCTCCGTAATAGTTCCAACCGAGAATCGTCGTAAAGGCAAAGAGTACAAGGAAGATGGTCAAGAGGGCAGGTCCAAAATGTGAAAAAACTGTTGAGAAGGCTGACTGGGTCAAGGCAACTCCATTCAAATCACCACTCCAAACTCCAGTTACCAAGATTGTTAAACCAGTCAACGTACATATAATGAGGGTATCAATAAAGGTTCCTGTCATGGAAATCAAGCCTTGCTCGACAGGCTCATTAGTCTTAGCTGCAGCCGCCGCAATGGGAGCAGAACCAAGACCAGATTCGTTAGAGAAGACTCCCCGCGCTACACCATTTTGGATAGCCATCCGAATACTAGCACCTGCAAAACCACCTACCGCAGCAGCTGGACTAAAGGCTGAAGTAAAGATGAGTGCAAGCGTAGCTGGGATTTTCTCGATATTAAAGAGAATAACTGTAAGAGTTCCCAGAATATAGACAATAGCCATAAATGGAACAACTGCTGTCGAAACTTTTGATATGGATTTGAGGCCACCAAAGACGGCAATCCCTACAAAAATGGATAAAATCAGAGCCGTGATAGCTGGATCAACTTGGGCTGTATTTTGAATGGATTCTGTAATCGAATTGACTTGGGTAAAGGTACCAATCCCTAGAAGGGCTACCAATACACCCGCTAGGGCAAAGAAGATAGCAAGTGGACGCCACTTTTCTCCCATCCCCAAAAGGATGTAATGCATGGGGCCTCCAGCTACAGCTCCATTTGCATCCTTTGTGCGGTATTTGATGGCCAGCAAGCCTTCGGCATACTTGGTCGCCATCCCAAAAAAGGCTGCCATCCACATCCAAAAGAGGGCCCCTGGTCCTCCAACCTTGATGGCAGTCGCGACCCCGATGATATTTCCCGTACCAACGGTGGCGGCTAGAGCCGTACACAGAGCAGCAAAGCTCGACACGTCACCATGTCCCTTGTCCTTGGTAAAGATCAACTGAAAGGCCTTAGGGAGACGAGCCACCTGCAAAAGGCCTAGTCGGATGGTCAAATAGATACCTGTTCCGACCAATAAGATCAAGAGGGGAGGCCCCCAAACGAAAGCATCAAGCGCTTTAAGCAATTCTAACATTTCCTACTCCTATCTTTCAACCCCAAAAGAAAGAGCACATGCAAGATACATGTACTCTGGAATGCTTAGATAAATACCCAAAACGGTCTATCTTAGCTCTGTCCTTTTACCTGAGAGTTTGAGCAGTTGCCTGCCTTGCCCCTTCGGTGCCTTCACGGTCTCTCCAGAGTTCCGTCCATTTACAGTCATGGAAAACAAACCTTTCTCCACTTCTATTAAACTTCGTTCGGTGTTGGTATTTAATTTTTTATTATTTTACAAGAAAAGTCAGCTTCTGTCAATATATTCTATGAAAATTTTTGGCTTTTCATTTCTTTTTCATAAAGAGCGAATCCTTCTTCTCTCTATCCTTTAAAGGTCACAATGGTTGCGCCACTGCCTCCAGCATTTTGTGGAGCATAGCCAAAACTCTTGACATGCTTGTTTCTTTGCAGGTATTTGGTGACGCCCTCACGGATGACTCCTGTTCCGATACCATGGATAATGTCTACCTGCGCCATGTTATTGAGCAGGGCTTGGTCGATAAAGGCGTCTAACTCATTCATAGCCTCTTCGTATCGTTTGCCTCGGAGATCCAGTCTCGCTTGCGGACCACGACCAGAAGCACGTTTGACGACATTGACTTGTTTTTTCTTGACTGGGGCTTCTTGTTGGGCCTGAACAAGGTCAAATTCTTTCTCTTCCAAGGTCATCTTGATCAAACCGACTTGGGCTTCCCAACGGCCGTCCTTAAGCTGATTGGTCAAGGTTCCACGCTGACCATAACTGAGAACAATGATATCATCCCCAACCTTTGGAGCTCGGTTTTTCTTGGCTTTTTGAAGGACCTTGTTTTTAGACAAGTCGACTTTTTCAGGAGCCAGTTTTTTCAGCTCAGCCTTGGCTTCAATGATTTCGTGGGGTTTGAGTTGAGACTTGCTGTGAAGATTCTTGAGAATCTGGTCACTCTCACTTAGAGCAAGTTCCACAATCTCAGCAGCCTGTTCACGCGCTTTGTTGAGCTCAGTTTCCTTTTCACGATTAAGCTCATTGTAGAGTTTTTTGAGTGCCCGGTTCATCTTGAGGTTTTCTTGCTCCACCTCACGGATATTGTCCAAGCGTTTGCGACTTTCAAGCGTTTGCTCTTCCAATTGTTCAATGATACGGTTGACATCATTATCTTGGTTGACCTGCTGACTGGCATCCCCGACGATGACATCTGACAGTCCTAGGCGTTTGGCAATTTCAAAGGCATTGCTTCGACCAGGAACTCCCTGCATAAAGCGATAGGTCGGACGCAGGCTGGCTGTATCAAACTCCATGCTTGCATTTTGCACAAAGGCTGTTTCGATACCGTAGGCCTTGAGTTCTGGATAGTGGGTCGTCGCCATGGTCTTGACCTGACGTAGACGAAGATCCTCCAGAATAGCCATAGCAAGGGCGGCTCCCTCTTGAGGATCTGTACCAGCCCCCAACTCATCCAAGAGTAAGAGTGAATGTTGGTTGACCTTGCCAAGAATATCTACGATATTGGTCATGTGGCTGGAGAAGGTAGACAAGCTTTGTTCGATAGACTGCTCATCCCCGATATCTGCGAAGATTTCCTCAAAAACACCGACACGGCTCCCCTTATCAGCTAAAATGGGCAAGCCTGACTGGGCCATGAGTTGAGTCAAGCCCAGGGTTTTGAGCATGATGGTCTTCCCACCAGTATTGGGACCTGTAATGACAATGGCCGTTAATTCCTTACCGAAGTGCACATCGTTTGCGACAGCATTTTTGACCAAAGGATGGCGAACATGAAGAAGTTGAATCTCCTGATTCTCTGAAAGTTGAGGAACAACTGCTTGTCTTTCTTGGATGAAACGCACCTTGGCACGAATCAAGTCTAAATGGCCGATAATCCAAGCGTCATTAGCAATCTCAGCAGCATGAGGACGGACCCGTTCTGATAGTTCCTGCAGGATGCGAATCATCTCATAGCGTTCGTCAGCTCGCAAACTAGCGATTTCTTCGCTCAGCTTGACCACCTCCCGTGGCTCGATATAGACCGTGTTTCCACTAGCAGAAATATCATGGACAACACCTGCAATCTTATTGCGATAGGTGTTCTTGACTGGTAAGACTTGACGGCCATTTCGGCTAGCGATTATGCCTTCCGTCAACATCTGCGCTTTTTGCTTGAGCAAGTCTTGTAAGACATCTCGAACTTGACTCTCGCTATCATGGATTTTCCGACGGATGCGTGCTAGCTCTTCACTGGCAAAATTCTCGATAAATCCTGCATCATTTAGGGCTTGGAGACTGCCTTGCAAGTGTGGGAAATCATGTAGTTTTTCAAACCATCTCGCCAACTGCTCCAAGCGTACGTTTTCGAGATTGGTATAAAAGCCTTGCAACTCTCTGCTAGCCAGCAAGACCCGTTTGAGGAGCAGGAACTCCTCAATATTGAGGTCCGCCCCCATCTCCAGACGCTTGCAAACAGCTGATATCTCACGCGTCGCTAGGATGGTAAAGTGAGGTTGCTCCACAAATAGGGCTTGCATTTCCTCCATCTCTGTAAAGGCTTGTTTGATCTTATCCACCTTGGCAGTTGGGGCCAAGCCTTTTAGCTCCTCTAGTCCTTGTTCTGTCAGGAGATGAGGTTCAAACAAGGCCTTGATTTTATTAAATTCTAAGGTTTCTAGTATTTTTGTATTCATATTCTTTCCTTGTATGCTGGTTTACAAGATTATAGCAACTAGGGGTTTTGACTTAGTCGTCCAATCTGTAAACAAAGGGCTAGGAAAAATCCCGCCCTTTTTATCCGATTAAATTTGTCACCCAGAGTTGTTTGATAAGGTTTGTCGTAAAAGGGACACTTTGGATGATATGTTTGGCTACTGTACTTTTTTCGAGTGAATTTTGAATGACTGCCAGAGGCACTGTTGCAAGAATGGTTAGAGCCATTTGCAAGACAAATAAAGTTACCAATAGAGACAAAATGCCTGATCCGATACGCAACCATTTGACATCGAGCTTTTTAGTTGGAATCAAGTGCAGGAACAAACCGATAAAACGTCCGATACTATAACAAATTCCGAAAACTAAAAGGTAGGCTAGGCCTGCATAAAAGACCTTGTCTAGGTGAAACAGCTGGTCTGAAGGGAAGAAAAAGGTGCCCTGTCCTTCCTGAGGATTGGCATAAGGGACAAGCAAGTGGAAATGGTCGCCCAGTGATTTATAAAACTGTCCCGCAACAAAGGCTGAAATCACTGCAACGAGGAAATAATAAACTTGCAGGACCAAACCTCTACGGTAGCCGATGTAAAAGCCCCAAGCAAGAACCAATAAGAGTAGGATTGAAATCATAGGGAATCCTCAATCTTGCTCTGTTCTTGTTTGACAGCAATTAACTTGTGGCGGAGTTCTAACAACTCTTGCTCCTTGTCATCAAATTCAATTTCACGATTGAGTTGTGTAGACAGACAGTTGACCGCCAAAAGAAGCGCAATGGTTTCATCATCCGCCCCAGGCATTTGTTCTTTAATTGCTTGGTATTTTTCAGTCGCAACCTTGGCAATTTCCTCCATAAAGAGGTTGTCATGCTCGGTTGTCAAGGTTAATGTCTTTTTCCCGAATGTAAACTTATATCGATTTAGATTTGCCATAAAATTCACCTCACGATATTATACCAAATTTCGCTAACTTTGTCAGTTTTTACCAATTCTCCCGCTTTTGTGGTACAATAGAGACTATGGCAAGTATCACACTCACACCAAGTGAACAGGAAATTCAGAGCTTTTTAAGTCAGTATCAGAAGGCTCTCAGTCCTAGTAAAAATCCTTATATTCGCTATTTTTTGAGACTGCCTCAGGCAACGGTTTCTATCTATACTTCTGGAAAAGTCCTCCTACAGGGCGAAGCTGCTGAGCAATACGCCACTTTCTTTGGTTATCAAGTTCAACAAGAAAACAGTGGACAAGATGTTTCTATGATTGGGACTGATGAGGTGGGAAATGGTTCCTACTTTGGTGGTCTGGCTGTCGTGGCTTCCTTTGTGACACCGGACCAGCATGATTTCTTGCGAAAACTCGGGGTGGGGGATTCTAAGACTCTGACAGATCAAAAGATTCGTCAGCTTGCTCCTATTCTCAAGGAAAAAATCCAGCACCAAGCGCTCCTCCTTTCACCGAGCAAGTACAACGAAGTTATCGGAGAGCGTTACAATGCTGTTTCTGTAAAGGTGGCCCTTCACAACCAGGCTATTTTTCTCCTTCTCCAAAAAGGAGTCCAGCCAGAGAAAATCGTGATTGATGCTTTTACAAGTCCTAAAAACTATGACAAGTACTTGGCGCAAGAAGCCAACCGTTTTCCAAATAAGATCACTTTGGAAGAGAAAGCTGAGGGCAAATACCTGGCTGTTGCGGTTAGCTCCATCATCGCGCGGGATCTCTTCCTCGAAAACTTGGAAAATCTTGGACGAGAACTAGGCTACCAACTGCCAAGTGGCGCTGGAACTGCATCTGATAAGGTTGCTAGTAAAATCCTTCAGGCCTATGGCATGAAAGGACTTCATTTCTGTGCCAAACTTCACTTTAAAAACACTGAAAAAGCCAAAGCACTTCTAGAAAGGTAAATTATGAATTCGTTTAAAATATTTCTAAAAGAATGGGGAGTTTTCTTCCTGATTATCGCACTGGTAGCTCTTAGCCGTATCTTTCTTTGGAGCAATGTCCGTGTAGAAGGACACTCTATGGACCCTACCCTAGCAGACGGAGAAGTTCTCTTCGTTGTTAAACACCTCCCAATTGACCGCTTCGACATTGTGGTTGCGCATGAAGAAGAAGGAAATAAAGACATTGTCAAAAGGGTCATCGGTATGCCCGGAGATACCATCCGCTATGAAAATGACAAACTCTTTATCAACGATAAAGAAACGGATGAACCCTACCTAGCTGAATACCTCAACTTGTTCAAAACAGAAAAGTTGCAAAATACCTATACTGGCAAAGGATTTGAAGGCAATAAGGGAGTTTACTTTAGAGAACTTGCTCAAAAAGCACAAGCTTTTACGGTCGATGTCAATTCCAACACTAGCTTCAGCTTTACTGTCCCTCAAGGCGAGTACCTTCTCCTTGGTGATGATCGTCTAGTCTCTAGCGACAGCCGCCATGTTGGTACCTTCAAGGCCAGCGAAATCAAAGGCGAAGCAAAATTCCGTTTCTGGCCACTTAACCGTATCGGAACATTTTAAGATGACGAAGAGGCCGAGAATGCTAAGTCTCAGTCTCTTTTTCTATTGTGAGAATAAACCTTTTCGTCATCTAGCTTTTCAAAGTGGCCAAGAGACCAATTCTCACGAACTCATGTAAAGGAAACCTATGGAAGTTTATTTTTCAGGCACCATTGAACGCATTATTTTTGAAAATCCCAGTAATTTTTATCGTATTCTCCTCCTAGATATCGAAGATACCAATGCGGAGGACTTTGACGATTTTGAAATCATCGTTACAGGAACCATGGCTGACGTGATTGAGGGCGAAGACTATACTTTTTGGGGGCAAATCGTTCAGCACTCCAAGTATGGAGAACAGCTACAGATCAGTCGTTATGAGAGAGCAAAACCCACTAGTAAGGGTCTAGTCAAGTACTTTTCTAGCAGCCATTTCAAGGGAATTGGACTCAAGACTGCCCAGAAAATCGTTGATAGCTACGGTGACAATACCATAGACGAAATTCTGGAGCATCCTGAAAAGCTGGAAGGCATCTCAGGACTCTCTGCCAAAAACCGTGAGGCTTTTCTTTCCACCCTCCGTCTCAACTATGGGACAGAGATGGTTTTGGCAAAACTAGCCAACTACGGCATTCCCAATAAACTAGCCTTTCAGATTCAAGACTTTTACAAGGACGAAACGCTGGATATTGTCGAAAATTATCCCTACCAGCTGGTTGAGGATATCAAGGGCTTGGGCTTTACCATTGCTGACCAACTAGCAGCCGAACTAGGTATCGAAAGCCAAGCTCCCGAGCGCTTCCGCGCTGGCCTTGTCCACAGTCTCTTTCAAGGCTGTATGGATACGGGCGATACCTATATGGAAGCCCGAGATTTGCTGGAACAAACCCTGACTCTCCTCGAATCTTCCCGTCCCGTGGAACTCGATCCCAGCCAAGTCGCTCAGGAATTATCTCATCTAATTGAAGAGGACAAGGTTCAGCAGATTGATACCAAAATCTTTGATAATAGCCTCTTTTTCGCTGAAGAAGGCATCCACAGTCACTTGGTTCGTATCCTTGAAAAAGGAAAACAGAAGAGCCAAGATCTAGAAACCATTCACAAGCATATCGCTACTGTCGAGCAAGAACTGGGGATTCAGTACGATGACATTCAAAAGCAGGCTATCTGCGATGCCATCCAGAACAAGGTCTTTATCCTAACAGGTGGACCTGGTACTGGTAAGACAACTGTTATCAATGGTATCATCGCTGTCTATGCCCTGCTTGAAGGACTCGATCTCAAAAAAAAGAGCAACCTCCCTATTCTTCTCGCTGCACCAACTGGTCGAGCCGCTCGGCGCATGAATGAATTGACAGGATTGTCAAGTGCTACTATACATCGCCATTTGGGGATGACGGGAGACGATGATACCAGTCATCTAGATGATTATCTGGATGCCGATTTTATCATTGTAGATGAGTTTTCCATGGTGGATACTTGGCTAGCCAACCAGCTCTTCTCCAATATCTCCTCAAACAGTAAAATCCTCATCGTGGGAGACAGTGACCAGTTGCCTTCTGTCAGTCCTGGACAAGTCCTGGCTGACCTGCTCCAGATACCCCTGATTCCCCAGACTCGCTTGGAACGGATTTACCGTCAGAGCGAAGAATCAACCATCGTTACCTTGGCAAGTCAGATTCGACAAGGCATCCTGCCAGCTGACTTTACCCAGAAAAAAGCAGACCGCTCCTACTTTGAAATCGCTAGTGGCCATATCCCAGCTACCATTGAGAAAATTCTTGGTGTCGCACTCAGAAGTGGCATTCCGGCTCGCGATATTCAGGTGCTGGCGCCTATGTATCGAGGAACTGCTGGTATTGACGCCATCAACCAACTCATGCAAGACCTGCTCAATCCACCACAAAAAGACCAACTCAGTTTTGAAGCTCCCCAATACTTCTATCGCAAGGGTGGCAAGGTCATTCACCTAGTCAACGATGCCGAAGTCAATGTCTTTAACGGAGACCTAGGCTACATCACAGACCTGATTCCTGGAAAATACACCGAGTCCAAACAAGACGAGATTGTCATTGATTTTGATGGCAATGAGGTCATCTATCCACGCAACGAATGGTACAAGATTCGACTAGCCTATGCCATGAGTATCCATAAGTCTCAGGGAAGTGAGTTTCCTGTTGTCATCCTGCCCATCACCAGTGCTAGCAAGCGCATGCTGGAGCGAAATCTCATCTACACAGCCATTACACGGGCCAAGAGCAAGCTCATCCTTCTTGGTGAATTACAGGCCTTCGACTATGCAGTCAAGCATATCGGGACTGCCCGTAAGACCTATCTGATTGAGCGCTTTAAGGATCTGGTTGAAGCAACTGACCAAACCAGCCCAGCTCCTAGCGAAACAACAAATCAAGAGGATTCTCCTCTATCCTACATCCTCACCGAGGAAAACTGGTCTAGTATTCACGCTATGATTGGGATTACAGATGTCGATCTCAAAGAGATTTTTGGAAAATAGACAAGCAGAAAGCCCACCTAGTCAGGTGGGCTCTTTATCTTTTAAGATTATTTTACTGTTGCAGTGCTTGTGATCAATTCAACAGCTTTTTTAATAGTGATATCGTGTTTCAACATGTCAGCTGAAAGCAAGTTTTGTACTTGTGCAACTTCCATGTTGTAGTCTGCTGCCAATTGCTCGATTTCTTTTTGGATTTCTTGTTCTGAAGCGTCAAATCCTTCAGCTTTCGCAACTGCTTCGATAACAAGGTTAGTCTTCGTACGTGACTCAGCTTCTGCTTCGTATTGTTTGTGAAGGTCTTCTTGAGTAGTTCCAGTGATTTGGAAGTACATGTCAGGGTTGATACCTTGGCGTTGCAAGTTTCCAAGGAATTCATTTACTGAACGGTGAACTTCTTCGTGGATCATTTCTTCTGGAAGTTCTACGATTTCAGCGTTTTCTACAGCTTTATCGATTGCTGCACCTTCAAGGGCATCTTTGTATGCTTCTTCTTTCGCAGCAGTCAATTCTTTGCGGTATTTTTCTTTCAATTCGTCAAGAGTTTCCACTTCTTCGTCGATATCTTTTGCAAGTTCATCATCAAGAGCTGGAACTTCTTTAGCTTTTACTTCGTGGATAGTTGTCACGAATTTAGCTTCTTTACCTGCAAGGTCTTCTGCTTGGTAGTCTTCTGGGAATGTTACGACAACGTCAACAGTTTCGCCAGCTGAGTGTCCAACCAATTGGTCTTCAAAACCAGGGATAAATTGACCTGAACCAAGTCCAAGTGAGAAGTTTTCACCTTTTCCACCGTCAAATTCAACACCGTCGATAGAACCAACGAAGTCAATCACAACAGTGTCGCCATTTTCAGCAGCGCCTTCTTTGATAACCAATTCAGCCAAGTTGTTGCGTTCGCGTTCGATACGTTCTTCAACGTCAGCGTCTGTCACTTCTTTTTCTACATCTACTGATACTTCAAGGTTTTTGTAGTCACCCAATTTCACTTCAGGTTTTGTCACGACTTCAGCTGTGATAACCCAGTCTTGACCTTTTTCCATTGAAGTCACGTCAATTTTTGGTTGTGCAACGACTTCAAGACCAGCTTCTTTTACTGCAGCTTCATAAGCGTTTGGCAAAAGAGCGTTCATTGCATCTTGATAAAGAGCTTCTTCACCAAATTTTTGGTCGAAGATAGGGCGTGGAAGGTGACCTTTACGGAAACCAGGAACGTTAAGAGTTTTCTTTACTGAGTTAAATACACGGTCCAATTCTGGTTTGATTTGGTCTTGAGAGATAGTGAAAGTCAAGACACCACGGTTTGTTTCTTTGTTTTCAAATGATACAGACATTCTGTCATTTCTCCTTAAAATTTTTAATACAGTCCATTATACCATATAATAGCGACTTTTTTCAAGTAATGAATGCGCTTTTCAATAGTGCTAGAGGTACTTGCTTGCTTCCTTGATACTAAGTTCAGCCATTCTCTTCTTATTTTTTTCAATAAAACGTGCTACCCATTCGGGATTGGTTTTAGAGTAGTCTCTTAGAGCCCAGCCGATGGCTTTGTTGATAAAAAATTCTGTCTGGTCCAGATTGTTGAGCAGGATCTTTTCCATCAGTTGGACATTTGTTTTTTCTTTCCTTAACAACTGGTGGTCAATAGCGACTCGCCTCAGCCAGATATTGTCTGAGAGGCTCCATTTTAAAAGCACTTCTTCAAGTTCCGGATGGTTAGCCACCAAACTTCCTACTACTCTATCTAAGATATCTACCGTGTCCCACCAAGACTTGGTCACGACCAGACGCTCAAGCTCAGGCAAATCGTCCTTCGTTAGATAAGACTGCATGGCTTTCAAATAGTTGGCAGCTACATATTGGTATTCTCTAGATTCCTTTTCCCAGCAAGTGTCTACAAAATCCCAATCGATAATCTTTGTTTTTTTCGCGCTTGGAAAATACTTTTTATAGAGGGCATTTCTTTCAGGACCTGCAATCCCTAGAAAGGGAAATTGATGGCGCATATAGGTTTCCATTGGGCCTGCTTTCTCAGGGTCTTTTCCCGCTTCGAGCTCCACAAGTAAATCTGTAAGATTCATCTAAAAATCCTCCTGCCCTACCAAGTGGTGCTGAAAGGCATAGACCGCAGCCTGGGTGCGATCGCTGACCTCAAGCTTGGCTAGGATATTAGACACATGGGTTTTGACCGTCTTTAGGGAGATAAAGAGTTCGTCTGCGATGCGCTGATTTTCATAGCCCTTGGCGATGAGTTGTAGGACATCTCGTTCACGCGCAGTCAGTTCCTCATGAAGCTCTATATGATTGCGGTGGTATTCGACCTTCTTGCTGACCTCTTGTTCAATAGCAAGCTCTCCAGCAGCAACCTTACGAACAGCGTTCAGTAATTCGTCTGCACTTGAAGTCTTGAGCATATAGCCCCTAGCCCCAGCATTTAAGACTGGCATGATTTTTTCATTGTCTAGGTAAGAGGTCACAATCAAAATCTTGGCTTCAGGCCATTCTTTGAGGATGGCTAAGGTTGCATCAATCCCATTCATCTCAGGCATGACGATATCCATGACAATGACATCTGGACGCAATTCCAAGGCCAAGTCAATACCTTGAGCCCCATTGGCAGCTTCGCCCACAACTTCTACATCGTCTTGAAGGTCAAAATAGCTTTTCAAGCCCAATCGGACCATTTCATGGTCATCTACCAGTAAAATTTTCATCTCTACTCCTTTATGATTCCTTGTCTAGAAGGGGAATACGGATATCAACCGCCAGCCCTTGCTTTGGAGCTGTCAAGAGTTGAACCGTACCTGCCATATCTTCTACCCGCTCCTTGATATTTCGCAGTCCATAACTCAAGTCGTCTAAACTCCCCAACTGGAAGCCAATCCCATTATCCACCACCTTCAGCTGCAATTCAACATCTGTCTGATAGAGATAGACATCTAAACAAGATGCCTGGGCATGGCGGAGGGTATTGCTAATCAATTCCTGCAAAATGCGGAAGATATGTTCTTCAATCTTCTTGGGCAATTTAGACACATTCTGCTTGAGACTGACCTTGAGATCGCTCTTGTCCTCAAGCTCTTTTAAGAGGATTTGAATCCCCTCAACCAAACTCTTGTCTTCCAACTCAACTGGTCGCAAATGCAAGAGCAAGACCCGCAGATCTTTCTGGGCTGCCTCTAGGATGGCCGCGACACTTTGCAACTGGGTCTGCATCTTTTCTCTATCCAGCTTCAAAGCCTGCTGGCTGACACCTGATAAAATCATATGGGCTGCAAACAACTCCTGACTAACTGTATCGTGCAAGTCACGTGCTATCCGTTTGCGTTCTTTCTCGATAAGTGCTTCTTCCCTGACCAGGCCTTGATTTTCAGCCTTTTGAACAGCTTCTGTCAAGAGATTGAGCTTGCCAGATAAGGACTTGAAACTGGCATCCAAGTCTGGATCTGCAAAAGAAACCACCTCTTTACCTGCTAACAAGCGCTTGAGATTGACCTGCATTTTTCTGCGTGAAATTTCTTCCATCACCCGCCAAAAAAGAACAAAAAAGAAGGTCATGGAAAGGCTAAAGACCAAGACTAAGAAGATTAACTTTTCTGTTTTCTCAATATCTTGTAGTAAATAGGACCAATCAAGATTAAGAATATCAAGTAGACTATTGGTCAAAAAGAGGATAAAAAGGAGAGAAGTCAGCCCGATTAATAGATAGGATTGCTTTTTCATCCTCTAACCACCTCCACATCTCCAACCATAGTAGTTAGGAAAATCTTGACGCTCTTGTTACTCTTGAGGTAGTCTCTGGTTTCCTGATGATAGTGTTCATTGCGGAGGGATCTCTTAGGCTGATGAAGGAAGGTAAGATCTCCATAGAGGCAGTTGACACTGAGACTGATTTCCACATCTACAGGCACGATAATCCTAGTCGTTCCGACCATCTTTCTAAGGATAATGACATTGTCATGATTGGTTAGGATAACTCTTTCTAGATGAATGGTGTCCTTGCCCATGAGGCGAAAGAGGTTGATATCGTCAAACTGGCAGGTCTGGTGACTAGAGAAATGATGGAGATTGCCAAACCAAGGATTGCGTTCATTTTTTACTGTCACCACCTCTTCAAAAACCAGGTCAGTCTCCTCTTTTTCTTGGTTCATCATTGGGTAAAGAAGAAAGAGACTGTATATGACTGCTACAAAGATAGCTAAAATCACAAAGGGATTAAGCATGACGATGAAAAAGAAGAGTATGGTCGCCACAAGGAGGAAGACGTTGTTGCCCTCTTTACCTGTATAATAGCGCAGTAAGAGTAAAAAGAGGAACAGAATCAGCAGAAAACGCGAAAAATGCTCTGATACCATCAAAATCAGAGCTCCCGTCAACAGACAGGCTTCAATAAATAAAAAGATTTGAAATTTTTTCATAGCTGCATCCTCTCCCTTCTATTTTATCACAATTCAAAAAAGTCACCTCGGTCTGAGGATGGAAAAAGGCAATGGGACAGAAATCGCTCCTACAAGCTAGGTTCTTTCAGCCCAATACCGTTGGACAAAAGGCTAAGAAAAAGGGCGGGATTCTTGTCCCGACCTCTCTACGTCTGATCTTTTGCTTCTTTGAGTTTGCCATAAAGAATATAGTCTACGTTTTGCAGATCCGCTATGGTGGCACAGTTAAGGGCACACATGATCAAACGCAGATCGTCTTTCCAGCCTTGGACAATGCCAATCACCTCTTCGACGGAATAGGTTTCAATCAACTCTAGAACGGTACGTGACAGTCCCACAGCCTTGGCTCCAAAGACCAGGCACTTAATCATATCCAGCGGGTTCCGAACACCTCCACTGACCAAGAGTTCGACCTTGTCTTTCCAGCCTTGGGCATTGAGAAGGGCTTGCATGGTGGATTGTCCCCATTGATTGAGGTAGTCACGCTGACCACTGCGACGATTTTCGATATAGGCAAAGCTAGTACCACCACGACCCGACAAGTCAACCGTTCGAACACCCAGTTCATAGGCTCTTTCGATAGTCTTCACATCCATCCCAAAGCCCACTTCCTTTAAAACGATTGGAACAGGGATGCGCTTACTGTAATCTGCTAGATGCGATTGCCAGTTTCTAAACTTCCTTTCTCCCTCAGGCATGAGCAATTCCTGCATGACATTGACATGCACTTGCAAAAGCAAAGGATTCATCTCTTGCACAGTCTGAAGTCCTAACTCAAAAGGCTTGTCCAAGCCAATATTGGTTCCTAGGAGGAGATTTGGATGGCTAGATTTGACAGAAAAAGAGTCATCTGTTGGATCTTTGAGGGCTGCGCTATAAGAACCCGTTACAAACAAAATCCCACAGGCTTCTGCCACCTGAGCCAGCTTTTGATTGATTTCTCTCCCCTTTTCGCTCCCACCTGTCATGGCATTGATATAAAAAGGAAAGTCCCATTTTCGACCAGCAAACTCAGTAGACAAATCAATCTCATCCAGGTCATAAAGAGGCAGGGAAGAATGAATCAACTCTACCTCATCAAAGCTATTATAGGAACTTTTTTGCTCAAGGGCATAGCGGATGTGCTCGTCCTTACGATTTGTCGTCATGTCCAATCCTTTCTTGGTATAAGAGCTCAATCCCCAGATCGGCCCAACGATTTTTTAAGGTTTCAGTTGATTGCGCATCAAAACTCAAGGCAATCCCACAGTCACCACCACCTGCACCGCTGCTCTTAGCAACAGCCAGCAAATCTTGACTGGCTTCTTTCAACTGTCTCAGCGAAGGTGTGTATATATCTGTGCTCAAACCTTCTAAAAGCTGACTGGCTGTTTCCACCTGCTCGATGATTTTTTCTGCATTCCCCTGCTCCAAGGCTTCTACCAAAGCAGATACCGTTGTTTTTGAGGAAGTTAAAAAATTCGGATTGATATTTTGTTTGATTTGTTGGACCATATTACTAGACACAGCCACTTCCTTAGTCCATCCCACTAGGAAATCACATTCTAGACCTGGTTGCACTTGTGAGATAGAAAAGCCCCAATCACGCTCCAAAACTGTTGCCAAGTTTTCTTCTTCCAACCACGCAGCTATCTTCTTTCGATCAAAAGACTGGTAGAGAACCAAATCCTCTGCAACGATACAGGCAAGGTCTCCCATGGAGCCATTATCGCCTCTCTTGAGCAAGACCGCGCTAGCCAGCTTGAACAAGAGTTCCGGATCAACCGTAATATCATATAGAGCCAGCAGGGCATTGATCACCAAGACAACGACGCTACCACTCGAACCCAGACCAAACTTTTTGCCTTCTCGTTCCATTTTTCCACGGATTTCCAAGGAAAAAGGTCGCAAGGCTTGCCTACGATAAACGAGGAAATCTTCCACTAGAGCAATCGTTTCTTGAATCAAGCTGTAGTCAGGATTTGGTGTCAAGTCTACTGCGAAATCAAACATGTCTGAGTAGATACGATAGTTCTCAGAAAAAGCAATCTCAGCCTTCATATAGATGGGAATAGCCTTTATCAAGGCTAACTGCCCTGGCTCTAGAATAGCATATTCACCTGCCCAATAGAGTTTCCCGCAAGTTTTAACAGCAATCATCTTGGCTCAAATCCTTTGTTTTTGACACAATCAAGCGATAACGTTGACCGAAAATTTCTGAGAGGTGTTCCAAGTCTTCCTCTTGACAGAGGACCTTGACATTGGGACCAGCATCCATGGTAAAGTAGCAGGCCTCTCCTTGCTCGCGAAGTTGACGGACAAAGTCCATAGCTTCATAAGTCGCATCCGTTAGATAAGAAAAGGCTGGCGATGCTGTTTTTGTCGTAGCGTGCATGGCTAGGGCATTTTTCTCCGTTAGTTCCCCAACCTTGGCAAAGTTATTCTCTTTGAGATAAACCAGCATATCCTGATAATCCTTCTCAGACTGGCGTACCCAGTCATCAAAGGTCGTCGAGGTTTCCACACAAAGTTTCATCCCATCACGGCTAGAAATTGGTTTTTTCTTGTCCTCTAGCACCAACATGATCATAGCTAGTTTCAAGTCTGTCTCTACAGGGTAAATCTCTCCACTATCCTTATCCCAGGCACCCAGTGGTCCATAAAAACTCCGAGAAGAAGAACCAGAAGCAAACTTAGCCTCCTGTGCCAACTGACTCCGATCCAAACCAAGCTGGAAATAAGAATTGCAAGCCTTTACCAAGGCGGACAAACCGCTGGAACTGGAGGATAAACCCGCTGCAGTCGGCATGTTGTTTTGGGTATCGATACGGACAAAGCCCTCACCTGCTGGACGATAGCGGTCGATAATCTTGCTCATCTTGGCATGCTCCGCCTCATTTTGGAGCTGACCATTGATATAAAAGGCATCAGCTGTCGCATGGGCTTGTAGAGGCGACAAGGTCGTCTCTGTATACATATTTTCCAAAGTTAAAGAAATACTGCTAGTAGCAGGAACCATCTCTTTTTCTTTTCTCTTTCCCCAGTATTTGATAATGGCAATATTTGCGTAGGAACGTACTGTTACAGGCTTTCGATCCATGTCTGAACAGCTCCTTTCTCTTCTAATCGTTTTGCTAGTTCTTGCGCTTGGTCCAGATTGGCTACCAAGGCGATAATACAGCCTCCTAGTCCACCACCACTCATCTTGGCACCTAGAGCACCATTGCTAAGAGCCGTTTCAACGAGGGAGTCTGCCTCAGGGCTGCTGACACCAATTTCTTTTAAATGTAAATGCGCTTGACTGAGGATTTGTCCCAGCCCTTCAGCATCTTTTCGTCCAATCGCATCTTCTGCTTGCTGGGTCAATTCTCCCAAGGCATGCAAAAACGGTAGGGCATCCTTCCCCTTGCTTTGAACCACTTGGATGGCTTCACGAGTGTGACCATACACGCCCGTATCAGCAATCACCAAATAGGCGGATAGATCCATCTCAAGCTCTGAAAATCCAACGTTTTTAATAAAGCGAATAGGCTGGTCGCTGAGACAGGTCTTAGCATCCAAACCACTTGGATTCATATGGGCAATCATTTCAGCCCGATTGACCAAGATTTCCAATACATCATGAGGCAAGTCGGCTTGATAGTAGTCAAAAACAGCTCGAATGGCTGCTATACTGATAGCTGCTGACGAACCCATCCCTCGTTTTTCAGGGATAGCTGAGTCAATCACACAGCGAATGCAGGCATCCTTGATATTTAGATGCTCAAGCGAAGCATACACCGCCATAGACAAGGTATCCTCCTCATAGAGACGCCATGGACTCGCTGCAGGAACTACCTTACAAGTCACTTCCACCTCTAAGAGAGGCAAGGAAATAGCAGGATAGCCGTAAACGACTGCATGCTCTCCTATTAAAATAATCTTACTATGTGCCTGACCGACACCAATTTCTTTTGTCATTTTTTCCTTTTGCTAGACGAAAAGACCGTCTTATTTATCATACAAGTATTTATTCTTTCCTATCTATTTTATTATATTTTCACAAAAAAAGCGATTGTTTCCTTCACAATCGCCTCTTTCATTATTGAACCCATTCGCCATTATAGTTGACGTAATAGCCTTCTACGGTCGTATTCACTGCTAAAGCACCTGAACTATAAGCGTAGTACCATTTGCCATTGACTTGGAACCAGCCTGTCTTCATATCGCCATTACTTGCATGTAGGTAGTACCAAGTTGAGCCGTCTTGAAGCCAGCCTGTTACCATAGCTCCTGATGAACGGAGATAGTACCACTTGTTACCAACATAAGCCCACCCTGTCTTCATATCACCATTTTGAGCATCTAAATAGTACCAAGATGAGCCTTCTTGATACCAGCCAGTCGCCATAGCTCCTGATGAACGAAGATAGTACCACTTATTGCCAAGTTGTTTCCAACCAGTTTGCATGATACCAGTTTCTGGATCTAAATAGTACCATGGAGCAGGTTTGCTTCTGTCAATGCCAAAAATAACATGAAAATCTTGAGTCCAACCCTTAGCCATTTCACCAATTGGTAGTGGATAGTAAGAATCATCGCCAGAATTTCCAAGCTTATTTAAATAATACCAATGACCATCTTCATAAATCCAACCTGTCTTCAAGGCGTAATCTTCATCGAAGTAATAGGTTCTCTTCTCGGTAGAAGGATTGTACTGTTCACCATATACTTTTCCTGTATTTTCAGACGATTTTGCCTCTAAGACTTGTTTCTCTGTCTGTTCTAGCAAAGCACCATCTTGTCCAAAATAGTACCACTTCTGTTGAAGTCCGATTTCTAAGACTGGATTGTTAGAGAATAAATTATCACGATAGCCTGTCCCAGGAATTTCTAAGTATTGCCAACCGACAACCATCTCTCCTCTACCACCAAAATAGTACATTTTCCCGTCTATTTTATGCCAGTAGATAGCCTTATTCTCATCTTTTATATAATATTTTCTATTGTCCTTTTCAGCAAACTGTCCACCTGTGGTATCCGCCAATACGGTACTTGTCGCTAGCAAAGCAAAGAAAAAGACTGCTAGTCCAACTTGCATCATTTTTTTCAAAAATTTCATTAGATTTTTCCTCCATAACTGATTGTAGCAAAGGTCTGATTGTATGTCAATATAGAAAAATTCACAAAAAAGCAGTTCCAAATGAACTGCAACTGCTTTTCTATTCTTGCATGGTGTAACCAACACCACGCACGGTTTTAATGTAGCTTTTTTGACCTTTTACGTCAAGCTTGCTACGTAGATAACGGATATAAACATCCACGATATTGGTTTCTGTCGCACTTTCATACTTCCAAACACTTTCCAACAACTGTTCACGAGTCAAGACCTTCTTGCTTCCCATGAGAGTGGCCAAAAGGTCATATTCACGGCGCGTCAGAGCAATCATCTCCTCGCCACGATAAACGGTATGATGTTCTACATCCATACGCAGGTTGCGATAAGACGTTGGAACCTTCATCTGACTACAGTGCTGGTCAATGAAGTCCCGACCTCGGAAAATCGCTGAAATACGAGCTACTAGATTATCAATAATCACTGGCTTATAGATGTAAGAAACGGCGAAGCGCTGGATTGTCTCAATCTGGTCTTGCAATTCTTCGCGATGGTCCAAGACCATAATCACTGAGGCTGGTTTTGTCCGACTCAGCTTGTCTGCAAAATCCTGGGCCGTCATATCCCCCAGATGAGCATTCAGTAAAATCAAGTCATAGTCCGTCTGGAGAGCCATGGAGAGGGCTTTTTGCCCCTCCTCTACAAGATCAACTCGGTATTGCTCTTTTTGGAGTTCCAGACTGAGAAAATGAGCGAGATTTCGTTCTTTCTCAAGTAATAAAATCCGTTTCCCCATGGCAGACCTACTTATTTTTCGTCATACCAAGAGTAGTGGAAGGTTCCTTCTTTGTCTTTACGTTGGTAAGTGTGGGCACCAAAGTAGTCACGTTGGGCTTGGATCAAGTTAGCTGGAAGGTCAGCTGAACGGTAGCTATCAAAGTAAGTAATAGCTGCTGAGAAAGTTGGTACTGGTACACCAGCTTGAACAGCAAGAGCTACGATATCACGCACTGCTTGTTGGTACTTGGCAGTAACATCCAAGAAGTACTCATCCAAGAGAAGGTTTGCAAGGTCTGCATCACGGTTGTAAGCATCTGTGATCTTTTGCAAGAAACGAGAACGGATGATACAGCCATCACGCCAGATAGAGGCGATGTCCGCAAATGGCAAGTTCCAGTTATTTTCTTTAGAAGCCACACGCAATTGGGCAAAACCTTGTGCGTATGAGATAATTTTTGAGAAGTAAAGGGCTTGACGAATCTTTTCGATCAACTCAGCCTTGTCTCCTTCAAACTTGAAGGCAGCTGGTTTTGGAAGCACCTTGCTAGCATGTACACGCTCTTCTTTGTATGTAGAGATGTAGCGAGCAAATACTGACTCAGTGATAAGTGACAATGGCACACCAAGGTCAAGTGATGATTGGCTAGTCCATTTACCAGTTCCCTTATTACCTGCGGCATCAAGAATGTAATCTACGATTGGTCCATCTTGACCTTCATCGTCTTTACGGCTCAAGATATCAGCTGTGATTTCGATCAAGTAGCTGTCCAACTCGCCCTTGTTCCACTCAGTAAAGATTTCAGCCATATCTTCTGCAGAAAGACCAAGCAAGTGTTGCATGAGGTCATAACTTTCTGCGATTAATTGCATGTCACCATACTCGATACCGTTGTGAACCATTTTCACATAGTGACCAGCTCCATCAGGACCGATGTAAGTCACACATGGTTTGCCATCTTCTGGTGCTTTAGCTGAGATTTCTTCGAGAACATCAGCGACCAATTCGTAGGCTTCTTTTTGTCCACCTGGCATGATAGAAGGACCTTCAAGGGCACCTTTTTCACCACCAGAAACCCCAGTACCGATAAAGTTGATGCCTGAGTTAGCCAATTCTTCATTGCGACGGATGGTATCTTTGTAGAAAGTGTTTCCTCCGTCAATCAAGATATCACCCTTGTCAAGGTGGGGAAGAAGGGCTTGGATAGTTGCGTCTGTACCAGGTCCAGCTTGAACCATCAGCATGATACGACGAGGTTTTTCGATTGAGTTTACAAAGCTTTCAACGTCATAGCTTGGCACAAAGTTCTTTTCAGGATGGCAAGCAATTACATCTTCTGTTTTTTCTTTACTACGGTTATAAATGGCAACTGTATAACCACGAGATTCGATATTTAGGGCAAGGTTACGACCCATTACGGCCATACCAACGACACCAAAGTTAGCTTTTGTCATGTGACACTCCTCTTGTTTAATATGTTTTATTTTATCATTTTTACCTATGAAAGGAAAGAATTTTGTAACGGAGTCCTAGTAGTCCAAGTCATCAGCGTGACCAGAACCATTCCCTACAAAGTAACCCGTCTTACAGTTGAGGGTGAAGAGATAGGTTCCATCTGGTTTATAGAGGTTGTAATAACCATTTCCGTTTACGATATTGACACGTTCTAGGATATATTGATTTCCAGTGATATAGCCACGAGCACGTGATGTTGCTAGGACTTGTTCCAATACACCATCCGCAAACGTCCAAGCAGGGTTGTTGCTATCGTCTACAGCTGATTGGTTGTACGGTACACGACTAGCACTTCTTTGAAGATTAACCCCATCGCCAGACAAACCACCATTCGTGTCTCTAGCTGGTGCCGTGTTGCTTGTTGAAGGTGTCGTACTACTTGCATTGCTTTCTGTTGCTGAACTTGAGCTTGCTTGACTCGTGCTAGAGCTCGAACTTGAGCTGGAAGCACTGGTTTGTTGACTCTTACCAAGACTAATGGCCTTATCCAAGAGTTTGTCTAGTTCTGTGTTACCTGTCTTGATTTCTGTAAACTTAGCATCTGCTTTGGCTTTCGCATTGGTATCCAAGACACCGTCAGTGATTGCTGGACTTTCAAAGAGGGCATTAACATCTTGAATGGCCTTGATTTGAGTTGCTAGGCTATCATATCTTGACTTAGCTAGTGTATATTCACGGCTACCTTCTAACTTATCTAGCAAGGTTTTCAGTTGGCTCAATTTATCAAACTGGCTGTTTTTCAGAGCTGTCTTATTGGCATCCGTATAGAAAGTATCATAGAGATCATTGAAGTCTTTCAAAGCTGTTTGTGTCCCTTGATCATCCGAAGAGGCTGCTTGAGAAGACTGGATTTCTTGGTTTGAACGAGATACTTGGCGGTAGACATAATATGTTCCAGCAAGCACAAGGATTGCAGCTACTACCGAAGCAATGATGATGACACCTTTCTTCTTAGAGCCTGTTTCAGGTTCTGTTTGAGCCGAACGTGATAGAGGTGTATAGGTCTCCTCTTCTTGTTCCTCATTTATTTGCTTGGGCTCTGTTTCTGTTAAAACGAGAGGCTCTATTTCAGTACTTTCTTCATCTTGAAGTGGTGGGACAAACTGAGTAGTCTCTTCATTTTCTATCTCTTCAATAGATTCCTCAGCAACCACGTCTGAATCGTCTACCTGTTCAGAAGATTCACTAGATTCACGAACTTCTTGGATCATTTCCTCTAGGTTTTGAGTAGAAGCCAGCTCTTCTTTTTTAAACTGACGAGTTTCAAACTTGTCGGCTTCGATTTCTTCACGGTGCTGTTTGATGTATTTGTCTAAGATACTGTCCTCAGGCAATACTCCTGCTTCAACCTCTTCATTCTTACGAATGACTTGACCAACAGTCAAGTCTTTTGCTTCGTCAAAGTCGAATTGTGGTTCTTGATGTCCTTTTTTATGACGATCACGTCTTTTCTTACTCATGAGTTCACCTTTCTATTTTTGCCTCTTGGCGTTTGACACGCTGACCAAAGTATTGATACAAATCCACTTTTAAGGTCCCGTTATAGAGTTTTCGCTTTTTATCAGCTGGACTTCCGTACTTGCTTTCAAAAGCTTCGTCACTCGTCAGGATAAACTTACTCCACGTTTTCAGTGGTGCAAAGACTTGTCCCATCTCAGTATAGAGCTTGGTAACTCCTGCATCATCAGACAAGCGTTCCCCATATGGTGGATTGGAAATGATAACGCCATTAATCTTGTCTGTACGCAAGTCCTGTACCCGCATTTGCTTAAAGGTGACATCACCTGCGACGCCTGCTGCTTGGGCATTTGCCTTGGCAATCTCCACCATGCGAGCATCAATATCACAGCCCATAATGTCCAGCTCAAGTTCACGATCCATTTTCTTAGCCGCCTCTGTGCGAACTTCCTGGATTAATCGATCGCTGACCCAGTTCCATTCCTCAAAAGCAAAGGAACGTCGAAGTCCTGGTGCCATTTTTCTGGCAATCATAGCCGCCTCTATACAGAAAGTTCCTGAACCACAGGTCGGATCAATCAAGGGCTTGTCTGGATACCAGTTAGATAGTTGTAAAATGGCCGCTGCCATATTTTCCTTGATAGGAGCTCCACCCTTTTCCGTACGATAACCGCGTTTAAAAAGGCTAGAACCTGTCGTGTCAATCATGACGGTTGCCACATCTTTCAGGATAGATACCTCGATCTTAAACTCGGGACCAGTTTCCATCAAGGGAACTCCTTCTGGACGGGCATAGTGTTTTTGTAATTTCTTCACAACAGCCTTCTTAGAAATAGCCTGAACACTGGGCTCGTTGTGGAGTTTAGACTTGACACATTTTGCCTTTGATATCGGGAAACGCGCTCCTAACGGGAGATAGCTTTCCCAATCTAGAGCAAAAACACCTTGAAAAAGCTCTTCAAAAGTCTTAGTTGGAAAACTTCCGACTACAATCTTGATGCGATCCGCTGCACGAAGCCACAGATTGGTCTCAATGATTGCCTTCACATCTCCTTGGAAGCGGACACGCCCATTTTCAACCTGGCAATCATAACCAAGGTCTCGCACCTCACGTCCAACGACAGCCTCGAGACCCGCCGCAGCAGTTGCGATTAAATTAAATTCTTTTTTCATTTCTAGTCTTGCAAGACCTTTCTCTTGTTCACTTTAAAAAATGAGGTTGAGAAAGATTTCTCAGCCCCAACCTATATGCAATTTTCTATAAGCCATGTTTTGTTCCAGAAGTGACTAGGACCACTTCCTTCGATAATCATCTGTCTACCGCTAACAGCATAAATCTGATAGCAGTCAGAGTACTACGTTCGTTTCCGTGCACTCCATGCCCCGACCAAAATTTGGGTTGCTAGCTTGAGGGGTTTACCGCGTTCCACTCTCTCTGTTTCCAGAAAGACTCCGTCACTGTGGCACTTTCAAGCCTATTCTGACCTATCCGAAGACTTAGCCATTTCGACTGCCGTAACGATTTCTCGTCCCTAGGCTTATGGATTCGCCTAGCACAAACACTACAGGCATCACAGCCTGTGCTAGCATGGACTTTCCTCATGAAAAGAGAAACTCTTCACGCGATTATCCAAAAATTGCACTCATTCCTTAGTCAATTATAAATCTTGGTTGTCTAAGATTTGCTTACCAAATACTTCTTTTTCGAGACGATTTAAGCGTTTCAAAATATCAAAGTTTGTCATTGAAGTAGAAGCTGTTACTTCAATAGAGTCTGGTTGAGTTGGCGCTACCTGTGGTTTATGAGATAATTCTTCCTTCAAATCAGCAATCTCTTGACGAAGGGATTTGACCAAAGCTGCGTAGGTTTCATAGTCCTTAATCACATCATCTAGGAATTCATCTACCTCTGCTTTGCTGTATCCACGTACTTCACGTCCAAATTCTTGTTCAAAAATATCTTTCGCTGAAAAAATAATACTTGCCATGTCTCTCTCCATTCTGGGTTACTAGTATTATTATATAAAAAAAGACAAGTAAAAATCAAGGTCAAAGGCTTACTTTTCAGAAAAATTTTCTACTATTTCATTCAAGTCCTCAAATGTTAATCTTCTTGTAACATAGTCCGCTTGATTTTTCATCATTTGGTAAAAATATCGTAACTTGGTTTCGTTTTCTTCTTCGTAAAAAAGGTAGCAAGTATCTGTATTTTCCAGCAGAAATTTCTGATAATCACGCAGTTGCCCCTTGTGCTCATATTGTGGATAGGCATATTTGACGAAGTCAACCTGCTTAAACTCACTCAATTTCGCTTGATTTGCTTCATTCCAATTACTGCCATGGGTTTCAAAATCAAAAATGGTCGCCAGCTGAAATCCATAATCTGCTTTCATTTCTTTCGCTACCTGAAGCGCCCAGTACTCAAAGCCCAAAGTCCCTGTAAAGACAAGCCATGTCACCCCATCCTCAGCTAGACGTTCCAGGTCTCTCCGAATGGCTGTTTTGATAATATCAACGCGAGTATCCTTGTCATTAAAGAGACCAAGGTCCAAGGCTGAATAGCCTAAAATCAAGGCTGATGTCATTTTTAACCCTTTCTTTGTAAATTTATGATATAATAGAGTGATGTTATTGTACCAATAAGGAGAATTATGGTCAACTATCCACATAAAATTTCATCTCAAAAGAGACAAGCACCCCTTTCACAAACTAAAAATTTCGCAAATCGGGGAATGTCTTTTGAAAAGATGATCAATGCTACGAACGACTACTATTTGTCGCATGGGTTAGCTGTTATTCACAAGAAACCGACTCCCATCCAAATCGTACGTGTCGACTATCCCCAACGAAGTCGAGCCAAGATTGTTGAAGCCTACTTTAGACAAGCTTCAACTACTGACTATTCAGGGGTTTATGATGGATACTACATCGACTTTGAAGCAAAGGAAACCAGGCAAAAACATGCGATACCGATGAAGAATTTTCATCTTCATCAGATCCAGCATATGGAACAAGTCCTTGCCCAGCAAGGAATCTGCTTTGTACTCCTTCACTTTTCTTCTCAGCAAGAAACCTACTTATTGCCGGCCGTTGACTTGATTCGTTTCTATCATCAAGATATGGGACAAAAGTCAATGCCACTTGGATATATTCGAGAAAATGGATATAGGATTGAGCCGGGTGCTTTTCCTCAAATTCCCTACCTCGACATTATCAAAGAACATTTACTAGGTGGTAAAACAAGATGAACAAACAAACTTTTCTGCGAATAGCTAAGTATGTCAGTATCAGTCTCTTAACTGTATTTATCGCAGCTGTAATGCTTGGTGGAGGTCTCTTCCTCTACTATGTTAGCAAGGCTCCAGAACTTTCTGAAAGTAAACTAGTCGCTACAACGTCAAGTAAGATCTATGATAGCAATGACGAGCTTATCGCTGATCTTGGATCGGAACGTCGGGTCAATGCCCAAGCAAACGAAATACCGACCGATTTGGTCAACGCTATTGTTTCGATTGAGGACCATCGCTTCTTTAATCACCGAGGAATTGACACGATCCGTATCCTAGGTGCTACCCTCCGAAACCTTCGTGGTGGTGGAGGTCTGCAAGGAGCTTCAACCTTGACGCAGCAGTTGATTAAGTTAACTTATTTCTCTACGTCAACTTCTGATCAAACTCTTTCTCGTAAGGCCCAGGAAGCATGGCTCGCCGTTCAGCTAGAACAAAAAGCGACTAAACAAGAGATCTTGACCTACTACATCAACAAGGTTTACATGTCAAACGGTAACTACGGAATGCAGACTGCTGCCCAAAGTTACTATGGCAAGGACCTCAAAGATCTAAGCATTCCTCAATTGGCTCTCCTTGCTGGTATGCCTCAGGCTCCAAACCAGTATGATCCATACTCGCATCCAGAAGCTGCTCAAGAACGTCGTAATCTCGTCCTCTCTGAGATGAAGGGGCAAGGTTACATTTCAGCTGAGCAATATGAAAAAGCGATTAATACTCCAATTACAGACGGACTCCAAAGTCTAAAATCGGCTAATAGTTATCCTCCATACATGGACAACTATCTCAAAGAGGTGATCGATCAAGTCGAACAAGAAACAGGCTACAATCTCTTAACGACTGGTATGGATGTCTACACCAACGTTGATCCTAAAGTTCAACAACATCTCTGGGATATCTACAATACCGACGAGTATGTCAACTATCCAGATGATGAAATGCAAGTAGCTTCAACGATTGTGGATGTGACAAACGGGAAAGTCATTGCTCAGTTAGGTTCTCGTCATCAAGCAAGTAATGTTTCATTCGGTACCAACCAGGCTGTGGAAACCAATCGTGACTGGGGTTCTTCTATGAAACCAATCACTGACTATGCTCCCGCTTTAGAATATGGAGTCTATGACTCTACTGCTTCTATTGTACATGATGTTCCTTATAACTATCCTGGTACTGATACTCCACTCTACAACTGGGATCATGTCTACTTTGGAAACATTACAATCCAGTATGCTCTTCAACAATCACGAAATGTCACGGCCGTTGAGACTTTGAATAAGGTCGGTCTAGATAGAGCTAAAACCTTCCTTAATGGTCTCGGTATCGACTATCCAAGCATGCACTATGCAAACGCCATTTCAAGTAACACAACTGAATCCAACAAACAGTACGGTGCAAGTAGTGAAAAAATGGCTGCTGCTTACGCTGCTTTTGCTAACGGTGGTATCTACCATAAACCAATGTATATCAACAAGATTGTATTTAGTGATGGTAGCTCAAAAGAATACGCTGATTCTGGTACTCGTGCCATGAAAGAGACGACTGCCTATATGATGACAGAAATGATGAAGACTGTCTTGGCATACGGAACTGGTCGTGGCGCTTATCTTCCTTGGCTACCTCAAGCTGGTAAGACTGGTACATCAAACTATACAGACGAAGAAATTGAAAACTACATCAAAAATACTGGTTATGTAGCTCCAGATGAAATGTTTGTTGGTTATACTCGCAAATATTCAATGGCTGTATGGACAGGTTACTCAAACCGCCTTACTCCTATCGTTGGCGATGGCTTCTATGTTGCAGCTAAGGTCTACCGTTCAATGATGACTTATCTGTCTGAGGATAACAACCCTGGCGACTGGACAATGCCAGAAGGCCTCTATCGAAGTGGTGAATTCGTCTTTAAAAACGGTGCTCGCTCTGCATGGACTGCTCCTGCTCCGCAACAGGCCCCAACACCTGAAAGTTCGAGCTCGACTTCAGAAAGTTCAACTTCACAGTCAAGTTCAACTACTCCAAGCACGAATAATAGTGCAAACAATAATACCAATAACCAGCAACCAAATACAACGCCTGGTCAACAAAACCAGAACCAAAATCAGAATCAGAATCCTCAACCAGCACAACCATAACATTTATCACCCAGAATATTCTGGGTGATTTTTTTCATAGAAGTATCGTATTTATGTGCTTATAAAAAGCCTGAGAAGACATCTTCTCAGGCTTTCTGCGTACTATAAACCTCATTGGGAAAGATAGGAAAACGGATTTCGTAATCTTGTTAAGAGGTTTTACTAAATACTAGTCTTTCTTTGTTTTTGCTACAAAGAGAGCAGATAGGGCTAGGCTAACACCTGCTAGGAAGAGGGCTGTGTCAGATTGACTTTCACCAGTTGCTGGCAAGCTTTGTTCAGCTGTTTCTCGGTTCGTCACTTCTTGTTTTAGATCCGGTGCCGGTTTCTTACCTTCATCTGAAGCAAGTGAGCTAAGTTTAAACTCAGGTTTCTCTACTGTTGGAGCAGCTTGGTCGCCTACTGTCGCTAATGGGCCTGTGTATTCTGGCAATTCATGTACTAGAGCCATCACTGCATTGACACCGCCCTTGAACTCAGGTTTCTCTACTGTTGGAGCGGCTTGGTCACCTACTGTCGCTACTGGACCTGTGTACTCTGGAAGTTCATGTACTAGGGCTTCAACTGCATTGACACCGCCCTTGAACTCAGGTTTCTCTACTGTCGGAGCAGCTTGGTCACCTACCGTTGCTACTGGGCCTGTGTACTCTGGAAGTTCATGTACTAGGGCTTCAACTGAATTGACACCGCCTGTGAATTCAGGAACCTCAAGAACAGGTGCTGGCTCTTCGCCCTTACTTGATTGAACCGGTTCTTCTGTTAATTCTTGATGGAAGCTTGCCAATTCATAAAACTCAGCCTTGCCGCCTTCCCAGACTAATTTGACGTCTAGAAGAGAGCCACCATTTCGGATAGCGAAGGTTTGGAGACTAGATGTAATGGCACCGAGGTCTGTCCAACTGTCTTGACCATCCTTGAGTGTTCTAGCAAGAATACGTGCTTTCGCTCCTTCAGGAAGACTGGAAACAAGACGAAGATGGTTGGCATTAGTTGGCTCAGACAAGTGATACACCAATTCGCCCTTGTCTTTTTCAGACTTGTAGCTGGTCAAGACTTTGCCGTCTACAAGATTATTATAAAGGTTGCCTTGGCTTTCTCCACTACTTCCTTCTACTGTTGGATCATTGATTGGTTTGACAAATTCACCATCGTTGATGACCAATTCTGTAAAGCCTACAAAACGGGCATCATAGTCTGCTGTATAGAGGACACGGAGATAGTTGGCTTTGACTGGTGTCGTCAATTCACCCTCGATGTAGCGATTTCCTGGCATCTTAGAATCATGTGTCCAACCATCTGTCAATGAATCATCGTGTGTGCTATTGGCCACACCATCTCCTACTGTAACGACATCAGTCCAAGTTTTACCGTCTTGGCTGACTTGAATCTTACCATCACGAAGATAGTTTTGAGTTCCGTCTTGGATGTAGGCTCTAATCTTCTTGATGGTGCGTTCGCTGCCAAGTTTCAAGGTCACATGACCATCTTTACGAGCATAGTCTGAAAACTCAACAAAGTTGTTGTAAACACCATCAAATAATTGATCTAGGTTGTTTAGTTTACGAACATCATTGCTTCCGTATGTTGGATGAATGCCCATAGTTGTAGATTCTAGTTTGGTTGGTTGCACTTCTTTGGTTGTCACAAGGAGAGAAGTGGCTGTCACAGCTTGTTCCTGATCTGTTTTGTTGACCAGTCGCACATAACGTACTAAGTGGCTTGCTGCAGATCTATCAGTCAACTGGCTAGCTGGCAGCCATTCTTGAGCATTTGCAGAGTACTCAAGGCTAAGAGCTGGGTTGGCTTGGCCTTGGAGCTGGATGCTCTTGACCTGATGGATACGGTCGAGTTTCATACCTAGATAGCTATTTGCAGGAAGTTTGGTTCCAGCTGGAATTTGAAGCTCGTAACTGCCCAAGCTATCCACTACCGGCGTTTCCTTCAAGGCATCAACGTTGGTGTCCGTTAACTCACTGTTTCCAGAACGTGTCTCAACAGAGAAGTCCTGGATACGCCACCAGAGGTCAAGGGCCTTGGTATTGCGGACTCGGATGTAACGAGCATTGATCGCTCTGGTCACTTCCTTAGTTTGCTCACCTGATAGGCGATCCAACTCTTGCCATGCAGTTCCATCTGTAGAGTACTCAAGTACACCTGTGGCAAGCTTATCACCCGTTCCTTGGCGAAGTCGTACTTTAGTGACTGACTTGACTTCACCGAGGTCAAGTTGTGCCCAGGCATCTACTGGTGTCGTATTGCTACCGTCAGCATTTGCCATCATGGCTTCTGTATTGTCCTTGCCATCAGTGATTTGACGAGCTGAGGTATTTAGTTTGTAAACTAAGTTTGAGCTTAGACTGACTGTCGTTGCTTGTTGGCTACGAGCTTTTTCAACGGGACGGTTGACTGCAATTTCCTGAACTGCAAACCAAGTGTTCTCGCGGTCTGCTGTCGCAATCATGCGAACTGCCTTGGCCTTGATAGTGAGATTTTCAAACTTAAGAAGGGATTCATTTCCGACATAGCTTGGCTCTTTCAAGGTTACCCAGTTATCATTTTCATCTTGATACTGCACTTCTGCCTTACTAAAGGTATCACGTGGATTTGCCTGGGTTCCCATAGCAAAGGTCAAGGTTTGGATATCTACCGGCTTGTTGAATTTCATACCGATATAATCACCTGTCTTGATGCTGTTTGGTGATTTAATAATCGCATGAGTTGCCAAATCGCCATCCGTCACTTCTGCCAAACCACCTTCTACACCTGTTCGATTGGTGATAAAGGTGCTGATGATTTGATCTGGATGCAAGACTTTTTGAACTTCAGACGCTAGAACTTCCTTCAAGGATAGGATAAATGGACGAATATGTTGAACACCCAATTCAGCTTTTTCCATATGGTCTACATAATGGAAGGTGTGAGTTTGAGACTGTTCGTACAATTTCAAACCTTTATAGTAGCTATCCCAAAGTTTGGCTGCATCGTTTGTAGCCATAGCTTCAGTTCCTGTAAGGAAGGCATCGAGAGCATTCATTTGATCGATTGCATTATCCAACCAATAGTGGATTTGGGCAACCATTTTTTTATCGCCTGATGCTTTATAGAGTTCGGCTGCTTCTTTAATCTTGGCAAATTCTGCACGCAAGGCTGCACGTTCCGCAGTCACATCCTGACCTGCTTTGAGCTTGGTCATGAAGTCTGTTAATTTTGGAGCCAAGTCTACCGATTCTTCTAGTTTGACGACACGATTATCCATGTTTTGGTTAATCATGTGCTTACCAAGTTCGCGGAAGGCTGCTGATACCTTGCTATCTTCAAAATGACCATTTTCTACAAAGTTGAAGGCAATGTCATTGATTTTCTTAGCTTCTTCTTCTGATTTCCACTGTTTCCATGAGTATTGAGCTCCTGAAAAGAGGGCAATCTTAGATGGTTCAGACTGTTGCATTGGGTTCAACATGATACCAGATAGCAAGCTTGGATCCACATTTGGATGAAGGAATTTCTCACCACCACCTAGAATCAAGTGTTGTTTAGAGTTGTCTGTTACCGGCCAGTTAATCCAAAGTGAAACTGGGCGATAGGTCTTGCCTCCTGCGGATAGATTGTTCTTGAGAGTTGAAAGGAAGCTTTCAGAGACTTCACCCCAAATCTTACCACCCGTCAAGGTCATGGATGTTGAACTTGGGAGATTTTCATTGAGGGATTTCAACTCATCTTCACGTCCATTACCCCAATACTGGCCAGGAACAAAGATCATTTCTTTACGAAGACCGCTGTAAGTTCCCTGCATTTCAGTCAACCACTGGGTCATATCTTGCATCAAGCGGTTGTAGCTATTGTAGCCTCCAACAGGACTTGGTGCATCATCTGCTAGAATACCAAACTCACGGACACCCACTTTCATCAACTGGGTAAATTTGGCCTTGATGGTTGCCAAATCTTCTTGGTAATGCGCTTCATTGCCAAAACGGATACGGTTGTTCATGAATGGATGGATGGTCCAGACATAGCGGGTTTTACTTTGATTTCCGACACGAGCAAGTTCACGAATTTCTGCTAGTTTTTCTTCTGGATAGAGTTCACGCCATTTCTTGTTGTGGTATGGATCATCTTTTGGTGCAAAGAAGTATTGGTTCAATTTCAAATCGCCACCAAATCGCATCAATTCTGCACGATCTGCATTTGACCATGGGTTTCCATAGTAACCTTCAATAAAACCACGGTTCTTGAGCTCTGCGTAATCTTCTACTGTCACATTGCGAAGGACTGGCACTTGGCTTTCCTTGAGCATATGTTTCAAGGTTGTCAAACCATAGAAGACCGCATCTGTGTCTTTTCCGACGATGGAAATCGAATTATCCTTGATACTCAAAACATAGGCATCAATCTTATCAAAGAGACCTGCTGAAACCTTGGACAAGTTTTGCTCTGCTTGTGAACCTTGTCCATGCACTCCAAGATAGATATTGGTTGCGCCAGCGATTGCCGCCTTACCAGTTGTATAAGATACTTGATTGTCCTGCAAGACACTCTTCAAGCGATTGCGAGTATAGATATCGAGTTGATCGCCCATGACCAGATTGACTTGCTTACGAAGGGCTGTAACACCTTCGCCATAGGTTACTTTTTGTGGCGTTGGGAAGACCTTGTACTCTTTCTTGAGATAGTCTGCACTCTTGCTAGCAGCTGCAATGCTGTCTTCACTAGCTGGTTTGCTTGCAGTGAATTGATCCGCCAATTCAACTGTTCCATCACCTGTTTGGTCTACTTTTGGTTTTTCAGGAGTAGATGGTGGTTGAGGCTGACTTGGTTCAGGCGTCTCTTGTCCTTCTTTGGCAGGTTTCAATAGATGAACTTCAGCCGCACTTGCAAAACCACCAACGCCTTCCAATACTTTCAACTCAATCTTGTTGGTATCTACCGCCGCAAAGTTGACTGTTTTTTCTTGGGCGTTGTTGTCCCAGCTTCCTTCTGAAACCTTGACCATTTGGCCATCTTTTTGTGCGTAGATTTCGTAGCGCGTCACGACACCATTTCCACCACCTGGACGTGGGAGATACGTCAAGCCATTGACTTTTTCTGCTTCTTTCAAGGTCATAGTAAGGGTGTATGGCGCAGTGTCACCAGTCCACTTAGTATGCCAGAAGGTATTTGAATCACTGTCAAAGGCCTTTTCAACAGCGCCTTCAGTTGCGTTTCCTGGAAGTTGCTGACTGCTTGCGGTTGCAGTAATCTTATCATTTGAAATCAAGCGAGGATTTACAAATGGTTTGTCTGACAACTCTGCACTATGCAAGATTCCTTTGAAACCACCGATACTTTCAAGCGGTAGTACCAAGCTATTGTGGGCAAAGCGAGGGTGGGCTGGATTTGCAATACGCTCAATCTTTTCACCATCCACATAGACTTCTGTTGACTGTGGTTTGGTTACGATAGAGATTTGATAACGTTTGTTCTTTTCAAGTTTTTTATTGAATTGGATATGGAACTGTTCAAATTTATAAGCAAGGTAGCCGTCTTTATCAGCTAGATAGATACGGTTGTCCCCACTTGTTGAGAAGGTTTGTTCCCCGTCTCCAGTGACAGTCACATCAAACTTCAAGACGTGACTTGGACCAACATCACCTGCTAAGCCTTCGATGCTGCTGTCTTTCTCAAAAGCCAATCCTTGCTCGCTTGTCTTCACCTTCTTGCTTGCATAGTTCTTGACGGTTTCAGAATTGATGGTAAACAAATCACTTTGATCAATCGCTCTATCAGGATTTGACTGTGGCGCATAAGGGCTTGTTGGTAGGGTGCGTTCTGCAAAGGTCGCAGCTGCACGGTCAGATCCCCAAGTGCGCTCCGCAGTGGTTTGCATGCTCTTGAAGAAGCGTTTAAAGATATCATAAGAGGTCAAGCCAGTCTCATGAAGATCGATATTGTCATTCCAAACTGCGTGTCCACCACCAATAATACTTGGATGAGAAGCTGGTAGAAGTGGACCTCCACCTGTTCTGAAATCATTCGGTGTCCAGCTATTGTACTGGCGTTCGTAGTTGGCATAGTCCCCGTAGGCTGCTTGACTATTGCTTCCACTTGGGACACTATATGTCGGCACATCCGTGATGTTGATAATCTTAGCTCCCTGAGCAATGGCTTCATTTGGTCGTTGCCAGCCAATGCTCCAGATATCAACTTCTACTCCGTTCCAATCAACAGGAGTGTTCCCACGTTTCGCACTGAGCGAGCCCCAGATACGAGGGGTATAGCCTTTCCCTTTAATGTATTTGATAAGGTCATTGACATAGCGGCGATAGCTTTCTCTGCTACCATAGTATTCATCCGTTCCGATATGAACAGTAGATACCCCATGAAGCGGTGCATCTGGACCATCGAGGAGCTTGTCATAGACTGATTTGACAAAAGCTAATGTCTCATCGTACTTGTTATCCAAGTCCAGCATGGCTACGCGCTCAACATTGTGCTTGCCTGCATAATCGCTCAGACTACCTTGATACATGAGGTCTGGACGAACTTTGACAAAGGACAGGGCATGACCTGGTGTATCAATTTCTGGTACTAGGTTGATATGCAAGGCCTTGGCCAATTTAATCAGATTTTGCATTTCTTCCTTAGTATAATGCTCATCTGATGTCAATTTTTGACCATTCTTACCGACAATATCTGTCTCCAAACGGAAACCAGTCTTGGCATGTTCAAGTACATACTTGAGTTGTTCTTCTGGACTTAAATTCTTACCTGCCAAGTGTTCCTTGAGGAAGATATAGTTATCATTAAGGTGCAACTGCAAGTCGTTCATCTTGTAGTAGGCCATGTTGAGCATGATGTCTACAAGGGTGTCATAAGGGATAAATTTACGACCTGTATCCAGCATAAAGCCACGGTGGCTGAAACTTGGGAAATCACGAATTTCGCCATTTTGTAGGTCTGTTTCTCCCATTTGAAGAAGAGTACGAGTTGCGTAGAAGGCTCCTGTGTTCGTTGCAGCTTCGATGGTAATCACATCATCTTGGATAGTGATGCCATAGCCTTCCTTGCCATAACCTTTGTTTTCAACCTTTTTAAACTCGATTCGTTTTTGAGCCTGTTTGTCACCTGTTGCAAGTTCCAATCCACGGCTTGCAAGGTCTGACTGGTAGAAGGTTGCTGCCTGATCAAATCCTGAATCTCCAGTCGCAAGAACTGTATCTGAAGTGATAGAAGATTGGCCTTCTTTCCCATACCATTGTTGAACAGCTGGTGCTACTTTTGGTTTTACACCCACACCCTCGTCCTGATGTAGCCCCTTGATGACTACTTCAAATTCCTTAGTGAAAGTATGGCTGTCTTTGATTTGCTGCACCATGACCTTGACGCGTTGATCTGTCAGAGGTTTATGGATGTGATTTTGAAGGTCAATTACACCTTGTTTGTTGCTTCCGATGAGACTGACTTTTCCTGGTAAAGTTGGTAGAACAAGAGACTGTCCGTCTTCTGCTACTGTGAGTTCTGTTACTTGGCGGATATCCGTTACCTTACTATGGTCCGGAACGTTAGAATAAGCTCGAATTTCTTGGATTCCAACGTTTCTCCAGTTCATTGTTCCCGCTTGGTAATCATTGACCTCCAATTTGAGATACTTAGCTTTGATACTTTCAGCTAGATCTACTTTCTCATCTAAAACAGGATCTCCAGTCTTGGTATGAGCGAGTTTCCATTGTTTTTCTCCGTTAGCGCCCACGTCTTCTTGACCTGCGTAGTAGAGACTCCAAGATTTGATATTTGGATCATTTTGCCCATTACGAAGACGACGATCCCAGTCTATTTCTACATGCTTGATAAGGGTAGTTTTTGGAAGAGTTAATTCGAAGGTTGGTTTTGGTACATCTTTATCCGTAGCCCAACGAGTATCCGGATTACCGTCCACTGCCTTATCCGCAGTAAAGTTGGTACCAGTCTCATGGTTGCTCGCCTGAGCAGTAGCACCTTCGAGATGGTTGACATCTTCTCTATCTTCGATTGTCTTTTCAGCTGGTTTTACTGCTGGTGTAGTGGTTTCCGCAGGTTGTTTGTCTGCCTTTGGTGTTTCAACCGGTTTCGGCGTTTCTGCTGGCTTGGGACTTGTAGGACTTGTCTCTGGTTTTGCCTCTTCACTTGCTGCAGGATTGGTTCCCTCATCTGTCGCTGGAGTTTCTTCATGACTTGCTTCTGTTGCAGCTTCTGCATCCGCCTTTTCAAGCGCAGCGGCTAAATCATCTGGTAACTTATCCAAGGCTTGAACATGAGTGATACTTCCCTCTGTCT